>NZ_JBITCD010000006.1:0-628129 GCF_044452905.1 Mycobacterium sp. NPDC051804 | reverse complement strand
AATCAAACTCTCCAAACAAAAACAACCCATCAACAGACAGGTGGAATTCGAATCAGAAAAATCTGAAACCAAACAAGACACCAAAAACTGGCATCAAAAAAACAACCCACCCCAAAACGGGAAAAAGAGGCAGGCCAAAAAACAACAAACAAAAACCACCAAACACACTATTGAGTTCTCAAACAACACACCCGGTTTTCAGGCAACCCTGCCACTGTACTCCACGTGGTCAGAGAGGTCAAACCCGGTCCGCCAATCCATTTGGACTGGGGCCCTTGGCTTCTGGATAAATACTACGCCCTATCGGAGCCAGTTCCCAAACCGGGTGCCCGGCGACTACGCGATCCGCTCGATCTCCGCCCCAAGGCTTGTCAAATTCTCTACGAACAGCGGGTAACCGCGATCGATGTGGAACACATCGTGCACTTCGGTTTCGCCGTCGGCGACCAGGCCGGCCAGGACCAGCCCGGCGCCCGCGCGGATGTCCGACGACCACACCGGCGCACTGGAAAGCTGCGGAATACCCCGCACCACCGCGTGGTGACCGTCCGTGCGGGCGTCGGCGCCCAACCGGATCATCTCCTCGACGAAACGGAATCGCGCTTCGAAGACGTTCTCGGTGATCATCGACGTGCCGTCGGCTATGGCAGCCAAGCCGATGGCCATCGGCTGCAGGTCCGTCGGGAACCCCGGGAACGGCAGCGTCGCGACGTTGACCGCCTTGGGCCTTTCGTACTGGACCACCCGGAAGCCGTTGTCGTCCTGCGTGACAGTCGCGCCGGCGTCGTGCAGTTTGTGCAGCACCAACTGCAGGTGCTGTGGGTCGACACCGGTGACCGAGATGTCGCCGCGGGTCATTGCCGCCGCGATCCCCCACGTCGCCGCGACGATGCGGTCGCCGATCACCCGGTGCTCGGTGGGATGCAGCCGATCAACACCCGTGATCGTCATCGTCGAAGTGCCCGCCCCCGAGATCTGAGCACCCATCTGGTTGAGCATCGTGCACAGGTCGATGACGTCGGGCTCACGCGCGGCGTTGTGAATGGTCGTCACACCTTCGGCGACGACTGCCGCCATCAAGATGTTCTCGGTGGCACCCACCGATGGGAATTCCAGCTGAATCTCTGCGCCTCGCAGGTGATCCGCCTCGGCGACGACGCAACCGTGCTCGATATTGCAGCGGGCACCCAGCTGGCGAAGTCCGGCCTGATGCATGTCCAGCGGACGCGACCCGATCGCGTCACCGCCGGGCAAGGCGACTTTCGCACGTTTGCAGCGCCCGACCAGCGGACCGAGCACACATACCGACGCACGGAATTGCCGGACGGCGGCGAAATCCGCGTCGTACTTGGGTTCATCGGGCGAGGTGATCCGCACGACGTCGCCATCAAGCTCGACCGTCGCGCCAAGTCCACGCAGCACCTCCGCCATCAGCGGCACGTCGAGGATGTCAGGGCAGTTCGTGATCGTGCTTGTGCCCTCAGCCAGCAGCGACGCCGCCATCAGCTTCAGAACGCTGTTCTTGGCCCCCCCGACGGCAACTTCGCCTGCTAACCGGTTTCCACCGGTCACCACGAAACGCTCGCTCACGCGGGTCAGTGTAAACAGCGCCGTGGGCCATGTCAGTTTCCTCGGTCACCTTCTCCGGTACGGTTTCCACATGGCAGTTCATCTGACCCGTATCTACACGCGGACGGGTGATGACGGAACCACTGGACTCAGCGATTTCAGCAGGGTGTCAAAGAATGACGCCCGTCTCGCGGCGTACGCAGACTGTGACGAAACCAATGCCGCCATCGGCGTGGCGGTGGCTTTGGGAAACCCTCGTGAACAGATTCTCAAGGTTCTCAGGCAGATTCAGAACGATCTCTTCGATGCCGGCGCTGACCTATCCACGCCTGTGGTCGAAAACCCCGAACATCCGCCGCTGCGAATCTCGCAGAGCTACATCGACCGGCTCGAATCCTGGTGCGACGAGTTCAACGAGGCCTTACCTGCGTTGAATTCCTTTGTATTGCCGGGCGGTTCACCATTGTCCGCCCTATTGCATGTCGCCCGCACCGTCGCACGGCGGGCCGAAAGGTCGGCATGGGTGGCCGTCGACACACACCGGGAAACCGTCAGCGTCCTACCGGCCAAGTACCTCAATCGGCTTTCGGACCTGCTGTTCATTTTGTCCAGGGCAGCCAATCCCGACGGTGATGTGCTGTGGCAACCGGGCGGCCCCGCAACAGGTTAGGACGTGCGGCGTCGCGCACGAGGCGACGGCCGCGACTCGACCCACGACAAGAAGGCCGTCAAGGCCCCCCGATCCAATGCCACCTCGTAGCCGCGCCGGCGCTCGGGGCTGGTATCCCGCAGCTCGAGGACTACGATTTCGTCCGTCATGATGTCGAACTCGTCGCCTCTGGGCGCACGCCGTGACACGATCTCCAACCCTCGACGGCTGAGCGTGCGGTCGGGCCACCACCGAATGCTGGATAGCCGATAGAAGCCGGCTTCTCCACCGCGATACCGCATTACGCCGTGCCGCCAGCCATGCCCGCCGACCGCGGGAACGTCACGCAAGATCGCAGCAGTGCCGCCGACCTGCCGAAGTTTCCACAGCCGGTAGCACATCATCACAACGACTACCAGCAGCACACCAATCAGCGCGACCATGAGGAACATGGACACGCTCATCGGCGGCCTAGTCGATCTGGCCTAGAGCGCGCAGACGCGCTCTGCCCCACGCCGCGGTCCGCTCATCCTCGGACTCCGAGTCCTGCTTTGCGCTGTCGCCGTTGATCTCTGACTCGAACTCTGCGTTCTCGACCAGGATCCGCACCGTCTCCTCGGTGACCGAGAGGAAACCGCCATCGACCGCGATCCGCAGATCGTCTTCGCCTTCGCGCTCGACGCGCACCATCGCGTCGTCGACGAGCTGGGCCACCAGCGGAATGTGATGCGGCAGGATGCCGATCTCACCTGCGGTGGTACGGGTGAACACGAACGTGGCCTCACCCGACCAGAGCTCGCGCTCGACGGCGACGATCTCGACGGTCATCTCCGCCATGAGCTAGTCGTCCTCGCCCTTGGAATCGTCGGAGCTGTCGTCCTTCTTGTCGTCCTTCTTCGACGAGCCACTGCTGCTCTTGTCGATCTTGGCGCCGAGGCTTTCGGCCTTCTTCGCCAGATCGTCCAGGCCGCCGATGAGGAAGAACGCCTGCTCGGGCAGGTGGTCGAAGTCGCCCTTCGTCAGCTTGTCGAAGGCCTCGACCGTCTCCTTCAGCGGAACCGTCGAACCCGGCTGCCCGGTGAACTGCTCGGCCGCCATCATGTTCTGCGACAGGAAGCGCTCGATACGACGAGCACGCTGCACCAGCTGCTTGTCCTCTTCGGCGAGTTCGTCGATACCGAGAATCGCAATGATGTCCTGAAGATCCTTGTAGCGCTGCAGGATTCGAATGACCTCCTGGGCCACCCGGTAATGCTCGTCCCCCACGACCGCCGGGTCGAGGATCGTCGAGCTCGACGCCAACGGGTCCACCGCCGGGAAGATGCCCTTCGAGAACACCGAACGGGAGAGTTCAGTGGTCGCATCGAGGTGCGCGAATGTGGTCGCAGGCGCCGGGTCGGTGTAGTCGTCGGCGGGCACGTACACGGCCTGCATCGAGGTGATGGACTTACCGCGGGTCGAGGTGATGCGCTCCTGCAGCTCGCCCATCTCGTCGGCCAGGGTGGGCTGGTAACCCACGGCCGAGGGCATACGACCGAGCAGCGTCGACACCTCGGAGCCGGCCTGGGTGAACCGGAAGATGTTGTCGATGAACAGCAGCACGTCCTGGCCCTGCTCGTCGCGGAAGAACTCAGCCATGGTGAGCGCCGACAACGCGACGCGCATACGGGTGCCGGGCGGCTCATCCATCTGACCGAACACCAACGCGGTGTCCTTGAGTACGTCGGCATCGGCCAGCTCGACCCACAGGTCGTTGCCCTCACGAGTGCGCTCACCGACGCCGGCGAACACCGAGGTACCACCGAAGTTGCGGGCGATGCGGTTGATCATCTCCTGGATGAGCACCGTCTTACCCACGCCGGCACCACCGAACAGGGCGATCTTGCCGCCACGCACGTAGGGGGTCAGCAGGTCGACGACCTTGAGGCCGGTCTCCAGCATCTCGGTGCGAGGCTCGAGGTCGGCGAATGCCGGCGGCTTGCGGTGGATCGACCAGTGATCGAAGTCCTTGCCGTAGCCGGGCTCGTCGAGGCAGTCGCCGAGGGCGTTGAACACGTGGCCCTTCACGCCGTCACCGACGGGCACCGAGATCGAGGCACCGGTATCGGTCACCTCGACACCACGCACCAGGCCGTCGGTCGGCTGCATGGAGATGGCGCGCACCAGGTTGTCCCCGAGGTGCTGCGCGACCTCCAGCGTCAGCGTCTTGGCCATCTGCTTGTACGTGATCTCGGCGTGCAACGCGTTGAACAGTTCAGGCACGGAGCCGCGCGGGAACTCCACGTCGACAACCGGACCCGTGATGCGGACTACCCGGCCTGCGGTCTTTTCTGCGGTAGCAGTCATATCTCTCTTCGCTTCCTACGGGGCTTACTTGGCGTCGGCCAGCGCGTTGGCGCCGCCGACGATCTCGCTGATTTCCTGGGTGATCTGGGCCTGACGTTCACGGTTGGCCATCAAGGTCAGATCCTTGATCAGATCGTCGGCGTTGTCGGTGGCGGACTTCATCGCGCGGCGCCGCGAGGCCGACTCGGACGCCGCGGCTTCCAGTAGTGCGGCGTAGACCCGGGTGGCGACGTAGCGCGGGAGCAGCGCGTCGAACAGCGTCTCGGGGTCCGGCTCGAACGAGAACAGGGTTTGCGGACCGTCTTCCGGCGTCTCGTCCTCGACGTACTCGACGACCATCGGCGCGATGCGTCGCGCGACCGCACTCTGGGCCAGCATCGACTTGAACTCCGTGAAGACGATGTGCAGTTCGTCGACACCGAGAATGCCGTCCTCGCCCGGGTCGTCGTCATCGTCGTCAGCGCCCGACATGAAGGACGTCACCAGGGTCTCGGCGATCTCGCGGGCATTCTCATACGTCGGCCGCTCCGAGAAGCCGGTCCACGATTCGACCACCTCGCGCTGCCGGAAGCTGAAGTAGCCCAACGCTTTCCGCCCGACGGTATAGAGCACCGGACTCTTACCCTCTTCACGGAGCAGCGCGAACAGCTCCTCGGCCTGCCGCAGCACGTTGGCGTTGTAGGCACCGCACAGGCCGCGGTCCGACGACACCACCAGCACAGCCGCCCGCTTCGGGTTCTCCCGCTGAACGAGCAACGGGTGGTCGAGCGCGCTGGCGCTGGCGAGTTCGGTGAGCATGTTGGTGATCTCGGTCGAGTAGGGCCGAGCGGCCTCTACTCGGGCCTGCGCCTTGGCGATTCGCGACGTGGCGATCAGTTCCTGAGCCTTGGTGATCTTCTTGATCGACCCGGCGGAACGGATGCGCCCGCGTAGCTCACGCAGTGTTGCAGCCATCTAGCTTCTCCAGACCCTTTCGGTGTCTTACTTCTTGCCGGCCTTGCGGACCTTGACGGATTCCTTCTCGACGTCTTCCTCGTCCATGGCCTCGGCGTCGGCCTCGTTCACCACGACCGAGCTGCCGTCACTGGCCGAGAAGCCCTTCTTGAACTCGTTGATGACGTTGGAGAGCTGCTCCTCGGCCTCCTCGGAGAGCTTCTTGGACTCGCGGATCCCCTTGAGGATGTCGTCGTGCGAAGCCTTGACGTGCTCCAGCACCTCCTGCTCGAAACGCGCGACGTCCTCGATCGGCACCGAGTCCAGGTGACCGCCGGTGCCCAGGAAGATCGAAACCACCTGGTTCTCAACCGGGTAGGGCGTGTACTGCGGCTGCTTGAGCAGTTCCACCAGACGCGCACCACGGTCCAACTGCGCCTTGGAGGCCGCATCCAGGTCGGAGGCGAAGGCGGCGAACGACTCGAGTTCGCGGTACTGCGAAAGCTCCAGTCGCAGCGAGCCTGCCACCTCTTTCATGGCCTTGATCTGTGCGGCGCCACCGACTCGGGACACCGATACACCGACGTTGATGGCCGGTCGGACACCCTGGTTGAACAGGTCGGACTCCAGGAAGCACTGACCGTCGGTGATCGAGATGACGTTGGTGGGGATGAACGCCGAGATGTCGTTGGCCTTGGTCTCGATGATCGGCAGTCCGGTCATCGAGCCGCCACCCAACTCGTCGGACAGCTTCGCGCAACGCTCCAGCAGCCGCGAGTGCAGGTAGAAAACGTCGCCGGGGAAGGCTTCGCGGCCCGGCGGGCGACGCAGCAGCAGTGAGATCGCCCGGTAGGCGTCGGCCTGCTTGGTGAGGTCGTCGAACACGATCAGCACGTGCTTGCCGTCGTACATCCAGTGCTGGCCGATGGCCGAACCCGTGTAGGGCGCAAGCCATTTGAAGCCGGCGGCGTCGGATGCGGGCGCGGCGACGATGGTGGTGTACTCCATCGCGCCACCCTCCTCGAGAGCGCGCTTCACACTGGCGATCGTGGTGCCCTTCTGGCCGATCGCCACGTAGACGCAACGCACCTGTTGGTCCGGATCGCCGGTTTCCCAGGCCTCACGCTGGTTGAGGATGGTGTCGACGCAGACCGCGGTCTTGCCGGTCTTGCGGTCGCCGATGATGAGCTGGCGCTGACCACGGCCGATCGGGGTCATCGAGTCGATGGCCTTGATGCCGGTCTGCAGCGGCTCCGAAACACCTTGGCGCTGAACCACGGACGGCGCCTGCAGCTCGAGTGCGCGACGGGCGTCGGATTCGATGTCGCCCTGTCCGTCGATCGGCTCACCGAGCGGGTTGATGACGCGTCCGAGGAACGCGTCGCCAACCGGCACCGAGAGGACATCGCCGGTGCGCTTGACCTGCTGGCCCTCCTCGATCTTCTCGAACTCGCCGAGGATCACGGCGCCGACGCTGTGCTCGTCGAGGTTCAGCGCCACGCCGAGTACGCCGCCCTCGAATTCGAGCAGTTCCTGCGTCATGACCGAGGGCAATCCCTCGACGTGGGCGATGCCGTCACCGGCATCGATGACGGTGCCGATCTCTTCCCGCTCGGTGTCGGCGGAGAACGAGGATACGTAATCCTCGATGGCACCTTCGATGTCAGCAGCGGAGATGGTCAGCTCTGCCATGGTTTCTCGTCTTCCTACCTTGCGTTAACGGGTGGTCTTGGGGGTTATCAGTCGGGCAACTGGCTCTCGGCGGCCGCGAGGCGAGATGCGATCGAGCCGTCGATCACCTCGTCGCCGACGGTGACGGAGAGTCCGCCGAGCAGTTCGGGCTCGACATGGATCTGCACAGCGACGGGATGGCCGTAGATACGGGTGAGCACCTCGGTGAGCCGGGTGCGCTGCGCGTCGGACAAGTCGGCCGCAGCGGTGACGTGGGCGACGATCTCGCCCCGTCGTGCAACGGCCAGCTCGGCCAGATCGAGGACAGCCTCATCGGCCCGTTCACCGCGCAGCAAGCGCACGGTCTGCGTCAGCAGAGCCTTGGCCGTCTGGTTGGCGCCGTCGCCGTCAAGCACCTTGTCCAGCAGCTCGATTCGGCGTTCGGCGGCAATGGGGTAGTTGCTGAGCAGCGTCGTCAACTGCGGCTGCGCGTCAAGGACGCGGCCGAACCGGAACAGCTGTTCCTCCACGTCATCCACTTCGTCGTTGAGCTCTGCGAGCTTCAGCAGCGCGAGCCGCGCGATGTGCTCGATTCCGGCCAGCAGGTCGGCATCCGACGACCAGCGCTGGGAAGCCGCGGTCCGCAGCAGTTCCAGAGTGTGGGTGTCCAGCTTGTCCGACAGCAGACGGTCGACAAGACCGATCTTGGCGTCCGAGTTGTCGCTGGGCTCCGCGAGGTGCCGGTTCAGAATGGGCTCGTTCACGAGAAGCGTGACGACGGAGGTCAATTCGTCGGCCAGCGTGGTGAGGCCGGGTTCGCGCAGCCGACCCGCGACGTTGTCGAACTCCTCCGTCAACGCGGTCATCGCCTGTCGGCTGGCGGCACGCAGCCTGGCCGATGCCCCGGTCTCGATCACCGCGGTCGACGAGGACATGCCGTCGAGGTCGTCGAGGAAGCGGTCGACGGTCGCGGCTTGGGCCGCTGGATCGGCGACATGAGCACGCACGAGTTCGGCGGCCTTCTGTACCGACCCCTCACCGAGGCCGGTGCGCAGCTGCCGGATGACCTGTTGACGGAGCAGATGGACCTGTTGTGCGCCTTGGGCTTTGATCCGTTCGGCGTCGGTACCCGCCTGCTCTTGCAACTGTTCGGCGATTCGCTCGGAATCCTGTCGCGCCTCGTCGGTCACCTTCGCGGATTCGGCTTTGGCATCCTCCACCGCCCGGGCGTGCATCGCGTCGGCGTCTTCGAGTTTCTTCGCCGCCTC
The DNA here is from genome assembly GCF_044452905.1 of Mycobacterium sp. NPDC051804. Lineage (NCBI taxonomy): Bacteria > Bacillati > Actinomycetota > Actinomycetes > Mycobacteriales > Mycobacteriaceae > Mycobacterium > Mycobacterium sp. NPDC051804. The sequence continues at coordinate 619,693 of NZ_JBITCD010000006.1, read as the reverse complement.
GGCGCTCTCTTCGAGAGCGGTGCGGATCGCGTCCTGCTGCTTGCGCATCATGTCGCGCACCAGCGGAACAACCCACTTCATCAGAATGAAGACGATGACGGCGAAGCCGATCAGCTGACCGATGAAAGTCGACATCTATTGCTTCCCACCTGGTTTCACGTCTACGCCGAGAATCTTGCTGGCCAACGTCGCCGACAGCCCGTCGACCGACGAGTACAGCTCGGTCTGAGTTGCCGCGCCCTGCGCCGACAGCCGCTGTTCGGCGTCATGCAGGGTGCTGGCGACCTCGCCGTTCGCCTCCGCGCGCTTCTCGTCGATGACCTTCCGGCCGGCCGTACGAGCCTCGTCGCGGATGGCCGACGCCTCGCTGCGCGCACCGGCCATCTTCTCGTCATAGTCGGCCTGCGCGGCCGCGAGTTGCTCAGCCGACTTGCGGTTGTCGGCCGTCGTCTTGGCCAGCATGGCTTCGCGTGCGGCAAGTACCTTGCCGACCGGAGGCACCACCCACTTCCAGATCACGGCGAGCGTGATCAGGAAGATGAGCAGCACCGCGAAGAAGGTGCCGTTGGGGACGAGGAAGTTACTCTGTCCCCCACCTTCTTCCGCGGCGAGGATGGTTGTGGTCAGTTCGGTCATGCTGTTGGACTACGACGCACCCGGCGTGGCGAAGACGAACAGCGCCATGAAGGCCAGGTTGATGAAGTAGGCCGCCTCGACCAGACCAACCGTGATGAAGAACGGCGTGAACAGCCGGCCCTGGGCCTCGGGCTGACGGGCGATGCCGGCGATCAACGCGTTACCCGCGATGCCGTCACCGATACCGGCACCGATGGCGCCGCCACCCATGATCAATCCACCGCCGATCAGAGCGCCAGCCGTGATGAGGGCGTTTGGATCCATTTCCTTTTTCCTCCTTGATAACTGGCGGCCGCGCCACCAGAGTTCTTGGTCGTTGGTGCTACAAGATTCAGTTGTTTCGGTCTAGCGCTCAGTGATGCTCGTCTTCGAGCTCCATCGATTGGCTGAAGTACAAAATTGTCAGCAGCGAGAAGATGAATGCCTGGATGAGGCCGACGAAGAGGTCGAACGTCTTCCAGATCGCGTTCGGCGCCCACTGGATGTACCAGGGGAACATCGCGATCAGCGCCACCAGGATGCCGCCGGCGAAGATGTTGCCGAAAAGTCGGAGTGCCAACGAGATCGGCTTCGCGAGTTCCTCGACGATGTTGATCGGCGCCAGGAGCGCGACGTGACCCTTCACGACCTTGATCGGGTGACCGATGATGCCGCGCCGCCAGATGCCGGCCGCGTGGTAGCAGACGAACACGAACAAGGCGAGCGCGAGCACGAAGTTGATGTCTGATGCTGGCGGCTTGTAGAGCTCCGCCGCGGCGCCGTCGGCCCCGCCGTACTGCAACGGCAGGACTGCCAGCCAGTTGGAGATGAGGATGAAGACGAAGATCGCGATGGCCAGCGGCAGAACGAAAGGCGCAACCTTCATACCAATGGCGCTCTCGATCTGATTGCGCATCTGGATGGTCAGCGCCTCCCAGAACAGCTGCACCCCACCGGGAACGCCCGTCGACGTGACCTTGGCCCGCAGGACGAACGCCAAGGCGATGACAATCAACGCGGTGATCCCGGTCGCCATGATGGTGTCGCCGTTGAACGTCATGCCGAACAACTGGAACACCATCGTGTGATGGCCGACGTGGATGGCGGCGCCGCCCTCTTCCGCGGCGGCGAGAACGATCTGCGACGTCCCTGTCATGAAAGTCTGCTCAACCCTTCGAATCCGTGTCCACGAAATCCAGACCGTCTTTTCGGATCTTCTTCAGCACGGGAATGCTGGTGCTGAACACCAGCAGCGGCTGGAAGACCGCGAGTCCGATTAACACTCCAAGTCCACCGTTGGTCCTGAATACGAACGCGATGGTGAGCGCGATCGCGGTGATCACGAGCAACCTCGTCGCCGAATTCAGCGCCATCTTCTTCTTCAGCGGGTGATCCTCGGCGGTGATCGACTCCACCGCCCGCTTCACCAGGATGGCGTTGAGCAAACCGAGCAACAGTCCGACGCCGAAGAAGGCACCGAACAGTGGGTGGCCGGTGAACCAGGCTGCGGTGACCGCGATGGCGGTGAGCGCAACGCAGACGATGAGCAGCCGCAACGGCCGAAATGCTACCGACGGAAACACCAACGGCGCGTCTTGCGCTGGTGTCGTCACTGCTTCACCTCAATCTGGCGGTCAGAGGAAGATTGCCCTGATGATCCCAATGTTCCTGTGAGTGGCGCCCCGAGCGTATCGGAGTGCATTGGGCTCACTGGAATCACCCTGGGGTCGCTCCCTTTGTCGGTCGTTGTTCCGCGCCGATCGGTGGTCAACCGATGGCCCGGAGGCCGGCAACCCGCGAGGTTTTTTCGGGTTCTGACTGCACCCTAACACATGGTGAGAGCCATAAAAGCGGTCTACTACTTTTTGTCGTACATTTCATCCAGCTGCCCGTCTTGGCGGCGCAGCAGAGGGATCAGCGTGACCACCATCGCGACCAGAATCGCCGCCAGCATGACGGCCCCGGTGTAGCGCGGATCGAAGAAAATCGTGCTGGCCGCGCCAACCGCAATGATGCCCACCCAGAGGTAGATGAGCAGCACCACCCGCCGGTGTGAATGACCGATCTGAAGCAGCCTGTGGTGCAGATGCATCTTGTCTGGACTGAACGGGCTGCGGCCTGCCCGGGTACGCCGCACAATCGCCAGCAGCATGTCCAGAGCGGGAACGAACAGAACGGCGACGACCAACAGAAACGGTGACAGCAACGCGAACACGTCGCGGGCGCCGTAGGCGGTCTGCGATATCGGGCCCGCGGCGGTGGTGGAGGCCGCGGCGAGCATCAGGCCGATCAGCATCGAGCCCGAGTCGCCCATGAAGATCTTCGCGGGGTGGAAGTTGTGCGGCAGGAAACCCAGGCACGCCCCGGCGAGCACCACTGAGATCACCGCCGGCGGATAGAACAGAACATCGCCGCCGTGGTCGCGCAGCAGCCCGATCGAGAAGATGCAGATGGCCGACGCGGTGATCAGACCCAGGCCCGCGGCCAGGCCGTCCAGCCCGTCGACGAAGTTCATGGCGTTGACGATCGCGACGGTCAGCGCCAGCGTCAGCAGGATCGACGCCACCTGGTCCAACACGATCGTGCCGACACCGGGGATGTAGAGCACGCTCCAGGCGACGCCCATCGTGACGAGCACGCTCGCAGCGGTGATCTGGCCGGCGAACTTGGTCAGCGCATCAAGCCCCCACCGGTCGTCGATCAGACCAATCGCCATGATGAGCCCGCCGGCGACGACGACCGCGGGCATCCCAGAGGAGTACACGAACCCACGGGTGAGCGCGGGCAGCTGCGACGCCAACAGAACGGCGGCCAGTACGCCGATGTACATCGCCAGCCCGCCCATTCGCGGCGTCGGCTGCAGATGAACGTCGCGTTCGCGCGGATACGCGACCGCGCCGAGGCGCCGGGCGATGACGCGCACCCACCCCGTAGCGAAGTAGGTGATGATCGCTGCTGTGAGTCCGACCAGAGCGAGCTCGCGTAGTGGGACGCCCGTACCGCGATCGTTGAGCGCCAGCAGACTGTCTGCCGCGTAGACCACCGATGAACCGTTTGTCACGTCGCCTCAGATCAATCCGCCAGCGTCGCGGGTTCAACAGCGAGTACTTGCGCCACCGCGTCGACGGTCACCGGCCCCTGCCGCAGCACTCTGGGATGTGCACCGGTGAGGTCGACGATCGTCGACGCCGCCTGCTGTTCGGACGGTCCGGCGTCGAGATAGACCTCGACGAGGTCGCCGAGTTGATCGCGGGCGTCTTTCGCGGTGACGGCCGGCGGACGGCCCGAGATGTTCGCACTCGACACCGCCATCGGCCCGACCTCGCGCAGCAGCTCGATGGCCACCGGATGCAGGGGCATGCGCACCATGACAGTGCCGTGGGCATCGCCGAGGTCCCATTGCAGCGATGGCGCCTGCCGTACGACGAGACTCAGGGCGCCCGGCCAGAAGGCACGGATCAGTTCGCGGGCGGTGTTCGGGACGGAGTACACCAGGCCCTCGATCGTGTGCCAGGAGCCGACGAGCACCGGAACGGGCATGTCACGACCGCGGCCCTTGGCCGAGAGCAGCGCCGCCACGGCCTCACTGTCGAAGGCGTCGGCACCGATGCCGTAGACGGTGTCGGTGGGCATGACCACCAGGCTGCCGCCCTTGACCGCGCTGACGGCCGAGGCGATACCGATCGCCCGCGTCTGCTCATCGAGGCAGTCGAACGTCTCCGTCATGGGTCCAGCATGTCACCGGTTCCTGACCGCGGTGACGAAGCGGGGCCGTCCCGTCAGGTCGCGGCGGCTGGTGACGTCATCGAATCGCCCTGTCCGGGTGAACGCTTCGACCGTGCGCTCCGCGGTGGTGTCGTCGTGCTCGACGGCACACCACCCGCCGGCACGCAGCCACCTGACAGCGAGCTCGGCGATCGCATCGATGACAGCCATTCCATCCGGGCCGCCGAACAGCGCATGCGGTGGATCGTGTTCGGCCACTTCGGGTTCGAGGATCGCGCCGTCGGGAATGTAGGGCGGGTTGGCGACGAGGAGGTCCACGGTGCCGTCGAGTTCGGGCAGCAGATCCGGTGCTGTGACATCAGCGCGCATCAGTTCGACGCCGGTGCCTGCGAGGTTTCTGCTCGCGTAGGTCAGCGCACTCTCTGAATCGTCGACGGCGATGATGCGGGCGGTGGGCCAGTTCTTCGACAGCGCGAACGCCAGCGCACCGCTGCCGGTGCACAGGTCGACGATCACCGATTCTGGTGATAGTTGTTGTGCGACAGACCATTCCAGCATCGATTCGGTCTCGGGGCGCGGAACGAAGACACCCGGACCGACGTGCACGGTGACCGGGCCGAACGCCGCGGTTCCGACGATGTGCTGAAGCGGCTTTCGGCTGACACGCTCGGCGACGAGTCCGTCAAAGGTTTCATAGAAGTCCGGTCCGGCGTCGAAGAACGCCAGCCGCCCGCGCTCCACACCGGCGGCGTGGGAGGCGAGAAGTTCCGCGTCAGCCCGGGGGGACCCGACTCCCGCCTGCGCCAATGCCGCCTCGGCGGCATCGATCGCCTGGCGGAGGCCCGTCATGTGATCTGTAGCCGGGACTGCTTGTCGGCCTCGGCGAGCGCGTCGAACATCGGATCGAGGTCACCGTCGAGGACCTGGTCGAGATTGTGGGCCTTGAAGTTGATCCGGTGATCGGCGATCCGGTTCTCCGGGAAGTTGTACGTGCGGATCCGCTCGCTGCGGTCGACGGTGCGGATCTGGCTGGCCCGGTCCGCGGACGCGTCAGCGCTGGCTTGCTCTTCGGCCAGGGCCTGCAGCCGTGCTGCCAGCACCAACATGGCGCGGGCCTTGTTCTGCAGCTGGCTGCGCTCGTTCTGGCAGGTGACGACGATGCCGGTCGGCAGGTGCGTGATGCGCACCGCCGAGTCCGTCGTGTTGACGCCCTGACCGCCCTTACCCGACGACCGGTAGACGTCGATGCGCAGATCGGATTCGTCGATCTGGACTTCCTCGACCTCTTCGGGTTCGGGGTAGACGAGCACGCCGGCCGCGGAGGTGTGCACCCGGCCCTGCGACTCGGTGACCGGTACGCGCTGGACACGGTGCACGCCGCCCTCGAACTTGAGCCGCGACCAGACGCCGTCGGCCGTGTCGCCCTTGCTGCGGATCGACAGTGTCGCGTCCTTGTAGCCGCCGAGGTCCGAGAACGTCTCGTCGAGCATGGTGACCGACCAGCCGTGCCGCTCGGCGTACCGGATGTACATCCGCGCCAGATCGGCGGCGAACAGCGCCGACTCCTCGCCACCCTCACCGGACTTGACCTCGAGGACGATGTCGTCGGCGTCGTGCGGGTCGCGGGGCGCGAGCTGATCGGTCAGCTGCGTGTCGAGCTGTGCGACGGTGGCCTCGAGCTCGGGCACCTCCGCGGCGAACGACTCGTCGTCGGCGGCCAGTTCCCGGGCCGCCTCGAGGTCGCCGCGAGCGGCTTCGAGCTTGCGGTAGGTCGAGACGATCGGCGAGACCTGGGCGAACCGTCGACCGACCTTGCGGGCGGCGGCGGCATCGGCGTGCAGATTCGGATCGGAGAGCTGGCGCTCGAGGTCGGCATGCTCGGCGAGCATCGCCTCGATCACGGGTGCCGTGTCGGCCATGTCGTCCTCCTTACCGCTGCTGTAAGCCCGCCGTTCTTTCGCCAAACGCAAACCGACGCCCGGGCTGCGCAAGCGCGCAGCGTCGGGCGTCGGAGAGACAGCTAGTTGTCGGCGGCCTTATCGGCCCCGGCCTTGCGCTTGCCGTAGCGCTTCTCGAAGCGGGCCACGCGGCCGCCGCTGTCGAGGATCTTCTGCTTGCCGGTGTAGAAGGGATGGCACTGCGAGCAGACCTCGACGTGGATCTGGCCGCCCTTCTTGGTGCTGCGGGTCTGGAACGTGTTGCCACAGCCGCAGTGCACCGTCGTGTCGGCATAGTCAGGGTGAATGCCTGATTTCATGGTTTCCTCTTCAATCGTGGGCCCCGGGTCGCCCCTCCGAGGACCACTTGGGCCCAGGAGGTATCGGCGTGAACCGGAACCGAGGGTGTCGGCGCCATTATGCCAGGTCAACCGCCAAAGGCCTAAACGCGTGCGCCGGGGCCGCTATTCCTTGCCGTCAGCGTGAACAGATCCGCCAAAGTGTTCACAGTGGCAGAATGCTTACGTGACGACGGGCACCGCCACCAAGAACGTCCGCGATCGACTGACCGACGCGGCAGAGATCTGTATGCGCGCAAAGGGCATCCGCGCAACGACGGTGTCCGAGGTCGCCGAAGTCGCCGGGGTATCGCGCGGCTGGCTGTACCGCCACTTCCCCGACAAAGTCACGCTGCTCGGCGCGGCGATCGTGCGACTGAACGAGGCGTACTGGTCGGATGCGCACGCGATGCTCGAGCAGGTCGACTGCCTAGACCTCCAGATGGCGCTGGGCATCCGTCACGCGCGCACCGCATACGACGATCCGGGTGCGCTGCTGATGAAGCTGCGGATGGAAGAACCCGAGGAGTTCGCCGCCTGTGCGGGCGCGGGTGTCCAGGGGCTGGTGCCCGACCTGGCGGACTTCTGGTCGCGCTACCTCATCGCGGCCCGCGATCGCGGCGAGATCCACGCCGACATCGACATGGCCGAAGCATCGGAATGGATAGCGCGCGTGATGATTTCGCTTGCGACCGTGCCGGGCGACACGCTCGATCCCGAAGACGCCGACGCCCTGCTCGTGCACGTGCGCCGCTACGTGATGCCCGGCCTGAAGGCCGACCCCGCCGTGTGATTTGTGTGCGTTTCCGTGCGCTGAGCGCACGCGAAAGCACACAAATCGCGGCTTAGTCGGAGTCCGCGGAGCCCGGAGCGGTCTTGGAGACCTGGACCAGGAACTCGTAGTTGTTCTTGGTCTTACGCAGCTGGCTCATCAGCAAGTCGATGGCCTGGTGCGGGTCAAGGCCCGAGAGCACGCGACGCAGCTTGTGCACCACCCCGAACTCGTCGGTGGACAGCAGCAGCTCATCCTTGCGGGTGCCTGACGGGTTGACGTCGACCGCGGGGAACACGCGCCGCTCGGCGATCTTGCGGTCGAGCTTGAGCTCGGCGTTGCCGGTGCCCTTGAACTCTTCGAAGATCACCGTGTCACCGGTCGAGCCGGTTTCGACCATGGCCGTGGCGATGATCGTCAGGGACCCGCCCTCTTCGATGTTGCGCGCCGCACCGAGGAACCGCTTCGGCGGATACAGCGCGGTCGAGTCGACACCACCGGAAAGGATGCGGCCCGACGCCGGGGACGCGTTGTTATAGGCGCGGCCGAGGCGGGTGATCGAGTCGAGCAGCACGACGACGTCCTTGCCCTGTTCGACGAGACGCTTGGCCCGCTCGATCGCGAGCTCGGCGGCCTGAGTGTGGTCTGACGGCGGGCGGTCGAAGGTCGAAGCGATGACCTCACCCTTGACCGAACGCTGCATGTCGGTGACCTCTTCCGGGCGCTCGTCGACGAGCACGACCATCAGATGGCATTCCGGATTGTTGCGGGTGATCGCGTTGGCGATGTCCTGCATGATCGTCGTCTTACCAGCCTTGGGCGGCGACACGATCAGGGCGCGCTGGCCCTTGCCGATCGGCATGATCAGGTCGATCACGCGGGTCGTCAGCTTCTCCGCCGTGGTCTCCAGGCGCAGCCGCTGGTTCGGGTACAGCGGGGTCAGCTTGGTGAACTCGGGACGGTTCTTCGCGTCCTCGACGGGTCCGCCGTTGACCGTGTCCAGCCGAACGAGCGGGTTGAACTTCTGCCGCGGGTTCTGACCGCCGCCTTCACCCTCTTTCGGGACGCGGACGGCGCCCGTCACCGCGTCGCCGCGGCGCAGACCGTTCTTGCGGACCATGTTCATGGACACGTACACGTCGTTCGGCCCGGCCAGGTAGCCCGACGTGCGGACGAACGCATAGTTGTCGAGCACGTCGAGGATGCCCGCAACGGGCTGCACGACATCGTCCTCGCGCAACTCGGTGTCGCGGTCTCCCCCGCCGCCACCTTCGCCGCCGCGCTCACGGCGCCTGCGGTCACGGAACCGGCGACCACGGCGACCGCCACGGCCCTCGCCGTCGTCGTCGCCGTCGTTGTCGTTCTGGTTGTTGCGGTTCTGATTCTGGTTTTGATTGCGGTTCTGGTTGTTGCGGTTCTGCTGGCCGCCCTGCTGGTCGTCGCCGTCGGACTTGTCACCCTCGGACTGGCCGCGTTGCTTGGCAGGTTGCTCGTCGGCGTCGGACTTGGGGTCCTGTCCGCCGTCCTGAGCGGGCTGGTCGGAGCCACTCGGGGCCCCCGACTCACGTGAGGAACCGCGACGCTCCCGGCGCGGGCGCTGCTGCTCGGTCTGCTCGCCGGCCTCGGCCGGCGCTTCTGGAGCAGTCGTCGTGGAGGCAGGCGCTGCGTCTGCCGGGGCGGCCTTGGCGTCGTCGGCCTTGGCGGTCGCGCCGTTCGAGTCGCCGCGACGCTCGCGGATAGCGGCGACCAATTCGCCCTTGCGCATTCCGGAGGCGCCCTCGACCCCGATCTGCTTGGCAAGTGCCCGCAGTTCGGGCAGCACCATGGTCGATAGTGAGCCCGCACGGTTGCCGGACGCTACGCCGGACGTCGCTACGGTTTCCGCGGTGGGCGTGCTGGTAGACGCTTCTTCAGCCGCGGGAGTCGAGATGTCTGAATTCACGGGGCTCGACAGCTGTTCGTTGTCGCTGTTACCGCCAGCCGTGATCAGGTCCGTTTCGGTCACGGATTTCCTTTCTTTCCCTCGCTGATCGAGTCATGCGGGGGTTCGTTGCGTTCAGCTAATCCGCTGAACGCGGGGTCCCACCATTGCCTCTGCAACAGTGATCGCCGGGATTCGCCGCTAAACGGCGAACCGTCATTCCACGAGATGAACACTTGAAAGAAGAGTGGTCGTCCTAGTGTCGACGCAGGCAGAGACGCTGCAATTGCTGGACGAGAGCGAGAATAACCCGCTTCCGTGCTGGAAGCAAGAAAGACACTGGTTCGCATGTGACTCATGTTGTCGGTGCGTTCCAGCTCAGATCACGTCCGGACAGCAACACCCGACGCCCAGCGGACGCCCTCGCCAACCGCCACCTCGTTGACGGTGAACCCGTTTACGGTGCCGTACTCCAGGGCTTCGGCCGGCAGTTCCGAATGCGTACTCAATGCAATAACCGCAGGCCCAGCACCGGATAGCACCGCTGGAACACCACAACGCCGAAGAATCTGCAGGTATTCCGCCGAGCGCGGCATCGCAGCAGCACGTTGCGGTTGGTGCAAGACGTCCTCGGTGGCCTCCATCAATAGGTCCGGCCGCTGCGTCAGGGCCACCACCAGCAATGCGGCGCGGCTCAGGTTGAACCGGGCATCGGTGTGGCTGACGTGCTCCGGTAGCAACACGCGCGTCTGGGCTGTCGAGGAACGCTCCTCGGGGATCGCGGGGAACAAATGTATGTCGGGGTGTAGCCGCACCGGCACCGCCGAGTAGCGCGGCAAAGCGCCTTCATGTTCGGTCCACGACACCACGGCCCCACCGAGCACCGCCGCCGATGCGTTGTCGGGGTGACCTTCGAACTCGCTGGCCAGCTGGATCAACTCAGCTTCATCCAGTGGATCCGAACCCACTTGTGTCACAAGGCCGTTGACAACAGCCAGCCCGCCGACAACCGCCGAGGCAGACGATCCCAGCCCTCGCGAATGCGGAATGTCATTGCGGCAGCTGAGCTTTAGACCCGGCACTTCTACGCCTGCGCTCTGCAGCCCATGCTTGATCGCACGCACGACAAGATGCGTCGAGTCCAGCGGAGCCTGGCCGGCGCCCTCACCCTCGACCTCCACGACGAGGCCGGATTCGATGATCTCCACGACGATCTCGTCGTACAGGCTCAACGCGAGACCCAGGCTGTCGAAGCCGGGACCCAGGTTCGCGCTCGACGCCGCCACGACGGCGGTGGCCGTCAGCCCGACCGGCAGGGTTTGCGTCACCGACGAAGCCACCTGCTAGACCAAACCCAGTTCTTCGACGACGGCTGACGGGTCGACCGGTAGCGCGGTGACCGTCGGCATCCCCTTGAGCGCCGTATCGGGATCCTTCAGGCCATTGCCGGTGACCGTGCAGACGACCGTCGAACCCTTGGCGACCCAACCGTCCTCGATCGACTTGAGCAACCCGGCGATGCTTGCCGCCGACGCGGGTTCCACGAACACGGCTTCGGTGCGCGCTACCAGGTGATATGCGGCGAGAATCTCCTCGTCGGTGGCCGCGAGGAAGCGGCCGTTGGACTGTTCCTGCGCCTCGACCGCCGTCGTCCACGACGCAGGTGAACCGATCCGGATCGCCGTGGCGATCGTCTCGGGATTGGTCACCGGCTCACCCAGTACCAGCGGCGCGGCACCGGCGGCCTGAGTACCCAGCATCCGCGGCAGTCGATCGGACACTCCGTCGCGGTGGTACTCCTTGTAGCCCTTCCAGTAGGCGGTGATGTTGCCTGCGTTGCCGACCGGCAGTGAATGCACGTCCGGAGCAGCGCCGAGCGCGTCGACGATCTCGAACGCGGCGGTCTTCTGCCCCTCGATGCGGAACGGGTTGACCGAGTTGACGAGCGACACCGTCGGATAGTCGTTGGTGAGCTTGCGGGCCAGTTCGAGGCAGTCGTCGAAGTTCCCGTCGATCTGAATGATTTTCGCACCATGCATGACGGCCTGCGCCAGCTTGCCCATCGCGATCTTGCCCTGGGGCACCAACACCGCACAGGTGATGCCCGCGCGGGCAGCGTAGGCGGCCGCCGACGCGGACGTGTTTCCGGTGGACGCGCACAGCACGGCCTGCTGGCCGCGGGCGACGGCCTCGGTCACGGCCATCGTCATACCGCGGTCCTTGAACGAACCCGTGGGGTTTAGACCTTCGACCTTCAGATGCACTGTGCAGCCGGTGTATTCAGACAGCCGAGGTGCGGGCAGCAGCGGAGTGCCGCCCTCGTGCAGTGTGATCGGGGTCCAGCCGTCCTCGACCGGGAGGCGATCGCGATAAGCGGCGATCAACCCGGGCCAGGGCTGATGAACTGTGCCCCTCGCTGCGCTGGCGGTACCCCCATTGGAAGGAGAACTCATTCGCTGGTTCCTTCCAGTCGAAGCACGCTGTTGATGCCCTCGACGGCATCGAGGTCGGCCAGCGCCTCGACAGTCTCGGACAGCGCGGCATCAGTGGCCTGATGGGTGACGACGACAATCCGGGCGCCGCACCGCTGGCCTTCCTCGTCGACCATGCCCTCCTGGCGCACTTCGGCGATACTGACCTCGCGCTTACTGAATTCGGCTGCCACGGAGGACAACACGCCGGGGCGGTCAGCGACGTTAATGCTCACGTAGTACCGGGTGGGGATGAATCCGATGGGCGAGATCGGCAGCTTGGCGTACTTGGACTCGCGTGGGCCCCGGCCACCCTGCACCCGGTTACGCGCGGCCATCACCAGATCACCCATCACCGCGGACGCGGTCGGCGCGCCGCCCGCGCCCTGACCGTAGAACATCAGCCGTCCCGCGGCCTCGGCCTCGACGACAACCGCGTTGAACGCGCCGTTGACCGAGGCTAGGGGGTGGGTCAGCGGTACTAGCGCCGGGTACACGCGCGCCGAAACCCGCTGCTGCCCTTCGTCGGTGGTAAGACGTTCGCAGATCGCCAGCAATTTGATAGTGCAACTCAGTGCGCGCGCGGAGACAAAGTCCGCCGATGTGACCTTGCTTATCCCCTCGCGGTACACGTCATCGGCGGTGACGCGGGTGTGGAAAGCGATCGAGGCGAGGATCGCGGCCTTCGCGGCAGCGTCGTATCCCTCGACGTCGGCGGTCGGGTCGGCTTCTGCGTAGCCGAGCGCACTCGCATCGGCCAGCGCCGAGGCGTAGTCAGCGCCCGTGCTGTCCATCTCGGAGAGGATGTAGTTGGTGGTTCCGTTGACGATGCCCGCGACGCGGATCACGGTGTCGCCGGCCAGCGACTGGGTGAGCGGGCGGATGACGGGGATCGCGCCGGCAACGGCCGCCTCGAAATACAAGTCGACGTGGGCGTGTTCGGCGGCCTGCGCCAATTCGCCAGTGGATACGGCCATCAGCGCCTTATTGGCGGTGACGACGGACTTGCCCTGTTCGAGTGCGGACAGGATGGCCTTGCGCGCGGGTTCGACTGGACCCATCAACTCGACGACGATATCGACGTCGTCGCGCGACACGAGTTCGTCGATGTTGTCGGTCAGCAGTTCGACGGGCACGCCGCGATCGTCGGCGACTCGGCGCACCCCGATCCCGCGCAGCTCCAATGGAGCACCGATTCGGGCCGCGAGGTCCTGTGCGCTCTCCTCGATGATGCGGACGACCTGACTACCCACGTTTCCGTAACCCAAGACCGCTACGCCAATGGGCTTTACGTCTGTGCTCACTGTTACCTCACTTCCAGACTTAGTAGATCGTCGACGGTCTCCCGGCGCAGAATCAGACGGGCTTGCCCATCGCGCACGGCCACGACCGCAGGGCGACCGATCAGGTTGTAACGGCTTGACATGGAATAGCAGTACGCGCCCGTGGCGGCGACGCCAAGCAGATCGCCCGGCCGGATGTCATCCGGCACCCACGTGTCCTTCACAACGATATCGCCGCTCTCGCAGTGCTTTCCGACGACGCGCCCCAGAGTCGATGAGCCTTCACTCGCACGGGAGATCAGGCGGACGTCGTATTCCGCTCCGTACAACGAGGTGCGGATGTTGTCGCTCATGCCCCCGTCGACACTGACGTAACGGCGGTACCGATCGGCGGCGACGGCCACATCCTTGACGGTGCCGACCTGATAGAGCGTGATGGTTCCCGGACCCGCGATCGCGCGGCCGGGTTCGACCACCAGTTGAGGCGTGGGCAGCCCGACCGCCGCCGACTCGTCGCGCACGATGGCGCTCAGCTTGGCCGCCAGCTCAGCGACCGGTGGCGGATCGTCCTGCGGCAGATAGGAAATGCCGAGCCCTCCGCCGAGGTCGACGATCGACATCTGCGAGGTCTTCTCGACGCCGAACTCGGCAACGACGTCGGCCAGCAGTCCGATGACACGGTGCGCGGCGATCTCGAACCCCGCGACGTCGAAGATCTGCGATCCGATATGGCTGTGCAGGCCGACCAGGCGCAGATGGTCGGTCGCGAACACACGACGCACGGCGGCCAGGGCCGCGCCACTGGCGAGCGACAGGCCGAACTTCTGGTCTTCGTGTGCGGTCGAGATGAACTCGTGGGTGTGCGCTTCGACGCCGACGGTGACGCGTACCAGGACATCCTGGACGACACCCGCGGCTCCGGCGATCTCGTCGAGGCGCTCGATCTCGACCATCGAATCGACCACGACGTGCTCGATGCCCGCATTGACGGCGGCGGTCAGCTCTTCGATCGACTTGTTATTGCCGTGCAACGCAATCCGATTAGCCGGGAATCCGGCGTGCAACGCGACAGCCATCTCGCCGCCGGTCGCGACGTCGAGGGACAGCCCCTCTTCGGCGATCCAGCGGGCCACCTCGGAGCACATGAACGCCTTGGCCGCGTAGCGCACGTTCTCCCCGCCGCCGAATGCCGCGGCGATCTCGCGGCACCGTGACCGGAAGTCGTCCTCGTCGATCACGAACGTCGGGGTGCCGAATTCGGCGGCGATGTCGGCGACGGAGACGCCGGCAATCGATACCACGCCGTCGTCGCCGCGAACTGTGTTGCGCGGCCAGACGTTCGGGGCAAGCAGCAAGACCTCGGCCGCCGACAGCGGGCGGGGCGGGGCACCACCGTGGTGGACCTCTTCGGCGTGCCGGGGACCGGCGGGGTGCGCGATCACATGCGCTCCGGAGCGCTGACGCCGAGGATGCCGAGACCGTTGGCGATGACCTGGCGCGTCGCATCGCACAGCGCCAAGCGCGCGGCATGCAGATCATTCGGCGCTTCGTCGCCCTGCGGCAGCACACGACATGAGTCGTAGAACCGGTGGTAGTCCCCGGCCAGGTCTTCGAGGTATCGGGAGACCCGGTGCGGTTCACGCAGTGCGGCAGCGGTTTTCAGTACACGGGGAAACTCCCCGATGTTGCGGATCAGCACGCCCTCCTTGTCGTGCGTCAGCAGCTCAAGGTGGTCAGTGCTCGCGGCAAGGCCCAGCTCGGCAGCGTTGCGAGCCAGCGCGGAGAGCCGGGCGTGCGCGTATTGCACGTAGTAGACCGGGTTTTCGTTGGATGCCGAAGACCACAACGCGAGGTCGATATCGATGGGGCTGTCCACCGAGGAGCGGATCAGCGAGTACCGCGCGGCATCGACACCGATCGCGTCCACGAGGTCGTCGAGCGTGATGACCGTTCCGGCACGCTTACTCATCCGGACCGGCTGGCCGTCGCGGACCAGGTTGACCATCTGGCCGATCAACACCTCGACGGTGGCGGGATCCTGACCCAGCGAGGACGCGATGGCCTTGAGCCGGGCGATGTATCCGTGGTGATCTGCGCCGAGCATGTAAATACACAGGTCGAACCCGCGCTCACGCTTGTCGAGGTAGTAGGCGATGTCCGCGGCGACGTAGGCCGGAGCACCGTCGCTCTTGATGACGACGCGGTCCTTATCGTCGCCGAAGTCGGTAGTGCGCAGCCAGACTGCGCCGTCCTTCTCATAGACCTTGCCCGCCTCGCGCAGCTTGGCGATCGCCTGCTCGACCCGGCCGGACGTGTGCATCGAGTCTTCATGGGTGTAGACGTCGAAGTCGGTGCCGAACTCGTGCAGCGAGGCCTTGATGTGAGTGAACATCAGGTCGACACCGATGGCACGGAATGTCTCCCGCATCTCGGCGTCTGGCAGGCCTAATACATCGGGTTCCTTGGCAACCACTTGTGCGGCAATGTCTTTGATGTAGTCGCCCGCGTATCCGTCTTCAGGCGTCGGCTCACCTTTGGCCGCGGCGATCAATGAATTGGAGAACCGGTCGATCTGGGCGCCGTGATCGTTGAAGTAGTACTCACGAACGACCTGCGCACCCTGCGTCGACAGCAGCCGGCCCAGCGCGTCGCCGACGGCGGCCCAGCGGGTGCCGCCGATGTGGATCGGCCCGGTCGGATTCGCCGAGACGAACTCCAGGTTGATGTTCTCGGCTTTCAGCTCCTCGCTGTGCCCGTAGGCCGGGCCCGCGGCGAGGACGTTGTTGACGATCACGCCCTGGGCGGAGGCGTCGAGGCGCAGGTTGACGAAGCCAGGCCCCGCGACATCGGCGGCGGCGATGCCGTCGGTCTGAGCCAGCGCGGTGGCGAGCCAGCCGGCCAGCTCACGCGGGTTCGCGCCGACCTTCTTGCCCAGCTGAAGGGCCAGATTCGTGGCGTAATCGCCGTGGTCAGGATTGCGCGGGCGCTCGACAGTGACCGTGTCCGGTAGCGCGGCGGTATCGAGTCCATGCTCGGAGAGCACCGCGGCCGCGGTGGTCTTGAGCAGCTCGGCCAAGTCGGCTGGGGTCACGAGGGTCCATCCTATGGTCTGACGTGGTCAGCCCCCGAATCGGTTTCCGGTCACTCGAATGCGTTAGGCTGTGCGGGCCCATTGGCGCAGGTTCATGCACGTGCGCCCCCGTAGCTCAGGGGATAGAGCGTCTGCCTCCGGAGCAGAAGGCCGCAGGTTCGAATCCTGCCGGGGGCACCCTTTCATCGCAGTTCAGTTGATACCGACCGGTACGTGGGTCCATCGATAATGGTCTGATGCCAACTGGCGAAACCGCGGGCAAGAAATCAATGGCGGCCGTGGTCAGAGCTGCCTGCGTGATCTGCGGGATTGCTGCGTTCGGCCTGTCCCTCTGGACGTACATGGACGTATCCATGTTCGGCTTTCCGGACGGGTACGTCACCGAATACCAGAAGTCGGCGGAGACCCCTCTGACGGTCCTCACCTGGGTAGCGGCGGGTATCGGTCTGCTGTTCTCGGTGCTTGCCTTCGCGCCCATGCGCGCCAGGACACGATTCCACGGTTGGCTCGGCGCGTTCATTGTGCTCGTGCTTGTCACGACACTCGCACAGGCCGGCATCCCCTGGTACTACGGAATCCATCTCGGACTCGACAACGGCGTCGGCGGCTGAGTCGTTATTGGACCTTCCACTCATACTGCGGGCAGAACGCAGCGGTCGATGCGCCGATCAAGAACGCCGCGTCTTCGGCGCTCATATGGGGAGTCAGGGAGGCGACCTCTTGGTCGAAGGTGGCCCCGGCGTCCCAGTCGGTGCATACGCCGCGTCCGGCCGCGACCATGTTGGCCGGGGTGGCTCCCGGCCACGTGACTCCTTGCCCATTGAGAGCGCCGATGAATGCGTTTTCCGGACTGGTATCCGAAACGGGGGTGGGCGTCGGTGATGGCGTCGATGGAGGCGCCGGCGGCGGGGGAACACGGGTTGTCGTCGTGGTTGTACTGGTTGTCGAGGGCATCACGGTCGAGGTTTCTGTGGCCACGGAGTCGTCCTCCAGCGATTGCCATACCAGGACAGTCGCACCGACACCGAGCGCAAGCGCAGCCGCGCCGACCGGAAGGATCCACTTCAACGGGATGTTGCGCTCCGCCCGCGTCGGGACACTTGTTGCTTGGGGTGCATGAGCAAGTGGGATTGGCGCCGGTGCGGTTGGCGCTGAGGGTAGCGGCGGTGACGGTGTGTGCACCTGGTCGGTGAAGGCCCGCGCGAAGTCGCCGCACCGGATGAACCGTCCTTGGGGACTCTTGCTCAGGGCCTTTGACAGGACCCAGTCGAGCGCGAACAACTCTGGGCGCACCGCCGACACTGGCAGCGGTACCGAGTTCAGATGGTGGGTGATGACGACCGCTGCATTTGAGTGCGGGAAAAGGGCAGCGCCCGTGAGCAGACGGTAGGCGGTTGCGGCCAGAGCGTATTGGTCGGCGCGGCCATCTACGGTTTCGCCCATCAACTGTTCGGGTGCTGAATATGCAATCGTGCCTACCGTCATATTCGTCATCGTGAGACCGCTCACGTCGTCGAGATCCCGCGCAATACCGAAGTCAGTCAGAAGTGCGCGACGCTTACCTTCGTCATCGACTTGCGTGAGCATGATGTTGGCGGGCTTGACGTCACGATGCAGCAACCCTTGCTTGTGCGCATAGTCGAGTGCGCTGGCCACCGCAGCGACGATCTCGGCGACCTGGCCCGGCGGCATTCCGGCCGGGTACTGCTCAGTGAGTAGGCGTCCTGCGTCGACACCATCGACGAAGTCCATTGAGATCCATAGCTGGCCCTCGTACTCACCCCTGTCGTGCACGCCGACGATATGCGGATGCCACAGGGTGGAGACAAGGTCGGCCTCGCGGTTGAACCGCGCGCGGTAGTCGGGATCAGCCGAGACGTCGGCCGGAAGTACCTTCAGTGCATCGCGGCGCGGCAGGCGGGGATGCTGGACCAGATAAACCTCGCCCATGCCGCCAGATCCGAGTAGCCGGATGACCCTGTACCCGGCAATGTTCGCACCGCTCCCCAACGGCATGGACGGATGTTAGCCGCTGATACAGGGCTGCTTCGCCACCTTGCTTGAATACGACCACGGTATCGAGTTCGCTTGTTGCGACTTCAACGAGAAGTGGCGTCCCCCGGGGCAATTCCTCAGCGGAAGCGCTGCTTCGCGGGTCTCCAAGAAATCACCAAGTGCTTCCTTTCAGGCTTCGCAGAACGCCTGACAGAAGGGAGACTCCAATGCCTGCTTCACGTCCCGACGCGCGCTCGGCGCGCGAGGTCACACCGTCGCTGCAGTTCCGCACCATTCACGGTTATCGTCGCGCTTTTCGCATCGCCGGTTCGGGCCCCGCGGTGCTGCTGATCCACGGCGTCGGCGACAACTCCACCACGTGGAACGCCGTGCATTCGAAACTTGCGCAACGGTTTACGGTCATTGCGCCGGACCTTCTCGGTCACGGTGAGTCGGACAAGCCGCGCGCCGATTACTCGCTGGCGTCTTTTGCGAATGGCATGCGCGACCTACTCACCGTGCTCGGGATCGACCGCGTCACCCTTGTGGGCCATTCCCTTGGCGGCGGTATCGCCGCACAGTTTGCCTACCAATACCCCCATATGGTCGAACGCCTCGTCTTCGTCAGCTGTGGCGGCGTGACGAAGGACGTGACGCCGGCTCTGCGGCTGGCCGCATTGCCGATGGGAGCCGAGTCGCTGGCCGCATTACGTCTCCCAGGCGCGGTTCCAGCCCTGAGGTTCGCCGGCCTCGCAGCCAAATCCCTGCTCGGTGCGACCAAGCACGGGCGCGACCTGTCGAGCGGCATGGATCTGCTCGCAAGGCTGGCCGATCCGAAGGCATTGTCGGCGTTTGCACGCACGGTGCGGGGCGTGGTGGACGGTCGCGGACAGTTCGTCACGATGCTCGATCGTGCCTACCTCATGCCGTCGATGCCCAAGCAGATCATCTGGGGTGAAGACGATTTGGTGATTCCGGTGAACCATGCGCGGATAGCCCATGAGGCGATGCCCGAATCACATCTGGAGATCTTCGAAAACTCCGGACACATGCCCTTTCACGACCATCCAGACCGCTTCGTCTCCGTCGTGGAGCGGTTCATCGACTCGACGCTGCCTGCCGAATACGACCAAGCCGATCTTGGCTCGCTTATGCGGGGCGACGTCGAGGAGGACACCGCGTCGCTCAGCGCCTGAGCAATTCTGCGACGCCGATCCGCCGGAGCAGATCAGCGAGCCCTTCGAATTCAGCGTCATCTGCCCTTGATCGGGAATGTCGTGCCCGTCTCGTTCTCTGCGAAATCCCAAAGTTTCTGGGCGTCTTCGTAATCGCAGGCGTTTGCCGTCCGGCCGCCGAGTGTCGGCCCGCCCTTGAATCCGAATCGTCCGTCGATGGCTACGAAACTGCCCGGCGGGATGGGCTCGCTGATGCAGTACAGGGACGTCGCGGCGCCCGCGTCGATGTCGTTGCCGATTCTGTTGGCGATCGAGGTCACCACCGAGTGGAACGCGGACATGACGCGGGTGTCGGACACGTTCGACAGATTGGACGCCACCCAACCCGGATGCGTCAGATACGACGTCACCGGTGAATTCGCCTCGCGCAGCCGGCGATCCAACTCCAGCCCCCACAACATGACGGCCAGTTTCGAGCGCGCGTACGCCGGAAGGGAAGACCACTTCCGCGTACGCAGGTGCGGATCGTCGAACGCGATGGTGCCCCCTTTGTGGGCATCGGAGCCGACGTTGATGATCTTCGACTTCACCCGCTCGAAGAGCAGGTTGGTCAACGCAAACGGGCCGAGGAAGTTCGTGCCGAGCATCATCTCGAAGCCGTCGACGGTGTCGCTTCGCGTCTGCGCGACCAGGCCCGCGTTGTTGATCAGGATGTCCACGTCACCCTCGATCAGGTCGGGAAACGCACGCACCGACGTCAGATCGGCGAGATCGAGTTTGACGACGGAGGTGTCGCCGCCCATCTCGGCCGCGCGCTGCGCGCCCAGATCCAGGTTGCGCACCGCGAGAATCACGTGCGCACCCGTGCGGACCAACGCCCGAGCCGTCCCCAGGCCTACACCGTTCGTCGCGCCCGTGACGATGATGCGCTTGCCACTCAAATCGCCGAGTCGGCTCGGCGTCCAGTTCGAGGTCACGGTCTGAGATTAGCGATACAGCGTCAGTAGGAGTCGGCCAGCCGCATCCACTCGTACGGCGGCTGCTGCGGCCAGCCCTCCGGTGACTGTTCCCACGTCTCCTGCCGCCCGTACGGCGTGAGATCGAGCAGGTCGAACACGACCATGAACGGCTCCTCGCCGCGGCTGAAGGTCTGCCACGTGTGGAAGACCCGGTCGCCATCGCGCAGGAATACGCTCACCGACTGGCGCTCCTCGCCGTCAACCGTCGCACCGAAGTCCTCGTTGAACGTCGTTCCTTCCGACGACACCCACGGAAGCTGCCAGCCCATCCGGTCACGGAATCTCAGCAGCGCTGACAGCGGAGCGCGCGAAACCAGCACGAACGACGTGTCTTTCGCATGCAGGTGCGACAGTGGGCCGACGTGCTCGGCCATCATGGAACATCCGTCGCACCCTTGGTCCCAATCGCTACCGAACATGAAGTGCTGCAGAATCAACTGCCTGCGCCCGCCGAACAGATCGAGCAATGTCATCGCGCCGTGTTCGGATTGGAACACGTACGACTCGGTGATCTCGACCATCGGCAAGCGGCGCCGGGCAGCGCTGACGGAGTCCTTGAGCCGCGTCAGTTCCTTTTCCCGAAGCAGCAATTCCGCGCGGGCCTTCTCCCATTCGGACCGCGACACGATTGGCGGCAGCGGAGTCGTCATGGGTTCAGCCTGCCACGGCCTTCCTGATAGTTTCGGCGCGTGCGCACCACGTTCGAGTTTGATTTCGTGACGACTGCGACGCCGGTACAAGTCGTCGAGATGATGACGGATTTCTCCCCGAACCGCCCCCACCGGTGGCCGGCGTCTTCGGTCGAAGCCTTCGAGGTGTATCGAATCGGGGAGAACGACGCCGACATCCGCGAAGGCCAGAACGTCCCCAAACTCTGGGCGAAATGGCATTACGACTGGTCGGAGCCGAACTCGGTGGTCCTGACAGTCGTCGAGAGCGACGACCTCGAGACGGGCGGTTACATGTCGCTTACGGCGACGCCTCGCGACGGCGGCAGCACAGTACACGGGGCTTGGCAACAGACATCGAAAAGCGTCAGGGGCCTGCTGGCCGTGACCCTGATGCGGTTCGTCGGGCGGCGTTCGCTGGCGTCGTACTACAAGAGGGTCTACGACGGCCTCTGAAGCTCCTTGACCACCTCGGCGACCTGCCGTACCTGATCGAGGTCCGAACTCGTTGGGATCAAATGGATTTCGTCAGCGCCGATCGCCTCGAATCCGCGCAACACCGCCAGTAGCTCACTTTCGGTTCCCGCCCAACCGGTGGTGGGTGCCATCGCGTCGACGTATTCGACCGGAATCCAGTTCATGTAGCGCCGCAGATGCTCGTGGACCTGCGCCCGGGGTTCCTCACCGTCGCCGATCGCGAACCAGAACGACGTGGCCAGGTGCGGGCGATCCTTGCCCGCCTGCGCCCACGCCTCGCGTGCGACGTCGAACAATTTGCTCTCCTTCTCGACGTCGAGGTCCAACGTCGTCCCCGCCAGCCCGTCGGCCCACGCGGCGGCACTGCGCACGGTCTTGGGGCCCATAGTTCCAACGAGCAATTGCGGTCCCCCGTTCTGTACCGGCTGCGGTCCGACCGGCTCGACCGAATCGGTGACCTTCTCCCCCGCCCAGACACGTCGCATCACCGCGACGCTGTCGGCCATCCCGCGCATCGTCTGGGTCGCGACATCCGCACCCACGGCGTTGTAGTCCTCGTTCCGGCCGCCCACACCCAGTCCGACGGTCAGCCGACCACCGCTGAGCATGTCGCCGGTGGCCAGGGCCTTGGCCAGCATGACGGGATCGTGCAGCTGGGGAACGATGACCGTCGTCACCAACCGCACCCGATCGGTCCACGCCGACAACGCGCCCAGCAGCGTCGGGGAGTCCGGGTTGCTGAACGCGATGCGCTCACCCCAGCACAACGACGAGAACGGCCCGCCGTCGATCACCTGCGCCCATTCCCGGAGCGTCGAGGCATCCAGGTTGGGCTCCATCACCGGCATCGTCATCCCGATCTGCACGATCGCGATTCTGGCACGATGAACATCCATGGCGATCAACACCACGTCTATTGCCCACGTCCGACTCACCGTGACCGACATCGATCGATCCCGGCAGTTCTACGACAGCGTGTTCGGTTGGCCCGTTCTCATAGAGATGCCCGAACCGGCCGACGCGGCAACGCGCGAGATGCTGAGCTTTCTGTTCGGCGGCGTGATCTACGACCTCGGCGGCACACTGATTGGGTTGCGCCCGGTTGCCACCGATCGCTTCGACGAGGACCGCACCGGCCTGGACCATCTCGCGTTCCGGGTCGGCAGCAAGGATGAATTGGATTCCGCGGTAGATCATCTCGATTTCCTCGGCATCGCGCATGAGCCGATCAAGGACATCGGCCCGGCATACATTTTGGAGTTTCGAGACCCCGACAACATCGCGCTGGAGCTCAGCGCCCCGAAATAGTCACCGGGTGAGCCGGACGATGCCGCTGTAGGTATTGCGGCCCGGGTTACGGGGATCGGGCTGGGGTAGATACGCCGCGGGGCGCATCCACCATGGCAGCCGGTCGAATCGATGCGCCGCGGCGAACACCGAATCGCATTCGACCGGGCGCCAGCCGAGATCTTCGTAGAAGGCCAGCCCGTTGGCGGGCGCAAATTTGATCGGCGCGCTGTTGAGCATGCCGCCGGTGCCCTTGTTGAGCCGCTTCTGCAGTCCCGGGCCGGCGAAGTCCAGCATCCACCAGGCGATCTCAGGGCGGATGAAGGATGCCGACAGCGACCGGACATCGCTCTCTTCCAGGTACATCAGCAGACCCTCGGTCAATACGAGGGCCTTGGCTGCGCCGCTGAGTTCCTCATCCAGGAATGCCTCGCGGGTGGGCGCGTCGGCGAGATCGACGGCGTGTGTCGTCAGCCGGCATCGCGGCGTCTCGTCTGCGAGCAACCGCTGTTTTTCCTCGAGCAGGCCCGGCAGGTCCGCCTCGACCCACCGGAAGTCCGGCGGCAGATCCAGTCGGAAGGGCCGGGTGTCGAGACCGGCGGCCAGGTTCAGGACCCGGTCGCATCCGTCGGCGATCGCGTGCATCACGATGTCGTCGATGACCTTGGTGCGCGCCACCAGGAACCACCCGGTGCGCATTGCCCGTGGCGCCGCGGCGACCATCGCGCGGCCGCGCTCCCCTGACAGCCGCTCGGCGAGGTGGTCGTGGAACAGCGCATCGGGACGCGCGGTCTCGCGGGCCCGGTAGGTCGCGACCCAGCGTGCGGTGTCGGAGACGTTCGTGATCGGGGAGTCAGACGCAGGCACGCAAGCGAGTCTCGCATGCTCGGCATCACCGTCCGTTCGGAGAACGGCGACGCGCTCGCAAGCGATCTGCAGTGGCTAGCCGAGAATCCTGTCGGCTTCGCGGACCCCGCTGAGGTACGCGCCGTGTAAGGTGCCGAAGAACTCCGCATTGGTGGCTTCACCGGCGAACGCGAGCCTTTCGTTGACCGGTTCGGCGAGCGCCTCCATATCGTCGGGACTCGAGCCGACGGCGATGAAGCTGTACGAGCCCCGCGCATAGGGGTCCGCGGCCCAGCGGGTGACGAGCGATCCGGTCGGGGGCGGTGCGCCGAGCGCCGTCACGACCTGAGACACCGCGTCTTGGTCGGAAAGGGACTCGCGCGCACGCGCATCGGAACCGCCACGTAGGCCGACCAACAACGGGACATCAGCGAACGTCTCACCGTTGATCAGAAACGGCAGCGGCTGCTCGCTGCCTACGAGCCCGATCACGTCCGCGTCCGGCCAGAACGGCTGGTCGAATTTGAGCACCACCTTGTCGAGCAGACCGAAACCGAGTCGTTCGATCGCTGCCTGCTTTTCGTCGGGCAGCGGCGGCTCGAACGCAATCGTGCTCGCCTTGAGCACACCTAGCGGAATGGTGACGATCGCTCGGTCCGCCTCGAGGACACCTTGGGACGTCTCGATCCGGACCCCCGAGCCGCCGTAGTTGACGCGGCTGACCTCGGCGCTCAACCGGATCGTCAGCCCACGCGCAAGATGTTGTGCCAGTTGGATATAGCCGCCGGGCAGGATCAGATCGGGTCCGCTGAACTCACCTTCGTTGCCCAACCATTTGAGCGAGAGCTCATCTGGATCGGCCGCATAGTCGCCGACGATCTCGCTGGCCACACTCCACTGGACAAACGGGTTGTCCATGTTGGCGACCTGCGCGAGGCCGCTTGCGACCGACTCGTCTTCCCCGGCGTCCTCACTCAGCGCCCCAAGCTCTTTGGCGATCTCCTGCCAGCCCGCCAGCGTGCTCTCCACCATGTCTGCGCCGACTTCGGCACCGTTACGGAACAAAACGGGCTTGTCGAAGTCGGTCTCGACCCGCCGCGCGCCGACCTGGTCCGCGAGTTCGGTGATCGGGTTGCCTTCGGGGCCGTGGATCCATGCCGCACCCAGATCGATTGGCACGCCGAGCGACGCGTCAGTCCATGTGCGTCCACCGATGCGGTCGCGGGCTTCCACCACGGTGACGTCCATGCCGGCATCGGCTAGGCGCCGTGCGGCGGCGAGGCCCGCCATGCCTGCGCCGATCACCACGATGCGCTCTTTCGGCGCGCTGGGCGCTTTCGACGCGCCGGGCTCGTCACTGCTGCTACACCCCGGGAGCAGTTGCGAGGCCGCAAGCGCGCCGCAGCCCACCCCGAAGGCACGCCGGGAAAGCTGCATGGTTCGAGAGAGTAGCTTGCCGGCGCCGCCGTCACGGTGATATTGACGTCTACGTCAGCCTCGCGAAGATCTCGGCGACCGAACCCGCGCACACGGCGCGAAATCCCGTTCCCGCCCACACGTTCACACCATGCGGATCGCCCGCGCGCACCGCCGCCGCCCGCACGGGGCTGGTCAGATAGTGCACCTCGGGGTAACCGAACGGTGCCTCGGCCTCGTGCTCGTCGATGAATCGGTTCCGCAGCCCGCGTGCGTAGCGGCCGGAAAACGACCGGGTGACAGCGGTTTCGGTGAACTGCGGGTCCTTCAGCGCGGCACGGTGAACGGGGCTGCTGCCCGCTTCGTCGGCCAGCAGGAAGGCCGTGCCGAGTTGCGCCGCGATCGCGCCGGCCGCCATCACCCGCGCGACGTCGTCGGCGGTGGACAGTCCGCCCGCCGCGATCACCGGAATATTGGCGGCATTCCGCAGCGCGGCCAACAGTTGGTCCAGCGGCTCGGATGCCGGTTGCGCAGACGGATCGAACGTTCCGCGATGTCCGCCTGCCGACGGGCCTTGGGCCGCCAGCACATCCACGCCGGCGGCGATGGCCGCTTGCGCCTCGGCCACCGTCGTCACGGTGCCGACGGTCGTAATTCCGGCATCGCGCAGTCGCTTGCATTCGTCCGCGCTCGGGACGCCGAAGGTGAACGACGCCACGTCTGGCCGAAGATCGAGCAGCACGTCCACCTTCGCTGCCCACGCGTCGTCGTCGAACCGGGGCGCACCGAGAGTCGCGTCGTAGCGCTGCTCCTCGGTAGCCAGCGCCTTGGCGTACGCCTCGATCGCGGCGGGCGTGCCCGCACTCGGCTGTGGCGCAAACAGATTGGCACCGATCGGACCGGTGGCGAGCTGGCGGGCCTTGGCGACGCGGTCGGCGAACACCTCAGCCGTCAGGTATCCCCCTGGGACGAACCCGAGGCCGCCGGCATTCGTGCCCGCGGCAGCCAGTTCGGGCGTCGAAGGCCCACCGGCCATCGGCGCGACGATGATCGGGACCGAGAGGTCGCGAAGGTCGAATGCACTCATCACTTCACCGCCTTGGCGAACAGCAGACAATCCTGCGGCTCATCGCTGATGTTGGGTAACAGGGTGTAGCGACGCAGTCGGCCTTCGAGACTGAGCCCACTACGCTCCAGCACTTTCGCTGACGCTGTGTTGTCGACGTAGCAACAGGCGGAGACGCGGTACACGGTCGGATCGCGCTCGACGCTGTCGAGGACGAGTCGCACCGCCTCCGACATGAACCCCTGCCCCCACCATTGCCGACCCAGGTAGTAGCCGAAGTCGACGCTGTGTGGTTGCGGGCGCCGCCAGCCGATGGCGCCGATCACGCTCCCGTCTTCACGAAGGTCGATCAGCCGCGTGGTCTCGCCACCGACGTTGAGCACGTCAGTAATGACGCGCCGGCTCTCGTCGACATTCCGGTGTGGTCGCCACGACATGTACCTCGGCACCTCGGGGTCGGACGCGATGTCGAACAGAGGTTCTGCGTCATCCAGGGTGGGTGCCCGCAGCGTCACCCGTGGTCCGGTGAGGACGTCAGCGTGCGTCATACCCCCCATGGTGCATCGTTGCCGTCCGGTCGAAGGCGGTGGTTCTATGGATTGAATGGCCATAACGTTCAACCACACCATCGTCGCCGCGAAGGACCGTGAGGAATCGGCCCAATTCTTCACCGACCTCTTCGGCCTGCCGGCCGCCAAGGAGTTCGGCCCGTTCCTCGTCGTCGAACTCGACCACGGCGCCAGCCTCGACTACGCCCAAGTGGGCACTGACGAGGACATCCGCCCGCAGCACTATGCGTTCCTCGTGTCCGAGGACGAGTTCGACGCCATTTACGGCCGTATCCGCGGGCAGGATCTGCAGCACTGGGCGGATCCCAGGGGCAGCAGGCCCGGGGAGATCAACCACAACGACGGCGGTCGCGGCGTGTACTTCCAGGATCCCGGCGGGCACTACTTGGAGATCATCACCCGCCCCTACGGATCCGGGACGGGCTGACCCGCGACGCGAGCAGTTCCACACCGTCGCCGCGCAGTGCGGACACCATGCGTGGCCGGTTCCCCAGGACGGAAACCAACTCGATGCCCCGCCCTTCGACGAGTGGCCCTGTGTCGCCGTGCGCCCAGTCGATGTCGGTGGCGCGCAGTCGCAATCCCCTACTGTTGCGGAACGCGGGCACGAACGGATTCGGTAGCGCCACTTGCGTATTGAGCACAGCAACCACAGCCTCACCCGGGATCCGCGGCACAAGATCGAGGGCGAACAGTATGTCGAGTTCGTGGGTGATGTGATCACCCAGTAGCAACTGCTTCGGGAAGATGCGTCCAAGGCCTCGCGGTCGATATACCAGTTCCCCGAACTCGTCGAGCAGTTCGTCGGGACTGCGAGTAGCGGCGAGCGCGCACGCCATCGCGGTGTTCGCCCGATCGAATGAGCCACCGTGGCGCAGCATCTCGCGCATGGTCATTCCGGCGCCCGAGCGGTAGCCGATGACGAGATGTGCCAGCACGTCATGGTTCGTCCAGGCGTCGCACAGGCTGGGCTGCGCCCATTCGGCGGGGCCGAGGCCGGCCGCCATCGCGCGGAATCTTTCGTCGTTGTCGCGCAACGCGTCACGCACGGACATCGAGATGCTCCGTCAGGAAGGCGGTCTGGTCAGCAAGCACCTGACCGACGAGCGGCGGATGGTAGATCGCGAAATGGTCGGAGTCGTAGTGCCGGGCGACGCCGTCGGGTGCCCGGCGCGCGACCAGTTCTGCGTAGCCGGGGTCCATCAGGTTCTCCCGGTCGCACACGCACACCAGCAGGGGCGCCGTGACGTCGCGTGCGTGGCGCAACGCTGACGTCGTCACCATGGCCAACGCGTCCGCGGCCGCGATCCGGTTGTCGAACCGACCACCGGGCGGCACGGTCGAGTTCCACCCCTCCTCGGCATCCGCGACGGTGACCATTGCGAATCCTCCCGACGGTCCCACGATCGGTACGTAACGGCGGCCGCGCCGCGTCACACGGCGCAGAAGGTCCTCGGTGATCGCCGGCGTGAGCCGGAGCGCCGCGAGAAGTCCGAGTCGGCGGGCGGCGCCGGGCCCGTGCACGATCGGGCACTGGACCACCGCGACGGCGACATCGTCGCGGGTGGCCGCGACGCGAACCACGTTCATGCCGCCGAGGCTCGTACCCCACAGCCCGATGCGTGCGGCATCAATGTCCGACCGCCCGCCAAGATGGTCGATGGCCGCGACGACATCGCGGCATTGGCTTCGTGTCGAGATGTGTTGACGCGGTTGACCGTCCGACGCCCCGGTGTTGCGGTAGTCGAAGGCCAAGACGGCGATGCCCGCCGCGGCGAAGTGCTGTTCGTACTGAGCCAGCATCATGTCGTGCGTCGCACCCAGACCGTGCACCAGGACGACCGCCGGGTGCGGGCCGGCACCTTCCGGCAGCGTCAACCACGCCGCGCAGCGCGTGCCACTGGACTCGAAGTCCACGCGTTCGGTCGGAATCGTCACCGTCATCGCCCACTCCTTATAAGTACGTTGTACGTATAGTTAGACTGCTTCACGTACGCCGTACTTGTCAAGAAAGCTGGAAAAAATGCGCGCTCGGTTCACCACCGACGAGATCGCCGCCGCGGCACTGGGCATCGTCGACGACGCCGGCGCCAGCGCGTTGAGCATGCGCGCGCTGGCCACCGCGCTGGGCACCGGTCCGATGACCGTCTACAACTACGTGCCCGACAAGGAGGGCCTGGAGGAACTCGTGGTCGCCGCGGTCGTCGCCGAAGTGAGAATTCCTGAGCCGACCGCGAACTGGATCGACGATGTCTACGCACTCGCCGAGGCCATGTGGCGGGGCATCCGCGCCCATCCCGCTGCCATTCCGTTGGTGCTGACCCGCCGCACATCGTCGGCGACCGGATTCGCCGTGGCCGACGCGCTCATCGCCGCACTCGGTCGTGGGGGCCTGTCCGATTCAGACCGCCTCGCGGCGTTTCACGCCGTCTTCGCGCTGGTCGTGGGAGCGGCCCAGGCCGAACTCGCCGGGCCGTTCACACGCGGACGCGACGCGCGCGACGCCGCGGCGCGCATCGGATCGGCGGCGCGCGCGGCTCATCCCCACATCGAAGCGCTCTCCCATGTCGCCGAAGAGGTGTCGGTGGAACAGGACTTCGCGCAGGGTCTGCGCATGCTGCTCGACGGGATCGCCGCGCGGGGCAAGAAGCGGCCTCGGCGCTGACTCAGGCCGCTAGCCCAGCGAGTGGCCGCGGTTCTCTTCTTGCGCGCGGTAGTCGTCAGCGAGCTTCCCGACGTGCTTGGGCAACGCGCCGGCGGCGACTTCGGCGAGGCTGGTCTGTTCGAGCACCGACCGCATGCTGGCCCGTAGCGCCCGCCACACGTCGGTCAGCGCCGCCGTCGGTCCCGAATACGGGAGGTCGCCGAGCCCGATGTCGCGCACGCTGGCCAGCGGGCCGTCGATGCATCTCAGCACGTCAGCGATGCTGATTTCGGCCGCGGGCCGCGCCAGCGTGTACCCACCGTCGCGGCCGCGGTGACTGCGCACCAGACGGTCGGTACGCAGGTCGGACAGGATGTCGACCAGAAATTGGGCCGGGATGCCCTGGGCTTTGGCCAGGTCGTCGGTCTTGACCACCGCGCCCTCGTCGGCGGTCGCCAGCTGAATCATCGCGCGGACGGCGTATTCAGCTTTGGCCGACATCCGCATGAGCCCAGTCAATCACGTGTGACCGCGAGCACCGCCTCTGCGAGCTCCGGCCGGCACACCACTACGTCGGGTAATCGCGGGTCGCGCCTGTTGTAGGTGAGGGGTGAACCGTCGATGCGCGACGTGTGCAGCCCGGCCGCCCTGGCCACGGAAACCGGGGCCGCCGAATCCCATTCGTACTGACCGCCCGCATGGACATAGACGTCGGACAGCCCCTGCACCACAGAGGCAACCTTGGCGCCCGCCGAGCCCATTTCGACCAACACACCGCCCAGCGCGTCACGCACGGCCAAGGCCACGGCGGGCGGGCGGGTGCGCGAGACCACCACGCGTGGTTGCGCGGGAGCGGCGGGCGGTGCGCTGACGTCCGGGGTGGCGAGCGTGATGCCCTGCGCCGGAAGCGCGACCGCACCGGCGACCAACTCGCCCGCCTGCCAGAGGGCGACATGCACTGCCCAGTCGTCACGCCCCAACTCGGAGAACTCGCGGGTGCCGTCGAGCGGGTCGATGATCCACACCCGGTCGGCGGACAGCCGAACCGGGTCGTCCGCACCCTCTTCGGACAGCACCGCGTCGTCGGGCCGTTCGGCGGCCAACGCTGCCATCAGGAAGTCGTGAGATCGCTTGTCCCCCGCTGCCTTCCGTTCGTCCTGGCTGGCCTCGGCGAGTTCATCGCGAACCTCGAGCAGCAGTTTGCCCGCGTCTGTCGCCAACCGGGCGGCGACGTCGTGATCGCTCACTGCCTACTCTCCAGCAGCTCGACGACCCTGTCCGCGAGCTCATCCGGCGTGGAGTCGGGAGTGAGTCGCAGATCGGGCGACTTCGGCCGCTGGTATGGACTGTCGATCCCGGTGAAATGGGTGATCTCGCCCGCACGCGCCTTCTTGTACAGCCCTTTCGGGTCACGCCGCTCGCAGTCCTCCAGCGGGGTGTCGCAAAACACCTCGAAGAAGTCGAGACCTGCCTCGGTGGTGACCTGCCGCGCCAACGCCCGGTGCTCTTCGAGCGGGCTGATGGCGGGTACCAGCACGACCTGGCCGGAGTCGGCGAGGATGGCGGCGATGTGGGCCAGTCGCCGCTGATTCTCGGCGCGGTCCGCCATCGAGAACCCAAGGTCGGCGTTGAGACCGTGGCGCAGGTTGTCACCGTCGAGAACATAAGCGGGCAAACCCTTTTCGAGCAGCTTCTGCTCGACGAGCATCGCCACCGATGACTTGCCCGACCCGGACAGGCCCGTGAACCACACGGTCCTACCCTTGGACAGCCGATCCTCCGCCTTGCACAGCGATTCGTGGCGCACGGTGTTCGGGCTCGCAGCGCGCGCCGTCACCTGCGGCAGGATCATGCCGGCCGCGACGGTGCCGTTGGTGTTCGGATCGATCAGGATGAACGAACCGGTGGCTGCGTTGCGACTGTATTCGTCGAGCAGCAGCGGTACCTGGGTGCGTAGCGAGATGCGGCCCAGCTCATTGAGTTTGAGCGCAGTGGCCGTCTTATCGCGGTGCAAGGAGTTGACGTCGAGCCGGTAGTCCAGCGCCGTCACCTTGGCCCGCGTGGTGCGGGTCGTGTGTTTGACGATGTAGTCGCGGCCCGGTTCCAGTGAGGCCTCGTCGGCCATCCAACACACGGTTGCATCGAAATCCTGTGCCACCCTTGGCTGGTTGTTGGGCCGGGCAATCAGGTCGCCCCGCGAAATGTCGATGTCGTCGGCCAGGCTGATCGACACCGCCATCGGCGGGAACGCCTCCTCGACGGGCCCGCCGGGTCCCTCGATCTCGGTGATGCGGCTCGTCTTACCGGTGGGCAGCACGACGACCTCGTCACCGGGACGCATCACACCACTGGCGACTGTGCCCGCATAGCTGCGGTGGTCGGCGTGGTCGTGGGTCTGCGGCCTGATCACGTACTGGACGGGGAATCGGACGTCGACGAGGTTGCGATCGCCCGCGATGTACACGTCCTCGAGATGTGACAGCAGCGCCGGTCCGTCGTACCAGGGGGTGACCTCGGATTTGGTGACGACGTTGTCGCCCTTGAGTGCTGACAGCGGAATCGTCGTCACATCATGGATGTCGAGGCGCGCGGCGAACTCGTGGAAGTCGTCGCGGATCTTCTCGAAACGTTCCTGATCCCAGTCGACGAGGTCCATCTTGTTGACCGCCAGCACGATGTGCCGAATACCGAGCAGTGAGGCCAGGAACGCGTGCCGACGGGATTGTTCGAGCAGGCCGTGGCGGGCGTCGACGAGCACGATCGCCAACTGGGCCGTCGACGTTCCGGTCACCATGTTCCGCGTGTACTGGATGTGGCCCGGGGTGTCGGCGATGATGAACTTGCGCTTGGACGTGGCGAAGTACCGGTACGCGACGTCGATCGTGATGCCCTGCTCGCGCTCGGCGCGCAGGCCGTCGGTCACCAAAGCCAGGTCGGTGTAGTCGTTTCCGCGTTCTTTGGAGGTGCGCTCGACCGCGGCGAGCTGATCCTCCATGACGGCCTTGGAGTCATAGAGCAACCGACCGATGAGGGTCGACTTGCCGTCGTCGACGGAGCCGGCGGTCGCGATGCGCAGCAGTGTCGCCATCAGAAGTAGCCCTCTCGCTTACGATCTTCCATACCTGCTTCGGAGATTCGGTCATCGGCGCGGGTGGCGCCACGTTCGGTCAAGCGTGAGACGGCGGTCTCGGCGATCACCTCGGACACCGTTCCCGCAAGGGATTCCACACAGCCGGTGCAGGTGACGTCACCGACGGTGCGGAAGCGCACAGTCTTTTCGACGATCTCCTCGTCCTTGCGCGGCTGCAGGTACTTGTGCACGGCGAGCAGCATGCCGTCACGTTCGAAGACCTGACGCTGATGCGCGTAGTAGATGGACGGCAGTTTGATCTTCTCGGCGCCGATGTAGGACCAGATGTCGAACTCAGTCCAGTTGGACAACGGGAACACGCGGATGTGCTCACCCTTGTGATGGCGACCGTTGTACAGGTTCCACAGCTCGGGCCGCTGCGCCTTGGGGTCCCATTGGCCGAACTCGTCGCGGAACGAGAACACCCGCTCCTTGGCGCGTGCCTTCTCCTCGTCGCGGCGGGCACCGCCGAACGCGGCATCGAACTTGTTCTCGCGAATGGCGCGCAGCAGCGTGAAGGTCTGCATCGGGTTGCGCGACGGGATGGTCTCGACGACACGGCCCGCGTCGATATCGTCCTGCACCTTGGCGACGACGAGACGCACGCCGGACTCGGCCACGAGTTCGTCGCGGGCCTGCAGCACCTCCTCGAAGTTGTGCCCGGTGTCGACGTGCATCACGGGGAACGGCAGGCGGCCGGGCCGGAACGCCTTCAGCGCGAGATGCAGCATGACGATGGAGTCCTTGCCGCCGGAGAACAGCAGCACCGGCTTCTCGAACTCGGCGGCCACCTCCCGGATGATGTGGATGGCTTCGGCCTCGAGCGAGCGCAGATGGCTCAGCTCGTACCGGCCCGCGTTGAGCTGCTCAGCGGTATCAGTCATGTTTTCCTCGTAAAGTTGGTAGAAATGACCAGCTTTATCTGCATAACCGGATATAAAACCAGGGATGGCCTGCCATGTCAACGGCCGAATTTCCGGCGCGGGCCCACGCGTCAGCTGGGAACGCACGCTCGCGACAGGTAGCGACTACCCCGGAGGTAATTGAACTGGCTACAGCCCGCGGCCAGACTTCCTACTCATGTCGACCACTACCCCACCCCAGACCGGCGCCGAGGTCATGGCGCAGTTCATCCCCGCGTCCCCGTTCGTCGCGAAGCTCGGCATCGTCGCCGAGGTCCTCGACGGCGACGAGGTGCGGCTCCGGCTGCCGTGGGACGAATCCAACGTCACGCTCGGCGACATGGTCCACGGTGGCGCCGTCGCCGCGCTGGCCGATGTCGCGGTGATGGCCGCCGCGTGGGCGGGCGCAGAGGTACCCGACTCGCTGCGCGGCGTGACGACGTCGATGGCCGTGCAGTTTCTCGCCCCGGCCCAGGCGACAGATCTGATCGCGATCGGGCGGGTGCTGCGGCGCGGTAAGACGTTGGTCAATTGCGACGTCGACGTCGTCACCCCGGAAGGCGACGCGGTCGCGAAGGCGATCGCGACCTACAAGGTGGGGTGAGAGCGCTAGAGCGTCACCTCGTTGAGGCGGCCCGTCGCCACGTCGAAGACGAACCCACGCAGGGAGTCGTGCTTGGTGACAAACGGGCTCGCCTCGATGCGGCGCAGTGACTGGCGGACGTCCTCGTCGAGATCGACGAACGCTTCGGCCGCCCACTCTGGCTTGATGCCGGTGTCGTCCTGGATCTGTTGTTTGAACCCGTCGTCGGTGAACGTGAGCATGCCGCAGTCGGTGTGGTGAATCAGGATGATCTCTTTGGTACCGAGAAGACGTTGGCTGATCGCCAGTGAGCGGATCTCATCGTCGGTGATCACGCCGCCGGCGTTGCGGATGACGTGCGCCTCACCGTCGCCGAGACCGAGGATCCGGTAGACGTCGAGCCGGGCGTCCATACACGCCACCACGGCGACATGCTTGCTCGGCGGCAGCGGCAGCGGGCCCGTGAAGGAACTCGCGTACGCCTCGTTGTTCTTCAGGTACTCGTCGGTCACGGACATCGTTGCACTGTAACCCCGTCCGGTGGCGTGTGAGACGAAGAGAATCATCCCGATCGAATTGACGACGGCCGATCATGACTGTTTCCCTTCCTTCCTTGAGACACATCACTTGCTGATCTGTGCGTCGAGGTCGTACACAGTCGCTCCCGCGACGTCCAGGGGCGCGAAGTTCTGCTTCACCCACGTGGTGATGTCGCTGGCGGCCCCCGATTCACGCCAGGGCGGCGCCCCGTCGCGGCTCCCCGAGATGAAATAGCGCACCTCATGGTTGGCGACGTAGTCCTGGAACTGTGCGAGTGTGGGCGAGTTGTCCGAGCCGGTGAACCCGCCGATCGACATGACTGACGCACCGGTCTTCAACTCGAGGTTGCCTGCCGTCATCGAGCCGACAGTCGCTGCCGCCCAACGGTTGTGCGCACCCTTGACCAGGTTCTCGAGTGTGGGATTGTCAACAGCGCCCCGCCCCGGGCCCCCGGGCCCGTCGGCGCCTCCTGGCAGCGCCATGTCGGCGGAGGGGCTCGGACCGGCCACCGCCATCGGCCCTCGGCTGTGCGGGCTCGTCACGGTCTGGATGGAGAACGCGGCCGGCCCGAGAAGACCGAAAAGCATTGCGCCGGCGATCAAGACAGCCGTCCAGCGGCCAAGGCGATGCGCTCCGACGACCAGGATCGACGCGACGGTGATCGAGCCGACCAGGGCGATCCAGCGCACGGCGGGCCACCACTCCGGCGTCCGATTCATCAGGATGAACGCCCACACGCCGGTGCCAGCCAACATCGTCGCCAGCACGATACGAGGCACCAGGAACTCTCTGCCCCGCCATAATTCTCGTACCGATATCCCGACCAGCGCCGCGATCGCCGGTGCCAGCGCCACGGTGTAGTAGGGGTGGATGATGCCGTCCATGAAGCTGAACACCGCGGCGCTCACGATCAGCCAGCCACCCCACAGGAGCAGCGCCGCGCGCACACCAGCGGTGCGTGCGGTGCGGCGGGTGAACCACAATCCGGCGAGCAGACCGATCAGCGCTGCGGGCAACAGCCACGAGGCTTGGGTGCCCATCGACTGGCCGAACAATCGACCGATACCCGGATCTCCCCCGAACATGAGGTGGTGCGCGCCTCCGGCGCTGTCTCCCGGACCACCCGGCGGGGGCCCGCCGGACGGACGCCCTTCACCACCGCCGAGCACACGGTCGATGCCGTTGTAGCCCAACGTGAGCTGCAGCAGACTGTTGTCCGACGAGCCGCCGATGTAGGGCCGGGAATCGGCGGGCCACACGCTGACTAGGGCGACGTACCACCCCGCTGACACGATCATCGCGACGGCGCCCACCGCGAGCTTGCCGAGACGCGCCCACACGCCGACGGGCGCGGCGACGAGGAACGCCAGCGCCAAGCCCGGGACGACGAGAAAGGCCTGCAACAGCTTCGTCAGGAAGGCGAAGCCGACCACGAAGCCCGCCATGGCAATCCAGCGGGTGCTCGCGGTCTCGATGGCGCGCACCATGCAGTACGCGGCCACCACCAACAACAGCACCAGTAGCGCATCCGGATTGTTGAACCGGAACATCAGCGCCGCGACCGGCGTCAGGGCCAGCACCGCGCCAGCGAAAAGGCCCGCTGCCGGACCGCTGCACCGGCGCACCGCCGCATACAGCGTCGCGACGGCGCCGACACCCATCAACGCCTGCGGCAGCAACATCGTGAAGGCGCTGAAGCCGAAGATCCTGCCGGACAGAGCCATTACCCAGAGCGCAGCGGGCGGCTTGTCGACGGTGATCGCGTTGCCCGCGTCCAGCGAGCCGAACAGCCACGCCTTCCAATCCTGCGTGCCCGCCTGCACAGCGGCCGCGTAGTAGTCGTTGGCCCAGCCGGAGAAACCGAGCCCCCACAGATAGAGCACCGCGGTGGCCGCCAGGAGGACGAACAGGGCGGGACGCACCCAGCGCGGCTGCGTAACCTGTGAAGGGTCGGCCGGCGCGGGGGTGTGCGAGTGCAGGTCAGCGGTGATGGTCATCGATGCATTGCCTTATCGGTCAGCGGGATTTCAAGGGACCGGCGGGGGTGAAACACCCAGCCGCGCAGCAGGACGAACCGCGCCGCAGTGGCCACCAGATTGGCCAACACCAGCACGCCAAGCTCGATCAGATGGTGCGGGTCGGCGACGATGAGATGCAGTACGGCCAGCGATCCGCTGGTGATCGTCAACGCGATCGCGAACACAATGAGACCCTCGACGTGCTGACGGGTCACATTGGCCATGCCGCCGATCCCGAACGTGAAGCGTCGGTTGGCCGCGGTGTTGCCGATCGCCGTGAGTAGCAACGCGATCAGGTTCGCCGCCTGTGCGCCGAGCGATCCCTGCATCAACATGAACAGCACCACGTAGGCCGCCGAGGACACGACTCCGATGGCACCGAACCGCACCGCCTGCCGGAACAGCGAGCGCGGCGCCGCCGTCAACTGCGACGAACCTAGCTGCGCAGCAATCGCATTCACCGGAATCGAACCCTTCGCGAAACTGCGCAGCAGCCTGCCGATGCCCTTGAGGTCAGCCTTCGCCGTCGCGACGATGTCCACCCGGCTGTCCGGATCGTCCACCCAGTCCACCGGGACCTCGTGGATGCGCAGGCAGCTGCGTTCGGCCAGCACCAGCAGCTCCGTGTCGAAGAACCATCCGGTGTCGGCGACATGCGGTAATAGCAGTTGCGCGACGTCGGCCCGGATGGCCTTGAAACCGCACTGTGCATCGGAAAAACCCGCTGCGAGTGTCGATTTTAGGATGAAGTTGTAGCAGCGGGAGATGACCTCGCGCTTGGTGCCACGCACCACCCGCGAGCCGCGACCCAGCCGGGTGCCGATCGCCAGGTCGGAATGTCCCGAGACCAGCGGAGCGACCAGTGGTGCGAGCGCGGCGAGATCGGTGGACAGATCTACGTCCATGTAGACCAGCACCGGCGCGTCAGACGTCGACCACACGGTGTGCAGCGCCCGGCCGCGACCCTTATCGGGTACACGCACCACACGGGCATCACTCAGTTCGGCAGCCAGCTCTGCCGCGATTTGCGGGGTGTCGTCGACACTTGCGTTGTCGGCGATGGTGATACGCGCCGTGAACGGAAAGTGCTCCTGCAGGTGCCGGTGCAACCGGTGCACGGAGTCGGCGAGAGCGGCCTGTTCGTTGTACACCGGTACCACGACGTCGAGAACGGGAACACCGGCGTCACGCGCGATCTCGGTGGCGTTCGGTCGGCGTTCGAATCGGCTTCCGGCGGACGTGCCACGCTCGAAGGCGGTGTCTGTCATGAAATCCATCGTCGAGGTGCAGGTTGTGCTTGCCGTTGGCCCAAGCTGTATGCCAGCTATGAATTCCGCGGCGGTGCGCTGAGGTCGTAGACGACGGCACGCTCGATGACGAGCGGGACGTAATGCGTTTCCACCCACTGGGCGATGTCGGCGGCCTCCCGGCTCCCCCCGCTCGACGATCCCCAGCGGTCGGTCATCATCATCATCCGATCGCGAATGAAGTAATGGATCCGCCCGGTGGCGACGAGGTGCTGAAATTTCTCGAGCGTCGGTGCGGGGTCGGTGCCGTTGAAACCCCCGATGGCCATCACGGGCGCACCACTGGCCAGCTGATAGCCCGCGGCATTGTTGGAGCCGATTATCGCCGCGGCCCACGTGTAGTCGTCCGCATCGCGGGCCAGGGTGGCCGCGAGCTCGGTCGCAGGCGTCGGCGAATTCAGGAGGCCGCCCGCGCCGCCGACTCCGGGGCCGGATATGCGGTGGGATGGGCCGACGCTCGGTATCGCACCGCTGTGCGACGTCGCCGCCGTCGCGAGCGAGAAACCCGCGGGC
This sequence comes from Mycobacterium sp. NPDC051804, assembly GCF_044452905.1. NCBI lineage: Bacteria > Bacillati > Actinomycetota > Actinomycetes > Mycobacteriales > Mycobacteriaceae > Mycobacterium > Mycobacterium sp. NPDC051804. The sequence continues at coordinate 581,384 of NZ_JBITCD010000006.1, read as the reverse complement.
GCGGCGAGACACGACATGACCGCCAGCGCCGCGACTGATCGCGCCACTACCGGCGCCAACCGGCCGGAGACGAGGAGCAGCACAGCCGTGCCCACTCCCCCGGCCGCGACACTCGCCCGCAGGCACGGCATCCACTCCTGATGGCGGAGCAACAGCACGGCGGCCAGGACGGTGGTGACGAGCACAACACCGGACAACGCGGTGGCGCTTCGGAGGTCGAATCGGTTCCGCCACAGCAGGGTTGCGCCGATACCGATGCATGCACCGATAGCCGGGGCCAATGCCACCGTGTAGTAGGCGTGGATGATGCCGTTGGAGTAGCTGAAGACCACCGCGGAGACGACCAGCCACGCACCCCAAAGGATCAGCGCCGCCCGCGCAGGGTCGGTGCGGGGTGCGCGTCGGGTGAGAATCAGTCCGGCCGCGAGACAGATCACCGCCGCCGGCAGCAGCCACGCGATGTCCAAACCCATGCTCGAGCCGAAGAGACGTCCCCAGCCCACGTCGTGGTTGAGGTTGCCAAGGCCGCCGGTCTCCTTGCCCGTCAACCGGCCTAACCCGTTGTAGCCCAACGTCAATTCGACGATGCTGTTGTGCTGCGAACCACCGATGTAGGGGCGTGACGACGGGGGCCACAGTTCGACGAGCGCGAGGTACCACCCACCGGACACCACCACGGCCGTGGCGGCGATGAACAGGTCGCCGATGCGCCCCAAAAGCGAACGGTGCGCGGCGACGAGGTAGGCCGTCGCGAATCCGGGAAGCACCAGAAACGCCTGAAGCATCTTGGCGAGGAATCCGAATCCAACGGCGGCACCCGCAGCCACCAACCACCAACGGCTGGCATCCTTTTCGCATGCGCGCTGCAGGCAGTACGCGGCGGCGACGAGTAGCAACACCAGCAGCGCGTCGGGGTTGTTGAATCGAAAGATCAACGCCGCGACCGGCGTTGCCGCGAGCACCGCGCCCGCCAGAAGTCCCGCGCCGGGTCCGGCGACACGTCGGACGGCCGCATAGAGCAACCCGACGGCCGCGACCCCCTCGAGTGCCTGCGGTACCAGCACGCTCCACGGGTTCAGTCCGAACAGCCGGACCGAGATATCCATGACCCACAACGCCGCCGGAGTCTTGTCGACGGTGACCGCGTTCGCGGGGTCGCTCGACCCGAACAACATCGCCGTCCAATTGTCCGCGCCCGCCTGCACCGCCGCGGTGTAAAAGGCATTCGCCCACCCGCTGTCGGCCAGTCGCCACAGGTAGAGCACCGCCGTCGCCACCAAGAGGAGCGCCAGTCCCAGCCGCGAAAAGACGGAGCTGGTTCGTTTTCCCGGCCGGGCAGCAACCATCTCCGTGTGCTCACACGGAAGAGGCAGGGTCGTCGTCACTGAGACGATCCTGTCTGGGGCGGCTAGGCGCCCGATTGGCTCGCGCTGTGACTCATCTGTGAATTGCCGGGAAACGTCACGGTGAAGACCGTCGCACCGGGTCCACTGCGCACATCGATGCTGCCGCGGTGCGCTTTGACGACGGCCGCGACGATCGCGAGCCCCAGACCCGTGCTGCCGCCGCGCCGAGAACGCGAGGTGTCACCCCTGGCGAACCGCTCGAAGATCTCGGGCTGCAGCCACTCAGGTATTCCCGGACCGTCGTCCGCCACCGTCAGTACAGCGCTCCCGCCGTCAGATCTGGCTAGCGACACCGTCACCGATGTGCCTGGCGGCGTATGGGTGCGCGCGTTGGCGAGCAGGTTGGCCAGCACCTGATGCAGCCGCGCTTCGTCGCCGGTGACGACGATGGGTTCGTCGGGTAGGTCGAGCGACCACTTGTGGTCGGGTCCTGCGACGTGGGCGTCGCTGACGGTGTCGACGATCAACCGCGAGAGGTCCACCGCCTCCTGCTGCAAGGGTCGCCCGGTGTCCAGGCGGGCGAGCAAAAGCATGTCCTCGACGAGCTGCGTCATCCGCTCCGTCTCGGACTCAACGCGGTTCATCGCGTGCGCGACGTCGTCGGGTACGTCGCCGCGCTTACGTTGTGCCAGTTCGGTATACCCGCGAATTGCGGCGAGCGGCGTGCGCAATTCGTGGCTCGCGTCGGCGACGAACTGACGCACCCGGGTCTCGCTGGCGTGCCGGGCGGACAGCGCACCCGAGATGCGGTCGAGCATCCGGTTCAGCGAGGAGCCGAGCTGGCCGATCTCGGTGTGCGCCCCCGCGGGGTCAACCTTCACGATCGGCGTCGGCAGCCGGACTTCGCCGCGATCGAGTTCCAGATCGGCCACCTGACGGGCAGCCGCAGAAACCGTTGACAGCGGCGCAAGTTGGCGCCGGATGATCAGGATTCCGGCAGTGGTGCCGCCGAACAGCGCTACGACACCGACCACGCTGAAGATGATCCCAACAGTGAGCAGCGTGTCATCCACCTCGGACGTCGGCAGACCGGTGACGATCGTCTGGCCGGGTGCGTGTGCGCGCATCGCGATCACGCGATAGCGGCCCAGGCCGTCGAGCTCGACCATCTTCGGCGCCTCGTGCGGCTCGACGTGCGCCAATTGTTCTGCCGCCGTTGGGCTGATCTTGTCGCGGGTGCCGTCGGCGGTGATGACGCCCGCGTCCAGCGGTGTCCCGCGGGAGATCACCGCGCCGACCGTGCGGGCAGCTTGGCCCGGCGCATTGAGGAACGACGGTCCAGGTCCCATATCGTCACGAATGATCATCCGTCGCGGGAAACCGGGAGGACCGGGGAAACCGGGCGGTGGCGGAGGCGGACCAAACTCGAAAATACCCGCAGAACGCCTGGCGGTCTCGGCCAATCGATCATCGAGCTGGTTGGTCAGAAAGTGTTGCAGCGCAATCATTGTGCCCACACCGATCCCGGCGCACACCAATGCCAGCAGGAGAATCTGAGATACGAGTAGTCGGGTCCGAAGCGACCAGGTGCGCGGTGACAGCAGTCGCGTCCTGCTCGCCGGCTCAGCGGGCGGGTTTGAGGACATAGCCGGCACCGCGCAACGTATGGATCATCGGTTCGCGCCCGCTGTCGATCTTCTTGCGGAGGTATGAGACGTACAACTCGACGATGTTCGACCTGCCGCCGAAGTCGTAACTCCACACCCGGTCCAGGATCTGCGCCTTGCTCAGCACGCGTTTGGAATTGCGCATCATGAACCGCAACAGTTCGAACTCGGTGGCGGTCAAGGTGATCAACTCACCGGCTCGGGTCACCTCGTGACTGTCTTCATCCAGCACCAGATCGCCGACGACGACCTTTGCGCCACCAACCTCACTGGTGACCCCCGTTCGTCGCAGCAGGGCGCGTAGTCGTAGCACCACCTCTTCGAGGCTGAACGGCTTCGTCACGTAGTCGTCGCCACCCGCGGTCAGCCCCGCGATACGGTCCTCGACCGAGTCCTTGGCCGTCAGCAGTAGCAGTGGCAGCCCCGGAATCTGCTCGCGAAGTTTGTGCAGGACATCCAGCCCGCTCATATCCGGCAGCATCACGTCGAGCACCACCACATCGGGTGGGGTCTGACGGGCCAGCGCGATGGCGCTCGCGCCATCACCCGCGGTCGCGATCTCCCAGCCCTCGTATCGAAGCGCCATCGACACCAACTCGGCGAGTACCGGTTCGTCGTCGACGACGAGTACGTGGATGGGCTTCCCATCGGCTCGGCGCATGACGACGCGCGCGGGCTCCTGGTCGTTGACCGCCGAACTGCTGGAACTCGCCACGCGTCCATTATCGGCAGGGGCTGTTGGTGATCCCTGTGCGTTGTCTATGCGCCCGCTGTGAATGTTCATACGCACACCAACCACTGATCACCCACACAGCTGACGCTCATCGAGCTCCGGCAGCGTGGACGCATGACGATCGACCAGTCCAATGACGACCCGGTTTGGGGTTCGCCGAACCCCGCCCCGAAGCGCTGGGGCATTCGGGAAACGCTCCTCGCCGTTGGCGTGGCCACCGTCATCGCTGGTCTCGGCGGTACTGCCATCTATGCCGCCATCGGATCGCACGCTGCGCGGCCGTTCGGACACGGCACACCGGGCGGGCCGCCGCCCGGCGGTTTCTCCGCTGCCCAGCACGTGACGGGCGCCCCGGCCTCCTTGCACGGCGAGTTCGTCGTCGCTGACGGCGGCGGCTTCTCCACGATGGTCACGCAAAACGGAACGGTGACTGCGATCTCGCCGACGTCCATCACGGTGCGAAGCGAGGACGGCTTCACCGTGACCTACGACCTGCAATCTGCGGCACACACCGACAAAACGGTCGCTGTTTCCGACGACGTCTCGATCGAGGGGCGACGCAACGGCCCGGCGGCGACTGCGACTGCCGTGGACATACAGATAGGTCCCGGCGGCCCTACCGGACCACCGGGACCCACTCCGCACAACTAGGTGCCTACGCGGTCGGCGCAGGCTCCGCTGTCACCTCGGGAACCGCGACCGAGGTCTCGGGCTCCGACGGCGCCGTCGTCGACGTCGTCGTCTCACCCATCGTGATCTCCGGGCTGGGGACCTCGACCTCATCCTGAGCGGAACTCACGCCCGCGGCCACACCCACAGCCCCCATAGCCAGCAGGGCGCCCGTGCCCAGCGTCGCCGCCCCCAGTTTCAGCTTCGTCGATTTCACCTCGACCACTCCATTTCGGTCTTCGGGAACCACGCCATCGCGGCTCGTCGAACAATGCGCTGAAGGGTCGTCGCTGACCCTTACAACTGTTGGGTAACCGATGTGAAGAGGGGTGAAACGACTTACTTGGCGGCCGCCTCCTCGGACGGCAGCGGCGCCGGACCCTTCAGAACAGGCTTGGCCACGCCCACGGCCGGTGCATTTGATGGTGTGGTCTGCGTGCTTGTGGAGCCCATGGACATCGAACCCGATTTCGCCACCGCGGCTCCGTCATGCTCCTGAGCGACCATCAATCCGATCGCGGCCATCGCGACAACGGCGCTGCCGCCGATCATGGCCGCGCACAGCCTCAGATCGGCGCGGGCTTTGCTCTTGTGCGGATTTTCCATGTCAACTGCTCCTCTGGTGTTGCCGGTCGCCCCTTCGGCGCGGCCACCGTGTGAAAACTGCAGGTGACAACAAGTGAACGCGCCGAATCTGGAGACCAGCTGCCCGCCACGTGTGAGTTGTCCGAAGGTCGACCGCCGGTATCTCATAACCTGTGCGCATGCAGCCCACGCACGGACCGGCCGGATGACGCGCTTTCTCGCGCGCCGGCTGCTCAACTACCTCGTGCTGCTGGCACTGGCGACGTTCATCGCGTACCTCCTGGCCGCCTGGCAATTCGACCCGCTCGAGAACCTGCTGAGCCGCAACCCACGTCCGCCGGAGGCGGTCATCGAGGCGAAGCGGGTCGAGCTGCATCTTGATCGGCCGATACTCGTTCAGTTCGGGCTGTGGGGCTCCGACGTCCTGCACGGCGATTTCGGGACGACGGTCAGTGGGCAACCGGTTGCCGACGAGCTGTGGCGGCGGGTCGGTGTCAGCCTGCGGCTGCTGGTTCTCGGTGCGGTGATCGGAACCTTCACCGGTGTGGTCATCGGCGCGTGGGGCGCGATCCGTCAGTACCGACTGAGCGACCGGGTCATCACTGCGCTGTCGCTGTTGATCATCAGCACACCGTCGTTCGTGATGGCGGCTCTACTGATCCTGTCGGCCTTGGGCATCAACTCGGCGCTGGGCGTTCAACTGTTCGAGTTCACCGGCGAGACATCGCCGGACGCGGTCGGCGGTGCATGGAACCAGTTCGTCGACCGCCTCCAGCATCTGGTGCTGCCCACCCTCACCCTGGCACTCGGGGGCATGGCCGGTTACAGCCGTTACCAACGAAACGCGATGCTCGACGTGCTCGGACAGGACTTCATCCGCACCGCCCGCGCCAAGGGATTGACCCGTCGCAGAGCACTTTTCAAGCACGGGCTGCGCACGGCGCTGATCCCGATGGCGACGATGTTCGCCTACAGTTTCGCGGGACTGTTCACCGGAGCGGTGTTCGTCGAGAAGATCTTCGGCTGGCACGGCATGGGTGAATGGTTCATTCAGGGCCTCAACACACAGGACATCAACATCATCTCCGCTATCGTCGTGTTCGCGGGTGTCACGGTCCTGTTGGCCGGATTGCTGTCCGACATCATCTACGCCGCGCTCGACCCGAGAGTGCGGGTGACATGACCGAACCCGTCACCACGGACACCTCCACGACCGCGAAGTCCGGCCTCGACGCCGCATCCTTCGCGTCAAGGCGCACTCTGGTCCTGCGGCGGTTCGTGCGCAACAGACCCGCTGTGGTGTCGATAGCGATACTCGTACTCCTGTTCATCGGCTGTTACGCACTGCCACCGTTTCTGCCCTACAGCTACAGCGATCTGGACTACTTCGCGTTGCAGCAGCCACCCAGCACCGAGCACTGGTTCGGCACCAACGCACTCGGGCAGGACCTGTTGGCCCAGACCCTGCGCGGCATGCAGAAGTCACTGCTCATCGGTGTCTGCGTCGCTTTCATCTCCACTGTCATCGCTGCCACGGTGGGGACGATCGCCGGGTATTTCGGCGGCTGGCGCGATCGCACCCTGATGTGGATCGTCGACCTAATGCTGGTGATACCGAGCTTCCTGCTCATCACCATCGTCGTGCAGCGCACGAAGGGCGACATCGTGTGGATGATCGTGCTGCTGTCCGTCTTCAGCTGGATGATCAGTTCGCGCATCGTGCGAGGTATGACGATGAGTCTGCGAGAACGCGAGTTCGTCGTCGCCGCACGATATATGGGCGTGAGCAACACCCGGATAATCCTGCGTCACATCATTCCGAACGTCGCGTCGATTATCATCATCGACACCGCGCTCAACGTCGGCATAGCGGTGCTTGCCGAAACCGCGCTGAGTTATCTGGGATTCGGCGTGCAGCCGCCCGACGTGTCGCTGGGCACCCTCATTGCCAGCGGCACCCCGTCGGCGACGACCTTCCCGTGGCTGTTCTTGTTCCCCGCGGGTGCGCTCGTGTTGATCATCTTCTGCGCCAACCTCATCGGCGACGGACTGCGCGACGCGCTCGACCCCGGAAGCAAGGCGTTGCGGCGGCGGAAGGCCCGCAAGTGAGCCTGCTCGAGGTGAGCGACCTGACGGTCGCGTTCCCCACCGATGCCGATGACGTCAATGCGGTGCGGGGAATGAACTTTCACGTCGACCCCCGAGAGGTTGTCGCGCTCGTCGGCGAATCGGGTGCCGGTAAGTCGGCGAGCGCGATGGCCGTCGTCGGCCTGCTGCCCGAGTATGCCGCGGTGTCCGGTTCGGTTCGGCTGCACGGCAACGAGCTCATCGGTCTTTCCGATCGAGAGATGTCGGAGATTCGCGGCAAGACCATCGGCACGGTGTTCCAGGACCCGATGTCGGCGCTCACGCCTGTCTACACGGTCGGAGACCAGATCGCCGAAGCGATCGAGATTCACCAGCGCGGCACCTCCAGGCGGACGGCCCGGGCGCGTGCCATCGAACTGCTCGATCTGGTCGGTATCTCCCAGCCCGAACAGCGGGCACGGGCATTCCCCCACGAACTGTCCGGTGGCGAGCGGCAACGCGTGGTCATCGCGATCGCGATCGCCAACGATCCGGATCTGTTGATCTGTGACGAGCCGACGACCGCGCTGGACGTCACGGTGCAAGCGCAGATCCTCGACGTGCTCAAGACCGCGCGCGACGTGACCGGCGCCGGCGTGCTGATCATCACCCACGACCTCGGGGTCGTCGCCGAGTTCGCGGACCGCGCGCTGGTGATGTACGCCGGACGGCCGGTCGAGATCGCATCGGTCGACGAGCTGTACGAGAACCGCCGAATGCCCTACACTGCAGGACTTCTCGGATCAGTGTCCCGACTGGACGCGCCGCAGGGGTCGCGGCTGGTGCCGATACCCGGCGCCCCGCCGTCCATGGCTGCGCTGCCGCCGGGCTGCCCGTTCGAGCCCCGCTGCCCGCTCGCGATCGATGACTGCCGTACTGCCGAACCGGAGCTGCTCGAGGTCGCGCCCGGAGCCGCCGCGGCGGCGACATCCAGTACAAGCCACCGGGCCGCCTGCATCCGCACCGACCAGGTCGCCGGGCGCAGCGCGGCGCAGATCTACGGCGTGTCGACCGAACCTCACGACACCGCCGAGGCGGACGCCGATCCGCAGGTCGTGCTGCGGGTTCGGGACCTGATGAAGACATACAAGCTGACCAAGGGTGTGGTGTTCCGCAGGCAGGTCGGCGAGGTGCGCGCGGTCGACGGCGTCAGCTTCGAACTGCAGCAGGGCCGCACGCTGGGCATCGTCGGTGAATCCGGCTCTGGCAAGTCGACCACGCTGCATCAAATTCTGGAATTGACCGCGCCGCAGTCGGGTTCGATCGAGGTGCTCGGCACCGACATCGCGACGCTCGATTCGCAGTCCCGCCGTGCATTGCGCGGCGATCTGCAGGCGGTGTTCCAGGACCCGGTGGCCTCACTGGATCCGCGGCTGCCGGTATTCGAAGTTCTCGCAGAGCCGTTGAGCGCCAATGGTTTCGACAAGAACCACATAGACGCCCGCGTGGCCGAGCTACTCGGCATCGTCGGTCTGCGACGGGAAGACGCCTCGCGATACCCGGCGGAGTTCTCCGGAGGACAGAAGCAGCGCATCGGCATTGCGCGAGCCCTGGCACTGCAACCCAAGATCCTCGCGCTCGACGAGCCGGTTTCGGCGCTCGACGTATCGATCCAGGCGGGCATCATCAACCTCCTGCTGGATCTGCAGGAGCGGTTCGGCCTGTCCTACCTGTTCGTCTCCCACGACCTGTCGGTGGTCAAGCACTTGGCGCACCGGGTGGCGGTGATGTACAAGGGCACGGTCGTCGAGCAGGGCGACGGTGACCAGGTGTTCAGCAACCCGCAACACGACTACACCCGCCGATTGCTTGCCGCGGTTCCGCAACCAGAGGTCAATCGCCGCTAGAGTCGATTCGCATGAGCTTCCGACGCCTGTTCGCGGCAACCATGATCGCGGCGTTGACACTGACCGCCTGCTCCGGCAGCAACCAGGAGGCGCCGTCGGCCGGCGGAGCCGCAGAAGTCGGCAGCACCAATGACACCAATCCACAGGACGTCGCGAACCTGAAGCAGGGCGGGAACCTGCGGCTGGCGCTCAACGACTTCCCGCCGAACTTCAACTCACTTCATATCGACGGCAACACCGGCGATGTCGCGTCGATCGAGCGTCCGACGATGCCGCGTGCGTTCCGGATCGCGGCCGACGGCTCGGCCACCGTCAACACCGACTACTTCACCAGTGTCGAGCTGACGGGCACCGACCCTCAGGTCGTCACCTACACCATCAATCCCAAGGCTGTGTGGAGCGATGGCACACCGATCACCTGGGAAGATCTCCAGTCCCAGATCAACGCCACCAGCGGCAAGGACAAGGAATACGCCATCGCGGCCACCAACGGCAGCGACCGGGTCGAGAAGGTGGAACGCGGAGTCGACGATCGCCAGGCGGTCATCACGTTCGCGAAGCCGTGGTCGGACTGGAAAGGGATGTTCGCCGGTAGCACGATGTTGCTGCCCAAGAGTTCGACGGCGACCCCGGAAGCGTTCAACCGCCTACAGCTATCCGACCCAGGCCCGTCGGCCGGACCGTTCGTCATCTCGAACCTCGACCGCGGCGCCAAGCGGATCACGTTGACACGCAACCCCAAATGGTGGGGTGAGCCGCCCCTGCTCGACAGCATCACGTACCTGATCCTGGATGACGCCGCGCGAATCCCCGCGCTGCAGAACAACACGATCGACGCCACTGGCCTTGCCACGCTCGACGAGATGGAGATCGCCAGGCGCACCAACGGTGTTGCGATCCGTCGCGCCCCTGGACTGGGCTGGTATCACTTCACATTCAACGGCTCGCCGGACCGGATCCTGGCCGACCCGGCACTGCGACGCGCCGTCGCACGGGGCATCGACCGCAACACCATCGCCGCGGTGGTCCAGCGCGGGCTCGCCGACAACCCGGTGCCGCTGAACAATCACATCTACGTCGCCGGCCAGGAGGGCTACCAGGACAACAGCGGCGTCGTCGCCTTCGACCCCGAGAAGGCCAAGCAGGAACTGGACGCGCTCGGCTGGAAGATGAACGGACAGTTCCGCGAGAAGGACGGGAAGCAGCTCGTCATCCGCGACGTCCTCTTCGATTCCCTCGGGACACGTCAGTACGCCCAGATCGCGCAGAACAATCTCGCCCAGATCGGCGTCAAGCTCGACCTCGACATTCGGCCCGCGGCAGGCTTCTTCACCGACTACATCACGGTCGGCAACTTCGACATCGCCCAATTCTCATGGAGCGGTGATGCTTTCCCGTTATCGAGCCTGACGCAGATCTACCGCACGGGTGCCGAGAGCAACTTCGGAAACATCAGCAGTCCGGCGATCGACGCCAAGATCGAGGAGACGGTAAGCGAGCTGGACCCCGCGAAAGCACGCACGCTCGCCAACGAGCTGGACAAATTGCTGTTCGAGGAGGTCTTCAGTCTTCCGTTGACGCAGTCCACCGGAAACGTTGCGGTACGAAACTCTCTGGCGAACTTCGGCGCGTTCGGTCTTGCCGACGCGAATTACTCAACGATCGGCTTCACGAAGTAGCCTTGCGCACTGTTCGCGGAATGGCCGCGGGCACTGCCGATTCGAGGGTGGCTGCCGCCTCGATACCCCAGATCAGCGCTCGGACTCCGAACCCGCCCGGCTTCGAATCCAGGCCGGCCTCGCGTTCAGGCAGCTGCTCGATCGTGCCGTCGTAGAGGGATTTCACGATATCCAGGGCCGCACTCTCGCGAAAGTCCACGATGCTGTGCCCAGCGGTCGACAGATTCACCAGGACCGCGTCGGGTATCAGCGACGCGACCCGCTGCGCCACCGTCGGCGGCGTGATCAGGTCCCGGCCTCCGGATATCACCACAGAGGGCCAGGTGAAGTTGGGCATCTCGGCTACCAGATCGAACGGTTCGGCATCGAATTCTGTTGTGCCTGTGTCGGCTTCGCGGTAGGCCGCGGCCGGGTCAAACGGTTTGCCGTCCGGCATGGCCCCGTAGTTGAGCTCCCGGTAGGCGATACGGTTGACCAGGTCTGGCTCGTTTCGGTACGGCGCCTTGCGTTCCAGGACGAGCCGGACGGCATGGGCCATACCCGACCACAACCAGTGCTTGCCGGTGAGGAGCAGGTCCAGTTGGCGCCGAAGCAGCCTGGGGCCCGCGAGGCCATAGACGGCGATGGCCAACTGGGTGGCCGCCGGAGTCAACTGATCGTCGCCGACCAACCGCCGCACCTTGGGTGCAAGGTCCGCGGTCTCGGGGTCGTCACCGTGCCAGAGCAGGCTGCGCGCCGCCTCGCGAACCGCGTCGATGTCGTGCGCGGACAGCACCGGTGAGTCGAGGATCATCGCGTGCACCCGTTGCGGGTGGCGCACACCGAAGCCCGCTGCGAGATAGGTGCCATAGGAGGTGCCGTAAATGACCGCCTTGTCGACACCCGCGTCGTCGAGCACCGCGGCCACGTCGTCGACCGCCTGCTCGATCGTCAACGCTTCGGGAGGCAGATCGGCACCGCGATCGTCATGGCGAGACATGCCGACACCGCGGTGCTCGACCATGATGACGTCCAACCCTTCGGCCGCTGCACGGCGGCGAAAGGCCCTGTACAGCGCGACCGATGCCGCTCCGGGACCGCCCGGGATGACGGCCAGCGGATGAGCGGACTTGCGCCCGGCGCGCACGTAGTAGAGGTCGAACTCGTCATCGGCGCCGTCCCGGCCACTTCGAACCGGCCGCCGGACTGCGCGAACACCGGGGAGCGCCGCGAGTCTGTCGTGCGCGCGCCGGCGTCTGGCGTTCATGGTCATCGGGCTCCATTCTGCCCTTCGCGAGCCCGGCTTCTATAGAGTCGCGGGACGAATCGATCACCCCACCGGAACCGAGGCAACGTGCGAACTGAGGAGTTCTTCGAGCGGGCGACGCAGACCTTCGAGGTGCTGGGCGTCCTGTCGATGGTCATCGGGTTCGTTTTCGCATTCGGGCTGGCGATCATCACCTGGAAGCGCACCAAAAGCGGTGGTCGCGCCTTCAAAACGCTGCGGGAATCCCTGGGCGGAGCAATTCTTCTCGGCCTCGAATTGCTCGTCGCGGCCGACATCGTCAAGACGGTCACGTCGACGCCGTCGCTGACCGACGCCGCCGTTCTCGGAATGATCGTACTCATCAGGACGGTGCTGAGTTTCACGATCGAGATCGAAATAGACGGTGTCCCACCGTGGCGTAAGGCGTTGCGCACCGGACCCGAGGTGTTGACCAGCGCGGCCCGCAAGGCCATGAATTCGGAGCCCGATTCCCCCGCCTGACGCTCAGGAGCGGATGAGGTCTGCGGCCTTCTCGCCGATCAGCACGCTGGGCGCATGGGTGTGCCCACGGATGATCGTCGGCATCACCGATGCGTCCGCTACCCGCAGCCCCTCGACGCCGCGGACCCGCAACTGCGGGTCGACGACACTCGCGTCGTCAGCACCCATACGGCAGGTGCCCACGGGGTGATAAAGCGTGTGCGACAACGAGTTCAGCGCACGGTCCAACGTTTCGTCGTCGAGGTTCGTAGAGTTCAGCGGCCTGGCGATCTTTCCGATGATGCCGTTCAGCGCGGGTGACTTTGCGATGGTCGCGCACATCCGCAGCCCGGCCATCAACGCCTCGCGATCCGCGCCGGCAGGGTCGGTCAGGTACCGCGGATCGATGATCGGCTTGTCCTTGGGATTCGAGGAGCGCAGGGTGATGGTGCCGCTGCTATAGGGCTTCAGCAGGATGGGGCCCATGACGACCGCGTGGGCCGGATACGGGTCACCGAGGCCCTCCTCGAAGTACGGTGCGGGCGCGAATATCAGCTCCAGATCTGGCAATTCGAGATCTGCGCGGCTCTTCACGAAGCCGTATGCCTCGCCGACGTTGGACGTCAGCATGCCGCGCCGGCGGATGAGGTAGTTCAGCAGTTCCAGCGGCTTTTCCGCGGCGAACAACGTGTCGTTGGGCACGTCGAATCCCAGCGGGACCACCAGATGATCGAGCAGATTGGCGCCTACACCCGAAGACTCGGCGACCACCTCGATGCCGTGCTCTTTCAACTGGTCGCGGTCACCTATTCCGGAGAGCATCAGCAGCTGCGGGCTGTTGATCGCGCCGCCGCACAGCACCACCTCGCGCTTCGCCCGCACCACCTGCTTGCGACCGTCTTTGTCGAACTTGACACCGACGGCGCGCCGTCCGTCGAAAATCACCGTGCTCGCGGTCGCTTCGGTCAGCAGCGTCAGGTTCGGACGCTTGAGCGCTGGCCGCAGATAGGCGTCCGCGGTGCTCCATCGCGCGCCGCGGCGCTGTGTCACTCGCGTTTCGCAGAAGCCCTGCGGCTCAGCTTGATTGGGCTCCTCGATGCGAAAGCCGCACTCCTGGACGGCGCTGAGCCATGCGCCGGTCGACGATCGGGGGCTGCGTTGACGAGCGATCGACAGCGGCCCGCTTTCGATGCGGGACAGGTACGGTTCAAGGTGGGCGTAGTTCCACTGCTCGCCGGCGGCGGCGCCCCACTCGTCGTAATCCGCCGCGAATCCGCGCACCCACATCATCGCGTTCATCGACGATGAGCCGCCGAGCATTCTGCCTCGCGGCCAATAGATCTCGCGCCCGTCGAGCTCTTTCTGCGGCTCCGTCAGATAATCCCAGTCGACGGGGCTGCGCAGCAGCTTGGAGAACCCGGCAGGGATGTGAATGAATTTGTCTTTGTCCTTCGGTCCGGCTTCGAGCACCGCGACCGTGGCGGACGGATCCGCACTCAGACGGTTGGCCACCACCGATCCGGCGGAGCCCGTTCCCACAACGATGTAGTCGGCGTCCACCCGCCGGAGTCTATGAGCCTTGCGCGCGCGTGGGTGCCACTCGCGCAGATTATGTGGTCAGCGCGATGTGGTGGGCGCCGTCGACTGCGGCGTACCGCTGCGGACTGCACGTCAGCACGATCACTTGCCCGTCACCGCCGACTGCGTTGAACACCGCACCCATCTTGACGAGACGATCGGCGTCGGTGAAGCCCAGCGCATCGTCGATCACCACCGGAACGGTGTCCTCTTTGGCCACCAGCGCCGCGCCTGCCAGCCGCGCGACGATGCCCAGCTGCTCCTTGGCTCCGCCGGACAGCGATTCGTACGGGACCGTGCGGCCCGATAGCGTGCGGCTGCAGATCTTCAGGTCACTGTCGATCTCGACTTCGAAGCTGGTGCCGAATACCAGGCGTCCGAGTCGTTCCACCTCGCAGCGGAACGGGTCGACGTAGCGCAGCCGGGTGGCGTCGCGGTGCCGGGTGATCACCGCACGCAACAGCTCCGCAGCGCGGGCACGACGTTGCACCCGCAGGTAATCGGCCTCGGCGTGCTGGCGTTCAGTTTCGGCCGCGTCCAGTTGCCCCTTGCGCCCTTCGGTGCCGTATACCTTCAGCTGCGCTTTCACCTCGCGCAACGCCTCGACCACCTCGTCGTGTTCGCCACCCACCGCCTCGGCCCGACGGGCGGCATCGCTGAGCGCGGCAGCGACGGCGTCTGGTGCGGCACCGGCCAGCTCCTCGCGGAGCTCGGTGACAAGGGTGTTCGCACGACGCGCCTCTTCCTCATGCGCCTCGGCCTTGACTGCCAGCTCGCGGTCCGGAACAGCCGCGCGTTGTCGGGTGAGTTCGTCACGTGCCAGCGTGATCTGACCCTGCTCAGTGATCAGCTTGTCGCGCACGAGCGCTACGCGAGTCTCGCGCTCCCCCAATTGTTTTGCCGCCGCCTCGGCGACCTTGCGATGCCTGTCACCCGCTGCGATGGCCTGGGCAACGGCGACGGTCGCCGCGTCGAGCTCGGTGCGCGCCGCCTCCGGGTCGATACCGAATAGGTCCGCTGTGGCGGGCTGGCGCGCGGTCAATTCCGCCAGCCGGTTCCGCAGTTGGTCAACGGATCCATCGCAGGTAAGCGCCTCAATCCGGGCCAAGAGCCGATCCCGGGTCGTCATCAATTGACGACGCCGCTCGTCGAGAGCGCGGGCTGCCGCTACATCGGCGACGCCACTGGCGACCAAGGAAGTCGCCAGAACCTCCTGCGCGGCAACCAGTTTGGCCTGAGTCTCGGAGGCCGATATACCCGGCGCCACCCGTGCGTTCAGTACACCCGAGACTTCGATCTCGGTTCGTGCGCTGACGGTCGTGGACAATATCTCGCCAGCGGCGAGGGTGTGCGATTCGCCGGCTAGGCGCACCTCGATGTCGTCGATCGCGACCAGTTCGACATACGCGGACACCAGCTCGACCTGACCCATCGCGACGTCGACCGCCGACTTCGCGGCCTCGATGGCCCGCATCCCTTCGACCGTCAGCGCGATGTCGGCGAGCTCCCCGTCGGTGCGGTCCAGATCGCGTTGTGCCCCTGCAACCTTGGCGAGCACCGACGCCACTCGGTCAGCTTCGTCGCGGGCAACCAGCTGGTCCATATTTCGACGGGCCGCCTCGGCGCGCGCCTGGGCCGCGGCCATCGCCGTCCGCGCCTGCTCCGCCACGACGTCGGCCGCCTGCTGCACCTCGGCGGCGGTGGCCAGCTCCTCTGCCGCCACCTCGGCCGATGCTTCGAGCTCGACAATCGCGGCCGCGCGCTCATCGATCCGAGCGGCCGCCTGGTGCCGCTCGTTCACCGCCGCAACCGACGTGGTGCGGATGGCGTCGGCGGCCGAAGCGACCTGTTCGGCCTGTTTGAGCTGGCCGGTGAGTGCGGCGACGGTCGCGGCAGCCGCCTGGGCCGTCGCGAGCTGCTTCGTCGCGTCGGCGCGCTCGGCGACCAGACGGGTCAGTTCCGGCGTGAGCTCCGCGTGCCGCCGAACCGCATCGTCCACCTCAGCCATGGCGGCCGCGCATCGGGCCAGCTCCTCGTCGGCGGCGCGCAACCGGCTCGTCGCCGAGGCCCACTGGCCGGTGGGACGACCGGTGCGGGTGAAGTAGTCGAGGTACTCGGTCTCGATGCGGTCGATCAGCAGCGCATCTGTGCTGTTGCCCATCGCGGGCTCTGCGGCGGCCTCCCCGGCCGCGATATCGAGCGCACGGGACAGCGCATCGCAACCGGACAGATCCACCGCGGAGGTCGACGCGGTCTGCAGTACGCGCTGGGCCTGCCACAGGCACGTGTCGACGGTCTCGGCCAACATGGCGCGAACCCGGTCGTGTGCCTCGTCTCCGGTGAGCTGCTCACGCCGCGGCGCCAGCACCGTCAACTCGGTTTCGCACCGCTTGTGAAACCTCTTGCGGTACACGAACCGATAAGGGCCGGTTGAGATTTCGGCGGTGATCTCGGCGCCGACGTCAGCGTGCGTCGGCTTGACCTGCTTGACTTCCTTTTTCGAAGAGCGGTCCTTGGACTCCAAAAGCAGGTCCAGTGCCTCGATCATCGACGACTTGCCGATCTCGTTGGCGCCGCTGACCACCACGACGCCCCGGTCAGGGAACTCGATCTCACGGTGCGTGATACCGCGGTAATTGGTCAGGACCATGCGGTGCAGTTTCACGCCACACCCCTGTCGGCCAGTCGCAACAGCAACGCCAGCGCCGAACGCGCATCGTCGGCGTCGTCACCGTGCGACCGCGCGGCGGTCACCAATTCGTCGACCGCAGCCGCCGCGAAGCCGCCGATCCCGAGGTTGTCGAATTCACCGTCAGCAGGTGTCACCGCGATCTCGGACTGCTTGTCCCACACGGTGAGTGCGCCGAACAGTCGTGCGTACTTGTCCAGGCACGCATCGAGTGCGGCCTTGTCCGTCACCGTCAGTGAACCGGTCAGGCCGACTCGCACCACGGTACGGTCCTTGTCCGGCATCAGGTCCAGGTTCAGGTCCAGATCGGCGATGTCGCGGCTACTGTCCACCGAGCGGCGAAGCGTGACGAACCGCCACTGCCCCACTTTGTGGGGATCGACGCGCACCGGCGCGCACGGGTCGGTCTCGTCGATATCGACGAGGAGCACATGTCCCGGATCGGATTCGATGTCGTCGTAATTCGTGACTTCGGGTGAACCCGAGTACCAGATGCGGCCGGTGGAGCCGACCTGCATACGAGAGTGCTTGTCGCCCAACGCCACATAGTGCACGGCGCCACGGGCGATGGCGGCCTCCAGAGCCGCCAACCGGATCAGCGACGGCCGGTCCTTGTCGGGGACGAAGATGTCGACGCCGCCGTGGCCGACGACGATGCGGGCGGTCCCGTCGGCAGGCAGGTCGTCGAGTATCGAAGCCACCGGGTCCGCGCACGGGGCCTTGGATGTCCACGGCGCCGCGACGAGCTCGAGGCCGGGCCGCACCTCGTGCACACCGGGGCGGTCGAGGACTGTCACGTTGTCCGGGCACTCCGCGACGAACAACGGGCTGGTGTAGACCGAAGAGGCATCCAGCGGGTCGTGATTGCCCGGCAGCAGATACACCGGCACGCCGATCGCGCGCATGGCCTCCAGCGACTGACTGACGACCTTTGGCGCAAGCTGGTTGTGCTCGAACACGTCGCCCGCCACGACCACGAATTCGGCCGCGGTATCGGCCGCCAGACCCTTCAGACCGGCAACTGCACCGCGGCGGGCGGCCGAATAGCGCGGCTGTGCCTCACCGTTGAGGAAGTAGCGGGTCATGCCGAGCTGCCAGTCGGCGGTGTGTATGAATCGCATCTCGGACCATCCCTTCTACTCCCGCGGCGATGTCTGTCTATTTGCCAGGCACCGCGAGTGTAGGTCCGGCCGCCGACAAGTCCTGTGAGGCGCGGCGCGCCCCCCGGCTCTTCGTCAGCGGGATTCGAGCAGCGGCTGGCCCAGGTATCCGCCGGGGGCCGGTATACCCGGCAGGATCGCGAAAGTGGCCGATCCGATGGTGGTGATCCACTGGTTGAGAGCGTCGGCGGCCGCCAGTCGTGCCTGGACGGGGACGAATTGGCGCGCAGGGTCCCGCTGGTAGGACGCGAAGATGAGCCCGCTGTCGGTGGTGCGGTCGCCGCGGGGCGGATCGTCGTAGTTGTAGGGCCTGCGCAAGAACTGCTCATCGTCGGTGCGGTGCCGAGCCAGCGCGACGTGTGAGTTCGGCGGGATGACTGGTATCCCGTTGACCGTGGCGCCGAGGTCGGGCTCATCGGTCTCCTTGCGACCGGTCAGCGGCGCGCCGGTGTCCAGGCGCCGCCCGACGGTGAGTTCCTTACTGGGGCGGTCAAGTTCGTCCCAGGTGTCCATTTCCGCACGGATCCGCCGGACGACGAGGACCGTGCCGCCGGCGAACCACGACGCGGCCTTATCATCCGCCCACACATATCGATCGAACGCTCGATCGTCGTGCAGGTTCGCCGTCCCGTCGACCTGCCCCATGAGATTGCGCATGCTGCCGCCGGGACGGTTGGAGCCGTGGGCGTTGCGGAAGCCACTCTGCCGCCAGCGTTGCCGGGTCATCGAGCGTACGTTCTTCAGCAGGACCCGGGCCGCATGCGCGATGACGATCGGGTCGTCGGCGCAGATCTGTAACAGCAGGTCTCCCCCGCACCATCCCGGCTCGAGCCGGTCCGTGCTGAAGGCGGGAAGTTCGGTCACCGTCTCCGGGCGCAGGTGCGCAAAACCCGCACGGTTGAAGACGCCGGGCCCGAGTCCGACGGTGACGGTGAGCCGCGCGGGCCGCAGCGCAAGCTCGGGTTCGGTGTCGGCCAGCGCCGGTTCGCCCTGGGTGAGTCGCGCTGCGTCCGCCGTCCAAAGTTTCAGGACGGCCGCAAGGGTGTCGACCGCGCTTCGACGGTCTTTCGGGGCCAGGTCGAGTGCGACCAACAACGCGTGCGCCTGCGGGGGCGTGGCGACGCCGCTCTGATGTCTGCCGTAGAACGGTTCGACGGCAGTGCCGAATCCGTCTGCGACAGTGGCGGATTGCGCCGCCCCGCATTGGGTTAGGGCGGCTCCCGCCGCCACCGCGGCGGCACCTCCGGTCAGGAGGCGCCGCCGGTTGAGCCTCGGATGCTCACCCATGGCTAGTGATGTCCTCCACCGGACCCCGTACCGCCCGGCGTGTATTCCTCGTTGCCACCGGCGAAGTCGCGGATCTGCGCGGTCACCGGCAGGGTCGAACCGTCCTCGAAGACGACGGTCAGCGTCACGTCGGCACCGGCCTGCAGCGGTTGCTCGAGGTCCATCAGCATCAAATGGTCGCCGCCGGGTATCAGCTCACGCGTGCCGCCTGCAGGCACCACCAGGCCATCCGCCTTCGGACGCATCTTCATCGCACCCGATGCATCCGGTGCGACCTCGTGCACCTCGACACGTCGCGCCAGTGGCGATTCGCCGGAGACGATGCGGGCGTCATGATCTCCTGTGTTCGAGAAGGTGCCGAATACCGCGGCCATCTCCGACTCGGCCGAGCTCGCCCACTGGTTCTCGACGGTGACGGTGGACGCCATCAGCTCCTGGTGATCATCGGAGGACGCCGAACAGCCGGCCAGTGCGCACACCGCGAGAACAGCGCCGAATGCCGTGCGAATTCTGTTGTCAGACATATACATTCTCCGCTTCCGCGTCGTCGGGCACGTCGGGTTCAGGCTTTCGGCGCCGCTTGGCGAGAACGGCTTCGACTCCGAGTACGACGAGCAGCGACACCCCGAATACCGGGAACACCACCCCGAGCACGACAGCGGCGACCGACACCGCGATCACCGCACGTTTGGGTGTGTTGGCGCGCGTGGCGTCGCTGACCGGGCCCGGTAGACCGCTGCGTCCGGAAGGCCGCCGATGCCACCACATCAGTAGCCCGGTCAGTGCGCTGAGGATCACCCCGAGGCAGGCGAGGGTCGCCAGGATCCGCGTCAGCACCCCGAACTGGTTGCCCATGTGCATCGCGATACCGAAGCTGGTTGCCCGGGAGAGCGCTCCCTCATGTTCAGCGGTGGCATTGGTGATCGTTCGCCCGGTGAACTGGTTGAGGTACAGCGTGCGCTGCTCGGAAAGCTTTTGAGGCCATGCGTTGACGACGGTGTAGCTGCCGTACAGCGTTTCCCCGTTCTCGGTGACGTCCGACGGCGGGATGATCGCGTAGCCCGGAACCATGTGCTCGCCCTTGGCAAGCCGGTCGACGTCGGCGAATGAGAGGCGGGCGGGCGCCGCTCCGTCGGTGGTCGATGCGTAAACCGGATCGTCGGTGGCCGCCCACGCGATGCGCCGGCCGAGACGGTCGTAGTCGCCCATGGTCGCCGGCGTCGAGGGCGCGTCGAATTCGGTGGAGGGCGCGATCGTGGACGAAACGGCTCGCCAGTTCTCACCCCAGTACCGCGACCACGTCAGCCCCGAGAGCACGTAACAGATGAGAACGACGGCGATCACCACGCCGGTGAGTGCATGCAGGTCGCGCCACCGGATCCGGCCGCCACGCTTCCAGCGGATCTTCAGCAACGGCTTCGTCGCCTCGATCGCGCGCGGCCACCACAGGTATATTCCGCTGGCCATCAGCACCAGGATCCAGACCGCCGTCAACTCCATCCAGAGGTTCCCGACTCCCACCGGAATCGTGGCGTCGGGATAGGCCGACGGTGAGATCAGGTGTCCGACGGACGGCAGGTGGACCTGCGGCCCGTCGTTGCCGAACAGCCGGTGCAGCTGGTTGGCCCACCCGACGAGACCGGACAGCTCACTGCGCTGACCGAGGTATCGCCCGGTGTACGGGTCGACGAAGACCTGGGTGAGGTCGGCTTCCCCGGCGGGCAGCGAAAGGCCGTCCAGCGGCAGGAAATCGACCCGCGTTGACTGGCCAGGACCAGCTGGCGGTGTGACGGCGTCCAGCGTGTAGTCCGCGCCGACGTTCTGCGCGGCGACGTCGACCTGGTCGTCGAGTGACACCGTTTCCGGCCCTTCGGCGACGACGTAGAGATCGCGATTCAGCCAATCGTTGAGCGGGCCGGTATAGAGGATCACCAGCCCTGAGCAGGCCAGCAGCACCAAAGCCGGTGCGGCGAAAAGGCCCACCCAGAAATGTAGACGCCAGATGCGACGCAGCACGGCAGCGTCACCGCGGCGCTCGGCGAGAGGTGTGTTGAGCACCTGATTCACTTCCTTAGATCAGGTCATGCAAGAAGAGGGAATCTGTTGCGGCGCTTCGATTCAGCGCTGGCACGACAGATGAGACAGCCACGCGTCGTCCCGAGGACGCCGGTGTGGTGTGTGAGAGATCGACCGCTAGGCGGTCAGTGCAGCGTGCCGTGGCGGCGCGCGCATACCGAGGCCGGAACGGAGCAGCACCGGCTGTGCGACAACATCATTGGTCGCCACCGGCAACGGCCGCGCGGCCGGCCGCGACGCGGCCATTGCGAACAGCCGCAGCCAGCACAGCACCGACTCGCAGACGACATAGAGGTATTCGACGGAGGTGATGGCGACGCCGAGCAGCACAGCGGCCGCAAGATGCGCGGCGGCCATCGTCGTCGTGACACCGAGAGTGTCGCCGTGGTGATGCGCCGCGGACGCCATCAATGTGAGGTGACCGAGCGACTGCGCGACGGTGAGCGCACCGATCACGCCGGCCAGCCGGCCGCTGCGGCTTTCGAGCGGCACGGCGGCCAAAGCGGCGCCGATGAGCGCGCACACGAGCATCGAGGCGATGAGCCGTCCGCCCTGCGGTACGACCCCGCCGGCAGCGGAGTGAGCGCCGACCGTTACGACGGCCGAGCACGCGCCCACCAGGGCGCCGCGCACCCAGCGCGCCCGTGTCTTCGGCGTACTCACGTGCCGAACCTTACCGCCGGCGCTACTACATCACCTAGTAGACCCCGCGACCGCACCACATCTACGGTGAGACGGTGAGCGACTCCTACCGCACGCTGTTGCTGCTTCGCCACGCCAAATCGGATTACCCGCCGGGGGTCGGCGATCACGAACGTCCGCTCGCGTCGCGCGGGATCCGGGAGGCGGCGCTGGCGGGCGACTGGCTGCGGGCGCACGTGCCGGCCGTGGATGCCGTGCTGTGCTCGACAGCCACCCGTACTCGGCAGACACTGGAACAGACCCAGATCGATGCGCCGACGGAGTTCGTCGACCGACTCTACGACGCGACGCCGGGCACGGTGATCGACGTGATCAACGGCGTCGCGTCCCGGTTCGCCCAGTCCGCAAAAAATCTCGACACGCTGCTGGTTATCGGTCACGAGCCGACGATGTCGGCGCTGTCGCTCGGATTGGCGACTGCGGACGGCAGCAACAGTGCTGCGGCCGAGCGCATCTCCGAGAAGTTCCCGACCTCGTCGATCGCGGTTCTGCGAACCGGCGACGCCTGGGATCAGCTGGCACTGAACAGCGCGACGCTGGTCACGTTCCACGTGCCCAGGTAACTAGGCGCGGGTCGCCAGCGTCAGCTCCATCAGCTTCAGAGCCATCGCGCACGCATCGCTGCCCGGGCTCTGTGGGTTGACCCACCAGCCGACCACGCCTACCGCGTCACTCGCGACGCCGCAGGCACCATTCGGATCGTTCGGGCGCATCACGATGGACTCGATGCCCGCCACCGTCTTGTTCTCGACCTGATACTCGAGTTGGTCAGCCACCTCACGTTCGTTGGCCAGGCTGCCCTGCTCGAACCAGAACCGGGTGATGTCCACCAGCCCCGTCGGGTTGGCCGCCTGCCACCGGCACACCGCACCGACGAACGTGCTCTGGATGTCCAGGGGATCGGCGTTGACCGTCTCGGCGAGGATGTCCTCGGTCAGGACATCGCACTCCTTCTGCAGGTTCGGGTACTGCCGTTCGGAGTCGTTGTTCCGCGGCACGTCACCGGCCCCCGCTTTGGTCGCGGTGCCTTCGACGGTGCTGGTGCAACCGGCAAGCACCGATACTGCGGCCAGCGCCGCGACCAATGCACCCGTGGCGCCTCGACGTTGATGGGTGAGTCCGCTTCTCATTTCGAGTTCACAATCGACTGACGGGTGAGTTCCTTGGCGACCTCGCAGGCATCCGGGAACGGCTTCTGGTTGAAGCTGATCGACCATTCGATGAAGTCGTCGTCGAACTGGATGCCGATCTCGCACAGGTTCGTGCCGAGCATCGGGTCTTCACCGGTCGCGATGAAGCCGCTCTTCCCCTCGATGGTGATGTCCTCGACGCTGGCCCGGGTGAGTTCTTCGGTCTTGCGTTCACGCCCGATGGGGCTGCCCCGAAACCAGGTGAACGAAAAGTGCGGGCCCAGGATGCTGCCGCCGGCAAGCCACTGGCATCCCACGGACGTTTTCGCGGTGTTCACCAGCCCGGGCACTCGCGTCTGCGAAATGACCTCCTGGTCGCTGATTCCACCACACTCGGGGAAGAACGGACCGTGGGTCGCGTTGTCGGAAGGAGCCTGACTCTGCGGTACCTCCCCCGGGTTCGTCGGCTCGGAATCCGAGCATGCGGCAAACAACGGGATCATCGCCGCGGCCGCCACGGCCAGCGCTTTGGCGTTTCGGCCCGTGCGAGCCGCGCGCGTCGTCGATCTGATGTCGCCGCCGGGGCGGCTCCGGGGAGTCACGCCATGCACTGTAGCGGCAGGTCAGAAGGTCAACCACCGACAGGCCGGTTGACCTGCTTATTTATGCAATTCTCAGGTCATCCTGCTGGCCACGGTGGACAGCCGGTATGCAACAGTAACTCCCATGTTGTGGGCGCTGCTGCGACAGTATGCGCGGCCATATCGGTGGCTGCTTGCCACCGTGGCGCTGCTCCAGTTGATCAGCACCCTGGCATCGCTGTACCTCCCGACCGTCAACGCCGCGATCATCGACGACGGCGTCGCCAAGGGCGATCTGCCGATCATCGTCGAGCTCGGTGGCGTGATGCTCGCGGTCACCGCACTGCAGGTGTTGTGTGCGATCGGGGCGGTGTACTTCGGGTCGCGGGCCGGCTCGGGGTTCGGCCGTGACCTGCGCTCCTCGATCTTTCACCACGTCACCGGGTTCTCGGCCGAGGAGACCGCGCGGTTCGGCGCGGCGTCACTACTCACCAGGACGACGAACGACGTCCAGCAGATCCAGCTGCTCGTTCAGCTGACCTGCACCATGCTCATCACGGCGCCGATCATGTCGATCGGCGGCATCTTCATGGCTCTGCACCAAGACGCCGGCCTGTCATGGCTACTTCTGGTCAGTGTGCCGATCCTGGCCGCCGCCAACTACTGGATCGTCTCGCACCTGTTGCCGATCTTCCGGCGTATGCAGCGGCTCATCGACGGCATCAACCGGGTCATGCGCGAACAGCTCTCCGGCATCCGCGTTATTCGCGCCTTCACCCGGGAACCCTTCGAACGCAAGCGATTCGCGGAGGCCAACGAGGCCGTCGCCGAGACCGCAATCGAGGCGGGCCGCTGGCAGGCGCTGATGCTGCCTTCGACGACACTCGTCATCAACATCTCAAGCGTCGCGCTGATCTGGTTCGGCGGCTTACGCATCGACGCCGGCCAGATGCAGGTCGGTTCGCTGATCGCGTTCCTCGCCTATTTCATGCAGATCCTGATGGCGGTGCTGCTTGCGACCTTCATCCTGGTCCTCATCCCCCGGGCGTCGGTGTGCGCCGAACGAATCGGAGAGGTGTTGTCGACCGAACCGCAGATCAACAGTCCCCAGGAACCGGTGCGGCCCGACGTTATCGTCGGTGAGATTCGTTTGGACGGTGCCTCGTTCAGCTATCCCGGCGCCGAGCGACCTGTGCTGCAGGATGTTTCGTTCGTCGCCCGTCCGGGGACGACGACGGCGATCGTCGGATCGACCGGTTCGGGAAAGTCGACATTGGTGGCGCTGATCTGCCGGCTGTACGACGTGACGTCCGGATCGGTACGCATGGACGGCATCGACGTTCGCGACTTTGATCCCGAACAGCTGTGGGCGGCCATCGGTGTGGTGCCGCAGCGGGGCTACCTGTTCTCGGGGACCGTCGCCGACAATCTGCGCTACGGCAACGCGGACGCCACTGAGGATGACATGTGGCATGCGCTGGAGGTGGCGGCCGCCGATGATTTCGTGCGCGGCCACGCCGACGGGTTGCAGATGCGCGTTGCACAGGGTGGCATCAACTTTTCCGGTGGACAGCGACAGCGGCTGGCCATTGCACGAGCGGTCATCCGACGTCCCGCGGTCTACCTCTTCGACGATGCGTTCTCGGCACTCGATGTGCGAACCGACGCACGGGTGCGGGCCGCGCTTCGAGCAGAGTCGGCCGCGTCCACGGTTGTGATTGTTTCCCAGCGCATTTCGACCGTGGCTCAGGCAGATCAGATCATCGTGATCGACAACGGCCGCGTTCTCGGGATCGGCACCCACGAGACGCTGATGACGGAGTGCCCCGAGTACGCGGAGTTCGCCGACTCGCAATCAGTGGGTGTGCCATGACCGGATCGTTGGGACGCTCCGCGCGTGTGGCAGTGCAGGCGCCGACCGAGAAGTCGCGGGACTTCAAGGGTTCGGCGATCAGATTGGTCAAACAGCTGACGCCGCAGCGGGCACTGGCCACGACGGTCGTTCTGCTGGGAATCGGCGGGATCGCGATCGGCGTCGTCGGGCCGCGCATTCTCGGGCACGCGACCGACCTGTTGTTCAACGGCGTGATCGGCCGTCAGCTGCCCGCAGGCCTGACCAAAGAGCAGGCAGTCGAGGCGGCCCGCGCGCGTGGCGACAACACGTTTGCCGACCTGCTGTCCGGGATGAACGTCGTACCGGGCCAGGGCGTCGACTTCGCGGCGGTCGGCCGCACACTGCTGTTGGCGTTGAGCCTGTACCTGGTCGCCGCGCTGCTGATCTGGCTGCAAGCCAGGCTGCTCAACGTCGCGGTGCAGCGCACGATGATGCGCCTGCGCTCCGACGTCGAGGACAAACTGCACCGGATGCCGCTGTCCTACTTCGATTCTCGTCAGCGCGGCGAGGTACTCAGCCGGGTCACCAACGACGTCGACAACATCCAGACATCGTTGTCGATGACGATCAGCCAGTTGATGACATCGGTACTGACGGTGTTCGCGGTCCTGGTGATGATGCTGACCATCTCGCCGTTGCTGACGCTGCTCACCGTGATCACTGTGCCGCTGTCGCTGTGGGCAACCCGGGTGATCGCGCGGCGATCCCAGCGCATGTTCGTCGCGCAGTGGGCCAACACCGGACGCCTCAACGCGCACATCGAGGAGACGTACAGCGGTTTCACCATCGTCAAGACGTTCGGCCATCGCGCCCATGCCCAACAGCAGTTCAGCGAGTTCAACCAAGACGTGTACGACAGCAGCTTTGGAGCACAGTTCTTTTCGGGCCTGGTGTCTCCGGCGACCGTGTTCATCGGCAACATCAGCTATGTCGCGGTGGCGGTGGTCGGCGGGCTTCAGGTCGCGACGGGTCAGATCACCCTCGGCAGCATCCAGGCATTCATCCAGTACGTCCGCCAGTTCAACCAACCGCTGACGCAGGTCGCCGGCATGTACAACACCCTGCAATCCGGTGTGGCGAGCGCCGAGCGGGTGTTCGAGCTACTCGACACCGAGGAGGAGTCGCCCGAACCCGGGCCGATGCCGCAGTCGCCCGACGGGCGCCCCGGCCGCGTGGAGTTCAGGAACGTCAACTTCAGCTACCGCGAAGGCACACCCGTCATCGAGGACCTGTCGCTGATCGCCGAACCCGGAAGCACGGTGGCGATCGTCGGGCCGACGGGTGCAGGCAAGACCACGCTGGTGAACCTGCTGATGCGGTTCTACGACGTCGACTCCGGCCAGATCTTGCTGGACGGCGTGGACATCGCGACCGTGAGCCGCCAATCGGTGCGATCGCGCATCGGGATGGTGCTGCAGGACACGTGGCTGTTCGGCGGCACCATCTACGACAACATCGCCTACGGCAGACCGGACGCAAGCGAGGACGAGGTGATCGAGGCCGCCAAGGCCGCCTACGTCGACCGGTTCGTGCACCACCTGCCCGACGGGTATCAGACCTGGGTCCGCGGGGACGGCGGAAACATCAGCGCGGGCGAGAAACAGCTCATCACGATCGCCCGTGCCACCCTGTCCGGCCCGCAGCTGCTGTTGCTCGACGAGGCGACGAGCTCTGTCGACACCAGAACCGAGCTGTTGATCCAGCAGGCAATGGCTGAGCTACGCCGCGATCGAACGAGTTTCATCATTGCGCACCGGCTTTCGACGATCCGCGACGCCGACGTCATCGTCGTCCTGGAGGCCGGTCGCATCGTCGAACAGGGCAACCACGCACAGCTGATGGCTAAGCGTGGCGCTTATTGGTCTATGACACAGGTGTAGTCGCCGTAGTCTGACAAATCGATGAGCAAGACGGCGTACACCTTCTGCAGATACTGCTCGGCAGCCTGCGGTCTCGAGGTCACGGTCGAGGACAACCGGGTGACCAGGATCTCGCCGGACAAGAAGAACCCGCACAGCTGGCATGACTTCTGCGCCAAGGGCAGAACCGCTAATCAGCTTGTCGAACACCCGCGCAGGATCGTGACTCCGATGCGCCGGGTCGGCGACTCCTACGTCGAAGCCAGCTGGGACGAGGCGATCACCGATATCGCCGCGCGGATGACGGCGCTGATCGACGCCGACGGTCCCGACGCGGTCGGGCTGTACTACGGAAACCCGACCGGCTACTCGTCGTCCAACGTGCTGTTCATGATCGCGTGGCTGGATGCCGTCGGGACCCAGAACCGCTACGCCGTCGGGTCGGTGGACCAGAACGCGATGCACGTCGTCGCCGACGCGATGTACGGCTCGATCCTGATGGCGCCGGTATCCGACGTCGACAACTGCGACTACTTCTTACTGGTCGGCGCCAATCCCGCGGTCAGCGCATGGAACTGGCTGGAAACCGTGCCGGGCGGCTGGCAGCGCGCACTGGAGCGGCAGCGCCGCGGCGCGCAGATCGTCGTCGTCGACCCGCTGCGGACCGAGACCGCGGACAAGGCGAACCTGCATCTGGCGGTGCGACCTGGACAGGACTGGGCACTGTTACTCGCCATGGTCAAGGTGATCCTGGACGAACAGCGCGAACACGCCGTCGACTGCCGAGATCTCGCCACCGGCGTGGACGATCTGCGTGCGCTGGTCGCCGACGCGGACCTCGACGACCTGGCCGCGCGATGCGACGTTCCGCGCGCGGTGATCGAACAAGTGGCAAGGGATTTCGCGACCGCCAAGCGCGCGATGGTCGTCACCCGCACCGGCGTCTCGCTACATGTGACAGGCACGATTGGTGAATGGCTGGGCCACGTGCTCAACGTCATCACGGGCCGGATGGACCGGCCGGGCGGACGGCGGTTCGAGCCCGGCTATGTCGATGCGCTGCGGCTGTCGGGCATGGCTAAACCGCCGACACACAAGAGCCGGCTGCGCGGCAGCGACCTGGTCGCCGGTGCCCACGCCCTGGCGGAACTGCCCGATGAGATCACCACACCCGGTCCCGGGCAGATACGCGCGATGGTGATCAACTGCGGCAATCCCGTGGTGTCCGGGCCGCACGGCGCCAAGCTGGACGCCGCACTCGCACAACTGGATCTGTTGGTCGCGATCGACTTGGTACAGCGCGAAAGTCACCGTCATGCGCACTGGCTACTACCCGCCGTGCACTGGCTGGAACGAGACGACCTGATGGCCCTGACGAGCAACCTGCACGACGAGCCGTATGTGCAGTACGGGCGGGCGGTGGTCGATCC
Organism: Mycobacterium sp. NPDC051804; assembly: GCF_044452905.1. NCBI lineage: Bacteria > Bacillati > Actinomycetota > Actinomycetes > Mycobacteriales > Mycobacteriaceae > Mycobacterium > Mycobacterium sp. NPDC051804. The sequence continues at coordinate 552,619 of NZ_JBITCD010000006.1, read as the reverse complement.
GCCGCCTGGAGCACGCGAGGAGTGGCGCATCTTCGTCGATCTCGCGATCGCGATGCGCAAGCCACTCTTCGGAGCCAAAGGGATGAACGGCTTCGTGCGGGCCACCCGCGCACTCGCCAGGCTGACCCGGAGACCGGGCCTGGAGTTCACTCCGAGCTGGTTGAACCGGCTGCTCGTCGCGACCAGTCGAAAGGTCAACGGCCACAAGCTCAGTTGGCGCGATCTGATGTCCAACCCGCACGGGATGGTGCTGGGGCCACGGGAGTTCGGCCATTTTCGCGGCGCGCTGCGCACCGAGGACAAGAAGGTGCACGCCGCGCCGCCGGAATTCGTCTCTCGCACAAGGGAACTGCTCGCCGAACCGGCGCCGCACGTGCCGGTCGGGTACCCGTTCCAGCTGGCGAATCGTCGCAACCGGCACTCGATGAACTCCTGGCTCAACGAGCTGCCGGGGCTGCACCCCTCGGGTAAGCGCAATGACGTGGTGATCAACCCTGAGGACGCGGCGGCGCTGGGAATCGCGGATGGCGACGCCGTGCGGGTCTTCTCCCCCATCGGACAGATCGAGTTGACCGCCTCAGTCAGCGACCGACCTCGCCGCCGGGTGGTGATCGTCGATCACGGTTGGGGCTCAAGGATCTTCGATCCGCGCAGCGGCAACGACCCAGTGTCCTACGGCGCCAACCGCAATCTGCTGATCGATGACGTCGCCGTCGATCCGCTCTCGGGGACCTCGGCACTGAGCTCGGGGTACGTGGGCGTCGAGCCTGTTTAGAGCTGTGGGCCCTCGGCGCGCAGATCGTCGACGTTGCGCATGGCGTCACGCAGCTTGCCCAACCATTCATCGGCGTGTTCGCCGACCAGCTTGACCGACCACGCGAGCGCATCGGAGCGGGAGCGGGCCACACCCGCATCCACCAGTGTGTCGAGCACCTGGCGTTCCGGCTGACGCAACCGCGTCATCACCGGTACGGCGATGTGGGTGAACAGAATTCGTTGCGTGGCTCCGTCGGCTCCGACCTCTACACCCCACGCGACCTTACGTCCGTAGCGGTGCTCGGCCTCGTCTGCGATGCGCATGCGCTCCGAACGCGTCTCCTCGCGGAAGCGCGCGACCCTACCGGATGCGTGAGCTTCGCATTCCTCAACGTCGGTTTCGGGGAGGCGGCCGATAACGGTGATCTCTTCGCGGTCGACGACGACTGTCGGGTCGCCGCTGAACCAGCCTTCGGGCAGACGACCGGAAAACCAGTCGCCCGCACTGCTCGCGTCGGGTTGTTCGGCCTGCTGCCAGCCGCCGGAGCGACTGGACCTTCTGCCGGAATGGTGGTGTCTCATGATTACATGATTACATCGTTACAACCCAGTTGGGACGGCTTTCTCCGCAAGCGAACAGCGGTTGCTTACTTGGCGCTACCGGCGATTCATGAGCAGCACCGCGCCGCCGCCGACGACCGCGCCGATGAACAACAGGATGGCCAAGGTAGGGCTGACCAGCCACCACACCAGACCCAGCCCGATGATCACCGGGGAGGCCACGAACAGCACCATGCCCGGGTGCTGCTTGATGACCGCGAGGGCGCTCTGCGCGCGCACCCGGTCAATTTCTTTTGCCATCTGCCCAGGATGCCAGTCGTCGGATTAGTTTTGTCCCCATGACAGGACCTAATAACGGAAGTTGGCGGCCGGACCCCGAAGGTCGCTACGAGCACCGCTGGTGGGACGGCCAGCAGTGGACGGATCAGGTATCTCATCAAGGGCAGGTCGTCCGGGCACCCCTGGGTGCTCCACCCCAAGGACCTGCGCCGCAGCACCAGGCCGGGCCACCCCAGGCAGCCGCCGTCCCCGGGCAACCCGCCGGCGACGGATTCTCAGGTATCAGTGGCGATCTGGTCGACGGACGGTTCAGCGAGAAGGAGGCCAAACCAATCGCGAACCAGAACTCGAAGCTGCTGCGAGTGCGCCTCGGTGAACCGTTCATGGCACGCCAGGGCGCGATGGTCGCCTATCAGGGCAATGTCGACTTCGCGTTCGAGGGCGGCGGCGCATCGAAATTCATCAAGAAGGCGCTGACGGGCGAGGGGCTGCCGCTGATGAGGTGCCAGGGACAGGGCGACGTGTTCCTGGCCGAGCGTGCGTACGACGTCCATCTGTTGAACCTGACGAACTCGGGTTTGTCGATCAGCGGCAAGAACGTGCTGGCCTTCTCGGCGAGCCTCGACTGGAATATCGAGCGCGTCAAGGGCGGCAGCATGGTGGCCGGCGGGCTGTTCAATACGACGTTGCGCGGTACGGGTTGGGTGGCGCTCACCACCGACGGCCCGCCCGTCGTCCTGAATGCCGCGGAAGCACCCACCTTCGCCGACACCAACGCGGTGGTCGCGTGGTCGGCGAATCTACAGACACAACTGAAGACGAGCTTCAAGGCAGGCGCGCTGATCGGCCGCGGCTCCGGCGAGGCGGTTCAGGTGTCGTTCTACGGTCCGGGCTTCGTCATCGTGCAGCCCTCGGAGGGCATCCCTCCGGTCGCGACCGCGCACTAAGGGGCACTCGAGTGTTGGGTTATGTCACGCGAAACTCACATGACCGTGACACAACCCAACACTCGCCGCGCAGGCCGGAGCGGCCGGTCACAACTCGAGCAGCACCGTCACGGGGCCGTCGTTGATCAGCTCGACCTGCATGTGTGCCCCGAACACCCCGGTCTCGACCTGGGCACCGAGTTGACGCAGGGCCTCGGCGAACGCTGTCACCAGCGGCTCGGCTACCGAGCGCGGTGCGGCGGCATTCCAGGCGGGGCGGCGGCCCTTGGCGGTGTTGGCATAGAGCGTGAACTGGCTGACGACGAGCACCGGTGCGTTCACATCGCCCGCCGACTTTTCGTCGTCGAGAATGCGTAATTGCCAGAGCTTTTCGGCCATGCGCTGCGCCTTTGACGCGTCGTCGTCATGCGTGACGCCGACCAGCGCGACCAATCCCTGGGTGGCGGGACGCACCGCTCCGACGGTCTTGCCGTCGACTCGGACCGCTGCTGATGTCACTCGTTGCACCAGTACGCGCATGGTCGCCGATGTTGCCAGGTGACAGGGCGGTTTGCATACCCTATGGGGGTATGGTACCCATGTAGTCATGAGCACGACAACGGTCACCGTAACCGGAATGAGCTGCGGACATTGCGCCACGTCGGTGCGTGAAGAAATCACCGAGATCCCAGGCGTGCGTACCGTCGAGGTCGACGTGGCCAGCGGCAAGGTCACCATCAACAGCGACAGCGCGGTCGAGGCGGACGCGATCAGGACCGCGGTCGAGGACGCCGGCTACCGGCTGGCCAGCTGATGAAGACCGGACAGAAGGTCATTGCATTCGTCGTCGGCCTTGCGGTGGTGTTCGCCGTCTCCGTCTGGATCGGCAACGCCGTCACCCCGCAGGAATCGACGGCGACGGCCGCACCAGAGCTGCCCGGCGGACTGCAGACCACGCAGGACGGCTACACGCTGGCCCTGGACAACTCGATCGCTTTGGCCAATCCCGATGTGCCGCTGAAGTTCCAGATTCTGAGCCCAACGGGAGCGCCGGTGAAGCGCTACGTCGAGACACACGAAAAGCTGCTGCACCTGATCGTCGTGCGCAACGACCTTGCGGTGTTCCAGCACGTTCACCCGACCCTCGACGATCAGGGCACGTGGAGCGTGCCGCTCAACCTCTCCCGCGCCGGCGACTACCGCGTCTTCGCCGACTTCATGCCGACTGGCGGCCCAGCGCTGACGCTGGGCGCCAACCTGCACGTCGCGGGCAAGTACGATCCGCAACCGCTGCCTCCGGCAGCACAGACCGCGCAGGTCGACGACTACACGGTGACGCTGCGCGGGACACCGAGAGTCAACGAAGCATCGATGCTGACACTGTCGGTCAGCCGGAACGGCAAGCCCGTCGACGATCTGCAGCCCTACCTCGGCGCCTACGGACATCTCGTCGCCGTCCGCGCGCCTGACCTCGCCTACCTGCATGTGCATCCGATGAGCGAGCCCGACGGCGGCGCCGCGGACGCGGGTCCGGAGATCGGCTTCCACACGACGTTCCCCAGCACGGGGTCCTACCGGTTGTTCCTCGATTTCCAGCACGGCGATGTCGTGCGCACGGCCGCGTTCACCGTGAACGTCACCGAAGCCGCCTCGGCGACGGAACCCGCCCCCGCCGGTGATGGCGGCGGGCACCAGCACTGACATGTCCGTCGTCGAACTCTCAGTCGACGGCATGACGTGCGCGTCGTGTGCCAATCGAATCGAGAAGAAGCTCAACAAGATCGACGGTGTCACCGCCACAGTCAACTTCGCGACCGAGAAGGCCCGCGTCGAGTTCGGTGACGACGTCACCACCGAACAACTCGTGGCGACGGTGGCGGGCGCCGGGTACCAGGCACATCTACCCACGCCGGATTCGGTTGTGGCGGAAGATGATCCGACGGCCGCGCTTCGGGCCCGGCTGCTGATCTGTCTGGCACTGACGGTGCCGGTCGTCGCGCTGGCGATGGTGCCCGCGTGGCAATTCACCTACTGGCAGTGGCTGTCGCTGGCATTGGCTGCACCGGTGGTGATCTGGGGCGCATGGCCGTTCCACCGGGCGGCGTGGGCGAACCTGCGGCACGGCACCGTCACCATGGACACGCTGATCTCGATGGGAACCCTGGCCGCGCTGGGGTGGTCCGTCTACGCGCTGTTCTGGGGCACCGCGGGCACACCGGGGATGACCCACGCGTTCGAGCTGACCATCGGCCGCACCGACGGCAGTGGCAACATCTATCTCGAGGCGGCCGCGGGTGTCACCACCTTCATCCTCGCGGGGCGCTATTTCGAAGCGCGGTCCAAGCGACGCGCGGGTGCGGCGCTGCGGGCGATGCTCGAACTCGGCGCCAAAGATGTGACCGTTCGCAGAGACGGTGCCGAGCGGCGCATCCCGATCGATCAGCTGAACGTCGGCGACGAGTTCGTGGTGCGCCCCGGCGAAAAGATTGCCACCGACGGTGTTGTGGTCGAAGGACATTCGGCCGTCGACGCGTCGCTGCTGACCGGCGAATCGGTTCCCGTCGAGGTCGCGCCGGGTTCCGAGGTGGTCGGCGCCACCGTGAATGCCGACGGCAGGCTCGTGGTGCGCGCCAGCCGGGTGGGCTCCGAGACCGCGCTCGCGCAGATCAGCCGACTCGTGGAGGACGCCCAGAACGGGAAGGCTCAGGCCCAGCGGCTGGCGGACCGGATCTCTGGTGTGTTCGTGCCGATCGTCATTGCGTTGTCCGTCGCGACGCTGGGCTTCTGGATCGGCACGGGTGGACCGGTCGCAGCGGCGTTCACCGCCGCGGTCGCGGTGCTGATCATCGCGTGCCCCTGCGCGCTGGGCCTCGCGACGCCGACGGCATTGATGGTCGGCACAGGTCGTGGTGCGCAGCTGGGCATACTGATCAAGGGCCCGGAGGTGCTGGAGTCGACAGACGAGGTCGACACCATCTTGTTGGACAAGACGGGCACGGTGACCACCGGGATGATGACGTTGGTCGACGTGATCGCCGCCGAGGGTGAGCGCACGGCGGAGATCCTGCGGCTCGCGGGCGCGCTCGAGGAGTCATCCGAACATCCGATCGCGAAGGCCATCGCGACCGGTGCGCGCGAGAAGGTCGGCGAATTGCCTGCGGCAGTGGACTTCACGAATCTACGTGGGCTCGGTGTTCGAGGGATCGTCGACCGCGACGACGTGACAGTAGGACGAGCGCGGCTGTTCACGCAGGTGCCATCCAAGCTTGCCGAGTCCATCCGCCTGGCGGAATCCAAGGGTCAGACGGCGGTTGCCGTCGGCCGGGACGGGACCGCCTTGGGTGTGCTGGTGGTCGCCGATGCGATGAAACCGACGTCAACAGAGGCCGTCGAAGAGCTTCGCGCTCTGGGACTTACGCCGATCCTGCTCACGGGCGACAACGAAGCGACTGCCCGCACGGTGGCGGCACAGGTGGGAATCGACGAGGTGATCGCCGGGGTACTGCCCACCGAGAAGGTCGACGTCGTCAAGCGCCTGCAGGCCGACGGAAAAATCGTGGCGATGGTGGGTGACGGGGTCAACGATGCGGCCGCGCTTGCCCAGGCCGACCTGGGCCTGGCGATGGGCAGCGGCGCGGACGTGGCGATCGAAGCGAGCGATCTGACGCTCGTCCGCAATGATCTTCGCACTGTTCCGGACGCGATCCGGTTGTCGCGCCGGACGCTCGCAACGATCAAGGGCAACCTTTTCTGGGCGTTCGCCTACAACGTCGCCGCGCTGCCATTGGCCGCGGCCGGCTTGCTCAACCCGATGATCGCCGGTGCCGCAATGGCTTTCAGCTCGGTCTTCGTCGTCAGCAATAGCCTGCGACTGCGCCGGTTCAGGCCATCGCGCTAGTCAGCCGACCAACTCGGGGTGGAATTTGGCCGCCATGCGGCGCAGGCCGTCTTTCCAGTCGACGGTCGCGGGACCGATGAGCTCGCGCATGTAGGACACGTCCAGCGGGTTGCCGCGCAACGCCTGATCGCTTTCTTCGAATGTCGGCTCCGCGCCAACGAGTGAGCCCAAGAAGGTGCACCATTCCTGGATGCTGACGTACTGCTCACTGGCCCAGTTGACGGTTGTCGCCGGAACCGACGCCACCTCAAAGAGTTTCGGGATGGTGGCGATGATGTCGTCCTCGTGCATCAGGTTGTAGCGGGCCGGGCCCCCGGGCGGAACGGGGATCGGAGAGCCACCGAGCATCATCTCCATGTGGAAGAACGGCCACCCTCCGTTGTCGCCGTAAGGCACGTTGAGGCGGGCTATGACACTGGGCATGTCAAGCGCGCGCGCCATCGTGCGCACGACGACTTCGCCCGCGATCTTCGAGATGGAATACGTTGGGAACATTGGCTTGTGGTTGTCCCCCAGCGCCGTGCGTTCAGAGCGGGGGTCATCGTCGGGCGGATCGTAGACGGCTCCCGATGAGCAGTGCAGGAAACCCTTCGCCTCGCGGCAGTGCGCCATCAGGAGTCCGACCGATTCCGCGTTGGCAGCGAGATCCTTGTCCCACCTGCCGCTTTTGGCCACCGCCAGATTGATGACGTAGTCGAAATCGCTCGGAAGCCCGGTGAAGTCGCCGCTGGCGAGGTTCACCGTCTCGCAGCGAACGCCCGACTTCTCGAGGTCGGCTCGCCCCTCGGCGTCGGTGAAACGGGCAATCCCCCACACCTCGTTGTCGGCCGCAAGGGCCTTGGCGACCGGAACGGCGACCTGCCCGGTAGGGCCGGTGATGAGGATCTTCGAACCGCGCATCGGCTGATCGTAAGCGACCGCCGACGAACGACCGCCGTCGCATGTCTGCGGCATTCCACTGTGTAGTTGTCAAAGAGCGTCTCGGTGGCTTATGCCGCAGTCGGCATGGCGGTCAATGTGCGTCGTGCATGCGAACGCAGGTGCTGCGGCTCAGTGCCGGTGTCGTTGTGCGGGGGGATGAACCAGGGGTGACGATCGGCTCCGAGGTAGACCTGCCAGTCGCTGTGGTGGATCACTGTGTGGTGGCATCGACACAACATCACACCGTTGTCGACACTGGTGATTCCTCCTGTGCCCCAGGGCGTTATGTGGTGGGCGTCGCACCACGACACCGGTCTGCCGCAACCGGGGAAGGCGCATCCGAGGTCCCGCGTTGCCAGCGCCTTGCGGATTGTGGGTGGGAACAACCGTTGACCGCGCCCCACATCCAACGGCGCACAGTTCTGGTCGACCAGCACAGTCTCGACGGTGCTGTCACAGCAGATGAGTTCCGCGGTGGTGGCGGTGATCGGCCCGGCGAAACCGAGCGTGTCCACGGCCTGCTCGCCGAGCACCCCCACCGACACTCCTGCTGGCGTGATGGCGACGGCAGGCCGGATCAAGGTGACGTGCGGGAGCACCCCACCAGAAGTCGGGCGCCGCGAGTTGGACAGATATGTGCGTACCAGCTGACCGAACGCATCAGCGCGCCGCCGCCCGGTTGACCTCGGGTCCGGCGATCCGTCCGGCAAGGGTACGGGCCGACACAGTGGGTTCAACGCCGCAAACAGTTCTTCGCCGGTGAGCACATCGAGGTCGAGAGTGGCCCCGATCCGACCCTCGTCGTTCTGAATCAGGGTCATCTCGTTGAGGTCGGTGTTCTCAGCGACCGGCACCGCCCCCTCCCGCTGCGAGTGCGGTTGTGCCGAGGTCTTTGCGATGGCAATTTGCCGGGCCTTCGCGTTCACTCTCGCCGGCGTGGTCTGAATCATCAACGTGGTCACGATCTTCGACCGGTCCTGCTCCGACAGCTCCACCCGGGCACCCACACGTGCGACGCCTTGGCCGACCGCGTCTACGAACTCGATGCCGAGTCCCCCGAGACGCTGTTGCTGGGTCACTGCAGGCACCGTATGCGCGGCACGTCCGACGCGGACCGCCCGGTGGGCAGCCCCGGGGGCCACTCCCAGACTGGTCAGCAAGCCGGCTCCCGATCTCAGGTGTTGGCGGGCGGGGATGCCGAGGCGTTCGGCGGCGGCGGTCGCTTGTGCGATCACATGGTGGAGGAGATTGGTCGCGGCGACCGCGGCGACCAGGACCGCCAGCAGCGGCTGCTCATCGACCACCCGCCGCGGACAATCCAGCAGATGAAACAAGCTGCGGTCGGCGTCATCCTCAGGGACGGGCGACGGGGCGAGGTCATCGATGAGCTCATTTATGAAGGTGTCGAAATGCATAGCGTCCAAGGCGGTTACCCAAGCTTTCACGAAGAATGCGCACACGAGCAATGCGTGCGGGTGAAGCTCTCAGTTGCCCTTCCCGGGGAGAACTTCTTTTTCGAACTTGCGATCCACGCTACACCTGAATAGCCGCTTTGTCGAACATATGTTCGAATGATGCCTAGGGCAGGCCGAAAGCTAGAGAGTGGCGTTGACCGGTCCGAGCAACAAACAGTTGGGGTCTGTCGTGTAGTCGAAAATCGCGCTGCAACCCCTGCCGGACGACTCGTAGACCGTGCCTGGGGTGTAGGGCTCGAAATACACCTGCGCCGGGGCCGCATTTCTGGCGTTCGTGCAACGTTCGGACTGACCCTGGATGGACAGGCAGGCCACCCCGTACTTGGGTTTCCAGGGCGCGAGGCAACCGGCAGGAGTCAACGTGGCGGTCACCTTCGCCACGCCGTCGACCTGGACCACCTGCGGCGCCGACAATGTGAAGTTGCACGGACCCGGGTTCGGCGGCGGCTGGCCCTGCGCCACGGCCGCACCGGAAATTCCCGCGGTCAGTACGACCGTCGAGGTCAGACCCATCACCACCCGATTCATCTCTGGATCGTAAACCGGTGGCCACCGCTCAGTCGGTTGATCGGCGGACGCGGAAAAGCTTGACGTCCGACTTGATGCCCTTGAGGTGGCGCGCACCCGCGAAGGACCAGGTGAATCTTTCGTCGTCGCCGATGGCCTCGCGCGTCGACTCCGAGACGAGAACCGAACCGGGACGGGCGGCGCCGGTGACCCGGCTGGCGAGGTTCACCGGACTGCCGAACCAGTCGCCGGCCCGGCTGACGGCCATGCCCGTCGCCATGCCCGCCCGCAGTCGCGGGTAGTCGTCGTCGCCTTCCGTCGCATCCACCAACGTCATCACGGCCTCGAGCAGCGGTACCGGCTCGGGACTGACGAGCATGACTTCGTCGCCGATGGTTTTGATGAAGCGCACCGGCGGAACCGCGGCCTCGTGCGCGAGGTCGGCCAGGCGATGTGCGAGTCGTTCGAGATCCTGCGGTGGCACCACTTCGCCGAGGCGGGTGAAACCGACAAGGTCGGCGAAGGCGATGCTCACCAAGCGGGCGCCCGGTACTCGTTGTCCCTCCGCGATTTCCGATGCGCTGATGGCCTCGGTCTCCAGCAGATGTCGCAGCTGAAGGCGCAGCATCTCCTGGATCATCGGACCGAGCAACGGCTCCGCCTCGCCGACGAGCATCTTCGAGTTCTTCGCGACGCTCAACTCGGTGGCCGTCGGCTCGAGAATCTGGGCCAGACCGGCATACCGCATCACCTCCGCCGCTCGCGACAATCCGTCGGCCAGAAGGCGGGTGATCTGCACGAGCTGGTCGGGCTCGATGCCCAGTTCGATGAAGCGTTGCCCGAACGCCGCGGCTTCGGCATCTGCGCGCAACAGCGTGGCGGCGTCGGGATCGTCGACGGTCGGCAAGCCCATCGCCCGTTGCAGGCGTTGGAGCAGTTCCAGGTCGATGCCGGTCTTCTCGCACGTTTCGCGTGCCGACACGTACGTGCCGTCATCACCGAGGACCCGGCGCGCCGCGAGCAACATGGGCATGAACGACGTCCTGATCCGATCGACGGTGAAGCCTTCATCCAGCAGCCACTCGATCAGTTCGGCGCGCGCGGTACGGGCGCTGTCATCGAGACCGTCGAGCAGCCCAGATGCCTCGATGTCGAAATCCTCGGCCACCGATTCAACGTATACCGCGGCGTCGTGCGATATTCGGCTCCATGGCCGCGCCACAGCTGCATGGACTCCCGGCGATCGTCGGCGAGGGTGCGCACACGCTGATACTCGGCAACATGCTGAGCGTGATGTCGGTGGCGTCTCAGCAGTACTACGGCAATCCCCGCAACGCGTTCTGGCGGATCACCGGCGAGTTGTACGGCTTCGCTGCCGACGATCCGTACGACGATCGGACCGCCGCGCTCGTCGCCAACGGCGTCGCGGTGTGGGATGTGCTGAAGTCATGCAGGCGCGAGGGCAGCCTGGATTCGGCCGTCGAACCGGACAGCATGGTGCCCAACGATTTTGGAGATCTTTTCGCCGCGCATCCCGGAATCAGAAGAATTTTCTTCAACGGTGCCGCCGCGGAGAAGAACTTCAACCGTCTCGTCCGTCTCGCCCCAGACGTGCCTTATCTACGGCTTCCGTCGACGAGTCCGGCGCAGACCATGCGATACGAAGACAAGATGGCAGCCTGGCATCAGGCCATAACCGCACGTCAATAACGTTCCCGGCGGCGCCGACTGGCCCTATTCTCAGGTCAGCAGCAATGCAAGCAGGTGGGGTCGATGGCGGCAGCGGTGATTTGCCGGGCGTGCGGCGCACAACCGCGCGATGAAGCGCGCTTCTGTGACGCCTGCGGCGCCCGCATCGAGGCACCAGCAGCCGAGTACAAGCAAGTGACCGTGCTGTTCGCCGACGTCGTCCGCTCGATGGACCTGGCCTCGACGGTGGGCGCGGAACGCTTGCGCGAAGTCATGGCCGACCTGCTGGACCGCTCGACGGCAATTGTCACGCGCTACGGCGGAACGATTGACAAGTTCACCGGTGACGGCATCATGGCGGTATTCGGCGCACCAAACACTTTGGAGGATCATGCTTTCCGCGCTTGCCTGTCAGCCCTGGAAATCCAGAGTGACGTAGGTGCCACGCTGCCGCTGCGAATCGGCCTGAACTCGGGACAGGTGATCGCAGGCGAAATCGGCTCCACCACAGGAAATTACACGGCCATAGGCGAGGTTGTCGGCATGGCTCAACGCATGGAGTCAGTTGCGTGTCCCGGCGGAGTGATCCTGAGCGAGTCGACCGCCCGGCTGGTGGAAAACGTCGCAGTTCTCGGCGAACCGGAGCCAGTGCATATCAAGAACATCGTCGAACCAGTTGCTGCGAAGCGACTCTTAGCGATCGGCGACCACCAGCCGCCGCAACGCACAGAATCGGCCCTCGTCGGACGTAAGTGGGAACTCGCTACTGTCAACGCGATCCTCGATGAGGCGATCAGCGGTGCTGGCTGCGTCGTGGCCGTCGTCGGTCCCCCGGGTATCGGCAAGAGCCGACTGACCCGCGAAACGACGGCCGCCGCAGTCGCTCGCGGCTTGCCCGTCTACACCACTTATTGCGAGTCGCACGCCACCGATGTTCCCTTCCATGTCGCTGCCCGGCTGTTACGCGAAGCTCTGGAAGTTGCGAACCTGACCGCAGCGGCGGCACGTACGCAAGTACGCGAACGGTTTTCCGACGCCGATTCCGAAGACCTCGTGCTGCTCGATGATCTCTTGGGGATTCGCGCTTCCTCGGCGGATTTGCCAGAGGTCGCGCCGGACGCACGTCGCCGTCGACTGACCGCTCTGATCAACTCCGCAGCATTGGCGAACCCGGAGCCCGCGGTGTACGTCATCGAGGACGTACATTGGATCGACGAGGCCAGCGAGTCATTGTTATCCGACTTCCTAGCGGTCGTCCCGCAGATTCCCGCACTCACATTGCTCACCCATCGGCCGGAGTACCGGGGCCGGATGAGCCAGATCCCAGGAGCGCAAACAGTCGCGCTGCGCCCACTCACCAGCGCACAGACGGCAGAGCTCGCCGGCCAACTGGTAGGCACCGGTCCAGAGCTTGGAAACCTGGCAGTCCGGGTGGCAGAACGCGCGCGCGGCAATCCGTTCTTCGCCGAGGAGATGGTGCGAGATCTCGCTGAGCGCGGCGTCCTCAGCGGACAACCCGGCTCCTATTGTCTTTGCGGACATGTGGACGACGCCGATGTCCCGGCCACTCTTTACGCAACGATCGGTGCTCGTATCGACCGCCTCGGACACGCGGCCAAACAAACACTGAATGCCGCGGCGGTCATCGGGTCTAGGTTCGACGACGATCTGCTGGCCGCGCTCATCGAGGAGGCCGATGTCACCACGCTGATCGCTGCGGAACTCGTCGACCAGGTGGAGTTCCGGCCGCGTCCGCAGTACGCGTTTCGGCACCCACTGATCCGCGCGGTCACCTATGAATCACAGCTCAAGTCAGACCGCGCGCGATTACACCGTCGACTGGCGGGCTTGATCGAATCGCGTGGCTCTGCCGACGAGAATGCCGCATTGATTGCGGAGCATCTCGAGGCCGCTGAAGACTTGCGCGCCGCGTACGAGTGGCATATGCGCGCCGGGAACTGGTCGAACCTCCGCGACGATGCCGCCGCGGTGACCAGCTGGCGTCGCGCACAGCGCGTTGCCGACCTGCTACCTGAGTCCGACGCAGATCGTGCGGCAAAGCGCATCGCACCGCGAACCCTGTTGTGCGCAACGGCAACACGGTCCTTCGGCAGCGGCGCCGAGACCGGCTTCGATGAGTTGCGCGACCTGTGTATCGCAGCCGACGATCAGCGGTCTCTGGCGATGGCCATGGCCGGGCACCTGATGGATCAGTTCTTCAACAGTCGGATGGCCGAGGCGTCGCAAACCGGTACTCAACTTGTCCGGCTGGTCGAGGCCATCGGTGACCCGACGCTGACGCTCGCGCTGCTGCCGACCGCCATGGCCGCCAAGTCGGAACGCGGCGAAATGCCCGAGCTACTTCGGCTGGCAGAACGTGGTATCGAGCTTGCCGGAGGCGACGCCACCAAAGGGAAGATGACGACGGGTTCGCCGCTGACCCTGATCGTCGCGATGCGGGGTACGGCACGGTGCTACCTGGGAGTTGCGGGATGGAACGCTGACTTCGAGCGAGCGGTCGCCATGAGCCGGAATGCCGAACCCATAACCCGCTCTGCCGCACTCTATTACACGTATATCGCCGCCATTGTCAATGGCGTGCTCTTTCCCACGGATCCTGTGCTGCATGAAGCAGAGGAAGCGCTGACGCTCGCAGAGCAGTCGGGAGGGAACGTCGATGTCGGGCAGGGCATACAGTATCTCGGGCTCATTCTCGTGCGGTTGGGGGGAAGTTCGCGCGCGCGAGGTTTTGAGTTGTTGCATCAGGTTCGCGCCATGGCCGTCGAAAAGCGGTACACGGACAACGTCGTCCCACTCGTCGATGCACACGTCGCACAAGAGAAGACCAGGGTTGGCGATCTCGCCGATGCGATCTCACTGTCGCGCTCGGCTGTCAACGAACTCTTCGACACCGGCGACACCTTCTGGCATGGTTATGCAATTAATGTCTTGGTAGAAGCACTGCTGCATCGAGGCAACCCGAACGATATGCAGGATGCGAAGATCGCCGTCGAACGACTGGCCGAATCATCGGTCGCGGGGTTCGTTGTGCAAAGCATCTGGCTGTTGCGCGCGCGGACACTCCTGGCGCGTGCCGAGGGCGACGGTGCTTACCAAGATCTCCGGGCCCGTTACCGAAAGATGGCGAGCGATCTGGGCTTTGAGGGACACATGGCGATGGCTGAGACCATGTCATGACCAATCGTCCAACTGGTCCCCCACATGGCGGTGGGACTCCGTTCGGCCAGTACCGGCTGATCACATTGCTCGGTCGAGGCGGCATGGGCGAGGTGTGGCGGGCCCATGACACCGTCACCGATCGCATCGTCGCGCTGAAACTGCTTCCGGCTCGTTTCGCTGAGGACAGCGTGTTCAAGGAGCGGTTCCGCCGCGAGGCGCACGCCGCCGCACAATTGAACGAGCCGCACGTGGTGCCCATTCACACCTACGGCGAGATCAACGGGCACCTGTTCGTCGACATGCGGCTGATCGAAGGCCGTGATGTGGAGACCGTGCTGGCCGAGGGGCCGCTGGACCCCGCGCGGGCGGTGCTGATCATCGAGCAGGTAGCCAAGGCCGTGCATGCCGCACACAAGGTCGGGTTGGTGCACCGGGACATCAAACCCTCCAATATCTTGCTCGACGACGACGACTTTGCGTATTTGATCGATTTCGGCATAGCGCGAGCGGCCGGCGAGACCGGCCTGACCGCGACCGGCGGGGTGGTCGGCACGCTGCGCTATATGGCGCCAGAACGTTTCAGCACGGGCGATGCCGATGCCCGCTCCGACATCTACGCACTGGCCTGTGTGCTGTATGAGTGCCTGACCGGCAGCCGTCCGTTTCCCGGCGACAGCATGGAGCAGCAAGTGGCGGGGCACCTGGCGACCCCGCCACCACGGCCGTCCGTCACCGGCGCGCCGGCGAAGTTCGACGACGTGATCGCCACCGGCATGGCCAAAGACCCCAAGGCTCGCTATCCCACCACTGTTCAGTTGGCCCGCGCAGCGCGCGACGCGATCACCTCACCGATGGCCAACCCGTTGCCCACCGTTCGGACGCAGTCACCCACGCGGCCTGCACCTCAGCGGCCTCCCCCACCTTTGCGACCGCCGCCGACCCGACAACAGCCGCCGCGGAACACTGGATTCGCGAGCCCTGCACCACCACCCGGCCGACCATTCATGGCGCCGCCGCCCGTCCCTGCGGCATCGCCGTCCAGCTCCCAGCCGGCCGCGACGACCCGTCGATCGAAACGCTGGGTCGTGCCCACCGCCATCGCGGCGGTCGCGGCTGTCCTTGGCGGCCTGGGCATTTGGTACACGACCCGTTCGTCGACGGCCCCACCTGCCTCGTCGACCGCATCCAGCGCGTCGACCGCCCCGCCAGTGACGTCGACCGCCCCGCCAGTGACGTCGATCGCGTCCAGCGCGTCTACCGCCCCACCGGCGCCGGCAATGGCTGCAGTCGACTTCCGCGAATGGAGACCGTTCGGCGGCATCGACGCGAAGGTCGGCGTCGATGGCCGCTCGGTCGTCCTCGATACCCACAACACCACCGAGAACTGGACGGCGGCGTGGTCGGGGCTCATCGCACCCGGGCCGCCTCAGTGCAGCACCCACATCACAGGATCGGCCCGCGATATCTCCCACAATTCAGGTGTCGCAGGAGGATTCGGAATCGGGCTGACGACCCTGCAGAAGGACGCATCCGGCCAGGAGGCTTCTTACGGCTCCGCCGTTCAATACGACTTCGGCTTGAACGGCTATTTCGCCGTGGCTTACCCGACCGCAGAGTCATACAGCCTCGTGCCGGCGCCGCTCGACCATGAATGGCACACATTCGACATCAGCATCGATACGAACGGGTTCATCACAGCCCGGATCGACGGACAGACAGTCGTGCGCGCCAAGGGAGACGCCGTCTGCGGGACGCCTACGATCCGCGTCTGGGCGGGGTCAGCGGAGTTTCGCGAATTTTCGGTTCAGCCGACGAACTAGGACACCGCAGGGCGGCGATTCGCCCACGGCCGCACCTTCTCGATCTGGGCGCTCAGCGACAGCAGCGTCGCCTCGTCGAACGGCCGACCAATCAGCTGGATCGACGTCGGTATTCCATTGCCGTCGAAACCCCAAGGCACGACCGCGGCCGGCTGGCCCGTGGCATTGAACATCGCCTGAAACGGCACCCGGGCCGCGACCAACGCGAGCGTCGAGACCGCACCGCGGCGCTGGTAGGCGCCGATGCGCGACGGGCCCAACGCGGTGCCAGGTGTGATGACCACGTCCACGTCGTCGTAGATCGAGTTGACCCGTTGGGCGATTCCAGTCTCCGCCGCCCTGATCCGCTTCATGCGCTCGTCCGAGATCAACGAACCGATTCGCGCGAAGTTGCGGGTGCGGGGCTCCAGCCGCTGCGGCCGAGGCAGCGTCTGGACGTCGTCATGAGCGCCACGGAAATATCGCGACAACGCATGCGCGATCGCGGTCGACGGATAGTCGGGGTCCCGCATGACAACCTGATGCCCGAGCTCGCGCAGCAGTCCGGTCACTTCCTCGATCGCCAGCCGCTGCTGGGCGCCTACCCGGGTCACCACTCCGGCGGGAACTTTCATGCTCACCGCAATCCGAAGCCTGCCGGGCTCTTTCGCGGCCGCGGCGACGAAGCCGGATTCGTCACTCGTCACGTCGAGGAAAAGTGCGGCATCTTCAACGGTCCGCGCGATAGGGCCGTTGACGGTCAAACCGTTCCAGGCGCCATCGTGGGGCGTCAGCGGAACTCGGTCACGCTGCGGCTTGAGGCCGAACAGACCGCACCACGTCGACGGAATCCGGATCGATCCCATGCCGTCGGAACCCAATGCCATCGATGCCAGTCCTGCGGCCACCGCCGCGGCACTGCCTGCGCTGCTGCCACCCGGCGTGAAGTCGGTGTTCCACGGATTTCGCGTCGCACCGAACGTCGTCGTTTCGGCGAACGACCACAGGGTCATCTCCGGGACAGCGGTCTTCCCCACGAGAACGGCGCCCGCCCCGCGGAGGCGGCGGACGACTTCGGCGTCGGCGGTACGAGCCGCGCCATGGGCCGACGTCCCGTAGGTCGTGACCTCCCCCGCGATGTCGACGTCGTCCTTGATCGCGATCGGCACACCGAGCAGTGGCAGCCGTTCGCCCGCGTCCAGGCGAGTCTGGGCGGCGGCAGCGTGCTCACGGGCACTCTCGGCGAGCACCACCCGGTAGGACCTCAGCTCAGGGTCGAGTCGGGTGATGCGATCCAGGTACACATCGAGCAGCGCCGACGCGGTGACGGTGCCGTCGGCGAGCATGCGGGCCTGTTGCGCGGCACCTGCGAAGGCGAGCTCACGTGCGTCCATGCGTACCTCCATACTCGCCGCGCGCCAAGGCTCTCCGCGTCGGCGCCACAGATGTCCCGCTAACGTAGCCGAATGTCCTGTGTGTTCTGCGCCGTCGTCGCCGGCGACTCTCCGGCCATCAAGATCTATGAGAATGACGACTACCTGGCACTACTGGACATCCGACCGTTTACCCGGGGCCACACGCTGGTGATCCCGAAACAGCACACCGTCGACCTCACCGATACGCCGCCGGACACAGTCGCAGCCATGGTGACCATAGGGCAGCGAATCGCACGGGCCGCGCGACAGTCCGGGCTGCACGCCGACGGCAACAATGTCGTCATCAACGACGGCAAGGCCGCCTTTCAGAGCGTCTTCCACATCCACCTGCACGTGCTGCCACGCCGAAGCGGTGACAAGCTGTCCTTCGCGAAAGGCATGCTGGTGCGACGAGACCCGGACCGGGAGGAATCCGGACGTCTCCTTCGAGAGGCGCTGGCGAAACTCGACTCCGCTGAGCAGGATTGACCCATGACGTCACGTGTGCAGCGGGCGATGCTGAAGATGCTGAGCATCCACGACAAGATCTACCAGGGGACCAACGGCCGGATCGGCCATCGACTGCCCTTCGCCCCGCCAAACCTGCTGCTGCGCTCAGTCGGTGCGAAAACCGGTGCGGCACGGACGAATACGCTGACTTACGCCAAGGACGGAAGCAACTATCTGGTCGTCGCGTCCAACGCAGGAGCGAGACGTTATCCAGCGTGGTACCACAATTTGAAGGCGAACCCTGAGGTCGAGATCAACGTGGGACCCAAGCGGTTCGGAGTCACGGCGCGCATCGTGGGCCCAGACGATTCCGACTACGCGCGCCTGTTCCGCATCGCCGACGAGAACAACAGCGGCCGCTACACGGCCTACCAGAAGAAGACGACGCGACCGATCACGGTCATCGCGTTGACGCCAAAAGGCTGACTAGAAGAGCTCTTTGGCGAGCAGTTCAAGCGTCTTGTCCCGCGCGGGTGCTGTGGCCGGGTCGGTGCCACGACGCGCAGAGGCGGCGGGGTTGACCATGATCTCGTCGACACCGAACTCATCGGCCAGCGCACGCATCTGCCCTGCCGCCTCGGTCGGCGAGCCGACCACTGAACGGCGCAGGACGGCGTCTGCGACGAGTTCTGCCTGAGGGCTGACCACTGCGGCTTCGGCGTCCTCGACCAGGTCCAGCGCCCCGAGCGGCTGTCCCGTCCGCAGCCGGGCCATCATCTGCAGGTTCGGCAGCGCCAGAGCCAGTGCCTCGTCGCGTGTTTCGGCCACCACCGCATTGACGGTGAGGAACGTCAAGGGTTCGGGTGCCAGGTCGCTCGGCCGGAACTGCGACCGGTACACCGCCAGCGCCTCCGCGGTGCCTTGACCCGAGAAGTGGTGCGCGAATACGTACGGCAGCCCCTTCGCGGCGGCGAGATGCGCCGAGTACATCGACGAGCCCAACAGCCACAGCTTGGGTTCCGTCACCGCGGCCGGGGTTGCTTTGAGGACGTATCGCTGGTTCGGGATCGGCACCCGCACACCGCGGGCGCCCATCAGCGCGACCACGTCGTCCAGATACTCCGGGAATGCCTCGATATCCCGATCGTCGCGACCGGCCGCACCGCGCAGCGCCATCGACGTCACCGGGTCGGAGCCGGGTGCCCGGCCGATGCCGAGGTCGATACGCCCTGGGTGCGCGGCCTCCAACAACGCGAATTGTTCGGCGACCGCCAGCGGCGCGTGGTTGGGCAGCATGACACCGCCCGAACCGAGACGGATCCGGGTGGTGTGCGCGGCGAGATGGGCGATGACCACCGGCGGGCTGGTTGCTGCGACAGAGGGCATGTTGTGGTGCTCGGCGACCCAGTAGCGGGTGTAGCCGAGCCGGTCGGCCGTCTGCGCCAGTCGGGTCGACGCCGCCAGCGCATTCGACGTGGACTGGTCGGTACGCACCGGGACGAGGTCTAGGACGGAAAGCTGCATTGCACCATCAACGCTACGTCGTCCCCGCGGCTTCCCTGACGAGCACATCCGGGTCCGGCTGCTCTTGCAGCAGCCGCTGAATGGGCCGCAGCGCCCGCTCGACACTGACGAACCGCATCACGATTTCCCGAGCACAGGCCAGGCTTGTGCTGCGATGGAGCATCAGCTTCGCGAGCTGGCGCGAGTTGTCCTGGGCGGCCTCCACTCGGGGGCGTTGGCTGCGCTCGTACGCCCGCAGTAGACGGGATAGCCGCCGCGTATCCGCGTGTTGCAACATGCGGGCGAGTACCCACGCCGACTCCATCGCCATGCCCGCACCCACGCCCGCGGTCGGCAGGAAACCAGCGGCGGCGTCGCCCAGTAACACGGTGCGGTCGGTGGTCCACGCTGGTGCGCGACAGTCGGTCAACGACCAATAGTAGGGATCGGGCTCGCCAGCGACCGCCGTCAACGCCTGGGCGATCCGCGGGTTGACTGCCGACAGCCTGCCCCGTATCCACTCGACGAACGGCGCCGGTCCCACCGCGGTGTCGGCCCGCGGGCCGCCCAGGAAAATCCCGAGCTGCCCCGCGACGGGATACATGCCGATGAAAAAGCCGTCGCCCCAGACTTCTTCGCCCAGGTCGCTGTCCTCGTCTATCGGTGCCCACACCACCCAGCCGCCCCACTTCGTGTCGGTGATCCCGATTGGCTGGTATGCCGGCACCAGTTGTCGCGCCGTCGACCCCATCCCGTCGGCGATGACGACGAGGTCGAACTCGAGGTGTTGTGTCCCACCGGCGGTCGCGACACCGACCTCGACACCGTGCGATGTTTCCCGCACCTCGGTGATCGTCGAGTCGAACGTGACGGGGCATCCGTCGGCCGAAAGCACGTCGAGCAGCGCGCCGCGTGCGATTCCGCGATAGTCACCGAAGTCGGCGATGATTTCGGCCATCGAGTCTTCGCGCAGCAGTCGGCCGGTGTGTCCGTGCACGGCGTAGCGCTCGAACGAAACGCTGGACGCGCGATACCGCTCGCGGACGCCGAGGTCGTCGATGGCGCCGTCGACCATCGGCATCAACGCCAGCATGTAACCGGCCGCTGAGGCGCCGCTGGCGCGCTCGATGACGACCGGATGGCGTCCCTGCTTGCGAAGCAGCTGCGCGGCCGTGACACCCGCGATCCCCGCCCCGATCACCAACACCCGCAGCTCGTCGGCGCCCGCCTGGTCATATTGCTCCAAGGCGGGTATCGACGTGAACATATCGTCCAAATTACCATTCTGTGTACCAGCTGGTCCACTTGCTATCATTCCCACGTGAACACAGGCCGTCTCCGGCGGATGGACCCCGAGCGGAGGCGCCGACTCGTCGAGGTATCGGCGGTCGAATTCGGCTCTGCTGGATACGAAAACGCGTCGCTGAACCACATCGTCGACGCCTGCGGTATGAGTAAGAGCTCCTTCTATTATGTGCTGCCCTCAAAAGCTCACCTGTTCGAATTTGTGGTAAGCGAATTACTCGATGCTGTCGCGTCGACCATCACAATTCCGAAACCCGAGGAATTCGCAGGTCGCGCGTTCTGGCCGCGGCTCGAACGGTTCTTCGCCGACCTCGTCGTCGCAGCACAGACCCACGAGTCGTTCCTCACTCTGGGGAGGATGTTCTACAGCCAGTCGCCGCCGGCCGAACAGGGCACCGTCAGTGAGACTCTGACCACCGTGCGCACCTGGGTCGAAGAACTGTTGCTGGTCGGTCGTGCGTCGGGCTCGGTGTACGACGACCTGCCGCAGGCGTTGCAGGTCAGCCTGGCATTCGGTGTCATCGCGGTGTTCGACGAATGGACGATGACCCACTACGACGAGATTCCGCCCACCGAGGTTGGCGCATTGGCCGCTGCGCAGTTCGCGACTATTCGACGGATGCTAGAGCCTTCGCCCGCGCAAACACGTCGTCGACCATCTGCGGAGTGAGCCGTCCGGTGAATGTGTTCTGCTGGCTCGGGTGATAGCAGCCGACGAGCGTGACCTCGCCGAGGTCGGCCGTCACACCGTGCCCGAACCGCGGTGCCGGCGACCCGAGGGCAGCACCGCCATTGCGGACCATCTCCAGCGCCGCCCGCCACGCGAACCCGCCCAGCGCGATGATCACCCGCACCGACGAACGGGTGAGCCGCCACTCGGCGTCGAGCCACGGCGCGCACACTCCCCGCTCCTCGGGAGTCGGCGCGTTTGCAGGCGGAGCGCAACGCACCGCGGCGGCGATGCGAGTGTCGTTGAGCCGCAATCCATCCGCGGCGTCCACACAGAGCGCTTGATTCGCCAGTCCGGTACGGTGTAACGCGGCAAAGAGGAAGTCGCCTGAGCGATCACCGGTGAAGATCCGGCCGGTTCGGTTGGCGCCGTGCGCCGCAGGCGCCAGACCCACGATCAACACCCGCGGGCGCGCAGCCCCCCACCCGGGTATCGGGCGTCCCCAATACGGTTGGTCGGCGAAGGACTTGCGCTTGGCGACGGCGACGTCTTCGCGCCACCGCACCAGCCGCGGACAGGCCCGGCAGACCGATATCTCGGCATCGAGTTGCTCCACCGTCGTCACCGCTTTCGCCAGCCGGACCACCCGCTTCGGCGTCGACGCGACGGCGGTCGCGGACGAGGCCTGGTCGCCGGGCCAACCCGTACCTGGGGACACCGGAGAGCCGAACAGCGCGCCGGTGCGCGGATGGGGCAGGTCCATCTCCACATACACACTGTGCCCGCGCCGCAGATTGCCGTGCCCAGCGGCCCTCGCCGCTGTTATCTTCGTCAAGATCGATATGACGAAGAGCACGCGCGGTCCGCTTTTCCTGGTTCTGTTCTCCGCGCTGATGGCAGGCGCCGGTAACGGCATCTCGATCGTGGCGTTTCCATGGCTTGTCTTGCAGCGCAACGGCTCTGCACTCGAAGCGTCGGTTGTCGCGATGGCGGGAACACTGCCGCTGCTTGGGGCGGCCCTGATCGCCGGCGCAGCGGTGGACTATCTCGGGCGACGACGCGTGGCGATGATCTCCGATGCGCTATCGGCGGCGTCGGTGGCTGCGGTGCCGATTCTGGCGCTGACGTTCGGGGTCGACGTCATCAACGTTGTGGTGCTGGCCGTGCTCGCCGGTCTCGGCGGCTTCTTCGATCCGGCCGGCATGACCGCCCGAGAGACGATGTTGCCGGAGGCGGCCGGTCGGGCGGGCTGGACCCTGGACCACGCGAACAGCGTCTACGAGGCGATCTTCAACCTGGCCTACATCGTCGGGCCGGGTATAGGCGGTCTGCTCATCGCCACGCTCGGCGGCGTCAACACCATGTGGATCACCGCGACGACGTTCGTGTTGTCGATCGTCGCGATCGCCATCCTGCGCCTGGAGGGCACGGGTAAACCCGACCGAGACGCGCTGTCGGAGAGCGTCTGGGGAGGCATCGTCGAGGGGCTCCGATTCGTCTGGCGCAACAAGGTTCTGCGCACGTTGGCATTCATCAGCCTCGCAGCCAACGGCCTGTACATGCCGATGGAAAGCGTGCTGTTCCCGAAGTACTTCACCGACCGAAACGAACCCGCGCAGCTCGGTTGGGTGCTGATGGCGATGGGCATCGGCGGTTTGGTCGGAGCCTTGGGATACGCGGTGCTCTCCAAGTACCTGAGTCGGCGCACAACGATGCTGACCGCGGTCATCACGCTCGGCGCGGCGATGACTGTGATCGCGTTCCTCCCGCCGTTGCCGCTCATCCTCGCGCTGAGTGCTGTGGTCGGTCTCGTGTACGGGCCGATCGCGCCGATCTACAACTACGTCATGCAGACACGTGCTCCGCACCATCTGCGCGGCCGGGTGGTCGGCGTGATGGGATCGCTCGCCTACGCGGCAGGCCCTCTCGGGTTGATCGTGGCGGGACCGCTCACCGACGCCGCGGGTCTGCACACGACGTTTTTGGCACTGTCGCTGCCGATGCTGCTCCTCGGCATCGTCGCAGTGTTCCTGCCCGCGCTGCGGGAGCTGGACAGCACCCGCTAACGCGTGGCGGCCGGCCCCGCCCGAGCGATGCTCGCCAGCTCCTCGCGGGAGCTGGCCCCGACCCGTTGACACGCGCGATAGACGTGGCCCTCGACGCTTCGCACGGACATCACCAACCGGTCGGCGATCTGACGGTTGGACAGACCAGCCAGAACGAGTTCGACGATCTCGCGCTGACGTCCGGTCAGGGGCTGGCTCGCCGGGCTGCGCAGCGCCGGTGTGCACAGCCCGCCGCACGCGTCGCTGAGTTCCTTGGCCACCGCCGCGGCCCAGAGACCTCGCTTGCGCTGCTGATCCCCGGTGAAAGCCACGGCCGCCTGCGCCGCGACGTCCGCGGCGGTCGCGCGGTCACCGATCGCCCGGTATTCGCCGGACGCGAGCAGGAGACCTTCGCCGTCGTTAGCAGCCAATGATTCCGTATGCCGGGCAACGGCTTTGGCCAGCGGCAGGTCGTGCTCACCGGCGAGCTCGCGGGCCCTTGCGGCCCCTGTGACGTCGCCCCACTGCGCCGCCACTTGCAGACACGCCAGCTCGTGTGTCGGCTGTTCGCGTTCGCGCGCCTGCGCCGCCGCCGACTGAACCGCGGCGATCGCCTCGGCGACGCAGCCGTTCGCGGCGAGCGACCACCCGGTCGCGATACTCTGCGCCGTCTGCATGAACAGATAGTCGGGCGGCACACAGGACTGTGCCTCCACAATCGCAGCCTTGGCGGCCTCCGCTTCGCCGAGTTTCGCGTGCGCCTCGGCAAGTGAGAAGCAGGTGGCAGGGCGCAGACCCGATGTGCCACCGTGCCTTTCGGCACCCGCAAGCGCCTCGTGCAGGAGTGTCACGGCGACCTTGACGTCGCCGCGCATCAGGGCCGCGACGCCCATCAGGGAGGCCAGATTCGCGTAGGCCAGGCTAGGTGCGTCACGTGCCGAGTCGGAAAGCCGTGCGACCATCTCGACACATTCGTCGATTCGGCCGGTCAGCCTGCAGGCCCTCGCGTAGACGCTGCCGAACCAGAACCGCATGTGAGACGCCTGGAACGAAGTCATGGCACGGTCGAGCGCGGCCTGCGCGACCGTGGAGAGGTCATCTCCCCGCCCCAGCGCACCCATCGCCATGGTCAATGCGACCGACGCCAACATCACGGGGAAATCCGACAGCAGACCCGAGTCCAGTGCCGCCGTCGCCTTTTTGGCAGCGTCGTCGCACCGTGCGGATGCTGCGTCGACACACGCTTCCACCGCAGTCCGCGCCGCCACATCGGCAGGCGATTCCGGACCTCGGGCCAGTTCGTCGAGCAGAGCCGCGGCGTCGTTGCACCGCCCGAGCATCCAGATCATGTTCGCGGCCCGCAGGGTGACCCACTGGTGTGCCCCCTCGGGGCCGTCATCATCGATCGCCCGCAGGGCGTCCTCGGTGTCGAGGCCGCGGCCGAGGAAGAACCAATTCATCGCCCGCACGCCGAGCGCGTCGGGCGCTCCGGCAGACGCCGCGGTAGCGGCAAAGCGGTCAGCCAGATCGAGGTCCAGCAGCGTCATCGCGTGCTGCGCAGCCTGCAGGCACAGACGCGGATCCGGTGGCAGATCGGACTCCAGCGCGAGCAAGGCCCTACGCACCGTCGCCTGCGGATCCGCGTCCGGATCCTTTGCGAGCCGTTCGGCCAGGCGGCCGCGAATCTTCGACAAGTACATCTCGCCGGCCACGGTCCGTCGCAGCTCCCCGTAGAGCGGATGGGCCAGACGGGCGATGAGTTGATCTCCCGAGCGCTCGATGGCGATCAGGCGCATCTGCTCGGCGTTCTCGAGGTCGCTGCGGCCCACCAGATCGCACAGCACATCGACGGCGAGTGGTTCGCACTGCGACAGAGTGTCGACGACGAGCGCCACCTCTGGCGTGAGTTCGTGCAACTGCCTGCCGACCATGTCCGTGATGCTCTGCGACACCGCGACGTCGCCATCCCACATCCAGACACCGGCCATCATCCGCATCCGGCCCGCGGCAACCTGATCCTTGACGAGTTGGTGCAGGAAGAGCGCGTTGCCGCCGGTGAGCTTCCAAAAGCGTTGAACGCTGCGAGCATCGATCGCGCCACCGAGGGCGGCCTCGATCATCGCGCGCGTGCCGTCGACGGTCAGCGGCTCCAGATCGAGGCGAGTGAGCAGGTCGTCCTTCCACAGCGCCGTGATGGCATCGGGCGGTGTGGCACCCGTCCGCATGGTCACCACGAGGCGGACGCCGCGGGTGTGAGCGAGCTGATGAACGACGTGCGCGGACAATCCGTCTAGCAGATGTGCGTCGTCGACGCCGATCAGGACGCGACTCTGACGCTGGTGTGCGAGCAGGGAATTGATCACGTGCCGGACGACGGGCATGGGGTCGGCGATCGCGTCGCCGATCAACGAGGTGAAGGCGCCAAGCGGAAGTGCGCGCGCGGACTCGGTGCCGACGATCCAGTTGGTCCGCTCCCCCGATGTCTCGGCGCGCGCGAGAACTTCGCGTGCGAGCCGAGTCTTTCCGACCCCCGCGGCGCCCACGATCACGACGCCGGAATTCTTACTTCCCCCACTGAGCGTGCGACGGATCGCCGAGAGCTCACTGTCGCGTCCCGCCAGCGGATCCCCGCTGATCACGGCGCGACTATAACGCGCGTCAATTCTGTGCGCTGGCATTTCACGGGCTGTTTGTGTTCATGGCCGACATGGGTAACCGAATTCCGATGTGACGCGCGCCACAACCGAGGGAAGCCATGTACCAGCAGATACTTGATCCGGTTGCCGACTCGCTGGCCTGGAGCGCAGTGGTCGCCGCATTGCCCCTACTCCTACTGTTCGTGATGCTCGGCGCCCTGAAGGTGACGGCCTGGGTGGCGTCGCTTATATCGCTGGCGGTCAGCATCGTGATCGCCGTCCTCGTCTACGGCATGCCTATCGGGCAAACCCTGCTGGCCGGCACCGAGGGTGCCGCATTCGGATTCTTTCCGATCCTGTGGATCGTCATCAATGCGATCTGGGTGTACCAAATGACCGTCGAGACAGGGCATTTCGATGTGCTGCGACGCTCGTTCAGCCAGGTGAGCGACGACCAGCGGATTCAGGCCATCATCATCGCCTTTTCGTTCGGCGCGCTGATCGAGGCGTTGGCCGGGTTCGGCACCCCCGTCGCGGTCACCTCGGTGATGCTGATGGCGCTCGGCTTCAAGCCGCTGAAGGCCGCCGTCATCGCATTGGTCGCCAACACCGCGCCCGTCGCGTTCGGCGCCATGGCAACCCCGATCATCACGCTGGGCAAGGTCACCGAACTTCCGGTCGACACGCTTGGAGCGATGGTGGGTCGGCAGACGCCGATCCTGGCGCTGTTCGTTCCGCTCGCGCTGGTCGCGATCGTCGACGGCTGGCGTGGCATCCGGGAGACGTGGCTGGCCGCGGCGGTTTGCGGATTCGTCTTCGCGCTCGCCCAGTACGCCACCTCGAACTTCCTGTCGGTGCCGTTGGCCGATGTGGTCGCCTCGCTGCTGTCGGCCGCCGCGGTGGTCCTGTTGGTACGGGTCTGGCGGCCGCGACACGCCTACACCGAGGAGCCCGCCGCCGTCGCGGGCGGCGCGGTTGACGAACCGTCCGCCGAGTTCGCTCAGCGGGTCGAAAACGCCGACGGCCGCCACGATTCGCGCGCCGACGTCGTTCGGGCGTATGCGCCGTACGGCATCATCATCGCGGTTTTCGTCGTGTGTCAGATCTCTGCGGTGAAGAGCCTGCTCGACAAGGCCACGTTCGCGTTCAACTGGCCGGGACTCGACGTCGTCGACCCGGACGGCGACCCGCTGTCACTGACGAAGTTCAGCCTGAACCTGCTCACCACTCCGGGCACCCAGATGCTCGTCGCCGGGTTCCTCACGATGGTCGCGTTGAAGCTCTCCGCGCCGCGCGCGCTGAAAGCGTACGGCGCGACGCTGCACCAGCTTCGGTGGGCGATCGTGACGGTGATGGCGGTGCTGGCGTTGGCGTTCGTGATGAACCTGTCCGGTCAGACGATCACGCTCGGCACCTGGATGGCCGCAACCGGCGGATTGTTCGCAGTGCTCTCGCCGATCCTCGGATGGCTCGGCGTCGCCGTCACGGGGTCCGACACCTCGGCGAACTCGCTGTTCGGCGCGCTACAGGTGACCGCCGCGAATCAGGCCGGGCTTTCGGAAGTCCTGATGGCGGCCTCCAACAGCTCGGGAGGCGTATTGGGCAAGATGATCTCGCCACAGAACCTTGCGATTGCAGCCGCGGCCGTCGGACTCGATGGCAAGGAAGGCGACATCTTCCGCAGGGTCGTGCTCTGGAGTCTGGGCTTCCTGCTACTGATGTGCATCCTCTCGGGGCTGCAGGCCACTCCGGTGTTGTCGTGGATGGTGCCGTCATGACATTCAACGCTGCTCGTAGCATCGACTCATGAGTGCGGATGCGCTGGCCGGCCTGACAGCCGAATTGCCCGAAGGTGCCGTTGTCACCGATCCCGACATCCTGGGGTCCTACCGACAGGACCGCGCATTCGATCCGAATGCCGGAACACCGCTGGCGGTGGTGCGGCCGCGTTGCACCGAAGATGTGCAGGCGGTACTGAGATGGGCCACAGCCAACAAGGTGGCAGTCGTGCCCCGAGGCATGGGCACCGGATTATCCGGCGGCGCAACCGCTTTGAATGGTGCGATCGTCCTGACCACCGAGAAGATGCGCGACATCACCGTCGACCCGGTGACCCGCACGGCAGTCGCACAGCCGGGACTGCTCAACGCCGAGGTCAAGAAGGCGGTCGCCGAGCACGGGCTGTGGTATCCGCCGGATCCGTCGTCCTTCGAAATCTGCAGTATCGGCGGCAATATCGCCACCAATGCCGGCGGGCTGTGCTGCGTGAAGTACGGCGTCACCACCGACTACGTTCTCGGTCTCCAGGTGGTCTTGGCCGACGGCACCGCGGTGCGCCTCGGCGGTCCCCGGCTGAAGGATGTCGCGGGCCTCTCACTGACCAAACTGTTCGTCGGCAGCGAAGGCACGCTCGGCGTCATCACCGAGGTGACGCTTCGCCTGCTGCCGCCGCAACGGGTGGCCAGCACGGTCGTAGCGACGTTCGATTCCGTTGAGGCCGCGGCGCAATCCGTCGTCACCATCACCGGCAAGATGCGGCCGTCGATGCTGGAGTTCATGGACTCGGCGTCGATCAACGCCGTCGAGGACAAGCTGCGGATGGGACTGGACCGGACCGCCGCTGCGATGATGGTCGCCGCCACCGACGACCGCGGCGCCACCGGTGTCGAGGACGCCGAATTCATGGCCGAGGTGTTCACCAAATACGGTGCGAAAGAAGTGTTTACCACCGCGGACCCGGATGAGGGCGAGGCGTTCGTCGCGGCCCGCAGATTCTGCATCCCCGCCGTGGAGATGAAGGGATCGCTGCTGCTCGAGGATGTCGGCGTCCCGCTGCCTGCGCTGGCCGAGCTGGTCGGTGGTGTGGCGAAGATCGCCGCGAATCACGATCTGTTGATCTCGGTGATCGCACATGCCGGCGACGGCAACACCCATCCGCTGATCGTGTACGACCCCGCCGACGCCGCAATGACCGAACGCGCCCATCAGGCGTTCGGCGAGATCATGGATCTGGCCGTCGGCCTCGGCGGCACGATCACCGGCGAGCACGGCGTCGGCCGGTTGAAGCGCCCCTGGCTCGAAGGCCAGATCGGCCCGGATGCGATGGAACTCAACCGGCGGATCAAGGCGGCGCTCGACCCCGACAACATCCTCAACCCCGGGGCAGCGATCTGATCACTGTGCGTTATCTGCGACAAATTGGCCAATCTGCTTCTACCTATTGACACTCCCGGTGGCCTGTCGTACCAATGAGACATGACAGCCTCTTTGTCTCGGGTGTCTCAGGACTCACCGGTCCGTTTTGAGCTGGCCACCGCGAGTACGTGGGCCAGCCCATGGGGGATGTACCGGGCGCTGCGTGACCACGACCCCGTGCACCACGTCATCCCCGATGACAGACCCGACCACGACTACTACGTCATGTCACGGCATGCCGACGTCTTCGCGGCGGCGCGCGACCACGAGACGTACTCGTCAGCCCAAGGTTTGACCGTCAACTACGGCGAACTCGATCTCATCGGCCTGGCCGACAACCCGCCGATGGTCATGCAGGACCCACCGGTGCACACCGAGTTCCGACGGTTGGTGTCACGAGGGTTCACACCGCGCCAGGTCGAGGCGGTCGAACCCAAGGTGCGTGAGTACGTCGTCGAACGGATCGAGGGGTTGCGCGCCAACGGTGGTGGCGACATCGTCGCTGAACTGTTCAAGCCGCTGCCGTCGATGGTCGTCGCGCACTACCTCGGTGTGCCGGAAGGCGACCGCGACAAGTTCGACGGGTGGACCGACGCGATCGTCGCCGCGAACACTGCCGAGGGCGGCGTCGCGGGAGCGCTTGAGCATCTCGGTGATGCACTTGGCGAGATGATGGCCTACTTCACCGCGCTGATCGAAAAGCGCCGCGTCAAACCCGAGGATGACACGGTCTCACATCTCGTGGCCGCGGGCGTTGGCGCGGACGGCGACATCGCGGGAGTGCTGTCGATCCTCGCCTTCACCTTCACGATGGTCACCGGCGGCAACGACACCACGACCGGCATGCTCGGCGGTTCAGTGCAGCTGCTGCACCAGCGGCCCGACCAACGAAAGTTGCTGGCCGACAACGCCGATCTGATCCCCGACGCGATCGACGAGTTTCTGCGTCTCACCGCGCCGGCGCAGATGCTCGGCCGCACGGTGACCCGCGACGTCACCGTCGGCGATACGACCATCCCCGAGGGACGGCGAGTGATGTTCCTCTACGGATCAGCCAACCGCGACGAACGCCAGTACGGCGACGATGCCGGCGAACTCGACGTGACCCGTAAACCACGCAACATCCTGACGTTCAGCCACGGCGCCCACCACTGCCTCGGTGCCGCGGCCGCTCGGATGCAATCGCGTGTCGCACTGACCGAGCTGATGGCCCGGATCCCCGACTTCGAGGTCGACGAGGACGGAATCATTTGGGCCGGTGGCAGTTACGTGCGTCGGCCGCTGTCGGTTCCGTTCACGGTCATCCGCTGATGGCGGGCGACTGGCTGGCTGCGCGGCGCACCGAGGTCGCCGCCGACCGCATTCTTGACGCGGCCGGCGAACTGTTCGCCGAGAAAGAGGCCGCGACCGTCGGCATGCACGAAATCGCCTCGGCCGCAGGATGCTCCCGCGCGACGCTGTACCGGTATTTCGAGAACCGCGAAGCGCTCTACACAGCGTACGTACATCGCGAGGCCTACCGGCTCTATCGCGAAATGACCGATCAGATCAACGCCGTCGTCGATCCGCGCGACCGACTGATCGAAGGCCTCATCGCGTCACTGCGCAATGTGCGCGAAAGCCCTGCGCTGGCATCGTGGTTCGCGACGACCCAGCGACCGATCGGCGCGGAGATGGCCGAGGAGTCAGAGGTCATCAAGGCACTGACCGAGGCATTCGTGATCTCGCTGGGCTCCGACGACCCCGACCTGGTCGCGAACCGCGCGCGCTGGTTGGTGCGCGTCATGACTTCACTGATGTTGTTCCCCGGACACGACGAGGACGACGAGCGGGCGATGCTCAACGAGTTCGTCGTGCCCATCGTGCTGCCCGCGGCACGGGAGACCGCCGGCTAGCACGGCTGCCGCCCGCGGTCACGCGACCCAGTAGGCCTGCGCCTTGATGGATTTACGCGGAATGCCGTAGTCCTCACGCAGCACCTTGGCGACTGCGCGGGTGGTGCGGTTGTCGCAGGCCACCCAGCCGAAGTGGTCGGTGGCGTTGAACGCCGACGAGCTGATGCGCTGGATCAGGGCCTCGCCGTTGTTCTTGCGGTCGACCCACTCGGCGTCGACGTTTCGTCCGCCCACTGGCAGGTCCTTGTCGCCGTCGTGACTGGCTTCGAGGAACACCCATGCGGGCGTGTCGCCGATCGCGTCGAGTAGCGAGTTGATCGCGGGCAGCGAGGCGGTGTCGCCGACGATGACGTAGCCCGCGGGCTGCGGTTCGGGCAGTGCGAAGTTGCTGCCGAGGACCGTCACATCGACGGCGTCCCCCGGCTTCGCGCGGCGCGCCCAGTTGGCTGCGATGCCGTCGTGCAAGGCGAACTCGATGTCCACGGTGCCCGCGACCGGGTCCGGGTCGACGAGCGTGTAGCCGCGTTGATGCAACTTGTCCCCGTCGGCGAACCACATCCGGATCCACATCGTCGGGTGCAGCGACCGGGCGGCCAGCAGGCCGCCGGCGTCAAAGCTCAGGCGCACGTAATGGGGACTGAGCTCATGCCGCTGGGTCACGGTCAGCGTGTAGTCACCGGCTCCGAGGAGCTTGAGTACTGCGCCGGGGAACCCGCGCGACAGCTTCGTATCGGACATACGAGTTAGGTTACCCTAACTTGTAGTTCAGCTGGTGCGCACGCGGGTGAGGCGGTGCAACAACCAGGCCAGCGGGACCGTCACCACGAACGTGACGATGAACAACCACCACATCGACCCGGTGTAGATCGGGTACCGGACGATCTCGACCATCACGAGTTCCATCGTCAGCAGATGGATCAGGAAGATCTCGTAGGAGATCTCGCCGAGGAAGACCATGGGCCGCGAAGCCAGGAACTTCGCGTAGATGCCGCGGTCCCCCAGCGCCAGCGGCGCCACCATCAGCGTGGCGATCACGGCGTAGAAGCCCGCCTTTACCAACGCCTCGCGCAGCTCCGCCGGTGACGTCGTGGGCGCACCGCCGATCGGCGTGGACACGATGAAGTAGCAGACCACCGCGAGCGGAATGCATGCGAGCGCGTACGCCCGAACCCCCAGCGGCTGCAGCGCTGCAAGGAGCATGCCGCCGAGGAACCACACCAGATACGTCGGCAACCACAGCCGCGCGGCGTCGGGCAGGAAGTCGGTGGTGTGCACGAGGATCAGCCACGCCGGGGTGAGCAGTGCCAGCCCGCCGAGACCGGCCAACAACAGACCCGGCCGCCACTGCCTGCGGCACAGCACCACGAGCAGCAGGTAGGCCAGCGCCGGCAGCGCAATGTAGAACGCGACCTCGACCGCCAGGCTCCACATCTGCGTAAGCCCTTGGTGCAGGAACGAATACAGGTAGTTGTCCGTGTAGATCTGGGTCAGCGTGAGATTACGGAACAGGCCTTCCCAGGTATGTCCGGGGTTGGGGCCCGCCGTGCGGAAGTGGTACAGCAGATATGCGGCGAGCACCGTCACGACATACGCGGGCATGATGCGTCGCACCCGGTGCCAGGCGTAGCGGCGCACCGAGGGCGGGGCTGCACCCGTCGCGGCCGCCTTCACCCACGGGCTGAAGAGCAGAAACCCGGAGAGCACAAAGAAGATCGGCACCCCGATCTCGGCGCGCGACCACACCAGACCGGCGTAACCGTGCGTGTACTTGCCAGTGGTGTACGCGGCGTGGGTGAGCATGACCAACAGCGCCGCCACGGCGCGGATGCCGGTGAGCGACGCGACCCGCTCGGGCTTACCGACGGATTCCAGTCCGCCTTGGGCATCGACACTGTTGGACAGGGTCATTTGGATTTGTGGCCTGGCTTCCCGCCCTTGCGTGGCGGACGATCAGGTTGCAAGTTGATCAGAATGCCCTGGATACGGGTGTTCTCAAGCTTTTTCAGCGTCTCGCGGGACAGCTTGGGAGGCAGCTCCACCAGCGAATGGTCGGGCCGGATCGAGATGTGCCCGAAGTCGCTGCGGTGCAAGCCACCCTCGTTCGCGATGGCGCCGACGATCGCTCCTGGCATCACCTTGTGGCGCTTGCCGACTGCGATGCGATAAGTGGCGAAGTCGCCCCGTCGCTCGCGCGGCTTGCGCGGACCGTCCTCGCGCGGCGGGCGATCGGGTCGTTCTCGGCGCTTCTCCGGCGGCGGCTCGGTCATGAGGAACTCTTCGCCGTCACGACTCTGCAGCGCCAATGCCGCGGCGATATCCGCCAGGGGCACGTCGTGATCGCGCTCGTATCCTTCGATCAGCTTGCGGAACAACTCGATTCCCGGCGCGGCAAGCGCCTCGGTGATCGAGTCGCGGAACTTCGCGACGCGCTTCTCGTTGACGTCGTCCACCGAGGGCAGCTCGATTTCGACGAGTTTCTGCCTGGTGACCCGCTCGATGGACTTGAGCAGATGACGTTCCCGCGGCGTGACGAACAGCAGCGCGGTCCCGGACCGGCCCGCCCGGCCGGTTCGCCCGATGCGGTGGACGTAGGACTCCGGGTCGTGCGGGATGTCGAAGTTGACCACGTGCGAGATGCGCTCGACATCAAGTCCCCGGGCCGCCACGTCGGTGGCCACCAGAATGTCGAGACTGCCGTCCTTGAGGGAGTTGATTGTGCGCTCGCGAACCGCCTGCGGGATGTCGCCGTTGATCGCCGCCGCGGAAAACCCACGTGCACGCAGCTTTTCGGCCACCTCTTCGGTGGCCTGCTTGGTGCGGACGAACACGATCATCGCGTCGCCCTGCTCGACCTCCAGCAGACGCGTCAGCGCGTCCATCTTGCGCGGGTAGGACACCTGGATGTAGCGCTGCGTGATGTTCTCGGCGGTCTGGGTTTTCGCCTTGACGGTCACCTCGACCGGATCGTGCAGGTACTTGCTGGTGATCTTCTTGATCGCCGGCGGCATGGTTGCCGAGAAGAGCGCGACCTGTTTGTACTCCGGGGTGTCGGCGAGGATGCGCTCGACGTCCTCGGCGAAGCCCATCTGCAGCATCTCGTCGGCCTCGTCGAGCACCATGTAGTCGAGGTGCGAGACGTCGAGCGTGCCCTTCTCCAAGTGATCGATCACTCGTCCCGGGGTGCCCACCACGACCTGCGCGCCGCGTTTCAGCCCGGCGAGTTGGGGGCCGTAGGACGATCCGCCGTACACCGGCAGGACGTTCACGCGAAGGTGGGCGCCATACCGGCTGAACGCCTCGGCCACCTGCAGTGCGAGTTCACGAGTCGGCGCCAGCACCAGGGCCTGGGTGGTGCGGCTGTCGGTGTCGATCTTCGACAGGATCGGGATGGCGAACGCCGCGGTCTTGCCGGTGCCCGTCTGTGCCAGGCCGACAACGTCGGAACCTTCGAGCATGGCCGGGATGGTCGCGGCCTGGATGGCCGACGGCGACTCATAGCCGACCTCCTTGACGGCCTGCAGCACCGACGGGTGTATGTGCAGGTCGTCGAAGGTTAGTTCTGCCCGGTTCTCGTCCGGGTCGGAGGACGTCATCAAGCGATGAGTCTAGTGCCCGTCAGCTGCCCGACCCGCCGCGCGGCCTGCCCGATCGCCGTGGCGGGTTTCGGTACGGTGCGCAACGTGAAGTCGGCGGTCGTGATTTGCATGGTGACGTTCGGGGTCGCGTCGGCGGTTGTCGGGTGCGGCTCGAGCGACTCCACGGCGTCCAAGACTCCCGGGCCACCGGCGTACACGAGCACCCCACCGCCCGCAGCCGCACCCGCCCCGTCGGGACCGGTCGGGGCTCCGGCCGGCGAAGCCGACCCGTGCGACGTCAACCTGGCGGCACCCGAGATCGCGAGTGCGGTGTCGGAGTTACCGCGCGATCCGCGCAGCAATCAGGCGTGGAGTCCCGAACCGCTGGCGGGCAATTACAACCAATGTGCGCAGCTGTCGGTGGTGATCGTGAAGGCCAATACCAACGCCCAGAACCCCAACACCCGCGCCGTCATGTTCCATCTCGGGCAGTTCATCCCCACCGGTGTGCCGGATACGTACGGCTTCAACGGCATCGACAATGCCGTGACCACCGGCGACACCGTCGCGCTGCGGTATTCCAACGGAGTGTCGGGGCTGGACAGCGTGGTGCGATTCCGCTGGAACGGCAACGGCGTCGAGCTGATCGGCAACACGGGTTAATTTCCGCGCCGAACGTCCGCCGAGACTGCTGACAGATCGTGGTTTCGCCATTGATCGCGATCTGTCAGCAGTCTCGGCGAGTACTTGAGGTGTCGCTGGGCTCACCTACAGTGGCAGCGTGTTCGTTGTCGCCGAGGGCACACAAGACCGCGTCATCTACAGCGCCTCCGATCTCGCGGCGGCTGCCCGCTGCGAGTACGCCTTGCTGCGCGCATTCGACGCCAAACTCGGCCGGGGCCCTGCCGTCTCCGTCGAGGACGAACTGCTCGCCCGCACCGCCAAGCTCGGTGGCGAGCACGAGCAGCGCCATCTCGACAAGCTTCGCGAGCTGTCCGAGGAGAACGTCGCGATCATCGGTCGGCCCGACTACACCGTCGACGGGCTGACCGCGGCCGCCGAGTCGACCATGCGCGCGGTCGAACGCCGCGCGCCGGTGATCTATCAGGCCGCGATGTTCGACGGCCGTTTCGCCGGTTTCGCCGACTTCCTGGTGCTGGACTCCGATGAATACCGGCTGCGCGACACCAAACTCGCGCGTTCGGTCAAGGTCGAGGCCCTGCTGCAGCTCGCCGCCTACGCCGACACCCTCGCCCACGCCGGCGTACCGGTGGCATCGGAGGTCGAGTTGGTGCTCGGTGACGGCGCGACGGCGAGATACCGAGTCGACGAATTGCTTCCGGTGTATCTCAGCCGGCGCAGCAGCCTGCAACGGCTGCTCGACGACCACCTCGCCGGCGGGGCTCCGGTCACGTGGGAGGACGAGCCCGTGCGCGCGTGTTTTCGCTGTCCGGAGTGCGAGGTCCAGGTCCGCGCCCACGACGACCTGCTGCTCGTCGCGGGGATGCGGGTAAGCCAACGGGCTCGCCTTATTGATGCGGATATCACTACCGTCGCCGACCTCGCCCGGCACACCGGTCCCGTGCTCGAACTGTCTGCGCGCACGGTGAAGGCACTGGCCGACCAAGCTCGACTGCAGACCTCGCCGAGGGTGAACGGCAAGCCGCCGTACGAAGTCGTCGACGCGCAGCCGTTGATGGTGCTGCCCGACGCGAACAAGGGCGATCTGTTCTTCGACTTCGAGGGCGACCCGTTGTGGACCGTCGACGGTCGCGAATGGGGGCTCGAATACCTGTGGGGCGTCCTCACCGTCAATGACGACTTCCACCCGTTCTGGGCGCACGACCGCGCCAGTGAGCGCAAGGCTCTGGTCGACTTCCTGGCCATGGTGCGCAAGCGGCTGAAGCGCCATCCGGGCATGCACATCTACCACTACGCCGCCTACGAGAAGAGCACGCTGCTGCGGCTGGCCGGCCGCTACGGCGTCGGCGAGAACGATGTCGACGACTTGCTGCGCGACGGCATCCTCGTTGACCTGTATCCGTTGGTGCGCAAGAGCATTCGGGTCGGGACCGAGAACTACAGCATCAAATCCCTCGAGCCGCTCTACATGGGTAACGAATTGCGCGACGGCCAGGTGACCACCGCAGCCGATTCCATCACGCAGTACGCGCGCTACTGCGCGCTACGCGACGAGGGCCACGCCGACGAAGCGGCGGTCGTGCTCAAGGAGATCGAGGAATACAACGTCTACGACTGCCGGTCCACGCGCCGCCTGCGTGACTGGATGATGGCGCGCGCCATCGAGTCCGGCGTCCCGCCGCGCGGTCCACAGCTCGTGCGCGACGACGTTGCGCTCGAACTCGGCGACGACCTCGAACGCAAGCTGATGAAGTTCGCGGGCGACGGCGTCGAGGCGCGGACTCCCGAGCAGACCGCGGTCGCGATGGTCGCTTCCGCCCGGGGGTACCACCGTCGCGAGGACAAGCCGTTCTGGTGGAGCCATTTCGACCGCATCAACAATCCCGTCGATGAATGGTCGGACAACAGCGACGTTTTCATCGCCGAGAAGGCGTCGATCGTCAACGACTGGCACCAGCCACCGAAAGCACGCAAGCCGCAGCGCCATGTGCGGCTGTTCGGTGAACTCGCGAACGGCGAACTGACGAACAGCATGTACGCCTTGTACGACCCACCTGCGCCCGACGGCCTTGCCGATGACCCCGACCGCCGTGGCTTCGGCAGCGTCACCGTTCTCGAATGCAATGACCCCGAGGTGCCCACCGAAGTCGTGGTCTGCGAACGACCACCCAAAGACCGCGACGTGTTCGACCAGGTGCCGTTCGCGCTGACGCCGGGACCGCCGATCAACACCAAGCCGCTGCAGGAGTCGATCGAAGCGACCGCTTCCGAGGTGGCCACCGGGCTGCCCACCCTCCCGTGCGACGCCGTGACCGACATCCTGTTGCGCCGCCCGCCCCGCACTGTCAGCGGCGGTGCGCTCCCCCGCAGCGGCGTGATCGCTGACGACATTGCCTCAGCGCTAAGCGATCTCGATTCCTCATATCTCGCGGTGCACGGCCCGCCGGGCACCGGCAAAACCTTCACGTCCGCGAAGGTGATCGCGCGGCTGGTCAACGACCACGCATGGCGCATCGGGGTTGTCGCGCAGTCCCATGCCGTGGTGGAGAACCTGCTCGGCGGCGTGATCGAAGCGGGAGTCGACCCGGATCGGGTGGGCAAGAAGAAGAGCCAGGGAGCGCCGTGGCGCCAGGTCGACGAGAAGGACTACCCGGCATTCATCGCCGGCACGGAAGGCTGCGTGATCGGCGGTACCGCTTGGGATTTCGCCAACAGCGGACGCGTTCCCCGCATGTCGCTCGATCTGCTCGTCGTCGAAGAGGCGGGCCAGTACAGCCTCGCGAACACCATCGCCGTCGCACCGGCTGCGCGCAACCTCCTGTTGCTCGGCGACCCCCAGCAGTTGCCCCAGGTCAGTCAGGGCACCCACCCCGAACCGGTCGACACGTCGGCGCTGGGCTGGCTCATCGACGGAAGGCACACGCTGCCAGCCGAATTGGGTTACTTCCTGGATCAGTCGTATCGCATGCATCCGATGGTGTGCGCTGCCGTGTCACGGTTGTCCTATGACGGCAGACTGCGATCGTTCGACGCGGTGACCGGGGCGCGTCACCTCGAAGGGCAGGTGCCCGGGGTGCGCGTGCTCACCGTCGAACACGACGGCAACTCCACCGACAGCCCCGAGGAGGCCGATGCGATCGTCGCCGAGATCGACGGCCTGCTCGGCAACGACTGGACCGACGAGAAGGGCACGGCGCCCCTGGCTCAGCAGCACGTGATGGTCGTGACGCCCTACAACGCACAAGTCGTCACGCTGCGCCGGCGCCTTGACGACGCGGGCCTGACCGACGTCGAGGTGGGCACAGTCGACAAGTTCCAGGGCAGGCAGGCGCCCGTGGTGTTCGTGTCGATGACCGCGTCGTCGGCCGACGACGTGCCACGCGGAATCGCGTTCCTGCTCAACCGGAATCGGCTCAACGTCGCTGTCAGCCGGGCCAAATATCTCAGCGTCATCGTGCAGTCGCCGCTACTGACCGAGTATCTGCCGGGAACCCCGGATCGCCTCGTCGAGCTGGGCGCGTTCCTGTCATTGCGCGGCGTCGGCTGAGCCGACAATTCAGCAGGTGTGATAGACCGACGGGATGAGCTTGACCGAGCGGCTGGCCGAGATCGTCGGCTCCGGCTACGTCAGCACTGACCCCGACGTGCTGGACGGCCGCAGCGTCGACCACACCGGGCGCTATCGCGGGCGCGCCGGTCTGCTCGTCCGGCCGGGCTCAGCCGACGAAGTCGCGGCGGTGCTGCGCGCGTGCCGCGACGCGGGCGCGTACGTCACCGTGCAGGGCGGCCGAACCTCGCTGGTCGCGGGCACAGTACCCGAGCACGACGACGTCTTGCTGTCGACCGAACGGCTGCGCGACGTCGACGACGTCGATGTGCCCGAGCGTCGCATCCGAGTCGGCGCCGGTGTCACGCTTGCCGAGGTGCAGCGGGCGGCGACGGCGGCTGGGCTGGTGTTCGGCGTGGATCTGGCCGCACGCGACTCGGCGACCGTCGGCGGTATGGCCTCGACCAACGCCGGCGGACTGCGCACGGTCCGCTACGGCAACATGGGCGAGCAGGTCATCGGCTTGGACGTGGCGCTGCCCGACGGGACGGTGGTGCGCCGTCACAGTCACGTGCGCATGGACAACACCGGCTATGACCTGGCGTCACTGTTCATCGGCGCCGAAGGCACGCTCGGCGTCATCACCGGCTTGGACCTACGACTCCACCCTGCCCCGCGCAGCCGGGTCACCGCGATCTGCGGGTTCGCCGACCTCGACGCACTCATCGAGGCGGGCCGCGTGTTCCGCGAGATGGAGGGTATCGCGGCGCTGGAATTGATCGACGCCCGCGCGAGCGCGCTGACCGCCGAACATGCCGGGGTATCCGCGCCCGTCGAGGGCGCCTGGCAGCTGTTGATCGAGTTGGCGGGCGACACCGACCAGACAGAGCGCCTCGCCGAGGTGCTCGAAGAAGCGCAGCTGGCAAGCGAACCCGCAGTCGGTGTGGATGCCGCCGCACAACAGCGGTTGTGGCAGGTACGCGAGGCCGTCGCCGAGGTGCTCGGCGTGTACGGCCCGCCGCTGAAATTTGATGTCTCACTGCCTCTTTCAGTGATCCCTGCGTTCGCGAGCCAAGCGGCCGACCTGGTCGGCGAGCATGCCCCGGACGCCATCCCGGTGCTGTTCGGACACATCGGCGAGGGGAATCTGCACCTGAATTTGGTGCGATGCGCGCTGGAATCTGAGCCCGAGCACGCCCTGTACTCGGCGATGATGACGCTGATTGCGCGTCTGGGCGGCAACGTCAGCTCCGAGCACGGCGTCGGAACCCGCAAGCGCGACTACGTTTCGATGTCGCGCACCGAAGCCGATATCGCGGCGATGCGCGCGGTCAAAGCGGCGTTCGATCCCACCGGCTACCTCAATCCCGCGGTGCTCTTCGGCTAGCAGTCGTCGCGAGCAGGGCCCACGCGCCCAAAGCTAATCGTGCAATGGGGTCGAGTGCCTGCCGTGGCGGGACGTGTCGTCAGGGTCGTCGCGGGCATGTCTGCCATTCGACTCGAACCAGAACGGCCGCTGCTCCGGTTCCTCGTCTCGCGACCTGTGCCGTGATGACCGCTCGTGCCGGCTCCCGGTGTGATGACGGCCTGCCGAGTGGGCGCTCTCGGAGTCATCGTCGTCGTATCGGTCGAACGCCATGGCCTGGGGTTCGGCGGTCGGCGACGGCGGCATCGACTGGAAGCGCCGGCCGTCATCGACATGGAATCCGTTGTGCGCGAATCCGATCGGCTCGACCTTTGGTGGATGCGTGTTCTCGGCGCGCAAGAAGTCCAGGATGTCCTGCGCTGCCGGGGGCACCCTCTCGACGGGCTCCGCCGACGGAGGCGGCGACTCGGCGACGGGCGCCGGAGGTGGGACACCGGCGTCCACAGCTGGGTATTCATCGGTCACATGGCGCCAGGATTCGACCGGCTCGTCATGCCAGAGATCCGCGGGCGCATGTAGTAGATGCTGCGTGCGTGAGGCGAACGGCTCGGTGGCCGGCTCCATGTCGGACTCGACGACCGGTCGATGCGACCTCACCGGTTCCGCGTCATCCCACGAAACCGTGTACTCGACGTACTCGTCGTGGTCGACGGCGAACCCGTCGTCGTCGCGCCATCCGAAGGCATGGTCGTCGTCACCGTTGGTGGCACCGACACCGTCGTCGAACACCGCCGATTGCGGATTGCCGAACCCGAGGAAGAACAGTGCCGCGCCCACCCCGAACAACGCGAAGAACGCCGGCAGTAGCAGGGTCTGCGACATCGCGGCGGAAAACGGTTCCCGCAGGAACGCAGGCAGCAGACCCACCACACCTTCGCCCTGAGCCGACTCCGCGCCCGTCACTCCCACCTGGTCGCTGATCCGCCACGTCATGAACGCCGCCATGCCCGCGCTGCCAAGCACGGTCCCCACCTGGCGGGTGGTGTTGTAGACGCCTGAGCCCGCGCCCGCCAGATGCGGCGGCAGATTGCGGGTAGCGGTCGCTGCCAGGGGCGACCAGATGAACGCCATTCCGACACCCATGACCGTCAGCGGCAGCACGATCCGCCAGATCGGGGTGGCGGCCGTCATTTCGATGGACAGCCACGTCAGCGAGATCGCCACCAACGAGAAGCCGAAGCCGATCACCGGTCGCGGATGCGACCTGTCGACGATTCTTCCGACGAACGGTGCGAGCGCACCGCTCGCGATGGCCATCGGCGCGACAACCAGCGCCGAGCGCGTCGGCGAAAGCCCGCATACGGCCTGCGCATAGAACATGACCGGCACGATCATGGCCGTCACGACGAAACCGATGGTGGCCACACCGATGTTGGACAGCGAGAAGTCGCGGTCGCGAAAAATGCGCAGCGGGACGAGCGGGTCGTTGGGATTGACGTATTGCCAGCACAGAAACGCGGCCATGAAGCCGATGCCGCCCGCGATCGTGCCCCAGACCCACGGCGCCCAGTTGTGCGACTGGCCCTCCTGCAGGGCGAACACGATCATGAACATGCCGATCCCCGACAGCGCGACTCCGAGCAGATCGAATCGCTGCTGATGGGTGTCGAGTTGCGGAATCAGCCATACAGCCATGCCGACACCGATGACGCCGACCGGAACGTTGACAAAGAAGATCCACTGCCAGCCCAGACCATCGAGCAACACGCCGCCGGCCAGCGGACCGACCAGCGTCGCCACTCCCGCGGTCGCGCCCCACAGGCTCATGGCCACACCACGGCGGTCGGCGGGGAAGATGCGAGTGATCGTCGACAGCGTCTGCGGGGTGAGCAGCGCCGCACCGAAACCCTGCACGACTCTGGCGACGATCAGCATGTTGATGCTGTCGGCCAGCGCGCACCACAGCGACGCTGCGGTGAACACCGTCAGCCCCAGCACATAGAGGTTCTTCGGTCCGAACCGGTCGCCGAGGCGGCCCGCCACGAGCAACGGAACCGCGTAAGCAAGGAGGTAGGCGCTCGTCACCCAGATCACCGAGTCGTAACTCGCGTTGAGCGCGGCCATGATCGAGGGATTGGCGACCGACACGATCGTCGAGTCGACCAGGATCATGAAGAAGCCGACCAGCATCGCCCACAACGCGTGCCACGGGTTGGCCGTGGCGGTGCCGCGCCGAATTCCGGGGCCGCGATCGTCGTTCCGGGTGGTCAGGGTCTCGTACATCACATCGACTTACTCAAAGATTCAGCCGACGCTACGGATGGTGGCTAACCCCGACAAATCGGGGTTACCCACTACACCTCAGGCCGGCTCTGGAACGGCGTCGCCGATGACGCCGTCCCGTTCATTGTCCTTGGACACAGGCGCCGGCGTACCCACCGCCCGAGCCCCGCCGCGCAGCGTCAGGGCTAATGCGAACAACGCGATCACCATACCGACCGTCATCACCAGCGCGAGCGCGAACTCATCGTTGCCGAGCACCCCGACGAGCGGCGCGACGGCCGCACCCAGACCGAACTGGACCGCGCCCAGCGCTGCCGCCGCCGTGCCGGCCGCCTCCGGATGCCGGGTCAGCGCCACGGCTGGAGCGTTCGGAATGACCAGACCCATCGCACCGAGGATGGCCCACACCGGTATGACGAATCCGAACAGTCCACCGACGCGGGCAGTTGAAAGACCGACGAACACAATGCCCACCACGGACGCCGCTGCCAGCGCCCACAGCGCAATGGTCTGCGGTGAGAACCGGCGCAACAGCACGACGTTGAATTGGGTGGCGCCGATCAGCGCGACGGCACCTGCCGCGAACACCAAAGCGAAAGCCTGCTGGTCCAACCCGTACCGGCCCTGCAGCACGAAGGCCGCACCCGCGATGTACGCGAACAAGCCGGACATGCCGAGCGCGGCGACGAGGACCAGCACCACGAAGCGGACGTCGCGCAAAACCTCGACGTAGGTCGCGGCGATGCTGCGCACCTTCAGCGGTCGTCGATGTGACACCGGCAGGGTTTCCGGCAACGCCAGCGCGGCCAGCAACAACAGGGCCCCCGCCATGATCACCAGCACGGCGAACACCCAGTGCCAGGAGGCCTTCAACAGCACGACGGCACCCAGCGACGGGGCGAGCACCGGAGCGGCGCCGAGCACGAGCATCACTCTCGAAAAGACCGTGGCGGCGGCCGACTCTTCAAACAGATCCCCGATGGCGGCGAACGCCACGACCATCGCCGCGGCGGCGCCGACACCCTGCAACCCGCGTGCGATGCCGAGTACGGCGATGTTCGGCGCGAACAGGCACAGCAGCGACGCCAGCATGTGCAGGACGATGCCTGCCATCAGCGGCTTGCGACGGCCGAGCGAGTCCGACAGCGGCCCGACGATCAGCTGACCCAGGGCGAGGCCGGCGAGTGTTCCGGTAAGCGTCAGCTGGGCCACCGAAGACGAAACCCCGAGATCATCGGCGATCTTGGGCAGCGCGGGCAGGTACATGTCGATGGTCAGCGGACCCAGCGCGACCAACAGTCCCAGGATCAGAACCATCTTGGTGCGGCTCGGCGACTTGGTCTCCTGGGAGGCCTCCCGCGACGACACCCCGGAGGTCTTCGATTCGGCGGTTGTCGCGGTCACGGGGGGTGATGTTGCCATGAAAGTGGTTAGCGTCGCTTCCCAATATTTTCTTCCCGGTAGCGCAGACAGTGAGCGCGATCATGTTCGGGCACCCGACGCCGGTGGTCGTACGTTTATATAGCGCTAGCCTGAAGGCCAGTCGATTCGGACAAGGGGGCCGCACATGAGTGCCCGGTCAAGCGCCAAGAACCAGTTGCCCGCGACCAGAAATGGCGCCAACGAGAATCCGACCGCCGCGGCGAAAGTGCTTTCGGCCATCATCGAGGGCAGCACCCGCGTCCAGGCGCCCGCCGTCAAGGCCTACGTCGACCGCCTCCGCAGCGCGAGCCCCCACGCGACACCGGCCGAGATCATCGCCCGCCTCGAGAAGCACTACCTCGCCGCGGTGATGGCCAGCGGTGCGGCTGTCGGTTCGGCCGCCGCCTTCCCGGGAATCGGCACGTTGGCCGCCATGTCG
The DNA here is from genome assembly GCF_044452905.1 of Mycobacterium sp. NPDC051804. Taxonomy (NCBI): domain Bacteria; kingdom Bacillati; phylum Actinomycetota; class Actinomycetes; order Mycobacteriales; family Mycobacteriaceae; genus Mycobacterium; species Mycobacterium sp. NPDC051804. The sequence goes on along the minus strand of NZ_JBITCD010000006.1, from coordinate 508,240 downwards.
GCTGTCGCGGGTGAGACGGTCGTATTCCTCGAGGCGACGTCGGTATACGTGCTGGCCGTCGCCGAGGTATTCGGTATCCCCGCAGACCATCGCGAGCGTCGGCGGGCTCTGGTGCTCGCCGTGCTGGTCGGCGAGGACAGCAAGCGCGCGGTGGCCGACCTGCTCGGACCCGGCCGCACGAGCGGCTCGTGGCTCGCCGACGGCGCGGCGACATTGCCGCTGCCCGCGGTATCACAACTGAACTCGCGTCTGCTGAGGTACTTCGTCAAGCGCTACACGCTCAAGCGCGGAGCGATCGCATTCGGTAAGTTGCTGCCGGTCGGCATCGGCGCCGTCGTCGGCGGTGTCGGCAACCGGCTGATGGGCAAGCGCATCGTGACCAACGCGCGCAACGCCTTCGGCGATCCACCCCCGCGCTGGCCCGCAGCGGTTCACGTCCTGCCTGCCCCGCGAAACTAGCCGTCACCGGCTATGCCTCTGACCACAACGACCATAAGGGCGTTGTCATGGTCTGGTTGTTGCAGGAGCGATAGCCTTTAGTCGGCGGACAGCGGGTACCCGCTGACTACAGGAGAAAATTCGGCGAGCGCCGAGGGCGCTTGCGTGAGGCGAAGGAATCGAGGCGAGTAGCTGCCGTGAGCTCACCATCACCATTCGGACAGAACGAGTGGTTGGTCGAGGAGATGTATCGCAAGTTTCGCGAGGACCCCTCTTCGGTAGATCCCAGTTGGCATGAATTCCTTGTCGACTACTCCCCCGAGCCGACCACCGACAGTCAAACCGGCAATGGCCAGCGGACAGCTGCGCCCGTCGCCCCGCCCGAACCCGCGCCTGCACCGCCGGCCAAGCCTGCCGAGGCCAAACCGAAGGCGGAGAGCAAGCCCGCACCGAAGGCCGACACCAAGTCGGAGGCCAAGAGCGAGCCCGCCGCGAAGCCGAAGCCGAAGCCGGCCCCGGCGCCCGCGGAAGGTTCCGAAACCCAGGTTCTGCGCGGCGCCGCCGCGGCCGTCGTGAAGAACATGTCGGCGTCCCTCGAGGTACCCACCGCAACGAGCGTGCGCGCCATTCCGGCCAAGCTGATGATCGACAACCGGATCGTCATCAACAACCACCTCAAGCGCACCCGCGGCGGCAAGGTCTCCTTCACCCACCTCATCGGCTACGCGCTGGTGCAGGCGGTGAAGAAGTTCCCGAATATGAACCGCCATTTCGCCGAGGTCGACGGTAAGCCGAACGCGATCACCCCCGAACACGTCAACCTCGGTCTCGCGATCGACCTGCAGGGCAAGGACGGCAACCGCCAACTCGTCGTCGCAGGTATCAAGAACTCCGAGAACATGCGGTTCGGCCAGTTCCTCGCCGCCTACGAGGACATCGTGCGGCGCGCCCGCGACGGCAAGTTGACCGCCGAAGACTTCGGCGGTGTGACGATTTCGCTGACCAATCCCGGCACCATCGGCACCGTGCACTCCGTGCCGCGGCTGATGCGCGGGCAGGGCGCCATCATCGGCGTCGGCGCGATGGAGTACCCGGCCGAGTTCCAGGGCGCAAGCGAGGAGCGCATCGCCGAGTGGGGTGTCGGCAAGCTGGTGACCTTCACCTCGACGTACGACCACCGCATCATTCAAGGCGCGGAGTCCGGGGACTTCCTGCGCACCGTGCACGAGCTGCTGCTGAGCGACGATTTCTTCGACGAGATCTTCCGCGAGCTCGGTATCCCGTACGAGCCGGTCCGCTGGCGCACCGACAATCCGGACTCGATCGAGGACAAGAACGGTCGCGTCATCGAATTGATCGCGGCCTACCGCAACCGCGGCCACCTGATGGCCGACATCGACCCGCTGCGACTGGACCAGTCCCGGTTCCGCAGCCATCCGGACCTCGATGTGAACTCCCACGGCCTGACGCTGTGGGATCTGGATCGTGAGTTCAAGGTCAACGGCTTCGGCGGGGCCGAGCACAAGAAGCTGCGCGACGTGCTGGGGCTGCTACGCGATGCGTACTGCCGTCATGTCGGGGTCGAGTACACCCACATCCTGGAGCCTGATCAGCAGAAGTGGCTGCAGGAACGCATCGAGGTCAAGCACGAGAAGCCGACGGTCGCCGAGCAGAAGTACATCCTGTCGAGGATGAACGCCGCGGAGGCCTTCGAGACCTTCCTGCAGACGAAATACGTTGGCCAGAAGCGATTCTCACTGGAGGGCGCCGAAACCGTCATCCCGATGATGGACGCGGCGATCGACCAGGCCGCCGAACACGCCCTCGACGAGGTGGTCATCGGCATGCCGCACCGCGGCCGGCTCAACGTGTTGGCCAACATCGTCGGCAAGCCGTACTCGCAGATCTTCAGCGAGTTCGAGGGCAACCTGAACCCGTCGCAGGCGCACGGCTCCGGCGACGTCAAGTACCACCTCGGCGCGAGCGGCAACTACATCCAGATGTTCGGCGACAACGACATTGCGGTGTCGCTGGTGGCCAACCCGTCGCACCTCGAAGCCGTCGACCCGGTGCTCGAGGGCCTCGTGCGCGCCAAGCAGGACCTGCTGGACAAGGGTGACGGTCCCGACGGCTTCTCGGTCGTGCCGATGATGCTGCACGGCGACGCCGCGTTCGCCGGACAGGGCGTGGTCGCCGAGACGCTGAACCTGGCGCTGCTGCGGGGCTACCGCACGGGCGGCACGATCCACATCATCGTCAACAACCAGATCGGATTCACCACGCACCCGGGCGACTCGCGCTCGTCGGAATACTGCACCGACGTAGCGAAGATGATCGGCGCACCGATTTTCCACGTCAACGGGGACGACCCGGAGGCCTGCGTCTGGGTGGCACGGCTGGCCATGGACTTCCGCCAGAAGTTCAAGAAGGACGTCGTGATCGACATGCTCTGCTACCGCAGGCGCGGGCACAACGAGGGCGACGATCCGTCGATGACGCAGCCGTACATGTATGACGTCATCGACACCAAGCGCGGATCACGAAAGACCTACACCGAAGCCCTGATCGGCCGCGGCGACATCTCGATGAAGGAAGCCGAGGACGCCCTGCGCGACTACCAGGGTCAACTCGAACGGGTCTTCAACGAGGTTCGTGAGCTCGAGAAGCACGAGATCGAGCCGAGCGCGTCGGTGGAGTCCGACCAGATGGTGCCCGCCGGCATGAACACCGCCGTCGACAAGTCACTGCTGGCCCGCATCGGCGATGCCCATTTGGCCTTCCCGGAGGGTTTCAACGTGCATCCGCGCGTAAAGCCAGTGCTCGAGAAGCGCCGCGAGATGGCCTACGAGGGCAAGGTCGACTGGGCGTTCGCCGAGCTACTCGCGCTGGGATCCTTTCTGGCCGAAGGTAAGACGATCCGGCTGTCGGGGCAGGACACCCGGCGCGGCACGTTCACCCAGCGCCACTCGGTGATCATCGACCGCAGCACCGGTCAGGAATTCACACCGCTGCAGCTGCTCACCACAAACTCGGACGGCTCACCGACCGGCGGCAAGTTCATGGTGTACGACTCGGCGCTGTCCGAATTCGCCGCGGTGGGCTTCGAATACGGCTACTCGGTCGGCAACCCCGACGCACTTGTGTTGTGGGAGGCGCAGTTCGGCGACTTCGTCAACGGTGCGCAGTCGATCATCGACGAGTTCATCAGCTCGGGCGAGGCCAAGTGGGGCCAGCTGTCCGATGTGGTGCTGCTGCTGCCGCACGGCCACGAAGGCCAGGGCCCGGACCACACGTCGGCACGCATCGAGCGGTTCCTGCTCCTGTGGGCTGAGGGCTCGATGACCATCGCGATGCCGTCGACGCCTGCGAACTACTTCCACCTGCTACGCAGGCACGGGCTGGACGGGATTCACCGGCCGCTCATCGTGGCCACGCCGAAGTCGATGCTGCGAAACAAGGCCGCTGTCAGCGACCTTCGCGAGTTCACCGAGATGAAGTTCCGCTCGGTGCTCGAGGAGCCCACGTACACGGAGGGCACCGGCGACCGCGACAAGGTCAAGCGAGTCCTGTTGACCAGCGGCAAGATCTACTACGAGCTGGCGGCACGCAAGGCCAAGGAGGAGCGCGACGATGTGGCGATCGTGCGCATCGAGCAGCTCGCCCCGCTGCCGAAGCGACGCTTGAGTGAGACGCTGGACCAGTACCCGAACACCGAGGAGTACTTCTGGGTGCAGGAGGAGCCGGCCAACCAGGGTGCGTGGCCGACGTTCGGGCTGACGCTGCCCGAGGTCTGCGCGGACCGGTTGACAGGCATCACGCGCATCTCACGGCGCGCGATGTCGGCACCGTCGTCAGGTTCGTCGAAGGTGCATGCCGTCGAGCAGCAGGAGATCATCGACGAGGCGTTCGCGCGCTAGCGTCGTCGATGGTGTTGACGGGTTGATCGTCTGCACCTGGCGCGTGGGGTCAACCCCTTAGGGAGCCGCCTTACCCGCTACCGCGAGTACCGACTACCCTCGATTCGAGTCAACGGACACGAGGAGTGGCATGCAGGGCTTCGCGGGAAAAGTCGCCGTGGTGACGGGCGCCGGATCGGGCATCGGGCAGGCTCTGGCGATCGAACTCGGGCGCTCAGGCGCCAGCGTGGCGATCAGCGACGTCGACACCGAGGGCCTCGCGGTCACCGAGGAGCGCCTGAAGGCCATCGGCGCCAAGGTGAAAACCGACCGGCTCGACGTCACCGAACGTGAGGCCTTCGAGCTGTACGCGGACTCGGTGGTCGAGCACTTCGGCAAGGTCAACCAGGTCTACAACAATGCGGGCATCGCGTACGTCGGCGATGTCGAGTTCACGCCCTTCAAGGACATCGAACGGGTGATGGACGTCGACTACTGGGGAGTGGTCAACGGCACCAAGGTCTTTCTGCCACATCTGATCGCCTCGGGCGACGGACACGTGGTGAATGTGTCGAGCCTGTTCGGCATTTTCTCGGTGCCCGGCCAGGCGGCGTACAACTCGGCGAAGTTCGCGGTCCGCGGGTTCACCGAGGCGTTGCGTCAGGAGATGATCGCCGCCGGCCACCCGGTGAAGGTGACCACCGTGCATCCCGGCGGCATCAAGACCGCGATCATGCGTAATTCGACCGCGGCCGAAGGTGTCGACAAAGAGGGTCTGACAAAGACTTTCGACAAGAGGCTGACAATCACCACACCCGAGAAGGCGGCACAGATCATTCTCGACGCCGTCCGCAAGAACCGGGCACGAGTGCTCGTCGGCCCCGACGCGAAGATCCTGGACGTCATCGTGCGGATCACGGGCTCGGGTTACCAGAAGCTGTTCTCGACGGTCGTATCGCGGCTCGTACCCAACGCACACTGACGCGCGAGAGTCAGTCGCCGAGTGGGTGTTCGGCGAGGAACGCGCCCGCGACCAGACCCGGTTCGGTGCCGTCCTCGACCTGAGCGCGCATATCGGCCAGCGCGGCGGTATCCAATACGCCTGCCACCTCGTTGAGCGCCAGCACCTGCGATTCGTTGAGCTCGTTGCGCCGGTAGAGCGGCACCAGGTTCTCGGCACGGATCAGTGACGTGCGGTCTGACAGCATGAGCAGCTCGGTCGGGATGTTCGGGGCCGCCGTCGACGTCCACGCGGCATTCACCTGCCCCGCCCGTACAGCCGCGAACAGGGTTGCGCGGTCGGGATATTCGCGTGGCTTCGGCAGCTTGCAGGTGCCTATGGCGTCGGGCTTGGCCGCCTTCTTGACCACGCCGATCTTGAGTTTGTCGCAGTTGCGGGTCGCCGCCGTCAGATCCCGCCCACCCCAGGCTTGGGCGGTCGCCGCGGTCACGGCCAGCGCGGGTTTGTCCTCGGCCGACGTCGTGTAGTCGCCCGCGGCGATGCCTTCGGGTAGCGCCGACACCATCTCCCGGTAGACCTGCGTCGCCGACCGCGCCGTCGAATCGGGAAAGAACCTGTGCAGCACACGGCCGGTGAAACCGGGGACCACCCGCGCCTCCCCCGAGTCCAGTTTCGTCAGCGGATCCGGTGACGTCTCGACGTGGGCCGGGCTGCCGTAGAACCGCAACGCCTCGGCGTAGATGTGCGCGATCAGCGCCGACTCGGGATCGTCAGTCGACCCGACCGCCAGCGACGGCGTCTCGTGGTGGACGCCGCAACCGGCTGCGCTCACCGCGACGAGCGCAGCGAGCGCGCAGGCGAGCCGGCGCACCGAGAAACCTAGGCCTGCGAGGCCGCGGCAACCGCCTGGGCCACGGCGGGGGCCACCCGCGGGTCCAACACGCTGGGCACGATGTAGTCGACCGCGAGATCGTCGCCGACCACCGAGAAAATCGCCTCGGCCGCAGCCACTTTCATCTCCTCGGTGATGCGCCGGGCCCCGGCGTCGAGCGCACCGCGGAACACCCCCGGGAACGCCAGCACGTTGTTGATCTGATTCGGGAAGTCGCTGCGCCCGGTGGCCACTACCGCCGCATAGTGCTTCGCGTCGTCGGGGTGGATCTCCGGGTCGGGATTGGACAGCGCGAACACGATCGCGTCCGGCGCCATCGTCGCGACGATCTCGGGCGGCACCACACCGGCGGACAGCCCGAGAAACACGTCGGCCCCCTTCAGCGCCTCGGCCATACCTCCGGACAGGCCGTTCGGATTCGTCTGCTCGGCAATGTCGGCCTTGTACGCGTTCAGATTGCCGCGGTCCTTATGCAGGATGCCCTGCGAGTCCAGCAGCGTGATATCGCGAACTCCCCTGGCCAGCAATATCTTTGCGCAGGCAACACCGGCGGCCCCGGCGCCCGAGACGACCACCCGCAGCCCGGTGATGTCCCGGTCGAGCACCTTCGCCGCGCCGATCAATGCCGACAGCACGACGATCGCGGTGCCGTGCTGGTCGTCGTGCATCACCGGGCAGTCCAGCGCCTCGATGACACGCCGCTCGATCTCGAAGCAACGCGGCGCCGAGATGTCCTCGAGGTTGACCGCGCCGAACGACGGCCGCAGCCGCACCAGCGTCTCGACGATCTCGTCGGGATCTTTGGTGTCGAGCACGATCGGGACCGAGTCGAGGTCGGCGAACGCCTTGAACAGCGCGCTCTTACCTTCCATCACCGGAAGCGACGCCGCAGGCCCGATATCGCCGAGGCCGAGGACCGCGCTGCCGTCACTGACCACCGCGACCATGCGGTTGGCCCATGTGTAACGCGCAGCCAAGGTGTGGTCGGCCGCGATCGCACGACTGACCTGAGCAACGCCGGGCGTGTAGGCGACCGACAGCGCACGCTGGGTGTCGAGCGGCGCGTTCAGCGCTACCGACAGCTTTCCGCCCACATGCGCAGCGAAGATCTCGTCGTCATGTAGGACGATCGGGGCTCTCTTGTCAGACAGGTTTCTCACCGCTTGGGACACGGCGCTCAGGTTACTGACGAACTGGTAGGTAACCTAATCGACTTTGTCTCAGATAAGTCCCAGGTCAGTGACGGCTTTCCGCTCGTCAACCAGCTCAGCGGTCGACTTGTCGATGCGCGCACGGGAGAAGTCGTCGATCTCCAGTCCCTGCACGATCGACCAGTTGCCGTCCTTCGTCGTCACCGGGAACGACGAGATGATGCCCTCGGGCACGCCATAGCTGCCGTCGGACAGAACGGCCATCGATACCCAGTCGCCCTCGGGGCTGCCCAGCAGCCAGTCGCGGGCGGCATCGGTGGTCGCCGAGGCGGCCGAGGCCGCCGACGAGGAGCCGCGGGCGTCGATGATCGCCGCACCGCGCTTGGCGACGGTCGGGATGAAGTCGTTCTCGATCCAGTTCTGGTCGTTGACGACCTCGGCGGCGTTCTTGCCACCCACCTCGGCGTGGAAGATGTCGGGGTACTGGGTGGCCGAGTGGTTGCCCCAGATGGTGACCTTCTTGATGTCGGTGACCTTGGCGCCGGTCTTCTGGGCCAGCTGCGAGATCGCCCGGTTGTGATCGAGGCGGGTCAGGGCGGAGAACCGCTCGTTCGGGATGTCGGGGGCGTTGGTCATCGCGATCAGCGCGTTGGTGTTGGCCGGATTACCGGTCACTCCGATGCGGACGTCGTCGGCGGCCACCTCGTTGAGGGCCTTGCCCTGCGCGGTGAAGATCGCGCCGTTGGCCTCGAGCAGGTCGCCGCGCTCCATGCCCGGCCCGCGGGGACGGGCCCCGACCAGGAGCGCCAGGTTCACCCCGTTGAAGATCTTGTTGGCATCGGCTCCGATCTCGACCCCGGCCAGCAGCGGGAACGCGCAGTCGTCAAGCTCCATCACCACGCCTTCGAGGGCCTTGAGCGCAGGTTCGATCTCCAGCAGTCTCAGCTCGATCGGACGGTCTGGGCCGAGCAGTGAACCGCTGGCCAGACGAAACAGCAGGCTGTAGCCGATCTGGCCGGCGGCACCGGTGACCGCGACCTTGAGGGGAGATGTGCTCACGTCAGGTGCTCCTTGGACGGATTTGGATGCCCGCACCGCGGGCGCGTTGCCTTCGGGGACGAAACTAGCAGGGTCGCAAAGTGACGTGCCGCGTAGCATTCATCAAGGCCCATCAGACCTGCGCTGTAGGTCTTGACCAGGGGAGAGTGACCGATGCCATCGTTTCGTCAGCTACCGCCGTCACTTCGACCCATCGTGCGCGCCAAGGCCACCCAACCGGATGCCGCCTCGATCCATGTTCCCGTCGCGCGAGCGATGGTCGATTGCGCCGTCTATTGCCAGGGCACCCGGCTGCCCGGCAAATACACCCACGCCGCGGCGCTGAACAAGGTGCACGAACTCGAGGCGGAGGGCAAGGACGCCTTCGCGTGGATCGGGCTGCACGGACCCGACGAACACCAGATGCAGGCCGTCGCCGACGTCTTCGGCCTGCACCCGCTGGCCGTCGAGGACGCGGTGCACGCACACCAGCGGCCGAAGCTGGAGCGCTACGACAACACCCTGTTCCTGGTGCTCAAGACCGTGAATTACGTAGAACACGAATCCGTGGCGATGGCCCGCGAGATCGTCGAGACCGGCGAGATCATGATCTTCGTCGGCCAGGATTTCGTGGTCACCGTCCGTCACGGAGAACACGGCGGGCTTGCCGGTGTCCGCAAGAAGTTCGACGCCTCGCCCGCCAGTCTGAACCTCGGGCCCTACGCGGTGATGCACGCGATCGCCGATCACGTCGTGGACAACTATCTCGACGTCACGGATCTGATCGAACAGGACATCGACGCGATAGAAGAGGACATCTTCTCCCCCACCCGCAAGACCGACATCGAATGCATATACCTGCTCAAACGCGAAGTCGTCGAACTACGCCGAGCAGTCAGTCCCCTGACTACCGACCTGCAGCGCATCGGCAGCGACTACGAGGACATCGTCTCGATCGAAGTACGGCGCTACATGCGCGACGTGCTGGACCACACCATGAAGGCATCCGAACGGATTGCCAGCTACGACGAACTGCTCAGCTCACTGGTGCAGGCAGCGGCCGGCAAGGTCGCGATGCAGCAGAACGTCGACATGCGCAAGATCTCGGCGTACGTCGCCATCGCCGCGGTCCCGACGGCCATGGCGGGCATCTACGGCATGAACTTCGACCATATGCCCGAATTGCATTGGACCTACGGCTATCCCGCGGTGCTGCTCGTGATGGTCGTCATTTGCGCGCTGTTGTTCCGGGCGTTCCGGCGCAACCACTGGCTCTAGCTCGGCTGCGCGGCTCTCCTGGTCGGATCAAGCACGTCGACGCCGTCCTGCACCCATGCCTCGCGCATGGCTTCGGCACCTTTGAGCCGCACCCACGCCGCCTCGGTCGCGGTGATCGGCGTTGCGCTCAGCACTGTCACCGGCGGCAACGGGTCGGTCAATGCGATGTCATCGATATCGCTGCGGCTCAAGAGAAAAGCGGAGAACGACGCGCCCTCCCACAGCGGTGTCTCCAGATCGATCAGCGCGTCCGGTTCCAGGATCAGACCTTCGACGGCGGGAGCGGCGGCCAGGATCGCCAGTGAGCGGGCGAGGCCCTTGGGCGTCGGCCCGGAGAGCGCGACGACGGCCTCGGCGCGGGGGCCATGCAACGCATCGGTCACCATTTCCGTGGGATCGAACATGGGGTGACGCGAACAGCCAACCGACACATAATGACTGACACCGCCACTGTCGGGGCCGAAGCGCAACACGTCGATCCGCTCGGTGCCCAGAAACGTGACGCTGGCCTCGACAGGCTCAGCGGTGATGCCGGCACGGGTGAAGTGCTCGCGCAGGTGTGCGCGAACGGCGGCCGGTACGTCGATCACTCGGCCGGCGCGGGCGCCGCGTCGGGGAGCGTGAGGTTCTTACCCGTGTCGGCGTCGAAGATCGTCAGCTTCGACGTGTCGAAGGCCAGCGTCACCGTGTCGCCCTGCTTCGCCTGGGATTCGGTGGAAACCCTTGCCACGAACTCGTTTTCGCCGACACCCGACTCGCTGGCCAACTCGGCAAGCTGGGCAGCCTGCGCACCCGCACCCTCGCTCCTGAAATGCAGGTACTTGTCGGCGCCGAGCGATTCGACCATGTCGACCGTCACGTCGAACGTCAGCGCCCTGATGCGCGCATAGCCGTCCATCACCGCGGAGTCCTCGAGGTGTTCGGGCCGGATGCCGACGATCACGTTGTTGGGCGTCTGGTGCCTGGCGACCAGGTCGTGGACTTCCTGGGTCAGTGTGACCTCGCCGAACGGCAGACGCACGCCGACGTCGGTCATGGTGGCCGGAAAGAAGTTCATCGCAGGCGATCCGATGAAGCCCGCGACGAACAGATTGGCCGGGCGGTTGTACAGCTCGTCCGGCGTGCCGATCTGCTGGGCTTCCCCGGCGAGCAGCACCACCACGCGGTCGCCGAGCGTCATGGCCTCGGTCTGGTCATGGGTGACGTAGACCGTCGTGGTACCCAGCTTGTCCTGCAGGCGGGCGATCTCCGAACGCATCTGCACGCGCAGCTTGGCATCCAGGTTCGACAGCGGCTCGTCCATCAGGAACGCCTTGGGATTGCGCACGATCGCCCGCCCCATGGCCACCCGCTGGCGTTGACCGCCGGACAGCTGCGCGGGCTTACGATCCAGAAGCTGGCTCAGGTCAAGAACTTTCGCGGCCTCCTCGACCTTCTGCGCGATCTCGGCCTTGTTCATCTTGGCCAGGGTCAGCGGGAACGCGATGTTCTGGCGCACGGTCATGTGCGGATATAGCGCATAGGACTGGAACACCATCGCGATGTCGCGGTCCTTGGGCGCCTTCTCGTTGACGCGCTCGCCGCCGATCCTCAGCTCGCCGGAGGAGATGTCCTCCAGACCGGCAATCATGTTGAGCGTGGTCGACTTTCCGCAGCCCGAGGGTCCGACAAGGATGATGAACTCGCCGTCGGCGATGGTCATCGAAAGTTCCTTCACGGCCGTAGCGCCGTTCGGGTAACTCTTGGTCACCCGGTCCAACACGATTTCGGCCATGGAACTACCCCTTCACCGCGCCGGACGTGAGGCCGGCGACGATTCGTCGCTGGAAGATGAGAACAAAGATGATTATCGGGATGGTGATGACCATTGCGCCCGCGGCGATCGACCCGGTCGGTTCTTCGAACTGCGAACTGCCGGTGAAGTTGGCGATCGCCACCGGCGCTGTGATCGCACGCTGGGTCGCCGTCAGTGACAACGCCAACAGCAGGTCGTTCCACGCAAAGATGAAGACCAAAATGGCGGCGGTGACGATGCCGGGTGCGGCCAGCGGGGCGATCACCTTGCGGAAAGCCTGCGCCGGTGTGGCGCCATCCATCTTGGCGGCCTTCTCCAGATCCCACGGGATCTCCTTGAAGAACGCCGAAAGGGTGTAGATCGCCAGCGGCAGCGCGAAGGTGATGTACGGGATGATCAGCCCCGGCCAGGTGTCGAACAATCCCAGCCTGCGCTCGATGTTGAACAGCGGTGTCACCAACGAGATCTGCGGGAACATCGCGATCAGCAGAGCCACACCGACCAGCAGTCGCTTACCCGGGAACGCCAGTCGCGCCACCGCGTATGCCGCCATGCCACCGATCACCACCGCGATCACTGTGGTGATCAAGCCGATGCCGATCGAGTTGATCAGCGCCGAGCTGAACGCATCGCCGGAGAAGATTCCCTTGTAGTTGTCGAAGGTGACCTGCGTCGGTATCAGCTTGCCGTCCTTGACACTTGACGTCGGCTTCAGCGACAGGCTCAGGATCCACAGCACCGGCAGCAGCGCATAGACGATGACGATGATGTTGACGACCGTCCAGCCGGTCGCCCGGCCCGCACCAACCCGTTCTCTCATCAACGCCCCTCCTCTTCAGAGCCGGGCGCCGCCGCACCGAAGAGCTTGATGTAGATGAACGCGATGATCGCCACCGACAGAAATATCAGCACGCTGATCGCGGATCCCAGCCCCAGGTTGAACGCCTTGAACAGGTTGTCGTAGCCCAGGATTGAGACCGAACCGGTGTCGTTGGCTCCCCCGGTGAGCACGTAGATGTTGTCGAAGATGCGGAACGCGTCCAGCGTGCGGAACAGCAGCGCGACGAGAATCGCGGGTTTGATCAGCGGCAGGATCACCTTGACCAGCCGCTTCCACGCCCCCGCACCGTCGACTTGGGCGGCGTTGAGCAGATCCTGTGGCACCAGCGCCAAACCGGCGAGCAACAGCAGCGCCATGAACGGCGTCGTCTTCCATACCTCGGCGAGGACCACGATGGCCAGCGACGGCAACTGCTCGGTGAGCGGAGCGCTGCCCTCGGGCAGGAGGTTGGCCAGATACCCGGTGCCGGGCGTCCACGCGTAGTACCAGCTGTAGGACGCCGCGACCGTGACAATACCGTACGGAATCAGGATCGCCGTGCGCACAACGCCTTTGCCGAAGATCGTGCGGTGCATCACCAGCGCCAGTGCCATGCCCAGCACGAACTCGATGGCAACCGACACGACGGTGATCGCCAGCGTGACGACGAACGCAGTCCACCAGTACCTGTCGGACAGCACCGTGATGTAGTTGTCCAGGCCGACGAACTCGACGTCGTCGGGCTGCGCGAGGTTGTAGCGCTGCAGGCTGAGCCACACCGCATACCCGATCGGGTAGGCGGTGACGGCCAGCATCAAGATGACGGCGGGTGCGATTAGCGTGAAGGCCAGGCGCCGTTCGGATTTCGTGTCATCGGTGCCGACCTTGACCGGCTCAGCGGTGGCGGTCACGGAATCAGCCCCTTACCGTCGATCGCCTTCTGCACCTGCACGGTCAACTCGTCGGCCATCCGCTCCGGATCGATGTCCGTCACGGGGGCCAGCGTCGCCGAGATACGGGTGGAGACCGCCTGATAGACCGGCGTCGCGGGCCGGACGGCCGCGTTGGTCAACTGCTCGCGGATGATCTCGTACTGCGGGTACTTCTTTTGGAATGTCGGATCGTCGTAGAGCGATGCGCGGACTGCGGGCAGCCCTCCCTCGACCGATGTGTAGCGCTGATTCTGCGTATTGCGCATGCACCGGATGGCCTCGAACGCCTCTGCGGGATGTTGCGTCGTCTTGGCCACGGCGAGGTTGAGGCCGCCCAGTGTCACCCTGGCGGGCTCGTCGGTCACGCCCGGGTAGTTCGCGAATCCGAATACCTTCTTGCTGGCCTCGTAGGCCGCTTCGAATTGTTCGTCGCTCGGCGAGAAGGTGCCGACGTCGTTGATACTGCCCGCCAGCGCGGGGTCGTCGTTCAGCGGCAGAAACGAAACCCCGCCCTTGACCGCGTTCTCCAGCATCGACGGCAGCACGAACGGCCAGTTCACCTCGAGCGCGGCCTTGCCCTGTTCCAGCGCAAGACGCGCGGTGCCCTCGTCCGTCTGCGTGATCGACGGATCGGCGCCGGGTGCGGTGGCAACCGCCTTCATGATCTCGAGCGCCTTGACCGTCGCGGCACGGTGCTCTTCGGTGTCGGTCAGTGTGACTGTTTTGCCGTCGTCGGAAAGAACTTGACCGCCAGCGCTTTCCAACAGCGTGTTGAACCACACCACCAGACCCTCGTACTGCTTGGCCTGCAGCGCGATCCAACTCGGCTTGCCCTCGGCGTGCAGACGCGTGGCCTCGGCCACCATCGCGTCCCATGTCGCAGGTGGCTCGTCCATCAAGTCTGCTCGGTACCAGAGCAATTGGGTGTTCGTGGTGATCGGCGCGGCATACAGCTTGTCCTGCCACCTCGCGGTTTCCAGCGGGCCCGGCAGGGTGTCGGTGGTCGCATCGGCCTCGGCCTTGCCCGCCGGGTCGTCGGACAGCGGCAATGCCCAACCGGCCTCGGCGAACTCGGCGGTCCACACCACGTCGAGCGCCATCACGTCGAGCGTCTTGTCATTGCCCGTCAGCCGACGCGCCAACTGCAACCGCTGAGCGTCTGCTTCTTTCGGCAGGCTGATCTGCTGGATGGTGAAGCGACCGCCCAACTCCTCGTTGCACCGCTTGGCGACCGCGGTGAACGTGGCCATCTCGCTGGCCGGTGTGTAGTAGTTGATGACGATTCCGCCGCCGGCTGATCCGCACGCCGAAACCATCGACGCCGCCGTCAGTGCGGCCAACGCCGCAGCACCAAGCCGCCGTGGGCGCACCGCTGCCTCCGTCCGGGTCTGATGTCGTCGCCGGGCGACTCCGGGTCCGACGTCGCCGCCGGGGCGGCTCCGGGGAACCACCCCGCGCGGAAACCGTATTGCCAGTTACGCGTGATTTGCAACACTTGCCGCGCGTGCATCCGACACCGTTACGCAATTGCGCGTGTGAGCAAAGTGCCAGCTAACGCCAGCGCGTTCCCGGGACTAGATCTTCAAGCGTGCCAGCAGATCCCGGCCACGCTCGGCGCTCTGCGGGTCGCACAGCACGTCGTAACGTCCGGCGACGAGTTGCATCGTCGAGCTGAAATCTCTTGTGCCACGGGCCATCGCGTACGGAATCGCCGATGTGATGAGGCCGAAGAACACCCCGGCGATGAGGCCGGTAATCAGCGCGCCCCACGGGCTGGGGCTGAAGAATCCCAGGATCAGGCCGATGAACAGGCCCAGCCACGCCCCGGTGAGAACACCGCCGCCAAGCACCTTGGGCCAACTCAGCCTGCCGGTGACGCGTTCCACCTGCATCAGGTCGACGCCGACGATCGTCACCTGTTCGACGGGAAACTCCTGATCCGATAGGTAGTCGACCGCGCGCTGCGCCTCGGCGTAGGTCGGATAGGACCCGATGGGCCACCCTTTCGGCGGTGTGGGCAGAGCCGCGGGCCCCCGTCGGGTGGTCGGTGTGCCTGGCGTTGCGCCGGCCGGCTGTCCAGGCTGGAAGGGGCTGGTCATCGGTAAATCATTCTCCTCTATTGCGCGCCCGGTGTCGCCGCGGTTTCCGCTGGCGATCTCACCCACCACAACGTCTTCGGCTCCGCAAACGTGCCCTGTATTTGCGCTAGGTTGAACAGCATGACAAATCCGGGCGACGACGCTGGCCAAACGGCATCATCCGGCTCCGGCGACGGGGCATCCGAGCCGGCATCGACCAGCTACGAGGCACCGCCGATCGAGCAGAGCCAGGAGCCGTCCGCGGAATTGCACGAAGGTGCGACTCAGGTTTACGAACAGCGGCCGCTCGATCAGCCAACGCAGGTCTACGAGCAGAGGCCATTCGAGCAGCCCGGGTATACGCCTCCGCCGGCGTACGACCCCACACCCCAGTCGGCCCCGGACTATCCGCAAAGCGGGTTCCCGCCGCCACTCGATCAACCCGGTTATCCGCCGCCCCCGCCGTTCGGCACGCCGCCTCCCGGGTTCGGTCCACCGCCTCCCGGCTTCGGTCCTCCGCCTCCGCCTCCGGGCTACGGCCCGCCACCCGGCTTCGGTCCTCCGCCTCCGCCTCCGGGCTTCGGTCCCCCTCCGGGGTATCCGGCTTCGCCGTACGCCGCGTACGGGCCACCAACGGAGAAAACCAACGCGATGGCGATCGGCTCGCTGGTGGCGTCGATCGTCGGATTCTGCTGTGGCATCGGCGCGATCGTCGGCATCGTGCTCGGCATCGTCGCCATGAACCAGATCAAAACGAGCGGTGAGAAGGGCCAAGCCCTGGCAATCGCCGGCATCGCGGTCGGTGTGGTGGCAATCATCCTGAACGGGCTCATCACCATCGGTGCAATGAGCGGTTGATCGTCGGACACGGGCGGACAGATGAACATCAGCGACCCCGAACGTCCGGCGCAGGAGTCGCAGCCCGGCGGCTTCGAGTACCCCAGTAACTATCCCGACTATCCGTCCGAGTCCGGGTTCCCACCGCCGATCTATCCGCCGCCTCCACCACCCGGATACCCGGGCATGCCAGCGTATTACCCGGCGTATGACCCGTATCGACAGCTGACGCCGCCCGGCACGAACGGCAAGGCGATCGCTTCGCTCGTCACGTCGATCGCGGGCTGGGTGTGCTGCGCACCGTTGGCGACCGTCGGGCTGATCCTGGGTGTGATCGGGATGCGCGAGACGAGACGCACCGGACAAGAGGGGTGGGGAATGGCCCTGGCTGGCACGATAATCGGCGGCCTGTTCACGGTCGCGCTGGTGATCGTCTTACTGCTCTACATCGCGCTCATGTTCAGTGGGTGGCAGTGGACCTAGTGCGCTAGCTGGGCGGGCGGAACGGCTCGCCTTTGCGTTCCATACCGGCAGCGCGTCCCTTGCCTGCGATCACCAACGCCATCTTGCGGCTGGCCTCGTCGATCATCTCGTCGCCGAGCATCACCGCACCTCGCGCACCGCCGGCCCGCGAGGTGTGCCACTCGTAGGCCTCGAGGATCAGCTCGGCGTGGTCATAGGACTCCTGGCGCGGGCTGAAGATCTCATTGCCCGCCTCGATCTGGTCCGGGTGCAGCACCCACTTGCCGTCGTAACCCAGCGCCGCGGACCGGCCGGCGATCCGTCGGAAGCCGTCGACGTCGCGCACCTTCAGATACGGACCGTCGATCGCCAAGATGCCGCGCGTACGGGCCGCGACGAGGATCCGCATCAACACGTGATGGTGGGCGTCGCCAACGTCGTAGCCCTCGGGCTGCTCGCCGACCTCGAGCGTGCGCATGTTGAGGCTGGCCGCCATGTCTGCGGGACCGAGCACCAACGCCTGCACGCGCGGGGCCGCCGCGATCGCATCGATGTTCGTCAGGCCTTCGGCGTTCTCGATCTGAGCTTCAATACCGATGCGGCCCAACGGTAATCCGTGCGTCGCCTCGAGTTGACTCAGCAGCAGGTCGAGCGCGTGGATGTGCGAGACGTCGGAAACTTTCGGCAATACGACGATGTCCAGCGACGCTCCTGCCGCCGACACGACGTCGATCACGTCCGCGTGTGTCCACGGCGTCGTCCAGTCGTTCACCCGAACACCGCGCAACTGTTCGCCCCAACCAGGCTCGCCCAATGCCGCCGCCACAGCGGCACGCGCATCGGCCTTGGCGTCGGGTGCGACCGCGTCCTCGAGATCGAGGAACACCTCGTCGGCGGGCAGACTCTTTGCCTTCTCGATCATCTTCGCGCTGCTACCCGGAACCGAAAGAATCGTTCGACGGGGTCGATAGCGGTTTTCCACAACCCCACTCTCTACCCTTTTAGGCATGGCGGCGGTCAACAGGGTCTATGCGGCCCGACTCGCGGGGATGGTGGTGCTGGGGCCTGACGGGGAGTCCCTAGGCCGCGTGCGCGACGTGGTGATCAGCATCAGCATTGTGCGCCAACAGCCGCGCGTGCTCGGTCTTGTCGTTGAATTGCTCACGCGCCGAAGAATTTTCGTACCGATTCTGCGGGTGACGTCCATCGATCCCGGCGCTGTCACATTGGCGACCGGCAGCGTTTCGCTGCGCAAGTTTCACCAGCGCCCCGGTGAGGTGCTGGTGCTCGGCCAAGTGGTCGAAACCCGGGTCAGGGTCGACGATCCCGATCAGGAACATCTGGCCGGCCTCGATGTGTACGTGGTCGATCTCGGCATAGAGCCGACCCGCACGCGCGACTGGATGGTGACCAAGGTGGCGGTGCGCCCGGCGCGGCGCCTTGGCCGCCGCGGCAATGTGCAGATCGTCGACTGGCAACACGTGCAGGGGCTCACCCCGTCGGGCCTGGCGATGCCCGACCAGGGCGTCGCTCAACTGCTCGAGCAGTTCGTGGGGCAGCGCGCCGTCGAGGTGGCCGAGGCGATTCGCGAGCTACCCGAGAAACGCCGATACGAGGTGGTCAACGCACTTGACGACGAGCGGTTGGCCGACGTGCTGCAGGAGCTGCCAGAAGACGAGCAGGCGAACATGCTCAGGCGGCTGCCCCCGGAGCGCGCCGCAGATGTGCTCGAGGCCATGGACCCCGACGATGCCGCCGACCTTCTGGGCACCATGACGCCGACAGACGCCGAACAGTTCCTGCGCCGAATGGACCCCGAAGACTCCGAGGATGTGCGCCGGCTGCTGTCCCACTCGCCCGACACCGCAGGTGGTCTGATGACGTCGGAACCGGTGGTGCTGGCCCCGGACACCACAGTTGCCGAGGCGCTGGCCCGCGTCCGCGACCCCGACTTGACCCCGGCGCTGGCGTCCCTGGTTTTCGTGAGCCGCGCTCCCACCGCCACCCCGACCGGCCATTACCTGGGCTGCGTGCACCTGCAGCGGCTCCTGCGGGAACCCCCCGCAGAGTTGGTCAGCGGGATCGTGGACACCGACCTGCCGAATCTGGCGCCTGAGGACTCGCTGTCGGCGGTGACGCGGTACTTCGCCGCCTACAACCTGGTGTGCGGCCCCGTCGTCGATGAGGAGAACCACCTGCTCGGCGCGGTCTCGGTCGATGACGTGCTCGACCATCTACTGCCTCATGACTGGCGCGAGCAGGAAGAGCCCGAGCTCTTCACCACGGCCGAGGGTGCGTCATGAGCGACATGACGGCGCGCCAGCGTCTGGACACCCCGCGGGTCTCCCGCCGCCGCTTCTCACTCAACGTCGACGCCGAGGCCGTCGGCAAGTTTTCCGAGTCCATCGCACGGTTCCTCGGCACCGGCCGCTATCTCGCGTGGCAGACCATGCTGGTGATCATTTGGATCATCCTGAATCTGTTTGCCGTGGGGCTGCAATGGGATCCGTATCCGTTCATCCTGCTCAACCTCGCCTTCTCCACGCAGGCCGCATATGCGGCGCCGCTGATTTTGCTGGCTCAGAATCGGCAGGAGAATCGGGACCGGGTGTCGCTGGACGAGGACCGTCGGCGGGCCGAACAGACCAAGGCCGACACCGAGTATCTGGCCCGTGAGCTGGCCGCATTGCGATTGGCGGTCGGCGAAGTGGCCACCCGCGACTACCTGCGGCGCGAGCTCGAAGAGATCCATGAGTTGCTCAATCGATTGCAGCCGCCGACGGGGTCCGACAAGCGTGACGGCGCCGCGAAAGCGGAGCCCGGTGAGCGCCGCTCGAAAAAGCCCAGCTGAATCACGTAACGCCATTGCTGTAACGCGCGAGATAAGTACTAGGTATGGTGACTTGGTTCACAAACACCACAGACCAAGGACGGTTGAGTGCACATAGGGGGAGGGCGCGCTCTCAAGGCAGCGCGACGCCAGGCTGAGCGGGCTGCGCACCACGTCGCCGGCGCTGCGTCCCGCGTCCGCACCACCGACATCAGCGGTGCACTGCGACCGTCACATTTGCGCGGCACCCTGACCCCTGCCCGCGCCCGCGCCGCCTCCGGGTTCGCGGTCATCGCGCCGATCATTCTGGTCGGGGCTGTGGGTGCCTCGGTACAGCCGGACACGCCGGTCCGCGACGCCGCGGTGACACCGTTGGCCGCTGTCGAGTCGTCCTCGGTCGACCGCGCGGGCGCGACGGTGGTGGCTGTCACGAAAGAGCCGACCGACTTCCACATCGCCGCGTCCGCAGCGTCTTCTCCGACGCCCGCGATGGGTGTGAACGCGCCTGGAACACTTCGCATTCCGGCGATGGCACTCTCGGCGTACCGCAACGCCGAGCGGATGATGGCCGTGGCACAACCCGGCTGCGGCGTCAGCTGGAACCTGCTGGCAGGCATCGGGCGTATCGAATCGATGCACGCCTACGGTGGCGCCACAGACTCCCGGGGTACCGCCGTGCGGCCGATCTACGGACCGGCACTGGACGGGACACTGCCGGGCAACGAGGTCATCGTCCAGAACCGCAACGCCGAGCGCGTCACCTACGCCCGCGCAATGGGCCCAATGCAGTTCCTGCCCGGTACGTGGTCGCGCTACGCATCCGACGGCGACGGCGACGGCAAGGCCGAGGTGCAGAACCTTTTCGATTCGACTCTCGCGGCGGCCCGCTATCTGTGCAGCGGCAACATGAACCTGCGCGACCAGTCCCACGTGATGTCCGCGATCCTGCGTTACAACAACTCGGTGGCCTACGCGCGCAATGTGCTGGGCTGGGCCGCCGCGTACGCCACCGGCGTCGTGCCCGTCGACCTGCCGCCGATCACCGGGTCGGTCCCCGTACTTGGCGACGATGAGGCCGGCGCCACGCATCTCAACGCATACGAGGGCCTCGGCCCCGGGTTGCCGCTCAACGCGCTCGGCCTGCCCTCGAACGATCCACTGGCACTGATGCCGGTGCTGTCGCGCAGCGATGTCGCCAGCCAGCTCCCCGGATTTGTCCCGGGCCAGCGGCTAGGTCCGCTGCCGGGTCCCGCGCCCGGCCCGCTGGCAGCACCGCCCGTACAGACGCAACAGCCGTGGGTGCCGCCGTGGGTGCAGCCGCCTCCGAAGCCGGAGTGCGCCGTGTTCTGCATCAAGGATCAGCCCGCGCCGCTGCAAGCTGCGATCGGACCGACAGCCCCGCCGGGAATGGCACCGCCACCCGGTCCTCTGGCACCCGCGCCGGGTCCCCTTCCGGCGGCACCTGCGCCGGGTCCGTTGGCACCGCCTCCTGGCCCGCCGCCCGGTCCCGTCGCACCGCAAGGTGCACCTCCGGGACCGGCGCCGGGGCCTGCCGAAGCGCCGCTGCCCGGTCCTGCGCCCGGCCCGACTGGTTAGGACGCGTGTCGGGTCGGCTTAGACTCGACAGTGATGTCTTCTACTTCCTCTGACCTCGAGTCCGCGGTCCGTTCCGGGCTGACGAAAGTGATCGACCCCGAATTGCGGCGGCCGATCACCGAGCTCGGCATGGTGAAAAGCGTCACCATCGAACCGGACGGCGGGGTTCATGTCGAGGTGTATCTGACCACCGCGGCGTGCCCGAAGAAGACCGAGATCTCCGAGCTCGTCAGCCAGGCCGTCGCCGATGTCCCCGGTACCGGCGCCGTGAAGGTGACCCTCGACGTGATGAGCGACGAGCAGCGGACCGAGCTGCGCAAGCAGCTGCGCGGCGATTCCCGCGAGCCTGTCATTCCGTTCGCCCAGCCCGGCTCGTTGACCCGGGTGTACGCCGTGGCGTCCGGTAAGGGTGGCGTCGGCAAGTCCAGCGTCACCGTCAACCTGGCCGCCGCCATGGCCGCGCGCGGCCTGTCGGTCGGCGTGTTGGACGCCGACATCTACGGGCATTCGGTGCCGCGGATGATGGGCACCACTGACCGGCCCACCCAGGTCGAGTCGATGATCGTGCCCCCGGTCGCGCACGACGTCCGCGTCATCTCGATCTCGATGTTCACCCAGGGCAACACACCCGTCGTCTGGCGCGGACCGATGCTGCACCGTGCGCTGCAGCAGTTCCTGGCCGACGTCTACTGGGGCGATCTGGACATCCTGCTGCTCGACCTGCCGCCGGGCACCGGAGACATCGCCATCTCGGTGGCCCAGCTGATTCCCGGCGCGGAGATCCTGGTGGTGACGACGCCTCAATTGGCGGCCGCCGAAGTCGCCGAACGGGCCGGCGCTATCGCGCTGCAGACCCGGCAGCGCATCGCAGGCGTGGTCGAGAACATGTCCGGTCTCCTGCTCCCCGACGGCACGACGATGCAGATCTTCGGTGAGGGCGGCGGCAAACAGGTCGCCGAGAGCCTCTCGCGTTCGGTGGGCGCCGATGTGCCCCTGCTGGGCCAGGTTCCGCTGGATCCCGCGTTGGTGGCCGCGGGTGACGCTGGGGTGCCGCTGGTCCTGTCGGCGCCGGATTCGGTAGCGGGCAAGGAATTACGCAGCATCGCCGACGCACTGTCGAGCCGCAAGCGCGGACTCGCAGGCATGTCGCTGGGCCTCGACCCGGCGGGGCGCTAAGTCGCGTCGCTGTCGTAAGGGGTCTTCGCCGGCGGTGTCTCCGGTGGCGTGGGCGTCGGGGCCGCGGGTATCGGCGCACCGTCGCTGACGGGTTTCTCGATATTGGTTGCCGGGGTGTCGAGTTTGCCCGTGAAAATCGAATCATCGCCGTCGAGAAGATGTTTGGTTAGCGCGGCACGCGGCGTCATACCCCGTAGCTTGTTCAGCTGACTCAACGGCTCGCGAAGGTCGTCGAACTCCGGACCCAGGTCGTCACGCAGCTGGCTGGTGGCGCCGCTGATGTAGTCGCGGGCCTGCCGCAAGGTGCTCGACGTCCACCGGATGGCACCCGGCAGCCGTTCCGGTCCCAGGATCACCAGACCAGCGATCACCAGGACCAGCATCTCGCCCCAGCCGACGTTGGCGAACATCTCTAGGTGCTGTTGTCGGGGCCGGGGTTGACGGTCAGAACGACGGGCCTGCCGTCACGCATGACCTCGATGGGCGCGTCCTGTCCGATCTTGAGTTGGCGCACCGCGACGACGAATTCGTCTGCGTCAGCGACGGTTCGGTCCCCCACCTTCACGACGACGTCGTTCTCCAGGATGCCCGCCTTCTCCGCCGGACTCCCCGCCTTCACGTTGGCCACCTGAGCGCCCGACGCGAGGTCGTTGCTCACCGAGCGGGCGGTCAGGCCCAGCGTCGGGTGTGCGATCTTGCCGTCCTTGATCAGTGACTCGATGACCGTCTTGACCTCGTTCACCGGAATCGCGAAGCCGAGGCCACTGGCACTGTCGGACAACGACTTACCCGCGGTGTTGATCCCGATGACGTCACCATTCATGTCGATCAGCGGGCCACCGGAGTTGCCGTGGTTGATCGAGGCGTCGGTCTGCACGCCGTCGATGACGGTGTCGGTATCCGAGCCATCACCGGACAGCGGGACCGGGCGGTGCAACGCGCTGATGATGCCCTGCGTGACCGTGCTGCGCAGACCCAGCGGGGCACCTGCGGCGATCACCTCTTCGCCGACGAAAAGCTTGTCGGAGTCGCCCAGTTTGGCGACCGTCAGATTGTCGACGTTGTCGACCTTGAGCACGGCGAGGTCGGTCTTGGGGTCACGGCCGACGAGGTTGGCAGGCACTTCCTTACCGTCGTTGAAGACCACGGTCATCTTGTACTTGCTCGCGTTGACCGCGGCCTCTGAAATCACGTGGTTGTTGGTGACGATGTAGCCGCGGCCGTCGACGACGACGCCTGAGCCCTGAGAACCTTCCTCGTCACTCTTGGTCTCGATCGTGACCACCGAATCAGCAATCGCCGCAGCAACTTTGGCGAACCGTCCCTCTGGCGCGTCGCCGACATCGCTGGTCTCCAGGGTCACCTTGGAGGTGGTGAACGCCTGGACCACCTCTGCCGTGGTTCGGCCCACCCAGCCACCGGCGAAACCGATGACGATCGCGACGATGCCGAGGACCGCCAGCGCGACGTAGGACACCTTGCCGCCGAAGAGGACGTCGCGCACACCAAGCTTTCCGGTGTTGAGGTCCGACACCGTGCGTGGCGGCTGGGTCATCGCCGGGGTGCCCAGCTCCACCGGGGCGCCCGGATTGCGCCACGGGTCATCGAATTCGTCGGCGCCCTGCCCGTCGCGCTCGGCGTCCAGGGCGCCGGCGTCCGCCGGGTGACGCTGAAGCGAGTCGCCGCCGGCATACGGTCGGCCGAATGCCTCGGCCAGCACCGGATCGGGAGGCTGATCCTTTGGCGTGAAGGCACCTTGGTCGCGATACTTCTCCGCACCGAGGAAGGACCCGCTCACGCCGTCGGGCCTGCCGAACGCGCGCCGTGACGCCGGGTCGACCGGCGGCCGCGACACCGGTCGCGGTTCGAGACGTTCGCGCCCGGTCTCGTCCAGATTGCTCACCCGTTCATCACCTCTATCCGAACGCCAGCAATGGCCGGCGCACGCCGTTGATCAACTTTGTATCCACCCTACCGGCGCTTACGGCGGCCCTGATGCGCGCCGTCAGCTAACTGCGCGTCCTGCGTCGACGCGGCCGGATCTCCGGCGTTGCCACTGCAGAGCGGAATCTGTGACAGCTGACCCAGCAACGAGCTCGGGATGGCTATCGGATGAGATTCCCGCAGTGCACTCCGTGCCTGACGCTGCGCATCGACCTCTGCGGCGCACTGCGGGCACAACGACAGATGGCTGGCCGCGCGCAGATGTGGAGTCAGGCGCAATTCGTTGTCGACGAACGCCGCGATGGCCTCGGTCGACAGATGCTCAGTGGACCCGAACTGTCGAGGCCCCACGGGCCCTTCGCTCTGTGACGCCAGCTGAGCAGGCAGCCAGGAGAACGCGCGGCGGAACACATGCCCCGGGTCGACCATCGCCCAGCTCCTCTCGGCGTACTCGCGTCGCGTAAACGTTACTGACTCGAATGTAGCGCGGCGCGCGGCGCCAAACACCTGCGAACACTCAGGCTGACTTGGCCGTGTCCCGGTAGTGGGTCGATTCCCCGTCACCGTGACGGGCCAAGTAGTCACGCAGCGCCTGCCGACCGCGGTGGATGCGGCTGCGGACGGTGCCGAGCTTGACGCCCAACGTCGCGCCGATCTCCTCGTAGGACAAGCCCTCGACGTCGCACAGGACGACTGCGGCACGGAACTCCGGCGGCAGCGAGTCCAGCGCGGCCTGCAGGTCAGGACCCAGGCGCGAGTCGTGGTAGATCTGCTCGGGGTTCGGATCGTCGGCGGGCACCCGGTCGTAGTCCTCGGGCAGCGCCTCCATGCGGATGCGGCCCCTTCTGCGCACCATGTCCAGGAACAGGTTGGTGGTGATGCGGTGCAGCCAGCCCTCGAACGTGCCCGGCTGATAGTTCTGCACCGAGCGGAAGACGCGGATGAAGGTCTCCTGCGTGAGGTCCTCGGCGTCGTGCTGGTTTCCGGACAGGCGGTAGGCCAGCCGGTAGACGCGGTCGGCGTGCTGGCGCACCAGCTCGTCCCAGGACGGCATCGTGGTGTGGTCACCCGTGGCGTCGAAGACGGCGGTGCCGGTCAGTTCATCGGAAGGCTCAACCCATTCCCCGTCGGTGTATTGCTCGAGGTGAGCCATCGACGAGGGAGCGTTCTTGGTGGTGGTCGTCAGATCCTCCTGGTCACAGCCGTCAACCTGTATCGACGGCCCGATGTTGGCGGCAACATGAAACTCCCTGCGCTTATTCCCTGCGTCCCAACGTCCGCCGTCGTCCATGCGACATACCGTCTCGAACCCTGGTGTGCCTGGCATATGAGCACACTGAACATTTCCTGAGAAAGATTTTCTACCCATTTTCGACCTGCGAAAACCGAGCGATTCCGACCGAAATCCGCAGTTCGGGGACGGGCGTGTCGCGGGCGTGCCCTTCAGGGGAGGTTCTACGCTGCGGGCATGGCAGGCATCGACGACGTCATCGGGGGCGGACCGCAGCAGAGTCGCGCCGAATCGATCGTCAAGCATGCCGAGCAGTCCATCTCCGAGGACGCGATCGTCGCGGCAGCCCGAGAGCGCGCTGTCGAACTCGGCGCGGGCGCGGTGACCCCCGCAGTGGGCGCATTGCTGTGCGTGTTCGCCAAGATGACCGGAGCCAAGGCGGTGGTCGAAGTGGGTACCGGCGCCGGGGTGAGCGGGTTGTGGCTGCTGTCAGGCATGCGCGAGGACGGCGTGCTCACCACGATCGACGTCGAGCCTGAGCATCAGCGCATCGCCAAGCAGGCGTTCACCGAAGCCGGAGTCGGTCCAGGCCGCAGCAGGCTGATCAGCGGCCGGGCACAGGAAGTGCTCACCCGTCTCGCCGACGAGTCCTACGACCTGGTGTTCATCGACGCCGATCCAGCCGACCAGCCGCATTTCGTCACCGAAGGCGTGCGGCTGCTGCGTTCCGGCGGAGCCATCGTCGTGCACCGCGCCGCGCTGGGCGGACGCGCAGGCGACGCGAACGCGAAAGATGCCGAGGTGGCGGCGGTGCGAGAAGCCGCACGGCTCATCGCGGAGGACGAGCGGCTCACTCCGGTGCTGATCCCGCTGGGCGACGGCTTGCTCGCCGCTGCCCGCGACTGATTTTTCGCCGAACACTCGCCCACGTCAGCGCCGCCTCGGCGCGATCTTTACGGAGTCTTGACGGGTCAACTCCTTGACTGTCGGCTGAACGCGCGTTTAGCGTACTAAACATGCGTTCAGCGCCCGATGATCGAACGGCCATCGCCCGGATCCGCGATGCCGCGATCGACCAATGGGGCCAGCACGGGTTCAACGTCGGACTTCGGCGCGTCGCCGAGGCCGCGGGCGTATCCGCCGCGCTGGTGATCCATCACTTCGGATCCAAGGACGGACTGCGCAAGGCGTGCGACGAATACGTCGCCGAAGAGATCCGTCAGTCGAAATCGGATGCGATCCAGTCGAGCGATCCGGCGAGCTGGTTCGCGGCGATGGCTGAGATCGAGTCGTATGCGCCGATGATGGCCTACCTCGTCCGCAGCATGCATTCCGGCAGCGACCTCGCAAAAACGTTCTGGCAGAAGATGATCGAGAACGGCGAGGAATACATCGAAGCGGGCGTGCGGGCCGGCACCATCAAGCCCAGCCGCGATCCGAAGGCCAGGGCCAAGTTCCTGGGCATGGCCAGCGGTGGCGGCTTCCTGCTGTATCTGCTGATGCACGACAACTCATCCGACCTGCGCGCAGTCCTTCGCGATTACAGCGAAGACATGATTCTGCCCGCCCTCGAGCTCTACACGCAGGGCCTGATGGCCGACTCGACGATGTACGACGCGTTCCGGGCGGCCCGCGAACAAGGCATTCCGTTCAGTAATCCCAGTGAAGGAGATCGAAATGACGGCACCGTCCCTACAAAGGGCTAACGCCGGTGAGCAATCGCACTTGGCGGTCGAGATCCGGGGACTGTCGAAGTCATTCGGGCGCACCAAGGCGCTCGACGGTCTCGACCTGACTGTCGCGCCGGGCGACATCGCCGGCTTCCTCGGACCCAACGGTGCGGGCAAGTCCACCACGATCCGCGTGCTGCTCGGTCTGCTGCGCGCCGATGGCGGAACCGTGCGGCTGCTTGGCGGGGATCCGTGGCACGACGCCGTCGACCTGCACCGCCGAATCGCCTACGTCCCAGGTGATGTGACGTTGTGGCCCAACCTGACCGGGTTGCAAGCCATCGACTTCCTGGCCCGACTGCGGGGCAACGGCGTCGACACCCGCAGACGCGACCAGCTGATCGAGCGCTTTGAACTCGACCCGCACAAGAAGGCACGCACCTACTCCAAGGGAAATCGGCAGAAGGTGGCAATCGTCGCCGCGTTTTCCACCAATGCCGAGCTCTATATTCTCGACGAGCCGACCTCCGGCCTGGACCCGTTGATGGAGAAGGCGTTTCAGCAGTGCGTTCAGGAAGTGGCCGAGCGCGGTGCCGCGGTGCTGCTATCGAGTCATATCCTCGCCGAGGTCGAGAAGCTGTGTGACAGTGTGACGATCATTCGCGCGGGCCGCACAGTCAAGTCGGGATCGCTCGACGAGCTCCGGCACCTGATGCGGACAACGGTGACAGTACGCACCCGCACCGATGGGCAGGCGCTGCAACGTAGTTCGTTCGTTCACGACTT
The DNA here is from genome assembly GCF_044452905.1 of Mycobacterium sp. NPDC051804. Lineage (NCBI taxonomy): Bacteria > Bacillati > Actinomycetota > Actinomycetes > Mycobacteriales > Mycobacteriaceae > Mycobacterium > Mycobacterium sp. NPDC051804. The sequence goes on along the minus strand of NZ_JBITCD010000006.1, from coordinate 480,429 downwards.
CGCGATCAACGACGGCCACTACACGTTCTCGGTCGACCGCAACGAACTGGACCGTGCCATGGACCAGCTCACTGAACTGGGCATCCTGGATCTGACCGTGACACCGGCGTCGCTCGAGGACATGTTCCTGCGCGAGTACCAGGGAGCCTCGCGATGAGCACCGTCCTTGTCCCGCCCACCACGGGAGCCGGGTTGTGGACGGGCACGGTGAGCCTGCTGCGGCTGGCGCTGCGCCGCGATCGGGTTCGCCTCTCGATCTGGCTGGTGGCCCTGACACTGATGATGGCGTACGCGCCGAACGCGATAAAGCTGGCGTATCCGGACGAGGCACAGCGCCAGGCTCGGGTCAACCTGATGAAGACGCCTGCGGCGATCATCATGGGCGGACCGATGTTCGGCGGCAACGAGACCGATCTCGGCGCGATGATGGCCAACGAGCTGATGCTCACGATGATCGTCGCATCGTCGATTCTGGCCATTCTCACCGTCATCCGGCATACGCGGGCCGAGGAGGAAAGCGGCGCAGCGGAACTGGTGCTGTCCTCGGTCGTGGGACGGTACGCCCGGACCACCGCCGCGTTGATCCTTGCCGGCGGCGTGAACGTCGTGCTGGCAGTGACCATGACGCTGGCGATGGCCTCCACCGGTTTTGGGTTCGTGGACACGGCTGCCATGTGCCTCGGGATCACCGGCGTGGCCATGGTATTCGGTGCGGTGGCCGCGGTCACCGCACAGCTGTGGCGGCAAGCGCGCACTGCGACGGGAGCTGCGATGGCCGCTTTGGCGCTGGCCGTCTTCGTCCGCGGGATCGGCGACGTCATCGACAACTCGGGCAGCGCATTGAGCTGGTTCTCACCGATAGCGTGGGCTCAACAGATGCGAGCCTTCGTCGACCTGCGCTGGTGGCCGTTCGCCTTCCTGGTTGTCCTGACGGTCGGGCTGATCGCGTTGGCGGCCGCCCTGGAGAGCAGGCGGCAGTACGACGACGGCACCATCCCGTCCACTGGAGAGCGCCCCAATGCGCATGCCATCAAATCCGTACTCGGCCTACACCTGACGCTGCAACGCGGCCAGACGATCGGTTGGGCGGTGGGACTGTTCCTGGGCGGCTTGGCCTTTGGGTCGATGACAAAGTCACTGTTGGACGCCGCCGAAGAGAACGAACTGATTCAGCGAGTGCTGGTCGCGCAAGGCACCGACAGCGTCTACACGACGATGACGCAGTTCCTTGCCGCCGCGGCCACCGCATACGTCGTGTCGGCGGTGCTGCGGGTACTCGGTGACGAGGAGAAGGGCCTCGGCGAGTCGGTACTGGCCGGCGCGGTGTCACGGTGGCGCTGGCTGCTCACCGCCGTCGCCTCGGCGCTCATCGGCTCCGCCGTGCTGATGTTCTTCGCAGGCTTCGGCAATGGTCTGGGTGCCGGCATCACCCTCGGCGAGCCGGGATTGATCGTGCGGCTGACGTTTGCAGGTCTCGCGTACGTGCCTGCGATGGCCGTGATGGCGGGTATCGCGGCGCTCGGAGTTGCGATCCGGAGGGCCTGGATCGGCTGGCTTGCAGTCACATTCGTCGTCACGTCGCTGTACCTCGGCGCACTGCTGCGACTGCCGCGCTGGCTGCTCGACCTCTCCCCTGTCGGCCAGACGACAGCGCCATCGGACTACCCGGTGCTTGCGTTGGTCATGATGATCGTGGTCGCAGCTGCACTGGCTCTGCTCGCCGGTGCGGTCTACCGGCGCCGCGACGCCGCGTGAACTGGTCGAAAAGGTGCACTACCGTCTCATGCCCGGCGTCTGGTGAGGCACTCAGGCGGCGGTCAACCCGGCGAGGTGATTGGCGATCATTGCCTCGACGTCACTCGCCCTGAACATGACCACGTCGTTGAGCAATGGTGGTGCATGTGACTCGTGGTGCGCACCTGTCGGCGTGACGTACACCGCCGTGTGCCGCTGGCCGTCATCATCGAAGGTATGGACACGCCAGCCGGGCGCCTCCTTGGCGTAGTTGCACGCCTCACACTCGCCGAGACCGTTGGCTGCCGTGGTCGAGCCGCCGCGTGCGTGTGGAGTGGCGTGGTCGGTGTGCCGAATCGGCGCATCGCAGTACGGGGTGCGGCATGTGTCGTCTCTGAACCCGATGAACGTCGCGAGACCCCTTGGGAAGAACCGTGATCGGGACTCCATCGCCACCAATGCTCCCGAGCCTGGATGGCGATAGAGCCGACGCAGCGTGGCTTTGGACTGCTCGTCAGCGATGGCATCGCCCGCAAGCCGACACGCGATCGCGGCGGGCACCGGACCGTACCCGGGAATGTGCGCCGGCGTGGTGCCGCCGCCCAGCAGAGTCTCATCGGTGATGACGAGGTTAACCGCGACGGGAACCGGGACGTCGGCGGGCTGACCGGTGACGCGCTCGACAAGAGTGTCGGCCATGACCTGACCACGGCCGCGGTCGTCGAAGATGGTGTCGGCTTCGCGCTTCAGAGCGGCATAGACGGATACCCCCTGAGCCATGGGCAATAAAGCGGTCACGTACGTCATCGCGTCGGGGGCCGGTCGCACGGTCACGGTGCGTTCGGATTGGGCACGGACCGCCTTGTCCACGACAGCCTGCGGGTCGAGTTCGTAGGCGATGGTCTTGGCTTTGGCCTCAATCCTCTTGTCACCGAGGCCTTCCAACGCCGACTGGTCGGCGCACATTCTCGCGTCGAGTGTGCGGCGGTCCTCGAGGGACAGGCACGCCGACTCGCGCACGATGAGCGTCGCACGCCATTCGGAGAGCGCACCAGACTCCAACGCGGCCAGGGTGTAGGGCATTTCGTGGACGAGTGCGCGTGCGAAGCCGAGGTGCCGCCCGCCACGGTTGGGGGAATCGTGGCGGGCCAGCGCGATCTCGGCCGCTAGGCCGCGGCCTCGTTTGGTGGCGGGCACGCCCTCGGTCGCCTCGCGAGCTCGGCGGGCCGTGTCGAGATCGGCGGTGACTCTGGCCTGTTCGGCAGCAGCGGCGGATTTCCCGCGTTCGAGCTCCGCGATGCGTTCGACCAGCGACGCCTCATAGGCAAGCGGGTCGAGAACCGCTGCTGATTCGAACATACTTTCGACTCTACTCCAGGAGTCCGACAAAAGTGGTCGTAACCGATCAGACCGCGGTGCCGAACCAGTCGGCGTCGTCGTCGATCCGCTTGAACCGAAGTTGCCTCAGCCACTTGTCTTCCCAAGCGTCAAGCGTCTCGAGCACCTCATCGGTGAGGTCCGAACGGACGCCAGCCTCGTCGTGCGCGAATCGAACGAACGCACGCAGCAAAATGGGGGCCGCCTCCACTCCGTCCAACGAGTAACAATCGGTTTCGTCTAGCACGTGGTCGAACAACCATCGTTTGGCCCGACGTTCGGTCCAGCGCAGAGGGTCTCCGGCGCCGTGTTCAACACCGAACTCGACCAAAGACTCGAGCAGCTCGGCTTGCCGTCGCCCGAATGGTGCACCTCCGGGTGATGCGGAAAACCGTGCGATGAGCGCGGTGACCTCCTTGGAACTCCACTCGGGTCGCGGCAGCGCTGAGCCGCCCGCCGGTAGATCTCGAATCAACCATTCGACCAGCGGGCCGTACTCCGGCCAACCCGAAGCCGCGCGGGGCGCAATCCGCACTTCGAACTCAACGGCGGCGGTCAAACGCGCGCGGATATCGGCGAGATCGACTTCGTCGTGCCGCATGTCAGTTGCCGGTTCGTCTATCCAGTTGACAACCGCCTCGAGCGGCCCGCGGTAAATGTCGACTCGGCGGATGAAGTCTCCGAGATCGAGATCGAAGTCGACCGCACACGTGAATTCGCCAACCGCAGGCACCCGAAACTGCAGGAGAACGATGTCGTTTGGGTCGAGCACGTGACTGACCCGCATGGCTCGATGGACCTTCGTCTGCCCGAGCTGGGCAACCCACTTCGGCGTCAGCGGACGCCGGGCGGCGAGCTCTCCACGGATCTGGTTCGCCAGTTCGTCGTCATCGCCGAGGAACTCGGCCAGAACGGCGAGCACTGTCGAGCCCTGTGCCGTGCACTCCCCGGTCATGTTGGCAACCACGCGCGCGCGATCGAGCGGCTCCGGGGCGCCGACCCGAGCGCGTCGACGTGGATCCGATTCGTACATCATCATGCTCGCGAGTACGAGCAGGCTGAACGGATCTCTACCCGCCTTCCGGACACTCCGTTTATTTCGGTTCCGTCTTGACCCCATGCCGTCAAAGTACGAACACGCACTGACAACTTTCACGCCAACGCATAATGCCTAGATGGAGCTGCTGACTGGACTCGGGTTGGCCACCGCCGCGGGCCTCAACGCGTATATCCCGCTGCTGGCGCTAGGACTGCTGTCGCGGTTCACCGACCTCGTCACGCTGCCCCATGGGTGGACCTGGCTAGAAAACGGTTGGGTGATGGCGATCGTCGCCGTCCTGCTGCTGGTCGAGATCGTCGCCGACAAAATCCCCGCGCTCGACAGCATCAACGACGCGATCCAAACATTCGTCCGCCCGACGGCCGGCGGCATCGTGTTCGGGTCTGGCACGGCGGCGCAGACCAACGCCGTCGCCGACCCAGGTGCCTTCGCGCAATCCGGACAGTGGATCCCCGTCGCGATCGGTGTCGTTGTCGCACTGGTGGTGTCGTTGACGAAATCCGCGGTGCGACCGGCCGCCAACGTCGCCACCGCAGGCGTGGCGGCGCCGGTGCTGAGCACGGTCGAGGACGGCATCAGCATCGGGCTGGTCTTTGTGGCGATCCTGGTTCCCGTGCTGGTGCTGGTGGCCGTTGTCGTGTTGGCGTGGGCGGTGTGGCGCCTGGTACGCCGACGACGCCGCGCAAAGGAAGCGAAGGCCGCCAACCTGAGCCCACCTAAGGTAGGGGACGAACCCTAGATCCAGACGCCCTTGCCCACGGCCACTACGCCACCAGCGCTGATCGCGAAGCGTTCGCGGTCCCTCTCCAGGTCCACGCCCACCATCTCGCCGGGTCCCACGACGACGTTCTTGTCCAGGATCGCGTGGCGCACGACGGCACCACGGCCGATTCGGGTGCCCGGCATGATCACGCTGCCCTCCACGATCGCACCGTCGTCGACGACGACGTTGGAGGACAACACCGAATTGCGCACCGACGCAGCCGAAATGATGCTGCCCGCACCGACCACCGATTCCTGCGCCGAGCCGCCGTTGACGAATTTCGCAGGCGCCAGGTTCGCCGACTCGCCGAGGATCGGCCAGCGCCGGTTGTACAAGTTGAACACTGGATGCACTGACACCAGATCCATGTGGGCGTCGTAGAACGCATCGAGCGTCCCGACGTCGCGCCAGTAGCCGTGATCGCGCTCGGTGGAGCCGGGGACTTCGTTGTCGTTGAAGTCGTACACCGCGGCCATACCGTCGGAGACGAGGCGCGGGATGATGTCGCCACCCATGTCGTGATCGGAGTGGTCCTCGTCGGCGTCGGCCTTGATCGCATCGACGAGCACCTTGGTGCTGAAGATGTAGTTGCCCATCGATGCGAACGTCTGCTCGGGATCGTCAGGTGTACCGGGCGGGTCGGCGGGCTTTTCGATGAACGCCCGGATGCGTCCCGACTCGTCGGAGTCGATCACACCGAACGCACTCGCTTCGGCGCGCGGAACTCGGATACCCGCGACCGTGACGCCCGCGCCGCTCTCGATGTGGAACTGGAGCATCTGCTCCGGATCCATCCGGTAGATGTGGTCGGCACCGAACACGACGACGTAATCGGGGTCCTCGTCGTAGATCAGGTTCAGCGATTGCAGGATGGCGTCCGCGGAACCGGTGTACCACCGCGGACCGAGACGCTGCTGTGCGGGCACCGGGGTGATGTACTCGCCGGCAAGCCCCGAAAGCCGCCAGTTCTGCGAGATATGGCGGTCCAGCGAATGCGATTTGTATTGCGTCAGAACGCAGATCTTCAAGTACCGCGCATTGACGAGATTCGACAGGACAAAGTCGATCAACCGGTACGCGCCGCCGAACGGAACGGCCGGCTTGGCCCGGTCGGCGGTCAGTGGATAGAGCCGTTTGCCCTCGCCGCCCGCCAGGACGATACCCAGCACGTGTGGCAGTTCCCGCATGATTCAAACCTAACTGCAGCCGCGGACGGCGGCTAGCCATTCGCGCCTGTCTGTCAAGGTTATTGACGCCTAGCCTGCTTGCGAAACAAAGCTGCGTTTACGAGATACGGCTACTACCGTCGTCACCATGCGGGTGGCGATGATGACTCGGGAGTATCCGCCCGAGGTCTACGGCGGAGCGGGCGTACACGTCACCGAGCTCGTCGCCCAGTTGCGTCACCTATGCGAGGTCGACGTGCACTGCATGGGCGCACCGCGCGATGGCGCGATCGTCGCGCAGCCCGATCCCGCGTTGCTGGGGGCCAACCCGGCTCTGTCGACGTTGTCGGCGGACCTCAACATGGTCAACACCTCGGGTCAGGCCAGTGTGGTGCATTCGCACACCTGGTACGCCGGGCTGGCAGGTCACCTCGCCGCGCTGCTGTACGGCGTACCGCATGTCCTGACGGCGCACTCGCTGGAGCCGATGCGGCCGTGGAAGGCCGAACAGCTCGGCGGCGGCTACAGGGTGTCGTCATGGGTGGAGAAGACCGCGGTGGAAGCGGCCGACGCGGTGATCGCCGTCAGCTCGGGCATGCGCGACGATGTGTTGCGCACGTATCCGGCGCTGGATCCGAATCGGGTGCACGTGGTGCGCAACGGGATCGACACAGACGTTTGGTATCCGGCCCCGCCGGAGCCGGGCGAGTCGGTGCTCGCCGAACTCGGGGTCGACACGACCCGGCCGATCGCCGCGTTCGTCGGGCGGATCACCCGTCAGAAGGGCGTCCCGCATCTGATCGCGGCGGCACACAAATTCACCCCCGACATCCAGCTGGTGCTCTGCGCTGGCGCTCCCGACACCCCAGAGATCGCGGCGGAGGTCACCGAGGCCGTTCAGGATCTGGCACGCAGCCGCACCGGCGTCTTCTGGGTACGCGAAATGCTACCGATTTCGAAGATTCGCGAAATTCTCTCAGCTGCAACAGTTTTCGTATGTCCGTCGGTGTACGAACCGCTCGGCATCGTCAATTTGGAGGCGATGGCCTGCGCGACGGCGGTGGTGGCGTCCGACGTCGGGGGCATCCCCGAGGTGGTGGCCGATGGTCACACCGGTGTCCTGGTGAAGTACGACGCGAACGATCGCACGGGGTATGAGTCGCGGTTGGCCGACGCGGTCAACGCGGTGGTCGCCGACCCGCAGCGCGCCACACAATACGGTCAAGCGGGCAGGCGGCGCTGCATCGACGAGTTCTCCTGGGCGCACATCGCCGAGCAGACCCTCGAGATCTACCGGAAGGTGACTTCCTAGGCGCGAACGCTCACAGGCACGCGCCGACTAGCTGGTGACGCCCTTGAGTTCGTCGCCGAGCGCGGCCGCCTCATCTGGGGTCAGTTCGACGACCAAACGTCCGCCGCCCTCCAGCGGTACCCGCATCACGATGCCTCGCCCCTCCTTGGTTGCTTCCAGTGGACCGTCGCCGGTCCGGGGCTTCATCGCCGCCATCGAGTGCTCCCTCCACATGAGCCAGCCCGCCGGTGGGCCTAACGAATCCCCTCTATTGTTCCCTATCCGCGCCGTCGCGTGTGCAAAGACCCGGGGATGACGATCTTGACGGCCCGTCGACGGGTCACTGGAATGTCGCTGGCACCCAGCAGTCTGCGGTGTGGTCGTCGACCATTCCGGTCGCCTGCATCAAGGCGTAAGCGGTCGTCGGCCCGACGAATCGGAAGCCTCGCCGCTTCAGTTCCTTGGCCATCGCCTTCGACTCCGGGGTCACCGCCGGGACGTCACCCATGGCCGCGGGGCGCGGCCTTCGCGGTGGCGCGAACGACCACAGCAACTCGCCGAGGTCGGTGTCCAGATCGCCGACCGCGCGGGCGTTGGCGATGGTGGCCTCGATCTTCGCGCGGTTACGCACGATCCCGGCGTCCTCCATCAACCTCGCGATGTCACGGTCGCCGTAACGCGCGATGCGCTCGACATCGAACTTGTGGAAAGCGCGTCGGAAGTTCTCCCGCTTGCGCAGGATGATCAGCCACGACAGCCCGCTCTGGAATGCCTCCAGCGTGACGCGCTCGAAGAGCGCCTTGGAGTCGCGCAGCGGCTGGCCCCACTCGGTGTCGTGGTAATCCCGATACATGACGAAATCATCTGCAGACAAGCGTGATTCGTCGATCCACGCACAGCGGACGCGCTCGTCTGCAGTCACGATTCGCCCTCCGCCTCCGACGACGGCAGCGCGTGCGCACCGCCCTCGATGTGGCGCCGTTCCTCCGCGTCGTCCGCAATCCCGTGCGCCGCGCGAACCGCGGCCAGCTGCCCGCGCACCAAGTCGAGTTCCTGACCCAGTCGGTCGAGCACCCAGTCCACCTCGCTGGTCTTGTAGCCGCGCAACGTCTGACTGAACTTGACTGCCTCCACATCGGCACCGGTGACGCCAGAGGCGGGCAACACGGTGGCCGTTGTATCGCGCGGCAACGGCGGCAAAGACTCGCCGCGTCCGAAGAGCACGCTGCCGAGCGCGAACAGCACGATCGCAATGAGGACCAGCACGACCAGATACAGCAGAACCAGGGTCACGCCCTCGATATTAGGCAGGCCGCAGGCTGTTCATCGGCGGCCGGTCGACGAGTGACACCTCCGAGGTGCGCGGCGTGAAATCGTCGCCGTCGGCGAAGAACTGTGTGAGGCCGACGCCGGAATCCGGCACGCCGCACCGCGAGAACAGGGTCGCGATGACCTGTCGGCTCATCGCGGCCAGTTCGGTGAGCGGCCGGTTGCGGTGCTCGCGGACCCCCAGATTGACCTGCGCAATCGCGTTCAGGCCAAGCCGGTCGTATGTATCGACCAGCAGGCCGATCTCCACGCCGTACCCGGGCGCGAACGGCACCGACGTCAGCAGTTCGCGGGTGCCTGCGTACTCACCGCCGAGGGGCTGCAGCAGACAGGTCAGTTCGGGGCGCAGCGCGGCGAGCAGCGGCCTGGCCACCAGCTCGGTGACCCGTCCCCCGCCATTGGCGTCCTCGCTGCCGCTGACCTTCAGCGGCCGCCGGTAGAACCCCTTGACCAGGTGCACACCATCTGAGGTCAGCAGCGGGCCCAGCAGCTTGGGCACGAACATGGGGTCAGGGTCGATCAGGTCGGAGTCGACGAAGACGACGATGTCGCCGGTCGTGACGGCCAGTGACCGCCACAGCACCTCGCCCTTGCCCGGCTGGGGCGCGACCTCGGGCAGCGCCACCTCGCGGCTGATCACCCGTGCGCCCGCGGCGAGTGCGCGGATCTCGGTGTCGTCGGTCGAACCGGAATCAAGCACGATGAGCTCGTCGACCAGGCCACCGAGCAGCGGTGTGATGGTCTCGACGACGTTCGCGACGGTCTCTTCCTCGTTGAGGGCGGGCAACACCACCGAGATGGTGCGGCCGGCTTTCGCGGCCTCGAGTTCAGCAATCGTCCACATGGGCCGGCTCCAGCTGTTGTCGGCCAGCCAAGGGTGTTCCGCAATGGCGGCGGGCTCCGTTGGCTGTTCAATTAGCACAGTCATGCCAGTCCCCTCACTGTGCGCGTCGGTGGACGCGTTCCCTGGATCGACGCGACCATCTCCAGTACGCGTCGAGTGGGACCCACCTCATGCACTCGGAACATGGCGGCACCATCGGCAGCGGCCAGGGCGGTCGCAGCCAAAGTGCCTTCCAAGCGTTCAGTCAGGTCCACACCCAGAGTTTCCCCGACAAAATCTTTGTTGCTCAGCGCCATCAGGACCGGCCATCCAGTTTTTACAAGGTCTTTTACGTGGCGCAACAAACTAAGACCGTGATAAGTGTTCTTGCCGAAATCGTGGGTCGGATCGATCAAGATGGCGTCTTTCGCGACCCCGCACGCGACCGCGCGCTCGGCTGCCGCCGTCACCTCTGAGATGACATCGTCGACGACGCCGCGTTCGGAGATGCCGTAATTGACGCGGAACGGGCGCGTACGGGGCACGGCGCCGCCAGTGTGCGAACAGACCAGCCCGGCGCCGAACTCCGCGGCGACCTCCGGCAGGCCTGGGTCATGACCTCCCCAGGTGTCGTTGATCAGGTCCGCACCGGCCGCGCAGGCCTGCTTGGCCACCACCGCCCGCCAGGTGTCGACGCTGATCAGCTGATCGGGATAGGTGTGGCGGAGCCACTCGATGAACGGCACGACGCGGGCGATCTCCTCATCGACGTCGACCGAGCTGCCCGGGCCTGCCTTCACCCCGCCCACGTCCACGATGTCGGCACCGTCCTCGATCACGCGATGGGCGGCCGTCTTGGCTGCTTCGTCGGTGAACGTCGCTCCGCGGTCGTAGAACGAGTCGGGCGTGCGGTTGACGATCGCCATGATCAGCGCGCGGTCACCGGCCACCGGGCGACCCAGAAACGTCGACTGCACGCCTTCCAGGCTACGGGCGATGAGGTTTCGCCTGCGGTCCAGTCAACCCAAGCGAGTAATGAGTGCAGAAACCCAGAAGAGGAGTTGCAATGCGCCGGGTCGTCCTGTTTCACATGTGGTCGCTCGACGGTGTTGCCGAGGAGCCCGGCGATTGGGTCTTCGAGGTTGATCAGGCCGTATTCGACAACATCGCCGAGGTGATCGGCCGCCAGGACGCCGTGCTGCTGGGTCGCGGCACCTATGACTACTGGTCGGGACACTGGCCCAACGAAGGTGAAGAGCCCTTCCGGAGCTTCATCAACGCCACCACGAAGCACGTGTTCACGTCGCGACCGCTCGAGCCCGACTGGTCCAACACGGTCGTCGTCGACGGCCCGGCGCAGGCGTACGTCCGCGGGCTCAAGGAGCAGGACGGTGCCGACATCGGTATCCACGCGAGCGTCGGCCTCGCCAAGTCACTCCACGACGCCGGCCTGATCGACGACTACCGGCTGCTCATCGCGCCCACCTTCGCCGGGAGCGGCCACCGGATGTTCGACGGGCAGCAGGAACTACGCCGCCTGGAACTCGTCGACTCGCAGGCCACCGAAAGCGGTGCGCTGCTGCTGCATTACCGGAACCGCTAGTTCTTGGGCTTCTTGCCCGCCGCGACCTCTTCGGGGTACTCGTCGTAGAACTCGACGTAGCCCTCTTCCCGGCCCGACAGGACGTAGATCGGATCGTCGATCTCGACGTCGTCGTCGTCACCCTCGCCCGTGCTGCCGCCGTAACCCTCTTTGCGGAGGTCGACCTTCTGGCTCTTGAACGTCGACGTGTGCGCGAGTTCCTTGACCACCCGCACGAACAGCGGCACCGCATAGCCGGGAAGCTTGTCGTAGACGGCTTTGGCCAACGCCTTACCGTCGAACTCTTCGCCTTCCTTGAGCTGGACCGCAGCCATGCCGGCCCGGCCACCCGCTCCCTCGACCTCGACGCCGAACACCGTGGCCTCCTCGATCTGAGGATCCCTCGACACCGCGGCCTCGACCTCAGTCGTCGCCACGTTCTCGCCCTTCCACCGGAAGGTGTCGCCGAGGCGGTCGGTGAACGCGGCATGCCCGAATCCCTGCGAACGCATCAGGTCGCCGGTATTGAACCAGCAGTCGCCTTCCTTGAACGCGTCGCGGACGAGTTTTTTCTCGGTGGCCTTCTTGTCGGTGTAGCCGTCGAACGGCTGGAAGTTGCTCACCTTCGACAGCAGCAGACCCGGCTCGCCGGTCTTGACTTTGCGCACGCGGCCGTTGTCGTCGCGCACCGGATCCCCGCTTTCGGCGTCGTACTCCACGAAAGCCACCGGCGTCGGGCAGATCCCGGTCGATTTGTCGATGTTGAGCACGTTGACGAACGCGGTGTTGCCCTCGCTGGCGCCGTAGAACTCACACACGCGCGGGATGCCGAAGCGCTTGGTGAAGTCGTCCCAGATGGCCGGCCGCAGCCCGTTGCCGATGATGACCCGAACCTTGTGCTTGCGGTCGGTGTCCTTCTCCGGCTGGTTCAGCAGATAGGCACAGATCTCGCCGATGTAGATGAACGCCGTCGCGTTGTAGCGGATCACGTCGTCCCAGAACTTCGAGGCGGAGAACGACTTGCCAAGCGCCAGAGTCGCTCCCGCGTTGATCGTCGATCCGAGAGCCACCGTCAGCGCGTTGTTGTGATACAGCGGCAGGCAGCAGTACAACACGTCGTCGCTGTGCAGGCGCAGGCCGAGACCACCGAAGCCGGCGAGCGCGCGCAGCCACCGGTAGTGGGTCATGACGCTGGCCTTGGGCATGCCGGTGGTGCCCGAGGTGAAGATGTAGAAAGCCTTGTCCTTGGCCAGCACCGCCGCCGTCGTCGCGGGGTCCTGGGTGGGGGCGGTGGCGGCGAGCCGATCCAACTCCTCGACCGTAATCAGTCCGGTGGTGTCGGCGCCGCTTTCGGAGATCGGCTCGATCAGATCGGTTGCGGCAACGATCGCCTTGGCGTCGAGCAGTCCGATGCTGTGGGACAGCACATCGCCGCGCTGGTGGTAGTTGAGCATGCCCGCGATGGCGCCGCACTTGACCACGGCCAGCATGAGCAGCACCGCTTGCGGGGAGTTGCGCAGCATGACGCCGACGACGTCGCCGTGCCCGACCCCGCGAGCGGCCAGCACCGCGGCGTAGCGGTTGGCCGTCTCATTGGCCTGCCGGTAGGTCAGCTCCTGGTCCTCGAACCGGATGAACGGCTTGTCGCCGTAGCGCGCCGCCCGGTCCTGGAAGACCTTGCCGATCGACGTCTTGGCGGTGGGACGCGCCATGAAACCCGTCATCGCGCCGCGCAACATCACGGGGGCGTCCATCAACAGACGCGGTACTTGGGTGGCGAGGTCGAGCAGTCCGACGCTTTTGCGGACGCCGGATTTTTGGTCGGTCATTGCGGTGCAGTCCCCTCCGGTGTTCGCTTTTGAACACCACCCTATCGGCGCGGGTGAGGACGATCACCCACGCGGTCCGCAGGCGGCAAGAGCCGCCTCGACGTCATCGACGACCACCAACCGGTCCAGCGCCCGCTGGGTGACGTAGCCCGTGTCGATCAGCCCGTGCAGCCAATTGAGCAAACCGGTGTAGTGCCCGAACGGGTCGAGCATCACCACCGGTTTGTCGTGCATACCCAGGTAGCCGGCGGTCCAAGCCTCGAAGAACTCCTCGAGTGTGCCGATACCGCCAGGCAGAGCTATGAACGCGTCGGCGCGGTCCTCCATCACCTGCTTGCGTTCGCGCATGGTGTCGGTGACGACGAGTTCGTCGGCGTCGATGTCGGCGACCTCGCGGTGCACCAGCGCTTTGGGGATCACTCCCACGGTCTGACCGCCGCGCGCTCGGGCCGCGACCGCCAACGCTCCCATCGCCGACACGTTGCCGCCACCGGACACCAGCGTCCAGCCGCGGTCCGCGATCGCGCCACCCACCTGCTCGGCGAGCGTCAACAGCTCCGGATGCGTCGGACCTGACGCGCAATAGACGCAGACCGCCCACTCGCGGTCGGGTTCTGGGGACACACACTAAAACGTAGCCATAGACTCGCGCCGTGCCAGTGGAGTGGGTGACCGTGCCGCTTGAACCGGCACTGAAAGCCCTGGAAACCGGTTGGGGAACCCGGGCCGGGACGGTGATCATCGGTCCCGCGGGAGTCGGCAAGACGACGCTGGCGCGTGCCGCGGTAGACCGTCTGGGCGACCGATTCGACCGCGTCGATTGGGTCACCGCGACGACGCCGTCGGCCGCCATTCCATTCGCCGCGTTCAGCCACCTCATCGACGTCCCCGATGCGGGCAAGACCGCGGAGGTGCTGCGCGCGGCGCGTGCAACGCTCGGCGACGGACGACTGCTGGTGATCGACGATGCGCATCTGCTGGACAAATTGTCCGCGGCACTGGTCTACCAGCTGGCGGTGAGCGGCGCCGCGTCGCTGATCGTGACGGTCGCACCCAACGGGCCTGTGGTCGAAGAAATCTCGGCATTGTGGGATGACGACCTGCTGAATCGGGTCGACCTACAGCCCCCCGGCCACGACGACAGCAGGCTTGCCGCTCTGGTCGACGAGTTCGTCAACGCCCTTCCCGCGTCCGCGCATCGGGTGCTGGAGTACCTCGCCGTCGACGACCCGTTACCGCTGGCGGAGTTGGCCGACCTGGTCGGCCGCGATGCCGTCACCGAAGCTGAGTCGGCGGGCGCCATCACCGTCGACGGCGACCATGTGCGTCCGGCCCACCCGTTGTTCGTCGACGCGGTTCGCGACGCGCAGGGCGGGCCTGAATTACGCCGATTGCGAACCGATTTGGTCGAACGACTCGGTGCCGCACCACCTCGTGATGTGGTGGCGATGCTGCGACTGGCCGTGCTCGGACTGGACAGCGATCGTCCGCAGCCGACCGCCGAAATCGTCGCCGCCGCGGGTGAGGCCCTGCGCCTCGGCGACCTGGTGCTTTCCGAGCGGCTCGGCCAGGTTGCGCTGCAACGTGCGGCGTCCCTGCCCGCCCGGCTGACGCTTGCCTACGCCCTCGCCTGGCAGGGCCGGGGCCGCGATGCCGAATCTGTTCTGGCTCAGGTGGATCCGTCCACGCTGTCGGAACCCGAGTTGATGGCGTGGGCATTGCCGTTGGCCGCGAACCAGTTCTGGATGCTGTCGGAGCCGGAGAAGGCGACCGCGTTTCTGCAGGCGACCCGCAACAAGGTGGCCTCACCCGCCGCCCGAACCACCCTCGACGCGCTGTCAGCGACGTTCGCGATGAATGCCGGCGGTCCGGCCCGGGCGCTGCAGATCGCGGACGAGGTGCTTACGTCACCGTCGGCCGACGACACCGCAATCGGGTGGGCATCGGCTGCGGCGGCGTTGAGTTCGGCCCGCATGGGACGCTTCGGTGAAGTCGACGCATTCGCCGAAAGAGCCATCGCCGCTGGGCATCCGGGACTGCTGCGGTTCACCAGTGGATTCGGCCAGACGACCGCGCTCGTGATGGCCGGCGATCTGGACAGCGCACAGGAACTGGGGCAGCAGCTCACCGACTTCGCCCAGCTGCAGCAGCCCGGACGTGCGATCGGCGAGGTGCTGGTGGCCGATGTGCTGATCGCGAAGGGCGAACTCGATACGGCGGTGCGGCTACTACGGAGAGCGGCGGGGGCGTTGGCGCCGACCGGCTATTCCTGGGGACCGCTCGCGTGGATGCTGTTGGCACAGGCGCTCGGCCAGCAGGGTGCGACGGTCGAGGCAGGAAAGGCGTTGTCCCGAGCTGAGTCTCGACACGGATTGAAGTCGATGCTGTTCGCGCCGGAACTCGCGCTGGCTCGGGCATGGACCATGTCCGCGCGGGGCGACAAACACGGCGCCGTCACGGCGGCGCGCGACGCGGCCCGAAGCGCGGAACGCGGCGGGCAGACAGCGGTCGCGTTGCGGGCCCAACTGGATGCGGTGCGGCTCGGCGATCTTCGCGCTGCCGACGGTATCGCGCGTGCCGGCGTCGAATGCGATTGTGCACTAGGGCAATTGGCGCTCACCTACGCTCGCGCGTTGGTCGGCCGCGACGCGGCGGGACTGCGCGAGGCGTCACAGCAGCTGACGGCGATCGGCATGCACCGTGCGGCCGCCGACGCTGCCGCGCAGGCCGCCGAAAACTGACTTAGAGCCTGCGGCCCAGGTCGTCGTCGGTGGCGGGCCCCGGCGGTGCGACGGGCGCCGCGCCCGCGCCCTCCTGCGGTCCGGACGCCAAGCCGCCCTCGTCGGCGCGCAGCAGCGGTTCGCGCTGCGGCGCTTGCTGCACGGGCTGCTCGGTCGGCCGGTCTTCACGTTCGGCGCGCTCCTCGAGGCGCTCCACCCGCTCTTCCAGCTGGTCACGGCCCGGCTGCGCCGCGGGAGCCGTACCAGGTGGCTGGCCCGGTGCCGGCGCACCACCGGCAGGAGCGCCACCGACCGGCGCACCGCCGCCCGGTGACTGACCACCCTCGCCTCCGCCACCTTGAGCGGCCTTCATCACCTGCTCGATCAGCGATCCGAACATGCCGGACCCGCCCTGAGCCGCCTGTGAGGGCGCACCCGCCATCTGGCCCGCTTGTTCGCCGAGCTTGCCCAGCATTCCGACCACCTGACCGACGGACTGCGATCCGGACTCGTCGCCCGTCGCATACGCCGCCTGCGACTCGACCACCTTGCCCGAGTACATGTGCTCCTTGGCCGCGAGCGTGGCGACGTTCGCCGTCAACTGTGCGGCCAACGTCGGAAGCACAGCCGAGATCGTCGCGCTCATCGCGTCCGCGCCCGGCGGAAGCATTGGGATCTCCGGCAATTCGATCTGTGCCGCAGTCCAGCTGATGTTCTCGGGCTTCTTCAGTGGGCTACCGGTCACTGCTCTCCCCCATCACCAGTCATCGTCGTCGTCGCCCTCGTCCAGGTCATGATCGAGCAGCTCGGGTATCGCGAGCCCCTGCGCTGTGCCACCGCCACCGTCGCCGCGCTGGCCCATCATCGGGCCCATACCGCCCATACCGCCGGCCGCGGCCATCGGTGCCACACCGCCGACCGCACCGGCGCCGGCCAGGGCACCTTCGGGCGGCGCGGTGGACACGGACTTGGTGTTGCCGCCCACCAGGTTCGCCATCAACGGCGTCTGCGACGGCACCCCACCCGACCCGGGCAGCGAGGCCGCGCGGGTCATGCCGGCACCGCCGCCCGCACCGCCCCCGCCGGTCAGCGGGTGATTGGAGAATGACGAGAACGGCAGCCCGGCCGCGCCCATCGCATCCGACTTGCCGCCCTGGCCGAACATCGAGGTCAGCTGCTGCAGCGGTTGGGACAGCTGCTGAAGCGGCTGCATCATCTGCTGGGGTATCTGCATCAGCATCTGTGGAAGCTGCCCTGCCATCTGCCCCATTTGGCTGAGCATCTGCATCGCCTGGTCGGAGCCCCCAGCGGCCTGTTTGGCAGCTTCCTCGGTGGAATCCTTGGCCTCTTTGGAGCCGGGCACCAACCCAGCGCCGGGCAGCGGGAGGCTGGGCGGCACCCCGAGCGTGTTCGCGAGCTCGGTCGTATTGGTGGTGATGTTGGCCATGTTCTGCGAGAGGCCCATCATTGCCCGGCTGCGGGCCAGCTCACCGGCGTTGGGCAAGGGCATCGCTGCGATGGCTTCGCACTCGACCTGCGTCTCCTGCGCGATGGTGTTGGCCAGCAGTTTCGTCTTCACCACCGTGGCCTCCATCGCGCGCAGCTTCACCGCGATCGCGGTGGCGTGCATGGCGTTGGCTTCGTGACCGCCGATGATCGTGGTCGCCTCGCCTGCGGCGGCCAGCGCTCCGGCGCCCTCCCACTCATTGGTGAGCTGCATCAGCTGTCCCTGCTGCTGAGGGACAATCGTGCCGCTGATCTTGGCCGCCAGCGCCTCGAACTTGGCGGCCGTCGCCGCCAGCATCTCTTCGTCGACGTTCGGCCAGCCCGGACCGGTCACTGTCTGACCGCCGTACGGGCTGGTGTCGGGCTCGATCGCCATAGGGACCGAATTTACCGTGCCGGCGGTAGCTGCCCGTCCGCAAATTCTGTCCGTCAAGATCGACGATCAGCGCCGACTAGTCCGATTCCAGCCGTCCTGCCGATAGCCGCAGGGTGCGCTGTACGCCGATCTGCGCCAGGAACCGCTCGTCGTGGCTGACGACCACGAACGCTCCCTCATACGCATTCAGCGCCGATTCCAGCTGCCCGACACTGACCAGGTCGAGGTTGTTGGTCGGCTCGTCGAGCAGCAGCAGCTGCGGTGCCGGCTCCGCGTAGAGCACACACGCCAGCGTCGCGCGCAGTCGCTCGCCTCCCGACAGCGCCGAAACCGGCAGGTGGATGCGGCTACCGCGAAACAGGAACCGGGCCAGCAGATGCATACGCCGGGTTTCGGACAGGCTGGGCGCCCACGCGGCGAGGCTTTGCGCGACGGTCGACTCGGGGTCGAGCAGGTCGAGTCGCTGCGACAGGTACGCCACTCGGCCGTCGGCACGAGTGACGGTCCCGGCGTCGGGTGCCAACTCGCGTGAATCCGATGTCGCCCCCGGGGCGGCTCCGGCGATGATGCGCAGCAGCGTCGACTTACCCGCACCGTTGGGCCCGGTGAGCGCGATGCGTTCGGGACCGCGGATCGTCAGCTCGGCATCGGTGAACAACGTCCTCGGGCCGCGGCGGGCGGTCAGCCCCTCGGCCCGCAGCACTGTGCGGCCGGCGGGCACATTCGTCTCGGGCAGTTCCAGCACCAGCATGTCGTCGTCCCGCAGTGCGCGCTCCGCCTCGTCGAGGCGTGTCTTCGCATCGGCGACGCGCGCAGCGTTGACCCCGTCGATCCGGCCCGCTGATTCCTGCGCGCTGCGCTTCCTCGCGCCGATGAGGATCTTCGGCAGCCCGGCGTCCTTCACGTTGCGCGCGGCCGTGGACGACCGTTTGGCCGCGCGTTCGCGCGCCTGCTGCATCTCGCGCTTCTCGCGTTTGAGATGTTGTTCGGCGTTGCGGATGTTGCCCTGTGCGACGCGCTGCGCCTCGTTGACCGCTTCCTCGTACATCGTGAAATTGCCACCGTAGAACAACATTTCGCCACGGTGCAGTTCGGCGATGCGGTCCATGCGGTCGAGCAGCACGCGGTCGTGGCTGACCAGCAGCAGGCATCCGGTGAAGTCGTCGAGCGCGTCGTACAGCGCCTGCCGCGCGTCGACGTCGAGGTTGTTGGTCGGCTCATCGAGCAGCAGCACATCGGGCTGCCGGAGCAGCTGCGCGGCCAGCCCGATCGTGACGACCTCGCCGCCGGACAGCGAGCCGAGGCGACGGTCGAGATCGACGTGGCCAAGCCCGAGCCGGTCCAGCTGCGCGCGGCTGCGGTCTTCGACATCCCAGTCGTCACCGATGGCGGCAAAAACGTTGTCACGGGCGTCGCCTGCGGCCAGCGCGTTCAGTGCCTCGATGACGGGCGCGACGCCGAGCACTTCGGCGACTGTCATGTCCGCCGAGAACGGCAGCGTCTGGGGCAGGTAGGCGACGGTGCCGTCGACGCTGATCGAACCGCCGGTGGGCTTGCGGTCGCCGACGATCAACTGCAGCAGCGTGCTCTTACCCGCACCGTTGGGTGCGACCAATCCGGTGCGGCCCTCGCCCACGGTGAAGGACAGGTCCGCGAACAGGCAGGCGCCGTCGGGGAACGCGAATGACAAGGCAGAACTGGTAATAGAAGACATGCGAGAGATCTCTCGTAACAGAAAACGACTGGGACACCGGAGTCGTTGTCTCACCGCATGCTTCCAGAGTACGGATCAGGTCAACCGGTTAAATATCTCCGCAGCATGTCGGTGGCAGCGGTGATCGCCGCGGTGTCGACGCGCTCGTCGACGCGGTGCGCCAGATTCGGATCGCCCGGCCCGTAGTTGACAGCCGGGATGCCGAGCGCCGCGAACCGCGCCACATCGGTCCAGCCGTACTTCGCCCGCACCTGTCCCCCAGCCGCGTCGACCAGTGCCGCAGCGGCGGGTGCCGTCAGACCCGGCAGTGCACCGCTGGCCGAGTCGGTCAACTCGATCTCCACGTCGAGCCCGTCGAACACCTCGTGCACGTGCGTGGTGGCGTCGGCGACGCTGCGGTCGGGGGCGAACCGGAAGTTGACGGTTACCGAGGAGGCGTCGGGGATCACGTTGCCCGCGATTCCGCCGTCGATACGAACGGCCGACAACCCCTCGCGGTACGTGCAGCCGTCGATGTCGACGTTGCGTGCTTCATAGGACGACAGCCGGTCCAGGACCGCACCGAGTTTGTGGATTGCGTTGTCGCCCAACCAGGATCGCGCCGAATGCGCACGGGTACCCGAGGCCCTCACAACGACACGAAGCGTGCCCTGGCAGCCGGCTTCGATGTACCCGCCCGAGGGCTCGCCGAGGATGGCGACGTCGGCCTGCAACCACTCGGGCAGTTCGCGTTCGATACGGCCGAGACCGTTGGCGCTCGCTTCGATCTCCTCACAGTCGTACATCACCAGAGTGATGTCGTGCGCGGGTTCTGGCACCGTCGCCGCCAGGTGCAGGAAGACGGCGTCACCCGACTTCATGTCGGACGTGCCACAGCCGTGCAGGACGCCGTCGGCCAGCCGACTGGGCAGGTTGTCGGCGACGGGAACGGTGTCGGTATGGCCCGCGAGCAGCACGCGCGAGGGCCGGCCCAGGTTGGTGCGCGCGAGCACCGCGTCGGCGTTGCGGACGATCTCGAATCCGGTCGTCTGCTCGCGCAGCGCGGTTTCGATCTCGTCGGCGATGCGACGCTCGTCGCGCGATTCGCTGGGGATGTCCACCAGCGCCGCGGTCAGAGCGATCGGGTCGCCGTGCAGATCTAGAGCCACGTGCCTGACGTTAGTCTGAGCGGCGTGACTTCTGCTGCAGGTACAGGCCTGGCGACGATCGCGGCCGACGGAACGGTCCTGGACACGTGGTTTCCGGCGCCGGAACTGGGTGCCGATGGCCCCGCGGGTACGACCCGGCTGTCGGTCGCCGAGATTCCCGAGGAACTGGGCGTCCTGACCGGACCCGACGAGGACCGCGGCGTCGAGATCGTCGCCGTCCGGACGGTCATCTCGTCGCTGGACGACAAGGCGACCGACGCCTATGACGCGTATCTGCGGCTGCACCTGCTGTCGCACCGGCTCGTGGCGCCACACGGACTGAACGCCGACGGCTTCTTCGGCCTGCTGACCAACGTCGTGTGGACCAACCACGGGCCGTGCTCGGTCGACGGCTTCGAGATCGTGCGCGCGCGGCTGCGCCGACGCAGTCCGGTGACGGTGTACGGCGTCGACAAGTTCCCCCGGATGGTGGATTACGTGCTGCCGACCGGCGTGCGCGTGGCCGACGCCGACCGTGTCCGCCTCGGAGCGCACCTGGCCTCGGGCACCACCGTGATGCACGAGGGCTTCGTCAACTTCAACGCGGGAACACTGGGCAATTCGATGGTGGAGGGCCGCATCTCGGCGGGCGTGGTCGTCGACGACGGGTCCGACGTGGGCGGTGGCGCGTCGATCATGGGGACGCTGTCCGGCGGTGGTACCGAAGTGATCTCGGTGGGCAAGCGCTGCCTGCTCGGCGCGAATGCCGGACTGGGCATCTCACTCGGCGACGACTGCGTGGTCGAGGCCGGGCTCTACGTCACCGCAGGCACCAAGGTACAGACCGCCGACGGTCAGACGGTCAAGGCGCGTGAGCTCTCGGGTGCGAACAACCTGCTGTTCCGGCGTAATTCGACGACCGGCGCCGTGGAGGTCGTCAAGCGTGACGGCACCGGCATCACGCTGAACGAGGCGCTGCACGCCAACTAAACGTCCTGCAGGGCAACCCAATCCGCGACACCTGCCGGCGTGACGACGTGGTCGAGCGCGAGTTCGACGGCGCCGTGCAGGGGTCCGTCCTCACCATGAACGCCGTCGCGCACGGGTGGTGGCGTCGGTTTGCGGAACGTCATCAACGCGTCGCGGTACGCGTCGGCGAAAGCCTCCGGCGCAGCGGCGCGTAACGGCACCGCTGCGCCGCCGAGCGTGACGATGTCGGGATCGTGCAGGTTCACCAGCGCACCGATACCCCGCCCAAGCGATGACGACACGGCGGCCAGGGCGCGCCGGGTGCGCGCATCCGGATTGTCGATCATCGCGTGCACGTAGCCGACCGCGTCGTCGGGTGGCGGGTCGCCAAGGTGACGCGCGAGGGCGCGTCCGTCGATCGTCAGATCCCAGCAGCCGCGCGCGCCGCACGGACATTCCAGATCCGGTGCGGCGAAAGGGATGTGGCCGTATTCGCCCGCCGCGCCGTGGGCACCGGTCACGGGTTCACCGTTGACCACCAGCGTGCCGCCGATACCCTGCGCGACGATAAGGTGCAGCGCGGTGGCCGCTTCACGCGCGGCACCGGTGCGCGCCTCGGCCAGCCCCGCCAGCGTCGCGTCGTTGCCCACCACAAGGCCGATGTCAGCGCGATCGCTGACCTTCGCAGTGAGCACGGACAGGTCCACGTCGGTCCATCCCCGGGATGGGAACTGGCCCAACCGCACACCACTGACGGGTCCCGCGACCGCAATCGCAATCGCCCGCAGGCGCTTCGTGTTCCGCCGGTACACCGTTCCAATCGCCTTGGCCACCCGTGCGAGTGCGGCATCCGGATTGTCGGCATACCCGGACTGGGTGACGACTTCTGACTGCCCGTCGACACCTGCCAGCGCCAGCCGCCAGTCACTGGCCCGCAGATCGACCGCGAGCACCAGCGGCCCTTCGGCGTGCGCACCGAGCAGGGTTGTCGGCCGACCACGTCCCTGCGCCGGCGCCGGTTCCTCGTCCAGCAGCTTGGCGTCACGCAGCCGGGTCGCGAGCTCCGTCGCGTTGCCGCTGCCGATGCCGAGGCGCTGAGCGGCGGCGGTCCTGGTGATGCCCGGCTCGGATCGCACGACATCGAGCAGCGCTGCGGCACCCAGCCAACGCGACTGTGCCGACTGCCTCGGTTCGTGAGCCATCAGCGGGAGTATCTCATTTTATTTACTCGCCGAACGAGTATATTCTCGTCGGCGTGACCCTGACCACCGATCGCGCCGCTGCCCCCGGGCTCCGAAGCCGCCTACCCGGCCTGCTGTCGCTCGCGCTGGCCTCTGGCCTGGCGGTGACCACCGAGATGCTGCCCGTGGGTCTGCTGCCCCAGATCGGTGCGACGTTCTCCACATCCGAATCCATCACCGGACTACTGGTCACCCTCTACGCGGTGATGGTGGCCACCCTCGCGGTTCCGCTGACCATCGCCACCACGCGCTTCGGCCGACGCCCCCTGCTGCTGATGACCGTGCTTGGCTATGTCGTGAGCAACGCGCTCGTCGCCGCCGCGCCCACGTTCGAGGTCGTAGCGGCGGGTCGCGCGATCGGCGGCCTGACGCACGCGCTGTTCTTTTCCCTGACGATCGGATACGTACCGCGCCTGGTTGCGCAGTCCGATGTCGGCCGCGCACTCGCGATCGTTTCCGGTGCCGCGTCGGCGGGATTCGTTCTCGGAATGCCTCTTTCGACGTCACTCGGGACCGCCGCGGGGTGGCGGATGTCGTTCACCGTGCTGGCCGTGCTGTCATGCCTGACATTCATCGCGGTGTACAAGCTGCTGCCCCGGGTGGATTACACGCCGCATAAGCATCGGCGGAACCAGAAGGGCCGGGGTGCACTCGTGGCCGTCTGCGCATCCAATCTGCTGACGTTCCTCGGGCATTTCACGGCCTACACGTTCATCAGTGTGCTGCTGCTCGCCGGCGGCGTCAGCCCGGCATTCCTCGGCCCGATTCTGTTGGCGTGCGGCGCGTGCGGGCTGATTGGCCTGTGGTGGGTCGGACGCAATCTGGACCGCAGTCCACGTCGCACCGCCGCGGTAGCACTCGGTGGCGTCATCGTCGCGGTAGTGGCACTTGGCATTTCATGGCCGATGCTCGCCGCGGTGCTGGCCGCGACGGCGTTGTGGAGTGCCGCGTTCGGCGGCATTCCGTCGATCTATCAGGCGGCCGCGGTGCGCACGCATGCGCTGCCGCCCGAACAGGCGGGAGCGTGGGTCAACTCCACGGCCAACGTCGGCATTGCCGGCGGCGCCGCGATCGGTGCGGCACTGCTGCCGACCGCGGGGCTGATGTCGCTACCCTGGGTGGCGGCCATCCTGGCCGGTCTCGGGCTCGCCGTGGCCTTGATGGCACGAAAGGCGTTCCCGCAGAAGGTCTGACGCCCCTCAGCCGGTCGCGTTCGGCTTCAGCGGCGGGCAGCGGCCCTGGTCGTCGGTCGCGAGTTCGAAATGCCAGATCTCATTCGCAAAGATTTGACACAGCCCGAATTGCTTGCCATTGGCGATCAGCCATTTGTCGGCCTCCACCGGGGCGATGTCGACGGCCTTGCCCTCAACGTGTTTGGACGTCTCCGGCGACGCGACGAACTGCCGGGCCGCGTCGACGCTGCCGTAGAAACGCACCCCGTCGTCAAACAGACGCTGCTGGAATCCCCTCGAGCGCCATCCCGAATTGATCCGGATGTCGACCTTCTCGGTCGCGGCCTTACGCGTAGCGTCCTGAATCGCCGTGAGCAGCGCCGGATCCAACAATCCGACAATCGGGTTGTCCACGTCGAACGGGCTCAGGGTGATCCCGTCGGGCAGCCAGCCGCCGAAGGTATCGATGGCCCCGGTGCCGATGTCGAGGGATCCGTTGGTGTCGCTCGGCGCCGGCGGTGGCGGAGGTTGCGCATGCGCCGTCGCGACCGTGGCCAGCAGCAGTAAACCCACCGCCGCGAAAGCGCTGAATGTCGTGCGAACTGCCGGCGCGGTCAATCGTCTGCGGCAGCGAGGATGCAGAATTCGTTGCCCTCCGGATCGGCCAGCACCACCCAGCTCTCGTCCCCGCCCTGCCCGACGTCGACCCGTCGCGCACCAAGGCCCAGCACTCGCTCCACCTCGGCCTGTTGATCGTCGGGGCGGAAATCCAGGTGGATGCGGTTCTTCACCACCTTCTCATCGGGGTTCGCGATGAAGATCCAGGGCACGCCCGCACCTCGAGGTGGGTGCAGTCTGACGTCGCCGTCCTCGTCGACATCGTGCGGCCAGTCCAGCACCTCTGACCACCAGCGTCCGAGGGCGGTCGCATCGCGAGCGTCGATGCAGATCTCGTCGAACCTCAGGCCCATCGCGCCAACTCCTTCTTCAACACCTTCCCCATGGCGTTGCGCGGAAGGCTCTCGACCACCCGCACCTCCCGCGGCCGCTTGTGCACCGAAAGCTCCTGGGCAACATAGTCGATCAGCGCCTGCGGATCGGCGTCACCGACGATGAACGCGACGATGCGCTGGCCGAGATCGTCGTCCGGGATGCCCACCACCGCGGCTTCCGTCACACCCGCATGTCCGAGCAGCGCGGTCTCGATCTCACCGGCGCCCACCCGGAAGCCGCCGGTCTTGATGAGGTCGACCGACTCGCGACCGACGATGCGGTGCATACCGTCGGCGTCGACGACCGCGACGTCGCCGGTGTGATACCAGCCGTCGGCGTCCAGCACATCGGCGGTCGCGTCCGGACGATTGAGGTAGCCGTCGAACAAGGTTGCGCCCCGAAGATGAAGCCGCCCAATGGTTTCACCGTCATGTGCGACCGATGCACCGGACTCGTCGAGCAACCGCGTCTCAATTCCGTTCAGCGGTAGACCCACCCACCCCGGACGGCGCTCACCGTCGGCACGCGTGCTGATCGTGATCAGCGACTCGGTGGATCCGTAGCGTTCGATGGGTTGGTGGCCGGTCAGCTCGGCCAGTCGCTCGAAGACGGGCACCGGTAGCGGCGCACTTCCGGACACCAATAGGCGCGCCGAGCGCAGCGCCGACGCCGCGGCGGAGTCCTCGACCACCCGCGACCACACGGTCGGAACGGCGAAGTACAGCGATCCGCCCGCTGCGGCGTAGAGGTCGGGTTTCGGTTTTCCCGTGTGCACGAACCGATTTCCGATCCGCAGCGATCCGAGCAGCCCCAACACCAACCCATGCACGTGATACAGCGGCAGGCCGTGTACCAGCGTGTCGTCAGGCGTCCACTGCCAAGCTTGCGCCAAGGCGTCGATGTCCGCAGCGATCGCACGCCGGCTCAGGACCACACCCTTCGGCGGACCCGTGGTGCCGGACGTGTAAATGATCAGCGCAGTTGCATTGGGCTGCGGCTCGGCATAGCGGTGCCATGACCGCGCGTGTAACCGCACGGGGATGTGGGCAAGACCGCCGGTGTCGGTCGGCTTCTCCCCCAGCCACGCCTGCGCTCCGGAGTCGGCGAGGATGTGCGCGCGTTCGGCGGCGCCGACGTCGGCGGGTACCGGGACGACGGGCACGCCGGCGATCAGGCAGCCTGTCACGGCCAGCACGGTCGTGGCGGTCGGGGTCGCGAGGACCGCGACGCGTTGCGCGCCTGCCACGCGCTCGGCGACAGAAGTCGCGGCACCGACCAGGTCGCTGCGGCTCAGTACCGCTCCATCGATGCGCACAGCGTCGCTGATATCGGCGCCTGCCGCCACTGTCGCGGGGTTCAAGGAGGACAGCAGCACGTTCGTGAGGATACTGGGCTCGTGAATCGGATCGAGACAGTTGCCTCGCGGGAGATCTACCGAAACAACTGGCTCACGCTGCGCGAAGACGACATCCGGCGACCCGACGGCACCGACGGCATCTACGCGGTCCTCGACAAACCGACGTACGCGCTGGTGATCGCCCAGGACGGCGACCGGTTCCACCTCGTCGAGCAGTTCCGCTACCCGTTGGGCATGCGGCGATGGGAGTTTCCCCAGGGCACGGCACCGGGTTTGAAGCACCTCGAACCCGCCGAGCTCGCCGCACGGGAACTGCGCGAGGAGACAGGCCTGCGCGCGGACACGATGACGCGGCTCGGCCAGCTGGACGTGGCGCCGGGCATGAGCAGCCAGCGTGGCTGGGTGTTTCATGCGACGGGTATCACCGAGGGCGAACACGACCGGGAGGACGAGGAACAGGACATGCGCAGCGCGTGGTTTTCCCGTCCCGAGGTGGAGCGGATGATGCGCGACGGCGACATCACCGACGCTCAATCCATCGCGGCGTATGCGCTGTTGCAGTTGTCGCAGTGCTGATCGATGAGTTTCGAACCGCGCCGCGGTCTACCTGGTATGAGTGACGAGGCCACCATCCGCGAACTGATCATCGATTGGGCCGCTGCGGTACACGCGGGCGATCTTGATTCTGTGCTGACAGACCATGATTCGGACATCGTGATGTTCGACGTCCCGCCGCCGCACCGGGGTCTGCGTGGCATGGATGAGTACCGCGACGCGTGGCCGCCGTTCTTCGACTGGCAGCGCCAGGGCGCGGCGTTCGAGATCGAGGAACTGGACGTCACCGCGGGCGCCGACGTCGCGTTCGCGTGGGCGCTGTTGCGGTGCGGGAAACCCGAGGACTTCGAGACCAACCCCGACAACCGCCTGCGGTTGACGATCGGCATGCGGAAGCGAGACGGCCGGTGGGTCGTCACCCACGAGCACCATTCGTTCTGCTCGACCGACTAGCGCGGCGCGCCGTAGACGCGCCTTGGGCGCGTGCGGATACCGTCACGATCGTGTTCAGGCGACCCAAGTTCCTTGTCGCGGCGATCGTCGCCGCCGTCCTCGGCAGCCTCGTGATAGCACCGCACGCCGCAGCGACCGGACAGATCTGGAACGGCAAGTTTTCGCTGCTGCGGTACGCGGCCTCGAAGACCGGCACCAGCATGGCCGCCCGCCAGTACGAACCCGACTTCAGCGACGTCTATCTGTTCGCCACCGACTGTTCGACGGGTACCTGCGTGTCCACCGTCCTCGACGGCCCCAAGCCCGCGAACCCCACGCTGCCATTGCCACCCCGCTACACATGGGACGGCACCCGATGGGTGCACGTCTACGACTGGCAGTGGGATTGCTATATGGGTGAGGGCGTGCCGAAGCAGTGGAACCCCGCGCATTCGGTCGCGTACTACACCCCGCAGGCCGATGGAACGCTGCGCGGAGTCTGGCGCACCGACATCAACGGCGGACCGTGCGACGGCAGCGTCATCATGAACGTCGCGGCATATCCCGCTCAGTGACGCCTTTCGGCCAGCGCGCGCAAGAAGAAGGTCAGGTTGGCGGGACGCTCTGCCAGGCGGCGCACGAAATAGCCGTACCACTGCGTGCCGAAGGGCACATAGACCCGGACATGGCTACCCTCGTCAGCAAGTCGACGCTGCTCGGCGTCGCGAATTCCGTAGAGCATCTGATACTCGAAATCATCTACGCCCCTGCCGAACTCGCGGACCAGCGTCGGAACAGCCTCGATGATCTCCGGATCGTGTGAGGCGACCATCGGATAGCCGTCACCGGCCATCAGCACCCGCAGACACGCGAGGTACGACGCGGTGACGTCCGCACGATCGCGATACGCCACCGACGCAGGCTCGTCATAGGCGCCTTTGCACAGCCGAATGCGCGCACCGGACGCGGCGAAGTCCCGGCAGTCGGCCTCGGTGCGCCGCAGATAGGCCTGCAAAACGGTGCCCAGCCAACCGAATTCGGTGCGCAGATCGCGGACGATGGACAGCGTCGAGTCCGTCGTCGTGTGATCCTCGGCGTCCACGGTCACCCACGCGCCCGCACGCTGTGCCCGCTCGCAGATGGTGTGCGCGTTCTCCAGCGCGATCTTCTCACCGTCGCGGGGCAGCGCCTGCCCCAGCGCCGACAGCTTCAACGACACCTCGAGCGGCCGCACTGCCGTTGCGCGCTCGGTACGACGGTCCAGCGCGTCGAGCAGTGAAAGGTAGGCGTTGACGGTGGCGTTCGCCGCGTCGACGTCGGTGACGTCCTCGCCGAGATAGTCGATCGACACCAATCGGTCCGAATTTCGCAGCTGCGCAACGGAGTCCAGCGCGTCGGCCACCGTCTCACCGGGCACGAACCGATGCACCACAGCCCGCGTGACGGGCAAACGTTCGGCCGTGCGACGCAACCCGCTCGACCGGCTGGCGGCCATGATCGCCGGGCGGGCGACCTTGTCGAACACGCTCACGTCAAACACCCATGTGGGGGTAGGTGTGGTTCGTCGGCGGGACGAACGTCTCCTTGATCGACCGCGCGGACGTCCACCGCACGAGGTTGAGCGCCGAACCCGCCTTGTCGTTGGTGCCCGATGCCCGGGATCCGCCGAACGGCTGCTGCCCCACCACCGCACCGGTCGGCTTGTCGTTGACGTAGAAGTTGCCCGCTGCATGGCGTAACCGCTGCTCGGCCGTCAGCACCGCCGCACGGTCATCCGCGATCACCGCTCCGGTCAGCGCGTACCGCGCGCCGTTGTCGACCACGTCGATGATGCGCTCGTAGTCGGCGTCCGGGTACACGTGCACCGACAGGATCGGCCCGAAGTACTCGGTGCTGAACGACTCGTCGGCCGGGTCGTCGGACAGCAGGACAGTGGGCCTGACGAAATAGCCCTCACTGTCGTCGTATTCGCCGCCGACTGCGACGGTGACGTTGGCAGCGCTCTTGGCGCGCTCGATGGCAGTGACGTTCTTCTCGAACGCCCGCTCGTCGATCAGCGCACCACCGAAATGGGTTAGGTCGGTGACGTCGCCGTAGCTCAATGCTTCGGTGGCAGAAAGGAAATCGTCGCCCATCTGCTGCCACACCGACCGGGGGATGAACGCGCGGGATGCCGCCGAGCACTTCTGCCCCTGGTAGTCGAACGCCCCGCGGATGAGCGCGGTGCGCAGCACGTCGGGCCGTGCCGACGCGTGTGCCAGGACGAAATCCTTGCCGCCGGTCTCCCCGACCAGTCGCGGATAAGTGTGGTAGCGGTCGATATTGGCGCCAACTTCACGCCACAGGTGCTGGAACGTTCCCGTCGACCCCGTGAAGTGAATCCCAGCGAGCCGCGGATCGGCAAGTGCCACATCAGAAACCGCGATTCCGTCACCGGCCAGCAGGTTGATGACGCCGGGCGGTAGACCGGCCGCCTCGAGCAGCTGCATGGTCAGGTACGCGGCGAACGTCTGGGTCGGCGACGGCTTCCACACGACGGTGTTGCCCATCAGCGCGGGCGCGCTGGGCAGGTTGCCTGCGATCGCGGTGAAGTTGAACGGCGTGATCGCGTAGACGAATCCCTCGAGCGGCCGGTAGTCGGTGCGATTCCAGACACCGCGCGTGCTGATCGGCTGTTCGGCGTGGATCTCGCGCGCGAAGCCCACGTTGAACCGCCAGAAGTCGATGAGTTCACACGCCGCGTCGATCTCGGCCTGGTAGGCGGTCTTGGACTGGCCCAGCATCGTTGCGGCGCACAACTTCTCCCGCCAGGGTCCGGCGAGCAGATCGGCGGCACGCAGGAAGATCGCGGCGCGCTCGTCGAACGGTGTGGCTTCCCAGCCGGGCTTGGCGGCCATCGCGGCATCGATCGCGGCCGTCGCGTCGGTGTGCTCGGCGTTGGCGAAGGTGCCCAGCCTCGCGCTGTGGCGGTGTGGCTGTACCACGTCGGCGCGTGCTCCGCCGCCCATACGGTGGGTGCCGCCGATGACGTGGGGTAGGTCGATCGGGTCGGCGGCGAGCGACGACAGGGCGTCGGTGAGCCGGGAGCGCTCCCCTGATCCAGGGGCGTAGTCGAGTACCGGCTCGTTGGCCGGAGCGGGCACGTCGGTGATGGCGTCCATGCAGTAAGGATCCCGCTCACCAGGCGTTGATCCGATGGTCGATCCGACAAAGGAGGCACGGCTCTATAGTGGGATCAGACAAAGGAGCGTGCGATGACGGCACCGTCTACCGGCCTCGGGCTCGGCAAGCTGCTGCTGGCCCTGGACCGCACGATGGTGACGCTGGTCGAGGCGCCCCGCGGGCTGGACATGCCGGTCGGCTCGGTGGCCCTCGTCGACGCCGACGACGTCCGGCTGGGCCTGGCGGTCGGTGCGGGTGCGGCCGACCTCTTCTTCCTGCTCGGCGTCGCCGACGTCGAAGCGGTGCGCTGGCTCGAGCAGCAGTTCGCGGGTTCCGGCAAGGTACCGACGGCGATCTTCGTCAAGGAACCCACCGACGCCGCGGTGGCGCGGGCCGTCGCGCTAGGCACCGCGGTCGTGGCCGTCGATCCGCGGGCGCGGTGGGAGTCGCTCTACCGCCTCGTCAACCACGCCTTCGAGCATCACGGCGACCGGGACGACCGGGACTCGGGCACCGACTTGTTCGGGCTCGCACAGTCGATCGCCGACGGCACCCGCGGCATGGTCAGCATCGAGGACGAACAATCGCACGTGCTCGCGTACTCGGCGTCCAGCGACGACGCGGACGAACTGCGCCGCTTGACGATCCTGGGGCGCGCCGGCCCGCCCGAACACCTGGAGTGGATCGGTCAGTGGGGGATCTTCGACGCGCTGCGCGCGGGCAGCGATGTCGTACGCGTCGCCGAGCGCCCCGAGTTGGGTCTGCGCCCGCGCCTCGCGGTCGGCATCCACTTGCCGAGCACCGATGCACGCCGTCCACCCACGTTCGCGGGCACGATCTGGCTGCAGCAGGGTTCGGCGCCGCTGGCTGAGGACGCCGAGGAAATTCTGCGGGGCGGGGCGGTGCTGGCGGCGCGGATCATGACCCGGCTGGCAGCCACTCCGTCGACCCATGCGGTGCAGGTGCAAGAGCTGCTTGGGCTAGCCGGAGACGACGTCGATACCGCCGCGATAGCGCGCGAACTGGGAATCGCCGCCGATGGGCGGGCTGCGCTCGTCGGATTCCAGGGTGGTCCAGCTGTGCCGACAGGCGTCATCGCGTTGAGCGCCAGCGCCTTTCGCACCGACGCCCAGACAGTCTCGGCCGGTGACCGCGTCTATGTGTTGTTGCCCAAGATCGGCGCACCCTCGTCGGTGACATCCTGGGTGCGCGGAGTCGTGACCGCCATGCAGCGTGAACTCGGCCTGACACTTCGTGCCGTCGTCGCGGCCCCGCTCGCCGGACTGGCGGGCACGGCGGCCGCCCGCACCGAGGTGGACCGCGTCTTCGAAAGCGCGGACCGCCATCCCGGCGCGATCGGACAGATCACCTCGCTGGACGAGGCGCACACCACCGTGCTGCTCGACGAGATCGTGTCGCAGATCGCCGGACGTCCCAAGCTCGTCGACCCCCGGGTGCGGCTGCTGCGCGACGACGATCCGATGCTCGCCGAAACGCTGCGGGTCTATCTGGACGGGTTCGGCGACGTCGCCGCGGTCGCGAAGCACCTCCACGTGCACCCCAACACCGTGCGGTACCGGGTGCGGCGCATCGAGAAGCTGTTGTCCACCACGCTGGACGACGCCGACGTGCGGCTGCTCTTCTCGCTGGGACTGCGCGCCACCGAGCCGTAACCGCGCGGCACGCATCGTTTGTGCATCACCCGGGTATTGATGGCAGATGATCGAAACGGCACACCCAGGCGCCCAGGAACTCGTGGTCCTCCTCGATGAACAGGGTGATGCGATCGGCACCGCGGCCAAGGCATCCGTGCACCACAGGGCAACGCCGTTGCACCTCGGATTTTCCTGTTATGTGTTCGACGCCGACGGCCGCGTTCTGATGACGCGCCGGGCATTGGGGAAGCCGACTTGGCCCGGCGTATGGACGAACTCGTTTTGCGGGCATCCGGCACCAGGTGAGCCGATCCGGGACGCGGTGCACCGGCGCGCACGCGAGGAGCTGGGTCTGACGATCGACAACCTCGTGTGTGCGCTCCCCGATTACCGTTATCGCGCGGTCGCCGCCGACGGCACGGTGGAAAACGAGGTGTGTCCGGTGTTCTGCGCGAACGCGGTTGGCGCGCTGGTTCCCTCACCGGACGAGGTGGAGGATCACACCTGGGTGTCCTGGTCCGAGGTGCGTTCGGCCGCAGGCCTTCCTTGGACCATCAGCCCATGGGCCGTCGAGCAAATCCCCTTGATCGAAGCGTCTGGCGTCCTTGCCGATTAGCGGGTGCGCAGCTTGAAGATTCGCTCGGCGTACTCGAGATCGTCACGCCACAACCGTGTTGCGGCATGCCGCATGAACGGCTTGATCAAGGCCGCCGCGCGGGCCGCATACGCGAAGCCCGGTCGGCTTGAATGGGCGATCACGGCCTCGAGCACCGCCGTGCGCGGCACTCCGTCCGGGCCCGCACCCAGCGGCGTGGCATGGGTTTCCACCACGCTTCCCGTTCCCTCGCCGTCCACGATGCGCATCACGATCGTCCGAGGCTCCGGGCTGGTGAATTCGGCGACGACCGGCACGCCCAATCTGCCGATTCGAAATGTGACCGCGACGAGGAAGCGGTCCAGTTCCTCCGAGAGGTCGGAATCGGTGGGTGGAGCCGAAAGCACTTCCAGACGGCTGAACGAGTACGGGTGAAACCACGACCCGTGCCAGGGATCCATCCGGTTGGCGATGACGTCGCGCGGCTCGCATGTACCGACGAGCCGTGCCACCGCGTGCATCTGCTCGCCGTCGGGACGCACCGGCAACACGGGCGCCTCGGTCGGTGTTTCTTCTCCGACGCTGTCGAGCCGCACCCACGTCAACACTCCATCGTCATGCGAAGGGTAAGGCCGCCAACCGAACTCCCGACCGCCCTCCAGTCGCAGC
This sequence comes from Mycobacterium sp. NPDC051804, assembly GCF_044452905.1. NCBI lineage: Bacteria > Bacillati > Actinomycetota > Actinomycetes > Mycobacteriales > Mycobacteriaceae > Mycobacterium > Mycobacterium sp. NPDC051804. Next base: position 447,232 of record NZ_JBITCD010000006.1, on the reverse strand, counting down.
CCATGCCACGGGCATATCAGGGCCCCGCAGTCGACACTTCCGGTGGCGAGGTCCGCGCCCAGATGGGGGCACGCGCCGGGCCCCACGTTCACGGCTCCGTCCTCACCACGCCAGGCAACCAGTTCCTGCCCCGCGACCGACGTACCGTACGGCCGGCTCTTGATCGAATCGCTGGCGGCGAACACATACCAGTTGCCGCTCGGGCGCTGTTGTGAACGCCGCAGTGCGGAGTCGATCACCGCAGGAACCGCGTCACGATACGTCGCTCGCTGCGCGGGCCAGGACAGGGCGGGCAGCAGGTCGAAGGGTACCGACTTGGACAGCCGCGCCCGCAGATTCGTGATCCTGCTCATCTCGTAATTCGCCTTCCTCGTTCGGCGAGTCGACTCAAGAGCCCCATCCGGCCACGATTCGGAACCGTCTGCAGCGGATGGCCCCGAATGCCGAATTTCTCGAGCAGTAGGTTTGCCGCCGACCATCCTGTTGTCGCAGCGCGTTCCATCAGCGCGACAGGAAGGTCGATGCGGATACCGTCACCGGCAAGTACCAGTCCGTCGTCGGGTGCTCTCACCCCGGGCCGGTCGGCGAAGTCACCCGGCGCGAACCGCGGACAGTCGTTGTGGGACAACACCTTCTCGGCCACGATCTGGGCGCCGCGGGTCTCGGGATAGAGTTCGTAGAGGCGGTCCAGCAGCCGCTCGCGCAGCCTGCCGTCGGGCGTCTGCACGGCGTATGAGTGCAGCTCCACCACCGATCCCCCGTGCTCGTGCGACCAGTCCGCCGCCCCGCGTTCGTATCGGTCGAGGACGCTGACGTTGTCCAACGGCGGCCTGCCGCCGGTCCCGACAAACGGCGCTCGGTCGGGATTCACCTTCTTGTCCAGCCACAGCCGGTGCACAATGAACGGCGGTGCGTTCCCGAGCTTCGCGACACTCTTGCGCCAATCGTCAGTTCCGACACCGGCGGAATTCTCGACGATGCGTTGCAGGCCGGCGACATCGGTGGCCAATACGACACCGTCGGCGTGAAGGTTGGCTCCGTTGTCAAGAGCGACCGCCCAACCTTCGCCCGGTCGCAGGTCGCTCACCGAGGTCTTGCGGTGGACGCGAACACTTAACGTCTCGAGATACGCACCGAGTGGATTCCACAGCGCCACATCGAAGTTGGCATCAGCTACGTCGAATATCAGCCCCTCACGAGAGCCTAGAAAGTAGATGTGGAACATCGCCGCCAGTTCGGCCGCCGACAGATCAGTCGGCTCTGCGAAGAAGCTTCTGGAGAAGACCTCGAACGCGAGATGCCGGGCCGCTTCGGGAAAGTTGATGTCGCGGAGGAACGAGTCCGCGTCTCGGTGGTCGAGGCGGTCATAGATTTCCGGTACCGACACAGCGGCGAGCGGAGCTGCTGCGCGCGCGTCGAGTCGCACCAGATCGCGAACGCGGAACGTGGGGCTACGCAGGGCGAACATCATCGCGTTGAGCGGCGGCGACAACGGCAGATTCCGGAACGTGTCGGTGCGGCCTTCCGCGTCGACCAACGGATAGTCGTCCACCGGCGTGAGCATCCCGAGCGAGGGATCGATGCGCCGCAGGAGGTTTCGCAGATTGTAATACTGGCGGAAGAACGCGTGAAAGCCACGATTCATCGAGACCTGGGCACCGTCGGGCAACCGCTCCGTCCAGCCGCCGACCCGGCCGCCGAGGTAGCCCTCTCGCTCGATGAGGTCGACCGCGACCCCACGTTCGGCCAAGCCGGTGGCGGCGGCCAGACCCGCGATGCCGGCACCGACCACGACGGCGCGGGGGCGCTCCGCGAGTTCAGACGCGTGCGCCACACCAGATGGGGCGGGAAGAATCTGAGCGCGCGGATCGCTCATCGCGGCGCCTGCGCCAGGAAAGTGTGCACGATGTTGCGCTGCCACCCCGGCATGGTCTCGCTGCGAACTGACTCGAAGCCGTTGGCCTGCATCCTGTATCGGAACGCTCGCGCGCCGTCGAACGCGTTCACACTGCGCCGGAGATAGGTGTACAGAGAGGCGTCGCCACTGCGCAGTCGACCGCTGGGGATGATGATCGTCGCACACACGGCGTTCCACACCGCAGTAGCGAGTTTGGAGTCGCGGACCGAATACTCGTGCACGGCAATAGTTCCGCCTGGCCGCAGGAGCCCGCGAAACCTGCGTAGCTGACCGTCGCGGTCAGCGACGTTGCGGATCAGGTAGGCCGCCAAGATGCCGTCGAACGGCCCTCCCACGCCGGCATCGGCGAGGTCCTCGATGCGACTGTGCACGAAACTGACCGTCGACGGCCACGACTTCGATCGCGCTTGCGCCAACATCCCCTCCGACGCGTCGACCGCGACGATCTCGGCCTGGGGCGCGGCCGCCAGCAGCGCTGCGGTCGACGCCCCGGTCCCGCATCCGGCGTCGAGGAGACGTAACCCGCGACCCTCGTCGGGAATTTCCATACGCTGCGCCGACAGTCGCAGGTGCAGGTGATAGCCGGGATTGGCGCCGACGAGCTTGTCGTAGGCAGACGCCCCGACGTCGAACGCACCGGGAATCTCGTTGGAGGACAGGCTCACGACGTCTCCTTTGCCTGATCACGAAGCCGTAGACGCTGCCACAGCATAAGCACCGCGGTGACCATCGCCCAGCCGAACAGGAAGTCTTCGACCGGGATGTCGAGCGGAAACCGCACCCCGGTCGTGTGCCGTTCGTCATAGAGGACGATCGGCGCGCTGAGCTTGGTGAGCCAGCCGTCGACGGGAATCTGGAACCCCAGCACGATCACCATCGAGATCCAATAGGATGCGCGGACTCCTCCAAGCAGGCCGTCTACGGCGTTGTACGTCAGTAAGCCGCACAGCGGTATGACCACGAAGAACAACAGTTCCTCGATGGGCATCCGCCCCGGTAGCTGCAGCCCTGTTACGTACTGCGGGTTGTAGGACCAGACGTCCGCTGCGATCGCGACCAGATCCCAGATCACGAACATCGCGGCGACCGGAAGGACCGCAAGGGCAGTGCGTTTGGCGTAGCGGTAGACGCCGGGGCCGAGAAACTCCAGCGGCGCGGTGATGACGAGACACGCCGCGAGCACGAGCAGGTATTGCCAACGGTCCATCATCCCGTCCCGGAATGGCGAATTCGCGCGATCCAGGACTCCACAAACCCGCGGCCGGCGACCTGGAGTCGCCGCGCCGTGCCGACGGTGGCGCGGTTGTCGAACACCGCGAAGTCGAGTTCTTCGATGCGGTCGAGGATTTCGGAGTACAAAGTGAGCGCCGCGGAGATGCAGGGTCTGGATCGAGGATGAAGCAGCGCGATGCCCTGCTCGGCGAACCTGTAGATCCGTCTGGTCTCCGCGTGTTGTTCCTCCAGAGCGCGGCGCACGCGAGAATCGGTACGGCGATGGTCGTGGCACCATGTCAGGAGTTCGCGATCCACCTGGTGGACAGCTAGTTCGTCGGCGGGTAGATAGATCCGGCCGCGCTGGAGGTCTTCGTCTATATCACGCAGGAAGTTGGTGAGCTGGAACGCCTTTCCGAGCGCAGCGGCGTAGGGAGCGGCTCCTGCGGAATCACCCACGGTACCGAGCACGGGCAGCATCTGAAGTCCGATCACTTCAGCGGAGCCGTACATGTACCGGTCCAGTGCGCCGCGATCCGGGTAGTCGGTGGTCGTCAAGTCCATTCGCATCGATGATAGAAAGTCGTCGAAGTACTCCCACGGGATGTCATATCTGCGCGCGGTGTCGACCACGGCCGCCAACGACAGATCACCGTCATCGGCAACGTCGGCCGTCATCCGGTTGAACAACCGGGTAGCCAACCGCTGCAGTTCATTAGCCCGCTCTGCAGTCGATACCGAAGGGTCGAAGTCGTCGAGGATGTCATCGGCCCGTCGAGCAAATCCGTACAGTGCGTGCACGGCGGGCCGCTGCTGCGGACTGAGCAATCTCGTGGCGAGGAAGAAGGTGCGTCCGTGTTTCGAGTTCAACGTGCGGCAGCGCCGGTAGGCGTCTCGCAATGCGCGGTCGTGGACGCCGGCGGCATGGAGTTCTGAGCTGATCATGGTTGCACCACCCGTAGTTGGCGTCGCTGGGTCACGGCGCCGGTGATTCTGTCGGCGGCAAGGCGGCCCGACATCATCGCTGTGGGAACACCTACCCCCGGCACGGTCGAAGATCCAGCCAGGACGGCGTTGTCGATACCGCGCACGGTGTTCGCCGGCCGAAATGGACCGGTCTGCCCGAAGGTGTGGGCCAGCGCGAACGGCGTACCCGCGAGCATGCCCTGGCGCGCCCAGTCCGAAGGGTCGACGACGTGCAGCAGTTCGGCATCGACGCCGAGCGACGGCATCCGGTCACGAACGGTTCGCAGGATGCTGTCGGTGTAGGCGGGACCCGTCGCTGACCAATCGACATTGCCCACCGCGGTATTCGGCGCGGGAGCCAGGATGTAGAGCAGGTCGCGACCAGCGGGTGCCAGCCCCGCGTCACCCGCCGTCGGCCGGGTGACCAGCAGCGACGGGTCGGCCATCACCTGTCCGTCGTCGATGATGTCCTTGAACGTCTCCTGCCAGGCCTCGCCGAACAGAATGGTGTGGTGGCCGACATCGGGATCGACTGTCTGGCAACCGATGTGCGCGACGACTGCCGACGGCGCGGGCCGAAGCCGAGACAGCCTGCGCGGTTCGCGTCCGAGGAGGCGGTAGGTTTCGGGTAGCTCTGTGGTCAATACGACCGCATCCGCGGGGACCCTCTCACCAGTGCTGGTCTGTACGGCTGTCACCTGTGATCCTCCGCGTTCCAGCGCGGAAACTGCGGCACCATAGCGGAATTGGACACCGGCGTCGGCAGCGGCCGCCGCCAGTGCATCGGGCAGGGCACGCACGCCGCCGCGCGGGAAGAAGACTCCGGAGATGGTGTCCATGTAGGCGATGACGGCGTAGACGGCCAATGCCCGCTGCGGTGGAACCCCTGCATATAGCGCCTGAAAGGTGAAAACACGCTGCAGCCGCTCGTCGCTGATGAACCTGCGCACCATGCGCTCCCAGCGCCGGAAGCCGCCGATCGCCGTCAATCGCGCGAGCGCAGGGGTGAGCAGAGACAGCGGTGAATCGAAATTCGCGCCGATGAATCCGTCGAACTCGACGTCGTAGAGCCGGGTCAGCCAATCGCGAAGCTGCAGATAGCCATCGACTTGCCCGCGACCCGCGAACCGCTCGATCTCGGCGGCCATCATTTCGCGGTCACTGTGCACGTTCAAGGAGCTGCCGTCGGCGAACGACGCGTGATACGCGGGATCGACCCGCATGATGTCCAGGCGATCGGACAGCGATTCGCCGACGGCTGCGAATGCCTCATCGATGATGTCAGGCATTGTCAGGACGGTCGGGCCGGTATCGAGCCGATATCCGTCGATGTCGAGCCGTCCTACCCGTCCCCCAGGATGTGGTGCGCGTTCGATGACGGTGACCTCCCGGCCACGGCCTGCGAGATGCAGAGCGGCCGACAGCCCCGCGAGACCCGCGCCGACCACCACCACATGGTGTGCGTTTCCTCTGATGGTCTTCACGGTCACGCCGTCCGCTCGGTACAAGCCGTGGCCATGTGCGCCAGGACAACTCGGACGTCTGATCGCACGTCGGCACGGTCGACGAGCGTGAGGGCATGTGTGAGCCGCGAGTCGATCAGTTTCTCGATCCAGTCGACGGCACCGGTGACGACGATCAACTCACGCCAGCGGTTGATGTCATCGGCAGCAAGGACGTCCGCACGCATAAGGTCACGTAGCTGCCTGCGCACTGCCCGGTCGGCCAGGTGATAGGCGGCCGCTACGACGGTCGTGGCCTTGCCCTCCAAGAGGTCACTGCCGCTGGGCTTTCCGGTGATCGAAGGAGATCCGAAGATTCCGAGCAAGTCGTCGCGCATCTGGAAGGCCTCACCGATCGCGTCGCCGTAGCCACCCAGCATCGCCAGCACCGACGCGTCGCAACCGGCCATCGCAGCGCCCATTTCGAGTGGTCGACGCACGGTGTAGTTGCCCGACTTGCGGCGTGACACGGCGAGCACCTGATCAAGGGTGGGGAACCTGCTCGCATCGTTGATCAGGTCGGCGAACTGCCCGATCGCGAGTTCGGTGCGCATCGCGTCGTAGCGAGGCCAGACCCTCTCGAGCGCCTCGGTGGAGACTCCGCTTTCGCGCATCATCTGCGCCGCCCAGACCAGGCACAGGTCACCGAGCAGCACCGCGGCAGATTCGCCGAACCGCTCCGGTGACCCGCGGAGCGGCCTCCGCCTGTGCCACTGTGCGAACGCGATGTGGCCGGCGACCCTGCCACGACGCATTGCCGAGCTGTCCATCACATCGTCCTGCAATAGCGCGAACGCATGCAGGAGTTCCAGGCCGGCGGCGGCTCGCAGCGCCGCTCGATCGTGGTCGGCACCGCACAGCCAGCCTACGTACATGAAAGTCGGGCGCACGCATTTACCGCCCTCGATGAATTCGCTCAAGACGTCGGCTGCGATATCGACCCCGGCAGCCTGAAGTTGGGGTGCGCACCGGGTGCTGACGAACTCGGCGACGATCCCCTGCACCACACTGCGCAAGCCGGCACGCCATTGCTCGCTTCCCGGGTCTGCGGCCGGTTGCGAACCATTGGCCGACTGCGATGTGAGTTGTTCAAGCATGCGTGCGCCGGTCGCTGACACGCGCCACTCCTTCCGCAGTATGTGGTTTGCACTTACCCCGCGCCGAAGCGCCCAACCACAAACGTCCATACCCGCTTCAGAGCATTTTGCATCGCTTTTGCATCGATCAATTCGGCGCGGCCGCCGCGCTGTCCACCGGTCGACGGACACAGCAATCAGTCCCAAGGTGGTCGCGTGACCGCCGCCGCCGGAGCACGATCAATGCATGACGACCGCAGCCCGGACCCGCATCTCGGAAAATCCCTACCTCAGCGGCAACTATGCGCCGGTGACCGAGGAAATCACCGCCCTCGACCTAGAAGTCACCGGAGCCATTCCGGAGTATCTCGACGGCCGCTATCTGCGCATCGGACCCAACCCGATCGGCGACCAAGACCCTGCCAATTACCACTGGTTCCTCGGCGACGGAATGGCGCACGGACTGAGGCTGCGCGGCGGCAACGCGCAGTGGTACCGCAACCGTTGGGTGCGCTCTGCTTCCGTGGCACGCAAACTGGGTGAGGCCTGGCGTGGTGGTCCGAGCGCAGGTGGCTTCGACTTCGCGGCGAATACCAACATCCTTGAACAGGGCGGAAGGACGCTGGCCATTGTCGAGGCCGGCGCGCGCCCCTATGAGCTGACCGACGAGCTGGAAACCGTGGGTGCCTCCGATTTCTGCGGGACGCTGTTCGGCGGATATACGGCCCACCCGAAGCGCGACCCGGTGACCGGTGAGCTGCACGCTGTCTCGTACTCCCCGGTGCGCGGAAACATCGTGCGATACACCGTCACCGGCGTGGACGGCAAGGTCCGCCGCACGGTCGACATCCGCCTCAAGGCCCAGACGATGATGCACGACTTCTCGCTGACCGAGAAATACGTCGTGCTCTATGACCTACCGGTCGCTCTAGATCTCCGCAGTCAGACTCAGACTCCGGCCGCGAAGGCCGCCGCGGGTCTGCTCACCCATGTCGTCGAGCGGCACGCGTTACCCGACTTCGTCCTGCGACGCGCCATGCGAAAGACCAGCCAGGGCGGCGGCGCACCATCGGGCGGCATGCCCTACCGCTGGGCCCCCGAGCGGCAGGCCCGCGTCGGGGTGATGCCCCGCGAGGGAACCTCTTCTGACATTCGGTGGTTCGAGGTCCAGCCGTGCTACGTGTTCCACCCACTGAACGCCTACGACGTGGCTTCTCCCGAAGGCGACAGCATCGTGCTCGACGTGGTCCGGCATACCTCGGTCTTCACGACCGGCACCAGCCTGGTGCCCGGCACGCAGTCGCTGGACCGGTGGACCGTCGATCTGGCCACCGGCAGAGTCCGCGAAGAACGCCTCGACGACACCGTCCAGGAGTTTCCGCGGGTCGACGAGCGGCGAGTCGGTCGGCCGCACAGGTTCGGGTATGCGGTCGGGTACGTCGGGGGCTCCGAGGGAATCACCGAAGCGAACTCGATCCTGAAGCACGACCTGCACACCAACCGCACCCAGTCCGCGACCTTCGGAGCGGGTCGTGAACCCGGCGAGTTCGTCTTCGTCCCGTCCAGCGCGGACGCTGCCGAAGACGATGGCGTGGTCATGGGGTTCGTTTATGACCCGGCCACCGACCGCAGCGACCTGGTGCTACTCGACGGCCAGACGCTGGAAACGGTGGCAACGGTGCACCTTCCGGCCCGTGTACCGCACGGCTTTCACGGCAACTGGGCACCGACTGCGGGATAGATTGGCCGCATGGACCACGACGCGCCCGACGGCTGGCCGCGCGGGGGCGAGTGGAACTGGCTGTGGGAGGCCTATGTTGTCGGCCTCGCCGTCGTCGCCATCGTCGCCGTGGTTCTGCTGAACCCTCGGTTTCCCGGCAACGTGGTCGGCGCCGCGGCAGCACTGACGGCAATGGCAGCGGTCGTGCTGATCTTCGGTCGCCGGGTGACCCCGCTGCCCGAAGGTGACTGGCGCACAATCACGTTCGCCGGCTCCGTGGTCGTACTGTGGATCCTGGCAATGGTGGCATCGCCGGTTTCCGTGGCGGCCGTACCGGCGATATATCCGATCGTGTTCTCCGCGCTGCCGCTCGGTGTCGCATTGGTCGTGACGACGATCGTGAACGTCATTCCACTGCTGATGTTATTGCTCGGCAACGGTATAGAGTCACCGAACCTGCCGATCGCGATCGCCATCACTCTCATCGGCGTGGTGGGCACGCCGGTCATCGGCACCGTGATCATCACGTCGATGCGGCAACGTCGGCAGTTGGCCGCTTTGGTCTCCGAATTGGCAGCCACCCGCGCCGAGAGCGCCCGCTTGTCACGTGAGGCGGGTACCGCGGCCGAGCGGGAACGACTGGCGCGCGAGATCCACGACACGCTCGCTCAGGGCTTCACCAGCATCGTGATGCTCGCCCAAGCCGTCGAACCGGAATTGGACACCGATACCGCCGCGGCGAAACGGCACCTCGATCTGATCGGCGCCACAGCGCGCGAAAACCTCGCCGAAGCTCGCGCGATGGTGGCCGAACTGACGCCGAGCCCCCTGGAGGAGACGCTGCCCGCCGCCATCCAGCGACAGTGCGATCGCTTCACCGCCGAGACCGACGCGACGGTCACGGCACGCATCGCCGAGGACCTGCCCGCTCAGAGCATGGTCGCCGACGTGGTGCTGTTGCGTGCCACGCAGGAGGCGTTCGCGAACATTCGCAGACACGCGCACGCCAGCGCCGTCACCCTCGAACTGGTGCCGACGGCCTCAGGTGTCCGGCTTACGGTGGCAGACAACGGTATTGGAATGGACAGTGAGCACCCGGAAGGATTCGGGTTACGTGGGATGCGGGCGCGGGTGGCGCAGGTAGGTGGCGCGATGACCGTGTCCGCGGCTGCCGGCGGCGGGACGACGTTGACGGTCGAGGTGCCGACATGACCGCCGCCACGAAGGTGCTGCTCGTTGACGACCATCCGGTGGTCCGCGAGGGACTGCGCGGCATGATCGACGCCGAGGCCGACCTCACCGTCGTCGGCGAAGCCGGCTCGGGCGCGGAGGCGGTCGTCATGGCCGAATCTCTGCAGCCCGACGTCATTCTCATGGATCTACGGATGCCGGACGTCGACGGCGTGACTGCCACCGAGCGGATCCTCGCGGCGCTGCCGGGGACGCGCATCGTCGTCGTCACCACCTATGAGTCCGACACCGACATCCTGCGCGCGGTCGAGGCCGGTGCGGCGGGTTATCTGCTGAAGGACGCGTCACGATCCGAACTCGCCGAAGCAGTTCGGGACGCCGCGCGCGGCAAGACGGTGCTGGCACCGACAGTCGCCGACCGACTGGTTCGCTTTGTGCGCCAACCTGTTCCGGCGGCACTTTCCAGCCGAGAGGTCGAGGTGCTCGCCCTGGTGGCCACCGGTAAGACCAACGCCGAAATCGGTCGTGAACTCCACATCAGCGAGGCCACCGTGAAAACCCATCTGTTGCGGACGTTCAACAAGCTCGGCGTCTCGGATCGCACCGCGGCGGTGACGACCGCGATGTCGCTTGGCCTGCTGTCCTAGCCCTGTCCGATCAGGGCCGAGGGGGCAAAACGGACAGCCAACCGTCGGAGAGCAATTCGAGCAGTTGCCCATCCGGGTCGCGGATCATGGCCGACGCCTCCGATACCGTCTGCGTCACCACCGACCCTCCGAAACCGTCGACCAACTCGAGGACGCCCGCGAGGTCGGACACCGACAGCGAAAGATGCGTCAGCCCGGCTTCGTCCATCACGCGATCGGCTCCCCGCCGCACGTCGCGTCCCGAGTAGTCGAGCAATTCGAGCACCAGCCCATCACGCACCAGATAGGTGGCATGCAACCCGACCGGCTTGTCGAGCTGGAGCAGCCCCGCGGTGCCGTCGTCAGGGGGATCGAGGTCCCACCAGAACTGGAATCCCAGCAGCTGTTCGTAGAAGCGGCGTGACCGTGCACGGTCGGTGACGCAGAGCCCGACATGGTTGAAAACCGTTCGGTGACTGCTCATAACACCCTTCCGTAGCGCGTGATGGGCGACGGTCCACCGCCATTGATTCGCACGGTCGCCCGCTCCAGGCATCCCCCGACGCCCTCCTCGGTGACCCACGACTGGACGCTCAGGACCATGCCTTCCTCCAACGTGGCTCCGCGGCCCCGGCCCAGGCCGATCAGTGGCGGCTCGGCACCGAGTCCCACCCCGTGCGCCAGGGGCACGGGTGAATCATCGTTGTCCGCGTCCTGCCACGCGCGGTAGAGATCGGCACCGGTATTGCCGGCACGGCACACGTCGAGCAGCGCGTCCATCGACCGGGCGCACCGGCTCGCTAATCGCGCCGCCGCTGGTGTCACGGCGCCGCCGGCAATCCGGGTACGCGCCAGCCCGGCTTCATATCCCGCGTACAGCGCGCTCGGTGCGAGTACCACGAGTTCGCCTTCTCCGATGGGTCGATCGGAGGCCAGCTGCCTGAATGCCACGGGACCGGTGGGTGCGGTGGCGAAGCACACGCTCTCCGACGGGGCGATCGGAGTTCCCCGGTCCGCGATCCGCTCGTAGTAGACGCCGAGCAGCTCTCGTTCGGTCACGCCGGGGACCAACGCGTCCTCGAGCGCACTCAGCGCGGATTCCGCGATGGCCGCCGCGACATCGACGCAGGTGAACTCGTCGTATGTCTTGGTGCGCCGGACAGCTGCCAACAGGGCTGCGGCATCGGCGATTTCGGCAGATGGTAGAGCGGACGACATCATGGCCGTGAACATCGGCGTCAAGCCGTCGGTGCCGATCCGCCATGCTTCGCCGACGCCGGGAATCCCCGCCACCGAGGCGATCAAATTCTCCGGATTCCACGTCAGTCCGTAGAGACTGTCTCGATCGATCTCTGGCGGCACCCCCTCGTCCCACGTCGACAGCAGATGGACACGCTCGGTCGCCCGCACCACCACTGCCACGGGTGCGAAGGGAAGGACGCCTGCCCGACCGAGTGAACGTGCACCCGAGACGTATCGGACGTTGCCAACCCCACCCAACATCAGAGCGTCGAGATCGCGATCCTTCATGGCGTCGAAGACCCGGGCGCGCCGCGCACGGCGTAACCGGTCGAAATCGACCCGAGCGTCGTCTTCGAGCGCCATCACCCCCGTCGACAGCCCGCGGTCGCGCGCGACGGGACTCACGCGGATACTCCGTACGGTTCGTAGGTGGATCCGCTGAGCTTGACCCATCCCGTATCGGTCACAGCGACGATGTCCTCCGATCGATACCCCGCCGCACCTTCTTCCCAGATGACAGGTTCGAACACGATCACCATTCCCGGAGCGACGATGAGTTGTTCGTCGAACTGCTCACCGAGATCCGTTCCTATCAAGGGCATTTCGGCACTCTCGGTGCCAACTCCATGCGCCAGGTAGAAGTGTTCGATCCAGGGGCGGGTACCGCCGTTGGCCTCGATGGCGACTCGACCGAGCTCACGGCCCGAGACTCCGGGCCGAAGGATCCCCAACGCGGCATCCACGACGGAACGCCAGCGCCGGAAGTGTGCCTGCTGCTGCGCATTTGGGAAGGGGTCGACGCTCGTGATCCATGTCCGGCCGTAGTCGGACGCGTACCCCTGCCACGTGATGCCGGAGTCCACCCAGATGACGTCGCCTTCACGTAGGAAACGATCGGTGGTGACGGTCGGATAGGCGAGCCCGCCGTGCAACGTCCACGGACCGAGGTCGCGGTTGGGCGCCATCACCTGCCAAATCGGATCGATACCGTTCGCGCATGCGCCGAGCTCGAAGATGCGGCGAAGAAACACCGCGCTCAGGTCGACCTGCCGTGTCCCCGGTCGCAGGATTTCCAAAGCGTCGACCATCGCCAGTTCGTTGATCCGCTGCGCTTTACGGATGCATGCCACTTCGTCGGGCGTCTTCGTCACCTTCGCAGCGCCCAGCACGGGTGCGGCGTCCATCCAGGTGAATCCGCCCACGCCACGCAGCATCGAGTGGGTCTGGTCGTCCACGCCGATGCGGGACCCGCGGGAGAAGTGGGCGCCGAGCACTGCGGCGAACTCATCGATCCCGTCGTCGAGATCCGGGAACAGCGGGCCATGCCGGTGATCGTCGGGAAGCTCAGCAGGGACCCCGTCGGCCACCGACGTGTAGACGTGCGGCGCCGCGTCACCGTGGGCGACCACCACCACCGTGCGGAACAGTGCGGCGGTGTCTCCGTCGCGTGCGGGTTCGTCGACGCCGCTGGCGTATGCCACGGAGGCGGACCCCAGGAGTACGAGCCCGTCGACGCCGCGAAGTTCGAGCTGGTCCTGCAGTCGGCCGAAACGCTGGGCGCGCATCCGAACGAGGTCCGGCTCGGCGGGGATGGCCGCCCCGGCGATCGTCGCTCCCGCGAACGCGTCACCCCAGTCGTCGATGGCACTTCCCCTCGGTGCAAGATGCATAAAGCTATAAAAATAGTTGTTTAGAGCTGCTAGCCTAGCGGTAACGCGGTTCTCGCGGTGGCGGAATACGCTGATCCGCCTGTGCAGGAGGGCTTTTCGATGGCTGTCCGTCCCGGACTATCCCCAGGGGTTGTGGTCGATTTCGACCATCATTCGGACGAGTTCAACAGGAACGAGCTGACGGTCAACGCCGATCTGCGGCGTCGCTGTCCGGTGGCGTGGAACGAAAACTACGGCGGCTTCTGGTTCGTGTCGAGTTACGAAGGGGTGAGCCAGATCGCCCGCGACGGCGATACCTTCGCGCACAAGTACGAGCCCGACTGCCCCGACGGCATCAACTACCAGGGCGAAATGGGTGTCCCCCGACCCGAGGGCCAGCCCGCCCTCGGCATCGGTGAAGTCGACGGGCCCTATCACCAGGCGTTGCGGCGGGCACTGGCTCCCTTCTTCTCGCCACGCGCCGTCGAGGCCAAGCGGCCGTTCATGGAGCAGTCGACGCACTGGTTCCTCGATCAGAAGGTCGCCGATGGGCAGATGGACCTCGTCCTCGACTACGCGAGCCCGGTTCCCGCGATCCTGACCATGCGGTTGATGGGTCTGCCGACCGACAACTGGCAGGTCTACGCCAATCTCTTTCACTCGGTGATGGCGGCACCCCAGGACAGCGACGAGTACGCTGCCGCCGTCGGCGAGGTCCCGGCGATGATGGACGGACTGCAGGCCTTCCTGTCCGAGCGCCGTACCGATCCCGGTGACGACTTGACCAGCTTCCTGGTCCAGTTCGAGTTCGACGGCCGCCACCTCGAGGACTCCGAACTGCTGAACATCCTGTGGAATCTGATCGGCGGGGGTGTCGACACCACGACGTCACAGACCGCGCTGAGCCTGCTTCACCTGGGCACGCACCCGCACCTACGGGAACAGCTGATCGAGCGGCCGGACCTTTACGCCACCGCGGGCGACGAGTTCCTCCGCTACTTCTCGGTCAATCAGCAGTTGAGTCGCACAGTCACGCGTGACACCACGGTCGGCGGCCAGGAGCTGCTGCGCAACGACCAGCTGATCATCAGCTGGCTCGGCGCCAACCACGACGAGCGGCAGTTCGACCGGCCCGATGACGTCGTGCTGGACCGGACGCCGAACCCGCATGTCGCATTCGGGCTGGGGCCGCACAGGTGCATCGGCTCGCACCTCGCCAGGTTGATGTTCGAGGTGATGGTGAAGGCGGTGCTGGACCGCATACCGGACTATTGCGTGGACGTGACCGGCGTCGACGAGTACCTCGGGAACCCGAGCATGACCGGTCTGGCGAGACTTCCGGTCACCTTCACACCCGGCCGACCCGCCGAGACCGAGCGCCCGTTCTGATGCGAGCCGATGAACAGTAAGCCGACGGTCGCCGTCATCGGCGCCGGACCCGGCGGCATCGCCGCAGGAGTCCAATTGCGGTCCGGTGGTTACGACTTCACCATCTTCGAACGGGGTGACGGGTTCGGCGGCACCTGGCGGAACAACACCTATCCGGGCGCGGCGTGTGACGTACCGTCGCACCTCTACTCGTTCTCCTTCGCGATGAATCCGTACTGGAGCAAGACATTTGCCAACCAGCCGGAGATCCTCGCCTACCTCGAACGTATCGCCGCCGACTACGGCCTCGGCGACCACCTTCGCGCACGGACCCGCGTGGCCGAGCTGAGGTGGTCGGACTCCGACCGGCGATGGACGGTGACGACCAGCGACGGCGACAGGCTCGAATTCGATGTCGTGGTGAGCGCGGTGGGCATGCTCGACAAACCCCACACTCCGGACATCCCCGGCACCGAGCAATTCCGCGGACGTATCTTCCATTCATCTGAATGGGATCACGCGAAATCAACTGCGGGCGAACGTGTCGCCTCGATCGGCACCGGTGCCAGCGCCATCCAGTACGTACCGGAGATCGCCGCCGAGGCCGCGCAGCTGACGGTGTTCCAACGCTCGCCCACCTGGGTCGGGCCGCGCTACGACGAACCGTTCACCGCCGAACAGCAAGAGCTGTTCGAGCGTGACCCAGCGGCAGCGCAGAAGGTCCGGGATGCGGCGTTCGCGGCCTACGAGTCGGGTGACTTCGGTATCGATTCCAACATGACGAAAGAGTTGACCAAGTTCGTCAGCCAGTTCGTCGTCGACAGCGTGAAGGATCCCGATCTTCGCGCCAAGCTCACGCCGTCTCACCCCGTCGGCTGTAAGCGACCGCTCTTCTCCCAGAACTGGTTTCCGACATTTGAACGTCCCAATGTGCGGTTGGAGACCAGCCCTATCGAGGAGTTCACCGAACGGGGCCTGCGCACGGCCGACGGTGCGGAACACGAAGTCGACACCGTCATCTACGGAACAGGTTTCCGGGCGGCCGACTACCTCGGCAGTCTCGAGGTCTACGGGCGCGGCGGCCGCAGGCTTCATGACGACTGGTGTGACGGCGCCGAGGCGTATCTGGGCACCGCGGTGCCGGGCTATCCGAACCTGTTCACTCTCTATGGCCCCAACACCAACGGCGTTCAATCGATCATCTACATCCTCGAGGTGCAAACCGTGTTCGTAAGACGCCTGCTGGATGCGATGGTGACCAGCGGGGTGCAGGCCGTCGACGTCCGGCAGCAGGTCCACGACGTCTACAACAGTGAGATCCAGGCGGCACTCGCTGGAACGGTCTGGCTCGCTGGATGCAGCAACTACTTCAGCCACGAGAGCGGCAAGGTCGTCACCCAATTTCCCTACCACGGAGCGGAATTGGCCGCGCGCCTCGCCGAGGTCGACCTCGATCAATTCACCTGTCAGTCATTCAACGGTCAGCGTCAAGAGGAAGCAGGCTCGTGCGAGGAATCCACCATTCGGCAATAGTCACCACCGACGTCGGACGCTCCAGGCGGTTCTGGCAGGACGGGTTGGGTCTGACCGAACTGTTCGACATCGAGTTCCAGGGTGACTGGCCGACGCTGTTCGGCGCCGACACCGATCGTCTACGGTCGGTGTTCCTCGCCGATCCGGAGCATCCGGAGACCGGGATCCTCGAGTTGGTCATGTTCGACGGTGCACAGGAGGCGGCGCCACCATCGGATAAGCCCCGCGCCGGATTTTTTCTGCTGTCCCTGGAGCGGGAGGTCGAGGTGACCTTGACAGGTCTGGCCGAACTCGGTTTCACCGAAGGCGTGCGCAGGATCTCGGTTCCTGCGCCCAACCACATGTCGGTAGACATGGCGGTCATCACCGCGCCCGACGGTGTCACGGTCGAGTTGATCGGCTCACCGCGATGACAACCATCGTCACCGGCGGCGGGTCCGGCATCGGTAGCGCAACCGCCACACGGTTACGCGGCGCGGGTGTCGACGTCGTGGTCTGGGACCGAACGAACGGCGATATCGACTGCGACATCAGTGATCCCGACTCGGTGTCGGCAGCAGTCGAACAAACCGTCGCCGAACGCGGCGTGCCGGATCAGCTCGTCGCATGCGCAGGGATCGGCGCCAGCGACACGCTGTTGGACCAGGATCTCGATGGCTGGCGGCGGGTACTCGATACCAACCTCACCGGCACCTGGCTGACGATGCGCGCCGTCGCCCGCGTGATGATCGATGCCGGCCGCGGCGGGTCGATCGTCGCCGTGTCGAGCATCAGCGGAACGGTCGCCGACAGGGCGATGGGGGCGTACTGCGTATCGAAGGCCGGTGTCGACATGCTGGTACGGGTGGCGGCGGCCGAGTGGGGCGCACACGGCATCCGCGTCAACGCCGTCGGTCCCGGCGTCACGCGAACCCCGATGCTCGCCCGGCCCGAACAGCTACCCGGGTGGGTGGAGGGCCTCACCGAACGGACCTCGCTCGGTCGTCTCGGCGAGGCCGACGACATCGCTGAAGCGATCGTCGCGGTGCTCGGAATGTCTTGGGTCACGGGTCAAACCGTTTTCGCCGACGGCGGCCTTGCCCTGCAGAGTCCAATCGATGCGTTCGGCCAGACGCAGCGTCTGACTAATCCTTGAGTCGTTGCACAGCGGCGGCTATCCGTTCGTCCGTCGCCGTCAGAGCGACGCGAACATGCTGCGCACCGGCAGGACCGTAGAACTCGCCGGGCGCGACGAGGATGCCGCGCTGCGCCAGCCAGGCCACGGTGTCGCGGCAAGGCTCGCCGCGGGTGGCCCAGATATACAGTCCCGCTTCGGAATTGTCGACAGTCAGCCCCGCCGCCTGCAGGGCGGGCATGAGCACCGCCCTGCGCCGCTCGTACCGCTCACGCTGCTCACGTTCGTGCTCATCGTCGTCGAGCGCGGCGACCATCGCGGCCTGGATCGGCGTCGGCATCATCATGCCCGCGTGCTTGCGCACGGCCAGCAGCTCGGCCACCACCGACGGGTCGCCGGCGACGAAACCGGCGCGGTACCCGGCCAGCGACGACGTCTTCGACAACGAATGGATGGCCAGCAGCCCGGTGTGGTCGCCGTCGCACACGTCGGGATGCAGCACCGACAAGGGCGCGGCGTCCCAGCCCAGCCCGAGATAGCACTCGTCGGAGGCGACGAGAACTCCGCGTTCCCGCGCCCAGCCGACGACCTTGCGCAGGTGGTCGACGCCGAGCACCTTGCCCGTCGGATTGCTCGGCGAGTTCAGATACACCAGCGCGGGCGACCGCGGACCCAACTGCGTCAGCGAATCCGCACGCACGAACGGTGTTCCCGCCAGCCGCGCACCGACCTCGTAGGTCGGGTACGCCAGCTCCGGCACCACGACCAGATCATCGGGTGACAGGCCGAGCAGCGTCGGCAACCACGCGATGAGCTCCTTGGTGCCGATCACCGGGAGCACCGCGCCGTCAGCCAGCCCGGTGATGCCGTAGCGGCGTTGCAGCGCTGCCACCGCGGAAGCCCGCAACGCGGGCGTGCCCGCGGTCGTCGGGTAGCCCGGGGCGGAACTGGCCGCGGCCAGCGCCTCACGGATCACCGGGGCCACATCGTCGACGGGGGTTCCGACCGACAGGTCGACGATGCCGTCAGGGTGTGACCGGGCGAGCGCGGTGACGTCGGCCAGGGTGTCCCAGGGGAACACCGGCAATGACGCCGATACGCGCCGCTGACGAGCCGTTATCAGTCCTCGCCTTGGGGCGGCAGATCCTTGATCGGCTGCGGATCGTTGTCGGTCTGGCCAACCTTGGAGGCGCCACCGGGCGAGCCGAGCTCAGCGAAGAAGTCAGCGTTGTACTGCGTGTAGCTGGACCACTGGTCTGGCACATCGTCCTCGTAGTAAATGGCCTCCACCGGGCACACTGGCTCGCAGGCACCACAGTCCACGCACTCATCGGGGTGGATGTAGAGCTGCCGGGCGCCCTCGTAGATGCAGTCCACTGGGCATTCCTCGATACACGCCTTGTCTTTGATGTCGACGCAGGGTTCGGCAATCGTGTACGTCACAGGTGCTCCTCGATCTCCTGTCCAATGGGGCTGCCATCTTGGGTCAAGGCCCTAGAGTTCCCGCAAGTATGCGCAGTCCATACCTGGACGGTCGTCTCAGTGTGCCCTAACTTTCACGCGCCGCCCGGTTAGGGGTGGCGCGTGGTTACTGATACTAGACGTCGCAGATACACATAGACCAGCCGCCACACCCATCATCTCGACGATGCTGTTCAACTGCTCAGCAGTACATCCGCGAGCCCGTTATCCCTATGCGCACAGATGCAGTGCAACAAGTTGCATATCAAGGATCGCGGACCTACGCTGCGCCTGTGGCCTTGCCCCACGCGATCCTCGTCGCCCTATGCGAGCAATCCGGTTCCGGATACGAGCTCGCGCGCCGGTTCGACCGGTCCATCGGGTACTTCTGGGCGGCGACCCACCAGCAGATCTACCGCACACTTCGCGCAATGGAGAACGACGGCTGGGTGCACGTCACCCCCGTCAGTCAGCAGGGCAGGCCGGACAAAAAGGTGTACACGGTGTCCGACGCGGGGCGTGGCGAACTTGCCCGCTGGATCGCCGAACCACTTTCGGGACGCGGCAGCACCGTCGCCGACAACCGAACCCGGGATCTCGCCGTCAAAGTACGCGGAGCCGAGCACGGCGACGTCGATGCGCTACGCGTCCAGGTCGCATCGCTGCGTGCGGAGCGAGCCGAGTTGCTCGACATCTACCGCGGGTACGAGAAGCGGCAGTTCCCCGACCCGGGCGCGCTCAGCGGTGCCACCCTGCACCAGTACCTCGTGCTGCGCGGTGGCGTCCGGGCCGAGGAGAGCGCTATCGACTGGCTCGACGAAGTCGCCGCCGCGCTCAAGCGGCCCTCGGAGGAGAACCGGTGAGCTATCCGAACTTGTTGTCGCCGTTGAATCTTGGCTCCACCATCCTGCGCAACCGCGTCATCATGGGGTCTATGCACACCGGCCTGGAGGATCGTGCCCGCGATACCGACCGGCTCGCCGCCTACTTCGCCGAACGCGCCCGCGGTGGCGTCGGGCTCATCATCACCGGTGGCTACGCGCCGAACCGAACGGGCTGGCTGCTGCCGTTCGCGGCGCAGATGCTGTCGTCCTCGGACGCCCGCAGGCATCGCACGATCACCCGAGCCGTTCACGACGAGGGCGGCAAGATCCTGCTGCAGATCCTGCATGCGGGACGCTATGCCTACCATCCGTTGTCGGTGAGTGCATCGGCCCTCAAGGCACCCATCAACCCGTTCCGGCCGCGCGCACTGCGCGACGTCGAGGGCACGATCGACGATTTCGTGAACTGCGCGCTGCTGGCCCGCGACGCGGGTTACGACGGTGTCGAGATCATGGGTAGCGAGGGCTATCTGCTCAACCAGTTCCTGGCACCGCGAACCAACAAGCGCAAAGACAAGTGGGGCGGATCTCCCGAGAATCGCAGGCGCTTCCCCGTCGAGATCGTGCGCCGCACCCGCGCGGCCGTCGGCGCGGACTTCATCATCTGCTACCGGATGTCCATGGCCGACTACGTCGAAGACGGCCAGAGCTGGGACGAAATCGTCGCGCTGGCAAAGGAAGTCGAGGCCGCGGGCGCGACGATCATCAACACCGGCATCGGCTGGCACGAGGCGCGGGTGCCGACGATCGTCACCTCGGTCCCCAACAGTGCGTTCGTCGACATCAGTAACGCGATGGCCGAGCACGTCAGCGTTCCGGTGGTGGCATCGAACCGGATCAACATGCCGCAGGCCGCCGAACAGATCCTCGCCGAGGGGCACGTCCAGCTGATCTCGATGGCGCGTCCGCTGTTGTCGGATCCGGACTGGGTGCGCAAGGCCGAGGCCGATGCCGCCGACGAGATCAACACGTGCATCGCGTGCAATCAGGCCTGCCTGGATCACGCGTTCGTGCACAAGACCGTCTCGTGCCTGCTGAACCCCCGCGCCGGTCACGAGACGACGCTGGTGCTCGGCCCGACGCGACGCGCCAAACGCATCGCGGTGGTCGGCGCCGGGCCCGCGGGACTGGCTACCGCCGTCAGCGCGGCACAGCGCGGTCATCGGGTGACGCTGTTCGAGGCGGGTGACGCCGTCGGCGGTCAATTCGATTTGGCGCGAAGGATTCCCGGCAAAGAGGAGTTCAGCGAGACGCTGCGCTACTACAACCGCATGCTCGACAAGTACGACGTCGACGTCCGGCTGCGCACGCGGGCGAGCGCCGAAGAACTCGCGGGTTTCGACGAGGTGGTGCTGGCGACCGGGGTCTCGCCGCGCATGCCCGACATCCCCGGCATCGACCATCCGATGGTGCTGTCCTACGCCGAAGCCATCAGCGGTTCGCCGGTCGGAAAGGCGGTGGCGGTCATCGGTGCGGGTGGCATCGGTTTCGATGTCAGCGAGTTCCTCGTCACCGACGAATCACTCACGTTGAACCTCAAGGAGTGGAAGGCCGAATGGGGCGCAGCGGACCCGCAAGAGACCCGCGGTGCGCTGACGACACCGATTCCCGCTCCGTCGGCCCGCGAGGTGTACCTGCTGCAGCGCACAAAAGGGCCGCAGGGCAAGGGGCTCGGCAAGACGTCGGGCTGGGTACACAGGGCCGCGCTGAAGGCCAAAGGAGTCCAACAGCTGTCCGGGGTGAACTACGAGCGCATCGACGACCACGGCCTGCACATCAGCTTCGGGTCCGATAGGTCCAACCCCAGGGTGCTCGATGTCGACAACGTGGTGATCTGCGCCGGCCAGGAGCCGGTGCGCGATCTCGAGGACGCGTTGCGCTCGCAGGGCATCCGGCCGCACGTCATCGGCGGTGCGGCCGAGGCCGCCGAACTCGACGCCAAGCGGGCGATCAAGCAGGGCACCGAGCTGGCCGCCCGTCTCTAGTCCGGGCCGCCACCAAATCCATTAAGGATTCTCCAAGCGCCTCCGGACAGTCTTTCCGTCAATGCCACGACCACCTCGTCGCGATTGACCACACGGAGACCACCACATGAACCACCCCATGTACGCACAGAACAGGTTCGCCCCGGCGCACGGACCGCAGTTCCATTCCGCGCCCACTCAGGACCATCCGATGCGGCCGGCGCAGTTCCATTCCGCAATCCATTCCGCACCAACTCAGAGCTATGCCATGCGGCCGGCCCCGCAGTTCCAGCCGCCGGCTCCACCGGCTCCCCCGGTTCAGCCGCCGGCTCCCCCGGCGCAGCCGCCCGCAAAACGCAAGCGCGGTCGCGGTCCGCTCGCGATCGTCTTGATCCTCGTGATCGTTCTCGCGACCGCCGCCGCCGGTGTGCTCGGCGCCGAGTTCTACGCACGCACCGTCGCCGTCGACAAGATCAAGTCGGCCGCCGCATGCTTCATCGAGGGTTCCGAGGGCTCCGTCGACGTGACGTTCGAGACCTCGCCACCGGTTCTCATGCAGTACTTCGATGACAAGTACTCCGGATTCACGATCGCCACCGATGGACCCATCCGCGGCGTTGACGGGGTCACCGCGGATATCGCGGTCGACGACCTCGACCTGAACGGCGGCGCGAACGACCGCGGCACCATCGGCGCGATCAACGCGACCGTCGATTGGACGTCCGAAGGGATGCGGCAATCCGCCAACACCGCCCTCAAGGAGGCCATCGACGAGTACCTCGAGGACAGCTTCTTGAGTTTCCTGTCCGACTGGATCTCGACGGACGAGGTCGTGACGAGTGTCGAGACCGATCCGTCGACCGGGATCGTCACCCTGCACGGAATGTTCGACAGCACCATCGCGGTCAAGCCGGAGACCACCGCTGACGGCGGCATCAAGCTGGAGATTCAGCCCGACGGCTTCACGCTCGGCGGCGACCTGGACCTTCCTCAGGAAGACCTGCAGTCCAAGCTCGACGAGATGACGAGCGACCTCACCAACAACAAGTACAACCTCCGCGTGGATTCACTCGAGGTCACGAACAGCGGTGTGGTTGCCCAGTTCTCGGCGAAGAACATCGACATCCCGGCCAGCGACGGCGGGAGCAGCTGCCTGGACATTTAGCCCGGAACACAGCTAGCGCGCCTGCAGGAATCGGCCTGCAGACGCGCTAGTTCGTTGTGCGGGGGTTATGCCTGACGGAGTGCTTCGATCTCCAGCGTGATGGTGATCTTGTCGCCGACGACGGTGCCACCGGTTTCCAATGGCATGTCGATGTCGATGCCGAAGTCCTTGCGGTTCAGCACCACCGACGCCTCGAACCCGGCGACCTCGCCGTGTCCCATACCGGGGTTGACGCCGTTGAAGCCCAGTTCCAGGGTGACCGGCTTGGTCACACCTTTGAGGGTGAAGTCGCCATCGACGAGGTAGTCGTCGCCGTTGGACCGGACTCCGGTCGAGGTGAAGGTGGCGGTCGGATACTGCTCGGTGTTGAAGAAGTCGGCAGACCGGACGTGGGCGTCGCGCTGTTCGTTGCGGGTGTTGATCGAGTCGACGACGATCTCGGCGGTCACCGACGGTGTGCCGTCCTCGGCGACGACGATCGCGCCGCTGAACGTGTCGAAGGTGCCTCGCACCTTGCTCACCATGAGGTGGCGTACGGAGAACCCGATGGTGGAGTGGACGGGATCGATGGCCCAGGTACCGGTCGCGAGCTGGGCGGTTCCGGTGGCCCCAGTGGCAGTGGTCATGTCGTGAATCTCTTCCTCTACGGAGCGCCGGACTCCCCGGCACCTTCGTAGGGATAAACGGACCTCAGTCCGGATATATTTCCCCGCGGTTCGTTGCATCGCGGGAACGACCGTCAGGCAGCCAACGGCGCGTACGTTGTGGAACGTTGTCGTGCCGGGCGCCCGATACCCTCGGCGATCGAGGTGAGCTCCTCGACGCTCTTGGCCGAGCCGAACTCCGATCCGGCCATCCGCGAGATGGTCTCCTCCATCAGCGTGCCGCCGAGATCGTTGGCGCCGCCGTTGAGCATCACCTGAGTGCGCTCGGTGCCGAGCTTGACCCAGCTGGTCTGAATGTTGGAGATCCTGCCGTGCAGCATGATCCGCGCCAGCGCATGCACGGCGCGGTTGTCGCGGTGCGTGGGACCGGGCCGCGCGCCGCCCGCGAGGTACAGCGGTGAGCTTTGATGCACGAACGGCAGAGGGACGAATTCGGTGAATCCGCCGGTGCGGTCCTGAATCTCACGCAGTACGCGAAGGTGGCCAACCCAATGCCGCGGCGAATCGACGTGGCCGTACATCATTGTCGAGC
This sequence comes from Mycobacterium sp. NPDC051804, assembly GCF_044452905.1. Lineage (NCBI taxonomy): Bacteria > Bacillati > Actinomycetota > Actinomycetes > Mycobacteriales > Mycobacteriaceae > Mycobacterium > Mycobacterium sp. NPDC051804. The sequence goes on along the minus strand of NZ_JBITCD010000006.1, from coordinate 423,444 downwards.
TTGATCGCAGCCCGACCTCGTGCGCGGTGCTGACGACCTCGACCCACATCGACGTCGGCAGCTTGCCCTTGGTCAGCACCCAGCGGACCTCGTCGTCGAGGATCTCGGCGGCAGTACCGGGAATGCTGCCAAGGCCTGCCTCGCGCAACGAGGTTAGCCACTCACGGATCGAAAGCCCGCTCTTGGTCACGCCATTGGCGATCTCCATCGGCGAGAACGCATGCACATGCATCGACGGCACGCGCGCCTTGACCGCCCGCACCAGATCGGCATAGCCGGTGACCGGAAGCTCAGGGTCGATACCGCCCTGCATGCACACCTCAGTCGCACCCGCGACGTGCGCCTCCCACGCTCGGTCGGCAACCTCGTCGACGGAAAGCGAGAACGCGTCCGCGTCACCCTTACGCTGCGCGAAGGCGCAGAACCGGCAGCCCGTGTAGCAGATGTTGGTGAAGTTGATGTTGCGGTTCACCACGTAGGTCACGTCGTCGCCCACCGCGTCCCGCCGCAGCGAATCAGCCAGTGCTGCAACGGCATCCATCGCCGGACCGTCTGCCATCGCCAGCGCCAGATACTCGTCGTCGGACAATCCGGCCGGATCGCGCTCGGCCGAGCGCAACGCCGCCAGCACATCGGTGTCGATGCGCTCAGGCGCTTGGGCCGCGAGCTCGTGCACCTTCTCGCGGATGGATTCCCAATCGCCGAACGCACTGCCCAGATCGCTGCGCGTCTCGGTGAGCCGGCCCGAGGAGTCGATGGCGGCGTGAAGATCGGTGCGGCCAAGGGATTCCCAGGCCTCATCGGGTTCCTGCCACGGCCTGCCGACGGGATTGACGTCGCGAGCCAGACCGGTGTCCGGGTCGGCCAGTGCGTCGACATGGCCGCGTACCCGCGGATCGATCCACGCCGCGCCAGCCTGCACGTACTGCGGCTGTGCCGTCAATCGCTGCACCAGGTCGTAGCCGGCCTCCGCGGTCACGGCGGACAACTCGTCGAGCGCGGGCCAGGGCCGCTCGGGATTGACGTGGTCAGGAGTCAGCGGCGAAACGCCACCCCAGTCGTCGACCCCCGCGCCGATCAGCGCCAGGCACTCGGACCGCGACACCAGGTTCGGCGGCGCCTGGATACGGACCTTGGGTCCCATCACCAGACGCGTGACAGCGACCGTCGCCACGAAGTCCTCAAAGCCCGCATCCGGCTTCGCCGCCATCGCGGTGTGGTCCTTGGCGCGGAAGTTCTGCACGATCACTTCCTGAACGTGTCCGAACTCCTTGTGCGATCGACGGATCGCATGAATGGTGTCGGCGCGCTCTTGAAGCGTCTCTCCGATCCCGACCAGAAGCCCCGTGGTGAACGGAATGGAAAGGCGGCCCGCGTCGGCGAGCGTGCGCAGCCGGACCTCCGGGTCTTTGTCGGGACTGCCGAAATGGGCGAGGCCCTTGGTCTCGAACAGCCGTCGCGAGGTGGTCTCGAGCATCATGCCCATCGACGGCGCCACCGGCTTGAGCCGGGAGAGCTCCGACCAGCTCATCACGCCGGGGTTCAGGTGCGGCAGCAGCCCGGTCTCCTCCAATACGCGGATCGCCATTGCCCTGACGTAATCCAACGTCGAGTCGTAGCCGCGCTCGTCGAGCCACTGCCTGGCCTCTTCCCACCGCGCCTCGGGCCGGTCGCCGAGCGTGAACAGGGCTTCCTTGCAACCCAATTCGGCACCGCGACGCGCCACCTCGAGGATCTCGTCGGGCTCCATGTACATGCCGACGCCCTGCGCGCGCAGCTTGCCGGGAACGGTGACAAACGTGCAGTAGTGGCACGTGTCGCGGCACAGGTGGGTGACGGGGATGAACACTTTGCGCGAATAGCTCACCGGCAACCGTCCGCCTGCGCCGCGGCGGTCGGCGGCCTCCAGCCCCGCATCGCGAACGCGGGCCGCACTGGCACACAGGTCCGCGAGGTCGTCGCCGCGCGCGGTCATCGCGATCGCGGCTTCCTCCGTGTTGAGCGCCACCCCGTCGCGGGCTCGGCGCAGTACGCGACGCAGGCTGGCGGGACTCGGCGTGCCGGATCTCGGTGGGACCACCGGGCTGGGCAGGTCGGCGCCGTGCTGGGGGTTCAGAGCCACTCCCGTGTAACCCCACGTCCGTCGAAGATCATCCGCGCGTCTCACATTCTGAAACATGGGCGCCTGACATATCGGTCACATTAGTCCGCCTATTGACCCAGTCGGCACGCTGCCGTCGGAACGGGCCTGCCACCGAATAGGAGCTCAGGCGTTCACATGACGCCACAGCACCGCAGCGGGGGGCAGCGTGCCAAGGATGATCAGCAGCAGGGTGCCGTACGCCATCAGCCCGGCGCCGCCGTAGACGATGTCGTCGCCGGGGCCGCCCAACGACAGCACCGCCACCGTCACCAGCCAGGTGAACAGCGGTAATGCCGCCGTCCTCGGCGAGGAGGTCCAATGCAGCGCGGCCCACACCAGGGCCGCGTTCACCAGGCCACCGATCAGTGCGCTGATCGGAAACGGCCATGTGCCGATGTAGGTCGGGAGAAAGAACGACGCCAGGAGCGCGCAGAGGACACCGTCGATGGCGAGCAGCGTCAGAACAGTGATTCGCGGATAGTCAGCGCTGGGTGGGGACGAGGTCAGGTCGGGATGCTATCGATGACGCTGGCGATCGAACCGATGACCCACTGAAAGTTGTCGAGCCGGTCCTGCCAGTGCTGCAGGTTCGGATCCAGATCCGGGTCCATGGTCGTCCCTTCCACACACGCGAGTTGTCGGGGAGCTTACCCCGTTGTGCCCTCGCTATTCGAGGTTCAGGCCCGCGAGCAGATCGGTTTCCCATCCGCGATGGTCTCCGGGACCCGCTTCGCCCGACACCAGGATGTAGTGCTCGACGGCGCCGACCGGCAACGCGATGTTGTTCGACAGCGCCAGCGACCGGTCGTTGGGCGCGACGGTGACCTGCGTGGCGTGCGCCCGCAGCGCGGCCACCTTGGCAGGCAGTTGGTCGGGGACGTCGATGATCGCGTCGATCGCCTCGTCGGGATGGCCGAACGACACATCGTCGATCGACACCCGGATCCATTCGTCGGGCACCTCGTCGTCGAGCGCGTTCAGTCCCTCGGCGATCGCGGTCGTCGACAGGACGGTCCAGTACACCTTCGGCACGGTCCACGGCTCGCCCAGATATTCGTTGCCCGGCGACGCCGCAACCGCCGCCATCGTCACGTCGTGGGTGTGGATGTGGTCGGGATGCCCGTAGCCGCCGTTCGGGTCATAGGTGACTACGACGTGAGGGCGCAGCTCACGGATGATCGCCACCAGTGCACCCACCGACTCCGCGGGATCGGCGTCGACGAACCGCTGATGGTGCCGGGCCGGCGTACCTTCCATCCCCGAGTCGCGCCAGCGACCCGCACCGCCGAGGAACACCGGCTCGTCGACGCCGAGCGCCCGCAGCGCCGCAGTCAGCTCACCGATGCGGAACCCGCCGAGTTGGTCGGCGTTGTCGACGGCTAGGTGCGCCCACCGGTCGCCGATCACCTCGCCCTCCTCGCCAAGCGTGCACGTAACCACCTGCACCCGCGCGCCGCGCGCGACGTAATGCGCGATGGTCGCGCCTGTCGTCAACGTCTCGTCGTCGGGATGCGCATGAACGAACAGCAGCCGCGGGCACTCCATTGACACAGCTTGCACGATGATCGGCGGTTAGATTCAGCTGGTGTCGCGCCGCTCAGTCGAATTCATATGCGCGATCATCATCGTCGGCCTGCTCGCAGGTGTCGCGGGCGCGGCCACCACGCTGCTGTTACACGCCATCGAACATCTGACGTACCACTACTCGTTCGGCACGCTGCTGTCCGGCGTCGGCGGCAGCAGCCCGGTTCGACGCGCGGTCGGTCCGATGATCGGCGGTGCGCTCGCCGGCTTGGGATGGTGGATGCTGCGACGGCGGACCACCGTTCCGCCGTTGGCCGGGACCATCAAGGCGCACCGGCCGATACCCCGAATTGCGATGTCCATCGACGCGTTCCTGCAAGTGTTGCTCGTCGGCGCGGGTGCGTCGCTCGGTCGCGAAGGCGCACCGCGCCAATTGTCCGCTGCATTCGGCGATTTCGGCACCTCGCGGCTGTCGCTCACGGCGCGAGACCGCGAGATTCTGCTCGCCTGCGCGGCCGGCGCCGGGTTGGGCGCGGTCTACAGCGTGCCGCTGGGCGGAGCGTTGTTCGCCGCGCAGATCCTGCTCGGCAGCTGGCATCCGCGGGTGTTGGGTACGGCGTTGATTACGTCGAGCCTCGCAGTCGCGGTCGCCGCGCCCGTCACCCATCTCGAGCACCCGCTGGACTGGCCGGACGTGACGACGTCGTATCTGTTCGCGTTTCTGGCGCTGGCCGTCGCGCCGCTGGCCGGCGCCATCGGCCTGGCGTTCAACCGGGTGATGGACGCTGCACGTCCCAAGGTGCAGTACAAGTCCTGGATCCTGATTCCGACGATCGCGACGGCTGGTCTGGTGACCGGCATCTGCTCGATCTGGTTCCCGGAACTACCGGGCAACGGGCGAAGCATTTTGACGGTGGCCGTCGACAGTGGGATGACGCTCGGAGCCGCCTGCGCGATCCTGTTGTTGAAACCGCTTCTGACAGCCGGGTTTCTGCGCGCCGGGGCCGTTGGCGGCCTACTCACCCCCGCGCTGGCCACGGGTGCTGCCACCGGATCGGTGGTGGCTCTTGCGCTCAATCAGCTGGCGGGCACCGAGATCCACGTGTCGGCGCTGGCGCTGACGTGTGCGGCCGGAGTCTTGGCGATCACGCAAAAGTCACCGCTCTTTGCGGCCCTGTTCGTGTGGGAACTGGCGCACCCGCCGTATTGGTTCCTGTTCGTGTTCGCCATCGCCGCGTATGCCGCGCACGGACTGCGGTTGATGCGCGAACGCCACCAGGCCGCATTGCCCTCTCACTGACGGGTTTTCACCCACGTTCCGGCATCGCCGACGATGCCGATCGGTACCGCACCGGACAGCTTGACGTTCTGCACGCTCGGGCCGGCTGCGACGATCGTGGTGTCCTGCAGGATCGGCAGCACCGTCGACATGTTCCACAGTCGCGGTTCGACGGCGGTGATCACGGCGTCGATAGGCTCCCGTCCGTCGAGCGCCGCGTCGATCTTCGGCTGCAGGCTGCGGTCGCAGATACCGGTGATATTGCTTGGCGCCTGGACCAGTTCGCCGGATTCCGGCGCGGGGCTCGCGGGGGTGGTCGATGTCGCTGTCGTGGTCGGGGCCGATGTCGTCGGCGCGGTGGGGGTCGTGGTCGACGTCGGCTTCGGGGTCTCCGGTTTATCCGAGGTTGGTGGGGCCGGCGGATCAGGAGTATCGGGCGCGGCCGTCGCCACCGCGGTGGCCTCGAGCGCACGGCAGCCGTACCGCGATGCGAGCGAGGTGGCGAGGTCACCGCCGGCCTGATGCCAGCCGACCACGGCGTCGACGCGATTGTTCGTCAGCGCATCCCCGTAAAGTGCGACCGGATCGAGCGCCGATACGGACGCCTCAATGCCCACGTTGCGCAATTGGTCAGCGGCCGTGTTGGCGACCGCGACCGATGTCGGATCGTTGGCGGCGACACCGAGCACCAGCGACAGCGGCTCACCGTCCTTGATGATGCGGCCGCGATCGTTGTCGGGGGTGGGCGTGCCCGGTGTCGGAGGTGCCGGCGTTGCGACGGGCTCCACCACATACCCGGCGTCGACGAGCAGAGCGAGCGCATCCTCTTTGGAGATCGCGGGCGGCGCTGTCGGGACGTAGCCGGGATCGGACGGAGACCGCACCTGCGCCTGCGCCAACGTCACCGTATTGTCGTCGCCCGCACCGACCGCGGCGAGCAGGTCGACGTCCAGGAGACCGAAGATCGCCTTGCGCACTTGGGTATCCGCGAGTGCGGGTTGTTGCCCCCGCAGCGACAACTGCATGACGCGCGGCGTGACGATCCGCGCGGTCCGGACATCCGGAATCGCCGACAGTTGAGCGAAAGTGGCCGCACCGCCGTGTACCTGGGCCACCTGCGTGTCCCCGTTGCGGATCGAGTCGGCCAGCGCGGCCGCGTCACCGCCGCGGCGCAACAGGATCAGGTCGGGTTTGGCGGGCGCGCTCCAGAAGCGGTCATTGCGGGCCAGCAGGATCTCGTCGCGTTGGGGGTCGATGTTCTCGACCCGAAACTGACCGCCGGTCACGGGCAGGGTGCGCGCCAGGCCCGCGGCGAATCCGCCGGGGATGTCCTTGACGATGTGGGCGGGCAGGATGTTGTTGAACAACTCACGCCAGGCTGGATACGGCTGTGAGAAGGTCACCACCGCGGTCTTGCCGCCCTCGATCGATTGCACTCCGGTGATGAGGTCATAGCCGGCGGGGTCGACCACCCCGGGCTGGCTCACCATCTGCTGCCACAGGTACCAGAAGTCGTCGGCGCCGATCGGGGCGTTGTCGGTCCACGACGCCTCGGGGCGGATCTTGTACGTGACGGTGAACGGATTCTCACTGGTGACTTCGGCCGACTCCAGCAGCGTGGTGTCGAGTACCCACCGCGATCCGGCCGGGGTGTTCGGATCCGGCACCGGCCGGAAGGAACTGGGCAGCACCAGAGAACTGATGGCGGCGTTCACCGGCGATTGATCGGCCAGCAGGTGCGGATTGAAGCCCGGACCGATCCAGTCGATGGCCATGATGATCTGTGACGCCTTCGGCGGAGGCGCAGCCGTCGTCTCTGTGGTGTCGGTGCTCTGCGGCGCCGGCGGCGGGCTGACGGTGCAGCCGGATATCAGCGTCATCAGCGCGGATATCGCGACTATGACGCGTACTGGCCTCGGCACGTCGTTCAGGGTATCGGCAGCCGCTAGCCGCGGGCTTTGGCGCGGGCCTTCGCGCGGGCGCGCATCGTCGCATCCAACTCGACCTTGCGCACGCGGACCACCTCGGGCGTGACCTCCACGCACTCGTCCTCGGCGCAGAACTCCATCGCCTGTTCGAGCGTCAGCTCCAGCGGTCGGGCCAGCGTCTCGATGACGTCGGCCGTCGATGACCGCATGTTGGTCAGCTTCTTCTCGCGGGTCACGTTCACGTCGAGATCCTCGGCGCGCGGGTTGATGCCGACCACCTGACCCTCGTAGGTGTCCTGGCCCGGTTCGACGAAGAACTGACCGCGGTCGGCCAGCTGAATCATGGCGAACGGCGTGATCGAGCCGGACCGGTCCGACACCAACGACCCGGTGTGGCGCGCCTTGATCTCCCCCGCCCACGGCCGGTAGCCGTCGAACACGGCGTTGGCGATGCCGGTGCCGCGGGTCAGCGTCAGGAAGTCGGTGCGGAATCCGATCAGACCGCGGCTGGGCACGATGAAGTCCATCCGCACCCACCCGGCGGCGTGGTTGGTCATCTCCTCCATGCGACCCTTGCGGCCGGCCATCAACTGGGTGATGGCGCCGACGAACTCGTCGGGACAGTCGATCGTCATCGCCTCGAACGGCTCGTGCAGCTTGCCGTCGATCGTCTGGGTGACCACCTGCGGCTTGCCCACGGTGAGCTCGAAGCCTTCGCGGCGCATCTGCTCGACGAGGACGGCCAGTGCGAGCTCGCCTCGGCCCTGCACCTCCCACGCGTCGGGCCGGTCGATGTCGACGACCTTGATCGACACGTTGCCGACCAGTTCGGTGTCCAGGCGCGACTTGACCATTCGGGCGGTGAGCTTGTGCCCGGACACCTTGCCCGCCAGCGGTGAGGTGTTGGTGCCGATGGTCACCGAGATTGCGGGCTCGTCGACGGTGATGCGCGGTAGGGCGTGCGCGTGCTCGATGTCGGCGAGCGTGTCGCCGATCATGATCTCCGGGATGCCGGCGACGGCCACGATGTCGCCCGCGATGGCCTCGTCGGTGGAGGTTCTTTCCACGCCCTCGGTCACGAGCAGTTCGGTGATTTTGGCGTTGGTGATGACGGGATGGCCGTCGACCTCGCGCATCCAGGCGACCTGCTGCCCCTTCTTGATTCGGCCCTTGTAGATCCGGATGAGCGCGAGGCGACCGAGGAACGCCGACGCGTCGAGGTTGGTCACCAGAGCTTGCAGCGGAGCCTCGGGATCGCCCTTGGGCGGCGGAATGTGCTCGAGCAGCACGTCGAACAACGGGTCGAGGTTCTCGCCCTCGGGGTTTTCGCCGTTGGCGGGTTCGACGGTGCTGGCGATCCCCGCCCGGCCCGACGCATACAGCGTGGGCAGGCCGAGCGCGTCCTCGGCGGCCTTCTGGGCCTCCTCGTCAAGGTCGGAGGCGACATCGAGCAGTAGATCGTGGCTGTCGGAAACCACTTCGGCGATGCGCGCGTCCGGCCGGTCGGTCTTGTTGACCACCAGAATCACCGGCAGGTGCGCGGCGAGCGCCTTGCGCAGCACGAAGCGGGTCTGCGGCAGCGGGCCCTCGGACGCGTCGACCAGCAGCAGCACCCCGTCGACCATGGACAGCCCGCGCTCGACCTCACCGCCGAAGTCGGCGTGACCCGGGGTGTCGATGACGTTGATGACAGTCATGTTGCCGTCGGGGTGGTGACGATGGACCGCAGTGTTCTTCGCCAGGATGGTGATGCCCTTTTCCTTCTCCAGGTCCCCCGAGTCCATCAATCGCTCGATGGCATCATCTCCGCGGTGAGAAAGCGCGCCGGACTGTCGCAGCATCGCATCGACCAGGGTCGTCTTCCCGTGATCGACGTGCGCAACAATGGCGACATTCCGAAAATCCACGCCGGTAAGTGTCGCAGTGCGGGTACTCAAACGCGAAAACGGGAGAGACAGGTCACTTGAAGGCCAGCAAGCTGCTCGACATAAAACCGAAGAAAAAGTGTTGTCGCAGCAAGCCCAGGTGCAAAAAATGCCCGCTTGTTCTGCACAAAGTCCGTAAGGCCGAGTTGATGGGCATCCGCGGCAAGGAGCTCGAAAAGATCTACAAGCGCGCCCGCAAGAACTGAGCCCGCGGCGTCGTCGTTCATACCTTCGCCGAGCCTGCTGACAGATCGCGAAATTCCGTCGAATCGCGATCTGTCAGCAGGGTCGGTTGGGGTTGATCCAACGCGTCAACGCGACCGCACGACCCCGGCCCGCGGCGTACCGTTAAAGCGTCCGCCAGGTGTTCTCACTTGCGGTTGGAGGTACCGGATATGACGGTCTACGAGGTTCTCACCGTTGCGCTGATCTTCGTGGTCGCTTCGGCCGCGACGCTGGCGATCTACCTCGGCTTGCTCAACTGGATGGGCCGGTTCCACGTGGTGCATTGCTCCGCGTGCCATCACCTGACCACAGCGTCGACGAGGCAGCCGCAGGCGTCCTGCCCTCATTGCCGCCACCCGTTGCTGCTGCATCCACTGCACGCGGCGACTCACCCGAATGCGCGGGTGCGGGTGCTCACCGACTCGCTGCGGTACTGAGCGCCGGACCGGAAATCGCTGGCCGGCTTGCCCGTCCAGCGCCGGAACGCGTGTGAGAACGCCGTGGTGTCGCTGTAACCCAGCCGGCGCGCCACCTCGTTGACCGATAGTCCTACAACACTGAGCAATTCGACGGCCAGGGTGTGCGCGACGTCGTTGCGCAGCTCCCGGTACGACGTGTGCTCGTGGTCGAGTTGACGCCGCAGCGTGCGGGTACTCATGTGCAGTTCGGCAGCCAACTCCTCGATCGTGGGCATGGACTCCGGGCTCTGCGCGAACCGCGACCGCACAGTGGCCGACAGTGTGGGCGCTGACTCCAGGGTGTGCACCAGGCGTTCGCATTCCCGCGCGCACGCGGCGCGGGTGATCGGGTCGGCGGTCGGCAGCCGCAGCGCCAAAGCACCGGTGGGAATGCGGAAACGGTATTGCGCCGCACCGGTTTCCACGTCGAACGGACGCAGTGCGGCACGCAGTCGCTCGCCCTGCTCCCCGTCGAAGGGGACCTCCACCGTCAGCGGAGCCGTGGCCAACCCGGACATCCGCAGTAGCAACGGTAAGGCTGAAAGATCGCGCGCCGCATAGTATTCGCGGACGTCGACGGGCAGATGTTCGTACCGCAGCAGCACGATCGTCACGTCGCCGACCTGAACCGACTGGGGGTTGAACACTGTCGGCGACAACGTCGCGTAAGCCAGTGCGACCGCCAGCGCCTCCCTTGCATTGGCACTGGACAGCAGTGCGTAACCCCAGATGCCCAGATCGCCGACGGTGAACTGCGATCCGACGCGGATCCCCGCAGCCAATGGGTCGCCGAGTTCGCGGGCAAGGTTGGCGGTCAAGACGAACTCATCGTCCTGATCGATGCGATAGCCGGCGGCCACGACCCCGTTCTCGGTCCAGTGGGTTCCGGCGAGCAGTCGTTGGAACGGCACGTCGGCGTCGCGCGCTACCGCGAACGCGTAGCGAATACCCGCCGGACTCCTGGTCACCGTCATTGCCTGCGATGGTGTCACGCTCGGCCACTTGAACCATGTGGTTGGCCGAATCGACCACCTAGTTGGCCGTCGCAATCATGTCGTTGCGGCATGCGGGCGCACATCCTTGCTCTATGCGTACTCCGACGTTGCCGGTGGTCGGGTCGACGATGCGCGACTTCGGACTGATGGTCGGCCAGGGAGCGGTCCGGGACCTGCGGCGTGCGCGGGTCGGTTCGGTCAACAAAAGCGTGCCGCGCACCACCTTCGATCCCACCGCGACCGACACGATCAGGGATCCATTCCCCGCGCTGGCGCGACTGCGCGAACACCCCGTACATGTCAACGAGAAGCTCAATGTGTGGATGCTGGCCCGCCACGAGGATGTCACCGCCGGGGCGCGGGCACACGACGTCTTGTCGTCGAGTTCAGGAGTTCTGCTGCGGTCTACGGTGATCCCGAGCGTCGTGTCCACCGACGAACCCGATCATGCCCGGTTGCGCCGAGTGGCGGCGCCGTACTTCACGCCGTCGGCGATGCGCCGGCTCGAAGGGTCGCTGGCGCAGTTCGTCGATCCCAGCGTCGATGCCCTGGCTCGCGGTGAGGTCGTCGACATGGTGCCCGCTCTGACGGTGCCGCTGCCCGTCTCGGCGATCGCGCTGCTGTTGGGCGTCGACCGTTCCCGTTGGCGTGATTTCCGGGCGTGGTCCAACGGCGTCACGGCGCTGTTCGGCGCGAGCTCGCTCACCGAAGTCACGCTGACCGTCGGCCAAGCGCTGCCGGGCATCCTGTCACTACGAAGCCTGATCCTCGACGAACTGCGCAGGCGCCGACACGAGGAGCACGAGGACGTGCTCGGCGGTATCAGCAAGGCGCTTGCGGCACGAGAGATCACGCCGGTGGAGGCGCTCAGCGCCGCCTTGATCGTGTTGGTCGCGGGCAACGAGACGACCACCAACCTGCTGGGGATCCTGCTCATCCAGCTGGCGAGCGACCCGGAACTGTATGCGCGGCTGCGGGATAACCGCGACCTCATCCCAGCCGCCGTCGAGGAGACACTGCGCTGGGGCTCCCCAGTGCAATGGGTGACGCGTACGACACTGGCGCCGTATGCAGTCAGCGACACCGTGATTCCGGCCCGCTCGCGGGTGGTGCTGTTCTACGCGGGCGCCAACCGCGACCCGCGTCGCTTCGCCGATCCCGACCGTTTCGACGTCGAACGAAAGCCTGTCGGCCACACCGGCTTCGGCCACGGATCACACTTCTGCATGGGTGCGCACCTGGCCCGACTCGAGGTCGTCGTTGCTCTCAACGGAATATTCGACCGCATCGCCGGCCTGGAGCTGGCGGGGCCCGTGCGGTGGACGACCACGCCGTCGCTGTCCGGGCCGACGTCGCTGCCGATGCGCGCCGTCTACGGGTAGGACAGCAGCAGCATCACGCGACCGTCGGACGGCGGATCGCCGAAGTCGCCCTCGTCGAAGCCGTAGTACTCCTCCTGGTCCTCGGTGATGGTGTCGATCACCTTGCCCTGTGTCTTTATCTCACCGTTCGTGACGTCCTCCATGACACCGTTGAAGTCGGGCACCGACAACGACTCGGCGAGGAGCAAGGCCTCACCGCCGGAGGGCAATTCGACGAGGACCCCGGCACCGGAGTAGTTGTTGCCGCCGCGCCCGGTCCCCCGCGGCGCCCAGTACACCGGCTCGGAACCCAGGGAGCCTTCGACGCGGAAGTACCTGCCGGCGTCGACGGTGTCGTCGACCGTGACGACGGGAAGTGCGGCGATCTTGCGGTCCTGCTGCCAGAACATGATGCCCAGCGGTATGCAGACGATCGCGTACATCATGACCATCAGCATCAGCACGGGCTTCCAGGCGATCTCCCACCCGAGGCGCCACTCGGACACGCCTTTGGCCTGAGCCTGGCTGCCGAGTTGGCGCCGGCCGAATCGGAAGACATACCAAGCCAGTAGGCGCGCCAGCGCCATCAGCGCGAGGATGGTCAGCCCGACGATTCCTGACACCCGCCAGTAGAACGTGCTGTCGCCGTGGTTGATGGTCATCAGCACCATCGTGGCCGGGATCGGGACGGTGATGAGCAGCAGAAGCGCGTACGACGGGTGGCTGGTCAGATAGTCGTAGCTCGTCGTCCAACTCCGATTGCCGCCGTACACCGTGACGTCGCCGATGTCGGCGCTGACCATCGGAGTCCACGACCCGCGCACCACGCGTGGACGTATAAGGCTGCGGAAGAAGAAGAAACCGAACACCAGCGAGACCACTAGCGCACCCCAGAAGACACCAGGCAGCGATTCACCGGTTCCGGGCACACCGAACGCACCACGGATGTCGATGACCTTGCCGATGAAGAACATCAGCGGCACGGCGAAGAAGAACTCGATGAGCCAGATCTGGATGAGTTGCGGTATTCGGCTGCCGACCCGGTCAAAGGCCAGCACTCCTCGCCAGATGAAAGCCAGCACGCGCATGGAGCGGAAGAATAATGTGAGCCGACGAGTTTGAGGGCCGAACATGGGACGAACGCCGAACGACGAAGAGCGCGAACTGCTGGATTTCGTGCGCGACGAATGGGTTGCCGAGGGATTGTCCACGACGCCGGCAGAGCGCGAGCGGACGCAGTGGTCGGTGCTGTCGGCGTACGAAGAGATCGGCCACGGCACCGGAAGCCACATGTTCATCTGGGTGGATTCACCGATGGCGGGAGTGATCGCATCGACGTCGATCGGTTTCGCGCTGAACGAACCGCTGAAGCCGAAGCTGATGAAGCACCTCGAGACCGCGACATCGCCGAACATCCCCGCCGCCAAGAAGATTCGCAAGGACGTGGATCAGCAAGTGTGGCACAGGGTCCGCAACGCGGTGCACAAGCAGGTGGCTGCAGAGCTGGCGACCCGTCAGACGAACGACGACTGGCAGAGCATGAAGCGCCACGTCTGCAACTACACCTGGAATCGGGCGTGGGAGATCGTCGGCGACCCGATTTTCGGGCAGATGTTCGACGATGACGCACGGGCGTCCGACGGGCTGTTCGAGGAGAACCTGCAGCCGTGGGCCGACGCCATGATGGAGGGCCAGTTCAGCGCGGGCACGATGGCGCAACTCGATGCGCTGAACCTCTTGGGCGGACTTGACCTCAAGCCCTTCGCGGGCTTGCAGAAAGTGGCCCGCAACTGCAGCTGGTGGTGGGCCTTCGACACCGGCGCCGTGTTGTGCGATCGGCCGACGAAGATCGAGGTCGCCGGCAACCGGGTGACGATCGAATTCCGCGACGGCTGGCGGGTCGGCTAGGTCGTCAGCTAGGTCGTCAGCTCCGCGCGCAGTTCGGCAAGCCAGGTACGGTCGGCGGGCACCCAGTCCAGGTCGTCGAGTTCGTCGACGGTGATCCATTTGATGGCGCGGTGGTCGTTGGGGTGCAGTGCGCCACCAGTCTGGGTGACCAGGTAGGCGCGCAACGCCGTCGCCGAATTGAGTGCGACGTCCACGCCGATGCGTGCACCGACGGTCACGTCGACGCCGAGTTCCTCCTTGAGTTCACGGGCGAGCGCGGCCTCGTCCGTTTCACCATCGGCCACCTTGCCGCCAGGCAGTTCCCACAAGCCGGCGAGCGCGGGCGGCCGGTCACGTTGAGCGACCAGCAGCGCGTTACCCGCGATGAGGGCACCGGCGACAACGGTCTGGTTTGACATCGCGGCTGACGGTATACCTAACCAATATGGCTGTGTTAACGGACGACCAAGTAGACGCCGCACTGCCCGACCTCGACGGCTGGGAGCGCGCCGACGGCGCACTACGCCGATCGATCAAGTTCGGAGCATTCCTCGACGGTATCGACGCGGTGCGGCGCGTCGGCGAGAAGGCCGAGGAGAAGGATCACCACCCCGACATCGACATTCGTTGGCGGACAGTGACTTTCGCATTGGTGACGCATTCCGAGGGTGGCATCACCGACAAGGACGTCGAAATGGCGAAAGAGATCAACGCGATCGTCGGCCAGTAGCCGCGATCCACGCCAGCGTCGCCAGCGTGGCGACGATGTAAATCAGCCCTGCCCAGGCCAGGTACCAAGGCCGGGAGATGACCCAGATCGTCGGCTGCGCGAAACTCAGCAGCCACGGCACCCCGATCAGGGTCAGCGCCAGCCACCCCCAGCCCAACACCCTCGCGCCGAATCGTTCCCGCAACGGCCCATGCAGCAGCCAGATCATCAACGGGATGAGCCATACCCAGTGGTGCGTCCACGAGATCGGCGAGAGCAGAAGGCCGAACAGCTGCACGACGACGATCGCTCCGAGCCGGTCCGACGCCCCGCCGATCGCACGCCACGCCAGCACCGCCAGTACCGCGGTCACCGCGATGCCGGCCAGCACCAGCGGCCCGTAGCCCGCGTCGTGCCCGAGGATTCGGGAGATCCCGCCCCGCCACGACTGATTGAACGACGTTCCGATTGGTCCCACCCGGGACGCGTCGCCCAGCAATTCGGTGAAGTAGTAACGGGTTTCGCCGCCGATGATCAGCCACGAAATCCCGATCGTGCCGAGAAACACGACCGCCGAGAACGCGACGGCGGCCCACCGGCGGGCGCCGAGGAAGTACAGGCCGGCCACCGCGGGCGTCAGCTTCACCCCGGCCGCGAGGCCGACCAGTAGCCCCGAAACCCACCATCGCGTGCTGCAAACCGCGTAGAGCACCGCGAGCACCAGCAGCACGTTGATCTGGCCGTAGTCGAACGTGCTGCGCAATGGTTCGATCCAGATACCGACGGCGGTCCACAGCATCGCCGTTCGGTGGTCGCCGGAGCCCAACAGCCGCTGGCTGATCCGCACGACTCCGTACAGCGCCGCGAAAAGCCCGATCTGCCAGGCGAATGCGACGAGTCCGAACGGCAATAGGTGCAGTGGGTAGAACACGATCGCCGCGAACGGCGGATACGTGAAAGGCAGCGGGAAGTCCGGAGTCTGATCGGCGTAGACGTAGTCGTAGAGCGTGCCGGGATCGTCGAGCATGCCGGCGCCGCCGACGTACACGTGCAAATCGACGAAGTTGGCCCCGTTGGGAACCAGGTACGTCCACGCCAGGCGCGCGACGATGCTGATCACCAACAGAGTCGGCGCCGCGGCGGCCAGTCGGGCAGGCAATCGCGAAGCGGTCGGGGCGGTCGTCGGCGTGTTTATCACTCGACTGTATCGAGCGGTAACCGTTCGCCTTCGCATCCGTAACGGTTGCATAAATGCCACACGTGTCACTTGAGCCACATCAGTAACTCCGTAATTTCGGCCTAGGCGTGCCGACCAACCTGAATGGGAGAACCATGTACAGCACCAGAAAACTGTTCGCGACCACGATGATTGCGGCCGCGGGAGCCGTCACGGCTGCACTGGCTTTCAGCGGAACCGCCTCCGCCCAGCCGGCAGCACCTGCACCGACCCCCGGCGTTCCGGGCCTGCCGTTCATCCAGCAGCTCGCGTCCAACCCGGCCGCAGCGACGCAGCTCGTCCAGGGCTTCACGTCGATGCTGAACACTGCCGCCGCACCGGCCGCACCCGCCACGGCGCCGCAGACGGCGACTGCGTCGGTCACGCTGCCGCAGGCTCCGGCACTGCCCGGTGCCGCACCGGTTGCCTCTGCGGCTGCGCCTGCGACCAACCCGGCCAACCTGCTTACGGAGGCCGCGTCACCGCTGACCGGTCTCGCCTCGCTGCTGCCCACAGGAACGCCGTTGGCCGGCCTCCTGCCTGCGGCGTCGACGGCCGCTGCACCCGCCGCTGCCGCTGCACCCGCGGTCGCCCCGGCGCTCACCGCACCCGCGGCCGCAGCCGCCGCACCCGCCGCGGCACTTCCCTCTGCACCGCTGATGCTGCCGCTGTCGGCACTGCCCTGACGGCGGCGGCGACGTCGACCGAGAAGACCACTACAACCACTCTTTGGGGGAGTCATGTCAACCAGGACGATGTTCGCCACTGCCGCCGTCGCGCTCGGCGCATCGGTCACGCTGATCTTCGGCGTGACCGGTGTGGCCGGCGCGGAGCCGGCCCCACCCGCGCCGGCTCAGCCGATCGATGCGCTGCAGGCACCGGGCTTGCCTGCGGTGCAGAGCCTCGGGCCGATCATTCAGCAGGCAGCTGCTGATCCGACCAGTGCGGCCTCGACGTTGATGGCAGCCGCCGCCGTGTTCGCCGGCGACGCCACCGCTCCGTCCGACTCCAGAAATGTCGCGACGGCCGTCAATCAGTTCGTCGCCCACACCCCGGCTCCGGGTGCGACGCCGGGCACCGTCGCGCACCTGCCCGCGGGGGTCAACCCCGCCCACGCCGTCGGCCCCGCGCCCGAGGAGCTTGCCGCCCCCGCGCCCGAAGCCGCACTGCCCGCTCCCGCTCCCGCTCCTGCACCGGAGGTCGCGGTTCCGCTTCCCGCGCCTGCTCCGGCACCCGGCCCGGACCCGGCAGCCGCCGCACCAGCGGCAGCACCCGGCGGGCCGGAGTTCGGTCCGGACGCCCCGACGACGCAGGACTTCCTGTACCCCTCGATCAGCAACGGGTGCCTGAAGGACGGCGGAAACGTGCTCGCCACCGCCATTTCGGTGGCGGGTCCGGCCAAGATCCCGACGCCGGGACCCGGCCCGGGCCAGACGGCCTACGTGTTCACCGCGATCGGCACCCCGGGACCCGCCGCGGAACAGAAGCTGCCGCTGAACGTCACCTGGGTGAACCTGACGACCGGCAAGTCAGGCGGTGCCACGCTGCAGCCACGGTCGGACATCAACCCGCAGGGGCCGACCACGCTGACGGCGATCGCCGACACCGGCTCAGGCAGCATCATCTCGACGATCTTCGGTCAGGTCACCACGACCGAGAAGCAGTGCCAGTTCATGCCGACCATCGGTTCGACGGTCGTTCCCTGACGCGCTTGGCTCAGTAGGCCATGAAGAGGATGGCGTCCCGGTCGTAGTCGCGGCCGGGATGCACCTCTGAGAGATGGGCCTGGGCCTTCTCCACGAGATCGTCCTCGTTCTCACCGCGGATCGCCTCGCCGCACGGGCAATTCAGGTGTGTCTTCATACGTAGAGCTTCCCACAGCCCATGATGTTGGGCATGGAGCTTTCTGACGTCATGCGAACAACTGGTGCGGTTCGTCGATTCACCGACGAGCCTCTGCCCGATGATGTGCTCGAACGCATCCTCGACAACGCCCGGTTCGCACCGACCGGCGGCAATCGCCAGGGCACCCATGTCATCGTGATCCGCGACGGCCAGACCCGTAAGGCGCTGGCCGATCTCAGCGTGACGGGTGCGCGCCGCTATACGGCGCAGGTCAATAACGGCGAGTTTCCGTGGAATCCGACGAAGCCCATGGAGGTCACGCCGGAGGAAGTCGCCGCGACGGAGGCGGGCCCGTACCTACCCTTCGTCTACTGCGGCGCTGTGCTCGTGGTGTGCGTGGACCTCAATGTGTGCGCCGCGTTCGACCAGTACCTCGACCGCATCGGGCTCATCGCGGGCGCGTCGGTGTACCCGTTCGTGTGGAACATCCTGTTGGCCGCGCGCAACGAGGGCTATGGCGGCGTGCTGGCGACCGTGACCGTGGCCGAGGAGCCCCGCGCCAAGGAACTCCTCGGCATTCCCGAGGACTACGCGATCGCCGCGCTACTGCCGATCGGCAGGCCGGTGAAGCAGGTTCGCAAGCTCACCCGCAAGCCGGTCGACGAGATCGCCACCCGCGAACGCTTCGACGGTGAGCCGTTCCGGGCCTAGCGCGCGGTTTCGGCCGCTAGGTCGACGTTCGGTAACAGTTCGGCAGTTAGCCAGACTCGAAGGCGTCGCGCCTCTTCCCCACCCGTGAAGGCCGTGGGACCTTGAATACATGACCTGCATGTTGGGTTACGCCGCCGCGAGTGCTGCCGGGCAGAACCTCGAGGGTCAGCTCGCCGCGCTCAGCGCCGAGGGCGTCGACCCCAGGCGGGTGTTCACCGACAAGCTGTCCGAATCCGCCGACCGCGCCCGCGCCGGGCTGCACGCGATGTTGAGCTACGCCCGCTCCGGCGACACCGTCATCGTTGTCGCGCTCGACCGTCTTGGCCGCTCGACAACCGAGGTGACCCGAACCATCGCCGACCTCACCGACCGCGGATTGCGCCTGCGCGCGTTGCGTGAGGGTTTGGACACCGGCACGTCGACAGGCCGGGTCGTCGCCGCAATCCTTCGCACTCTGGCGGACCTGGACCTGCAGCCCGACCGCCAAACCCGTTAGCCCTTCGCGGCCTTGGCCGCCGCCTTGGCCTGCTTCTTGTAGTTCCGGACCTTCTCGAGCGAGCCGGGATCGACGACGTCGGCCACCGACAGGAACGATCCGGCCTTGCCGTAATCGCCCGCGGCTTTGCGCCAGCCGTCTGGTGTCACCCCGTACTGCTTGCCAAGCAGGGCCAGGAAGATCTTCGCCTTCTGCTCACCGAACCCGGGCAGCGCCTTGATCCGGCGCAGCACCTCGGCCCCGTCCGGGTCGCCCGATGTCCACAGCGCCGACGCGTCACCGCCGTAGTCCTCGACGATCAGCTGGGCGATGGCTTGGATCTTCTTGGCCATCGAGCCCGGAAAGCGATGTATCGCCGGCGTTTTCGAACACAACGCGGCGAACTCGTCGGGGTCGTAGTCGGCGATCTCGCGTAGATCGAAGCCGCCGAGGCGGTCGGCCATCTTCTTCGGTCCCGCGAAGGCGTGCTCCATCGGGTACTGCTGATCCAGGGTCATGCCCACCAGCAACGCGAACGGATTCGACTCCAACAGTTCGTCGGCCGCGGGATCTTGAACTAGCTGCAGTTTCGCCACCTCGCCAGTTTAAATTGAGCTCTATCCGATGAGGTGAGATGTCCGGCGAGCTCGCGATAATCCTGGCGGCGGTACTGCTGCTGGCCGCGGTGGCCGCCGCAGTCATCACGGTGCGCACACGCCGCGTGGTCGCCACCCCCACTGAACGCGCCGTCCACGCCGCGCTGCACACCGCCTCGCTGGCCGCCCGTGCGCTGCGCCAGGGCCTGGACACCGAATCCGCCGAGGGCGCCGCCCCGTTCCTGCGCGGACTCACCGGTACCGAGGGCGTGGCCGTCTTCTCCGCCGACGGCCGCCTGCTGGCCCAGGATCCCGCCGACAACGCGCTGTGGACGCCCGACGTGCTCGACGCGTGCGAACGCGCGGCCCGCGAGTCGATCTCAGGAGGACGACGGGTGCTGACGCCCGCGCGAACGTCGACGGTCGTCGCGCAGCCGATGCTTGCCGAGGGCGGCGACGCACTTGGCGGCCTCGTCGTCGTGACCACCCGCTCCCCTGCGCCCGGCCTGCTCGGGGCCGTCGGCGAGGTCGCCCGGTACGCGACGAGCCAGATCGAACTCGCCGAACTCGACGCCTCCCGCGCCCGCCTAGACCGCGCGGAAGTGCTCGCGCTGCGCGCGCAGATCAGCCCGCACTTCATCTACAACGCGCTCAACACGATCGCGTCGTTCGTGCGCACCGACCCCAATCGCGCCCGCGAACTCATCCTCGAATTCGCCGATTTCACCCGCTATTCCTTCCGTGCCGCCGGGCAGTACACGACGCTGGCCGATGAACTGCGCAACATCGACCGCTATCTCACGCTGGAACGCGCGCGATTCGGCGACGCACTCAAGGTCAGGCTTCAGGTAGCGCCGGAGGTGCTCAACGTCGTCGTACCGTTCCTCGCCCTGCAGCCGCTGGTGGAGAACGCGGTCCGGCACGGGCTCGCCGGGCTGGGCGGGGGCGAGATCGAGATCATCGCCCGCGACGAGGGCTCAGACTGTGTCATCACGGTCGAGGACGACGGCGTCGGAATGGATCCCGACACATTGCGCACCGGGCACGGCGACGCTTTGGCCGACCAGAAGAAGGACTCCGCACACGTCGGGCTGACGAATGTCGATCACCGCCTGCGCGCGGCGTTCGGTAACGACTACGGTCTGGTGGTCGAAACAGCAATCGGCGCAGGCACAAAGGTCGTGATGCGAGTACCTAAATTCCGCGCGGGCGTGCGCGTATGAACAAGGCCCTCACGGTGCTGGCAGTCGACGACGAGGCGCCCGCGCTGGACGAGCTCGCTTATCTCCTCGAACAACACGACGACATCGATAAGGTGCTGCGCGCCGGTGACGCGACATCGGCGCTGCGCGAACTCAACCGCTGCCCCTTCGACGCGATCTTCCTCGACATCAACATGCCGGGGCTGTCCGGAATCGAACTCGCCGGTGTGCTCGCCAACTTCTCGCACCGGCCTGCCATCGTGTTCGTCACCGCCCATGACGACAAGGCCGTCGCGGCATTTGACGTCGGCGCATTGGATTACCTGCTCAAGCCGATCCGTCAGGACCGCCTGGACGAGGCGGTGCGACGGGTGCTGACAGCACGAGTCGCCGAACCCGATCAGACCGACGACGACGTGATCCCGGCCGAACTGGGTGGTGTCACCCACCTCGTGCCTAGGGACACCATCGGCTGGGTGGAGGCTGAGGGCGACTACGCCCGGCTGCACTCCGCATCGGGGTCGCATCTGGTCCGCATCCCGCTGAGCACACTCGAAAGCCGTTGGCGCGACAAGGGTTTCCACCGGGTGCACCGGTCCTATCTGGTGGCGCTGCGACTGGTCACCGGGCTGCGAAACAGCGACGGCGGCGTGCTGGTGCGGCTGCGTGCCAATGGTGCTTCACCCGCAGTCGAATTGCCCGTCAGCCGGCGCCAGGCCCGCGAACTGCGTGACCGCGTGGTCCGCGACCCGATGCGGAACCTCAAACCCGATGACTAGCGACGAGCGGCCCCAACGCGAACGCGTCGTGCTGTCCCAGCGTCGCGGCGCCCGCATGGTCCGCACCCGCGTGGAGGTGCAGGAGCAGACCCAGGTCGGCGACGCGCTCGTGCGCGGACTCGTGCGCGCACAGCTCGGGCTGGCGCTGCGCCTGGCCGCCGTCGTCGTGTGCGCCGTCGTATCAATTCCGTTGCTGAACGCGGCGTTTCCGGGCCTCGCGGCCATCACCGTATTCGGTATCCGGCTCAACTGGCTGGTGCTCGCGGTCCTGGTGTATCCCTTCTTCTACGGCGTCGGACGGCTCTACGTGCGCCTGGCCGAACAGGCGGAGCGGGACTTCGTCGGCGTCGTCGACAGCGAACCATGACCGGCTCACCGTTGACCGCGGCCGCCCTGCTCCTGGCGGTCATCGCGACCGTCGCGATCGGTGTCTACGGAGTTCGGTTCTCCCGCACCACATCCGACTTCCTGGTCGCCTCACGCACGGTGGGCCCCCAGTGGAACGCCGCCGCGATCTCCGGCGAATACCTCTCGGCCGCATCATTCCTCGGCGTAGCCGGCCTGATCGCCAAGTACGGCGCCGACGCGCTGTGGTATCCAGTCGGTTTTACCGCCGGCTATCTCGGCCTGCTGCTGTTCGTCGCCGCGCCGTTGCGCCGCACGGGTGCCTACACGGTGCCCGACTTCGCCGAGTTCCGGCTGGGCTCGGCGCGGCTGCGCAAAGTCGCGATGATCGTCGTCGTCGTGGTGTGCATCTACTATCTGGTGCCGCAGTATCAGGGCGCCGGTCTCGCGCTCAAAGCGCTTCTCGGTCTGCCGGTCTGGGTGGGCCCGTTGGTGGTCGGCGCCATCGTCATCTCCAACGTGGTGGCAGGTGGCATGCGCTCGATCACGTTCGTCCAGGCGTTCCAGTACTGGTTGAAGCTGACCGCGATCGCGATACCCGCATTGGCGCTACTCGGCCTGTTCGTCGCCGACCGCGGTGATCTCGGCGGCCCGCTGCCGCCAATCGTCACCGCGGAAACAGCCGTCGCGATCGAAACCGACGTGGTGGTGCGGGTCGCCGAACCGGCGGGCATCACCGTGACGGGCGTGCTGGACGGCACACCCGTTGACGCCCAGCCGATCCCGGCATCCGGCGACCACACCCTCGACGCGGGCACAACGCTGATTCTCGCGGCAGGCGCCCAGACACCCGTGGTGGCGGGCACCCCCAGCAGCGGCACCGAATGGATCGCGTCCGGCGGCGGTCTCGGCGGCGGCCATCCGCTCTATCAGGTGCTGTCGATCATCGTCGCGACGTTCCTGGGCACCATGGGATTACCGCACGTGCTCGTGCGCTTCTACACCAACCCCGATGGGCAGGCGGCCCGCCGGACGGCGTTGGCCGTCATCGCGCTGCTGTCGTTCTTCTATCTGTTCCCGACTCTGCTCGGGGTGTTCTCCCGGTTGTACGTTCCGCGGGTCCTGATCACCGGGAACGCCGACGCCGCCGTCCTTCTCGCGCCGTCGAGCGCGATCGGCGGGGCTGCGGGTCAACTGCTCGCCGCGCTCGTCGCCGCCGGGGCCATCGCGGCGTTTCTGGCGACATCGTCCGGTCTGTTGGTCAGTATCGCGGGCGCGCTGGCGACGGACGTGTTGCGTGGGCGGGTCCGCGACTTTCGGGTGGCCGCTCTCGTGGGCGGGCTCATCCCGATCCCGTTGTCGTTGGCCACCACCGGCGGGCTGGAGTTGTCGCGCAGCGTCGGATTGGCTTTCGCTGTCGCCGCGTCCACGCTGTGCCCGCTGCTCGTCCTCGGCATCTGGTGGCGCGGGCTGACCGCGTGGGGCGCCGCGTGCGGCCTGGTGGTGGGCGGCGTGCTGTCGGGCACCGCGGTGACGGTGGCGGTGGCGGGCGGGATCGACGACGACGTTCTCGGCGGTTGGCCCGCGGTGATGATCGGCTACCCCGCCGCGGTCACCGTCCCGCTGGCGTTCGCAACGATGATCCTGGTCAGCCGCTTCGGACGCACCGGCCCGCCTGCTGATGTCGCGCAGATCTTCGCCCGCATGCACGTGCCGGAACGGCTGGGCATGGGTGTGGAGCGCGTGCCCCGCGGATGAGCGCTTGCGCGAAGACCAGACGATGCGGGTGAGCGCTTGCGCGAAAACCAGACGATGCGGATGAGCGCACCGTTCGTCGTCGCCGATCGACCGTTTACCGCATCACCCACGGGTTTCGCCGTGTCAACGCCGTATGCACTGGGTATGTGACCTGCATCTCATCTAGTTTCTCCAGTTGAGCCGGTTCACATTCGACGTTCAGGAGCAGACGATGCCGACAACAGAAACCGCGGTGAGCGGTGAGGAGTATCTGGCCGTCCAAGCCAGTCCGGAGTTCCAGGAACTGCGAAGCCGATTGCGGCGCTTCGTGTTCCCGATGAGCGCACTATTCCTCGTCTGGTACGCGGTCTATGTGATCCTCGGTGCGTTCGCCCATGACTTCATGGCCACGAAGGTGTGGGGCGATATCAACATCGGCCTGATCATCGGCCTCGGCCAGTTCGTGTCCACATTCCTCATCACCTTCATCTACGTCCGCTTCGCCAACCGGGAACTCGACCCGCGCGCCGAGGCGATCCGCAACAAGCTCGAAGGTGATGCGGCATGAACCACGTCGGCGTCCTCGCTCAAGACGGCACTACGGTCGGCAACCCCGTCGCGAACATCGCGATCTTCGGTCTGTTCGTCGCCGTCACGCTCTTCATCGTGATCCGTGCGAGCAAAAAGAATGCCACTGCGGCCGAATTCTTCACCGCGGGAAGGTCTTTCACCGGGCCACAAAACGGCATCGCGATCTCCGGCGACTATTTGTCCGCGGCTAGCTTCCTCGGTATCGCGGGCGCCATCGCCGTTTACGGCTACGACGGCTTCCTCTACTCGATCGGCTTCCTGGTGGCATGGCTGGTCGCATTGCTTCTGGTGGCCGAATTGCTGCGCAACGCAGGCAAGTTCACGATGGCCGACGTATTGAGCTTCCGACTCAAGCAGCGCCCGGTCCGGCTTGCCGCCGCAACCACCACGCTCGCCGTATGCCTGTTCTACCTGCTGGCGCAGATGGCGGGCGCGGGCGGCCTGGTGGCCCTGCTGCTCAACATCACCAGCGATATCGGCCAGGCGCTGGTCATCGCCGTCGTCGGTCTGCTGATGATCGCGTACGTGCTGATCGGCGGCATGAAGGGCACGACCTGGGTGCAGATCATCAAGGCTGTCCTGCTGATCGGCGGCGCGGCCATGATGACGGTGTGGGTGCTGGCCAAGTTCGGTCTCAACTTCTCCGAGATGCTCGGCGCGGCGCAGTCCGCGGTCTCGGGCTCCACGAACGAGGCCGTCGCCGGTCGTGACGTGCTGGCACCCGGCGCCCAGTACGGCGCTTCGCTGACGTCGCAGGTCAATTTCATCTCGTTGGCGCTGGCGCTCGTGCTCGGCACCGCGGGCCTACCCCACGTGCTGATGCGCTTCTACACGGTGCCGACGGCCAAGGAGGCTCGCCGCTCGGTGGTCTGGGCGATCGTGCTCATCGGCGCGTTCTATCTGTTCACCCTCGCGCTGGGGTATGGCGCCGCTGCGCTCGTCGGACCCGACGCGATTCTGGAGGCACCTGGCGGCCAGAACGCCGCCGCACCCTTGCTGGCCTTCCAGCTTGGTGGCGTGGTGCTGCTCGGCATCATCTCGGCCGTCGCCTTCGCGACGATCCTCGCGGTGGTCGCGGGCCTGACCATTACGGCGGCAACGTCATTCGCGCACGACATCTACGCGAGTGTGATGAAGAGCCATCAGGTGAGCGAGAGCGAGCAGGTTCGGGTATCCCGCATCACCGTGGTGGTGCTGGGCATCCTGTCCATCGGCCTCGGCATCCTCGCCGCGGAGCAGAACATCGCGTTCCTCGTGGCGCTCGCGTTCGCGGTAGCCGCCGCGGCCAACCTGCCGACCATCATCTACTCGCTGTACTGGCCGCGGTTCAATACCCGAGGTGCGCTGTGGAGCATGTACGGCGGTCTCATCTCGACGATCGTGCTGATCATCTTCTCGCCCGCGGTGTCCGGCGCGAAGACCGCGATGCTCCCGAACGTCGACTTCGCCTGGTTCCCGCTCGCCAACCCCGGCATCGTGTCGATCCCGCTGGCGTTCATCCTGGGTATTGTCGGCACGCTCAGCTCGCCCGACCGCGGCGATCCGGAGGTCAACGCGGAGTTCGAGGTGCGCTGCCTGACGGGCGTCGGCGCTGAGAAGGCCGTCAGCCACTGAGCTCGGGTGATTTCGCGGGGATTAACCTGCCTCGGATCTGAGTTGAGTTCACGCGTGACCCCACAACGCCTGGCCTTCCCGCTACTGGCGTACGCGTTCGCCGCGATCATGGTGGGGACAACGCTGCCGACACCGATGTACTCGCTCTACGGCGAGCAGATGAACTTCTCGGTGCTGACGACCACGGTGGTGTACGCGACGTACGCCGGCGGCGTGCTGTTCGCCCTGCTCGCGTTCGGCCGCTGGTCCGACGCCATCGGCAGGCGGCCCGTGCTGGCGGCCGGCGTGGTCTTCGCGCTCGCCAGCGCCGTGGTGTTCCTACTGGCGGACTCCGTGTCGATGCTCCTGGTCGGCAGGGTGCTGTCCGGCTTGTCAGCCGGTGTCTTCACCGGAACGGCCACCGCCGCCGTCATCGAGGCCGCGCCGCCGAACTGGCGCACGAAGGCCGCCGCGGTCGCCACAATCGCCAATGTCGGGGGCCTCGGCGCCGGACCCGTGGTGGCCGGCCTGCTGGTGCAATACGCGCCGCATCCACTGCATCTCAGCTTCGTCGTGCACATCGTGCTGGCCGCGTTGGCGGGAATCGCGGTGGCGGTGGTCCCTGAGACCTCACAGCGCACCGGCAGCATTGGAGTCCAGCGACTCTCCGTGCCCGCCGAGGTGCGGTCGGTGTTTGTCATCGCGGGTCTGGCCGCGTTCGCGGGGTTCGCGGTCACGGGACTCTTCATGGCCGTCGCGCCGGCGTTTGTGGACGACGTCGTCGGTATCGACAACGATGCGCTCGCCGGGTTCGTCGCCGCTTCGATCTTTGCCGCGTCGGCGGTCACTCAGATCGGCGCGAGGGGCATTTCACCGCAGCGTGCGGTCGCGATCGGGTGCGGAGTCCTGGTCACTGCGATGGCGATTCTCGTAGTCGCGCTGCACTTCTCGTCGCTGGCGGGACTTGTCGCGGGTGGGCTCGTCGCGGGTGTGGGCCACGGTATGACCTTCAGCCGGGGCCTGGCCGCGGTCTTGGAGCGCACACCGGCGCAGCGTCGTGCGGAGGTGAGCTCCACCTATTTCGTCGTCGCCTACGTTGCCATCTCACTGCCGGTCGTCGGCGAAGGTCTGGCCGCGCAAGCATGGGGACTGCGCACCGCCGGGGTGAGTTTCGCGGTCGCCGTCGCGGTGCTGGCAGGCATCTGCCTGGTCGCGATCCTGGCCCACGAGGCCCGCGAATCCCGTCGCGCCGCGGTAGAGGTGTGAGCTAGCCGCTCTTGCGGCGGAACTCGCGCCGATTCTCGACCGGGCCGTGCCCCTGTGCCTTCGGGCCCTTCGCGCCACCGTCTTTGTGCGCAGAACCCTCGGCTGACTTGGCCTTTTTCCGCTCCAGCGCTTCCCGGAACTTGCGCTTGGTGTCGTCTTCTTCCGGTGCATCCGCCATGACCGCAGCGTACTGCGCCTCGGCCCACTCGTCGCCTGATTTACCGCTTGCCGGGCGGCATGCCGTAGACGTGCGAGATCGGCAGCGTCATGACGACGCGCCTGTCGTCCACCATCGCACGCCGGTAGTCGTCCCAGTCGGGATGCTCACCGGCGATGTTGCGGTACAAGGCAATCAGCGCTTCCACGGTGTCGTCGTCCGGCGAAGCGGCAGGCGGCGTGAGCGTCGCATCACCCTCGGCGACCGCATACGACCAGCCGTCGTCGGAGCTGACATGGATCGAAGCCCGCGAGTCGCGCCGCAGGTTGCGGGTTTTGGCCCGCGGTTCGGTGATCGACACCTGGATCGTCAGACTGCGCGGGTCGAAGTAGTACGACACATTCGACAGCTGCGGGCGGCCGTCCCTCTTGATCGTGGCCAGGACACCCAGCGAGTTTCCACCGATCAACGCCAACAGCTTTTCATCGAGAACGTGACGCCCCATCACAGCAGCCTACGTCTCTACCATCGAGCAAATGACTGCGATTGACGGCAACACCCTCGAGGGCGTCTCCGCCACCACGTTGTGGACTCTGCACAACCGCGGCACCGAGGCCAAGCGCTCCGACGGGGTGATCCGTGACCCCTGGGCGGTCACCCTGTTCGACGCGATCTCCTATGACTACCTCAAGTTCGGTAAACCCAACCAGTCGCACGGCCTGCGCGCGGTCGCTTTCGACACCGCCGCGAGCGACTATCTGCGCACGCACCCCGAGGCGTCCGTGGTGGCATTGGCCGAAGGTCTGCAGACCAGTTTCTGGCGGCTGCAGCGCGCCGGTGTCGCCGACGAATTAACTTGGTACTCAGTGGATCTCCCGCCGGTCGTGGCACTGAGGGAGAAATTGCTGCCCGCCGAAGAACGGATCGTGCCGCTGGCGCAGTCGGCGCTGGACCTGAGCTGGATGGACCGTGTCGACGACTCACACGGGGTCTTCATCACCGCCGAGGGCCTGCTCATGTACCTGGAGCCCGACGAAGCCCAAGGCCTGATCCGCGACTGCGCGGCCCGCTTCCCCGGCGGTCAGATGATGTTCGACTCGATCCCGCCCTGGTTCTCCCGGCGCACACTGAAGGGCCTCAAGCTCTCCGATCGCTACGTCGCGCCGCCGATGCCGCACGGCCTCAGTGCGGAGGAAGCCCTCACTCTGGCGGGGCGCATTCCGGGTGTGCGCGGCGCCCGCGACATCGCCATGCCGCCCGGCCGGGGCCTGTGGAAGGTAGCGAGCCACCCGACGATGGATCGCATCGGTTTCCTGCGCCGCAATCGTCCCAGCATCACGCTGCTGGAGTTCGGGTAAACAGCTCCTATGACCAGATATGCCGGATTTCTTCGTGGCGTCAACGTCGGCGGCGTCAATCTCAAGATGGCCGAGGTGGCCAAGGTATTCGAAGAGGTCGGATTCGCCAATGTGAAGACGATCTTGGCGAGTGGAAACGTGTTGCTGGACAGCCGTTCCGGGGTGGACGCGGTCAGAAAGAAGGCGGAGAAGGCGCTGCGCGACGCGTTCGGCTACGACGCCTGGGTGCTGGCGTACGACCTGAAAACCGTGCAGATGATCTCCGAGAAGTTCCCGTTCGAGCGCGAAGTCGACGGGTACCACTCCTACGTCACGTTCGTCGCCGACCCCGACGTCCTCGACGAGCTCGCGACCCTCGGCGACGACGCGGGCCCAAAAGAGAAGATCGAGCGCGGCGAGGGTGTCCTCTACTGGCAGGTCCCCAACAAGGGCACGCTGGACACCACAATCGGCAAGACGATGGGCAAGAAGCGCTACAAGTCGTCGACGACCACCCGCAACCTGCGCACCATCGAGAAAGTTCTGCGATAGGTAGATTCGGCCGGGTGACTTCCGAACCGACCGCAAAGGCCGACGGCGCCGTTTTGACCGGAGTGTCCGAGACGGCACTGCTGACGTTGCAGGTACGCGCCAACGAGGCGCGCAGGCCGGACTCGCTCATCGACGACCCGATGGCGATCCGGCTCGTGGACTCCATCGATTTCGACTGGGCCAAGTTCGGCATCAGCCGCCGTCAGGACATGGGGATCCGCGCGCTGGCATTCGACACCGAGGCACGCCGCTACCTGGCCGACCATCCGAAAGCCACCGTGGTGGCGCTCGCCGAGGGTCTGCAGACCAGCTTCTACCGTCTGGATGCCGCCGGTGTAGGGCATGAATTCCGTTGGCTCACCGTCGATCTCCCGCCGATGATCGAGTTGCGCCGTAAGCTGCTGCCGACCGACGAGCGCATCGAGATGCGTGCACAGTCCGCGCTCGACTTCAGTTGGATGGACGACGTGCCCGTCGACGACGGCGTGTTCATCACCGCCGAGGGGCTGCTGATGTACCTGCAGCCCGACGAAGCCCTCGGTTTGATCGCCGCGTGCGCACAGCGCTTCGCGGGCGGCCGGATGATGTTCGACCTGGCGCCGGCCTGGTTCGCGAAAGCCATCACCCGCGGCTTGCTGCGGCCCACGCTGCGCTACCGGGTGCCGCCGATGCCGTTCAGCCTGACGCCGTCGCAGCTGGCAAACCTGGTGAACGAGATCCCCGGCATACGGGCAGTGCACGATCTGCCCATGCCGCAGGGGCGCGGCAAAGCCTTCAACGCCATTGCGTCGACGGTTCAACGGGTGCGGCTGTTCGACCCCGTGCGACCGATCAACACCCTGCTGGAATTCGGCTGAGGCGGCGTTTACGCCGGCAACGCCACTGCAGGATCGGGTTGTGCGACCGCTTGTTCCGACGATTCGAACTGCAGATGCGGGTCGACGACGGAGCCCTCACGCAGCATTCCGACGTCGTAGTAGTAGTTCATCGACACGCGCCATGGCTCCCCGTCACCCTGCTTCGGTAACCGGTCGAGGGCACGCTGGACGTATCCGGCGCTCAGGTCGAGCATCGGCCGGGTCGCCATCCCGGCCTCGGCGACCTCAGCGCGCGCGATGTCGTAACCCTGCGCGTCCATGTGGCTCAGCAGACGGCAGAAGTGCTCGCACAGCAGGCCGACCTTGAGCGTCCATGACGAGTTGGTGTAGCCGAACGCGAAGGCGAAGTTCGGCACACCGGACAGCATCATGGCCTTGTAGGCGACGGAGTCGGCGAGGTCGACCGGCGTACCGTCCACGGTCAGCGACATCCCGCCGAGCAACTGGATGTTCAAACCCGTTGCGGTGACGATGATGTCGGCGTCAAGATGCTTGCCGGATTCCAGCTCGATGCCGGTCTCTGTGAACGTCGCGATGCGATCGGTGACCACGGAGGCCGCACCGCTGCTGATCGCCTTGAACAGATCGGCGTCGGGCACCGCGCACAGCCGCTGATCCCACGGGTTGTACGCGGGGTTGAAGTGCTCGTCTACGGGATAGCCCGCCGGCAGTTCCCGCGCGTTGAGGTGACGGATCAGCCGGCGCGCCGCGGCCGGGTACTTCTGGCTCAACTGGTACACGGCACGCTGCTTGACGATGTTCTTGCGCCGAGCCAGCGCATACCCGCGCTTGGCGCCGAGCAGCTTCTGCGCCGCATTGGCGAAACCGTCCTTTGAGGGCACCGGCAACACATAGGTCGGTGAGCGCTGCAACATGGTGACGTGGCCCGCGGTTTTGGCCATCGCGGGCACCAGGGTGACCGCTGTCGCGCCGCTGCCGATGATGACGACCTTCTTGCCGGCGTAGTCGAGGTCCTTGGGCCAGTGCTGCGGGTGTACGACCTGACCTCGGAATCGGTCGCGACCCGTGAACTGCGGGGTGTAGCCCTGGTCGTAGCGGTAGTAGCCGCCTGCGCAGAAGATCCAGTTCGCACTGATCTGCACCAGTTCCTCGGTGCCCTCCCCCGCGACGCAGCGCTCGACGTCGATCACCCAGCGCGCGTCGGCGCTCGACCATTCCGCGCCCAATACCTTGTGGTGGAAGCGGATCTTGGCGTCGATGCCGTTCTCCGCGGAGGTCTGGCGCAGGTAGGCCAGGATCTTGTCCGCTGAGGCGATGGCGTCCTCGTCGCGCCACGGCTTGAACTCGTAGCCGAACGTGTGCAGGTCGGAGTCCGAACGAATCCCCGGATAGCGGAACAGATCCCACGTGCCGCCGGTTGCGCCGCGTGCTTCCAGGATGGCGTAGGACCGGCCGGGGTGTTCTTTCTGGAGGTAGTAGGCGGCGCCGATGCCGGAGATGCCTGCGCCGACGATCACCACGTCGACGTGCTCGGTGCGGGGCGTGGTGCGGGGCGTGGTGTGGACCATGACGGTGGCTCCTGACGACGGTGGCTTGATACGTAGATCGTCGCGAATCCAGGGTCATCTCGCATAGAACAGAACTCACCGTATTATGCGCACACTTGGTGCACTTTGCACCGTTGCTCTACTCTTGTCCAATGACGTGGCCACGGCCGTCGGCCCAGGTGAGAGAGCTGATCCGGCAGAGTGCGCAGATGATCGTCAATGCGCCACCGGAATGGCTCGACGACCTCGACGCCGCAGTGCTCGGCTCGCACGCCGCCATCGCCGCGGATCCCGAACTCGCGGGGGCGGTGAGCCGCAGCAACCGGGCCAACCTGTTCTTCTGGGCAACGGCCAACGTCCGCGACCCTGGGGCCCCGGTGCCTCCCAACTCCGGACCCGAGCCGGTGGACGTCGCACGGGAACTGGTCCGCCGGGGACTCGACGCATATTCGCTCGACGCGTACCGAGTCGGCGAAGGGGTGGCCTGGCGCCGCCTCATGAGAATCGCCTTCGAGCTGACCTCCGATCCGGCGCAATTGCACGAATTCCTCGACGTGTGCTCCCGGTCGATCAGCGCCTTCGTCGACGGCACCCTGTCGGCCATCGCGGCCCAGATCGACCTGGAGCGCGACGAACTCACGCGCGGAACCCATGCCCAACGTCGCGAGACCGTCGCGCTGGTTCTCGACGGCGCACCCATCCCGCGCAGACGCGCCGAAGATCGGCTGGGCTATGCGCTGACCGGACTCCACACCGCGGCGGTCATCTGGACCGACGAACCAACCGGCGATCTGGCCCGACTCGACAGTGCGGCCGAGTCCGTGGGGCACGCCGCCGGCGGGGCGCGACCGTTGAGCGTGCTGGCCGGGACCGCGACCCGGTGGGTGTGGGTGCCGGGCAGCGGCGACGTCGACACCGATGCGCTGCTGCAGTCGGTGCACCAGACACCAGATGTCCGGATCGCGATCGGGACGACGGTCGGCGGTATCGACGGGTTTCGCCGCAGCCA
The DNA here is from genome assembly GCF_044452905.1 of Mycobacterium sp. NPDC051804. Classification (NCBI taxonomy): domain Bacteria; kingdom Bacillati; phylum Actinomycetota; class Actinomycetes; order Mycobacteriales; family Mycobacteriaceae; genus Mycobacterium; species Mycobacterium sp. NPDC051804. The sequence continues at coordinate 391,213 of NZ_JBITCD010000006.1, read as the reverse complement.
TTTCGACGCCATCACCACCCAGCAGCTGATGGCGCGGCTGCGTTCACCGCAGCAGATCGCGCAGTTCGCCGACGTCCAACTGGTCGCCCTCATCACCGCCGACACCGGCCGCGCCGCGGAGTTCGTCAAGCACACGCTGGGCGATCTCGAATCGGCCGGAGCCGAGTTGCAGGACACGGTAAGGACATTCGTGGCCGAACAGTGCAACGCGTCCCGAACCGCAGCCAGGCTCTACACGCATCGCAACACATTGCTACGTCGACTGGCCCGCGCGGACGAACTCTTGCCGCGACCCCTGGCAGATTCGACCGTTAATGTGGCCGTCGCGCTCGACGTCGTGCGTTGGCGCGGCAGCCACGGCTAGCCGAATGCGGATTCGACGTAGCGCAGCGCGTCCGCCTTGTCGATGCCCAGCGCCTTGGCCGCGGTCACGTAGGTGTGCGCGGCGGTGGCCATCGCGGTGTCGGCAGGGTCGATGCGGGCGACGAAAGTGCCGAAGCGGCCCCGGGTTTCGAGAACCCCCGCCGACTCCAGCTCACGGTAGGCGCGCGCGACCGTGTTGACGGCCAGGCCGAGTTGACCAGCCAGTTCGCGGACCGTCGGCAACCGGGTACCCGGCGGCAGCCTGCCGTCGCGCACGCCTTCGATGATCTGCGTCCTGAGCTGGTCAAACAGGGGGCCTGAAGCGCGATGGTCGATGCAAACCCAATCCCCCAACTTGGTCACGTGCTCAGTATCGCGCAAGCCGCTAGTTTGGTCATGTGCAAGTTACGGTCCTCAGCGGTGCGGGCATCTCGGCGGAGAGCGGCGTGCCGACCTTCCGCGATGCCGAGACCGGGCTGTGGGCCAAGGTGGATCCCTACGAAATTTCCAGTTCAGAGGGCTGGCAGGCGAATCCCGAGCGGGTGTGGGCCTGGTACCTGTGGCGGCACTACATGATGGGCTCGGTTGACCCCAACGACGGCCACCGGGCCGTGGCCGCCTGGCAGGACTACGCCGAAGTGCACGTAGTCACCCAGAACGTCGACAATCTGCACGAACGGGCGGGCAGCAAGAACGTCTATCACTTGCACGGCAGCTTGTTCGAATTCCGTTGTGATCGCTGTCAATCCACGTACACCGGCGAGTTACCGGCAATGACCGAACCGGCGGAGACGGTCGACCCGCCGCGATGCACGTGCGGCGGCATGATCCGGCCCAACGTCGTGTGGTTCGGGGAGGCGCTTCCTGACCAAGCGTGGCAACGCTCGGTGGACGCCGTTGCCGGGGCCGACCTCGTGATCGTGGTCGGCACGTCGTCGATCGTCTATCCCGCGGCGGGGCTGCCGGAGATGGCGCTGGCCAACGGCAAGGTCGTCATCGAGGTCAACCCCGAACCGACACCGCTGTCGGCGGCCGCGACGGTGTCGCTGCGGGAAACCGCGGCCGGTGCGCTGCCAAATCTGCTGCAGAGGCTGCCCGCACTGCTCGGCTAGTGATTTGTGTGCGTTTTGGTGCGGCTACCGCACGCGAACGCACACAAATCGCTGAAGAGGGAACCATTCGGGCGGCTGAAGAGTCGACAAATGATGTGGTTGTCGATGACTACTTGCGCCGACACGACGGGGTAATCACGCTCGCGCAGGCTCAGCACGCGGGACTGAGTCGGCACAGTGCCGGTCGACGGGTCCGAGACGGACGGTGGCGGCGCTGCTCCCCCGGCGTCTTCTTCGCCGACGACCGACCATTTACCGATGCGGCACGCGTGCGAGCCGCCGTGTGGGGCTATGGACCCGAAGCCGCCGCCAGCGGGCTAGCGGCGGCGTGGTGGCACGGCCTGACGAAGTTCGCACCAGACGTGGTTGAGGTCACGGTGCCGAGGACCAGTCATCATCCGCACCGTGCTGGTATCCGCATGCGGCGGCGCGATTTGACACGAAGCGACATCGTCGAGCGAAATGGCTTGAGAATCACCGAATTAGCACTGACGGTGGTAGAGGCCGCCGTACGAAAGCGCGGCGGATCGGTGTTGATGGATTCCGCACTCCAGCGCCAGGTCGAGCTGCGCGACCTTTGGCGTGCGCATCTACGAAACACCGGTCGCCACGGATCTACCGCCGCGAGGCGCCTCCTGCAATCCGCACACGACGGCGCCCGCTCGGAGGCAGAGCGCCTTTTTGTGCAGCTCCTGAGGCAGGCGGACATCGAAGGATGGCGAACTAACTATCCGATTGGTGGATACAGGATCGACGTTGCGTTCCCCGACCAGAAGGTCGCCATCGAAGTCGACGGTTGGGCTTTCCACAACACCCCGGAAGTGTTCGTCAAGGATCGCAATCGACAGAACACCATCGCCCTACTCGGGTGGAAAGTCCTCCGCTTCACATGGTTTGACCTCACCGAGTACCCGCAGCGGGTGATCGCCGAGATCAAGCACGCCCTCAGCCAGTGATTTGTGTGCGTTTTGGTGCGGCTACCGCACGCGAACGCACACAAATCGCTACTTGACCGCGCGGCCGATCGCGAACTCCGAAACCGGCAGCGGCACCCACGTCGGCATCGTCCATTCGCGCCTCGCCCCTGACACCGCAAATCCCGCGCCGGTGATGCTCGCTTCGGTGTCCCGATGCGTGTGGCAATTGCCGAGCAGCCGCGGCCACAGGGTCGCGTCGGCGAACTTCTGCAGACCGCCCCGCGCGCCGCTGCTGGCGATGTGTTCGAGGTACCGGAGCTCTCCTCCTGGCTTCAACAGCGAATGCAGCTCTCGCAGAACATTTTCGGGCTCATCGACCGAGCACAGCACGAGCGAGCACACCACTGCATCGAACGGCTCACCGCCGGAGGCCAGATACTGCTCCACCGTGTCGGTGCTGACGGTGACCGACACCGGTGCGGTGGCGGCCGCCTTGAGTGCGACCTCGGCCAGCGTGTGTTCTGGCTCGACGGCGACCACCTCGGTCACCGTGTCGGGATAGAACTCGAAGTTCGTGCCCGTGCCGGCACCCACCTCGAGGACTCGACCTGAAAGACCGGCGAGGTTCTCCCGCCGCAGCTGCCGAATGGCATCGGTTTCGTGGGTGGACATGACCTTCCACAACCGGGCGAAGAACGGGTTATTGACGGTGTTCGTCATCTAGAAGTCCCTTCAACTTGGCGACGGCGTCCCGCGGAGCGGTCGTGGGTCCGATCGCGCCGGACACGATCTCTCCGACGACGATGGCTTTGAGCACCCGGTCCGCGAACTCCTCGGTGTCACCCCACGGCAAGTATGGCCGTGAGATCAGCATCGCCGCCACCCCGTGCGCAGCTGTCCACAGCTCTAACGCGACGGTGGTCGAATCGTTATCCGGCAGGATGCCCTCGGCCATCAACGCCTCGACCGTCGAACAGATGTGGACGAACGCCGAGTTGTTCAACATCAGGTCCACATCACTGCCCGGCCGGCCCTCCCCCATGGTGGCAATCCGGTACAGCTCAGGGGTTTTCACCGCGAAGCGCACATATGCCAGACCCTGCGCGCGCAGCGCGTCGATGGGGGCCGCCTCACCGGCGGCGGCCGCCTGCATCTCCTCGTCGAGCTTCTCGAAATACCGTGCGCACACCGCGTCCAGCAGTGCGTCCTTGTCGGTGAAATGCAGATAGATCGAGGGCGGGGTCACACCGACGCGTTGCGCCACCGACCGGATGGACACGTCTTTGGCGTGACCGGTGTCCAGCAGCAGATCGGTGGTCGCGTCGAGAATCTCGTCGCGAAGTTGCTCCCCTGACCCGCGGGGCGCGCGCCGCCGTTTCATCGCGCAGGCACGGCCGACGGCGTCTCGGGAGCAGGCGCGGGATCGTCCGCGGACTCACTGATGCCGATCCGTTCGTGCAGTTTGACCAGGGGCTTGGGCGCCCACCAGTTCCACCGTCCGAGCAGATGCATGAACGCGGGCACCAACGCCATACGAACCAGTGTGGCATCGACCAGAATCGCGAGCGTCAGCCCGAGTCCGAACATCTTCATGAAAGCCACCTCCGCGGCGATCAGCGCCGCGAACGAGATGGACATCAGCAGCGCGGCCGCGGTGACGACGCGGCCCGTCTTGGCCAGCCCCAGCGCGACGCTTTCGTCATTGTCTGCGCGGGTTTTGCCGGACTTGAGCCAGAATTCGCGGATCCTGGATATCAGGAACACCTCATAGTCCATCGACAATCCGAACGCGATACAGAACAAGAGCACGGGCATGTTGGCCACCAGCGTGCCGGTCGGGGTGGTACCAAGCGCGCCCAGATGGCCCTCCTGGAAGATCCACACCAACGCACCGAATGCAGCGGTCAGCGATAATACGTTGAGTATCAACGCCTTCAGTGGCAGAACCACGCTACCGGTGAGCAGGAACAGCAGAACGAACGTGATCGCCGCGATCACGCCGAGAACAAGCGGCAACCGCGAGGTGATGGCAACGGAACTGTCCCTGTTCTGCTGCGGGACACCCGTCAGCTGAATCGCCTGCCCGCCCGGGGTGCTCACCGCGCGCAAGCCATCCAGCTGAGCTTCAGACGCGTCGGAGAACAGCGGCGCGCTGCTGGCGACTGTCAGGAACGCGCTGCCGTCCTTGAAGCCGGTGGCAGCTGAGGGAGGACCAGCGGGTCTGCCGTCGACGAAAGTACCGCCGGGCGCGGAAACCGATGTCACGTCGGCGACCTGGGACAGCGCCGCGGCATATCCATTCAGGTCGGCCGGAGTGACGTCGCCAGTGTTCGGGATGACGACAGTGACGTTTCTGGCGGCGTCCACGGCGAAGTCGTTTCGCATCTCGTCGCCGACCTGGCGCGCTGACGCCGATTGCGGCAGCACCCGGTCGTCGGGGAAGCCCCACTTGGCGCCGAGGAAAGGCACACCGAGCGCCAACAGCAACGCAACGATCGCGAGTCCGATCGGAATCGACCGGCGCATAACGAATTTCGTGCTGCGATACCAGAACATTTGCTCGACCGGCTTGCGCACGGGATCGGGCCGCCTGCGCAACCAGCGGAACAACCGTCGGGTGTCCAGCGCATCCAGTCGTTCCCCCAGCAGCACGATCGCCGCGGGGGCCACCACGATCGCCGCCACGGCCGCGAAGGTCACCACAGCGATCCCCGCGTAGGCGAACGACTTGAGGAAGTACATCGGGAACAGCACCATCGCCACCATCGATAGCGCGACGGTCAGCGCCGAAAACAGCACCGTGCGACCGGCCGTCGCCATAGTGCGGGTCAGCGCCCGTTCCCGGTCCGCGCCCTCGGCCAGCTCGTCGCGGAATCTGCTGATGATGAGCAGCGTGTAGTCGATGGCGAGCGCCAGACCCATTGCGATGGTGAGGTTCATCGCGAAGATGGACACATCGGTGACGAACGTGGTCGCGCGCAACACCGCCATCGATCCGAGGATCGCGAACCCGCCGACGGCCAACGGCAGCGCCGCCGCCAGCACGCCACCGAACACCCAGACCAACACGACGAAGCTGAGTGGAATCGCGATGGCTTCCATCATCAGCAGATCTTTTTCGCTCTGACCGTTGATCTGCACATAGATCATCGCCTCACCGCCTGCGCGCACAATCACGCCGTCGCGGTCGTGCACGAGCTTTTCCGTGAGTTCCTTGGCGTGCTTCTGGGCAGCACTTTCTCCACCGGTGATGCCGGCGACGATCAGGCCGGTCTTGCCGTCCTTGCTCAACAGTGCGGGCGCGACGGAAGCCGGTGCCGTCCACACCGACGTCACCTGCACCACGTTCGGTGACGCTTGCAGCTGCTGCGCGATGTCCATGCCGAGCGTGCGGGCCGCGGGGCTCTGTGCGCCGTCAGCTGCGCTGTCGTCGGTCAGGCTGATGACGAGTTCCATATCGCCCTGCCCGAACTTGTCGATCAGCAGCTGCTTCGCCTGCGCCGACTCCGAGGTGGGGTCCTGGAAACCACCGGCAGACAGGCTCTTGGCGACGGGTACGCCGAAGATGCCGCACGCCACCATGACGAGCGCTGCGATCGCCACGATGCGCCGCGGCGCCCTGATCGCCAGTCCTGCGATGCGTTCGAGCACGTCGCGTCCTCCCGACTAGTTGGATATCGCCGCTAACTTATCAGCGATAAGTTAGCGCCCGCAATTCGTCCCTCCCCTAAATACGACGCGGACTGACTAGACGTTCACTCGCGGTCGCGATGAGAATTGTCACGGCCGCAGGTCTACCGCCGTATGACAACCACGACCGCGGAAGTACGTACTCCGAACTCCACCGCCCTACCGGATATCGGCCTTTTGATCCTGCGTCTCGGCCTCGGCGCGGCGATGCTGCAGGCCGCGTTGCTCAAGGCGTTCGACTTCAGCACCACCGTGGGGTTCATGGAGACCGGTGGGTGGCAACCCCCGACCTTGGCGGCGTTGATGGTTACGGTGACCGAGCTCCTGGGCGGCATCGGTCTCCTCTTTGGCGTGCTCACACCGCTGGCGGCGTGTGCGGTCATCGCGGCGATGCTGGACGCGTGGGCCGTGAACGTCTCGGCGGGTGCGGTCTGGTCCGACCCCTTCAATGCGCCGTTCTTGATCGCGCTCGGCGCTGTGACGTTGCTGTTCACCGGCGCCGGGACGCTTTCGGTCGACGCGCGGGTGTTCGGCCGGACGGGGTGGTCAACCAAGATCACGGTCGGGTTGCTGCTCGTCGCGATCGTCGCCGCCGTTGTGACGTGGATTGTGCTCAACGGAACGAACCCGATCCACTTCAGCGCGCCGACCAGCTGAAACCTACTCACGGGTAGGAATCGGACCCTACCGAGCGGTAAGAATTGCCACCGTTTTCCGAATCGTGACTCAAAGATTCCTTAATAGCGATGGTTACTGTTCAGTACATGTGGATCGACGACACCAGTGCCGATGTCATCAAGGTTGACTTCGAGGCGCTCTACCACGGCGATTTCCTGGTAGAGGGCGACACCTCGGAGCAGCTCGACGACGAGCACACCCTGCCCACCGCGGTATGAAAAAGCGCGCGCCCTGAGGGCGCGCGCTCTTCCGCAGCGGTTTGCCCCAGTGCGGGGCCCAGTTCGTTGATTCCTGTTTTCTGAAATCCCGTCCTACGCGACGTTCTCTTCTTGATCGGCCTCGACCATGCCGGCCAACCTGCCGGTGATGATCTCCTCGGCTTCCTCGACGATCCGCGATACCAGGTCACCGCACGTCGGGATGTCGTTGATCAGGCCCATGGCGGTGCCCACTGACCAGATGCCCGCATCCAGGTCGCCGACTTCGTAGACCTTGACGCCGCGCGATCCGGCGACCAGGTCCTTGACGTCCTCGAACTGTCCACCGCGGTTGAGGATCTCCACAACCTCCCGGGACACCGCATTGCTCGCGACGCGAGCAGTGTTGCGCAGCGGCCGGAAGATCATCTCGGTGTCGAGCTCGCTGCCCGCCACGATCGCGTCCTTCACGTTCTGATGAATGGCGGACTCGACGGTGCACATGAACCGGCTGCCCATGTTGATGCCGTCGGCGCCCAGCGCCAGCGCCGCCGCCAGCCCACGTCCGTCGGCGAATCCACCTGAGGCGATCATCGGGATATCGATCTTGGTCGCCGCGGCGGGGATCAGCACCAGGCCCGGGATGTCGTCTTCACCGGGGTGACCGGCGCACTCGAAACCGTCGATGCTGATGCCGTCGACGCCCAGGCTCTGGGCCTTGACCGCGTGCCGCACCGAGGTGCACTTGTGCAGCACCTTGATCCCGTTGTCGTGAAACATCGGCAAGTGCGGTGCTGGATTGGAGCCCGCGGTCTCGACGATTTTGATGCCGGAGTCGACGATCACCTGGCGGTACTCGTCATACGGCGGCGGGTTGATGGTCGGCAGGATCGTCAGGTTCACGCCGAACGGCCTGTCCGTCAGATCGCGGCACTTGGCGATCTCCTTGGCCAAGTCGGCGGGCGTCGGTTGGGTCAGCGCCGTGATGAACCCGAGGCCACCCGCATTGGCCACTGCCGCAACGAGTTCCGCGCGGCCGACCCACTGCATACCGCCCTGGACAACCGGATGCTCGATGCCGAAGGTCTCGGTGAACTTCGTATTGATGGTCATCGGGGAGCCATCCTGATCGCACCGTCGAGGCGAATCACTTCGCCATTGAGCATCGGGTTCTCGATGATGTGCACCGCCAGCGCGCCGTACTCATCGGGATCGCCGAGACGGGCCGGATGGGGCACCTGCTTACCGAGGGACTGCTGAGCCTCTTCGGGCAGCGAGCCCAGCAGCGGGGTCTTGAACAGACCGGGCGCGATGGTGCACACGCGGATGAGCTCCCGCGACAGGTCGCGGGCGATCGGCACCGTCATGCCGACCACGCCACCCTTGGACGCCGAGTACGCCGCCTGGCCGATCTGGCCCTCGAACGCTGCGACGGACGCGGTGTTGATGATGACGCCGCGCTCCTCGCCGAGCGGTTCGTTCTTGGCGATGCGCTCCGCCGAGAGGCGCAGCACATTGAACGTCCCGATCAGGTTGACCTCGACGACCTTCTTGAAGGCGTCCAGCGGGAAGGGGCCGTCCTTGCTCAGCGTCTTGGCCGCGTTGCCGATGCCTGCGCAGTTGACGTTGATGCGCACGGGACCCATCGACTCGGCGACGTCGAGCGCCTTGCCCACCGCCACCTCGTCGGTGACGTTGGTCTCGACGAACTTGGCCCGGTCACCGAGCGCTGCGACGGCCTCTTCGCCGCGCAGATCGATCACCACGACGGATGCGCCCCTGTCAAGCAGCCGCTTGGTGGTCGCCAGGCCGAGCCCGGAGGCTCCACCGGTGACGACGGCTACGGCGTCTTTGATCTCCACTGAATGTGTTCCTTTCGTTTAAACCCAGTCTCGGAGTACGGCTTCGGTGTCGGCGCCTGCCTGTCCGGGCGGCGTCGGGGTTGGCGGCACACTGCGCGAGAATCTTGGCGCGGGCATCGGCTGCAGGTAGCCGCCCTCGGCCGAGTCATCCCGGTAGAAGGTGTCGCGTTCGGTGATGTGCGGCTCGGATTCGACCTCGCCGAAGGACAGCACCGGCGTCACGCACGCATCGCTGTCGGCGAAGACCTTGGCCCAGTGGTCGCGGTCCTTGGCTGCGACGGCCTCGGTGATGGCCGCGCGCAGCTCAGGCCAGCGGCCCATGTCGTTCTGGTCGGGCAGATCGGCGCCTTCGAGGCCAAGGCCCTTGATCATCTCCGCGTAGAACTGCGGCTCGATCGCGCCGATCGCGATGTGCTTACCGTCCGCGCAGGTGTAGGTGTCGTAGTAGGGGGCGCCGCCGTCGAGCATGTTCACCCCACGGGTGTCCGACCACATGCCGTCCTGCCGGAAGCCCCAGATCATCTGCGCCAGAACGCTGGACCCGTCGACCATCGCGGCGTCGACCACCTGCCCCTTACCAGAGGTCTGTCGCTCCCACAGCGCGGACAGAATCCCGACGAGCAGGAACATCGACCCGCCGCCGAAGTCGCCGGTCAAGTTCAGCGGCGGCACCGGCCGCTCACCGGCACGCCCGATCGAGTGCAGCACGCCGTTGAGGGAGATGTAGTTGATGTCGTGGCCGGCCTGCAGCCGCCGCGGCCCGGTCTGACCCCACCCCGTCATGCGGCCGTAGACCAACCGTTCGTTGACCTTGGCGCAGTCCTCGGGCCCCAGGCCCAGCCGCTCGGTGACACCGGGGCGCAGCCCTTCGATCAGCACGTCGGCTTTAGCGACCAGCTTCAGCACGAGGTCGCGGCCCTCGTCGGACTTCAGGTCGGCGGTCACCGACCGGCGATTGCGCAACGCGGTTTCGCGTCTGGAGCTCGGGATGCCGCCGAGTTTTCCTGGCCGATCGATACGGACGACGTCGGCGCCGAGGTCGCCGAGGATCATCGCAGCGTGCGGACCTGGGCCGATGCTGGCCAGTTCTATGACACGCAATCCGTGAAGTGGTCCAGCCATGCCCAAAAACCGCCCTTCGTCCGACTAACCCTGTCGACGCCGACATAGCTTACTTGTATAACCAAGTGGTTCGGTCCTAGGGTGCAGCCATGACAACCGTCGACTCGAGCGCGCAGACCTACAGCGGTATCGACGACCTGACCGTCGAGCTTGTCGACGGCGTGCTGCACGTCACGATGAACAGGCCGGGCAGCCTCAACTCGCTGACCGCCGCGATGTTTCGGACCATGACCTCGGCACTGCAGCAGGCCGCCACCGACCCACGGGTCAAGGTGGTGCGACTGGGCGGTGCGGGCCGGGGCTTCTCATCGGGCGCGGGCATCAGCGACGAGGACCAGGCGCAGAAGTCTGAGGATGGGCCCGAATCCGTTCTGAACGCGGCCAACGACGCCGTGCGGTCGATCGTGAACCTGCCGCAGCCGGTGGTTGCGGTCGTGCAGGGGCCGTGCGCCGGCGTCGGTGCCTCGTTGGCGTTGGCGTCCGACGTCGTAGTCGCCTCGGAGAAGGCGTTTTTCATGCTGGCCTTCACCAAGATCGGGTTGATGCCCGACGGCGGCGCATCGGCACTGATCGCCGCGGCGGTCGGCCGCATCCGTGCCATGCGGATGGCGTTGATGGGCGAGCGGATCAGCGCCGCCGATGCCTATGAATGGGGTCTCGTCACCTCCGTTCACCCCGCCGAGGAACTCGATGCCGCAGCGGACAAGATGATCTCGGCCCTCATGGACGGCCCCGCCGTATCCCTGCGGAAAACCAAACACGCCGTCAACGCCGCGACGCTCACCGAGCTGGAACCCGCGATCGCCCGCGAGACCGAGGGCCAGATGGTGCTGCTCGTCTCGCACGACTTCCGCGAAGGCGCGCGGGCTTTCCAAGAGCGCCGGAAGGCTGACTTCACCGACTCGTAGCACCCGAAAATCGTTGGACGCCGCCCGGGTTGATCGGCGACCATCGATCGGTGAGTACGCAATTCGAGATACAACAACCGGTGCGCGACACCGGCGGTTGGCGTGTGCTCGCACCGTTTCAGATCCGCGAGTACCGCCTGCTGATCGCCGCTGTTTCGCTATCGATCTTCGCCGAGGGCATGTGGGCCGTCGTGATGGCGCTGCAGGTCATCGAGCTCAAGAACGACCCCGCCGCGCTGTCGCTGGTGGCGGCGTGTCTTGGCGTCGGCATCGTGGCCTTCCTTCTGGTGGGCGGTATCGCCGCGGACCGCTTCAACCAGCGCACGATCATCATCCTGGTCGAAACCGTCAACGTCACCGTTGTATCGGTGATCGCCGTACTGGGACTGGTTGGCGCGCTGCAGATCTGGCACATGGCGGTGGCCGCAGGGCTATTGGGTGTGGCCGCGGCGTTCTTCTTCCCCGCCTACAGCGCGATCCTGCCCAGGATCCTGCCTGCGGAACAACTGCTGGCCGCCAACGGTGTCGAAGGTGTGGTGCGCCCGGTGTTTCAACGCGCCGTCGGACCCGCGGTCGCCGGCATGTTGGTGGGTGCGACGTTCCCGGCGCTGGGCTCCGTCGTCGTGGCCGCGCTTTTCGCCGTGGGCCTGATCCTGCTCGTCGCCACAAGAGGAACCGCCACATCGTCTGTCCGCGAAACCGGTCAGGAACGGCCGCACATGGCGCGCGATCTGCGCGACGGCTTCGTGTTCATGCTCCGCACGCCGTGGCTGCTGTGGACGCTGCTGTTCGCGAGCCTGTTCGTGCTCGTCGTGCTGGGCCCCATCGAGGTGCTGCTGCCGTTCATCGCCAACGACCGATTCGAGGACGGCGCTCGCATGTACGGGTTCATCCTGGCGTTCTTCGGAATGGGCAGCGCCCTTGGCGCGCTTGCGGTCTCGTCGGGCCGGCTACCCCGCCGGTACCTCACGGTGATGATGGCGATGTGGGGCCTCGGCTCCGTGCCTTTGGTGATCGTCGGGTTCACGTCGTCGTTCACCCTGATGGCCGTCGCGACGTTCGTGGTCGGTGTCACCGATGGTGCGGGCATGGTCATCTGGGGCACGCTGCTGCAGCGGCGGGTACCCACCGAGATGCTGGGCCGGGTGTCGAGCCTGGACTTCTTCGTCTCGCTGGCGTTCATGCCGGTGTCGTTCGCGATCGTCGGCCCATTGTCGAAAGTCGTTTCGATGCAGACGATCTTCCTGGTGGCAGGCATCGCGCCGGTGCTGCTGGCGGCGATCGCGTTGGTGGCGGCGAAGATGCGTCAGGACGAGCTGGCGCACCCCTTGCGGTAGCCGAAGCGCTAGACGCCGAACATCGGGGGTAGTGCGAGCACCATGACCAGACCCCAGAAAAAGTGGGTCAGCATCGGTGCGAGCACTCCCCCGGTCTTCTGGCGCTCGATCGCACACACCGTGCCGAGCACGATGGCTGCGAAACCCAGCATCGGGTTACCGGTCGCGACCCCGGTTGCGATCACGTACAGCACCGTCGAAACCAGCACCGGGCGAAAGCGACCAAGCGCGGTGTAGAGCGCGCCGCGGAAGAACATCTCCTCGGCCACACCGTTGACGACGGTGATGAACGTGACCAGTAGCAGTGGTCCGTAGTCGGCGAATTCCAGTACCCGAGTGATGTAGTCGCGAACCGGGGGAATCTCGCGGGCGATCAGCCCGCCGACGATGAAGACGGCGCCCAGGAGTAGACCCACTACGGTTCCGGTGATCCACGGGCGCTGGTTGCGGCCCCGGAAACGGATGCAGCCAAGGTGCAGCGGGCCGGACGCCAACGCCCCGACAGCCCACACCGCGGCCAGCGCCAGTGTCAACCAGTAGAACGACGCGTCACCCGGCGGCCGCGCCAGCGAGTACCCAAGCAGCGCACCGCCGATCACCAAGACGACCGCCACGATGACGCGTCTACGCCGGATCACACCGGGTGGCTCGTGATGCGCAACCGGGCACGCGCCCATGATCTCTTTGGCCTCGGCCAGCCACGTGGTCCGAGTCGCAGCCGGTTGGGTCACGCGGACCTCTTCTTCGGAACGAGGTTGATCGCCGTGTCGAGTCCCGTACGCACCGCGGCCGCAAGGGGTCCCGGTACTACGCCGAGCAGTCCCAGTGCCGGCCGCACGAACGGCGGTGTGATGTGACTGGCCAGTTGCCGAATGCGGAACGTGTCGCCACCTGCCCACGTCGGATCCGTGTCGGCCAGATGGTGCGGATCGGCGAGCGCGTCAACGGGGTGCGGCTTGCGACTTTCGAGCGCCCGCGCCATGGCCTCGTCGATTCCGACAAGCCCATCCGGCGGATCAGGCACCACATCGCGAAGCCCGTTGCCAGAAGCCATCATTGGATGGTCAAGCGACTCCACCAGATCGGACGCCAGCCCGCCCGGCACCGGTAGCACCGCGGAAGTCACCAACGACACCAGCCCGGTGTCGACACCGTTGACGGGCAGTTCGGCACGCCACTTGCCCGCGTTGCGGGCGTAGGCCCGCAACAGGTCGGCGTACGACGACGTTTCGGGACCGGAGATGTCGTACGCCCCTGCGGGCACCGTTTCGTCCGCTGCGGCGACCAGGTAATAGAGGACGTCGCTGATCGAGATCGGGTCGATCGGATTGACCGACCACCCGGGCATCGGCATCAACAGAAAACGGTCCCCGACGTAGCGGAGCATCTCGAACGACGTCGATCCAGCCCCAATGATCATCGCCGCGCCCAGCCAGACGACGTCGGGACCACCGTCCACGCTCAGCGACTCGGCGACTTCGGCGCGGCTGCTCAGGTGCTCGGAGAGGTTGTCGTCATCGGGCACGAATCCGCCGAGATACACGATGCGGCGCACACCGGCGTTCTTGGCCGCGTTCGCCACGTTGGCCGCGGCGCGGTTGTCCGACTCGCGAAAGCCTGGCTGCCCGATGCCGTGCACCAGGTAGTAGAGGACGTCTACCGGGCCTGCACTCTCGAACGCGTGCCGCGCCGACTCCTGATTGTGCGCGTCGAGTGCGACCCCGGTGACCCGGTCATGCCAGCCGAAATCAGCCAGCCGGGCCGGGTTTCGCGTTGCGGCGATGACGTCGTGTCCCTCGTCGAGAAGGGCCGTGACGAGCCGCGATCCGACATAGCCGGTCGCGCCCGTCACCAAAGTTCGCACGTTGCTCACCGTACGGCTGTACCCAGCCCCGGCGAATCGGAACCTCCGACGGTCAGGCGGGGGCGTACTTGAAGCTCACCTTCACTACGCCGTGGTCACCCGTGCCGACCTCTCTGTGATTGTCGAAGTTGAGGTGGTCGTTGTTGATGACCATGCCGTCGAACAGCCAGAGCCGGTCCCTGCTGTTGTCGTAGAACTGCTCGCTGACGAGCACCTGATCGAGCGATTCACGAAGGCCCTCGTGAACGTGCGTGTAATAGACATCACGCGTATCGCGGAACTCCTGCAGCGTCTGCGCGGTGTAGAGGCCGACATCGGCGCCGCCGAGCGCATCGCCAAGGAGGAACTTCGGTTGCTCTGTGAGGATGTTCGCGGTGTTGCTGGTCTGACTGTCGTTGATGTCGCCGAGGACGATCACCGGTGTGTCGGAGTCTCGCATCACCCCGGTGAGCATCACACGCAGTGCGACGGCTTCGGCCGTCCGCCTGATGGTGGAGATACCGGCGCCGAGCGCGTTCCGATGCGGTTTGTATTTACCGATTTCAGCCTGGTACCAGGCTTCCTCGCCGATGTCCGTCGGGAGTTTGGATTTCAGGTGCGTCACGAACACTTCGGTCGGGGTCTGATCATCACGGAGCTTCACGCGGAATCGAAGCACCGGCCTCGAGAACGCCTTGATGTTGATTTTGATCTGTGGCGCCTGGGGATCCAGCGGGTCATCCTTGGACTCCAGCCGCACGGCCTCGGGGAATTTGCTCTCCCATATCGGTTCGCCGTCGCGCAGACCCTGGCGGACGAGGGCGCCGCAGACGATCTTCCCTCCGGTCGCGGGTGTGGCGAGCGCTTCGTAGGTGTCCTTCAGATACTTCGGCTCTTCCGGCGTGCCGTGGTTGTAGTTCAGGACCGCCTCGAGCGCCTTCTTGCTCCACAACTCCTGAAGGCCGATGATGTCGGCGTTCATCGTCAACAGCTGCCACACGGTCCATTGGACCTTGAGCACGAACTCCTTGTCGGTCCACGGCTTTTGACCCTTGTTCATCCGCTTGCCGACTTCTTGGAAGTTGTACAGGTTGAACGTCGCGACGCTGAATTCCTTGCGATTCATGCGCCCATCATCGGCCCGCGAGCCCGCGCCGTCGCGCGTAGGTGACTACGTCACCGCGCCGCGGTGCAGCTCGATCAGCGCCTGATAGACCTGCGCGTTGTTCCGGTTGTGCGCGACCTCCGCGTCACTGAGATCACGGCGCGTCTTACCTGGCACGCCCGCCACCAGCGACCGCGGTGGCACCACGAAGCCTTGCGGCACCAGTGCACTGGCAGCGATCAGCGATCCCGCGCCGATTTTGGCGCCGTTGAGGATCACCGCCCCCATCCCGATGAGGCAACCGTCCTCGACCTCGCAGCCATGCAGCACGGCGTTGTGCCCGACGCTGACGTTGGCGCCGACGCGGACGGGAAATCCAGGGTCGACGTGGATCGTCACGCCGTCCTGGATGTTGGTGCCCGCGCCGATCTCGATCGGTTCGGTCTCCGCCCGCAGGGTGGCGCCGTACCAGACGCTGGCCCGCGCGCCGAGGCTCACCTGTCCGATGAGGCTGGCATTGGGCGCCACCCAACTTTCGGCGTGCAACGACGGCGCGCGACCGCGAATGGGCACTATCAGCGGTTCAGGCATGCGCGTCATCGTATGCACCGTGACATATTGACAAGGTGGCCAGTACCCCGACAGCACTAGAGGTCGTCGACGGCATCGACCTGACCGGCAAGGTCTGCGTCATCACCGGCGCTTCGGCCGGGTTGGGCCGAGAGTCGGCACGCGCGCTCGCCAAGACCGGCGCGCACGTCATCCTCGCCGCACGCAATCGGGCAGCCCTCGCCGACACCGAGGAGTGGATACGCACCGAGGTCCCCGACGCCGCGACGTCGACGGTGGAGCTCGACCTGACCTCGCTGGTTGCGATCCGGTCGGCGGCCAAGGCGATCGATGCCATCGCACCCGCGATCCACGTGCTGATGAACAACGCGGGCGTGATGTTCACACCGTTGGGCCGGACGACCGATGGTTTCGAAATGCAGTTCGGCACCAACCATCTCGGCCATTTCGAACTCACCCGGCTACTCGAGCCGCAGCTCGCCGCGGCCGGTGGTGCACGCATAGTGAATCTGTCTTCGGACGGGCACCGGCTCAGCGACGTCGACCTCGACGACCCCAATTGGCAGCACCGCGACTACGACAAGTTCGCCGCCTACGGCGCCTCCAAGACGGCCAATATCCTGCACGTCGTTGAGCTGGACCGGCGGCTGCGCGACCACGCCGTCCGGGCATACGCGGTACATCCGGGGGTGGTGGCGACGTCCTTGGCCCGGCATATGTCCCGCGATGACTTCACCGCGCTGACGGAGTTCGTTCCGTCGGATCCCGCTCAGGAGAAGATCGACGTCCGCCGCGATTTCTCCATGCCCGAACACGGCGCGGCCACGCAGGTGTGGGCCGCGGTCGGCGACGACCTCGCGGACGTCGGATCGGTGTATCTGGCGGACTGCCGGATTCAAGAGAACCTGGCGCCGTACGCGATGGACGAGGCGCGCGCACAACGGTTGTGGGAGACCTCTGAGCGTCTCTGTACCGATGCGGTTGCGGGACACTGAGATTCATGGCTGACGTCGTGCACCTACGGTCCTACGACGACCGCAGCCGCGACGACGCGGATACCGCGAAGATACTCGGCGCGACGGTCGAACTGCTGCGCGAGATTCCGTACTCCGACATCACCATGCAGGCGATCTGCAAGCGCGCCGGCATATCCAGCGGCTCGCTGCGGGAGCACTTTTGGTCGAAGGACGCGATAGTCGCCGAGATCTACCTCGACCGGTTGCGCGCGGTACCGCTGGACGTCGACGTCGAATCGGGCGCCAAGGACCGCATCGTCGCGCAGTTCTCCCATCTGGTGATGTTGTTGGCCGACGAACCCGGTCTGGCCGCGGCCTGCTCCAGCGCGCTGGTATGCAGCGACCCGTCCGTGCGATCCGTTCGGGAGCGCATCCACGCCGAGTACCACCGGCGTGTACGCACGATGCTGCGCTCGGGTGCGTGGCCCGAGGTGACGCAGACGCTCGAATTCGGCCTCGTCGGCGCGCTGGTCCATGCGAGCTGTGGCGTCGACACCTTCCAGCAGACCGCCGACGACCTCGCCGACATGGTGGCGACGGTGCTGCCCGACGGCGGCTAAGCCCCCTGGCGTCGTCCAAATCTCGGCGTACGTTTGGGACGCGCCGCCGCCAATGGTGACAACCAGCAGCTCAGGCACAGTTGCCGTTGTATTCATCCACGGCTGTTCTTCCTTACGCAACCGCACGAAAAGTCGAGTAGTCCTATACGCACGCTCTCGACGCGAATCGCTGCACACTCAATTTCATGCGCATTGTCGTCACGGGCGGCAACAGCGGGGTCGGCAAAGCGACCGCCGGCGCGTTGGCCGCTGCCGGCCACAGCGTGCTGATTGCCTGCCGAACCATTCCCAAGGCCGAGCGGGCTGCTGCGGAGATGACCGGCGACGTCGAAATTCGTCACCTCGACCTCGCCGACCTGACCAGCGTGCGCAGGTTCGCCGACTCGGTGGAAGCCGTCGACGTGCTGGTGAACAACGCCGGAGTGATGGGGCAAGCGCTACCCCGCACCGCCGAAGGCTTCGAGGCGCACATGGGCACCAACTATCTCGGACATTTCGCGCTGACTTGCCTGCTCGGAAGCAAGATCAAGAACCGGGTGATATCGGTGGGCAGCGCGACCTACGCGTTCGGCCACATTCGCCTCGACGACCTCAACCGCCATCGCCGCGAGGCGCCGATGTTTTCCGCGTACGCGGACTCCAAGCTGGCCGTCATGTTGTTCGTCTTCGCGTTGGCCCGCCGCGGCGTCCGCGCGTATGTGGCCGACCCTGGGGGCGCGGAATCCGACATCACTCGGGGCGCTACAGGACTATGGCGCCTGTGGGTCGAGCACAACCCGACGCCGTTTCTCGCGCAACCTTCTGATCTCGCGGCCCGTAGCACCATGCAGGCGGTGGCAACCGAGGAGCCGAGCGGAACCTATATCGCGCCGCGGATCGCGATGCTCGCGGGCGCACCAAGAGTGACGAAGACACTCAAGAAGGCCCGTGATCCCGTTATGGCGGAGCGTCTTTGGGATCTTTCCGCCGAGCTGACCGGCTGTGACTGGACGATTCATCCGGCATCGAGAGGCGCAATGTCATGACTGAGCAGGTGACATCGCGAGACAGCGTGGAGTTCGACCCGTTTTCGGACGACTTCTTCAACTCGCCCTTCAACACTTACCGTCGCCTTCGCGACGAAGCGCCGGTGTACCACAACGAGAAGTACGGCTTCTGGGCGTTGTCACGCTATGAGGACGTCGAGCCGGCGCTGAGGGACTTCGAGACCTACTCATCGGCTAGGGGCATCACGCTCGACACTTATCTGGCCGAACCCGATCCGTCGCAACCGCGAATGATCATCATGATGGATCCGCCGGAACACACGGTGATGCGCAAATTGGTCAACAAGGTTTTCACGCCGCGGGCCGTGGCGGACCTCGAGACGATGATCCGCGAAAAGGTCACTGCCGTCGCGGACACGCTCGATCGCAAAGCGTTTGATGTCGTCGCCGACTTTGGGGCGATCTTTCCCGTCGAGGTCATCACCACCATGCTGGGTGTCCCCGCAGAACACCGGCAGCAGCTACGGCTGTGGAGCGACACACAGTTGGAGCGCAAGCCGGGAGATTTTCACGTTCCGCCGGAAGGTATCGAGGCGGCCGAAGCGATCATGATGTTCTATTTTGGGTTGGTCGTCGAGCGTCGGGCCAACCCGCGCGACGACATGATCAGCCGGCTGACTGAAGTCGATGTCGTACGCGACGACGGTGTGGCGAAGCTGACCGATGCCGAAATCGCTGCCTTCGCAATGATGCTCGGTGGCGCTGGCGCCGAAACGGTCGTGAAGCTGATCGGCAATGCGGCAGTCACGTTCGCGAAGAACCCCGACCAATGGCGAAAACTTCAGCAGGACAAGAGCAAAATCCCCTTCGCGTTCGAGGAATTGCTTCGATACGAGGCACCGTCGCAATACCAACTCCGCTACAGCACGCGGGATGTGACGCTGCATGGAGCCACCATCCCCGCGGGCAGCATCGTCATGTTGATCAACGGGTCGGCGACGCGCGACGAACGCACGTTCATCGATGCCGATCGATTCGACATCGACCGCGTTCCATCCGGGCACAACCTCAACTTCGGGTACGGCGTGCACAGTTGCCTCGGAGCGGCACTTGCACGGATGGAGGGCCGCATCGCACTCGAGGTGATGCTTGATCTCATGCCCGAATACGAAGTGGACACCGGTGGACTGCGACGAGTCGCGATGGCGAACGTGGCGGGGTGGTCGCACGTGCCGGTCCGAGTGCTGCGCTAGGCCCCCAGCCCCGACAGTCTGGCCGCGTTCTACCTCGCAGGAGGCCTCTCTTTTCGTTGCGGCGGCTTTGTGTGGCAAGATCCGCAACGCGCAGGTCAGAGCACCCGCAACCTGAGTTTTACGAGGTTCCGGCTTTGGCGATGGCGCGTTACGGGCTTTAACATGCGTTGCGACTGAAAGACCTGAGGAGCATTTTCGTGAAGACCCGCACCCGCAAGGCCATTGGAGCCGCCGCCGGAATCGCCGCGATCGCCGTGTCCGTGCCGCTGGCCGTGACCGCATACGCGCAGCCGTCCACCGAGCCCGCACCGACGCTGGAGATCCCCGATCCGCAGGGTTCGGGCTGCGACGCCTTCAAAACCGCCGTGCCGAGCTACAAGAACCTGGCCGACGTGCCGGTCGGAACCGCGCTGCAGAGCATCCCGGACGCCAGCACCTTCTACTCGGCGATCTCCGGTGGCTTCAACCCCGCGGTCAACATCGTTCCGGTCCTCGAGAACGGCCCCTACGTTGTCTTCGCGCCGACCAACGAGGCGTTCGCGAAGCTGCTCCCGGGGCAGCTCGATGCACTCAAGGCCGATCCGGCCGCGCTGAGCGACCTGGTCTACTACCACGACTTCCTCGGCCTGCTTGGCAACGAGGACGTCAAGGGCCAGCGGCCGACCCAGCAGGGCGCCGAGCTCAAGGTCGAGGGCGACGGTGGCGACATCAAGGTCAACGACACCGCCAAGGTGGTCTGCGGCGCGATCTTCGCCAAGAACGCACGGATCTACCTGATCGACACGGTTCTTGATCCCAAGGCACCGCCGACCGCCATCACGCCGACGAGCACGTCGGGTACATCCACTACGTCGACGACGACCACCACGCCGACGCCTGCACCCCCGACTGCGGGAGCCGCGGAGGCGCCGGCTGAGCCGATGCCTGCCGCGGACGCGCCGATCGGCTAGAGCCCACGCCGGCGGGCCGGCTAGAGCCCTAAGTCGCGGCCGATGATCTCTTTCATGATCTCGGTCGTGCCACCGAAGATCGTCTGGATGCGCCCGTCGACGTAGTCGCGCGCGACGCGGTACTCCAGCATGTAGCCGTAACCGCCGTGCAGCTGCACGCACTGGTCGACGATCTTCTTGGCCGTCTCGGTCGCAAACCACTTCGCCTTGGCCGCCTCGACGGCGGTCAGCTCACCGTCTACGACACCCTGCAGGCACCGGTCGATGTAGTTCTCGGTGACCTCGAGTTCGGTGTCCATCTCGGCGAGCAGGAACCGGTTGTGCTGGAAGCTGCCGATCGGCTGCCCGAACGCCTTGCGGTCCTTGGCGTATTGCAGTGTCTGCCGCCAGGTTTCGCGCGCGCCCGCGACCGCGGTGATCGCGATCGAAAGCCGCTCCGAGGGGAGGTTGGTCATCAGGTGGTAGAAGCCGCGACCTTCCTTGCCGAGCAGGTTGGCATTCGGAACGCGGACGTTCTCGAAGTGCAGCTCGGAGGTGTCCTGAGCGTGCAGGCCCATCTTCTCCAGCTTGCGGCCGCGGGTGAAGCCCTCCATACCGCGTTCGACGACAAGCAGCGAGAAGCCCTTGTGCCCGGCCTCGGGATCGGTGCGGGCGACGACGACGACGAGGTCGCAATTGATGCCCGAGGAGATGAATGTCTTGGAGCCGTTGACGATCCAGTCGTCACCGTCACGCACCGCCGAGGTACGGATGCCCGCGAGGTCGCTGCCTGCGCCGGGTTCGGTCATCGCGACGGCGATGATCAGCTCGCCGCTGGCGATGCCGGGCAGCCAGCGCTTCTTCTGCTCGTCGTTGGTCAGGTCCTTGAAATACGGTCCGACAACGTCGTTGTGCAGGCTCAGCGCGGGCGCGGGGACGCCGGCCTTGGCGATCTCCTCGTCGATGATCGCGTTGAAGCGGAAGTCGTCGGTGCCACCGCCACCGAACTCCTCGGGCATGTTGAAACCGATGAGTCCGTGCTTACCCGCGGCCACGTACGCCGACCGGTCGACGATGCGGTCCTCTTCCCATTTCTCAGCGTTGGGGACCAGTTCGCTTTCGATGTAACCGCGGACCGTGTCGCGGAACGCCTCGTGCTCGGCTTCGTAGATCGTGCGCTTCATATCTAATTCCCTACTTGAATTACTGTGCTTACTTGGCTTTCCAGACCGGTTGGCGCTTCTCAGCGAAGGCCAGCGGTCCTTCCTTGGCGTCCTCGGAACGAATGAGCGTCCCGATCTCACGAATGGTCCTGCTCCAGCCGGCTTCGTCGCCGGTGATGACTCCGTCGTCGACGCCCATGGCCACGCGCTTGCTCGCCCAGACGGCCAGCGGTGCATTGCAGGTAATCCGTTCGGCCAGAGCGATTGCCGCGTCGACGGCGGTGCCGTCGGGCACGACCTGGTTGATGAGCCCCCACTTGAGCGCGTCCGCCGACGTCATCGGTTCACCGGTGAAGATGAGCTCCATCGCGACCTTGCGCGGCAGATGGTCGACGATGCGGAACACGCCACCCGCGGCGGCGATCAAGCCCCGCTTGACTTCGGGCAACCCGAACTTGGCGCGCTCCTCCGCGACGACGAGGTCACTGGCGAGGGCGAGCTCGGATCCACCGCCCAGCGCGGTGCCGTTCACGGCTGCGATCGTCGGCTTATCGATGTAGTGGTGGACGTATCCCGCGAAGCCCCACTCGGCATGGTCGGGATGGAACAGGTTCTCGCGACGTGAGATCGCCTTGAGATCCGCCCCGGCGCAGAAGGATTCGCCGGCACCGGTGATGACGACGGCGCGAACCTCGGGATCGTCCTGCGCGGCCTGCAGGGCGTCGCCGACACCGATGCTCACCGCACTGTTGACGGCGTTGCGCGCCTCCGGACGATTGATCGTGATGACGAGGACATTTCCCCGCCGCTCGGTGAGAGCGGCGGGGGCGGTCACATCAGCGGTCACAGCAGCTCGATGATGGTGGCGTTGGCCTGGCCGCCACCCTCACACATGGTCTGCAGTCCGTACTGAATTCCCTTGTCCCGCATGTGGTAGAGCATCGTGGTCATGATGCGCGCGCCGGAGCCGCCGAGCGGGTGGCCCAGTGCGATGGCGCCGCCGTTGGGGTTCAGCTTCTTCTCGTCGGCGCCGATGTCCTTGAGCCACGCCAGTGGCACCGGGGCGAACGCCTCGTTGACCTCAAACACGCCGATGTCCTCGAGCCGCAAGCCCGACTTCTTCAGCGCCTTCTGCGTCGCCGGGATCGGCGCGGTCAGCATGATCACCGGGTCAGCGCCGGCCAGCGTGGCGGTGTGCACCTTGGCAAGCGGCTTGAGGCCCAACGACTTCGCCTTCTCGGCCGACATGAAAAGGATGGCGGCCGAGCCGTCGGAGATCTGGCTGGAGTTACCCGCGTGGATCACGCCGTCCTCTTTGAACGCCGGCTTCAGGCCCGCCATCTTCTCGATGGTGGTGCCGCGACGGATGCCCTCATCCTTGAGCACCGCGTTGCCGTCCTGGTCCTTGATGCCGACGATCTGATCGTCGAAGGCGCCGGCATCCTGTGCGGCGGCGGCCTTCTCATGGGAGTCCAGCGAGTACTGGTCGACCGTCGTGCGGTCGAAGCCCCACTGCTCGGCGATCATCTCGGCACCGATGCCCTGATTGGGGGTCTGCGAGTAGCGGTTGCGGAAAGCCTCCGGGTAGGGGTGCCCGCCGTTGGCCAGCGAGGCGCCCATCGGGGTGCGCGACATCGACTCCACACCGCCGGCGACGACCACGTCGTAGTGTCCGGCGACCACACCGGCCGCGGCGAAGTGGATGGACTGCTGGCTAGAGCCGCACTGACGGTCGACGGTCACGCCGGGCACGGTCTCGGGCCAGCCTGCCGCCAGCACGGCGGTACGCGCGATGTCGAGTGCCTGCTCACCGGCCTGCATGACGCATCCCCAGATGACGTCGTCGACGATGGCGGGATCGATGCCCGCGCGATCTGCCAGACCGCTGAGTACCTGCGCCGACAGCTCACCGGGGTGAACACCGGACAACCCGCCGTTGCGCTTGCCGACTGGCGACCGCACAGCCTCGACGATGACGGCTTCAGCCATGACCTATCTCCTTTGAAAGTCGTGTATTCCCCGAAAGTAGAGAACAAAGTTTACTAGGTCAACCTACTGGTTGGTAGGCAGGGTCATCTCACATCACGCCATCTCGGCAGCCCACGCAATGTGACCGTCAAAGCCCAGCTCAGTCGCCATTTTGCGGTAGCGGTCCCGCTGATCCCGATAGGTGGCTCCGTCGCCGTCCGCGAGTGCCAGTAGAGCACGTAGACGCAGCAGCCAGATCTCGTACAGAACAAAGCCGGGCTCGGTCGGCACTGTTGCGAGTCTGTCGATCGTCGCTTGCGCCTCGCGCAGGTCGAGGTCGGAACCGCGACGTAAGAGTAGTTCCACCAGCTGTCCCGAAATAGCTCCCAGCCAGATCCTCTCTTGCGCACGAAGGCACCCATCAAGGGCTGAGCGCGCCACTGGGATGGCGCCGTCGACGTCTCCACGGCGGCCCATCTCACGCGCCAGGTGAATCTCGAACAGGGGCACATTCTGTGGAATGGTCAGGCCATTCTGACTGACGGATGCAGACAACTCCTGCAGCCGTCGGAATCCGAGTTCCCGCTCCGAATCGTCCCCATACGAGAGCAGGGTGCCGCTGGCCACGCGACCCAAGTCGATCGCGACTTGTTCACCGAATCGCTCAGCGGCTGCATGTATTTCATTGGCTGTTCGGATCGCCTCGGCGTCGGGTAGTAACACCCCGTTGGGTAGAGCCATGAGATAAACGATCCAAAACGTCCCCGAGCGAAACTCTTGAGGCACTGCGGCAATCGTCGCAAACGAGCGATCGAAATCGTCTCGCCAACCCGGCAGTCCGGTGCACCATCGGGCTGTGCCGCGAATCGCCAGCGCATTCGCCAAGGGTGACACCGAAATCAGTTCGCCTTCAGCGGTTTCCCCCTTGGCCGCATCGATGACTTGCTGAGACAAGCGAAGGGCCATCGCGATGTCGCCTGTCGCCAGGATCACGTTCAAGGTCGCGACAGAAAGTGCCACGGTCAAACTCGGATCGTTGATCGATTCGAGAACGGCGACCAGTTCACGGGCAAAACCCTTTGCTTCGCGGGGTCCCCTGTCGAGTTGTGTTGCCAGAGTCATTCCAGCGAGGCCGATCGCAAGCGACCTGTGGTCACCTGCCGCGACACATAGCTCTCTGAGTTCGCTGAACTCTAGGTCTCTACGACCGCTGCGGATACGGAACTCTTGGGCGCACAGCAGAGCGCGCGGGGCTATGCGCATCGGCAATCGTTTCTCGTCCTCCGCGGGCAGACGGTCGGCGACATCTCGTGCTCGCTGCCAACTCGACTGCGCGGCCGCAAAATTGCGGAACGTCGACCAATGCGCAGCGCGCATATGCCAATCGAAGGCTGCGTGCAGCTCCCCGGCGGACTCCAGGTGCGTCGCGATCAGTGCTGCGTTCTCGTCTGCGGTACCGCGAGCCTCGATCAATGTGGCCAGTCGGCGATGCAACGCCGCGCGGTCGGACTTCAGCTGTGACTCATATGCAACAGCACGGGTCATGGGATGCCGAAACGCGTACTCGGCAGGCTCGGTGAAGCTCACCTGATCGACGAGTTCAGCCGAGATCAGTGTGCCCACATCGGCATCGGCAAGCAGTTCCGCCAACAGCGCCGCCTCAAACCGCATGCCGATCACGGCCGCGGCATTCAGCGTCTTCTTCGCCGCGCCAGGCAGGCGGTCGATGCGAGCACCGATCGTCGACTGCAGGTTGGCCGGTACATCGACATCGGCGCGTTCGCTTCGCAACACGTATGAACCGGGTTCTCCGTCGACGATTTCGCGCTCGGCGAGGTCGCGCACGATCTCTTCGGCGAACAGCGGATTTCCGGCGGCGCGGGCGGCGACGCGTTCGACCAAGGCAGTCAGTGACGGGTCCGTGCCCACGAGTTCCGTTGTCAATGCTGTGGTTTGTGCGTCACTCAGAGGACGCAGCGCGATGGTTTGGGCGCCGGGCATCTGGCTGAGAAGACCGCGATACTCCGGGCGGTACGTGATCACCATCAGCGTCGACGTCTGAGGAGCGATCGTCATGAAGTCGGCGAGCATGGCTTCACTTGCCGTGTCGATCCAATGCGCGTCCTCGATCACGTACACCGCCGGCTGACGGCCGCTGACAGCGGCGGACTTGACGACGGCTGTCACGCGCCTGCGTCGAGCGTCGGGCCCGATCTCGGGTACTGGAACATCGGGATCGCCGATGCCCAGGAGGTCGTCGATGAGCAACAGGTCTTCGGGCTCGGCCAGCGGAAGTCGTTCCCGAAGGCGTGCTCGCGCCTTTCTGGCATCAAGCCCTTCGATGCCCGTGCTCGCGCCCATCATCTGTGCCACCACATGAAACGGGACGTCGGTGGCGTGCGATTCACAATGCGTGGTGAACACCGGAACACTCCGAGCGGCTGCCACATCGGCGGTTTCGCGAACCAGCCTGCTCTTGCCGATGCCCGGCGATCCCACGATTGTGATCACGCATCCGGCGCCGCTGATCGCTTCATCGAGGATCGCTGTCGCCGTATTCAGTTCCCAGGTGCGCCCGACCAAAGGAGCCTCGCTGCGTCGCCGCCTCCCATGATCGCCGATCCCCAGCAGCAGACGTGCCGACACCGGACTGTCGCTGCCCTTGATGCGGACCTGGTCTGGCTCCGCGAGCGCGACGGCATCCTCGACCAGCCGTGCGGTGCTCACACTGAGCATCACACCGCCAGGCGGCGCCACCGACTCCATCCGCTGCGCCAAGCCAACTTGTTCCCCGATGGCGGTGTAACTCGCTGTACTGGAACCAATTTCACCGGCAATTACCTCACCGGAGTTCAACCCGATTCGCAACGGCTGATCGGTCTGCGCCTGGATCTCCAACGCGGCCATACAAGCCCGAAGTGCGTGATCCTCCAATGCAATCGGGGCGCCGAACACCGCCATGATGCCGTCACCGGTGAACTTGTCCAGGGTTCCGCCATAGCGCCGGACCACAGCAGCAGACCGATCCAGCAATTCGGCCATGATCTCGCGCAGCCGCTCCGGCCCCACGGCCGCCGCCAGGTCCATCGACCGCACGACATCGGCGAACAAGACGGTCACCTGCTTGTACTCGGCAGGCGCCTTCGCTGTGACAGGCGCTCCGCACTCGAAGCAGAACTTGGCGTTCTCCCCTACGTCGGTGGCGCAGACCCCGCACGCGGTCATGCCCGATATCGTTTCACCCTGCGCGTTTGCGCGCCGCTAACCTGCAAGATCTCCCACATGGTTTACTGAGTTGCACAGCTGGCTAGACGGTCAGCAGGACTTTCGTGGGAGTGGGAGTGGCTCGAAGTACACCGTTGGCGCCGATGATCGGGCCGGACGGCGTCGGCGGAGGTACGGCGGTTCGGTCGCCGAAGACCGCCGAGCTCGTCGCAGGCACGTTGCGGCGCATGGTGGTCGACGGTCAACTCCAGGATGGCGACTTCCTGCCCAATGAGGCCGAGCTGATGGCCCACTTCGGGGTCAGCAGGCCGACACTGCGCGAAGCGGTGCGCGTGCTGGAATCCGAGCGACTCGTCGAGGTTCGTCGTGGCTCACGGACGGGCGCCCGCGTTCGCGTGCCGGGCCCCGAGATCGTGGCGCGTCCGGCCGGGCTGCTGCTCGAGCTGTCGGGTGCGACGATCGCCGACCTGATGACGGCCCGGGCGGGTATCGAGCCGTTGGCCGCACGGCTGCTCGCGGAGTCAGGAACCGCTGAGGCATTCGACGAGCTGGACCGGCTGCTTGACGAACATCTGCCGGCTGATTGGCGTTCGGACCGCCTTGCCGAGACGACGGCCGATTTCCATCGGCGGATGGTGCAACTGTCGGGCAACGCGACGCTGGCGATCATCTCGGGCATGCTGCACGAGATCACCGTGCGGCACACCGCGTTCGTCTTCAAGGAAGGCCGACCGGTATCCAAAGCGGACTACGAGAAGCTGATGCGTTCGTACCGGCGGCTGATGCAGATGCTGCGCTCGGGCGATGGCGCCGCGGCCGAAGCGCACTGGCGCAAGCACCTCGACGTCGCACGCGGCCTGATGTTGGAAGGGCTCGAGGACGTCAAAGTCCGCGATGTCATGGGGTAGTCGAGGTCTCCGCTGACCATGTCACATGCACCGGGATGTCGTCGCTCCATGGCTGCCCGGTGACCATGTCGGACACGTTGACGTAGCCGCGCTCGAACTCGCCAGTCGCCGCGTCGACCAACCGATACTCCTGCCGTTGCCGGTGGAACGGTTGGGCGTCGAGGATGATGACGCGCACCTCGCCGGGCTCGAAGTTGCACCGCTTTTGCATCGCGGCAATCAGCTGCTCGTTGTGCATGTGGCCGTCACCGAAATTCCAGCCGATCGCGGTGCTGCACAGTCGCTCACCCTCGGTGATCACGTAGTCGTCCTGATTGCGACCTGCCAGCGCGTTGTGCACCAGGGTCAGCAACGCTTTACCGTGAGAGTTGAAGCCGCGGAACGCATATCCCTTGTAGAGGTAGATCATCGCCTGTTCCGGACTGCCATACACCTTCTCGAGTTGAGAGGCAGGCATACTGGCGATGGCGACGAGGCCACGCTCGATCTTTTCGTTCGCCGACGGCTTGATGCACCACCACGAGGTGTCCCAGTTGCCGGCGTAGTACCGCATCCCCGGCAGGAACGAGACCTTGCGCGGGAACAGGTTTCCGATCACCACGACGGTGGCCAGCAGCAGGAAGAGCGCGGCGGGCAGCGGTGTGGTCATATCGGACAGTCCGACCTCAGCATGTCCGACGAAAAGCGTTATCACGCAGAACATCATGAAGACGTTCCACTCCAGCGGAACACCCATCGGGATCGCCGAGAGGATGCCGAAGTGGAAGCACAGCATGACGAAAGCGGCGATGTAGGTCGGCCAGCCACCGTGGGAGAACAGCAGTACCAGCGGCACCAACATCTCGATCGCGGTGCTGAAGTGGGCGATGAACCGCGACACCGGACCGGGACGCAGATCGTCGGGGAAGTGCTCGAAGAACTTGCGCTTGAGCCACTTCGTCCGGATCAGCGGATTGTTCGACATCATCGTCGAGATCACGAACGGGAAGTGCTTGTTCAGTTTTGACGTGGCCGCGCCCATCCAGATCGCCACACAGACCAGCTTGGCGGCGATGATCATGTCGACGCCGTAGCCCACGAATAGGAACGCCACGACGAAGGAGCCATACACCTCGCCGCGGGCGGCCAGGAAGATCACCTTGTCGCGCAGACCGGCGAGGGCCAGCAGACCGAGAATGGTCCATATCTGCCACATCGGAAGCACGCCAACGGTGGTACCGAGCGCCGGGACTGGTCCGGTGCCGTCGGAGAACAACGCAATGGTGAGCACCACCAGCAAGGCGCCGTAGAGCACGACGTCGACCGGAGAGCGGGTGTCACCCTTGGTCAGGGGTATCCGGTTGGGCCATGGTGGGAGCCGAATGGTGTTGGGCCGCAACCAGTACAGGATCGATCCCAGCGGCGGGAAGAACCGGTTGTTCAGCGGGCCGAACCCACAGCCGAGGCCGATGACCTCGAACAGCATGGTGTACAGCACGACCTTCTGGAACACGATCGGTTCGGTCCACCACTCGGCGACGTTGGTAAACCCGTCCACGCCCGTGGTGGCGAGCGCGAACAGCCAGCCGCCGAGGATGTAGAGCAGGATCTTGACGACGTAAAACAGGTGCATGACGACAGGCGTGCCGAAGCCGACCTCGGCCCAGTGCTCGGCCATCGGCCGGATCTTCTCGGAGCGTGAACCCTTGCTCCACTCGGCGAAGTCGACGACGGGCATGTCGGGCTTGAGAAATCCCATGGCCGAAAGACTAGAACGTGTTCTAGGTCTGCGGAAACAGTTCGTCGTACTCGCAGGACCTAGGCTCACCGCATGACCACGTTTGCACTGGTGCACGGCGGATATCACGGCGCATGGTGTTGGGAGCAGCTGACACCGCTCCTGCAGCAGGCCGGCCATGACGTGGTGACGATGGAACTACCGCTCGAGGAGAGCGCCGGCACCTTCGATACGTATGCCGACGTCGTGTGTGCGGCCCTCGAGGACCGCGATGACGACGTCGTGCTCGTCGGACACTCCTATGCGGGCAACACGATCCCGTTGGTGGCCGCACGCAGGGGCGTACGGCACCTCGTCTACCTGTGCGCGATGGTTCCCGACGTCGGTCGCAGTTTGGCCGAGCAGTTGGCCGACGAACCGGAGATGCTCAACCCGGCATACGAACAGGGCTTGAGCGCGCTCGACGAGCGGATGTGTCAGGAATGGACCGACTTCGACATCGCGCGAGACGTCTTCTATTTCGACTGCGACGAGCAGACCGCACAGGCCGCGCTCGGTCGCCTGCGGCCGCAATCGGTCAACCCGGCGCTGTACCCGTTCTCACTGGCCGAACACCCACGCGTGCCGACGACGTACATGGTGTGCAGCGACGACCGAATGCTTCGGCCGGAATGGTCGCGAGCTGCCGTGGGTGAGCGCCTCGACGCGACGTTGGTCGAACTGCCCGGCGGGCATTCGCCGATGCTGTCGGCGCCGCAGCTCCTTGCCGATCGACTGTTGGGACTTCGTTAGGCGTCGGTCTTCGCCGGCGGGCGATAGAAGATGGCCAGCTGTCCGATGCCGCCGGCCAGGCCGAGGCCCAGTGCGATGACCAGACCCCACCAGCCGTGCAGGTACTCGTAGAGCGCGGAGTTTTTGAACAGCACATAGTCGAGGCTGTATCGCCCCGCTCCGATCGTCGCGATGCCGACCGCCGACGCCGCCAGGATCAGGTTGTACTCCCAGCCCTCCTTGACGATGAAGAAGCCGTTGGGCCGGTGCACGGTCCAGGCAGCGACGAGCATCAGCGCGACGAAGCCGGCGGCGGGAATCGGGGTGAGCAGGCCGACAGCCAGGCCGATGCCGGCCGCCATCTCGGTGGTCGCGGCGATGCGGGCGTGGAACATGCCCGGTTTCATGCCCATGCTGTCGAACCAGCCGGCGGTGCCCTTGAGGCCGCCCTTGCCGAAGAACTTGTTGTAGCCGTGCGCGGCCATGGTGAGACCAAGGACGACTCGCAGGATCAACAGGCCGACGTCGTATGCACTCATGCAACAAAATCTAGGCCATGTGTTAAGTCGCTGCCCACCCCCCATCCACACTGAGGATGGCTCCGTGGATGTTGGCGGCGTCGTCACTGGCCATGAAAACCACGCTTGCGGCCACTTCTTCCGGCGTCGTCATCCGCCGCGAAGGAATGCGCGCCAACATTGGCGCGACGTGTTCGGCGAACTCTGTCGCCCGTTCTGTCGAGATCGGCCCCGGCGCCACCGCGTTGACCCGGACACCGCTGGGTCCGTATTCGTCGGCCCACGACTTCGTGAACGAATGGAGGATCGCCTTGTTCCCCGAGTAGACGGCCGAACCCGCGCTGCCGCGCAGACCGGTATTGGATCCGATGTTGACGATCGCGCCGTGCCCGCGTTCGGCCATCGCGGGCGCCAGGAGGCCGGTCAGAAGGAACGGCGCAAACACATTGACAGCGAACGCCTGCTGCAGCTCGCGCTCGTCGATGTCGGCCGTGGACTTCGGCATCAATAGCAATGCGGCGTTGTTGACGAGTATGTCGATGCGTCCGCCCGCGGCTTGGGTGGCTTGTTCTGCGAGGTTCTTCACGCCTTCTTCGCCGCTACCGAGATCGGCGGCGACGAAGGCGGCCTGGCCGCCCTTTGTGCGTATGTCGGCGACCACCGTGTCTCCGCGTTTCTTGTCGCGGCCACTGACGACGACGAACGCGCCTTCAGCCGCGAGCGCGGTGGCGATGGCCACGCCGAGACCGCCGGTGGAGCCGGTGACCAATGCTGTGCGGCCCTCGAGCCGCGTAGTGTTTTTGTTCATGAGTCCGCATGGTTCGCTTCTCAAAATGGACCCGCAAGTCCAGAAATTGACGTCCAAAGGACGGGCGACGCGACAGCGGATCATCGACGGTGCCGCGGCGGAAATTCGCGAATACGGGGTCGCGGTGGCGACGCTCGACGACATCATGGCGCGGACCGAAACCTCGAAAAGCCAGCTCTTCCATTACTTCCCGCATGGAAAGGAGCAGCTACTGCTGGCCGTCGCCACGCACGAGGCGCAACAGGTTCTCGACGACCAGCAGCCTTACCTCGGTGAGTTGACGTCGTGGGCGGCATGGCAGCGGTGGCGCGATGCTGTCGTGGACCGGTACCGGCGGCAGGGTCAGAACTGTCCGCTGTCGGTGTTGACTTCGGAGATCGGACGGACGACGCCAGGGGCGCAGGCGGTCACGTCGGCGTTGATGCGGCAGTGGCATGACGAGATCGCTGCGGGGGTGCGGCATATGCAGTCGGCCGCGAAGGTTTCGGACGACCTGTCGGCGGAGCACGTCGCCGCGGCACTGCTCGCCGGGATCCAGGGTGGCGTCGGGATCATGTTGGCGACGGGTGAAATCAGCTACCTCGAAGCCGCGCTTGATGTGGGGATCGCGTCGCTTCGCCCGTGACGTCGGGCGGGTTACCCCTAATCGCCCGGCACCCCTCGAACCCCTGGCACCTTCTGAAGTTATCCCCAACCGCGGATTTATCCACAGCTTGGGCTTGAGCTGCTGTTTCGCGGCCGCGACGGCGCTAGTGTCGAATGCATGTTCGAATCACTTGTGAACGCGGCGCTCGCCAGTCGGGGTGTCGCAGCGGTCGGAGCGTGGGCGCACGTCGAAAACGCCGCCTGCGCACGCCGCCTCTTCGCGTCCGCTGATGAGCTCGAACGCATGCTGGCCGCCGACGGATCCGACAACCGCGATCAGTGGTGCCTCGACAACTGGGGCGCGGTCGCGGCCTCGATCGCCGCCGCCCAGAATGTGTCACTCGGGGTGGCCTCCCACCAACTGTTGGTGGCTGATTCGTTGCGCCGGTACCTGCCGCGGGTGGCCGAGGTGTTCGCCGCAGGCGCCATCAACTACCGCATGGTGGCCGCCATCGTGAACCGCACTCGATTGATCAAAGATCCCGACGCGTTGGCCAAGGTGGACACCGAGATCGGCGCCCGAGTCCAAGACTGGGCTTCGCTGTCGGTAGACAAGATCGAGCACGAGATCGACCACTGGATCGACCGCTACGACCCCGCCGCAGTACGACGCACCGAATACTCCGCTCGCGGCTGCCACGTCGATATCCACAAACCCGAGGACGGATCCGGGACCGCCTCCCTGGAAGCGCAACTGTTGGCCACCGACGCCGACGCCTTGGACCAACAACTGGACGCGATCGCACGCACCGTGTGCGAGGGTGATCCGCGCACGCTGGATCAGCGCCGTTCCGCGGCCCTGGGCGCCCTGGGACAGAAGGCTGAGCGCCTGGTCTGCGGATGCGAGAACCCCGACTGCGACGCCAAGGGTGCGGTATCCAGTGCGGTGGTGGTGCATGTCGTCGCGCACGAGGAGTCGCTGACCGATGACACCCCCGCCCAGTTGGACGGCAAGGACCCACCGTTGTTCGACAAGCCGCTGAGCGAGGTGACCTGGGGTGACGCGCTGACCCCTGATCCGCCCCCGACCAATGGGCCGGCCCGCACACGACCGGCTGCACTGCTCAGCGGCGGGATTCTGCCCGCCCCGCTGCTGGCCGCGAAGGTGGCGGGCACGGCGAAGATCGTACCGATCCGCCATCCCGGCGATGCGCCACCGGAACCCCGTTATATCCCGTCGGTGGTGCTGGCGACGTTCATCCGGTGCCGGGATATGACGTGCCGGTTCCCCGGCTGTGACGAACCCGCTTATGGCTGCGATATCGACCACACGATCGCCTACCCGCATGGTCCGACGCAGGCGTCGAACCTCAAGATTCTGTGCCGAAAACATCACTTGCTCAAGACGTTCTGGGGCTGGCAGGACCAGCAGCACCCCGATGGCACAGTTACCTGGACCTGCCCGCAGGGCCAGAAATACACCACCCACCCCGGCAGCCGGCTGCTGTTCCCGACCCTGTGCCACCCCACCGCCCCCGCAGAAGTGGTGCGCCCCAGCGACGCCACCACCGACCCCGCGGCCCGCGGGTTGGCGATGCCGCGACGTCAGACCACCCGAGCGCAAAACCGCACGAAAGCCATCGACGAAGAACGGCGATTCAACCAAACCCTCATCCAAGCCGAGGCCGAGCAACGGGCACGCGAACGCGAACGCGAACAATCGCAAGATCCCGGAACCGATTGGGGCAGCGCCCATTTTCCCTCGCGGCCACCCCCAAGCTACGACGACCCGCCACCGTTCTGAGCGCCGGTCAGCGCCGGGACAGTTCGATTCTGATGCGATCCACGAACGCGTCGACCTCTTCTTCGTTGTATCCCCGCTTGCCAATCGGCGGCTTGGAGAACGCGACATCGTAGAGATCGGTGACGGTGAGACTGCCGGGTGCGGTCCGATCGCGCAGCGTGGACTCGACGCGCTCGAGAAAGGCGTCGACCTCGTCTTCGTCGTAACCGCGTTTGAAGAGCTGCGGTTTGGAGAACGCCACCTCGTGAACCTGCTGTGGGGTCACGCGATCGTCGGTCAAATCATCGCCTCCAATCTTTCAATGTAGTCATCGATGTCGTCGATCGCCGACTCAGCCGCGTGCACGCTCAGAGAGATCGTGTCGCCGACGCCGCACACGGCATGCGTAAGGCCCATCATCGGTGACAGGCCGGGGAATGCGCATGCCACAGTCACCGGTGCGCCGCCAAAACCGAAGTCCATTGCGCCACAATTCACGCTGGACACCACGGTGTTGCCCGTCACGCTTGCCACGCGCACATCGGGATCGAATCGGTCCATCCCCCAACGCAACAACGGTGCCGGCGTCGCCGCGAAAGCGCGGTCCGCCATCCGCATTGCCGGGTGCGCCGCGCGGCGACGGCGCGTATCGAGATCCGCCTCGATTCGCGCTCCGCGTTCCGGCTCCGCCAGCTCCGGATAAAGGCCTACGCCCACATTCCCGAAGTGGTTGTACGCCAGCCGCGGTGGCGGCTTGGCCATCGGCACCTCGGCCCCCAGTGACGACGGGTCCTCACCGAGACTCTGCAACTGCGCGGCCAGCGCCACTGACACCGCCGACAACGCCGCGACCGTCACTGTCGGGCCGGACAAGTCCGACCTCCGCCGCACCACCGTCCGCAAGTGCCGCGGTCCTGCGGGGCGCGCATTGGTCCGCAACGCCGGCCGCAAATCTGCCGGCGCCGGAATCCGTCCCGCCTCGGTGTCCTCCACCAACGTGCGGTGCGCACGTGCGGCGCGAAACCCCTCGATCGGCAGCATGAACGGCCCGGCGTGCGGGGCATCGATCCCCGGTACGACGCCGTCGCGTCGACCGAACATGATCGCCGCGGGCGCCGACGTTCGCCCGCCGCCGCCAAGCGCGTGCGAAATCTGCAACACCGCGACGGTGCCCAAACCCGCGGCGCCCGGCAGACCTTCGACTCCGGTGAACACATGCATCCGCCACGCCGCCACCCGCGCATCCAGCCGTTCGGCGGTCAGGACACGCGCCTCGTCCAAACACGCCTGGAAACTCCCGCTTCCTTTGTCGTGCAACACGAACTGCGATCGGTCAACCTCGCGATGCGCCCACGCTGGGTAGGTAAGGCGTCCACCGTCCTCGATGCGCACCGTCAGATCGGGACAGCCGCGCGCCCTTTCGGCGATCTCCTCGATCGCCACCTCCGGTTCGGCGGCTACACCGTCGAATCCGTACAGCAGCACAGTGTCATTCGGGATCTTGGCCGACATCCAGTACGTCTGCGCGTCCACAGCAGACAGACGCGTCATCGACTACTCGATGAAGTCGATGATCCGGCGCGCAACCACTTCGGGCTGATCCAGCTGGAGGAAATGCCCGGCATCCTCGACGATCGCCACGTCGCTACCATCGGGCAGAATCTTCTCGACCCACTGCGCGTAATCGGGTGTGGCACAGCCGTCGTCGCGGCCGTGCAGATAGAGGGTGGGGATCCGCGGCGCATGAAGCCAATGCTCGTGCAACTCCGCATACTGCGGCGGCACTTTGGTGTTGCGTATGACTGTGCGGTAGTAACCCAGTGCGGCGCGCCATCGTTCGGGGGCACCGATGGCTTCCTTTACGTGCCGCACATCCTCACCGGCCCGATACCCGGGCGACCACTTCCGCCACAGCCGCGGCACTATCCATTCGGTCGAACGCTCTGGCAGCCAAGGCAACTGGAAGTACAGGATGTACCAGCTCTTCAGTAGCTGCGCGGGCAGCGTCGCGGCGAGCCGTCCGCCGTCGGACACCCCACCGCCGGGTGGGCGGAACGACGCAGCCGGCGGAACCGACATGATCACGGCCTTCTTGAACGGGCTGTCCGGCATCGCCGCCAACCCCGCACCCGCCATAGCGCCCCAGTCGTGGCCGATCATCACATCGCGGCCCGTCGGCCCGACCGCGTCCAGCACCCGCAGCGCATCGTCCATCAGCGCACCGATATGAAAGCTGCCGTCCAAAGGTAGCGACGACGGCGCATAACCCCGATTGAACGGCGCGATCACCCGCCACCCCGCATCCACCAGCAACGGCGCCACCTTGCGCCATCCGTGGGCGGTGTCGGGAAAACCGTGTAGACACAACGCGATCGGCGCATCATCTGGACCCCACGACTGAACGCGTAGCTGCACCGTGGGTGTCGCGACGTCGATTGTCTCGGGCGCGAGCATCAGACGGGTTCGAACTCCGAAATCAGCCAGCGACCGTCGACCTTCTCCAGTGTCACTCGAACGCTGGATGCCGTGTCGGTCGGGAGCTCCTGGCCGACGACCACCGTTTGGTTGACGAAGACCAGCACCACGGCATGCGTCGGATCAGCCGACACCGACGCCGCGGCCGGCACCGACGCGACGGCCGAGATTTTCTTCTCGGTCGCGCCCGGAATCACCACATCGTTGATCAGCGACGTGTACGAATCGCGGAACTCACCAGTCAGCAGGTCGCGAGCAGCGTTGAGCTGCTCTCCGACCGTTTCCGGCTTGTACGACAGCATCTTGATCGTGCTGTCCTTGGCGGCATTTATCGAATCGAATGCCGGAGAAGGGTTCTGCTCCGAGGCCGACGGCGGCACTGCTCCGTATTCACTGTCGTTGTACTGCCACCGGGCGAACCCCGCTCCCAACGCGAGCAACAGCGCAACCGTGGGCAGCACGCCGTAAGCGAAAACGCGTGCCCAATCCCGCTTCTTCTTGGGGGCTTCTGTGGCATCGGTGGATTCCGTTGACTCCGCGGAGGATTCTGTTTCCTCGGCGGTGTCGGGGGCTTCGGTCTCGACGGCTTCGGTCTCGGCAGCTTCGGTCTCGGCTGCATCGACGGCGTCGGCGTCGGCTACGGGCTCGGCGGCGTCGGTCTCGACGGCTTCGGTGTCGTCTGTAGGCTGCTCGGCCTTTTCCACGGGTTCCTTACCGCGGCCCGCGGGCAACCGGTGTCTGCTGCTCACGGTACGAACTCCACGTTGGACACCTTTGCCTCGTCACCAACCTTCTCTACCGTCAGCCGCATCCGCCATGCGCGCGGCTCTTGCTGGGGTGCGCCGACGTTCGAGGTGTTTACCGTCACCGCGACAAGTACCTGCGCTTCGTTGCTCGACGCCGACTCCAGCCCCGCCTCGGCGATTGTCCCGACCGATTTCGACTGCGCCTGCTTCACGACCTGAATGAACGGCGCCGAGCGGTTCTGGAAATCGTCGTAAAAGGTTCCGGTCGCCGAATCGAGCACGCGCTGCACGTCGGCCTCGGCGTTCTGCCAGTCGATCGTCGTCAGGTTGATCGCGCCCTGCCTGCCCACTTGCAGGAACAGCTGGCGTTCCTTTTCACCCTGATACGCCTTGTATGCGCGGTAGCCCGTCCAACCCGTCAGCCCAGCGAGTGCGACCACCACGACAAGGCCGGCGATCAGCGCGAGCCGAACGTGCGACATCGGCGGCTTCGATGCCTTAGTCGCCGCAGCCTCGTCGGCGGGCTCGTCAGCCGAAGCGTCCTCGTCAGCCGAAACGGGCTCGTCAGCCGAAGCGTCCTCGTCAGCGGATGCGGCGTCCGATGCGGTGCTGTCCTCCTGAACGGCTGATTCGGGCTCGACGGCGCCGGTTTTCTCCTCGGACGCCGAAGACTCGGTCAGTTCCCCGTCGGGGGCATCAGCATCGTCTGCCATGTTTGCTCCTCTGCGGCGCTTCGGGCCAGGTTGGACTGTGTGTACACACGTCCGTCCGGTCCAACGTACGTGCCTGTCGCCGGATCATATTCGGCGGCCGCTATCGGCGGCGGTGCCGGACCCGGTGGAGGAGCAACTTCTCCTGGCGGCAGCTGGGGAATCGGCTGACCGGACAGCGTGGCGTTGGGATCGCCCTTCCAGTTGTATCCATCGTTGAGCGGCACGTAGTTCTCGCCGCTCTCGCACATCTTCACCGTGGGCGCCCGTTTGCCCGGCACCGTCACACACGGCAGGTTGCGCGCGCCGCGGACGTTGAATGGCGCGTCCTGCGGAATGCGGCAGTACACATCGCCGGCTGGCCTGTCCGGGTAGTCCTGCAGCGCGGGCACCCGCTGCTGCTGGGTCGGCAGGAATCCCGTCGTGCATGGCGGCGGCAGGTTCAGGTTGAGGTTCAGCGTCAGGTAGTCGCCCATGTAGTCCTGTTTGGTGTTCGCCTTGGCCACACCGATCGCCTGAGTCGTCGCGGTGCCCTGTGGGAACAACACCAACAGCTGTTCGAGGCTCGGCTGATAGGCGACGGCGACCTCGCCGATGTTCACCAGATTGGCCAACACGATCGGCAGCGTCGGCTGCAGCCTGTCGAACAGCGCCCGTACCTCTTCGGCCGCCCCGGGCCCCTTCTCGAGAATGCCCGCCACGGCGGGGTCCTGCGACTGCAACTGATCGGTGATCGACGCCAGGTTCGACGCCCACGCCTGAATCTCACCACCGGTGTCGGTCTGGGAATCGAGGATCGGTTGCGACTGATCGATCAACGTGGTCAACGGGTCGAGATTCTCGCGGGCGTCGATGGCCAGGTCCGTTCCGCCGTCGACAAGCCTGGACAACTCGGGCCCGAGGCCACCGAACGCTGTGTACGCCTCGTCCACCGCCGTCCGCAGGTTGTCCCGTGGAATCGCCGCCAGTCCACGGTTGGTCGCATCCAGAACCGTGTTCACGTCGATGGGGACACGCGCGCGATCCTGCGGGATGACATCGCCGTTCTTCAGCATCGGGCCGTCGCCGCTGCGTGGAATCAACTGCACATACAGCTCACCCACCGCGGACACGCTGTGCACTTCGGCCTCGAGATCGGCGGGGATCGGCACGTCGGAATCGAGTGAAAGATCTGCCGCCACACCGTTATCGGTGAGTTTGACGCTCTTCACGATGCCGACCTGCGTCCCCCGATAGGTGACGTTCCCCCGTGGATACAGCCCGCCGGCCTCCGGCAGCTCCAGCGTGACGCGATACTCCCCGATGCCCATGAGGGCGGGCAAGCGCATGTAGGAGATGACCATGATCCCCAGCGCCACCACGGCCAGCATGCTGAAGATCAGCAGCTGGATGACGATCTGTCGTGTCAGTCGCATGTCACGGCCCCTGATCCCAGCGATACGCCTCGAGCAATGGATTGCCCCCAGGCGGCGGGACATTGTGGTTGCACGGGCTGGGCATCTGACCGATGGTGCGACCCCAGAACAACTCGAGCCACGTCAGGTTGCACTCGAACCGGGTCCCCACAAACAGCCCTTGGTCGATACGGCTCAGCGTCATGTCGACGATCAACGACAAGTTCGCGTAGTCGCCCCGAATCCAGTTCGTCAGTGTCTCTTTCGGGAACGGGAACGTCGGGAGGAAGCTCAGTGCCCGCGTCAGTGCAGGACCTGCGTTGGCCAGCTGTTCGAGCGTCGGCCCGAGGTCTTTGAGCTCTTGGACAAGCGCTTCCTTGGTCTGGTCGACCGAGTCGGCGGCCAGCGCACTGAACCTGCCCAGCTGCACGAGCGCCTCGGACAGGTTGTCCCGCTGATCCTTCAATACCTCCAGCGCATCGGGGATAGTCCGTAATGCCTTGTCCACCACCGGCTTCTGCTCGGCGATCTGGCCGACCAGATCGTTGATGCCCTCGTTGGCGGCGATGATGTCGCCCTTTTGGTCGTTCACGTAGCCGATGAAGATGTCGAGCTGCTCGATCAGGCTGCGCAGGTCGGCTTCGCGGCCGGCCCACGCGGTGCTGAACGCCTCGGTGATGTCCTGAACATGGCCGATCCCGCCCCCATTCAGAAGTAGTGCGACCGACGCCAGCGTCTGCTCGGTGCTCGGATACTTGCTCGCCGACTTCAGCGGAATCAGCGAACCCTCGTGCAGTCTGCCCTCCGGAGCCACATCGATCGGGGGCGCGAGCTCGATGTGCAGCGAGCCCAACAGGCTGGTCTGCCCGAGCTTGGCCGTGGCGTTGGCGGGCAGCTGCACGTTCTCGTTGAGCTCCATGGTGACCAGGGCGTTCCAGCCCTGCCGCTCGATCTTCGTGACGTTGCCGACCGTGACGTCGGCGACCCGGACGCGCGAGTTCGGTTCGATGTTGTCGACGTCGGGCATCTGCGCCTGAATGGTGAATGCGCCGGGGCCGCGGCCCTCGACCCCCGGCAGCGGAACCGAGTTCAGCCCCTGCCAGTTGCCACAGCCGGAAACGGCAGCCGCGGCCGTAAGCAGTACAGCGCTGGCACGCAATCGAATTCGTCGGGTACTCATCGTGGCCCCGTTCCGTGCGGCACCATCATTCCCTGCAGACCATCGGCCGGGTTCGTCGCGACGACGGCCTCGGCGGGCAGCGGAGGTCCCGGTGGCGGCGGCGGCGCGGCGCCGTCCGGGGCGACCGGCGCTGGCGCGACTGGTGGCTGCGGCGGAATGTAGTTGGGCCGCATCCACTCCTCGCTGTAAGTGATCTCGTTTGGCCTCGCCTGCGCACCGATGAAGAGGTTCTGACCGATCGGCGGGAAGTTGTATTGGCGGTTCTTGATGATCGGGGCCAAGTACTGCACGCACAGCTTCGCCGACTGCTCGGCGTTGAGCCGCGACGCCGCCTGCACCGCACCGCACAGGAAGCTGATCGGATTGGCGAAGTTGTTGACCGCAAGGATCGCGCTCGCACCGCCCTGCGCGGGTTGGTACACGTTGACGTAGTTCTGGAAAGTGTTGGGCGCCACGTGCAGGAACTGTTTGACGTCGTCGAGGCTGTCGTTCAGCGCCTGCGTGACGCCGGCCAGCTTGTCCGATGTCGTGCCCAGCGACTCTCTGTTGTCCGCCACGAAAGTCTGGACTTCGCCGACGACGGCATTCAAGTCCCGCACGGCATCGGCGACCTCGTTGGGATTGTCGGCGAGCAGACCCGTCACCGACGCCAGGTTCTGGTTGAGCTGGCGCATCAGGTCGGTACTGTCCTGCAGCGCCGACACCAGGATCGACAGGTTCTTGATCGTCGAGAAGATATCGGTGCTCTTGTCGCCGAGAGCCGAAAAAGCTTGTGACAGCTTGATGACCGTGTCACGGATGTTCGCACCCTGGCCACGCAGGTTGTCGGCGGCGGTGTTGATCACCGAGCCCAGCGGACTGACCCCGCCGGGCTCCGTGGGTTGCAGCTCCTGGGCCAGCCGTTCGAGCTGCGAACGCAGTGTGTCCCATTCGACCGGTACCACGGTGCGCTCCCGCGGGATCACCGTGTTGTCGGCCATCGTGGCACCGCCGGTATACACCGGGGTCAGCTGGATGGCACGCGACGTCACCAGCGTCGGCGACAGCACCGCGGCGTTGGCGTCGGCGGGCACCTTGTACTTGTTGTCGTACCAGAACGAGATCTTGACGCGGTCGGGCTCCGGCTCGATCTTGCTGATCCGGCCGACGTTCACACCGAGAATTCGGACGTCGTCACCCACGTAGATGCCATTGCTGTTCTCGAAGTACGCAACGACATTCGTGCGGTTGATGGTGTCGCTGGTCCGCAGCAGCACGACCACACCCGCCACCAGTAGCACCACCAGCGCCGCGGCCACCCAGCTCGTGCGAATGCGGTTCATCGGCCAGCCCCCACCGGATCCGAGTAGACCTCACCGGGTGCGGGAACCATCACCGGACTCGGCGTCGGGACGGGAATCGAGCCCAGGCCTGCCGGCGCCTCTGCGGGCGGTCCCGGCGGCGGCCCGCCGGGCGGTCCCGGCGGAATGGGCTCGCGGTAGGGGTAGCAACCGGTCGGACCAGGCAACGGTATGCCTGGCGGGCCGCATCCCTGATCACCCGGGTTGCCGGTAATGGCATCGGGCAGTTGAAGATTCGGATCGCCGCCCTGTCCGGTGCGCGGGTACGGCACCGGCATCGCAGGCACAGCCGGTGTGCCGACCTGCGGGTCGGTGCGCTCGGACGGCAACAGCACGTTGGGGTCCAGACCGAGATCGGAGAACGCCACATCGATGAACGGCTGCAGGAACTGACCGGGCAGCAGGTTGGCGATGTAGTTCTTGAAGAACGGCCCCGACGACACCGACTCGCCGAGCGACATCGCATAGCCGGTCAGCAGTTTCAGCCCCTTCTGCAGCCGCTCCTTGCGGTTGTCGAGGATCGTCAGCACGCCGTTGAGCTTGTCGATCGCGGGCTTCATCGTGTCGCGGTTCTCGGCGATGAAGCCCTGTAACTGCTGGCTCAGCGCGGAGATGCTGCCCGAGATCTGGTCGATTGCGGCGCTTTGGTTTTGCAACTCGGCCAGCAGCGCGTTGGTATCGGCGATCAGGCTGACGACCTGGTCGCTGCGCTCGGCCAGCACGGTCGTCGACTTGTTGGCGTTGGTGAGCAGTTCCCGCAACTCCGCGTCGCGTTCGTTGAGGGTCTCGGAGAACCGGGCGACACCCTCGACCGCGACACGAAGTTCCGGCGGTGTCTCGGAGAACGTATCCGCAACCACCCGAAGCGAATCCGACAGCTGGGTGGTGTCCAGACCGCTGATCGTCGTCGCGAGTTCACCGAGTGCGTCGGGGAGCTGGTACGGCGATGTCGTGCGGTCGCGCGGAATCGTGCCCTCCTGGCGGCCGTCGCCCCGCGACATGACCTCGAGGATCTTCGTGCCCAGCAGGCCCTTGGTCTTGATCGCGGCCTCGGTGCGGTCCCCGAGCGCGATGTCGTCGTCGATCGTGAACTTGACCAGCACCTGCGGGCCGTCCAGGTCGATCGACTCGACCTTGCCAACCTGGAAGCCCGAAACCTGAACGGCGGCATCGGTGGTCAAGCCGCCGGCCTCATCGAAGTACGCGGAGTACGTCTTCGTCTGATTGATGAACGGAATCTTGTCGTACTGCAGTGCGACGAGCACGATCACCGCGGTCAGGCCGAGGCCGATGGCGCCCATGACGAGCGGACTGCGTTCGGAGAACGGTTTCATCGGGGTGCGCACCTCCCCGTCGGCTGTCCGGCGATCTTCACGTAGAC
Organism: Mycobacterium sp. NPDC051804; assembly: GCF_044452905.1. Lineage (NCBI taxonomy): Bacteria > Bacillati > Actinomycetota > Actinomycetes > Mycobacteriales > Mycobacteriaceae > Mycobacterium > Mycobacterium sp. NPDC051804. Next base: position 348,093 of record NZ_JBITCD010000006.1, on the reverse strand, counting down.
CGGCTGGCCACCCTTGCCGTTGAGCTTGAGGATGATGTCGCACAGATAGAACGAGAAGAAGTCGCCGTAGATGCCCTGCCGGCTCAGCGCTTGATACGCATCGGGAAGGGTGTTGATCAGGTTGTCGAAGTAGTCGTGGTCGGCCACCACGATGCCGGCCGCCCGGTCCGTCTCCTGGATGGTCTTGGCGAACGGCGGCCGCGCCTGCGACAGGAGATCGGCGACGCTGCCCGCGGCGGCGTTCGCATAGGCGACGCCGTTGGCGATGTCGGTCCTCCGCTCGGCGAGACCCTTCACCAGCTCGGAGAGCGATTCGACCGCCTTTGCGAACTGGTCACTCTGACCGCCGAGCGATCCGAGCACGGTGTTCAGGTTGACGATGACCTCTCCGATCAACTGATCGCGGTCGGCCAACGTGTTGGTCAGCGCCGCAGTCTGCGTCAGAAATGAGCCGATCGTCGAGCCCTGGCCCTCGAACGCCTGAATCAGCTGTCCGGACAGGGCATTCACCTGATCGGGGTCCAGCGCCGAGAACAGCGGCCGAAAGCCACCGATCAACGCGTCGAGATCCAGCGCAGGCGATGTTCGAGCCAGCGGAATCGTGTCCCCCGGCTTGACTTTCGTGGTGCCGCCCGCCCCCTCCACCAAGGACAGGTAGCGCCCGCCGATCAGGTCGTCGTACCGGATCACCGCCCGGTTGCCATCGGTGAGAACGACCGAATCGTCGGCGGTGAACTCGACGAGCGCGGTCGTATCTCCCTGGATGGAGATGTTCTCGACCTTGCCGACCTCCACGCCCGCGATGCGCACAAAGTCGTTCTTCTCCAGGCCCGTCACGTTGAGGAACTCGGCCTTGTACGTGTTGGCTTTCTCGCCGAAGCGCATCTGGCCGAACACCGCGTACAACGCGAACACACCGAGCAGGCACACGGCCAGGAAGACGCCGAGACGAACGGCTGCGGCTTTCCAGCTGGCGGTCATCGCGGCGTTCCTTTCTGCTCGAAGTGTCGGTCGAAGGGTCGGGTCACGGTCCCGGGGCTGCGAAGTGCGGCAGCGGAACCGGCGGCAGCGGTGTCGGTTGTTGGTACGCGGGTGCCTGCACCACGAACGGCTCCGATCCCGGCGTCGGACCAGGATCGCGCGGCGCTCCCGGCGGCGGTGCCGGTGGCAGACCCGGCCACAGAGGCGTTCCGTCCGGGGCGTACAGCGGTGCGCCGTACGCCGGGGCACCCGGATACGGAATCGGCCCGATCGCGGGGCCACCGAACAGGTTTCGGATGCTCGGCGGCTCCGGCACCGCGCGCGTGGTCGGCAGGTAGTTGACGTAGCCGGGGAAACCGATGCCAGGGTTGGGGCGCCAGTCGATTCCGGTTCCGAAGCCGGTGTTCGTCACAAGCTGGCGGACCGGCCAGTTGTCCTTCACGACGGGCAGCGATCCGCAGCCCGGCTTGCCACCCGGACCGCCCTTGGCGCCGATGATCGGCAGGTGCCGCGGGAAGCTGTACGGATCGTCGCCGAGTGCCAGACCCGCGTCGAGGACGATCGATCGTCCGTTACCACCCGGCGCTTCGTACCCGCCATGGTCCAACAGGTGCTTGGCGCCCAGCAGTAGGCAGGTGTATGAGGGGTTGTACTTGTACAACAGGTTGGTCGTCGGCTCGAGCACGTTGATGGCCTTGATCAAGTTGGCCTGATTCGGTGCCAGCAGAGCGATACCGCTGTTGGACAACCCGATGGTGCTGAGCAGCAACGCATCCAGCGCGTCCGCGTGTTTGACCACCGTTTCACTGGTTGTGCTCGCCGCATTGAGCGTCGCGAGAATGTCCTGTGCCGCAACGCTATAGGTGTCGCTGAAATTCTCGAGCGCCTGCCAGTCGGCGCGGATGGTCTCGCTGCGCGGGTTGAGCGCGAGGAGAACCTGGTTGGCGTCGGTGGTCGCCTCACCGATCCGTTCGCCCTTGCCGCGGACGCCTTCCGCGAGGGCCGACAGCACACTGTTGAGCTTGGCCGGATCGATCTGGTCGAGCACGCCGACGACGTTCTCGAACACCGTGTTGACCTCGACACTCACGTTGCGAGACACCAGGACCTGGCCTGCCCTCAGCCGCTCCGGGCTGGGATCGCTCGGGTAGACGAGGTCGACGAACTTGGCGCCGAACACCGTGGTGGCGCGGATCTGCGCCTCGACGTTCGCGGGGATGTGCTCGATCTGGTCGGGATAGATCTCGAGCTGGAGTTTCACCGGCTCGGTGCCACCCTGGATCGTGGCGACCCGCCCGACCTGAACGCCACGCAGCTTGACCTTGGCATCGCTCTCCATCACGAGCCCGGACCGGTCGGACGTCAGCGTGACGGGCACGAACTTCTTCAGCGAACCCGTGAACAACGCCTGCGTCAGCCAGATGACACCGACGACCAACAGCACCAAAATCAGCGTCCACCAGCCGGGGTGCAACCCTTCGTCGTCCCTCACGTCAGCCATGGCGTCATCCAGCCAGGTTGAAGTTGCCGGATTGCCCGTACACGGCGAGCGAGATCATCATCACCACGAACGCCGCGACGATCAGCGAGGTACGCACCGCGCGTCCGACGGCCTCGCCGACGCCCGCGGGCCCGCCGCTCGCCGAGAAGCCGTAGAAGGTGTGAATCAACATGATCACCACGGCCATCGCGATGCTCTGGACGAACGACCACACCAGGTCCGTGGGATTCAGGAACGTCCGGAAGTAGTGGTCGTAGACGCCCGTCGACTGACCGTAGATGACGGTGGTGCCGAATCGCGCAGCCCAGAATGACGCGAGCACGCCGACGCAGTACAGCGGGATGACGACGACGAGGCCGGCGATCACGCGGGTGGATGCGAGGTACGCGATGCTGCGAATCCCCATCACCTCGAGCGCGTCGATTTCCTCGTTGATCCGCATGGCGCCCAGCTGTGCCGTGGCACCGGCACCGATGGTGGCCGCGAGCGCGATCGCCGTGGTCGCCGGCGCGATGAGGCGAACGTTGAAGAACGCGGACGCGAACCCGGTCAACGCCTCGACACCGATCTCGGAGAAGTCGGTGTACCCCTGCACCGCCACCAGCGCGCCGGTGGTCACGGTGAGGAACCCGACGATCGCGACCGTTCCGCCGATCACCACCAGAGCGCCTGTGCCCAGGCCCATCTGAGCGATGATCCGCATCAGCTCGATCCGGTAGTGGGTGAACACATAAGGGATGCTGCGCAGCGTCTTGCCGTAGAACTTCGTCTGTACGCCAACGCTGTTCCACGCACCGACATAACCGTCGAGCCGCTTCGCCAAGCGTGGGAACCGCCGGTCGATCGGCCGGCGGGTCCGCTCCATCTCCGCGCTGCTCACATTGTCACCCGCACGGCCACCGCGGTAGCGACGACGTTGATCGCGAACAGCGCCATGAACGTGAAGACGACGGTTTCGTTGACGGCGTTGCCGACGCCCGCCGGGCCGCCGCCCACGGAAATGCCTTTGTAGCAGGCGATGAGACCGGCCGAAAGCCCGAACAGCGCCGCCTTGATAAGGGCGATGGTGACGTCGAGCGCGCCGATGATCAGGGTCAGTCCCGCCGCGAACGCACCCGGTGACACGTGCTGGATGTAGACGCAGAAGAAGTACGCGCCCGCGAGCCCGACGAGGATCACCGTCGCGGACAGCGCCAGCGACACCAGCGTCGCGGCGAGCACACGCGGAACCACGAGCGCCTGGATCGGATCGACGCCCATCACGCGTAGCGCGTCGAGTTCTTCACGGATGGTCCTGGCGCCGAGGTCGGCGCACATGGCCGTGGCACCCGCACCGGCGACCACGAGGACCGTGACGATCGGCCCGATCTGGCGCACGGTGCCGAGCGCGGCTCCGGTACCTGAGAAATCGGCCGCACCGAATTCTCTGAGCAGGATGTTGAAGGTGAACGTCAACAGCACGGTGTACGGGATCGTCAACATCAAGGTCGGCACGATCGACACCCGCGCGACGAACCACGCCTGCGTGATGAACTCGCGCCACGCGAACGGTGGCCTGACCATCGCCACGAATGTGTCGAGCGCCATCCCGTAGAAACCGCCGACAGCACGGACCGGCTTGACGAGCACGTCGGAAGCGACCACGAGCTACTTCCTTCCGCCTGAACAGATCCCCCAGCTGCACATGTGCTGTGAATCAGAGCAGAGCACACGGACGCGGGTGACCGTAGCATCACGGAATCGTCGATGCGCGACAGGACCGTGTGAGAGGCGTGTTTGCCCGCCGAAAGCCATACGAAAGGCTACTTTCGGGGAGCAAATTTAGATGCAATAACGTCAAAAACGGATAGCTTGCTCCAACTCGGCGACGACGATCTTGCGCATACCGAGCATCGCTTTCGTGGCAGCGGCGGCGCGGGCCGGATCCGGGTCGCCGACCAATTCGGTGAGTCGAGCGGGCACGATCTGCCAGCTCAGCCCGAACCGGTCCTTGAGCCAGCCGCACTGCGACTCCTGGCCGCCGTCGACCAGCCGATCCCAGTAATAGTCGACTTCCTCCTGGTCCTTGCAGTCGATCGTGAAGGAAACCGCCTCGGAGAACGGGAACATCGGGCCTCCGTTGATGCCGATGAACCGCTGGCCGTCCAATACGAACGTGCCCGAGACGACGTCGCCGGGCGTGCCCGGTCCGGCCTCCGTGTAGCGCTCGAATCCCTCGATGGAGGAGTTGGGGAAGATCGCCGTGTAGAACGCGGCGGCTTCCTCGAGATCGTTGTCGAACCACAAGCTGGGCGTAATCGATGGCATGTCAATACCGACTGCCGCCGCGCGCCAAACTCATCGCCCGGCCGCGCCCAGCGCACGTAACGCGAAATCCAGGACCTGGTTCTGCGCCTGCTGCATTCCTGCTTTGTCCTCGTAATGCTGAGTGATCATGACCCTGCTGATCACCGCGCTGATTGCGATCGCGTCCCCTTCAGGATCGGTCAGCGGGAACGTGCCGTCGTGGCGACCGCGGCGGAGGATGGCGACCAGCGAACGCTCGCGATCGGCGTGCGCTCGCTCGCGCGCCTCCCGGTATCCCTTGGCGGCGCGCACTTCGTCCGAATCGATCACCCAAAAGTGCATCCGGGTCTGGTCATCGTGTATCAGTCCGAACATGCCGGCAATCCAGGCCCTGACCTGATCGATCGGACCTCCGGGCGCCTCGGCGCAGATGCGATCCAACCGCTCGGCCAACGCGTCGGTCTCCTGGCGCATCATCGCCAGGAACAGCTCGTCCTTGGACTCGAAGTGGCGGTAGAACGCCCGCGTCGACACCCCTGCGCGCTGCAGGATCGCCGCGACCGGGATCGCGCCGCTGTGCGGCTCCGACAGGCAGGTGTAGGCGGCATCGATGATGCAACCACGGTCATCGCCCTCGGCGGTTCCTGGCTGCACGTACCAAAGTGTATGGACCCAGCGAACTTCGCGGGCCGAAGTTGAGCGCGAATTCTTCCTGGGTAACGTGAGCCTCCGGGGGTCGGCGGAGAGGAAGTCGGTGAGTACGACACGCAGCGAGCCGCAAACGGTGAAGTTCCGGGTTACCGGCGCCGACGCCGACATCAGCCTGGTCGCCGACGAGTGGAACCGCGGCGCTGCGGATCGACCAACGGTGCTGATGCTGCACGGCGGCGGCCAGAACCGGTTCTCGTGGAAGGGCACCGGGCAAATCCTGGCCGATCAGGGTCTGCACGTGGTCGCGTTGGACAGCCGTGGGCACGGTGACAGCGACCGCGCACCGAACGCGAATTACTCGGTGGACGCGCTGTGCAACGACACCCTCGCGGTCATCGATCAGATTGGTCGTCCGGTGATCCTGATCGGCGCGAGCATGGGCGGTATGACCGGAATGCTGGTCGCCGAGGCCGCCGGGCCGCAGCGGGTCACCAAACTCGTCCTCGTCGACGTGGTCCCGCGCTACGAAAAGGACGGAAGCGCCCGCATTCGCGAGTTCATGGCGAGCGGTATGGAGGGCTTCGCGTCACTGGACGAGGCTGCCGATGCGGTGGCCGCATACCTGCCCTACCGGACGAAGCCGCGCAGCCCCGAGGGGTTGAAGAAGAATCTGCGGCTGCGTGACGGACGGTGGTACTGGCACTGGGACCCAGCGTTTCTCACCGCACCGATGGACGACCCGTTCGTCCGGGTGGAAAAGCTCGAGCGGGCGGTGACCGAGTCGACGATCCCGATCCTGCTCATCCGCGGCAAACTCTCTGACGTGGTCAGTTCCGAAGGCGTCAAAGACTTTCTCGAGAAGGTGCCCCGCGCCGAGTTCGTCGAGCTGTCCGACGCCGGGCACACCGCCGCCGGAGACGACAACGACGCCTTCTCCGAGGCCGTCGTCCAGTTCGTCTGCAAGTGACCGCAAATCGCCGCACCGTCGGTTTCAACTTCCTCGAAGAGCCGGAGTTGCCTGCACCGCAGGTGAGCGAGGAGCAGGCCGAGCAGATTCTGCGTGAGCACTACGGACTGCGGGCCCACGCCAAATCCCTTGGTAGCCAGCAGGACCGCAACTTCACCGTGGTTTCCGCCGACGGGGCCGTGGCCGGAGTGCTGAAGATCGCCAACCCGGCTTTCAATGCCACCGAGCTACAGGCCCAGGACCTTGCGGCCGATCTGATCGCGGCGGCCGAACCAAGTCTGCGGGTCGCGGTTCCCCTGCCCAATATCGCCGGCGAGAAGTGCACGACCATAACGGGTCTGGTGAGTGGTCCGGCGTACGTACGGTTATTGCAGTATCTGCCCGGTGGCACGCTGCTTCAGGCCGGCTACCTTTCCCCGACGGCGGTGGCAGGTCTCGGTGAGGTGGCAGGCCGGGTGAGCCGGGCGCTCGCCGGCTTCACCCACCCCGGCCTCGACCGGATCCTGCAGTGGGATCTCCGGCACGGCGCCGACGTTGTCGCCGAACTGATTTCGCACGTACCCGACGCGTCGCACCGGAGTGCACTCGAATCCGCGGCGTACCAGGCGTGGTCACGTATTGCGTCACTGGCCGACGACCTGCCGCGGCAAGCGGTCCATCTGGATCTCACCGATGCCAACGTGGTGGTGTCGCGCAAACCCGGCGGCGTACACGTCGACGGGATCATCGACTTCGGCGACCTGGCGGACAGTTGGGCGGTGGCCGAGCTGGCCATCACGGCGTCGTGTGTGCTGGGGCATGCGGGCAGCGACCCCACGTCGGTGCTGCCGGCGATCCGGGCATTCAACGACATTCGGCCGCTGTCTGCCACGGAGGCGGAAGCACTGTGGCCGCTGCTGGTGCTGCGCACCGCGGTGCTGATCGTCAGCGGCGCACAGCAGGCGGCTCTCGACCCCGACAACGACTACGTCACCGAGCAGTCCGACGGTGAATGGCGCATGTTCGAGCAGGCGATCTCCGTACCGGTGGACGTGATGACCGAGGTCATCAAGGCCGACCTCGGGTTGGGCCGGGCACCTTCCGCCCTTGAGGTCACGACGCCGCTCGTCGGCGCTGCGGCTGTGACGCTGGACCTGTCGGCGACGTCGGACGCGTACGACGATGGCGGCTGGCTCACAACGGATCTCGAGGATGCGCAGGCGCGTGCCGCCGTGACGGATGGCGCCGAACTGGTGGTTACCGACTACGGCCAGCCGCGACTGAACCGGGCGTCGAAGTTGAGTCAGGACAGCCCCGCGGTCGTGCCGACCGGCATCGGAATGTGGCCTGCGTCGGATATCGAATTGTTCGCCCCGTGGGATGGTGAGGTCGTCGACGCGACCGCGGAGGAGCTCACCTTCCGCGGAGGCGGTTACGAACTCACGCTGACCGGGGTCCGCGCAGGGGCGTCGGGTGCCCTGCGCGTCGGCGATCCGCTCGCACAGGCACCGGCGCAACAGTGGGCGCGGGTATCCGTCCGGCCGATCGGTGCGCCTGCGGCGCCGCCGTTCACGACGGCGGAGTTGGCACCGGGATGGCTTGCGCTGACCCGTGATCCACGTCCGCTGCTCGGGTTGGACTCAAGGGATGTGGCGACGACGCCCGACCTGCTGGCTCGACGCGACGCGAGCTTCGCGCAGGTACAGGAGCACTACTACCGCACGCCGCCGCAGATCGAGCGCGGATGGCGCAACTACCTGCTGTCGACGCGGGGCCGCTGCTACCTCGACATGGTCAACAACGTGACCGTGCTCGGACACGCGCATCCCCGCGTCGCCGCGACCGCAGTCCGTCAGCTGCGCAAGCTGAACACGAACTCGCGATTCAACTACGAGGCGGTGGTCCAGTTCAGCGAGCGGCTGGCCGCTACGCTGCCCGACCCACTCGACACGGTATTTCTGGTGAACTCCGGTTCGGAGGCAAGCGATCTGGCGATCCGACTGGCGACAGCGGCGACCGGCCGACGCGATGTGGTCGCGGTCAGGGAGGCCTATCACGGCTGGACGTACGGCACCGACGCGGTATCGACCTCGATCGCCGACAACCCGAATGCCCTTGCGACCCGGCCGGAGTGGGTGCACACGGTGGAGTCGCCGAACAGCTTCCGCGGCAAATATCGCGGTCCCGATGCGGTGCGGTACGCCGATGAAGCGGTGCGGCAGATCGAGGAACTGATCGCCGCCGGCAGCGCGCCCGCCGGATTCATCTGCGAAAGCGTGTACGGCAATGCGGGCGGCATGGCCTTGCCCGACGGTTATCTGCAGCGGGTGTACGCCGCGGTGCGGGCGGGCGGCGGGCTGGCCATCTCCGATGAGGTGCAGGTCGGGTATGGCCGTCTCGGAGAATGGTTCTGGGGCTTCCAGCAACAGGACGCCGTGCCGGACATTGTGTCGATCGCCAAGTCGACGGGCAACGGCTATCCGCTGGGTGCGGTCATCACGAGCCGCGAAGTCGCGGACAGGTTCGCCTCGCAGGGTTACTTCTTCTCATCGACCGGTGGCAGCCCGATGTCGTGCGCGATTGGCATCACGGTGCTCGACGTACTGGAAGAAGAGGCATTGCAGCAGAACGCCTCTCGCGTCGGCGCCCACCTCAAATCAGGGCTGCAGGCGCTGCAGCAGAAGCATCCGATCATCGGCACCGTGCACGGGATCGGACTGTACCTCGGCGTGGAGATGGTCCGCGATGCGCAGACTCTCGAGCCCGCGACCGAGGAGACCGCCGCGATCTGCGACCGCATGCTCGAGCTCGGTGTGATCATCCAGCCGACCGGCGATCATCTGAACATTCTGAAGACCAAGCCGCCGTTGTGCATCGACGTCGAGGACGCCGACTTCTACGTCGACACCCTGGATCGGGTGCTGACCGAGGGCTTCTAGCTGGTTAACTTTCGCCATGGGATGGTGGCGACCCGCGTCGTGGATGTCTGTTCTTCTGATGCTCGTCTTGGCGACGGCACCGATGGCCCCGGCGCACGCCGTCGCACCGGTGTGGTCCGGGCTCGATGCGCGCTTCTTCGCGGGTCCGATACCTCCGCAGGGCACCACCATCGCGTCGGTACCGCTTGATCCCGCGTTGTCTCTCACCGGCGCGGGATCCGCCTACCGGGTGCTCTATTCCACGGTCAACCAGCACAACCAGCCGGCCGTCAGCACCGGCGCGGTCTTCCTGCCGCCCGGCCCGGCACCCGAGGGCGGGTTCGGAGTCATCGCGTGGGCGCACGGCACCGTCGGCCTCGGCGATGACTGCACCCCGTCCGCGCTGCCGCGTACACCGCGCGACAACGAATACCTCTCGCACTGGCTCGGCCAGGGCTACGCAGTCGTCGCCAGCGACTACGTCGGCCTCGGGACACCCGGACTGATGAGCTACCTGAACAGCGTCACCACCGCTCACGGTGTGGTCGACTCGGTGATCGCGGCCCAGGGCATGGGGCTGCCGCTGTCACCGAAGTGGGCGATCGTCGGTCAGTCCCAAGGCGGCGGTGCCGCCATCGCCAGCGCGCGCTGGGCCACCGAGTTCAGCGCGGGCACCGGGCTCGACTACCGCGCCGTGGTCGCCACCGGCACCCCGGCCAACATCGACCGGCTGATCCTGCAGGCGGGCCCCGACCTGATGCTGCCCGAGTTGGGGCCGATCGCCAACGCCTACGCCGCCTACATCCTGGCCGCGCTGCGCGAGGCACGGCCCGATCTCAACGTCGACCGCGTGCTCAGTCCCGCCGGGTTGAACGCGGCCACCCGCGCCGAAACCGTCTGCACCCTGGCGCTTTCCGATGAACTCGCCAATTTCAAGGTGGCGGACTTCTTCGTCGCGCCACTGAACTCGATTCCCGGCATGGCCGACGCGTTGCACGACTTCATGGGTACGCCGACCACCGGGTTCGATCGCCCTATATTCCTCGGTGTCGGCCTTCTCGACCGCGACGTGCCGCCGGAGTCGACGCTGAAGTTCTACGACGAACTCGTCGCCAACAACCAGGACGTCACGCTTCGCGTCTATCCGGAGGACGACCACAGCGGCACGGTGCTGGCGTCGATGGCCGACTCGACGCCGTTTCTGCGTAAGGCGTTCACCGAGGGCGCCTGATCGCGGTCTTGATTTACCTTGTGTCACTGGGTTTCATCAAGAGATGACACGAACGCCCGATGCACTGGTCACCGAGTTCTGCAAGAAGTGGTCCTCCCCCGATGCCGCCGAGCTGGCCTCCTACTTCACCGAAGACGGCATCTACCACAACGTCCCGATGGATCCGGTGATCGGACCGGAGGCGATCAAGGAGTTCATCGCGGGGTTCACCGCGGCGTTCGACGGTATCGACTTCCAGGTGCACCGGCAGGTCAGCGACGGGAACATCGTGATGAACGAGCGCACCGACGTCATGCGCCGCAAGGACGGTGGCGAGATCGCGCTACCGGTGATGGGTGTGTTCGAGGTCGTCGACGGCAAGATCGTCAAGTGGTCGGACTATTTCGACATGGCCACGGTGACAAAGGCATTCGCTTAGGCCAGCAACGGCACCGCGTCGTGGCGGGCGTCGGTGAGGATTTCGAACATCGCACGTCGGGACGCGACAAGCTCCGCCCGCGAGAATGCCTTGCCGGCCACCTGGATTCGGCATGTCGCGATAGCCGAGTTGTAGCAGTATTTCTGCCCGCCGTCGGTATCGGTGTACGTCAACCCGATGACGTCGTCGACCTCGGCGGTGATCTCACCCTCGATCATGTGGTCACCGATCCGGCCGCCGAACGTCCATGAGAACGGCTCATAGCGCGCGTGCGTCTGCAGGCTGCTCAGGATCGAGCGCACCGCGAATTCCTCACCCTCATGCCGGAATACGAACAGCGTGGCGGCCGGCGTCAGGAACCGGCCGATCGCGGCACGGGCCGTCACGATCTCCAGAGTTGAGTCCGGCGCATTGTCGAACCCGCACACCTGACCGAAGGCATACGCCGGCGTGTGTTTGGTTCCCCAGTTGTGGTTGACGCTGCCGGTCCAGTCGTCGACGACGACGCGGGCATCGTCGAGTTCGAGCAGTCCGTTGAACTGTGCCAGCGGATGCCGCACGGTGGTCTTGGCCGTCGGGATTCGTGCTCTGTAGGCGCGTTCGGTGAGGAGCTTGACCGGTTCGGCCGTTTCCGCGGTGATCCGCATATCCCAACGTGCCGATCGGTCTCTGCCGGTGATGACGCCCTGCGCGGACCGGTCGTCGAGGGAGGTTGCACCGATGCGCGCAGTCCAATCGTGGTACTCGTAAGAGGCCGCGTCGATGGGGTAGGGCTCCTTGAGCGCACGATTGCCCGACCCGTCGGGGTCGAAGACCATCACCCAGACGTCGGCGACGGGCTCGCCGGCCGTCGGCACCAACAGCGTCTCGCGCAACCACAACGCCTGTGCCTGGTCAGGACGGTTGGCCCTGATGTAGCGACTCTCGTAATACGGGGCCTTCGCAGACAGCACGGCCTAAGCATCCAATACTTGGGTGGTGATGGGTGCACAGATCGCGGCCTACGTACTCGGTGCGATTGCCGCCGCGGAGGCGGTCGCCCTCATCGTCCTCTACGTACAGCGCAACCGCGAGCGCGAGGAGCTCGAACAGCTGCGAAGCCGCGTCGACACCAGGAACATGCTGCTCTCCGGTGGTCGTGAAGCCGTCAAGACGGTATGGCAGACGGCCAACATCCTGCGCAAGGACGGGTTCGGCGCCGCGGTGCGATCCTCCATCGAAGACCTCGCCGATTGGGCCGAGGTCGAGCGTCCGGACCTGGCGCGACTGGCCCCCAACGGGCGGGTCGCGATCCTGTTCTCCGATATCGAGGAGTCCACCGCACTCAACGAACGCATCGGCGATCGGGCGTGGGTCCGGCTGATCAGCAGGCACGACAAGATGGTCCGCAGGCATGTGACGAAGCATTCGGGTCATGTGGTGAAGAGCCAGGGCGACGGTTTCATGGTCGCGTTCGCCCAGCCGGACCAGGCGGTGCGGTGCAGCCTCGACATCCAGCGGTCGCTTCGCAGAGAGTCCGAGAACATTCGGGTGCGAATCGGTATCCACGTGGGCAAGTCGGTGCGGCGCGGCGAAGATTTCTTCGGGCGCAACGTCGCTATGGCCGCGCGCGTGGCCGGCGAGGCCGACGGCGGTGAGGTCTTGGTCAGCAAGGAGGTGCGCGATGCCCTCGCCAATGCTGACGGGTACGAGTTCGACGGCGGCCGCGACGCCTCCCTCAAGGGGTTCAGCGGGACCCACCGGCTCTACGCGGTCGCGGCTTAGTCGGCGGAGCCTGCTTCGGCGACGCGCTGGTGCAGACGCGCGCGGATGTCCTCGGGGGTGTACGCGTTGCGACGACGTTGATCGCGCGCGACCAGCGCGCCGCCCGCCACGACACCGGCGACTCCGGCCAGTCCGACCCACTTCCATATCCCGCGCATACCGAGAGTCTGCCTAAGCTGCAGGCGTGAATCCAAGCACCGTGTCGCTGGCGAAGGCGCTCGAAGAGACCCGAACCGGCGATCTCTGGCTGTTCCGGGGCAGCTCAGGGCCCGATCGTGCGATTCAGACGATGAGCAACAGCCCGGTCAACCACGTCGGGATGACGATCGCGATCGAGGATCTGCCGCCGCTGATCTGGCACGCCGAACTGGGCGACAAACTGACCGACATGTGGACCGGCGGCAATCACCGCGGAGTTCAGCTCAACGATGCACGCCAGGTCGTCGAGCGTTGGGTGCACAACTATCACCAGCGCTGCTGGTTCCGTCAGCTGACGCCGTACGCCACCCGCGAGCAGGAGGACCGTGCGCTCAAAGTGGTCGCCCGCATGGATGGCACGCCCTTTCCCAGCACGGCCCGGCTGACCGGTAGGTGGTTTCGCGGCCGCGTGAACACCGCCGACTTCACGCGCGGAATTCCGTTCCTGCACAAGAAGGTTGCTGAGCGCACCCAGAGAAAGAAGCAGGCGAAGCTGCAAGGCGGTCTGGAGACCGCCTACTGCGCCGAGACAGTCGCGATCACCTATGAGGAGATGGGATTGATGTCGACGGAAAAGAATTACAACTGGTTCGATCCGGGAGTGTTCTGGAGCGGAGAAGAGTTGCCGCTCACGCCGGGATACCGGCTCGGGGACGAGATCTCGGTCGTCGTACCGGACGCGCCGCCCGAGGGCTAGAGGCGCGCGAAGCAGGGGTTGGCGGCCTCGTTCGGGATCGAGGCGTTGTGACTCGAGAACTTCCCGACGACTCCTGATTCGGTCACGTCGACGCTGTCGGCATGGATCCCCAGCGGATAGTTGTCGTTCAGCTTCTTCGTCAACCCGTCGAGTGCGCCCTGCACGGCGTCCTTCGGCAACGGGCCCGTCACCTCGAGAACTTCCAGATTCAGGTCGCCCTCCCGCACCACGGGCTTCGCGGTCACGGTGTTGTCACCGGCGTCCAGGATCACAGTGTCCGCGGCGGGGTCGGTACGCACTCCGGTGATGAGATTGCCTACACCGGGCAGGTTTTGGGCCACGGTGTCTTTGATTCCCGCCGACTTCCAGCTGAGCGTCGCGTTGAGCGATCCGATGGTGCCTTTGGAGCCCCCGGATTCATGCAACCGCACATCGGCGAGGGTGACCTCGGCCGTCATACCGTTGGCGCTTTGCACGCGGTTGCCGTCAGTCGTGACCGAGATATTGGTGTAGTCGCCGGTGATGTACTGCCACAGGAAGGGCGGATTCACCCCGAACGAAACGCTGGAACCGTCCTCGACGACGCATTCGGCGACCTCCACCAGAATCGAATCCGCGCGGTGGCGTGCGTAGAGCTCAGCGCCCGCCAGCCCGCCGGCCGCCAGCGCGAGCACGATGACGGCGGTCAGGAGGATCGTCTTGCGGTTACGGGGCCGCGGATCCCAGGGGCTGTCGTCGAACGACGGTGGCGGTGGTGCCGCCGGAACCGGTGGAATCACCTGCGTCGGCCGCACATCGGCCGGTGACGGCGCTCGTCTAATTCGCGCGGTGCGCGTGGAACGACGCGACTTCGGAAGCTTGTCTGTCGGCGGCTCAGGACGCGGGAGTGGCCGAGTGGCCGGGTCCGGCTGTGGCGTGCGCCTACCGCGCCAGTCCGGCTGACCGGGTTGTTGGGGCGGCGTCACGTGCGCGATTGTGCCGTATCCGGGGCCGCTGGGGCGATCAACGGCGCGGCAGACTTCGCCTGGCCTGGAACGTGACGCCCGGAACCGTTCTCGCAAGATCGGACCGGCTCCCGGTGAAGACGCGAAGAGCGCGGTAAAACTGCCAAACCTGGCGCGGGCTGGGCACTTTCGGGACCCACGCCAGTTCCCAGTGAATCCCGTTGATCGGGTCGTCGAAAAACACCGCGTAATAGCCGGGCCAGTACTGCGGGTAGTCCTTCGGTTCGTCCGTGACGTGGATGTCATGGTTGGTCAGGAACTCGCGATAGAACCGATCGACCTCTTTCCGGCTGCGGGCCCACAACGCGATGTGGTTGATGCCGACCGCCTGGTCGCTGTGCTTAAGCTTCTCCCCGGTGCGTGCCGGTTGAATGCCTATGTAGCTGTGCGGGTTCACGTATCGCGTGAAGTAGTAGACCGACTGGTACTCCATGTTCAGCGACGAGAAGCTGTCATAGCCCAGCCAGCCGAACAGGGCGTCATAGAACTTGAGCGACTCGTCGTACTCCAGCACCGCGAACTCGACATGGCTGACACCGCGCCACCGCATCGCACCTCCCACAGTCGTAGCTACTACAAAATGTAGTAGCTACGACTGCTCCTGGGAAGTGTCAGAGGTGACCTACGCCTGGCCGAGCGTGACCTCGGTGGTCTGAGCCGCGCCGGACTCATCGAGGTAGGTCAGCGTGACGGTGTCGCCGGGCGCCTTCGAGCGCACTGCGGCGACCAGCGCCTCAGGACCGTCGATCACTCGGTCGTCGACCTTGGTGATCACCGCACCGCTGGGCAACCCGGCCTCGGCGGCAGGACCTCCGGCCACGACCTTGGCAATAGCCGCGCCACTTGCGGATGGGTCCTTGCTGAGCTGGACACCGAGCGAGCCGTGGCTGGCTGTGCCGTTGGATATCAGTTCGTTGGCAATGCGCTTGGCCTGATCGGAGGGAATCGCGAAGCCAAGCCCGATCGAACCGTTCGGCGCGCCGCCGGATTCACCTCCGCCGCCACCAAGCGTCGCGATCGCGGAGTTCACGCCGATCAGTTCGCCGTTCATGTTCACGAGGGCACCGCCGGAGTTACCCGGGTTGATCGCCGCGTCGGTCTGGATCGCATCGATCACCGACGTCCCCTCACCGGAACCATCGCCCGCAGCGACTGGACGATTCAGTGCGCTGACGATCCCCGTCGTCACGGTTCCCTGCAGCCCGAGGGGGGAACCGATGGCGACGACGTTCTGGCCGACCTGCACATCGGCCGACGAGCCGATCGTTATCGGCGTGAGGCCCGAAACCCCTTGGGCGCGAACGACGGCGATATCGCCGGACGGGTCGGTTCCGACCACCTCGAACGGGACGGTCTGACCGTCGGAGAACGACACAGTGGCACGAATGCCGCGACCACCGCCATAGCCCGAGGCAGCGGCGGCCTCGGCGACCACATGATTGTTGGTCAGGATAAGCCCGTCCGAGGTGAGGACGATGCCGGAACCCTCGCCACTCGAGTTGCCCGTGTCGATCTGCAGTTTGACCACACTGGGCGTCACCTTGGCAGCAACTTCCTCCACGGAGCCGGCGGGCACGTTCGCCGCAGGCCTGCTCGTCGGCTCTGGCGCAGTAGCCGTGTGCGAGACGGTCGCGGGCTCGGACTGACTCGCGACGACTGCGGCTCCGATCCCGCCGCTCACCATGGCGACAGCGAGCGCACCGCCGATCACCTTGGCGCGACCGTGCGAGCGCTTATTCCGCTGGACGCGGATGGGGCCCGTAATCTCCTCACGCGCAGTGTGATACGGATCATAAGGCTGCGTGATAACGGCCTGACCAGCATAGCGCCAGTCGTAAGGAGACCGGTGCGTACCGGTTGTGACGCCAGACGGGTGCCCTTGTCCCATAGCATGATCCGCGTAGGACGGACGGTGCGGATGTCGCGGGGCGCGCGGCGGGTTGTTGGTCATGACGTCTTTCTCGCTCCTGAATCTTCAAAATGCACAGTTGATTTGACCAGCCTGCCGTCGTCATCTGAGAGTGAACTGAGAGATACCTATGGAGAGTCGACGACTTTTCCTGTCCCGCACCGGGGATCGCACGGTGTCACTCACCGGTCTTCGCGCGGTGGCCGCGTTGCTGATCGTCGGTACCCACGCGGCGTACGGCACCGGCAAATTGGCCGATGGCTATCTGGGCGCGCTCTACGCGCGTCTCGAGATCGGTGTCCCGATCTTCTTCGTCCTTTCGGGTTTCCTGCTGTTCCGCCCGTGGGTAAGGGCGACCGCGGCTGCAACTCCGCCACCGTCGTTGCGCCGTTACGCAATTCACCGCCTGCGACGCATCGTGCCGGCGTATCTCGTCGTGGTGCTGATCGCGTATGTGCTCTACCACTTCCGTGATGCCGGGCCCAATCCCGGACACACCTGGAAGGGGCTGCTCGAGCATCTCACCCTGACGCAGATCTACGAACCGGTGTACTTCTACGTCATGCATCAGGGCTTGACCCAGACCTGGAGTCTGGCAGCCGAATTCGCCTTCTACGCGGTGCTGCCGCTACTCGCTGGGCTCCTACTTATAGTCGTCTGCAAGGGAGTCTGGCGGCCGGGACTGCTGCTAGCGGGGCTGGGTTGCCTGGCCGCCGTCACACCGGCGTGGCTCTGGCTGCAGCACGGGACCGACTGGCTACCCAGCTCGGCGGGCATGTGGCTGCCGGCGCATCTGATCTACTTCGTCGGCGGAATGGCACTGGCGGTGCTTCAGGTAGTCGGAGCGCGCGTGCAGGCGCTCATCATGGGTGCGGTCGCGGTGGTCAGTTATCTCCTCGTGTCCACGCCGATCGCAGGCGATGTCACCACTGGTCAGGCCGCACTGTGGCAGATCCTGGTGAAGGTCGCCCTCTATGCAGCCGTCGCATGCGCCGCCGTCGCGGCGTTGGTGCTCAGTGAGGGCCATGGGTTCGAACGACTGCTGCAGGCAGCTCCGGTCGTGTGGCTTGGGGAGATCTCTTACGAGGTGTTCTTGCTGCACGTGATCGCAATGGAGATCGTGATGGCGTCGGTATTGCGCTGGCCGGTCTTCACCGGATCGTGGCCCGTCGTCTTCGTGGTCACCCTGGCGATGACGATTCCAGCAGCCTGGCTACTGCACCGGTGGACGCGACCCGACTGGGCTACTGCTGTCCCTCCAGCAGGTGGGCATAAGGATCGCTCTCGGCGTCAATTGATTCCGGCATCGGATAGTAGGTCTTGATCAGCAGGTTGCCCTCGTCGTCCCACGCGAATGTCTCGATGCTGTAGGCCATTTGAATGTTCGGCTCGGTGCCGAAATGGTTCTCGCAGACCCAGGCCATCTCATTGCCGTTGACCTGAACGGTGAGCATCTTTATCTTGAGGATCGACTGGAACATGTCGTAGGCGTCCGATGTCGCGGCGGCGAAGCCGTGCTTCTCCTCGGTCCCCACCGGGTCGAACATGCGAACCTCGCCCGGGCAGATCGTGCGCCACGACGCGACCCATTCATCCTTCTTGCCGGCATTCCACAGATCAGCATGCTTGGCGGCGTGGGCCAACCGGGCCTTACGGCTTGGAACCATGGTCACGATGGTCACGATAGCCGGGGTTCGAACACGCCGCGGGCGATCGCTGGGTGAAGCCGTCTGGCTTGATAGCGTCGGCAAGCAACGGGCGGAGCAAGCGCATGACAATCGTGGTGATGGATGGCCCGACGGCTTCCGCGCTCGCGCAAATCCTGCCGTTGCTCCTGCTCACGCTCATCATCGAACTGCGGCGTACCGCATTGCACCGCAAGGTTTCTCGTAGCACCTTGGTTGCTTTCTTCGTATTGTTCGGCGTGATCGAAACGGTGCTGGTGTTGTCGATCGACGGTGAGCTCTACCCCTTCCAATGGGGCGATCTGCTGTCCGCGATCACCATCTTCGGATTGCTCGCCGCGATCCTCGGCATCTCCCTGATGGAACCGCGCGACTTCTGACTAGTCGAGTCCATCCCAGAATTGGTTGAGGATCTTCGCGCTTCTGGCGGGATCCTCGACCATCCACCAATGCCCCAGCCCCTCGAGGGTCTCGGTCCGTGCGCCGGCCCGATCGGCGGCGCGGCGGCGTATCTCGACGGACCCAACGTAGGTGTCCTCCGTGGCCAGCATGGACAGTCCCGGCCGAGCCGCCGCGTTCTCCAGGTCCCGACCGGCGTGCGCCATCGCCGGCTGCGCCGCCGAGCGATAGAGCAGCAGGATGGCCCGGCCCAGGTCCGGATCCTGGCCCGCCGCGATCTCGGTGCCGACGTCAATCGGCATGCCGCCGAGGGCGTAGGCGGCGGCGCGTTCCTCGGCAGTACCACCGAGGAAGGTGGCGACCATCTCCTCACCCTCGCCGGGTGTCTGCCACACCTGTGCCAAGTCATGCCACATGTAGTCGGTGTCAAAGATCCCGAGGACGTCGCTGACCCAGCTGCGGACGAGCTCAGGGCGGTGCATCATCGCGTTGACCACGTGGATGCCGCCGAAGTCGTGCCCGACGAGGTCGATCGGCCCGTCGAACTTTTCGAGCTCGTCTTCGAGCCAGTCGCGGTAGGCGAGGTAGGTCGCCGAGAACCCATCGGGCAGCGGGACACCGAACCCTGGTGGTGACAGCCGCACGACGTCGTCACGCCCGAGGGCGTCCACGAGTGGACCCCAGAGCGCGTCGGTCTCCGGATTGCCGTGCACCAGAACAATGGTCATGGTCGGCATCCTCGCACGCGCAGTGACGCGTCCAGCGCCGACATGAGCTGTGCCGCGCGGCTCTTGCCGGTACGTGCGATGGGGTATCTGCGCAGCACGTCGATCAGGGTCGGCGTCGCCCGGACGCGGGCCCGTTCGATGAACGCGACACCCACGTCAGGATCGTCGCCGGCCTCGATCTCGGCGATGCGAGCAGCGTTCGCCGCGGCGCGAAGGATGTGCCCGACTTGGTGCTCCCGCGCGATCGGGTGCAGGTAGGCAGCGGCGGCTGCGTCTCCGGCAGCCTGTGCGGCCAAGCGGGCGATCTCGGTGGGAGCGGCACTCGCGCAACGATGCGCGTCCATCGCGGTCACGCGCTGAAGCCGTGCCCTCGGCGCACCGTTGATGAACGTCCACGCCGCCTCGATGGCTGCGCGCGGACGATCATCGTCGGGCATGACGCGCTCAAAGTGCGGGAGCACGTCGTTGGCGGCCTCTGCGACGTAGCGGGCCACCTCACGCAGCTCGTCGGCGGTCAGCTCGAAATCGCCTGCCACGCAACGACTGTAGCACCGCTAAGCAGCGACGTCGGGTGTCAGAGGTCGGGGATGGTTTGGCTAACGTACGTCTGCCAGGTGGCGATCTGCGAGCTCTCGACCATGAGGGCCTGCATCTCTGGATCGCCCATGAGGGCCTCTTGGAGCTGGCCGAACTTCGCCCAGTCCGCGGCGCTGGAGAGGATGGCGATGGTGTTCGTCGCGTCTCCTCCGAGCATCGTCACCAGCGTCGTGACGTTCTCGGCGCCGTGCTTGCGCGAGAGGTCGTTCGCCTTCTTGAGTTGCTTCTGCACATCGTCCCAGCCAGCGCCAGGGTTTGGGTGGACCGTCACCAACGAGACAATGGCCATTTTCGGCCTCCTTGATTAAGGGATAATTCGGTCCGTCTCGGGCCGCTTTCAGTGTCCTCCTGGCGTGTCGCGAAGACAACAGAAATCTATGCAGGCAAGCCTATTCTAGGCCGTATTTGTGAATTTGCAATTATCCACACAGCGAATGAAACAAATCGGATCGATTCCAATTTGACGGTGCTGTTTATGGCCTCTGGAGTGCAGGCTCAGGCCGCCGGCGATCCTGCGGAATGGCGCTACTTGCATTGAATGCAATGCACGTCGTCGCGATGCTGCGTTTCGTGAATCTGGCCGCATTCGGGGCACTGCTGAATGTATTTGTGACTGGGATTGCATTCCGAATACATCAGCGCTTGCGCTCGCCTATTTGCTGAATTTCGATGTGCACTAGATAGCATTTCTAGCTCTTTCAACTCTTGCAGTTTGCTCTTGCTGAGCATCCTTGAGCCCCTTTGGCGGGTGCCATTGAATATTCCCGAGTGCAGCCGGTTGAAACACTCATGGGCGCATGCTGCGTCAACGCCGAAACCCCGACGGTGGACGGGCGCTTATCTGGCAGCAGTCCTCGACGTGGAAAACGAAACTCCGTGGCGTCGCCAGTGCGATTGGGCGGTCATCAGTCACTCTGAGATGGCGAATCCTCTAGGTAGACAAGCGTGTTGCCATCAGGATCGGTGAACTCGAACATCGGTGGCGCGAAGTCCAGGCGGAGCACTTCCTCGCGAACCGATGGATCGTGGCGCCTGACGACGCGGTGGGCGGCATCGGCGTCGGCCACTCCCATCCGGACGCCGATCGGAATCTCGCCGTTATCACTGAGGAGAAGCAGAGTGACATCCGAGCCGGGCAGGCCAACTTCGAGGAGGCGGGCGCCCGGCCACAACACCTGGTCTGTCAACAGTTCGAAGCCGAGGACATCGCAGTAGTACTGCTTTGCCCTGTCCTGGTCGGACACCTGGATCGAGATCGACTGGATTCGTGTGGTCCGGATGGTTTCGGCGTTGTCGCTCACTGTGTTCCTTCCGTTGATGATCTCTGTCTGGAGATGACGACTTACCGGATCGGCCAAACTCATCGCCGTTGACTCTGCGCCTACGCCGGCGACGCGCCGAGGCACGGCGGCCTCACCGCAGAGTCAACGTTCGGGCGGCGTCAATGGGCGAGCTTGAGCCCCACCACGCCCCCGACGATCATCACCAAGTACACCGCTTTGAGCAGTGATGCCGCGTCCTCACCGGTGGCCATCGCGTAACCGACGGTGAGCACCGCACCGATTCCCACCCATATGGCATAGGCGGTCCCGGCCGGCAAGTCCCGCATGGCGTACGCCAACCCCGCCATGCTGGCGACGATCGCGACCAAGAACACGATGCTCGGCGGCAGCTTGCTGAAGCCTTCAGACTTACCCAACGCTGTTGCCCACACCGCTTCGAGGACACCGGAGACTGCGAGTATTACCCAAGACATGACGCTTCCCTCGGGCCGTCTTGTCGCACACCGGGTACGGCGCCCATCGTCCGGAAGCCAGTTGTTAAGGCTCTGTTACGAAGTTCTCACAACGGGAGGTAGGTGGCAATGTCAGGCTGGTCACCATCGGGAAATCCGCGCTGATAAACGTCTGCCGCGTACGCAGTGTCAGCCTGAGAGCTTCGCGGTGGATATATGTGCGTAGTGAGGCTCGCAGAATGACAATGTGATCCGGCGTCAGACCGCGAGCGCTAGCGTGCTTCGTCTCGAGGCGTCAACCGCATGACCGGGATCGTCCGTGCTTCACCACTTCGCTTGTCGTGCAACGCGAAAACGTTGCTGAGCCGGTCAGTGGCGAGCTCGTAGAGGCGGTCTCGGTCGGCCCCGACGGCTTCCGTTGCGAGGAACGAACCGCCCCGAGGGCCGATGTGCAACTCACATTCGGGGTGAGCGCGCAGGTTGTGATACCACGCCGGATGCCGGCTGCCTCCGTAGTTCGACGCAATGAGTATCACGTCATCACCGTCAGTGAAGTAGGCAATCGGAACCTCTCGGTGTTCGCCGCTACGGGCACCCACCGAAGTCAGCACGACCATCGGCAAATTGGCGCTCAGCTTCAACCGTCCGCCGGTGGCCTTGATCAGTGGCGCCTCGAAACGGTTGATCTTCGGCCAGACGCGAGTCATAGCAGCCTTACTGAGGACGATGGGACCGCCCAGCCACCACCACAGTCTTCGTCGCCACTGCCCGCGACTCTGCAGATCGACACGCGGGATCCCTTGGAGTTTGTCCCCCGACTCGTCCATCGGCTGATTTTAGAAGCAGGCTGCAAGGACGTCGCAGTATTTCCCTACTCGTCAGCAGACGGATGCCTCAGTCGATCAGTGTCCGCCGGCCTTTACCACTAGATGTTGAAGCGGAACTCCACCACATTTCGTCGCGGATAAACGTCGGCGATAGCCGCCGGATCCCATCTTTGCCGGTGCGGTGCAAGGATCTGCCGGAGTGTTGCAAAAATCCAGAGGAGAGAAGCACGATGGCAAACCGCTGGTCTGGAGTGACGATCGATTGCGCCGATCCCATTCGGATGTCGGCATTCTGGGCCGCACTGCTAGGCATTCCAGCTTCAAGCGAGCATGGGGATGATCCGAACTGGGCGACGGTGGGCTCGCGCTCGGGACGGTTTCCCCGACTGACCTTCCAGCGCGTACCCGAACCGAAGGTCACCAAGGTCCGCATTCATCTGGACGTGCAAGTAGACGACGTCGAAGCGGGCCGCGACCAAGTCGAGGCCGTTGGCGGACGGTGGACGGGCATCCGCAACGACCACGACGAGGGAGCGGTCCTTGTGATGCTCGATCCCGAAGGACACGAATTCTGCTTGGTCCAGTACTTCGAGAACCAATCATCAGACGTTGAGCCGGAATCGGTCAAAGGTTGAAGCGGAACTCGACCACGTCGCCGTCGGAACTCTCGAGAGGTCAGCCCTCAGTTCACTCACCGAGGAACTCGACGAGCAGTTTCTGGACAGCTGCGGCTTGGTCCACCATCACCATGTGGTTCGCGTCGTCGACGACCTCGATCCGTGCATTCGGTAGCGACTCGCGCAGCATGCCGGCGGACTTCGGGCCGTTGAGCGCCGACTCGTCTCTGCCGATGACAGCCAACACAGGAATCGTCTTGAGTCGATAGAGATCGCAATCGCTTCGTAATGGCCATGGTCGAGGCTGAGCGTTCCTGAAAGACATCTTGAAATTTATTGCACCGCAGACGAATTGATGCATAGACGGCATCCATGGCTGTTGGCGCAACAGTTTGCGGTTCTCAGGCACCACCATGGTGTCAAGCACCCGCCAGACATGTCTTTCCTTGAGTGGCAGAACCAATGGCGCGAGTCCTCGGACCATGAAGCTCGGACTCATTCCGCCCGCGATGCCAACTGGACACAACAGCGCCAAGCGCTCCACCTTTTCGGGGAACACAGTCGCGTAGTGGGCGGATATCCACGTGCCACGCGAAGCGGCCACAAACGACGACCGCTGAACATCCAGGGCACGCATAGTTTCATCGAGCCAAGTCACGATGTCAGTGATCGACTTGGTGGGCTTCGCAGCGATGCTCTTTCCTGCTTCGTCAATCACATCGATCATGGTCACGCTATGGCTGGCAGTGAGAGCCCCAAGGAGCGGCACCCAGGACGTGGAGCTGATCGACGACCCATGGAGCGTCACAACGGACGGCTTCGACCGGTCTCCCGCGTGAAGCACATGGGTGCTTCCAAACGATGTCTCAACGTCCGATTCCGTGATGTGGATTGGGCTGTCCGAAAGCGCCGCGTCATACAGGCGGAGGTAGGCGGCACGCGCGTCGTCAGAACGGAACTTCGAAAGCCTGGCCATGTTCACACCTGCCTGCTACGAGCTACTGCTTACTTCAGACGTTGAAGCGGAACTCCACCACGTCGCCGTCGGCCATAACGTAGTCCTTCCCCTCCATCCGGACCTTGCCCGCAGCCTTCGCCGCAGCCATCGACCCGGCCTCGATCAGGTCGTCATACGAGACGATCTCAGCCTTGATGAAGCCCTTCTCGAAATCGGTGTGGATCACCCCAGCCGCCTTCGGCGCCGTGTCGCCCTGGTGAATCGTCCACGCGCGCGCCTCTTTTGGGCCGGCGGTCAGATACGTCTGCAGCCGAAGCGTGTGAAAACCCGCCCGCGCCAACGCATCCAAGCCACGCTCGGTCTGACCGATCGACTCCAACAACTCGGCGGCCGACTCGTCGTCGAGTTCCTGCAGTTCCGCTTCGATCTTGGCGTCGAGGAACACCGCGTCCGCAGGCGCCACCATCTCCCGCAACGCCGCGACCCGGGCGTCGTCGGTGAGCACACCCTCGTCGGCATTGAACACGTACAGAAACGGTTTGGTCGTCAGCAGATTCAGCTCTCGCAACACCGCCGAATCAAAGCGCGCACCGAACAACGTTGTGCCGCCGTTGAGGATCTCCTGCGCCGCCACCGCCGCGTCGTACACCGGACGACGATCCTTGTGCGTCCGCGCTTCCTTCTCCAGGCGCGGCAGCGCACGCTCCAGGGTCTGCATGTCGGCGAGGATCAACTCGGTCTCGATCACCTCGATGTCGGACTTCGGGTCGATACGGCCATCGACGTGCGCGACGTCGTCGTCGGTGAAAACCCGGACCACCTGACAGATCGCATCGCTCTCGCGAATGTTGGCCAGGAACTTGTTGCCCAGACCCGCGCCTTCGGACGCGCCTTTGACTATTCCGGCGATATCGACGAACGTGACCGGCGCATGGACGATCTTTTCAGAGTCAAACATCTTCGCGAGCTCCGTGAGCCGCGGATCGGGCAACGGGACGACACCCTCGTTCGGCTCGATCGTCGCGAACGGGTAGTTCGCCGCCAGCACGTCGTTCCGCGTCAGCGCATTGAACAGCGTCGACTTACCGACGTTCGGCAGTCCCACGATTCCGAGATTGAGGCTCACAGGGACGACAGTCTAAGAGACTGTGACGCGCTCGCCGGAACCACGCTGACAGCCTCTCTAACCAATAGCCGGTACGGTCAACGTGTGTCAGCACAGCGCGCGAGGTCGGCCGTTACGGCCGACCATCGTTCTGTGCACCCCAATATCCCAGGTGTCCCCTGGTGGGGCGCGGTGCTCATCGCCGCGACACTGATGGCGGTCGGATTCGCCTATGACGCCGGTTCGGGCGCCAAGGAACTGACCTCCGTGTTTGCCGGCACGTACGTGATCGGCTGCATCTTCGCGGTGCTGGCGGTGCGCCAGACAGGCATCTTCACCGCCGTCATCCAGCCACCGCTGCTGTTGTTCGGCGCCGTACCCGCCGCATACTTCGTGTTCACTGACAGTCAGCTGTCGAATTTCAAAGACACACTGATCAATTGCGCCTACCCGCTGATCGAACGCTTCCCGCTGATGTTCTTCACCTCCGCGGTGGTGCTGCTCATCGGGATGGCCCGCTGGTACACCGGGATGTCCGCACGCCGGGGCGTGCCCGCCGCGACGGACAAGAACGACACGAGCGAGGGCGGCGGACTGGTAGCGGCGGTGAGCGCCAAGGTGTCCGCGCTGTTGGCCGGTCTCGGCACCAAAGACAAGGCCGACGACGCTGACGAGCCGCCGCGCCGTCGAACCGCCGCGGAGCGTTCCGGCCGGACGTCGGGCCGCAGCGGCAGGCCTGCCAGCCGCACGACGCCGTCGCGATCCAGGCACGCACGACCTCCCGAGACGGACTACCCCGAGCCCGGGGACCGGCCACGCCGTCCGCGCCCCAGCAGGCAGGCCGAGCCGCCCATGGAACCGCCCCGCCGCAAGCCCCGATCGGGGTCGAGCCAGCGCAGGGCGACGCCGCCCCCCGAGCGCCGCTCCGGCTACGAGCGCCCCGAGCGTCGGCGCCGCTACGACGACGGCGAGCCGCCCCCCGCGCACACCAATGGAAACGGCAGCCATCACCCGATATCGCGCGTGCGCTACCGGGCGACCGAAGACGGTGACGACTACGCGCAGTACCGCCGGCCACCGCGGTCAGCGCGGGACCGGGCCGTAGAAAGCTGGGAGTACGACATCTGACTCGCTAGACGCGGGCCGGACGGATCTCCCGTGGCAGAGCGAAAACCAAGGTCTCGTTGGCTGTCGTGACCGGCTGCACGGTGTCGTAGCCGTACTCCGCAAGACGCTCGAGCACCCCGCGCACCAGCAGTTCCGGCACCGACGCGCCCGACGTCACGCCGACGGTCGTCACACCGCCGAGCCAGGCCGGGTCGATGTCCTCGGCGTAGTCGACCAGGTAGGCGGCGTCGGAACCCGCGTTCAGCGCGACCTCCACCAACCGCACGGAGTTCGACGAGTTGCGTGACCCAACGACGATCACGAGCTCGCATTCCGGCGCCATGGCCTTGACCGCGACCTGACGATTCTGGGTGGCATAGCAGATGTCGTCGCTGGGCGGATCCTGCAGCGTCGGGAATCGTTCCCGCAGCCGACGCACGGTCTCCATCGTCTCGTCCACGCTCAGCGTGGTCTGCGACAGCCAGATGACCTTGTTCTCGTCGCGGATCGTGACGTTGGCCACGGAATCAGGACCGTCGACCAGCTGCACGTGGTCAGGTGCCTCGCCTGCGGTGCCGACGACCTCTTCGTGGCCTTCGTGGCCGATCAGCAGAATGTCGAAGTCGTCGCGGGCGAAACGTTTGGCCTCGTTGTGCACCTTGGTCACCAACGGACAGGTCGCGTCGATGACCTTCAAATTGCGCTCAGCGGCATTCTGATGCACCGTCGGGGCCACCCCGTGGGCGGAGAACACCACGATGGCGCCCTCGGGCACCTCATCGGTCTCGTCGACGAAGATCGCACCCGCCTTGGCCAGCGTCTCCACGACGTGGACGTTGTGGACGATCTCGTGGCGCACGTACACCGGCGCGCCGTGCTTCTCGAGTGCGCGTTCCACGGTCTCGACGGCGCGGTCGACCCCGGCACAGTACCCGCGCGGCTCGGCTAGCAGCACCCGCTTGCCCGTGACGCCACCGGTCACCGAGCTCGAAGCGCCCGGGATCCCCATATTGATAGTCGGCGGCATGTTTCCAAGGGTACTGACACGCGGGCTCAACTGGCCAACCGTAGGGTGGAGCCCATGGCAACTGCACCGTATGGGGTCCGTCTGCTGGTGGGGGCGGCAGTGACCGCCATGGAGGAAACCCGAAAAATTCCGCAGACCATCCTCACGTACCCGATGACCGTGGTCAGTCAGCTCGCGCATCTCGTGATGAAGATGCAGCAAGACGTCGCTGACCTGGTCATCAAGGGCGACGAGACCCTTGACTCGCTCTTTCCGCCCAAGGACGAGCAGCCCGAGTGGGCCACCTTCGACGAAGACCTCGAAGACGCGCCGGCGGCGACGCCGATAGTCGATCGAGAACGTCTCACCGAGGGTCGTTTCGCGCTCTTCACCGGCGGCGAACCCGACACCGACAAGAATTCCGAGCCCGAGCCGATCGTCCGGACATCGTCGGAGAGCGTGCCCGAGATCGTCGAGGAGCTCGAATACGAGTCGCTGACCCTGGCCCAGCTGCGCGCGCGCCTGACGACGCTGCGGGTCGCGGACCTCGAGGCCCTGCTCGCCTACGAGGAGGCCTCCAAGGCGCGCGCACCCTTCCAGACGCTGATCTCCAACAGGATCACTCGCGCGACCGCGAAGTGACGGCCCCGACGGACGCCGAGCCGGGTAAGTCTCCCGACAACCCCTGGCCCGTTCGCGCGGTCTCCACCCGCGTCGCGAAGTACATCGACAAGCTCGGCACCGTCTGGGTCGAGGGCCAAATCGCCCAGCTGAACCTGCGGCCCACGGTCGCGTTCATCATGTTGCGCGACCCAGCCGCCGACATGTCGCTGTCCGTGGTGTGCCCGCGGGATCTGGTCGAGAACGCACCGGTCGAATTGGCCGAGGGTGTGCAGGTCATCATGTTCGGCAAGCTCGCCTTTCACACCGCACGGGGTACAGTCTCGTTGCGGGTCAGCGAGATTCGCGCTGTGGGCCTTGGCGAATTGCTCGAGCGCATCGAGCGTCTGCGCAAACTGCTCGAGGCCGAGGGTCTGTTCGATCCGCGCCTCAAAAGACCGCTGCCTTTCCTGCCGAACACCGTAGGGCTGATTACCGGACGGGCCTCGGCCGCCGAACGCGACGTCGTCTCCGTCGCGCAGAATCGTTGGCCCGCAGTGCGGTTCGCAATTCGCAATAGCGCGGTACAGGGCCCCAACACCGTGTCTCAGGTCGTCGAAGCGCTACGCGAGTTGGACGCCGACCCCGACGTCGACGTGATCGTGATCGCCCGCGGCGGCGGCGACATCGACGCACTGCTGCCCTTCTACGACGAGACGCTGTGCCGTGAAATCTCCAGGTGCACAACGCCGGTCGTGAGCGCCATCGGCCATGAACCCGACAATCCACTGTGCGATCTGGTCGCCGACATACGCGCGGCAACGCCGACCGATGCGGCCAAACGCATCGTTCCCGACGCCGCCGCAGAACAGGCCGGTGTCCGGGATCTGTGCCGACGCGCCGGTCGCGCGCTACGCAACTGGGTGCACCGCGAACAGCAGCAGCTGGACCACTGGCGCAATCGGCCGGTACTCGCCGCGCCGCTGGCTGCCCTGACCGCACGCTCCGAAGAGGTGCACCGCGCCCGCTCCGCGGCCCGTCGCGACATCGCCCGCCTGGTGGCCGTCGAGGCCGACCGGGTCGAGCACCTGTCGGCACGGCTGGCCACACTGGGACCGGCGGCGACGCTGGCGCGCGGTTACGCGGTGGTGCAGACCCTGCCCGATGCGGCCGTGCTGCGAACCACCGCCGGCGCCCCGTCCGGCGTCCGGCTGCGGGTCCGGGTGGCCGACGGCGCGATCACAGCTGTTAGCGACGGCCCAGAAGGGACATCAAATGAAGCCCATTAGTCAGCTGGGGTACGAACAAGCGCGAGATGAGCTCATCGCGGTGGTACAGCAGTTGGAGCAGGGCGGACTGGACCTGGACGCCTCGCTGAAGCTGTGGGAAAGAGGCGAAGAACTGGCTAAACGATGCGAAGAGCACCTAGCCGGAGCCCGTAAGCGAGTAGAGGACGCGCTGGCCGCAAAGGACCCCGAAGATAGTTGAGTTCGGAATGACTTCCCGCCAAGGGGGTCGAAACTGTAACACGTTTCAGTTAGGCTTCCCGGCATGGGTGATGCAACGTTGACCACCGACATCGGCCGCGTACTTGTCACCGGGGGCTCCGGATTCGTCGGCGCCAACCTGGTGAGCGAACTGCTCGAGCGTGGACACGAGGTCCGCTCGTTCGATCGCGCCCCTTCTCCCCTGCCCGCGCATCCGCGGCTGCAGGTCATCGAGGGCGATATCTGCGACGAGGAAACCGTCGCGGCCGCGGTCGCGGGCATCGACACCGTCTTCCACACCGCGGCGATCATCGACCTGATGGGCGGCGCGTCGGTCACCGAGGAATACCGCCAGCGCAGCTTCTCGGTGAACGTCACCGGCACCAAGAACCTCGTGCACGCCGCGCAGGCGGCTGGGGTGAAGCGCTTCGTCTACACGGCGTCCAACAGCGTCGTCATGGGCGGCAAGAAGATCTCCGGCGGCGATGAAACCCTGCCGTACACCGAGCGGTTCAACGACCTCTACACCGAGACCAAGGTTGTGGCGGAGAAGTTCGTGCTGGCGCAGAACGGCGAAGGCGGTCTGCTCACCTGTTCGATCCGGCCCAGCGGTATCTGGGGCCGTGGCGACCAGACGATGTTCCGCAAGGTGTTCGAGAGCGTGCTCGCCGGCCACGTCAAGGTGCTCGTCGGCGGGAAGAACGTCAAGCTCGACAACTCATACGTGCACAACCTGATTCACGGTTTCATCCTCGCCGCCCAGCATCTGGTGCCCGGCGGATCCGCGCCTGGGCAGGCGTACTTCATCAACGACGGCGAGCCGATCAACATGTTCGAGTTCTCCCGCCCCGTGGTGGAGGCGTGCGGCCAGAAGTATCCAAAGATCCGCGTGCCCGGCCGACTGGTGTGGTTCGCGATGACGGTGTGGCAGTGGTTCCACTTCAAGTTCGGAATCCCCAAGCCGATGATCGAGCCCCTTGGCGTGGAGCGGCTCTACCTCGACAACTACTTCTCCATCGCCAAGGCGAAGCGTGACCTCGGCTACGAGCCGCTGTTCACCACCGATCAGGCGATGAAGGAGTGCCTGCCGTACTACGTCGACCTGTTCCACCAGATGAAGAACGAAGGCACGGCGCCGGCGGTCAGTGTCGCAGGAGCGCCGCCCGAGGGCTGAACCCCTGAGGTCAGCTGACCAGATGGACCGGGTGACGTGTGACCGCCTCGATCCGTCCTCCTGCGCGGTGCAGAAGGTCGGTCCCTAGAGCGATCAGGGCACGCGCCGCGGCGATCTCCTCGCCGATCATCGGCTGACTGAGGTCCTTGGGATTACGGAAGGCGTCCCCAACCGCGGTCATGCTGTCGCCGTCGTCGAGATCGAGACGGACGGTGGCATGCGTATGGGTCTCGTCCTCGTCGAACCGGATCTCGATTCGCCAAATGTTGGTCAGATCTCTGTCGTACATATTTGGTCCACCCTCCACCTTCTACGTACAGACTCCTCCCCTCCGGCCGTCTGCGGGCCGAAACGTGCGTACATCGGGTTGTCTGCGACCTGACTACGGGCGACCCGGCAGCGGACGCTCTGGGACGTCCGGCGTCCCGAGCCGCCCGGCGAGCCAAGGCAGCGCAGCGGAGAAGGCCTCACCCGCGGATAGAAAATCGTGCGAACCGCCGTAGCCGACCACTGAGCATTCGACATTGTGACCACTGAGCAGCAGGCATAGTGTGCGCGAATTATCCTCGTGCTCTTCGGAATAAGGGTCCCATTCCGCGATCCCCGACGGATCCGGCGGGGTGATGGTGGCCGATCGGTAATCGGCAGGAATATCCTCTGAGACGCCCAACCAGGCCGCCATGTCGTCGTACGGACCGTGTTTTTCGATGACGGTCCTGGGGTCGAACGCCGCCCATGCCGCGGCATCTCCCCCGAAGAGACGGGCGATGGTCTGTCGTTTGGTTCCGGTATTGGGCCCAAGCTGGCCGTCGAGGGCGACGAACGCGCTGAACACCTCGGGGTGCATGACCGTGGTCATCAACGCGCAGGTGCCGCCCGATGACCACCCGACCAGACCCCAGTTGGCCGGGTCGGCACTCACGCCGAACTCAGAAATGATGAACGGCACAACATCTTTCATAAGATGGTCCGCAGCATTCCCCCTCGGTCCGTTTACGCACTCGGTGTCGTTGCTCAGGCTGCCGGTGGTGTCGGGGAAGACGACGACGGGCGCATTCCCTCCGTGCGCTGCGGCGAATCGGTTGAGTGTTGTCACCGCGCTGGCGGCGACCGGCCAGTCGGATGGCTGACTGAACTCCCCTCCGAGCATCATGAATGTCGGAAGTTTCGGCGGCGGGTCGGAGCGGAACCAGGCTGGCGGTAAGTACACGAGCTCCGGACGGTGATCAAAGCCCGATGCGTCGTTCGGGATGTCGACCCATACCATCACGCCCTCGGCGGGCGTTGCCTTGTCGCGCACCATCTGCGCCAGGGTGGCCTCGTCGATCCAGTCATCGGGTGTTGCGCCCGTAGCTTGTCGCCATAGCGCCGTGACCGTCGGAAAGTAGCCGGTGGCGGTGTTGAGCGCCATCCCCGCCGACAGCACGCACAACAACACTGAGGCCACCGATGCCGAACGCCGCCACCAGGGCGACCGGGGCCATCCAAAGACTGCGACACCGAGCGCGAAACCGGAGGCGGCTGTCCAAGAAACCGCCTGCATTGACGCCGCCTCCTGATTCCAGCCCTGGTACTTCACGAACAGCCGCGCAGCGGCGGCTGTCGCGAACCCGACCATCAGTGCCGCCGGTATCCAGCGCAGGCGCCAGTCCTCCGACCGCAAGCCGGTCGCGACTGCCAGCAGCGCCAAGGTGGTCAGTTGGATGGTCGCCGGTAGCCAACCCGAGGTCAGGGCGACCCCGGTTTCGGTCGGCGCCGACGTTTGGGTGTCCGGCTCATCGGCCGCAGCCGGCCGGCGCGGCGCCGGGGCCTCGCCAGGTGGCACGGGATGGTCAGCGAGGAACGGCGCGCAGTCGTTCGCTGACGGGTTCGATTTCAGCCGGTCGACGAGCCAACCGACCCCGGCGAGTGGATCGATGTCCTGATGCCCCTTGTCCGGCCACTCCGCGACCTGAATCACGTCACCCATCTGGCATGCGCGGCCGATGGCACGCTCGGTCCACGCGGCGGGGATCATCGGATCGGCGCCGCCATAGATGACGTACATCGGCGCCGCCGTTGGACCCTGGGGCAACGTCGTCTTCTGCATGTAGCCGCGCAGGGTTGTCAGCGCCTGCTCGTCCGCGGGCTTGAGGTCCTGCGGTGGGATCTGCTCAGCCAACGCCAGTCGGTCCGGCTGTTGACAGGACAGCAGCGCATCCCAATTCTGTTGTGCCGCACCGCGTCGGTAACTGTCGAGATCAACGTCGTACTCGTGCTCACTCGCAACGGCCGCCAGATACGCCACGTAGACAAGTTTCTGCTCGGCCGTCAGGGTGCCGACCATCGCCGCATCGGCGAGCCCTTCGAAATCGGCGAGCGGTGCAAGACTCGCGGTGGCGACGAGATCCAGGCCGGATCCGTAATTCTCGACGAGCTCGTTGGCAGCCCAAGCGGCCTGTCCACCCTCCAAGCTGCCCAGCGCGGCCCATGAATTCGACGTCTTCACGGGTGCAAGGGTTTTCGCCGCCCTGACACCGTCGATGACGACGTAACCGGCGGTGGTCGAGTCAAGGTAGGGGTGGTAGATCCCTTCGCTGTCCGACGGCTCGCCCAAACCCTGGTAGTCGGGCACGAACACGACATAACCCGCGTTCAGCAGCGCCGCTGCCGCCCCGGCGCTGCCGAGCAGGTCAGGTGACAGCGACGCGGCGCAATCAGAAGCGGTACCGACGACGCGGGGCGCCAGTGCCACGACGGGAAATCCTCCGTCCGGAGGTTCCCCCTTCGGCGCCAACACCACGCCGGTGACGTGTGTGTTGTCGTCGTCAATGCCGGATCGCGACCGATACGTCATGGCCCTGGCCCACGACGCCGAGTCACGCAGCGCCGGATCGAGGTCGGGTAACTCGGCATCAGAGACGACGGTGCCGGCGCCGGGCTCACTCTGTTCGCCACCTGGCGTCGAGCCGCTGTCTGACGCCCCGCAGCCGACGATGGCAAGCAGGAGTGCGCACAGCAGCCCTACACCCCGCGCCGTGCGACGGCGGCTCGGAAAGATCCGTTTCAACAGAACGGAATTTCCGCTATGCACTACGTCGTCAATCCGCTGGCTTCATCGCGGTTGCCATCGCGGGATCTCATAAACTCCGATTATTGCTGTTTGCAGGACATTTCGATTGGGGTTTCTGCTCATCGCTTTGCAGAGGCAAGGTCGTCTAAAGATTCCCGATAAACGGACATCGGCCAGTCCGCCTCACCTAGACTTCTGCCCGTGGGGTGGCATATAGCTGGTGGCCGGCGCGCACTGGCCACTGTCACCGCCATTGTCATTGCTCTTATGGGGCTCGTGCCAGCTCCGATTGCAGCGGCCCAGGGTGACGAGGCGGATCCTCAGACTCTGAGCCTGCGGTCGTTGGGCTTGGGAAACACGCTGTCGTTCTACGGGTTGGACGGCGAAACGACTCTGACGATCCCGGTTCCGGTCGGGGCGGACCCGGTGGATCTCAACGGCACCGTCGAAATGCCGCCCACGGTCTTGCGCGGTTTCCTGACCGTCACCCAGGGCGACCGCTCCATTGTGCGAATGCCATTACCGGCAAACGATCTGGCACCAATTACGATTCCACTGGCAGGCGCCGCGGTGGTAGATAACTCGATCACGATTCAAATGCGCGCCACGCTGATCCCGCCGCCGGAATACTGCCTTTACGATCCCGCAAATCCGTTGAGGCTGACCGGTATGTCACTTGAATTGGCCGGCAATGAAGCCCCGCCGGCTGCTGTCGCCGATTTTCTGCCGCCGGTGTTGCAACGGCTGACGATCTTCGTTCCTCGCTCACCGTCACTGGTCGAATCCGACGCCGCGATTCGGCTGACCGCCGCGGTCGTCGCCCACTACGGACAGCAGAATCCCGAAGTGAGCGTCGTGGCCCTGGACGGGACAACAATCCCGCCGACGCCACCGGGACAATTCGAACGGCAGATCGTGGTCAAGGAGGGCCCGCAAGCTTCGGTAGGCCTGCAGCGCGGGCCGGGCCCGATGCCATCGCTACTGATCACCGGCCCCACCGGAGAGATCACCAACCAGGTGCTGCTGCTGACCAGCGACCTGTCGCGACTGGCCGCGAGCGCCAAGGCCACCGTCGGTCCGTTGCATCCGGTGGCCCAAATCCCCGCCGACCTCACCACCATCCGCGATCTCGGGCAGCCAGGCGTCAACGCCACCGACCTGACCAATCCCAGGGTGACCATTCCGCTGGACCAGACGCGGCTGGGCCGACCAGTGCGCGCAGTGCGGGTCCATCTGATCGGCAGCTACACACCGCTACCTGACTCACTCGGAGGCCAGGTGGTAGTGAGCATCGCCGATCAGACGGTCGCGCAATGGCCCACGGAATCAACAGGTTCCATAGACCGCTGGATCGACATCCCCGAGGATCGGATATCCCGGTACACCGCGTTGGATGTCGAAGTGCAGGCCGCGGGCAACACCGGACGCTGCGGCGAGAACGCACCCATTCGGTTGGTCATCGACGGCGCCACCGCCGTCGAGACCGCGCTGGCGAACCCACCCGTCGACCTCGGATTCCAATCGATGCCGCAAGCTCTGATGCCGCGAGTCGAGGTCGGACTGAACGGAGGCGAGGAGGCGTTTGCGAACACCGTGCGGGCCGCCACCATCGTCGAAGGCCTACAGCACCTCAGTGCCCGTCCCCTGGACACGGTTGCGGTGCCATTCGCCGACGCGGTCGGTTCGCCGAACCCCGCGATCCTGATCTCCGCCACGGGCTGGGACCAAAGCGCAATTCCGCTGCTCGTCTCGGCCGACCAATCGGGTCCGATCACTGTGCGGGGCGGCGACGGTGATGGCGGCGACACGACGCTGACCCTGGATCCGACGAAGCCGTTCGGATCGCTCCAGACGGTGTACGCAGGTGGCCGTACGGTCTTGGTGGCGACGTCCAACGGCGATGCGGCACAACTGGACTCGTTGTTGTCCTGGCTCGACCAAGACACCCTCCGCTGGTCGCAACTCGACGGCAATGTCGTGATTGCGATGCCCGGCCGTCAGCCGGTGACGGTCGATGTCGACGTCCCGCAAGCGCCGGCACCGGCCGGCGACGGACAATCCGCGCTGTGGTGGCTCGGCGGCGGCTTGATCGCTGTGGTGATTGCCGGTGTCCTCGTGTGGACACTGAAGCGGCGTCGATCGACGAGCGGCTAAGCGATGCCGGCCGCCACACCGGTTGAGTCCGAACGTAAGTCGTCGCTCGGCCGCATGTGGGAGGCGACGGAGTCCACTGACCGGCTGGTCCTGCGCTGGATTCTGATAACCGCTCTGACGGTGTTCGCCTTTCACCGGAGCCTGGCCAACCTGGTCGCCGCGACGCGCGGCGACACGCTGATCGGTTTCGTCTGGACAGTTTTTGCCGCGGGGCTGTTGGCCGCGATAGCGGTGACGCTTCAGCCGCGTACCGACCGGCCCATCCACGATCGCCAGACCGACATCATCGTCGGTGTGATGGGCCTGGTGCTCTCGTTGCTGTTACACGCGGTGCTACTGGACCGCTACGCCATGTACTTCGATCTGTTGCGGCTGGATCTGGTCGCGATGTGGTTGTTCGTGCTGTCGTCAACGGTCGTGCTCTTCGGAATCCGGCCACTGATCAGATACGTGTGGGTGTGGATTCTGCTGCTCGCGGTCTTTCCGCTGCCGTACCAGATCCTGGTCGTCGTCCTACTCGGCGGCGGAAAGCTGACCGCCGCGGTGGGAACGCTGCTGATCGCCGCCTTCGCGGCGTGGATTTGTACGCGTCGCGGACCGCGCCGCGGTGCGATCGGGGCGCTGGCAGCGGTGCTGGTGGGAATCGTCGTGCTGGGCGTGATGGCCATGTTCTTCCCCGCGGCCCCGCTGCTCGCCTACCAATTGGTCCCGTCGCTCGCCGCCGTCATCGTCTCCGCGATCGGCGTGTTCTTCTACGCGCACAAGGGACTGCGGTTGTCTGCTCTCAACACCCACCCGCAACCGTTGGCCGCTCGGCAGGTGTGGGCGGCGGTTCCTTTGGTAACCGTCGTCGCCGTTGCGCTGTCGTTCGTACAGCTGCCCGTGGTACCACGGCCTGCACCCGTCTCATCGGACATGCTGACGCTTGACCGGCCGTTGATCATCCCGCCGGGGTGGCACCAAACCGACATCATGGAGTTCCCCGCGGTCGCCAGCCGCCTTTACGGCCCCGGAGCCCGGATGATCCGCCAGCAGATGACCGCGAACGTCGGAAACCCAGACTGGGACAAGCTTTCTGCGCCACGCACAGTTGTCATGGACACCATCACGACCAACCTTTCATCTACCCTCCAGATCTATCCGAGCCTGGTGGTCTACAACGCGCCACATGTGCGGTTCAGCGAGTCCCGTGTAATAGATCTCGGTCACGGTGTTCGCTCCCAACTCCTCTCCGGTATAGATGACCAGCTTCTGGTGACCTGGAACGTCCTGCAATGGACGTGGACAAACGGCTCTGTCGCGCAGCGCGTACTGGTGGCGTCGGTGGACAACCATGACGACGGGGCGCCCTTCCCCAAGCCGGGCCACTCCCTGCCCACCCTGCTCAACTCTCTGATCGTCGTGCTGTTCCGCGGAAACGCGGCGGTCGAGAACCGCGAGCCGGAGTTCAAAGACGCCGGCATGCTCGAGCAGGTCGGCACCGCACTCGTCACAGCCCAACTCGAACCTTCGGCGGAACAACAGTGAGTGCCGGGCAGAGAGAGCACATCCCGCTCACGGTCGACACGCTGACCGAGACGGAGAAACACCGTGCGCTGCACATTGCCGTTGACGGACTACGCGAGACGGATCCGTCACGTTCGGCGTCGGTAGCGGTGGTCGGGTGGCAGCGCCTGACGGCGTGGACTCTGTTGGCCGTCATCGTCGTATGCCTCATTCTGTGGCCGATGGGCACGATAGTGACCCTGATCGGCCTGTGCACCCTGGGTTACGTGCTCACGATGGTGGACAGGGTGCTGATCTTTCGTACCGGACTCGCGACGCGTCCGATCGTCGTGACAGACGAGGAAGCCCTCGCGATACCCGACGCCCACCTCCCGCTCTACACGATTCTGGTGCCCGCTTACAACGAACCCGAGGTGGTCGCCGACCTCATCGGCTCGATGGCCGCCCTGAACTATCCGAAGGCGAAGCTACAAATCCTGCTTCTGCTCGAAGCCGATGACGAGGCCACCATCAGCGCTGCCCAACAATGTGCCGAAGTGGACACGATCACGATCGTCCTCGTGCCACCCGCCGAACCGCGCACCAAACCCAAGGCGTGCAATTACGGGCTGCAGTTCGCCACGGGCGAGATCGTCACCATCTACGACGCGGAAGACCTTCCCGAACCACTCCAATTGCGCCGTGTGGTCGCGGTTTTCGATCGTCTTCCGGACAACATCGCTTGCGTGCAGGCCAAACTGGCCTACCACAACGGCCATCAAAACATCCTCACCGGATGGTTCACTGCCGAGTACGCCCTATGGTTTGGCTACCTGCTGCCCGGCTTGATGCGTAGCAATTCACCTATCCCGCTAGGGGGCACGTCGAACCATCTATTGCATCCGGTTCTCGACAAGATCGGTGCATGGGATCCGCACAACGTCACCGAAGACGCCGACCTCGGGCTGCGTATCGCGGCGTCTGGTTACCAAACCGCGATCGTGGACTCCCAGACTTTGGAAGAGGCCAACAGCGATCCGGTGAACTGGGTGCGGCAACGATCCCGCTGGTACAAGGGCTACCTCCAGACGTGGCTGGTTCAGATGCGGCATCCTCGAAAGCTATTGCACACCATCGGTTTTCGTAACTTCCTGCGATTCAATCTGGTCTTGGCGGGCACTCCCATCATCGCGGTCCTCAACCTCATGTTCTGGCTGATCACCATGTTCTGGTTCCTTGGCCAACCCGCACTCATCGAGGCCGTCTTTCCTTGGTACATCTACTTTCCCGCCCTCGTTTGCCTGGTACTGGGCAACGCAGCGACGATCTACATGAACCTCATCACGCTCTGGGAGGATGACCGCGCCGACCTCCTGTGGCCTGCGCTCACCGTGCCGGCCTTCTGGCTGATGATGAGTGTGGCAGCCGCCAAGGGCACCTACCAACTCATTCGCAATCCCTCTTACTGGGAGAAGACGTTCCACGGGCTCACCGACTCGCCTGGGCAGGCCAAGGAGGCGGCCACGTGAGCCTGCGCCGACTCACCGACAGCCGGCTGGCGTGGGCCGCATTCACGACGATGTTCGTCGGCTACGCCGCGGTCGGGTACTGGCTGCAGGTACGACACGGCTTCATCATCGGTGACGCTCTCGCCCGTGTCGCCGCTGCGCAAAGCGTGTTGTTCAGCCGGAGTCCGCATCTAGCCGCCATCGGGTTCATCTTCACGCCGCTCACCGCGATGGTGCAGATTCCGCTTGTGGCGCTGAGCGCACTTTGGCCGCCGATGGCCGAGCGTGCGTTCTCCGGAACGCTGATGTCGGCGGCATTCATGGCCGGTGCGGTGTACCAAACTCTGCGCATGGGAATGGATCGCGGCTTACCGCGGGCATTCACGTTGACGATCGTCGCGCTGTTCGCGCTCAACCCGATGATCATCTTCTACGGATCCAACGGGATGAGTGAGGCGCCTTTCGTATTCTTCGTCGTTTGGGCGGCCCGGCGATTGACGATGTGGATGGTCGACAATGATGTCCACCATCTGGTGGTTGCAGGCGGTATCGCGATGGGCTTGGCCTACCTCACCCGATACGATGCCGCCGCGGCGATCGGCGCCGCGGGGTTCCTCGTCGCGATCACAACCTATGTGCGAGCGCGCGGAAAACCACGCCTCAAACGGGCGTTGTTGGGCATGATCATCGTCAGTGGGCCGGGCCTCGCCGCGTTCATCGGCTGGGCGGTGGCCAGTTGGATGATCACCGGTCTGGCCTTCGCGCAGTTCGGTTCGCGGTACGGGAATACCGCGATCCTCGAGCAAGAAGGCGGGACCGGCGCGTCGGGATTCACCGATAGCCTGACGTTCTCGCTGATGTCCTTCACCTTGTTGGCACCCACCTTGCTTGTGCTGATCGTCGGCGGCGTCTGGCTACGGTGGGGACGGCCGAACTGGTCGATGCTGGCCGCGCCCCTCACCGTCTTCGGCGCGGTGTTGGCGTTCCAGGTGTATTCATTCTCGAGTGGATCGACGTTCCCTTTCCTTCGCTTCTACATCATCGCGATACCGTTCGCTGCGGCGATGGCGTTGATGTGGGTGCCGGACGGCCCGCTGCGCTCTCCTGCCCGCCGCGGCCGCTACCCGGCACCGCCGGTGACCGAGACAGCGACCGATCCCCGTCGGCGGTGGGTGTACGCCGCGGCCGCGTTGCTGCTGGCGGTCTGCGTGCCAGTCGCGGGATTCGGTATGGCACAACCGAAGTACGCGCCGCAGGAATACGGACTCGGCGCGGTCGTGAATCCTGACCCCGATGATGTGTCCCCGCGCAAGGCCGACGAACGGGCGCTGGCGACCCAGTTCTCGACGGAACGGGCGATCGCCGAGTATCTGGAGCGAAAGAACCTCCCGGATTCGTCGATCCTCACCGACCCCGTGTACGCGTTCTCGGTCATCGCGGCCTCACAACAACCCAAAGCCTTTATCGTGCCGTCGGATCCAGACTTCGTCCGTTTGCTCAGCGATCCGTCCGCGCACGGCATCGAGTACATGCTGGCCATTCCCAACGAGGGCAGAGGTACCTCGGATGCCCTGAATCTGCGGTACCCGACGCTCTACGAGACCGGTGCAGACGTGGCGACGCTAGAGCTCGAGGTGCCGAACAACGGCAAGGACCAACCGACGTGGCGCCTGTACAAGGTGAAGGAGCCGACACCTCCGCCTGAAGGATGACAAACCACCACGTAAGTTTCTGCTGAGAAGCGCCGCTTTCCAGCACGACTTGCCTTGATACGGCATAGCGTCCGACGTGACGACGTGCTGGAAGGGAGCAGGCCATGCCGGACGGAAAGCCCAACATATTGGTCATCTGGGGTGATGACATCGGAATCTCGAACCTCAGTTGCTACAGCGACGGCTTGATGGGCTACCGCACCCCCAACATCGACCGCATCGCCAACGAGGGCATGCGGTTCACTGACAGCTACGGTGAGCAAAGCTGTACCGCTGGACGAGCCGCATTCATCAGCGGACAAAGCGTGTACCGAACCGGCATGAGCAAAGTCGGGGTTCCCGGCGTCGATATCGGGTGGGCCGCCGAAGATCCCACCATCGCTGAACTGCTCAAGCCTCTCGGCTACGCAACCGGGCAGTTCGGGAAGAACCACTTCGGCGATCTGAACAAGTACCTGCCGACCGTGCACGGGTTCGACGAGTTCTACGGCAACCTCTACCACCTCAATGCCGAAGAGGAGCCCGAGCAGTACGACTACCCACACAAGGATCAGTTCCCGAGGTTGTACGAGCAGGCCTTGCCGCGCGGCGTGATGAACTGCAAAGCAACGGGCGAGGTGTCGACCGAACCCGACGACCCGAAGTTCGGCCCGATCGGGAAGCAGACCATCGAGGACACGGGTCCGCTCACCGCCAAACGCATGGAGACCATCGACGACGACATCGCCGACCGCACTGTCGACTACATCAAGCGGCAACATGCTGAGGGCAACCCGTTCTTCGTCTGGTGCAACTTCACCCACATGCACCTGTACACACATGTGAAGCCCGAAAGTAGAGGGCAGGCCGGGTTGTGGCAGTCCGAGTACCACGACGTGATGATCGATCACGACAAGAACGTGGGCACGGTGCTCGACGTGCTCGACGAACTCGGCATCGCCGAGGACACCATCGTCATCTACTCCACCGACAACGGGCCGCACCGCAACACGTGGCCGGACGGCGGCACGACGCCCTTCCGCAGCGAGAAGAACACCAACTGGGAGGGCGCCTACCGGGTGCCGGAGATGATCCGTTGGCCGGGAAAGATCAAGGCGGGCATTGTTTCCAACGACATCATCCAGCACCACGACTGGCTTCCCACGCTGCTCGCCGCAGCGGGCGACCCCGACGTAAGCGACAAGCTGAAGAAGGGCTACCAGATCGGCGTCATGGAGTACAAGGTCCATATCGACGGGTTCAACCTGATGCCGTATCTCCTCGGCGAGGTCGAACACAGCCCCCGGCGCGGATTCTTCTACTTCAACGACGACGCCGAACTGGTCGCGATGCGCTTCGAGAACTGGAAGATCGTCTTCGCCGAACAGCGCTGCCAGGGCACGCTACGCATCTGGGCCGAACCCTTTACCGAGTTGCGGGTGCCCAAGCTGTTCAATCTGCGCACCGATCCGTTCGAGTACGCCGACATCACGTCGAACACGTACTACGAGTGGTTCCTCCGCCGTGATTTCTTCGCCTTCTACGCGACGGCGATGGCGGCGCAGTTCCTCGACACGTTCAAAGAGTTCCCCCCGCGGCACCCACCGGCCAGCTTCAGCATCGACCAGATCGTCAAGAAGCTCGATGCCTTCTTGGCATCCGACTAGAAGAGGATTGCGCATGCCTGATTCCAAGCCGAACATTCTCGTCATCTGGGGCGACGACATCGGTATCCAGAATCTCAGCTGCTACAGCCGCGGCATGATGGGTTATTTCACGCCCAACATCGACCGGATCGCCGACGAGGGAATGCTTTTCACCGACTCGTACGGCGAGCAGAGCTGTACCGCGGGGAGGTCGTCGTTCATCACCGGGCAGAGCGTGTACCGCACCGGGATGAGCAAGGTCGGGATGCCAGGCGTCGACGTCGGTCTGCAGAAGGAAGACCCGACGATCGCCGAAATCCTCAAACCCATGGGGTACGCCACCGGACAATTCGGTAAGAACCACCTCGGCGACCTGAACAAATACCTGCCGACCGCCCACGGATTCGACGAGTTCTTCGGCAACCTCTATCACCTCAACGCCGAGGAGGAACCTGAGCACGAGGACTATCCGACCGCTGAGGAAGCGCCGCTGCTACGCAAGGCGCTGCTCCCCCGCGGCGTGATCCATTCCTGGGCGACCGAGGAAGACTCCGGCGAGGTCGACGACCGGTACGGCCCGGTCGGCAAGCAGCGCATCGAGGACACCGGCCCGCTGACCAAGAAGCGAATGGAAACGGTCGACGACGAAACCACTGCCGCGTGTGCGGATTTCATCAGGCGACAACACGAGGCCGATACCCCGTTCTTCGTCTGGATGAACATGACCCACATGCACTTCCGCACTCACACCAAGCCAGAGAGCCGAGGGCAGGCCGGCCGCTGGCAATCGCCGTACCACGACACGATGATCGACCACGACCGCAACGTCGGCCAGCTGCTCGACCTGCTCGACGACCTGGGCATCGCCGAGGACACCATCGTCATCTACAGCACCGACAACGGCCCACACGCCAACAGCTGGCCGGACGGCGCCACCACGCCGTTCCGCAGCGAGAAAGCGACCAACTGGGAGGGTGCGTTCCGTATTCCCGAGATGATCCGCTGGCCCGGCAAGATCAAGCCACGGTCAGTCTCCAATGAGATTGTCCAGCACCATGACTGGCTGCCGACGTTCGCTGCAGCCGCAGGCGACCCGGACATCGTCGAGAAGCTCAAGAAGGGCTTCAAGGCCGGCGCCGACGGAAAGACCGAATACAAGGTGCACATCGACGGCTACAACCTGCTGCCGTACCTCACCGGCGAGGTCGATGAGAGCCCCCGGCGCGGAATGATTTACTTCTCCGACGATGGCGATGTGCTGGGCATCCGATTCGACAACTGGAAGATCGTCTTCATGGAGCAGCGCTGCCCCGGCACGCTGCAGGTGTGGTTCGAGCCCTTCACCAAACTCCGCGCACCGAAGTTGTTCAACCTCCGGACCGATCCCTTTGAGCACGCCGATATCACGTCGAACACCTACTGGGACTGGATGATCGACCGCCTGTTCCTGATGTTCTACGGTTCCGCCCTGGTGAACCGGTTCCTGGAAACCTTCAAGGAGTTTCCGCCGCGGCAGGAGCCGGCGTCGTTCACGATCAACAACGCCGTCGAGGAACTCGAGAAGTTCCTCGCATCTCGGGGCGGCTGATGCTCGATACCTGGAACGAGGGTCCCGCAAAGTCGGCGATCGTCGACTTCGTGGGACGGATCATCACCGAAGGCGGTCCGGAGTACGTCGCACCCGAAGAACGCGTTGCCGTGTTCGACAACGACGGCACGCTGTGGTGTGAGAAGCCGATGTACATCCAGCTCGACTTTCTCCTGCGCCGCTTCAAGGAACAGGCCGAGGCGGACCCGTCGCTGCGCGACCAACAGCCCTACAAAGCCGCCTACACGGGTGACCTACAGTGGCTCGGCGACGCGGTCACCAAGCACTACCAGGGCGACGACACCGATCTCAAACCGCTTATGGGAGCGATCCTCCGCGCCCATCACGAGATCACCGTCGAGGAGCACGCCGGGCGGGTCAGCAGTTTCTTCGCCGAAGCTAAGCATCCGACGCTGGGCCGGCCGTACACGTCGTGCGGGTACGCGCCGATGGTCGAGCTGCTCCGCGATCTTGAAGCTAACAGCTTCACCTGTTACATCGTGTCCGGCGGTGGCCGGGACTTCATGCGTCCGGTGACCGGATCGCTGTACGGTGTCCCGCCGGAGCGCGTGGTGGGCAGCTCGGTAGGTCTCGTCTACCGCGACGGACACCTCTACACGACGGATCAG
Organism: Mycobacterium sp. NPDC051804; assembly: GCF_044452905.1. NCBI lineage: Bacteria > Bacillati > Actinomycetota > Actinomycetes > Mycobacteriales > Mycobacteriaceae > Mycobacterium > Mycobacterium sp. NPDC051804. The sequence continues at coordinate 303,811 of NZ_JBITCD010000006.1, read as the reverse complement.
CCGGAGTTTCTCGACGACGGGCCGATCAAGCCGGTACGGCTGTGGAGCCGGATCGGTCGCAGGCCGATTCTCGGCGCGGGCAACTCCAACGGCGACATCGAGATGTTGGAGTTCACCAAGGGCCTGCGCCTGTTGGTGCTGCACGACGACGCCGATCGCGAATTCGATTACATCGCAGGTGCAGAGAAGTCCTTGGACCAAGCGTCCAACGAGGGCTGGACCGTCGTCAGCATGAAGAACGACTGGACCACTGTCTTCGGTGACTGACGACCTCGTCTGGATTCCGCCGCAGACCGCGACGCTGGGATCCGATCACCACTACCCCGAGGAGGCGCCGGCGCGGCCCGTCGACGTCGACGGGTTTTGGATGATGGCCAGGGCGGTCACCAACACGCAGTTCGCCGAGTTCGTCGATGCGACAGGCTATCTCACGGTCGCCGAGCGGCCCGTGGATGCCGCCGCCTACCCCGACGCGCCATCGGAGAACTTGCAACCCGGATCGATGGTGTTCACCCGCACCAAAGGGCCGGTGGACCTTCGGCACCTCAACCTGTGGTGGACGTGGACGCCGGGGGCGTCGTGGCGTCACCCCGTCGGCCCGCTGTCGTCCATCGACAAGCGCGCCGATCACCCCGTCGTCCATGTCGCATACGAAGACGCCGAAGTCTATTCGGTGTGGGCAGGCATGTCCCTACCGACCGAGGCCGAGTGGGAGATCGCGGCACGGGGCGGTCTGAACCAGGCCGAGTACACCTGGGGCGATGAGCCGGAGTCGCCGGGCCAACCGATGGCCAACTACTGGCACGGCGATTTCCCGTGGCGACCGGAGAAGGGATACGGCCGCACCGCCCCGGTCGGCAGCTACCCGCCCAACGGGTACGGGCTGTTCGATATGGCCGGCAATACATGGGAGTGGACCACCGACTGGTACGGCGAGACCCGTGACAACCAACCCTGTTGCGCCTCAGACAGTTACGATCCTCGGCAGCCGCAGTTCCAGGTGCCGCGGAAGGTGCTCAAAGGCGGATCATTCCTGTGTGCCGATGTCTACTGCCTGCGGTACCGTCCCGCCGCACGTCGCCCGCAGCCAGTCGATACTGGTATGAGCCATGTCGGTTTCCGCTGTGTGAAGCGCTAGCACTATGCGAGGGACTTCTCGTACTCCCACGGTTCGTAGGGGACGCCGCCTAGAAACGGTGGCTGCCACCGGGTGAAGAAGTGTCCCGCGGGATGTGCAACGTCCGTCGGCTCGATGCCAAGCTCAGCACGGACCTCTTGAAGGGGCCGGGCGAGGAGTTCTTCGTAAGGCGCAGCCATCAAGCTCTTGGCGGCCCGGCCACGGTCAACCGCTTCCTGCCAATACCGGCCCTTACGTCGCACGGACCCACCTTGAATCAACACACGGAGTAGCGCGCCGAAAACGGCTGTCGTTCGGCAGCTTCCGAGCTGCCCGTGAGTGAAGCCGAGATTGCCAAGTTCGCCACCGAGGTCGGGGCCGTACCCTCCGAGGACATGGAACAGGTCGTGCAGGACGGTGCCGCGGGCGATCATGTAGCAGAAGTCCCGGTCCCAACCGTTTCGCTCAACGACCGGTCGAATGACGTCGGCGGCGTCGAACACGCCGGCGTCGAGGCGGTGCTGGCGCAGAAAGTCTCGGTACGCGGCGCCGAGCGATCCGGGCGGAAGCGACGCGAGGTAATCATCGTCGCCGAGGAAAGCCATCAGGTCCGGCTTGTTCTGCAACAGCGTGCGCCCCTCGGGCGACTCGGCCAGCTTGCGGTATTCGCGTTCTATGGTGGGGAATCCGAACGCGACGACGGCTTCGAATACCTGCTCATGGTTGAAGGTGAGACCTATGAACTTCAGACCGAAGACACGGGTAAGCGCCTGAAATCCCGTTCGCAGTTGCCCGCCACGTGCGCGCGCGTCCATGACCCAAATAGTATACATTCTGAGGTATATGTCAATTATGTCCCCGATGGTGAAGGCCCGGCCTCGAGGCAGGCCGGCGGGCGGTGGAAATTCCCCGGCCGAAGCCCGGCAAGCCTTGGTGGATGCCGCCGAATTGTGCTTCGCAGAGCGCGGACTGGACGTGACCATGGCACAGGTCGCCCAACGCGCCGGCGTGACACGAACCGTGCTCTATCGACACTTCGACGGGCGCGACGAGCTCATCGTTGCCGTAGCCGCCCACGTGATGGACAGGTACGTGGCCACATTGATCGCAGACCTGCTGCCCACCGACGACGTTGGCGGACTCATCACCGAATCGCTGGTTTTCGTGACCACAGTCGTCAGCCGCGATCCACTGCTGGTGTTGCTTTCCTCGGGTGGCGAACACGCGCTGGCGAGCCTGCTTACCAACTCCCCTGTGCTCAGCGCCAAAGTCAGCGGACTCTACGAGCAGCTTTTCGTTCTCTACCAGGACCACCTTCGGCCGGGGCTCGAACCAGGTGATGTCGGACGCTACGTCCTCAGCATGGCTCTGACGTTGTTGATGAACGTGATTCCCGGATCGGACGACGCCGACGTCGTCCGCCGTTTCATCCACACCTTCGTGCTGCCCGCTGTCGTCCGCCGGCCGCCGGCGCCTGGACCGGTGTTCTGACACTCAATCCTTTGGGCCATCGGCGTGGATCCACCGCTTACCGCGGTCAACGGCCTCGTCGAGTGCGCCGAACACCCGCGGCGTTGCCGGGATTATCCCGTCTCCGCCGACGACGTCGCCGACACCCGCGCGCTTGAGCACCGCCTCAGACGCCTGATCGACACCCGCGATGATCAGTCGGCCACCGTTGGCCGACAGTCCTCGCGCCCACCGTTCGAGCGCATGAATCACCTTGGTGGACGGCACATCCGGCAGGGAGCCAAGGCTGAGAACCACGACTGCCTTGCTCGTACCGGACACATCGGGCCACTCCTCGTCGATTCGCGGTACTTCGGCGAACAGTCCGATACCCGCATAGTGCAGCACGGTCACGTCATTGCTCGACAGCTGGTCGGGCACCGGTGCCCGGTCCCAGCCATCCCTCGCGGGACGCAATGCGATCAGCGTTGCCGACTGCGTAGCCTTCACGCAGTAGAGAACCAGCGATGTGATCGCACCGATCAGAATCGCGGTATGCAAGGGCAACTGTGTCGTCGCCGCGAAGGTGATCAGCATCGCAACCGCGGACAGCGGCGCGGTGCGCAGAACGAGCTTGATGTCGGCCCAGCGGCCCGACACGAGTTCGGCACCGATCACCAGGATCAGCCCGCCGATCACCGGCATCGGGATCAGCTCCGCCAACGAGCCGGCGACCAAAACCAGTGCGGCCAGCCAGATCCCGGCGAAGATGCCCGACCATCTGGTCTGCGCCCCCGCCGAGACCGCAACGCCGGTGCGCGACAGTGACCCACCGGTCGGCAGTGCGCCGAAGAAGCCACCGGCCAGGTTGGCCGCGCCCTGGGCGACGAAATCCTTGTTCGTGCTCGGACGGCTGCCGTCGGGATTCGGTACCGCGGCCGAGATGCCTGCCGCCTGGGCGAGTCCGACCAATGCCACGGCCAATCCCCCGGCCAGCAGCTCCGGCATAACGGCGAAGTTCGGAATCTCCAACGGCGGCAGTGCGTTCGGGATCGACGCGATGTTCCCAACCGTTTCGACATCGACCGCGAGGAGTGTCACGCCGGCGGTCACCACCACCAACGCGATCAGCGTCGCAAACGCTTCAAGAGGCTTGATGAAGTGGAACACTGCCCACACCGCGACGGTCCCAAGCGCGACCAGGCAGGGCGCCAATTGCCACGACCCGACGTGGGCGAACGCATCGATGAACTTGCCGACGGTGTTGTGGCTGGCGGGTTTGTAGCCGGTGGCGTCGTGGATCACGCCGGCGATGATCTGCAGCGCGATGCCGGTGGTGAAACCGGTCATCACCGCGTTGGAGACGAAGTTCATCATCGCGCCGAAGCGCAGCAGCCCGAACAGCAGCATCACCGCGCCCGCGACGAGGACCAGCGCCGCGATGTTCGCGGGTTCGGTCGGATCCAGACCCGCGGCGGTCAACACACTTTGCGACGTCAGCGCCAGCGCGCTCGTCAGCGTCGTCACCATCAAGACGGTGCGCGCGAACATCGACCCGACGATCGTCGAGACGACACCGGAGTAGAGGCCGGCCACCGGATTGAAGCCGCCGATGCTGGCGTACGCCATGCCCTCTGGAATAGAGAACAGGCCGGTGACGAGCCCGGCGATGACGTCGCGGAATCTCGGCTTGCCCAGCGATGCGATCGGCGATTTCACTCCGGCTCAATCCATCTTCGTGGCCATCTCGAGCCGGTCCATACCCGATGGCTCGTCAAAATCGCCGAACTTGAACGTCACCGACTCGAATGTTCCGGTGAACGGAAACAGCCCTTTGTCGCCGTACTCATCGCAGACCGGTGAGACACAGTCCATCCCCACATCGAACGTCTCGGTGCCGCAGCGCTGCGGAACCTGCCGTTCGATCCTCGCCTGGGCCACCTGATCACCATCAACCGAGACGGTTACGGACGCGGGGCTGCCAGGCTGCGGGCTGTCCGGTTCGAAGTCGACGACGATGGTGTGTTTACCTGGAGGCAACGCGTTCTCGGCGACGGCGTCGTATCGTTCGATGCCGAAGAAGTTGTAGTGGTAACGAACCTTGCCTTCCCACAGGAACAACGCGAAACCTGCGGCATCACCGCCGAGGGCGCACAACACGCCTTCGGCACCACCTTCGGGTATCTCGACCGGCACCGTGATCGTGTGCGGCACGCCGACCATCTTGGGCGCCGACCCCTCGGGTAGCCGGGTCATGCCCGGATGGAAAGTGACTTCCTTGCGTCCGGTGAAGAAGCCAGGACGAAGCGTGACATCCAGTCTCTCGGCGAAGCGGTCGTCGATCGGCAGCACGTTGTACTTGGCGGCTTCGGCCAAAAACATGTCCTGCAATTCGCGCAATTTTGCGGGCTCTTGTTCGGCGAGATCGACGGACTCGCTGAAGTCTTCGGCGATGTTGTACAGCTCCCACGTGTCGTCGTCATACGAGAAGGTGCCCGCGGTCTCCCAGGGCAACCGGCCGTGACGGCAGCAGGCGATCCACCCGTCGTGGTACATCGCGCGGTTGCCCATCATCTCGAAGTACTGCTTGTCGCGGGCACTCTCCTGGTCAGCGTCGGCGAATGAATAGGCAAGACTGACACCCTCGATCGGGCGCTGAATGTACCCGTTGACTTCGACTGGTTCGCGGACACCGACGACTTCGAGAAGTGTTGGCAGGACATCGATCACGTGGTGGAACTGCGACCGCACGGCGCCGTGGTCGGCGATGCGCTTGGGCCACGACACAACCATGCTGTTGCGGGTGCCCCCGAAGTGCGACGCCACCTGCTTGGTCCACTGAAACGGGGTGTCACCGGCATGCGCCCAGCCCACCGCGTAGTGCGGCGACGTGCCCGGCAGTCCCCAGCGGTCCATGAAACGCATGGATTCCTCGACGGTGGGCTGCTGGCCGTTGAGGCTCATGACCTCGTTCGGCGTGCCAATGAGCGACCCTTCGCCCGACGAGCCGTTGTCGCCGATGATGTAGATGACCAGGGTGTTGTCCAGCTCGCCGATCTCGTCGATGGCGTCGACGACGCGACCCACCTCGTAGTCGGTGTGCTCGAGGAAATCCGCGAAGTTCTCGGCCTGGCGGGCGAACAGCGCCTGGTGCTCGGCGGGCTGGCTGTCCCACGACGGGATCTGCTCGGGCCGGTCGGTGAGCTTCGTACCGGCCGGGATGATGCCCATGTCGAGCTGATTTTGGTGAACGGTCTTGCGGTATTCGTCCCAGCCCATACTGAATCGGCCCTCGTTACGACCGCGCCAGTCGAGCGGCGGTTGGTGCGGGGCGTGCGCCGCTCCAGTTGAGAAGTAGCCGAAGAACGGCCGGTCGGGGGCGATCGTCTTCTGCATCTGAATCCACCCGATCGCATCATCGGCCAGGTCACGGGTGAGCTGGTAGCCGTCCTCCGGGCGCGCCGGTGGTTCGACGGGAGTCGTGCCCCGGATCAACGACGGATAGAACTGATCGGTCTCGCCGGCGATGAATCCGTAGAAGTGATCGAATCCCTGATTGGTCGGCCAGTTGTCGAACGGGCCTGCCGGGCTGGTCTGGTTGTCGGGCACATTGTGGTTCTTGCCCCACCACGCACAGGTATAGCCCGCTTGTTTCAGCAACTCACCCATCGTCGCGCAACTTTTCGGAATGATGCCGCAGTAGCCGGGATAGCCGGTCGCCATCTCCTGGATGACACCGGTGGCCACCGAGTGGTGGTTGCGCCCGGTCAACAGCGCTGCCCTGGTGGGTGAGCACAACGCGGTGGTGTGGAACTGGTTGTAGAACAAGCCGCGCTTGTGCAGGCGTTCCGCCGTCGGCATCCGCACCAGGCCGCCATTGACGCTAGGCCAGCCGAACCCGACGTCGTCGATCAAGACCAGCAAAATGTTCGGCGCGCTGTCCGGTGCCTGACGTACCGGCGGGAAGTCCGGAGTCGAATCCTGTGCGTACAAATTGATTTGGGCGTCGGGGAAAGTCCACTCCGGCTCGGGCAGGTGATAACGATCAAGGTGCAGCGGGTAATCCGAGTCGTTGTCAGCGGCCATGCGTCAATGCTGTCACTGCACCCGTGATCGTCGCTGGCAATTTCTGCACTTCGCAACAATCGACATCCTCAGGTGGAAAGCTCGGAACCATCGTCGGAGGCGAAGGAAAAATCGATGAACGAGGATTTTTACGGTGAGATCAAGCTCGACGTCCGCGACTCGAAGGCCGATTGGACTCCATACTCGTTGAAGCGTGCGCCTGAAGGTGCGCCGAATGTTCTGGTGGTCTTGTACGACGACACCGGCATGGCCTCGTGGTCGCCCTTCGGCGGCCGAATCAACATGCCGACCCTCCAGCGTTTGGCGGACAGCGGGCTGACGTACTCGCAATGGCACACCACCGCGCTGTGCTCGCCAACGCGATCCTGCTTTCTGACCGGCCGCAACCATCACGTCAATCGCTCCGCCTCGATCGTCGAAGGCTCCGACGGGTTTCCAGGTGCTGCCGCTCGGATACCGGCCGAGTGCGCGACTCTTGGCCAGGTGCTTCAAGACAACGGCTATTCCACCTTCTGGATCGGCAAGAACCACAATGTCCCCGAGGAGGACATCGCCAGCGGCGGCAGCAGGTCCGAATGGCCGCTGCAAAAAGGGTTCGATCGCTTCTACGGATTCATCGGCGGCGAAACCAATCAGTGGTATCCGGATCTGATCGAAGACAATCGATTCATTGAGCAGCCGTACAGCCCCGAAGAGGGCTATCACCTCTCGAAAGATCTCACCGATCAAGCGCTGCGGATGTTACGTGACCAGCAGGCCACCAATCCGTCGAAGCCCTGGTACATGTGGTTCTGCCCCGGCGCCAACCACGCGCCGCACCACAGCCCCGCCGAATACGCCGAGAAGTACAAGGGCATGTTCGACGACGGGTACGAGGCTTACCGCGAGTGGGTGCTGGCGCGCATGATCGAAAAGGGCATCCTGCCCGAGGGCACCGCGATGACGCCGCTAAACCCGATGCCCGGCGACGCCGCCCTGGCCGGAGATGCGGTGCGGCCGTGGGACAGTCTCAACGATGACGAGAAGCGTCTCTTCTCACGGATGGCCGAGGTGTTCGCCGGTTTCTCGGAGTACACCGACGCACAGGTCGGACGGATCATCGACCACCTCGAGCAGACCGGACAACTCGACAACACGCTGGTCTTCTACTGCGCCGACAACGGAGCCTCCGGAGAAGGATCACCGAACGGTTCGGTCAACGAGAACAAGTTCTTCAACGGCTACCCCGACGAACTGTCGGAGAACATGCAGTATCTCGAAACGCTTGGTACTCCAGCCACTTACAACCACTACCCCACCGGATGGGCGGTGGCGTTCTCGACACCTTTCCAGATGTTCAAGCGCTACTCCCAGTTCTCCGGCGGCACCTGCGACCCGATGGTCATCCACTGGCCCGCAGGCATCAAGGCCAAAGGTGAAGTGCGCCAGCAGTATCACCACGCGACCGACGTCGTCGCGACCATCCTCGACGTCGTCGGGCTCGAGATGCCGGACACCTACCGCGGTGTCGAACAACATCCGCTGGACGGTGTGTCGATGCGGTACAGCTTCGACCAGGCTGACGCTCCCACCACAAAGAAGCGGCAGTACTACGCCATGTTGGGAACGCGCGGCATCTGGGAGGACGGCTGGAAGGCCGCCGCCATCCACGCACCCCTCAGCTCGGCAGGCAAGTTCGACCAGGACCGCTGGGAGCTCTACCATGTCGACGAAGACCGTTCGGAGTCAAAAGATCTCGCCGCGGAGCATCCAGAGAAGCTCAAGGCGCTGATCGACGTGTGGTTCGAGGAGGCCGACAAGAACTTCGTTCTGCCCCTCGATGACCGCTCGGCCACCGACCTGCTGACGATCGAACGCCCGCAGTCCGAACCGCCGCGGAACCGCTATGTGTATTACCCCGGAACGGCACCGGTGCCCGAGGGCGTGGCGGTCAACGTTCGCGGCCGTTCGTACAAGATCATCGCCGATGTCGAGATCCAAGCCGACGCGAACGGGGTAATCTTCGCGCACGGCTCACGATTCGGCGGCCATGCGCTCTTCATCAAGGAGCGCAAGCTGCATTACGTCTACAACTTCCTGGGCATCAAGCCCGAGCAGGAATTCGTCTCAGAGGAACTGAGTCCCGGCGCGCACAAACTCGGCATGGAGTTCAGCCGCGAGACTGCGGGCGATTACGGCGAATCACATGGAACGACAACGCTCTACGTCGACGACAAAGTCGCCACCAAGGGTCCGATGCGGGCACAGATCGGCAAGTTCACGCTGTCCGGCGACGGGTTGTGCGTCGGCTTCGACAGCGGCGACAACGTCTCGGCGCACTATGCCAATCCCGGCACCTTCACCGGCGGCACCATCCGAAGCGTGACGATCGACGTCAGCGACGAGGCGTACCTGGATCTCGAACGTGAGGCGTCGGGAGCGCTCGCGCGCGACTAAGCGACGTCACTCCCTCTCGGCGGTCTTTTTGATCGCTGCGAGAGTCGCCGGTATGCCGCTTTCGGCTGCCGCGCGGCGGATTTCGATCTGGTTCTCCGCGTCTGCTCCCCACCGCTCGTGAAAACCGGCGATGCCCTTCGGCAAGAACTCCCAGTGCTCGGTGAGACGGGTGCCGTCACCCTCGGGTTCGAGCGTGTAGCCCCAGTGCACCCAGCCGTTGTTGACCTCCCACGCGAACTCACGGCCGGGTTCGGCGGCCACCACCTGAGAACGCGTCTCCCAGGTCCGCTCCGGGGTTTCGTTGCGCCCCGTGAACCAGGCGCCGACCTCGGGACCGGCACCTTCGTCCCACCAGCACTCCCGGCAGATCGGACTCCATTCACCCGTCCGGGTCACGTCGGACACCAGCGCATACAGCTCGTCCGGGGACACTGCGACGCGCACGGACTCGGACATCTTCAATTCGGCCACGAGTCGAGTGTGCCAAAGCGCTAAGTTGGAACACGTTCTACTTCGTCGAAAGGGCAACGGGATGAGCAACGGTAGTGAGCGGGTGGCGGTCGTCATCGGCGGGGCGTCCGGCATCGGCTGGGCCACCGCGCAGGCGCTGGTCGCCGACGGCTGCCGCGTCACGGTCGCCGACCTCAACGCCGACGGCGCGCGGGACCGGGCCGCCGAGCTGGGCGAGCCGCACACCGCGGCGGAGGTGAACGTCACCGACGAGGCCTCGGTGGAGCGTCTCTTCAGCGAGATCGGGCCTCTCGACGTCGTGGTGAACTGCGCGGGCTTCGGCAGCCTCGGCCTGATCACCGACCTGTCGGTCGACGAGTTCCGCGGCGTTGTCGACGTCTGCCTGACCGGATCGTTCATCGTCGCCAAGTACGCCGGGCAGCAGCTGCGCGAAGGCGGGTCGCTGGTGTCGATCAGCTCGCTCAACGGGCGGCAACCTGCCGTCGGGATGAGCGCCTACTGCTCGGCCAAAGCCGGGCTCTCGATGCTGACCCAGGTCGCCGCCCTGGAGTGGGGACCGCGCGGCATCCGCGTCAATGCGGTGGCGCCCGGCTTCGTCGACACCCCGCTGACGGCGGGCTCGTCGCTCATCCCCGGCCTCGTCGAGGACTACGCGGAGAACACTGCGATCGGGCGTGCGGGGAAGCCGGAGGAGATCGCCAACGCGGTGGTGTTCCTGTGCTCGCCGCAGAACTCATGGCTGACCGGTGAAGTGCTCGACCTGAACGGCGGCGCGCACCTCAAGAAATATCCCGACGTGCTCGGGCATGTGATGAAATTGGCTGAAGCGCAGTGAGTTTCAAGGGAAAGCAGGCCATAGTCACGGGAGCCGGATCGGGGATCGGCGCCGCGTTGTGCCGTGCCCTGGTAGCTGCGGGCGCACATGTGGTTTGCACCGACATCGACGTCGAGGCCGCCGAGCGTACCGCAGCGCAATTGGGCGACAGGGCACGCGCGGCGCGACTCGACGTCACCGACGCGGCCGCGGTGCAGTCCGCGGTCGACGAGGTGGTCGATCGCGCCGGACGGCTCGACTTGATGTTCAACAACGCCGGAATCTGTTGGGGCGGCGACACCGAACTGCTGACGCTGGACCAGTGGAACGCGATCATCGACATCAATCTGCGCGGCGTCGTCCACGGCGTCGCGGCGGCCTACCCGGTGATGTTGCGCCAGGGCCACGGTCACATCGTCAACACCGCATCGATGGCCGGCCTTGCGGCGGCAGGACAGATCACCAGTTACGTGACAACCAAACATGCCGTCGTCGGGCTGTCGATGGCGTTGCGCTCCGAAGCAGTTCCCCGCGGCGTCGGTGTGCTCGTGGTGTGTCCGGCCGCCGTCGAGACACCGATCCTCGACAAGGGTGCCATCGGCGGATTCGTTGGCCGTGACTACTTCTTGCAAACCCAGGGCGGCAAGCCGTACGACGCCGACCGGTTGGCGCGCGACGTCCTGCGCGCCATCGAAAAGAACAAGGCGATCCTGGTGAAGCCCCGGATCGCGCGCCTGCAATGGCTGTTCGCCAGGGTCGCGCCGACATTGCTGAATCGCATGTCGATGCGGTTCATTCAGGGCCAACGCGCCAAACAGGTCGAGGCGAGGTCGAAAGTCCGTTAGAAATAGCGCGTGAATACCGAATTCACGCTGACACAGAAGCGTGCACTGGCCATCGCGACTGTGATCGCGATCCTCTTCGGCGCGTACTTCCTGCGTGGATACTTCATTCTCATCGTGGTTGCCGCGGTGGCGGCCTATTTGTTTCAGCCGCTGTACACGCGGCTCAACAGGAAGCTCGGCGCGGGACTGTCGGCCACGCTGACCCTGCTGGCGGCGTTCGCAGCCGTGATCATCCCGCTGAGCCTGTTCGTCTTCCTCGCGGTCGTGCAGATCACCACGATGGTCGAACGGGTCGCCGTCTGGGTTCAGCACACCGACCTGTCTGCCCTGGGCGATCGGTCGTTGAAGTTGGCCAACGAGCTCCTGGACCGCGTGCCGTTCGTCGACTACAACATCACTCCAGAGTCGCTACAGGGTTCGATGACGACCGTCGCGCAGGAAGTGGGCAAGTGGCTGCTCGGCTTGCTGCAAGGCGCGGCCGGCGGTGCGTTCGGCGCGATCACCGCGGCGATCCTGTTCCTGTACGTGTTCATCTCCCTGCTGACCAATCGCGACAAGGTGCTGCTGCTCATCCGGCGACTCAACCCGCTCGGCGAGGAGATCACCGATCTCTACATGTCGAAGATGGGCGCGATGGTCAAGGGCACCGTCATGGGGCAGTTCGTCATCGCCGTCTGCCAGGGTGTCGCCGGCGCCGCGTCGATCTACATCGCCGGATTCCACCAGGGCTTCTTCCTGTTCGCCGTGCTGCTGTCCGCACTGTCGGTCATCCCGCTCGGTAGCGGCATCATCACGATTCCGTTCGGCGTCGGCATGGTGCTGTTCGGCAACGTGTGGGGCGGCATCTTCGTGATCCTGTTCCACCTCATCGTGGTGACGAACATCGACAACTTCCTGCGCCCGATACTCGTTCCGCGCGCCGCCCGCCTGGACTCGGCGCTGATGCTGCTGGCGGTGTTCGCCGGTATTGCGATGTTCGGTGCGTGGGGCATCGTGATCGGTCCGGTACTGATGATCATCATCGTCACGACGATCAGCGTGTACCTGGCCGTGTACAAGGGTGTGCCGATGGATGAACCCGACGAGACGGACACCAAACCCAAGAAGCGAAACCCGTTGGCGCGGTTGGGTCGCCGCATCAAGCAGAATCGCGACGAGGCCAAGAGCGAGGACGAGCCCGACAACGCTGAGGACGAGGCGCAGCCGAAAGCTACGTCAAGCGCTGATTGAAGAACTCGATGACGCGCTTCATCACGTCGTCGGTGGGGTGACCCTCCTGCACACGGCGCTCCAGCGTCAGCACCGAATGCGCCATCTTCCCGAAGCCGTGCTCATTGCCCTTCTTCGAGTTGAGCTCGATGACCTCGAACGCATCGCCCAGCCGGTCTTTGAGTGTCTTGAACCGTTCGGCGGGCACCAGCGGGTCCTCACTGAACCGCAACCCCAACGCGCACAATCCTTCGTTGGCCGCACGCCGTTCGACAATTTTCAGCTCGGCTTCAGACAGGCCCGGGTCGCGCCGCTGCTTCGGCGTCAACGGAAACGGCAGCGAAGGCTGGCTGAGAACAGGCGCGAGCACGCTGTCGTCGACCGCCGCTGCGAGCGCAAACCCACCGGTGAAGCACTGGCCGATGACCCCGACACCCTTGCCCGGCGTCATCTCGTTGAGGTCACGGGCCAGCGCACGCAGGTAGTGCGCGACCGGACGGTCGGCATTCGTGGCGAAACCCGCGAATTCCTTGGCCACACAACCACGCAACATGACCGGGACCGCACCGGGACGCATCGCCGGCGCTCCGGGAGTGCCGAACAACGACGGAATCGCGACCGTGAACCCGTTGTCCACCAGATGATTTCCCAGCGCGAACACACCGGGATGGGCGCCGGGCATCTCCGGAATCAACACCACGCCAGGACCTTCGCCCCTGCGGTACACGTCATGGGTATAGCCCGCGGCGGAGAACGGCGAAACGGTCCAGCCGGTCAGATCTGCTTCGGGCGCGGTCATGGCGTCTCCTATTGGGCAGGCAGCTACTTAACAGGCAAAGGCGAGGCGGTCTGCGTCGCCGCAGCCAGCGTACGGAACTCTTCGGTCGTGGCCGCCCCGGTCAATGCAACCTGCGCCGGTCCCGTGGGGCCGTTCAGTCGCGCCGTCCAGAGGGGCTCGTCGGGCCGCCCTTCCCGGTCGCCGCCTTCGTAGACGACCCACGTCACGCCGTCGACGTCCTCGACACCCGTCGGGTGCATGTCGGGTCGCATCGAGGCGACGAGTTTGTCCTCGTCGGCGTTGCTCTGCGTCAGGCTCACGTACAAGTGGCTCGGCGCCAGAAAGCCGATGGTCGAGCTAACCGCGCGCAGGCTCTCCCCCGACGTCGGGTCGGTGCGTCCACCGTCGATACCGTTTCTGCTGCCGGAGTTCGGCTGCCATCCCTGGGGAAGTTGCGGCAGCCGTATCGGGATCTTGAGGGCGTCGGCGTCGGCCTGGAGCGCGCGGGGCGCGTCATAGGTGGGTGCCGGGCCCTCGGCAGGCCCGCTGGCCTGAAACGAGCACATGCCCAGCACTCCAGCCAGCACGATGCAGGCCACGATCAGCGGTCCGATCGACCAGAACATGTCCCGGCCGTCCTGCAACAACCGCGACTTCGCCGGCTTCGGAGCCGGCTGCGGCTGGGTGGTCATAGTCGCCAGTATCCCAGGTCCCAAAGGGCGGGCGCCTAATGGGACAATCTGCCCATGACCCCCGCTCGCGGTGAAGCACCCGACCGTAACCTCGCCCTTGAACTCGTCAGAGTCACCGAAGCCGGCGCGATGGCGGCAGGACGCTGGGTAGGCCGCGGTGACAAGGAGGGCGGCGACGGGGCGGCCGTCGACGCCATGCGCGAGCTGGTCAACAGCGTGTCGATGCGCGGCGTCGTGGTCATCGGCGAGGGCGAGAAGGACAACGCGCCGATGCTCTACAACGGCGAAGAGGTCGGCAACGGTGACGGACCGGAGTGCGACTTCGCGGTTGACCCGGTCGACGGCACCACACTGATGAGCAAGGGCATGCCGAACGCCATCTCGGTGCTCGCGGTGGCCGAGCGGGGCGCCATGTTCGACCCGTCGGCGGTCTTCTACATGAACAAGATCGCCGTCGGTCCCGACGCTGCCGACGTCATCGACATCACCGTGCCGGTCGCCGAGAACATCAACCGCGTCGCCAAGGTGAAGAATTCCAGCGTCGCCGATCTCACCGTCTGCATCCTGGACCGGCCGCGCCACCAGGAACTCATGGCCGAGGTCCGTGACGCCGGGGCCCGGATCCGGCTGATCTCCGACGGCGACGTCGCGGGCGCCATCTCGGCGTGCCGGCCCAATTCGGGCACCGACATGCTGCTCGGTATCGGCGGCACCCCGGAGGGCATCATCGCCGCGGCGGCGATCCGCTGTATGGGCGGCGCCATCCAGGCGGTGTTGGCACCGACCGATGACGACGAGAAGCAGAAGGCAATCGACCGGGGTTATGACCTGAACCGCGTGCTCACCACCGAGGATCTGGTGTCCGGCGAGAACGTGTTCTTCTGCGCCACCGGTGTGACTGACGGGGACCTGCTGCAGGGTGTGCGTTACTCCGGCGGCGGCTGCACCACCCAGTCCATCGTGATGCGCAGCAAGTCCGGCACCGTGCGCATGATCGAGGCCTACCACCGCCTCTCCAAGCTCAACGAATACTCCGCGATCGATTTCACCGGCGACAGCAACGCGTTCTACCCGCTGCCATAAAGGATCAACACACCAACGAACAGGGAGCAAATGTCCGACGACGCTGTCGAGTACCGCATCGAGCACGACACCATGGGCGAGGTCCGGGTGCCGATCAACGCACTCTGGCGTGCTCAGACGCAACGCGCGGTGGAGAACTTTCCGATCTCCGGCCGTGGTCTCGAGCGCACTCAGATCCGTGCGCTGGGCCTGCTGAAGGGCGCCTGCGCACAGGTCAACAAGGACCTCGGCCTGCTGGACTCCGACAAGGCCGACGCCATCATCGCCGCCGCCGGTGAGATCGCCGACGGCCTGCATGACGACCAGTTCCCCATCGATGTGTTCCAAACCGGTTCGGGCACAAGCTCGAACATGAACACCAACGAGGTCATCGCGGGCATCGCCGAGCGCAACGGTGTGAAGGTGCACCCGAACGACGACGTCAACATGTCGCAGTCGTCGAACGACACCTTCCCCACCGCCACCCACATCGCGGCCACCGAAGCCGCGGTTCGCCACCTGATCCCGGCGCTCGAGGTGCTCCACGAGTCGCTCGACTCCAAGGCCCACCAGTGGCGCACGGTCGTCAAGTCCGGCCGCACACACCTGATGGACGCCGTTCCGGTGACGCTGGGGCAGGAGTTCAGTGGCTATGCCCGTCAGATCGAAGCATCGATCGAGCGGGTGAAGTCCACGCTCCCGCGCTTGGGCGAGCTGGCCATCGGCGGGACCGCGGTGGGAACCGGTCTGAATGCCCCCGACGACTTCGACGAGCGCGTCGTCGCCGTGTTGAAGGAGCAGACCGGGCTGGCTGAACTGCGTGTCTGCGCAAACCATTTCGAGGCGCAGGCCGCCCGTGACGGACTGGTCGAAGCGTCCGGCGCGCTGCGCACCACCGCGGTGTCGCTCACTAAGATCGCCAACGACATCCGGTGGATGGGCTCGGGTCCGCTGACCGGCCTCGGCGAGATTCAGCTCCCCGACCTGCAGCCGGGCAGCTCGATCATGCCGGGCAAGGTCAATCCGGTTATCCCGGAGGCGATCACCCAGGTCGCCGCGCAGGTGGTCGGCAACGACGCCGCGATCGCCTGGGGTGGAGCCTTCGGTGCGTTCGAGCTCAACGTGTACATCCCGATGATGGCGCGCAACCTGCTCGAGTCGTTCAAGATCCTGACCAACTCCTCGACGCTGTTCGCGCAGCGCTGTATCGACGGCCTGGTCGCCAACGAGGATCGCCTCCGCGAGCTGGCCGAGTCGTCGCCGTCGATCGTGACGCCGCTGAACTCGGCGATCGGTTACGAAGAAGCCGCCGCGGTGGCCAAGCAGGCACTCAAGGAGAAGAAGACCATCCGTCAGACCGTGATCGACCGCGGGCTGATCGGCGACAAGCTCTCGCTCGAGGAACTCGACAAGCGCCTCGATGTGCTGGCGATGGCGAAGGTCAAGGACGGGTCGCGCTAAGGGTATGCATACAAACGCTGCGTAGCGGGTATAGCCCCCAAGTCATCGCCGTTGTGCGGTGCAGGGGATTGTTGACTTGTCTACGTGCCGGGGATTGTGGATGCCGGAGGCTGGGCTACCAGGCCGTCCGACGGAGGACTCTGCGGTCAAGGCGTTCTTGACCTCGACGACCGTCGGGCCATCCGCGCTGCTGATCGAAGGCGAACCGGGGATCGGCAAGACCACCCTCTGGCTGTCCGCCATCGAAGAAGCGACGGCACGTGGGTTCCGGGTGCTGTCCACACGCGCCGCGGCGGCCGAATCCGTCCTCGCGTACACGGGCCTGGGCGACATGCTCGACGACGTCGACCCGGGGACGTGGGCCGACCTGCCGCCACCACAGCTGCTCGCCGTCGACCAGGTGCTGTTGCGGGCGGGCACGGGTGAGGTAACCGACCAGCGCGCAGTGGCGGCCGCGTTCCTTGCGGTCGTCGAGCGATACGCCGAAGCCGGCCCGGTGCTGTTGGCCATCGACGATCTGCAGTGGCTCGATCCGTCCAGCGTCCATGTGATCGCCTTCGCCGCGCGGCGACTCACCGGGCCTGTAGGAATTCTAGGCAGTGTGCGTTCCGACGTCCGCGACGGCGCGAGCACGGCGTGGCTGCAGTTGCCATGTCCCGACGCACTCAACCGTATTCGTCTGAGTCCGTTGAGTATTCGCGAACTACATACCGCCGTGTCGTCGCGGCTGCAACGGCCCTTCTCGCGCCCTGCGATGGGACGCATCTACGAAGTCTCCGGCGGAAATCCTTTCTATGCCATCGAATTGGCCCGGGCGCTGGACGAAGGGTCGCTTCGAACCACGGCGGCGTCGCTGCCGCGAACGCTCAACGATGTCGTCCGCAACCGCCTCGGCGGTCTCGACCCCGACGTGCACGAAGCGCTGCTGGCGGCGTCGTGCCTGGCGGCGCCGACGGTCGAAATGGTGTCGAGGGCAACGATCGGCGATGCCGATCAGCTGATCGATTTACTCGAAATCGCTGAGGGCAAAGGCCTCATCTCCATCGACGGCAACCGTATCCATTTCACGCACCCTTTGCTGGCCAGGGGCGTCTACACCGAGGCACTACCCGCGAGCCGCAGGGCTATGCACCGTCGCCTCGCCGGGATCGTCGACGAGACCGAGCTGCGCGCAAGGCATCTGGCGCTGGCGGCGACCCGAGGCGACGACGTGACGCTGCGTGCGCTCGACAGGGCTGCCGAGTCGGCGCGTGCGCGCGGCGCACCCGAGGCCGCCGCCGAACTCACGGACCTGGCCATCGGCCTTGGCGGTGATGCGCCTGAACGCCGCCTCCGCTCGGCGCTGAATCACTTCGACGCCGGCGATCATGACCGAGCGACGTCGATGTTGCAGGAAACCGTGGACCGGCTGCCGCCCGGCGATCTGCGTGCAGAAGCGTTGTGCCGCTTGGCTGTTGTACGCCTCTACACCGAGGGATTCTTCGAGGCCACGACAGTGCTGCAGCAGGCACTCGACGATGCCGACGGCGACAGTCCGCTGCGCGTGCAGGTGCTGATCACCCTGGCGTACTCACTGATGCACGCGAACCAGGTCAGTGAAGGGAAGGACATCGCCAGCCAGGCGGTCGACGATGCCGAGCGACTTGGCCAGCCGCACCTGCTCAGCCTCGCCATCGGTATGCGGGTCATGTTGGGCTTCGTGGCCGGCGAGGGCTTCGACGACGTGAGCCTCCAGCGCGCGCTGGAGCTCGAGGACGAGAACGCCTTTACGCCCTTGGTTTTTCGGCCCAGGATGCAGCAGGCCCTGCTGCTGGAATGGACCGGTGAGCTGGCGGCGGCGCGGAAAGCGCTGGAAGCGATCCGGCTGCGCTGCATGGAGAAGGGTGAGGAGGGCGAATACGTCTTCATAGCCCAGCACGTCGTGATGAGCGCGGTGTGGGCCGGCGACTTCGTCAACGCCAACCTGGTCGCAGAAGACGCGATGGAACGTGCCCGTCAGCTCAGCGGCGGTACGCCTCTGTTCCTGGCTCACAGCATGCGCGGACCATTGACCGTGTTCGCCGGCCAGGAGGCGGAGGCGCGGCGCACCATTGCCGCCGGACTCGAGATCGGCAGGCGGGCAGGAACTTTCCGGCTCGGGGAGCGACTGCTTTCCGCCCTGGTATTCCTGGAGGTGTCACTGGGCAGGTACGCGGACGCGGTCACCGCGGTCACCCCGCTGCTGTCAGCCTTTGATCCCGACTCGACTCCTACCGAACTGCCCGGCGCCACCTTCCTGCCGGATGCCATCGAGGCCCTGGTGCAGTTGGGCAGATCGGGAGAAGCCGCGCCGCTGATCGAGGCGCTCGAACGTAATGGCCGTCGGTTCGACCGCGCCTGGATGTCCGCGGTCGGCGCCCGGGGCCGAAGCATGCTGCTGGCGGCGATGGGTGACCTCGACGGTGCGTACGCCGCGGCGCAGCGGGCGATGACGCAACACCAGCGGGTGGCGATGCCCTTCGATCGGGCCCGCACCCTGCTGCTGCTCGGCCAGCTCGAACGTCGGCTGCGCAAGAAGGAGTCGGCGTCGGCAACCCTGCAGGCTGCGCTGGAGATCTTCGAGCGGCACAACGTCCCGCTGTGGGCCGACCGCACCCGCGCCGAACTGGCGCGCGCGAACGTCGGCCCGCAGGGCTCTGGCCAACTCACCCCCTCTGAACAGCGCGTTGCCGAGCTCGCCGCGTCGGGCATGAAGAACCGCGACGTCGCGAACGCCTTGTTCATCAGCCCCAAGACCGTCGAGGCCAACTTGGCGCGGATCTACCGCAAGCTCGGCATCCGCTCACGTGCGGAACTGGGCCGCCACATCGGTCGGGTCTAGCTCGATCAGAAATAGGGAAACACCCTATTCCCCAACGCCGTTCTACGAATTAGCGTCAAGTCGGCTCCGAACACGGCATCTCCAGGAGGATAGGTGAGCGTCGACCAAGCTGCCTCGACCCCGACTCCCGTGGTCTCCCAGAGCACGGCGGCTCTGGTGACGACGGCGACCAGCCAGCCGGCACTGCGCACAGGTTTCGCGGTGCTGGGATTGGTGTCGCTGCTCGATCTGCCGAAGGCGGACAGGGCTGACCGAGTCGTGGCGTTGAGCGGTGCGGCGGCCGCGGGGTGGTTCCTGGTTCGGGGTTCAATGTCGCCGGCCAAGCGGCCGGGCCGCCGCCGCGCCTAGACGGTCACGGGAGGGCGCTCGGGCTGATCTCCTCGAGCATCTCGGTGACCAGTGCCGCGATGGGCGAACGCTCGCTGCGCAGGAGAGTGATGTGAGCGAATAGCGGGTGCCCCTTTAGCTTTTCGATCACCGCGGCCACACCGTCGTGACGCCCCACCCGTAGGTTGTCGCGCTGGGCCACGTCATGGGTGAGCACCACCCGTGAGCCCGCACCCAGACGCGACAACACCGTCAGCAGCACGTTGCGTTCCAGCGATTGCGCCTCATCGACGATGACGAACGAGTCGTGAAGCGAGCGACCGCGGATGTGTGTCAGCGGAAGCACTTCGAGCATGCCGCGCGACAGCACCTCCTCCAGCACCGCGGGGCTGGCCAGCCCCTCGAGCGTGTCGAAGACCGCCTGCGCCCAGGGACCCATCTTCTCGCTCTCGCTGCCGGGCAGGTAGCCGAGATCCTGTCCGCCGACCGCGTACAGCGGCCGGAACACCACAACCTTTCGCTGGGTGCGACGTTCGAGCACGGCCTCCAGGCCCGCGCACAACGCGAGCGCGGATTTACCGGTGCCCGCCTTGCCGCCGAGGGAGACGATGCCGACCGATTCGTCGAGCAGGAGATCCAGTGCCACACGCTGCTCGGCCGACCTTCCCCGGAGGCCGAACACTTCGCGATCACCACGAACCAACTGCACTCGCTTCTCGGCGTTCACCCGGCCCAGCGCATGTGAGCTGCCACCGAGCAGCCGGGTTCCGGTGTGGCACGGCAGATTACGCGCACCCTCGAGATCGATCTCGCCTTCGGCGAACAATGTGTCGATCTCGTCGGCCGACACCTCGACCTCGTCCATCCCGGTCCAGCCGGACGTGATGACATCCTGCGCGTGGTACTCATCGGCGCAGAGGCCGACCGCGCCCGCCTTCACCCGCAGCGGAATGTCCTTGCTCACCAATGTGACCAGTTTGCCCTCCGCAGCGAGGTTAGCCGCGACGGTCAAAATGCGAGCGTCGTTGCTGTCGTTGCGGAATCCCGCGGGCAGCACCGACGGATCGCTGTGATTGAGCTCGACGTGCAGCGTTCCACCTTGTGTCCCAACGGGTATCGGCTGGTCCAGCCGCTCGTGTTCGAGTCGCAAATCGTCGAACATCCGCAGTGCCTGCCGCGCGAACCAGCCAAGCTCGTGATGATGACGTTTGGCTTCCAGTTCGCTGATGACCACCAACGGGACCACAACCTCATGCTCGGCGAACCGGGTACATGCCCACGGATCGGACAGCAATACGGAGGTGTCGAGCACATAGGTCCGCAAGGGCGAATCAGTCACGTAGCGCTCCTCGAGTTCGCATGGCCCCACACGAACTTTCGGTGGCGGACACTGCGGTACTGGGACCGGGGCCGGTCCTCTCGTGATCACAACGATCGGTACCGCCCGGACAGCAGAGCATGTCGCTAGCCATCGGAAATGACGCTACTCCCGCCGCGCCATATGCGCCGCGCAGGCGCGCCGTAGCTAAGAGTTAGCGCTGTGTGAACTGCTTGAGCTCAGGCTCGTCGGCGAGACCCCACGCGGTGATGCGGTCGGCGATGACCTGACGCAGCTGCTCGGGTCCGAAAATGCCGGCATCCGCCATGTGCTGCACCTTGTCGGCGTAGGCGTCGATGTCGCCACCGACGACGTCGAGTTCGGCGGCGCGGCGCGCGATCGCGGTGACCGTCTCGTCGCGGCTGGTCGTCAGCAGATGCGTGATGAGGTTGGCGAAGAACTCCTCGTGGCGCTCCTCGTCCCTGGCGATGCGGCCGACGAGCGCCTTGAGCGTGGGCTCGGTGATCTGCGCTTCGAGGTTGCGGCAGAAGACGGCGTGCTCGCGCTCGAAGAACGCCATGAACGCGAGGCGCTCGATCTGGCTGTAGGACTCGGCGCGATAGCCCTTCATCACGTGTTCGACCCGAACGTCCTCGTTGGCGGTCGGGTCGATCTCGCGGGTGACGACCAGGTAGTTGCGCAGCGCGATGGCGTGCAGATGCTCCTCGGCGGTCCACCTGCCGAGCCAGCGGCCGAACTTCTCTTCGAGGATGAAGCTGAAGACGAGTTCGCGGTGGTAGCCGGCGAGGTTGTCCTTGATGATCAGCAGGATTTCCAGCCCATCGGTGATCACCTTCGGCAGCGTCACCTGGGACGGATCCCAATCCTTGCCGCCGAGGAAGGCGAAATTCTCGCCCTGTTCGAACGGCACGTAGTCGTGGGCGTACCACAGATCTTCGGAGTCGATATGACGACGCAGCTCCCGCTGCACGACCGGCTCGAGTTCGAGGATCAGCGCATTCGCGATGGGTCTCTGTGCCATAAAGTAACTGTAACCCGAATTCACAGGTTTTTAAAAACCGCGCACACGCGTGTCTACAGAGTGAGTCCCGGATACAGCGGGTTCGCCGCAAGCAGCTCCCCGGCGGCGGCGTGCACCCGATCGGCGGTGCCGTCGGTCAGCTTGTACTTGGCCTTGGATGTGCCCTCGGGCTGCGTGTTGGACAGGACGTCGACTACCAGCTCGGCCACCCGGTCGAAGTCGTCGGCGCCGAATCCACGGGTGGTCAACGCCGGGGTGCCCAGCCGGATGCCGCTGGTGTACCAGGCGCCGTTCGGATCGGCGGGAATCGCGTTGCGATTCGTCACGATCCCGGAGTCCAGCAGCGCGGACTCGGCCTGCCGCCCGGTCAGCCCGAACGAGGTCACGTCG
Source organism: Mycobacterium sp. NPDC051804 (assembly GCF_044452905.1). Classification (NCBI taxonomy): domain Bacteria; kingdom Bacillati; phylum Actinomycetota; class Actinomycetes; order Mycobacteriales; family Mycobacteriaceae; genus Mycobacterium; species Mycobacterium sp. NPDC051804. Next base: position 281,454 of record NZ_JBITCD010000006.1, on the reverse strand, counting down.
AGCAGCACCAGGTGGTTGTCGGTGCCGCCGGTCACCAGCCCCGCATCGCGCTTGGTGAACCCGTCGGCCAACGCCTGCGCGTTGTCGGCGATGGACTGGGCGTACTGGCGGAACTCGGGTTGGCGGGCCTCGGCCAGCGCGACGGCCTTGGCGGCCATCACATGCGACAGCGGACCGCCGAGGACCATCGGGCAGCCCTTGTCGACCGCAGGTGCGTACTCCTCGGTGGCCAGGATCAGCCCGCCGCGCGGACCGCGCAGCGACTTGTGCGTCGTCGTCGTGGTGACGTGCGCATGCGGCACCGGGTCCTCGTCGCCGGTGAACACCTTGCCCGCGACCAGACCGGCGAAGTGCGCCATATCGACCATCAGCGTCGCACCGACCTCGTCGGCGATCTCGCGCATCTTGGCGAAGTTGACCCGCCGCGGGTAGGCCGAGTAGCCGGCGACGAGCACCAGCGGTTTGAACTCACGGGCCAGGGCGGCAACCGCGTCATAGTCGATGAAACCCGTCTCGGGGTTCGTGCCGTACTGGCGCTGGTGGAACATCTTGCCGGAGATGTTGGGCCGGAAGCCGTGGGTCAGGTGGCCGCCGGTGTCCAGCGACATGCCCAGCAGACGCTGGTTCCCGAGCTTGTTGCGCAGCGACTCCCAGTCGGCCTCCGACAGGTCGTTGACGTGCTTGGCGCCGAGTTCAGCCAGCCCGGGGGCTTCGACCCGGGTAGCCAGGATCGCCCAGTAGGCGACCAGGTTGGCGTCGATGCCCGAGTGTGGTTGGGCGTAGGCGTACGGCGCGCCGAACAGTTCGCGCGCGTGCTCGGCGGCCAGCGCCTCGACGGTGTCGACGTTCTGGCAGGCGGCGTAGAACCGGTGCCCGATGGTGCCCTCGGCGTACTTGTCGGAGAACCAGGTGCCCATGGTGAGCAGCACCGCGGGCGAGGCGTAGTTCTCGCTGGCGATCAGCTTGAGCGAATCCCGTTGATCAGCAAGCTCTTTGCGGGTGGCATCGGCGATGCGCGGCTCGACGGACTCGATCACCCGCAGCGCGGCACGGTACGCCTCGCTGGCGGTGTCGGCGTACTCGGCTCCCAGACCAGTGGACTCTGCAGTCATGGCTGCGAGCCTAGTCGGCTAAGCGGTCCGCAACGACGACGGGATCAGCGGCTCGTCGAGCAGCCTGCCGAACCGCTCGGCCAGCGACACTTCCGCCGGCCGGGCCTCCAGCCAGCCCCGCAGCAACCGGTAACCCTCGACGTAGGTGCTGGTGTACGCCCGCCACAGCGGCGAAGACAGAAACCGCAACATCTGGCGCGCCCGCTCATCGTTGACGAGTAGCCAGCGTTTGAGGAACTCGACGACGTCATCGACGTCGCGATGCTCGTCGTGCAGCATCAGCGCGGCGTCCTGGCGCACGTCGGCCAGGGTTGCCGCCGCCTCGGAGACTGCCTGCGCGCGGTCGCCGTCGAAACCGAGGCCCAGATCGGCATAGATCTCACCGGCCCATGCGCCCCAGTCGGGGCCGATCGCGGCGTAGAGCGCCAGGTCGGCCAGACCCTCGGCCATCAGGCATTGCGGGGTATTGACCAGAAAGATCGTCTGCTCAGCCTGACCCTTGCCCTCGACGAGCCCGGCCTCTTTGCGGCAGTGCTCGGTGTGGTGGCCGGGATACGACTCGTGGGCCACCAGGCGCGGCAGGTTCGACATCTGCTGTTTGAGGTCGGCGTTGACGGCCACCGTAGAGGTGTAGTTGCCCACGTAGTAATTGAACCCGGACCACGGCTTGTCGGTCACCACCTCGTAGGTGATGGTCTCGGCGTCGTGCAGCGGGTACTCGGTGCGGACCCGGTCGCGAAGTGCGCTGGAGAACGCGTGGATGCACTCCTCCAGGCGCTCAGGCGGCAGCTCCTCACCGGACCGGTAGGCGACCATCCGCTCGGCGAGCGATCCGGTGCCGCCCAGCGCGTCATCGAGCTTGGCGTGCGCCTGCCGGTACTGGTCGGGGTCGCCCTTGGCGATGCGCACGTCGAAATACGCCTCGACCTCGTCGACGAAACCGACGTCGTCGCCCGAGAATTTGCGGCCCGCGCAGGCCAGCGCCCGCAGGTGGGCGCCGATGAACTCCGCGCGGCTCGCTTCCAGGTCGACGCCCGCATCGAGTTCGGCCAGCAGCCGCTCGGCCTGGCGGGTGAGATCAGCGGGCTCGGGAGAGGGCTCGTCGGCGACGATGCGGCGCAGTTCGGGGTCTCCGGTGAAGGAGTCGACGTAGCCGTCCTCGACCCGGTCGAAGCGCAGTCCGAGCATCAGATATTCACGGATCAAGGTGCTGGCGTTCATGTGTCCAACGCTAACTGCAAGACTGGGCGTATGCCGCGGCTGAGCGAGCCGAGCCCCTACGTGGAGTTCGACCGGACTGAGTGGCGTGCGCTGCGCATGTCGACCCCGTTGAAGTTGACCGAGGACGAGCTGCAACGGCTCCGGGGTCTCGGCGAGAAGCTCGACCTGCTCGAGGTCGAAGAGGTCTACCTGCCGCTGGCCCGGCTCATCCACCTACAGGTGGCGGCACGCCAGGCGCTGTTCGCGACGACCGCCCAGTTCCTCGGCGAGCCGACACAGAATCCAGACCGTCCGGTGCCGTTCATCATCGGCGTGGCGGGCAGCGTCGCGGTCGGCAAGTCCACCACCGCACGTGTGCTGCAGGCGTTGTTGGCGCGCTGGGAACACCACCCTCGCGTCGACCTGGTCACCACCGACGGCTTCCTGTATCCCAACTCCGAGTTGGCCCGGCGAAATTTGATGCACCGCAAGGGCTTTCCAGAGAGCTACGACCGCAGAGCACTGATGCGGTTCGTCACGACGGTGAAATCGGGTTCCGACGCGACGTGCGCACCCGTCTATTCGCACCTGCTCTACGACATCGTCCCCGGCGAGAAACAGATGATCCGGCACCCGGACATCCTCATCCTCGAGGGCCTCAACGTGCTGCAAACCGGTCCGGCCCTGATGGTTTCGGACCTTTTCGACTTCTCGGTCTACGTCGACGCGCGTATCGAGGACATCGAGCAGTGGTACATCTCGCGGTTCTTGTCGATGCGCGCCGGTGCGTTCGCCGATCCGGCTTCGCACTTCCATCACTACTCGACCCTGACCGACGATCAGGCGGTGTTCGCGGCGCGTGACATCTGGCATTCGATCAACCGGCCCAACCTGATCGAGAACATCCTGCCGACGCGACCGCGGGCCACGCTGGTGCTGCGCAAGGATGCCGACCACTCGATCAACCGGCTGCGCCTGCGAAAGCTCTAGAAGCGAGAAGACGCGAAAACCCCCAAAATCAAGCCATTTTGGGGGTTTTCACGTCTGCTCGCCGATTACACCTTACTTGTTGATGCGGCGCACCCCTTGGTACTGCAGTTCGGCCATCACGAGGGTGTAGACGCCGGTGGCCAGCGTCGCCACGACACCGAAGGTGGTCAGCGGGAACACATCGACGAGCACGAACACCACAGACAGCACGGTGTAGAACACGTTGCCCGCGGCGATCACGATGCCCGCCTGCTTCACCGATGGCCGCGCGGCGAAGAAGAAGACGCCGGCCGCGAACGCGATGAAGAAGGCGCCGACGGCGTACTCGAACGCGACCGAGGTGCCCGAGAGCTCGGCGACCCAGCCCGCCAGAGCGACACCGGCGATGCCCATCACGGCGCTACAGGTCGCATCGAGGCGAAGCGCGAAGCGCAGGAACGAGTCGTTTGAGCTACGCAGTTTGGGTGTGGTGGTGGCGGTCATGCGATTTCCTTTCGGGTGGGGTGGTGGTGGACCGTTCCGGAGCCGACGACGCAACCTCTTACGGCGGCGGCTCCGGACCAGTCATGTGGGGGTCACGCCAATCGGCGCACCCCGAGGTACTGCACGTAGGCGAAGCCCAACGTGACTGCGGTGAACGCGATGATCGCGGCGACACCGAACTGGGTCAGCGGCAGCCAGCCCGCAATGAGCACAACGGTCACGAGGATCGCGAAGGCGATGTTGCCGGCCAGCACCAAGCCGCCCACACGGCGGACGTGAGAGACACCGGCGAGCAGATAGAGCGTCGCGCCGTAGACAACGAGTGCCGCACCCGAAATCCACTCGGAGGTGGGCGACAGGCCCGACAGCCGCGACAACGGATCGGCGGCCATGGCGATCAGCAGACCGAGACCGGCGCACAGCGTGGCGTCGGCGCGGAGGGCGAACCGCAGCAGTGAGTCACCCGAAGCCGCCCCGGTGGCGACATCGGATCGTGTTCCCCGGACGGGCCGGGTGGTGATGGCGGTCATGGCTCCGATGTTGCGCAGATGCCACTGCCAGATCGACGCCAGCCGCTGCCAGCTACTGCCAAGCGCAGGTCAGAGGGGTGAACCTAGTCTTGCGCGGCCACCAGGTTTCCGCGCAGATCGGCGGCGATAAGGCGGGCCGCCGCGTTCTGCCAGTTGTGCAGCGACCGTTGCGGCACCTCGGTGACGAACCACTGCCAGGCCTGGCGCGCCACCGGGTCGAGCCCCGCGGCGGTCGCGTTCTGGGCGTAGGCGCGCACGCCGACGACGTACGGGAAGTACAGCGAGTTGTAGTAGCGCCATTGCTCCGTCGTGCCAAACTCACCGCCGTCGCGCGGCTTGAGGCGGGCGATGCGATCGGCCAGCAGCGCCTTCAGTTCGTTGGCCCGCTCCAACGGCTGGTCGGGGGCGTCGCGCGCGGCGAGCCGCTCATCGATCGTCGGCAGCGCTGTGAGCGGGCTGGCGACGAGCTTGGAGAGGTCGCCATAGTGGCCCAGGGCTCGGCGGGTGAGCCGGACGAATGTGTCGTCGTCGATGTCGTCGAGCGGGTTCGCCGACCTCAGCGGCAACGCAGCGCCGGCACTGCGCAGCGCCGCACGGTCGGCGCGCAGGCCGGGTGAGCGGGAAAACGCCAGCCGGTCCAGCACGCCGGCCAGCGGATCGGCCAACACGTTGACAGCGATCGCGATGGCCAGGCTGGTGAACAACAGCACAGTGAGTGGGGTCTGCGGGCCAGTGACCGCAAGACCGATCAACGCCTGCCCACCGAACAGCACGACGACGACGCCGGTGGCGACGAACGAACGCAACATGTCGGCGCGCAGAGCCTGCCCTTCGTCGAAGGCATCCCACATCGCGACCGCGACGCCGAGCAGGACGACGTCAAATCCCGTCGACGCCAACGCCAGCCAGCTCGGGACAACGCCCAGCGGGATGACGATGATCGCGTTGCCGAGCGCGAAGAACAGCGTCGCGACGATGAGGTAGCCGACGACGGGCCTGGGCTGCCACGGTCCGAAGACCGCGCGAAGCATCGCGCCTAGCGAGGACAGCGAGATGACGGCGAACATCACCCAGTGGCCCAGCCGCACCGGGCCGTCGACATTCCCAGCCATCGCCGCGCCGACGAACGCGCCCACCGCGACACACGCGACAGCCACCACTTCGGTCGCCCTGCTGCGCCAGGTGTCACGCGGACGGGACAGCTCGAGAAGTACCGCGAACCAGGCGATGCCGGGCACCGTGACGAGGTAGACCTCGATGCTGCTCAGCACGGCGGAAGCGCTCCGGGTTCGAACGGCATCCAGCGCCACGACCGTCGCGAAGCTCGTCAGGCCGATCGCGGCGAATACCAGGACCGGCTTTCGCGGATCACGGGCGAGCAGATACAACCCCAGCCACCAGCTGAGTGAGAAGACGAGCGCTGAAAGCGCAGCCATGACTTCAGTGTCGCACTAGATGCCGTAGCGGCGGTGACGCGCGGTGTAGTCGCGCAGCGCGCGCAGGAAGTCCACCCGCCGGAACTCCGGCCAGTACGCCTCGGTGAACCACATCTCCGAGTAGGCGCTCTGCCACAGCAGGAACCCCGACAGCCGCTGCTCCCCCGACGTGCGGATCACCAAGTCCGGGTCGGGCTGGCCGGACGTGTAGAGATTCTCTGAGATGCCGTCCTCGGTTACGGCCTCGATCAGCTGGTCACCGCTCCTGCCATTGGCGAGTTCCTTGCCGAGCAGCTGCCGCACCGCGTCGACGATCTCCTGACGGCCCCCGTACCCGACAGCGACGTTGACGTGGAAAAACCCGGCGCCGGCTTGCGCTTGCGTCGACTCGACGGCGTCGCGCAGCCGCCGGGCCGGCTCCTCACCGATCAATTCGAGGTCGCCGACGGTGCGCACGCTCCACCCGTTGGCTGGGGCACAGATCTCTTCGACGACGTCGGTGATGATGTCGATGAGCGATGCCAACTCGGCAGGCTCGCGCTGCAGGTTCTCAGTGGAAAGCAGGTACACCGTGGCCATTTCGACGCCGGCCTCCTGGCACCAGCGCAGCATCTCGGCGATCTTGCGCGCACCCATCCGGTACCCGTAGCTGACGTCGTCGTGACCAGCATCACGAGCCCACCGCCGATTCCCGTCGCACAACACCGCGATATGACGGGGAAGCTCGGATTTCGAGGAAGCCAGACCCTGGCGCAACCGCATCTCGTAGAGGCGGTACATCGGTTCCTTAAGTCGCGAAGGAATGATGGCCACCGAATCAGACTACTGTGGCGTTCGAAAAGCCCCATGGCATTGGTGGAGGTGAACATGGCTCAGGTCGATGCCGACGAGGCTCAACAACAACCGGTCCGCGTCTACGCGGAGGATCTTCCCGAGGCGGTTGTTGATGGCGTCGCGAACTTCATCGGCAAGCCGCGGTTACGCGGCTGGATCCACGTCTATTCGGCGGTCGTCGCGTTCATCGCAGGCGCGGCGCTGGTGTCGGTGTCGTGGTCGGTCGTATCGGCCCGGGCTGGAATCGCCACGCTGGTCTACACGCTGACGATCGTCGCGATGTTCGCCGTGAGCGGGGCGTACCACCGGGTGAACTGGCGATCGGAAACAACCCGGAAGTGGATGAAACGCGCCGATCACTCGATGATCTTCATCTTCATCGCCGGCAGCTACACGCCGTTCGCCGTGCTGGCGCTGCCCGAGTCCGACGGTCTGGTCCTGTTGGCGATCGTGTGGTCGGGCGCGCTCGCCGGGGTGCTGCTCAAGATGTTCTGGCCGTCCGCCCCGCGCTGGGTTGGGGTGCCGCTGTACCTGTTGTTGGGCTGGGTGGCGGCGTGGTTCGTCGGGCCGATCATGCACGGCGCGGGCGTCGCTGCGTTGGTGCTACTGATCGTCGGTGGCGCGCTCTACAGCATCGGCGGCGTGCTTTACGGCCTCAAGTGGCCGAACCCGTGGCCGAGCACCTTCGGCCATCACGAGTTCTTCCATGCGTGCACCGCGGTCGCCGCGATCTGCCACTACATCGCGATGTGGTTCGCCGTCTTTTAGTGATTAGTGATGTTCTCCGGCGTCCAGTAAGCCTTCATCGACGCGATCTTGCCGTCACCGTTGAAGGTCATGACGCTGATGATGTCGATACTCATTCTGGCGTCACCCATGTTGATCGTCAGCGTCCAATGGAACGCCACTTCATTGCCCAGCGCGCGCAGGGTGAGGACGTCGGTCCCGTTGTCGCCCTGCGGAATGGCCGAGTAGAAGCCGCGGATTGCCTGGCTGCCGATATGCACCTCGCTGCCGACGGGATCCTCGACAGTCGCGTCGTCGGCGTACAGCTCGACGATGTCGTCAACCTTCCCCTTCGCGGCGTATTCGAGGTAGCGGTTGACGGTCGCGGCGTTGTCCTCAGGCGTTGGCATGCGCCGAAGGCTACACGGGCGCGGCAAGGGCGGCCGCGAGTTCGCTCGCCGAGGTGACCGGCAGGTCACAGGTCCGGCCACGGCATACATAGGCGGCGTCGCCGCCGCCCACCCGATCACGGTCGATCAGCAGCTCGGAAGCGTTGACCTCACCCCCGACGACGATCGCGCCGCCGGGCGCCAGCATGCGCGCGGCCGCCAGCAGCTCGGAGCCGACGGGGTCGCAGGCCACGGCGATCTGAATCGGTCCGCGCACAGCGGCTTCGGCGACCGCCAGCCAATGGCCACCCGAACGCGCGAGGCGCGCCAGGATGACCGCCGCACCTGCCAACGTGGCCTCGGCCGCCGACGCGTAAGCATCGGCGCGGTCCGCGGGGGCCAGATGAGCCGCCAACTGCAGAGCTTCGGCGATCAGGGATGCGCCGGACGGCGTGGCGCCATCGAGCGGATCGGCGGGCCGAACCATAAGCGCCTCAGCGTCATCCGCCGTGTCGAACCAGCGTCCGGCATTCTCCGCATCCGCGAAATGCTCCAGCGCGATGTCGAGCAACGACATCGCGGCATTCAGCCACGACTCCTCACCCGTCAGCTGATACAGCGTCAGTAGACCGGTGGCCAGTGCGGCGTGGTCTTCCAGGATCGCCGCGCTGTCACCGACACGACCGCCGAGGCTCGCCCGGCGCAGCCGTCCGTCGACGATGTGCAGGTCGACGATGGCCCGTGCGCATTGCGTTGCGGCGAGCAGGAATTCGGGGTCGTCGAGCGCCACTGATGCCTCGGCGAGCGCGGTGATTGCGAGCCCGTTCCACCCGGTGACGACCTTGTCGTCGCGGCTGGGCTGAGGCCGCGTCGACCGGGCAGCCAACAGCACTGTACGCACGCGGTCGAGTCGATCGGCATCGTCGGGGTCGCGCGACAATTGCAGCACCGAGCTGCCGTGTTCGAAGGTGCCGGTGTCGGTGACGCCGAAAAGCTCTGCGGCCCAGCGCCCATCATCGGGACCGAGCACTTCATCCAGCTGCCCGGCCGTCCACACGTATGTCAGACCCTCGTGGCCATCGGAGTCGGCATCCAACGAGGAGGTGAACATACCGTCGGCGCCGAGGTCCTCGATCAGGAACCTCGCCGTTTCACGGGCCACCCTGCGCGCCAACGGGTTCGATGTGCGGCGGGCCCAGTGTGCGTATGCCCGCAGGAGCAGTGCGTTGTCGTAGAGCATCTTCTCGAAATGCGGTACCACCCACTCGGCGTCGACGCTATAGCGCGCGAAACCCCCGGCGAGCTGGTCGTAGATTCCGCCTCGCGCCATCGCCGTGCAGGTCCGTTCGACCGTCTCGAGCGGCATCACGTCGCCGGCGCGTTCGTGATTGCGCAGCAGCGCCTCTAACATGGCCGACGGCGGGAACTTGGGCGCCCCATGCTGATTGGTGAGGAATCCACCGTTGACAGGATCTTCGTGCTGAAGCACTTCCGCGACGGCGTGATCGCACAGCGACGGCCGAATCGGCGGTCCGCCACCGGGGGAACCCGATGCCATCGACTGCAGCTCGCTGCTGATCTTGTCGGAGGTCTCCTCGACGTCGGCACGGCGGGTCCGCCAGGTATCGGTGACGGCGGCGAGCAACTGCAGGAAGTTGGCCTTCGGGTAGTACGTGCCACAAAAGAACGGGCGGCCATCCGGCGTCAGGAAGCACGTCATGGGCCAGCCGCCCTGACCCGTCAGCGCGACAGTGGCGTTCATGTAGACGGCGTCGAGATCGGGGCGTTCCTCGCGGTCGACCTTGATGTTGACGAAGCCCTCGTTCATCGCGGCCGCCACCTGCTCGTCCTCGAATGACTCGTGCGCCATCACATGGCACCAGTGGCACGCCGCATATCCGATCGACAACAGGATCGGCAGGTCCCGCGACGCCGCCTCGGCTAGCGCCTGCGGTGACCACTCGAGCCAGTGCACCGGATTGTCGGCATGCTGGCGAAGGTACGGGCTGGTGGCCCCGCCCAACATGTTTCGGCCGGTGAACTCAGCCGGACTCACGCTTGTTCTCGCCGTCATCGGCTCGCTCGTCGGCCGGTTCGTCCGGCTCGTCGAAGGACTTCGGCAGCTTTTTCAGATGTCGGTTCATCGACCAGACCAATCCGAACGTGCCGATCAGCAGCAGCACGAGAACCAAGAGGCCGAATGGACTGGCCTTGCCGAAATCCGGACCGGTCTGGCGGGGCGGGTCCTGCGCCAGCAGGGTGACGATGGTCAGAGCGATGTCATTCATGTGTCGTTCTCAATCCCTGCGAACAGATCGGTCTCGGGCAGGGATACCCGGACGCGGGAGCGGGCTAACTCGAATTCCTCTGTCGGCCAGAGCCGTTGCTGCCATTCGATCGGCGCACGGAAGAAGTCGCCGTTGGGATCGATCTGAGTGGCGTGCGCGCGAAGCGCGTCGTCGCGCTGGGCGAAGTACTTCGCGCATTCGACACGGGTTGTCACCCGCTTCTCGAAGATGTCGTGGTCGGCTTCCCAGTGCTTGAGCCATTTCTCGAAGGGACCCACTTCGCCGTGCTTGGCGAACTCGTCCTGAATCAGCTGCATGCGCTTCCGCAGGAAGCCGTGGTTGTAGTAGAGCTTCTGCACGTTCCACGGCTCACCGGCGTCGGGGAACAGCAGATGGTCGCCCGCAGCTTCATACGCGGCGATCGACACCTGGTGGCACCGGATGTGATCGGGGTGCGGATAACCGCCGTTCTCGTCGTAGGTCGTCATCACGTGGGGCCGGAACTTGCGAATGACGCGCACCAGGGACTCCGTCGGCTCCTCCAGCGGCACCATGGCGAAACAACCGTCGGGCAGGGGCGGCGGCGGATCGCCCTCCGGCAGGCCCGAGTCGACGAAGCCCAGCCAGTGGTGGTCGACGCCGAGGATCTCCGCGGCCTTGGCCATCTCGTCGCGCCGGATCTCGGTCATCCGACCGTGCACCTCGGGCAGATCCATGGCCGGGTTGAGGATGTCGCCGCGCTCGCCACCGGTCAGCGTCACCACCATGACCCGTACGCCCTCGTCCGCGTACCGTGCCGTGGCGGCCGCACCCTTGCTGGACTCGTCGTCCGGGTGGGCGTGCACCGCCATCAACCGCAGTTCACTCAACCTGTTCTGCCTCATCTAGGTCTCGGATATGTCGCCAGTCGACATTCCCGAGAAATTTCAACCATCGCGAGTAGCCCTATAGTTCCAGTTCTGTAGATCCATCGAACCGACGGGCATGAAAACTAGATGATCGAGCGTCCCACCGCGCGTTATGGGCGTCAGCGCCTGACCCGGCGCCAGCGGCGCCTGATCGCCGGCGCGCTGACCGCGGTCGTCCTCGTGGCCGGGGTGACGATCGCCATCATCGCGTCCGGACGGTTCAGCAGTGCGGTCGAGGGGGAATTGGGCGGTTATCGCCTGGTCGACGACGAAACCGTCGACGTGACGATCAGCGTGACTCGCGAGGATCCGTCTCAACCGGTGGTGTGCATCGCACGGGCCCGTTCGATCGACGGCAGCGAAACCGGTCGCCGCGAAGTGCTGGTCCCGCCGTCCACCCAGCAGACCGTGCAGGTGACGGCCGCCGTCAAGTCCAACAGACCTCCCGTCGTCGGCGACGTGTATGGCTGCGGCACCGACGTCCCGGCCTACCTGGTGGCCCCCTAAAGCGCGTCGCGAGGTAAATACAACAAACGCCGAACTGCGAATACGTGAAAATCCGTTGTCGGCGCGGTGCTACGATGGATCGATACACGGTTCCCCGCTGGGACCGTGTATTGCTGCATTTAGTGCGCTGATTAGGCGTTGACGACCGCGGCAATACACGTAGAGCTCCCGGCGCCGAATCCCAAAACTACTTACGCGAAAAGCGCGAGAGCAACGAACGACAGGAGCGCGACATCATGACCGACACGCAGGTGACGTGGCTGACTGAGGAAGCACACGATCGGCTGAAGGCCGAGCTCGATCAGCTGATCGCCAATCGACCCGTCATCGCCGCCGAGATCAACGATCGCCGCGAAGAAGGCGACCTGCGCGAGAACGGCGGCTACCACGCCGCCCGCGAGCAGCAGGGCCAGGAAGAGGCTCGCATTCGCCAGCTGCAGGAGTTGCTGAACAACGCGAAGGTCGGCGAGGCTCCCAAGCAGTCCGGCGTGGCGCTGCCCGGCTCGGTCGTCAAGGTGCAGTACGGCGATGACAAGAGCGATACCGAGACGTTCCTGATCGCCACCCGCCAGGAGGGTGTCAGCGACGGCAAGCTCGAGGTCTACTCGCCGAAGTCACCCCTCGGTGAGGCGCTGATCGACGCGAAGGTCGGCGATGTCAAGACCTACACGATTCCCAACGGCAACACCGTCAAGGTGACACTCCTCAGCGCTGAGCCGTATCACTCCTGAGGCAGCCGCCCCGGCGCCTCGCGCTACAGTCCGCACTATGGCGCAGATCGCCGAGGACCTCCTTCTGCTCCTGCTCGACAATGCGTCGGCGCAGCCCGGGCTCGAACAGCATCGACGTGAGCGCGTACTCGCGGCGGCAGTGCTGCTGGATCTTGCCTACGCCTGCCGGGTTCGGCCGTCGATGGCCGCAGACGAGGTTGAGCCAGGTCGACTGGTCGCACTCTCGGCGCCGGGCATGATGGATCCGATTTCGGAGTCCGCATTCCAGATGCTGCAGCGCCGGCCGATGCGATCGGTGACGGCCGTTAAGAAACTGTCCAAACGCACCGAGAACGATCTCACGCACCAGCTGGAGCAGTCCGGTGAAATCCGGCGTATTCGCTTGCAATCCAACAGGTTCACCCATCCGTACGCCTGGCCACTGACCAACCGAGGACGGGTGGGTCAGGCCCGTTCGGCGCTGCTGGCCGCGCTGTTCGACCGACGGCCACCCACCCCGGCGACAGCGGCGATCACTACGCTGCTGCACGCCGTCGACGGGCTGGGCGCACTGCTGTCGCTCAACGACCGCGGATGGCGGTGGGTACACGCCCGCGCCGGCGAAATCGCAAGCGGCAGTTGGGTGGACGAGTATCCCACCTCGATGCGGGAAGTGAATCTCGCGGTCACCGCGTCGGCGCTGCGGCCCGCCTTAGGTTAACGCCTGCTCCAGATCGGCGATCAGATCCGCCGAATCCTCGATACCGACCGATAGGCGCACGAGATCGTCGGGCACCTCCAATTGCGAACCCGCCGTCGAGGCATGTGTCATCGCGCCGGGATGCTCGATCAGCGATTCCACTCCCCCGAGCGACTCGGCGAGGATGAAGATCTCCGTGTTCGCGCACAGCTTGCGGGCGGCGTCCGCACCGTCGCGCATCCGCACCGAGACCATCCCGCCGAAGCCGCTCATCTGCTTGGCGGCGACGTCATGACCCGGATGACTCGACAGCCCGGGGTACAGCACCATCCCGATCGCCGGGTGATCCGCCAGGAATTCGGCCACCAGGGCGGCATTTTCACTGTGCTGGCGCATGCGCAGCACCAGGGTCTTGAGTCCGCGCATGGTGAGGTATGCGTCGAACGGCCCCGCGACCGCGCCCGCGCCGTTCTGGAGGAAAGCGAACGCGGTGTCGAGTTCTTCGTCGCTGGTCAGCAGCGCACCGCCCACGACATCCGAATGGCCGCCGATGTACTTTGTCGTCGAATGCAGGACGATGTCCGCGCCGAGCGTCAGCGGCTGCTGCAGCGCTGGTGAGGCAAAGGTGTTGTCCACCAACACCTTTGTTTGTGACGACGACGCAATTCCAGCGATACCCGCGATGTCGGCGATGGACAGCAGCGGGTTGGTCGGCGTTTCCACCCAGATCAACTTCGTCTGCGGGGTGATCGCCGCACGCACCGCGTCGAGGTCGGCCAGTGACACCGCGGTGTAGTTGATGCCCCACTGCGTGAACACCTTGTCGATCAGACGAAAGGTGCCGCCGTAGGCGTCGTCGGGCATGACGACGTGGTCGCCGGGGCGCAGCACCGCGCGCAACGCGCAATCGGTGGCCGCCATGCCCGAGGCGAACGCCCGCCCGTATTCGGCCTCCTCGACGGCGGCCAGCGACGCTTCGAGCGCGGTGCGCGTCGGGTTGCCGGTTCGGGCGTACTCGTATCCGCCGCGCAGCCCGCCAACACCATCCTGGGCGAAGGTGGAGCTGGCGTAGATCGGTGCGTTGACGGCGCCGGTCGCCGGATCGGGCCGGAATCCCGCGTGGATGGCCTTGGTGGCGAGCCCCCACAACCTGTGCTGTTCAGTCATCACAGATCAGGGTAGCGACGGGCCCGGCGCCGGCGACGACTGCGGGGGTGACGGCGGCGGTGCGTTCACCGGTACACAGACGGTGCCCACTATCTTGTCGGCGATCGTTTGGCGCTTCTTGTCCCACAACGGCCACAAATAGCCGACATAGCAGAGCAGTTGGTCTACGTAGTGGGCGATCTGGCGGACCATAGACATCAAGAAGCCGATGGGCTGCCAAGTCTGTTGACTGATGACCTTGAACTTCATCACCGTCTTGCCGATGCTCTGCCCCGTCCTGCCCTGCCGGTAGCAGAAATTCCAGAAGAAATAGACGACGCCCGGCAACACCGCGATGTACTGGACCGACGTCCAGAAGTCGGAGACCGCTGTCGAGCAGTAGCTCTTTCCGCTGCCATAGATGCTGTCGAGGCACTCCACATCCCCCGCGACCAGCAGGCCGATCAAAGGAATCAGGGCGATCACCGAGATCGGGGTCCAGTCGATGATGTTGGCGACCACTCGGGTGGACCAACGCGTATACGCCTGTTTAGGCAGCACCCGGACCGGCGGCGCGTGGTGCGGCTGTGGAGGTGGCGGTGCGGTCACATCCACCGATCTAGCGCGGTACGCAGACGGTCTTAAGGAGCTTGTCGGCAATTGTCTGACGCTTGGCATCCCACAGCGGAAAAAGGAATCCGATGTAGCAGATGAGAGCGTCGAGACCGTGGGCTATCTGACGCAGAAGCGACTTGCCGACGCCGATCGGCTGCTGTGTCTGCTCTCCGACGACCCTGAAACTCATCAACTGCTTGCCGATACTCGAACCGGTATTGCCCTGCCGCACCACGAAATTCCACAACGAGTAGACCACGGCAACGAGGACGCACAACGAGAAGATGATCCATGCCGTTGTCGAGGGTCCGTTTCTTCCGGTGGCGCAGAACGCGTCGGCAACACATAGTGTTTCGATCGGCTGGAAGATGTAGAGGACCAAGCCACCGATCGCCGTAAGCAGATACACCGGAATGCTGTCGATCACGTATGCGAGCACCCGGGTGAACCACGACGTGTAGTCACTGCCGCTCGCGATCGGCGTAATCGTTGGGATGCCCTGGGCGAAGTTACCTGCGGGTGGCGGCTGACTGGTCACGTTTGCCTCACTGTCAATCCATCGAGGACTGGTGGCAGCTTACAAATGTGGCCACGATGACGCAGAGACTCGCGAAGACCCGGTCCGCGCCCACGGGCGCAGACCGGGTCGTTCACGACTACGGAGTCAGTGGAGCAATCTGGCCGTTGGTGAGCTTCCGGTAGGTGTACACCAGGAACAACCCGGCGACCGGGACGGCAACGATCAACCCGATGCCGCAGGCCAATGCCCCGACAAACGTGATGGCGTAGATGACGAGGAGTGCGAGGATCACCGGAACCAAATTGTTCTTGGTGATGTCGATGCTCTGCTTGATCGCGTCAATGGGAGAGGCATTGCGCTCGACGATGATCACGGTTGCAAAGAGCGTGAACAGCGATACCACGAGCCCGCCGATGAAGCAGAAGGACAGGATTCCCGCCGCGATCCCGATGATCAGGCTCGCGACGATCACACTGCCGATGTTTCTCGGCTTGAAAAACGACCCGATGGTTACGGGCTGACCGTTCGCGATATCCAATAGGCCACTCAGATAAGCGGATTGCATCGCCGCGGCAACGACCATCAGGATGATGTAGCCAACGATGATCACGAGGACGCTTGCGAAGCCGAAGCTGGCTTCGACACTGTAGCTATTGCCGGCGGAACCGTAAGTCGTTTCGGGTGCTAGCGCGAAAGCCAGGCCGTAGACCGCTCCGAGCAGGATCGCGACAATGACCCCGTACACGAGCGCCGGGACGATCAGCGCAGCAGCGTTCTTGCTGAATTTGTTCCACGCCCACGAGAACCCCTCGCCGACGTTCAACTGCTGTGCGCCCGGGAAACCCGGGCCTGCGGCCGGAGGGTAGCCGCCAGGTGCGCCCGGCTGCCCGTAGCCCGCTTGCGGGGGTGGGCCGTAGCCGCCCGGTCCGGGTGGCGGCGGCGGTGCGTAACCACCACCTGGCGGCGGGAAGCCGCCACCCGGCGGCGGTGCTGGCGGTGGGTAGTTACCGCCGGGCGGGGGCGGCGGGTAGCCACCACCCGGCGGTGGCTGAGGAGGTGTTTGATCACTCATGGTTTGCGTTCCTTTCGAACAATCCAAATCCCCACTGGCACCGGCGAAGTGGCGACCGCGGCCCAGAGTGGCCACACGGGTTAGTGAGCGCCGTGAACGTTAGGAGTAGCTAGATGTGGCGCCGACGCCGACAACGACGTTGATGATGATGACGACAACGAAGACGATGACGCCCGCGATCGCACCCCACACCGCATACTTTTTCGCGTCGTCAGCCGCCTGCTGCGCTTCGGCAGCACGCCCCTGGGCCCACAAACCGGATACCTGAGTCGATTTCACGATCGACACGATTCCGAGCGGTAGACAGCACAACACCGTCACCAAGATGCCCCAAATCAGGTTGTTGTTCGGCTGACCGGCGGGAGGAGGTGGTGGCGTGCCGCCGCTCGGCGGTGGCGGCGGAGGGTAGTTCCCGGGGGGCGGTGGCGGTGGTTGGGTCATAGCGCCTTCCAGTCTTTGTCTTAGCTGGCAACGAGCGTGCTTACCCTACCTGAGAAGTGGGTCGGTGCAGCGGTTTCTGTCCGGAAGTTGATCGCGTGGCGAAATGGCGAAATACGCTGGTAACGGCCGGTTTGGGAGCGCACCCTCCCAATTGTGTGCCAGTCTTCGCACAGCGGACTAGCGGATGCGATGGCTCCTGCCGTCGGACAGGAACCCGAGCAGGTCGTGGCGCGTGAGTACGCCCACCGGCTTGCCCTCTTCGACGACCATCACGGCGTCGCACTCGCGCAACGTCTTGGCAGCCGTGCTGACGAGCTCCCCCGCGCCGATCAAAGGCAGCGGCGGACTCATGTGCTGGGACACGGCATCCGCCAGGTTCGCCCTGCCCTCGAACACCGCGGACAGCAGCTCGCGCTCCGCGACGCTGCCCGCCACCTCACCCGCCATCACCGGCGGCTCGGCGCCGACGACCGGCATCTGGGAGACGCCGTACTCGCGCAGAATGCCAATGGCGTCGCGCACGGTCTCCGACGGGTGGGTGTGCACCAGATCGGGCAGTGCGCCGGACTTACCGCGCAGCACCTCCCCCACCGTCGTCTCCTCAACCGAACCGTCGAGCCGGCTGCGGAGAAATCCGTAGGACGACATCCATCCGTCGTTGAAAACCTTTGACAGATAACCTCTTCCGCCGTCAGGCAGGAGGACCACGACGACAGCGTCGGGGCCCGCCTTCTCGGCAACCCGGATCGCGGCGCCAACAGCCATGCCGCACGATCCACCGACTAGGAGTGCCTCTTCACGGGCGAGCCTGCGCGTCATCTCGAATGAATCAGCGTCCGACACGGCAATGATCTCGTCCGGGACGCTCGGGTCGTAGGCGGACGGCCAGAAATCCTCGCCCACGCCTTCGACCAGGTAGGGCCTGCCGGTGCCGCCGGAGTACACCGAACCCTCCGGATCGGCACCGATGACCTTGACCAATCCGCCGGAAACCTCCTTGAGGTATCGCCCGGCGCCGGTGATCGTGCCGCCGGTGCCGACGCCTGCGACGAAATGGGTGACCTTTCCGTCGGTGTCGGCCCAGATCTCGGGCCCGGTCGTCTCGTAGTGCGACTCCGGTCCCATCGGGTTGGAGTACTGGTCGGGCTTCCATGCGCCGTCGATCTCTTCGACGAGACGATTCGAGACGCTGTAATAGCTGTCCGGATTGTCCGGCGCCACGGCCGTCGGGCAGACCACGACGTCGGCGCCGTAGGCGCGCAACACGTTCTGCTTGTCCTCGCTGACCTTGTCAGGGCAGACGAAAATGCATTTGTAGCCGCGCTGCTGCGCCACCAGCGCCAGTCCCACGCCGGTGTTGCCAGAGGTCGGCTCGACGATGGTGCCGCCGGGCTTGAGTTCCCCGCTGGCTTCCGCGGCGTCGATCATCTTGATTGCGATGCGGTCCTTGGAGCTGCCGCCGGGATTCAGGTACTCGATCTTGGCCGCGACGATGCCCGCGCCGTCCGGGACGACGGAGTTCAGCTGTACGAGAGGGGTATTGCCGATGAGCTCACTGATGTGCCGTGCGATCCGCATGACTCCATCGTGTCAGGCGGGGCACCGGTGTACCAGGTGAGGGTTTACCAGGTCGCTTCGCGGATGTAGTCGCCGATCTGGCGCAGCGACCGCGTCGCCTCGGGCACCGCGGGAGATGCCAGCTGGAAGACGTGCATTTGACCCGGCCAGACGCGAACCTCGACGGGCACACCTGCGGCCGCCAGTCGTCGGGCCGCCTTGCGCGCGTCGCTCACCAGTACCTCGGACCCCGACACGTGGATCAGGGTGCGCGGAAGCCCCGGCTCGATGTGATCGAGCGGCTCGTAGACGTCTTCGGGCTTTCCGTCGACCAGGTGCCGGCCCGCCGCTTCCTTGACCAGGTCCACCAGCGCGTAGAACGCGCGCGGCGGGAACATCGCATCACTGTGGATGTTCGGATGGTTGGCGCGGGTCTCGTTGTCGATCTCGAACAACGGCGACATCGTCACCATGGCCGCGGGTATTTCACCCTCCAGGCCTTCGCGCTGCAGCTTCTCGGCGAGCGCCAAAGCCAGGTACCCACCGGCGGAGTCGCCTGCGAGCACAATCTGATTCGGCTCATAGCCCTTGAGCCGCAACCACTTATAAGCGTCATAACAGTCGTCGAGCGCCTCGCCGACGGAGTGCTTGGGGATCATCCGGTAGTTGACGACCAGCACAGGGCAGTCCGCGTATCCCGAGAGCGCTGTCACGAGCCGACCGTGGGAGTTCACTCCGCACGTCAGGAACGCCCCGCCGTGCAGGTACAGAATCACGCCACGCTTACCGTCGGCAGGCAGCACTCCGCCCGCCCGCACGAGCTGTGCGGTGCACTGTGGCAAAGAAATCGTTGCGCGCACTGTCCCTTGGGGCGGACGCATCACCTTTGACACCAAATCCACCAAACCCCAAGGCCACGGAAGTCGCGGAGCATAACTTCCGATAGCTAGCGTCGGGCGAATTGTTAGCAGCGCCGCCAGTGAAGTGATGCGTCCCGCAAGGCTTGGGCCGTCCTCGACGACTTCTACGGGTGCGCCGTCGCTAACCGGAAACTTGCGCGGCTTCCGTGCTTTAGCAGGCATTTCGCCGGCACGAGAAACTCTGGCTACTTTACTTGGTGCCGTCATCGCCACCACTCCTACGCCTTTGTAGAGAGCCCGGGCCGCCGTTTGCTTCAGCGTACCGATACCTTAGCTTGACAGGCTCTGTTCATTTCAACAATCAACGAGTCAATTTCGATACCGGACTTGATACCGCACTGTGATCCCCTGACGTTCGCCGCCACGCGGGTATCCCAGAAAATCCCACTTAAACTAGTGACCGTGGGCATACGTGTTCCGCGTCGGACAACGACCGTCGCCTTTGCGGCCGCAGCCACGCTCGCTTCGACGGGCTCCGCATATGTCGGGGCCCGCAATCTGCTGAGCGGTCAAGCAGACAAGGCTCGCCGGGTGATACCGAAGGCTTGGGACGTGCCGCCGCGCGCTGACGGGGTCTATCAGCCCGGCGGCGGACCCGTGGACAAGTGGCACCGCGGGGTGCCCTTCGACCTGCATCTGATGGTCTTCGGCGACTCCACGGCCACCGGATACGGCTGCGACGACGCCGACGAGGTGCCGGGCGTGCTCATCGCCCGCGGGCTCGCCGAAGTGTCAGGAGAGCGAATCAGGCTGAGCACCAAAGCCATCATGGGCGCGACGTCGAAGGGGCTTTCCGGGCAGATCGACGCGATGTTCGTCGCCGGCCCGCCACCCGATGCCGCGGTCATCATGATCGGCGCGAACGACATCACACGGCCCAACGGCACCGGGCCGTCGGCCCGACGGCTGGGCAGAGCGGTTCGGCGGTTACGGGCCAGCGGCGCCGTCGTCGTGGTCGGTACCTGCCCGGATTTCGGTCTGATCACCGCGATCCCCCAGCCGCTGCGCTGGGTGGCGCGCAGTCGCGGGTTGCGTCTGGCGCGAGCACAGGCGTCGGCCGTGCGCGCAGCGGGAGGTGTCCCTGTGCCGTTCTCCGACCTCCTCGCGCCCGAATTCCGCAGGGCTCCAGAACAGCTCTTCAGCCAGGACATGTTCCACCCTTCGGGTGCCGGCTATGCGCTGGCGGCACAGCAGTTGCTTCCCGCGCTGTGTAATGCCCTGGGCGAGTACATCGATGGGAACCAGCCCGACGATGCGCTGGAGTCGAGGAACGCCGAGGGGAGCTCGCTGCTGGCCCGAGTCGGCAACATCAGCCGGCTGTGGCGCCGCTCAACTGGGGTCCCCGCACCCATCGTCGTGCCCGCAGGCTAGTTTTCCTCTATCCGTATATAGAGGAGTTCTCATGCCTGAAGCCGTCATCGTCGCCACTGCACGCTCGCCGATCGGCCGCGCCGTCAAAGGGTCGCTCGCCACGATGCGCCCCGATGACCTCGCGGCGCAGATGGTGCGGGCGGCATTGGACAAGGTTCCCTCGCTGGACCCCAAGGACATCGACGACCTGATGATGGGCTGCGCGCAGCCCGCCGGTGAGGCCGGCTACAACATCGCAAGGGCGGTGGCCGTCGAACTCGGCTACGACTTCCTGCCGGGCACCACGGTCAACCGCTACTGCTCGTCGTCGCTGCAGACCACGCGGATGGCCTTCCACGCCATCAAGGCCGGTGAAGGTGATGTGTTCATTTCGGCGGGAGTCGAGACCGTGTCGCGGTTCGGCGTCGGCGCGGCCGACGGTGCGCCGAATTCCAAGAACGCGTTGTTCGAGGAGGCTCAGGCGCGCACGGCCAAGCAGGCCGAGGGTGCCGACGAGTGGCACGATCCGCGCGAGGATGGCCTGGTGCCCGACGTGTACATCGCGATGGGCCAGACCGCCGAGAACGTCGTGAACTACACCGGCATCAGCCGCGAGGACCAGGACCACTGGGGCGTGCGGTCGCAGAACCGCGCCGAGGACGCGATCAAGAGCGGATTCTTCGAGCGCGAGATCGTGCCTGTGAAGCTGCCCGACGGCACGACTGTCACGACTGATGACGGTCCGCGAGCGGGCACGACGTACGAGGCTGTCTCGCAGCTGAAGCCGGTGTTCCGCCCCAATGGCACGATCACCGCGGGCAACGCGTGTCCGCTGAATGACGGTGCGGCCGCCGTCGTCATCATGAGCGATACCAAGGCCAAGGAGTTGGGCCTGACGCCGTTAGCCCGCATCGTGTCGACGGGTGTGAGTGGTTTGTCGCCGGAGATCATGGGCCTTGGCCCGATCGAGGCGATCAAGAGGGCACTGGCCAAGGCGGGCAAGACGATCTCGGACATTGATCTGGTCGAGATCAACGAGGCGTTCGCGGTGCAGGTGCTCGGTTCCGCGCGGGAGTTGGGTATCGACGAGGACAAGCTCAACGTGTCGGGTGGCGCGATCGCGCTGGGGCATCCGTTCGGTATGACGGGTGCGCGCATCACCGCGACTCTGCTGAACAACCTTGCGACGCATGACAAGACGTTCGGCATCGAGTCGATGTGTGTTGGCGGCGGCCAGGGCATGGCGATGGTGGTGGAACGCCTCAGCTAGGTTTCCGTTGCCGCCGAGACTGCAGACAGATCGCGATTTTACAAAATTTCGCGATCTGTCGGCAGTCTCGATCGCCACATGCGTTCCAAACGCCGCAGCACTTCGAATGGTTTGTTCGCCTTGACGACTCGCAGACGCGTCCAGCCCAATTCGGCGATGCGCTCTGACCGTTGGATGTCGTCGGCATAAATATCCGAGTCGTTGCGGTGCTGTTCGCCGTCGTACTCAAGGGCCAACATGAGGTCTTCCCAACTCATATCGAGGTAGTACCAACCGGCTCCGTCTCGTTTGGGCACGGGTATTTGGGTGCGCGGTCGTCGGTACCCCGCGCGAATCACTAAGAGTCGCAACCATGTTTCTCGTGGCGACTCGGCTCCAGCGTCGTGTAGATCGAGCGCCGCCTCGAGCTGACGGAGGTTGCGAGCGCCGGGGTGCGCTTGCGCCACCGCAAGCACAGCTTCGGCGGAGACTCCGGTGGCGTTGGCCAGTGCATCCAACCGTGCGACAGCCTGGTCAAGGCTGCCGCGGCGTGCGATATCGAATGCGGTGCGCCCGGGACTCGTGATGAGAAGCCCTTTGTAGAAGCCGTACTCGCCGTCTCGAAGCCTCATGTCGTAGGTGCGCAGACCACGTGGACGCCGCGCGTTTTGCGATACCAATTCGATGGGATCTGTGGCGTCAATCCACTTCGCACCGTGCAACGCCGACGCGGTCAACCCCGCAATCACGCCCTGTCGGTGTGTCCACAGCCATCCCGCAACGGCGCGTTGATGCAGCGTCGGCACGGCATCCTTCGGTACGTAAACGTCGGGAAACAGCGCGCGGAACCGAGCCCGCAGTTCGTGCTTCTTGAGGAGGCCGTGGGTGATGGCTTCGCTGCCGACGAACGGCCAGTTGGGTGTCGTCATGGAGAGACTCTCGCCGCTCCCGACCACCGAAACTGCTGGCAGATCGCAAAATGTGGATGAATCGCGATCTGTCAGCAGTTTCGGCGTAGTGGAGAAGAGGCACGAAAAAAGCCCGGCACATTTCGTGCCGGGCCTTTCGCGACGACTACTAGTCGCTGTTGAAGTACGACAGCAGTCGGAGGATCTCCAGGTACAGCCAGACCAGCGTGACGGTCAGGCCGAGGGCAACACCCCACGCCGCCTTCGACGGCGCACCGGCGCGGATCAACTGGTCCGCCTGGTCGAAGTCGATCAGGAACATGAATGCCGCCAGACCGATGCAGACCAGCGAGAAGATGATGGCCAGCGGACCACCGCTACGGAGTCCGAAGCCCTCACCGCCGCCGACACCGAAGATCGCGAGCACGAAGTTGAGCAGCGCGATCGCCACGACGCCGAACAGCGCAGCGACCATCATGCGGGTGAACTTCGGCGTCACCCGGATGGCGCCCGTCTTGTAGACGACGAGCATGCCGACGAACACACCGACCGTTCCGAAAATCGCCTGCGCGATCATCCCGGGGCCGCCGGTGGAGACGAGGTTCGCGAACAGGAACGACGCGGCACCGAGGAAGAGCCCCTCGAGTGCGGCGTAGCTCAGCACGATGGCCGGGTTGTCCTGCTTACGGCCGAACGTCGCGATCAACACCATCACCAAGCCGCCGAGCGCGCCGATCAGCGTGAACGGCATCATCAACGCGAGGTTCTGCGACACCAGGAAGTACGAGATGATGCCGACCACCGTCACGACGCCCAGCGTCATGCCGGTCTTGGTGACGACGTCATCGATGGTCAGCGGCCGGGAAACGCCCGTCTGCCGCTGGTCGGGGTACTGCGTCACATATGGATCGGCCTGTACTGCCTGCGCACCGTAGCCGGCGGCTCCGGTACCAAACTGCGCATAGCCACCCTGGCCCTTGGGCAGGGATCGAAATACCGGGTTGCTGGACTCCCGCACCGTCGGTTCCTTCCTGATGCTTGGTTCGACTCGTTGACGAACAAACGCTCAACGACTGGCGATCCCGGACGGTTCCCGAACGAACCTCCCAGGGTCTTCACAGGAAACCCTACCCGGCGAAGCTCAATGCAGGTTGACGAACTCCGACAGCTAAGGTTGCATTCCGTGGACGAAAACGAGGATGTCCTAGTAAACGTGCGCCAGGGCGTCGGCCTGATCACTCTCAATCGGCCCAAAGCCATCAATTCGCTCACGCACCCGATGGTCAACGCGATCTCGCCGGTCCTCACCGACTGGGCGGTGAACGACAACGTTCATACCGTCGTCATCGACGGTGCAGGTGAACGTGGCCTGTGCGCCGGCGGCGACATCGTCGCGCTCTATCACTCGGCCCGCGCCGACGGATCGGAGGCGCGACAGTTCTGGTACGACGAGTACCGCCTCAACGCCCAGATCGGCCGCTTCCCCAAGCCGTATGTGGCACTGATGGACGGCATCGTGATGGGCGGTGGCGTCGGCATCGCCGGCCACGGCAGCGTCCGCGTCGTCACCGACAGCACCAAGATGGCGATGCCCGAGGTCGGCATCGGCTTCATCCCCGACGTCGGCGGCCAACTCATCCTGTCGCGGGCGCCGGGACTGCTCGGCCTGCACGCCGCCCTGACCGGTGCGACGTTCGGCGCCGGCGACGCGATCGCCATGGGTTTCGCCGACCACTTCGTGCCCCATGACGCTATAGCCGCGTTCAAAGAAGCCGTCATCACCGATGGGGTCGACGCCGCACTAGCCGCCCACTCCGCCGACCCGCCGGCGAGTCCCTTTCTGGCGCAACGGGAATGGATCGACCGGTGCTATGCCGAGCCGACCGCCGTCGAGATCGTCGCCGCCCTGCGTGGTGACGACACGAGCGCCGCCAAAGACGCCGCAGACCTGATCGAGGCCAAATCCCCCATCTCGGTCTCCGTCGCGCTCGAAGCCGTGCGACGGGCCACCAAGCTCGACATTCTGGAAGACGTGCTGCGCCAGGAATACCGGACCAGTTGCGGGGCGCTGCGCAGCCACGACTTCGAAGAGGGCATCCGCGCTCAAGTCATCGACAAAGACCGCCAACCGAAATGGTCGCCCGCCTCGCTGGCGGCCGTCACCACCGCCGACGTCGAGGCATACTTCGCGCCGGCCGACCGCGAACTGGAGTTCACATGACGGACTACGAGACCATTCTGGTCACGCGTGACGACCGCGTCGGCACCATCACGCTGAACCGGCCCAAGGCCCTCAACGCGCTCAACAGCCAGGTGATGAACGAAGTTGTCGCGGCTGCAGCGGAATTCGACAGCGACCCCGGTATCGGCGCGATCATCGTCACGGGTAGCGGCGAGAAGGCATTCGCCGCGGGAGCCGACATCAAGGAGATGGCCGAGTTGTCGTTCGCCGACGTCTTCTCGAGCGACTTCTTCGCGGCGTGGGGCAAGTTCGCCGCGACACGGACGCCGACCATCGCCGCGGTCAACGGCTATGCGCTCGGCGGCGGTTGTGAACTCGCGATGATGTGCGATCTGCTGATCGCCGCCGACACCGCGAAGTTCGGTCAGCCCGAGATCAAGCTGGGCGTGCTTCCGGGAATGGGTGGTTCGCAACGGCTCACCCGCGCCATCGGGAAGGCCAAGGCGATGGACCTCATCCTCACCGGGCGCAACATGGATGCCGAGGAAGCCGAGCGCGCCGGCCTGGTGTCGCGCGTTGTGCCCGCCGACACCCTGCTCGACGAGGCGAACAAAGTCGCCAAGACGATCGCCGGGATGTCGCTTTCGGCATCGCGGATGGCGAAGGAAGCCGTTGACCGTGCGTTCGAGTCGACGTTGGCCGAGGGACTCCTCTACGAGCGCAGGCTCTTCCATTCCGCGTTCGCCACCGACGATCAGACCGAGGGCATGAACGCGTTCACCGAGAAGCGCACACCGGAGTTCCGCCACCGTTAATCTGCCTGGGTGACCGACACCGCTGAGGCCGTCGACGACGCTCCGCCGCAGGAGCAGTTGCCACCCGAGCCGGATTGGTGGGTCCGCCGATACACGTTCTTCGGAACCGCGTTCGGCCTGATTTTCATCTGGTTGTCGTTGACGCCGTCGCTGCTGCCGCGCGGGCCGCTGTTCCAGGGCATCGTCAGCGGCTCGGCAGGCGCTATCGGTTACGGCCTCGGCGTGTTCGGCGTTTGGCTGGTGCGCTTTATGCAGTCGAAGGACACCAGTCCGAAGCCGCCGCGGTGGGCCTGGTTCACGCTTGTGGGCGTGGGAATCATCGGCCAGGTCCTGATGATCTTCTACTTCCACCGATGGCAAGACGAGGTGCGCGACCTCAACGGTGTACCGCGCCTGGAGTTCTGGGACTATCCGCTGACCGCCGTCCTGTCAATCGTCGTCCTTTTCATCTTCGTCGAGATCGGCCAGCTCATCGGCCGACTCGTGCGCTTCCTGGTTCGACAGCTCAATCGCGTTGCACCGCCTCGTATTTCGGCCGTCGTGGTGGTTGCGCTACTGCTGACCCTGACCATCGCACTCCTCAACGGCATCGTGGTGCGTTTCGGCATGAGCGCATTGAACTCGACGTTCTCGGCGGCCAACGACGAGACCGATCCGGAGTTCGCGGCGCCGACGTCCCCGCTGCGCTCGGGCGGCCCGGGCTCGGCAATGTCGTGGGAATCGTTGGGGCATCAGGGTCGGGTGTTCGTGTCGGCGGGACCGACGGTCGAAGACCTCACGAAGTTCAACGGCCGACCCGGCACCGAACCGATCCGCGCCTACGCCGGACTGCATTCGGCCGACGGCATCAGGGCGACAGCCGCACTGGCCGCCCAGGAATTGCAGCGCAAGGGCGGCCTCGACCGTGCCGTCGTCGCCGTCGCCACCACCACCGGTACCGGCTGGATCAACGAGGCCGAAGCGTCGGCGCTGGAATACATGTATAACGGCGACACCGCGATTGTGTCCATGCAGTACTCGTTCCTGCCCAGTTGGCTGTCGTTCCTCGTCGACAAGGAGAACGCGCGACAGGCCGGGCAGGCACTGTTCGAGGCCGTCGACGCGTTGATCCGCGAGATGCCGGAAGCGCAGCGGCCACGGCTGGTGGTGTTCGGCGAAAGCCTCGGGTCGTTCGGCGGTGAGGCACCGTTCCTGGCGCTGAACAACCTCATCGCCCGCACCGACGGTGCACTGTTCTCCGGCCCGACGTTCAACAACACCATCTGGACGCAGCTCACCCGCGACCGCGACAAGGGTTCACCGGAATGGCTGCCCACGTTCGACCGAGGTGAGAACGTCCGCTTCGCCGCACGATCGGACGATCTCAACCGACCCGAAGGCGCCGAGTGGGGCCATCCCCGCGTCGTGTACCTGCAGCACGCGTCCGACCCGATCGCCTGGTGGAACCCGGATCTGCTGTTCGCCGAACCGGATTGGCTCAAAGAGCCTCGTGGCTACGACGTCTCGGGTCGCATGCAGTGGATTCCGATCGTCACCTTCCTGCAAGTGTCCGCGGATATGGCGGTCGCGGTCGACGTGCCCGACGGGCATGGCCACGTCTACGTCAGGGACGTTGCCAATGCGTGGGCGGCGATCCTCGAGCCGCCGGGTTGGAATCCGGAGAAGACAGAGAAGCTGCGTCCGCTGCTGTCCAACGACGAAAACGCTTAGACCAGATCCCGCGGGCTGGGCCCACGGCCGCAGGCCAGGGGAGAGCGGAGCGACCGGGGAATCAGCAGAAGCCTTCGGCCTTGAGCGCGTGATATCCGCCGATGACGTCGGTGGAGCGGTGCAGCCCGAGGTCGAGCAGGGCAGCCGCGGCCAGGCTCGAGGTGTAGCCCTCCGAGCACAGCACGACCCATTCGACGTCGTCGTTCACGGCCTGCGGAAGACGGGCGTCACTGGTGGGGTCGCAACGCCATTCGAGCACGTTGCGTTCGATCACGAGCGCCGCGGGAACGTCACCCTCACGGTCGCGCTGGGCCTGCGGCCGGATGTCGACCAGTATCGCGCCGCGGGCCAGTGCCGCGGGCACGTCGTGCGCGCTCATCCTGCTCAGCCGGCTGCGGGCGGCGTCGAGAATCCGGTCGATGCGGCTGGCCGAGGTCGTCAAACCCGTCAATGTCGCTGTCATCCTTCCGGCTCATCGGTGAGTTCGGTGCGCTTGCGGCGCAGCGTGTTCCGGTGTGTGACCTCGTAGTACGACATCGCGGTCAACGGTGGCGAGTATGCGTGCACACTCAGCGTGGGCGCAACCGGCGCGACAGGCACTGCGGACGATATGGGCGCCGCGGTATGCCGATCGGGTGCCCACACGACGTCATGCACCCAACCGAGCGGGAAGGCGGCCTGATCCCCCGCCGTGAGACGACGGCGTTTGAAAGCCCGCCCGTCCCAGCGAGTTTCCTTCAGTACGCCGGACACCACGGTCAGCGCGCCGAGCGAGCCACCGTGGTCGTGCAGCTCGGTCGAGCGGTCCGGAACCCAGCTGATCAACCAGACGTCGAGTTCCTCGTCGCCGTGCAGCCGGGTGAACCAGCGGTCATTCACGGGCAAGCCGCCGGCGGGCAGCAGAGCGTCGTAGCGGCCGGACAGCACACCGTCGGCGTACCGGTCGGTGGCGTGCAGCAGATCAGGTGGGCGCAGCCGAGTGGGCAACGACAGGGTGGAAACCATCAAGACTCCAGGGATGACGAAAGGAAAGGGATCGAGGCATGCGCGTCAGGCGCAACAGTCCCCGTCGCAAATCACCAGGTATCCGGTCGTCACGGGGCAAGTGTGGCATGTCAAACCGGCCTAAACGGCTGCGCTCGATTGCCGCTCCGTTAACGCTATGGTCAACAACCTGGTCAGGCGGCCATCTGCAGCGCAGGATCCAAGACTCACGGTGATCCGAAGTAGATGGGCGCCAACAGCGGCGACGCAGCCATTGCATAGATTGGCTGAATGCGCAGGTACACCCGTCGGGCCGCCAACGCGGTGACACTCGTGATCGTCGGCACGACAGTCGCCACCGGGTGCTCGTCCGGGAATGACGGCGAACCGGCCACGTCAGCTCCCGAAACGACGGCGACCACCGCCTCGGAGCCTTCCGAGACCCCGACCGCGGCGCCCGGCGAGGTCGCGGTGTCCCCCGGCGGCGTCACCACCGCCATCGGCGCCCCCGCGGACTCCACCGAGGACGAGTACTTCCAGGCGTGCCTGGCCGCGCGCGAATGGATGGGCCGGCAGGGCGGAGACCCGAAGTCGCAGCTCGAGCCGTACCTCAAGAGCGTGCAGAGCGCCGACGCCGCCCCTGGCCCCGGAACCTTCGGAACGCCCTGGTCTGCGCTCCCGCCAGAACGCCAGGCCGCGGTGATCGTGGCAGCGCAGGCCGCTGCCGATGCCCTCTGTGGATAAGCGCAGAATGATCCCATGGCCGGCAAGCGCGTGGCCCTCGCCCTCGGCAGTGGAGGAGCGCGCGGTTACGCCCACATCGGGGTGATCGACGAGCTGCGCGAGCGTGGCTTCGAAATCGTCGGTATCGCGGGATCCTCGATGGGTGCCCTCGTCGGCGGCCTGCAGGCCGCGGGCAAGCTCGACGATTTCGCCGAATGGGCGAAGTCGCTGACCCAGCGCGCGATCCTGCGCCTACTCGATCCGAAGATCACCGCCGCCGGGGTGCTGCGCGCGGAGAAGATCCTCGACGCGGTCCGCGACATCCTCGGCGAGGTCACGATCGACGAGCTGCCGATCCCGTACACGGCGGTCAGCACCGACCTGCTGACGGGGAAGTCGGTGTGGCTGCAACGCGGGCCGGTCGACGCCGCGATCCGGGCCTCGATCGCGATCCCCGGCGTGATCGTGCCGCACGTGCTCGACGGGCGGCTGCTGGCCGACGGCGGCATCCTCGATCCGCTGCCGATGGCGCCGATATCGGCCGTCAACGCCGATCTGACGATCGCGGTGAGCCTGTCCGGCAGCGAGGCGGGCGGCGACGAGCCCGAGGACGACGGGCCCAGCGCGACCACGGAATGGCTGGGCCGAATGTGGCGCAGCACGACCGCGCTGTTCGACGCCGGCCAGTCCGACACCGGCCAGTCCGACACCGGCCAGGCCGACGAAAACGAGGACAAACTCATCGACGCGTCGAAAGAGGTCTCGGTGCCAAGACTTGGCAGCTTCGAGGTGATGAACCGGACAATCGACATCGCGCAGGCCGCGCTGGCCCGCCATACGCTCGCGGCCTACCCGCCCGACGTGTTGATCGAGGTGCCACGGACCGCATGCCGCAGTCTCGAATTCCACCGTGCGGCAGAGGTCATCGGCATCGGTCGCGAACTCACCGCCGCGGTGCTCGACGGGCTGGAGAAGCCCCAAACCGTCTCGGCGAAAGCCTGATTCAGCGGCCTTCAGCGGTTGAGGAAGGTCGCGACCTCCCCCGCCACCAACCTGCCCTGCTCACGTCCCGCCACCGCGGACGGCGCGCGGCACGCCGGGTCGAGTGGGTTGGGACCGAACGCCGCCAGCGACTCGTCGTCGGCGAAAACCGCATAGACCGATCCGGGAAAAGTGTCGACCTCGGCGACCGCACCGTCGCCGAACGGTGACGGCGACGTCCGGCCTTGCGGCAGCAGCGTGACCAACACATCGCAGTCGGCGGCCAGCTCGAGGTTGACGGTGCTGCCGACGCCGCCGTCCATAAAGCGTTTACCGCCGATTGTGACGGGTGGCCAGACGCCGGGCACCGCGCAGCTGGCGGCCACGGCGTCGACCAGATTCACACCGGAATTGCGATCGAGCGATAGCAATTCACCTGTGGCGGTGTCGATTGCGCTGATGCGCAAGTCACGCTCGGGCCACTCGTGCTCGGGTAGCCGGCGCTCGATCACCTGGCGCCGGACGATCTCCGGCACGGTGTCCGTCGAGAGCGCGACGGCACCGATCCTCGTGAGCTTCTCCTCTTTGGAGCCAGGCTGCGTCACGGCCGTCAGGAACAGTTCGGTGATCTCCTCGATGCCGACGTTCGGGTTCAGCTCGGTCGTCGACGTTTCTAGTTGCTGCTCGAACAGCGTGTCGAGACTGAGTTCGCTGATGAGTTGCGCGGCCACGGCCGATCCCGCTGACGTGCCGACCAGGACGTCCGAATTTCGCAGCGACTCGGCTGTCGCGGGCGATGCGTCGGCGATACCGCGCAGGATTCCGATCTCCCACGCGATACCCGCCAGCCCGCCGCCGGCAAGCACCAGTGCTCGTTTCGTCACGGGAAGTGAGTCTGCCAGGCGGCCGAATAGATGCGGCGGCTAAGGTCTGGCCATGGTCCGCGGTGTCCTGGTCGCAGCTGTAACAGCGCTGGTTCTCGCGGGCAGTCCAGTCGCCGGTGCGCAGCCGCCCGCGCCGCCGGCGCCGATCATCCCGTCGCCGATTCAGCCCGCCAATGTCGGCGACCTGAAACGCGATGCCACTGCGTACTACGACAGCGGCGCCTACTTGACGAATTTGCAGCAGGCCGCGGCGCCCGCGGTGGCGTGGATCAACGAGCAGGCACCGCGCGTCGCCCGACCGGCGGTGGTTTTCGACATCGACGAGACCGCGCTGTCAAACTGGGAAGTCATCAAGGCCAACGATTTCGGTCGCGTCTACAACGGCCCGTGTGACGATCTGCCGCATGGGCCGTGCGGGTTGCAGGCGTTCGGCCAGCTCGCGGAGTCGACGGTGATTCCGCCGACGATGGACGTGTTCACGGCCGCCAAACAGCGTGGTGCCACGGTCTTCTTCATCACCGGCAGGCAAGAGTCGTGGCGCGCCGCGACCGAACAGAATCTGCAGGCCGTCGGTTACACCGGTTATGAGCAACTGATCATGGAACCGACTGGCTCACACTACGTTTCCGCCGCGGACTTCAAAGCCCCGCAGCGGGCACAGATCGAGGCCCAGGGCTACACGATCATCGCCAACATCGGGGATCAGCCGTCGGATCTGGCCGGCGGCTTCGCACAGCAGACGTACCTACTGCCGAATCCCTTCTACCGCATCCCCTAGGAGCGACATGGCCGACACGATGAGGGCGCAGCGCTTCTACGCCGAAACCAAAAGTATTGCCGTGGAGGATGTTCCGATTCCTGAGCCCGGACCGGGCGAGGTTCTGGTCAAAGTGGCGTTCTGCGGCATCTGCCATTCGGACCTCAGCCTGATCAACGGCACGTTCCCGGCGATGCTCCCGGTGGTCACGCAGGGCCACGAGGCGTCGGGAACGATCGCCAAACTCGGCGCGGACGTCACCGGGTGGGCGGAGGGCGACCGCGTGGTCCTAGCCGCGGGCAGGCCGTGTACCCAGTGCGCGAACTGCCGCCGCGGCGATGTGGTGAATTGCCTGGCCATTGCGCTGATGGCGTTCGCCTACGACGGCGCGTGGGCCGAGTACACCGTCGCGCAGGCCGCCGGCCTGACCCGGGTACCGGACAACGTCCCGCTCGAGCAGGCGGCGATCCTGGCCGACGCCGTATCCACGCCGTTCGGCGCCGTCGTACGCACTGGCAAGGTCGGCATCGGCGAATCGGTCGGCGTATGGGGCGTTGGCGGGGTCGGGACTCACATCGTGCAGCTGGCACGGCTGGTCGGCGCCGTTCCGGTGATCGCCGTCGACATCAAGCCCGAGGTGCTGGCGCGCGCGACCGAACTCGGCGCCGACTACGCGTTCGACGCCCGCGACGACCGGCTGGCCGAGAAGATCGCCGACGCCACCGGAGGCCGCGGCCTCGATGTCGCGTTCGACGCGGTGGGGCTCCAGTCGACATTCGGTCAGGCGCTCGACAACCTGACGGTCGGCGGTCGTGTCGTCGCGGTTGGAATGAGCGCAGAGTCGGCGTGCGTTGGAACGACGACCATGTTCGCACTCACGCAGAAGCAGGCACTGGGCCACCTCGGCTACCAGAATGTCGACATCGAAACGCTGGCCACACTGGTATCTCGTGGGCGGCTGGACATTTCACGCTCGATCAGCGACGTCGTCTCGCTCGAGGACATCGAGGTGGGCATCGAGAGGCTCGACCGCCAGGAAGGCAACCCGATCCGCATCCTGGTCCAGCCGTGACCGGTGACCTGACGGGCCGGGTCGCGGTGCTGACCGGCGCGTCCGGTGGCATCGGAAAGGCGATCGCGCGAAGGCTCGCCGACGAGGGCGCCGACCTGTGCCTGTCCTATGGTCGGCACGCCGACGATGCCGAAGAGGCAGCGGCCTACGCCCGCGCGCAGGGGCGGCGGGTCGCCGTCGTCGCCGCCGATCTGTCTGACCCTGAGGCGCCTGCCGCGCTCGTCGCGCACGCGGTCGACGAACTCGGCCCGGTCGACCTGCTCGTCCCCAACGCGGGCCGGGCGGACTTCAAGCGGTGGCCCGACATCGATCACGACTCGTGGAACACCACCCTGGCGGTGAACCTCACGGCGCCCTGGCTGTTGGTCCAGCAGGTGCTGCCGGGCATGGTCGAGCGAAAGTTCGGCCGCATCCTGTTCATCTCCTCGGTCGCCGCGTTCACCGGCGGCGTCGTCGGTGCGCACTACGCGACGAGCAAGGCGGGTCTGCACGGTCTCATGCATCACCTCGCGCCGCGGGTGGCGGCCGATGGGGTGACGGTCAACAGCCTGGCCCCCGCACTGGTGGGCGAGACGAAGATGTTCCCCGCGGACCTGGAGACCGGCACTCCCCCGATCCCGATTCCGGTCGGTCGCATCGGACGCCCCGACGAGGTCGCGGACATGGCAATTGCCATGCTGCGCAACGGATATCTGACCAACAAGGTCATCACGCTCGACGGCGGTATCCTGCCGCGCGACTAGCTCAGCCGGGTGCGGGCGTGAATGTCTGCGTGACGCTTCCCGGCGGCGCCGTAGCCGGAAGCGGTGTCGAAATGTACGTGGGCAGCCCGTCTCCGAGTGCGTAGACGCCGAGTGCGATAGCGGCACCGGCGATACCGACGATCGCGGCGTTGAAAACCACCGTCGATGCTCGAGTTATGTCGTGTGACACGACGTGCTCCTTCAGTAGGTGAGTAACCCGTTCGGGTCACCTGCTACAGGTAGGAGCGCGTACGTCGGCTGGACGGGACACTTTTCGCGGCATCCGCCGCGCGACTAGCTCAGATGCGGGGCCGCCTTGCCGCTGATGAGCGGCAGATCGAGGTAGGTGGCGATACCGGGTTCGGCCGCGCACACCGCGGGGACCGAGTTCACGCAATGCGCCGCGGTGCCCACGATTCCGTACTCGGGTCCCTCAGTACCGACCGCGGACTGGAAGCCCTTCACCGAGATCGAGACGTCGGGATTACCGCGCACCTCCATCTCGTAGCGCTGCCCTTCGGGGCCGAATGTCCATGGGGGATCCATCTTTTCCTCGCCCATGAGCCAGTTCACGGTGACGCGGACGACGACCTCGTCGCCAACCAGCGCCTCCCAGTGAAACTTTCGACCCGCGACCTGGCCCGGTTCGATCACGCCGATCGGCGACTCGATGGGCGCGGTGGCGACGGCGATCTCCTGCGACGAGCGCACCTTCGGGTCGGCGTTGAAGCCCGCCTTGTCGACGATCATCCGCACCGCCTGGATGAAACCACCGTCGAGTAGCTTTTGCATGGGTCCGCTAAGAGCCTTGTCTGGCACTTCGCCGAAGCCCATCACATGGCGGACCACATCAGGCGCCTCATAGGTGCGCAGGTCCGAATACTCCTCGGCCCGAACGAAAGTCACGCCCGTCGAGAAAGCCGAGAACAGCAGCGGGAACTTCTCGCTGATACCGCCGGGCGCGATGCCGGTGCCGTGCAGCGTGGCGTTGCCCTCGATCGCAGCATCGCGAAGGGCCGCGGACTGCCGCTCACTGGGATAGACCCAACCAACCGGGGTCACCACGTTCTTCCCGGACCGCAGCAGGGCGGCGACCTCGTCGGGGTTGGGCAGCAACGGTGAATAGATGACGGCGTCGGCGTCGAGCGCGAGGATCTCGTCGACGTTGTTGGTCGCGGCGACGCCAAGGGGCTCTGCTCCGATGAGCTCGCCGACGTCCTTGCCGGCCTTATCAGCCGAGTGCACCCAGCAGCCGGTGAGTTCGAGCTCGGGGTGCTCCAGCACGCCCTTGATGGCGGCGACTCCAACGCCTCCTGTCGCCCACTGCACGACCTTCAGCGCCATACCGCCTCCTCATAACTAGAACACGTTCTACCAAGGTCTACACGACGGCGACTTCGTGCGCGGCGATCTGCTCGAGGAAGGCACGAGCGGGCGCATCCGCCCCGATTGCGCATCATGTGTGCGCGTCGCGCCGGTTCGCGATAGAACTTCCGTAATGGGTTCGATCAAGATCGGGTTCGGCGTACTGGGACCGCTTCAGATGACGGTCGACGGTGCGCCGGTGACGCTCGGCACGCCGAAGCTACGCGCGGTGCTCGCCCTGCTGGTGATGAACCGGAACCGGCCGGTGTCCACCGATTCTCTGATCACTGCAGCGTGGGAGGAAGGGCCGCCCGCGGCCGCCAGCGCCAGCCTGCACTCCTACATCTCCAATCTGCGCAAGCTGATCAGCACTGCGGGAGCGGACCCGAAGCAGGTGTTGGTCAACGCGCCGCCGGGCTATCGACTCACCGCCGCCGACGCCGACTGCGACATCGGCCGATTCGTGGTCGAGAAGGCGGCCGGTGTGCACGCCGCGGCGGCCAGTCGCTTCGAAGAGGCCAGCAGGCACCTCACCGACGCGCTGGCCGAATGGCGTGGACCCGTCCTCGACGACCTGCGCGCCTTCCAGTTCGTCGACGTGTTCGCCACCGCGCTCACCGAGGACAAGGTGGAGGCGCACACCGCGCGGGCAGGAGCCGAAATCGCTTGCGGGCGTGCCTATGCCGTCATCGCCGAGCTGGAAAGCCTCACGGTCGAGTATCCGTACCGCGAACCGCTGTGGGCGCAGCTGATCACCGCGTTCTATGCCGCCGAACGCCAGTCCGAGGCGCTGGACGCCTACCAGCGGCTGAAGACCACGCTGGCCGAGGACCTGGGCATCGACCCCGGACCGACAGTGCGCACGCTGCACGAGAAGATCCTTCGGCAGGAGCCGCTGGACGTGAAGCAGGCCGCGAAGACGACAGCCGTGCACCAGGTCAACGACATCGACATGCGGACGGCGGTCAACGCGACGGCGGCACTGGCGACCCTTCGCTCGGCGAGCGGGTATGGCTACCGGCTGACGGCGACGGCCACCAGGATCGGGCGGCTGTCCGACAACGACATCGTGCTCGACGACAACAATGTCAGCCGCCACCACGCCGTGATCATCGACACAGGTACGAGCTTCGTGATCACCGATCTGCGCTCGGCCAACGGCATCGACGTGCGCGGAGAGCGGATTCGGGGCACCGCGACCCTCGGCGACGGCGACGCAATCCGTATCTGCGATCACGAGTTCACGTTCGAGATCGAGCCGCGCCCGGCCTAGTGAGGATTTAGGGTGTCTTTGCCCGGCAAAACACCCTGAGGAGAAGACCGATGAGCGATTCCGAGCAGGGGTCACGCGTTGGTTCCCAGATCGGCCCCTACAAATTGCGCCGTCTGCTGGGCAAGGGCGGCATGGGCGAGGTCTACGAAGCCGAGGACACGGTCAAGGATCGCATCGTCGCGCTGAAGCTGCTGCCGGAGTCGGCGTCGACCGATCCGGTGTTCCGCAAGCGGTTGCAGCGCGAGGCGCACGCCGCCGGCCGACTGCAGGAGCCGCACGTCGTGCCGATTCACGATTACGGCGAGGTCGACGGCTTCCTGTTCGTCGATATGCGCATGATCGACGGCACCGATCTGCGCAAGGTCCTGAAGGGCTACGGACCGATGACACCGGCACGGTCGGTGGCGATCGTGCGTCAGATCGCCTCGGCGCTCGACGCCGCGCACGAAGCGGGGATCACCCACCGCGACGTCAAACCCGAGAACATCATCCTCAACCGTGAGGACTTCGCCTACCTGGTCGACTTCGGCATCGCCAACGCCGTCACCGACGAGAAGCTGACCCAGCTGGGTACCGCGGTCGGCACCTACGCGTACATGGCGCCGGAGCGTTTCACCAGTGACGACGTCACCTACCGCGCCGACGTGTACGCGCTCGCGTGCGTGTTGCACGAATGCCTGACCGGGGCGCAGCCGTACTCCGGCGACAGCGTCGGGACGATCATCACCGCGCACCTGATGAACCCGACACCGCGCCCGAGTGTGCAGCGGCCCGGAATCCCGCCGAAGTTCGACGAGGTGATCGGCCGCGGGATGGCGAAGAAGCCCGAGGATCGCTACGCCAGCGCCGGCGATCTGGCGACTGCGGCGACCGATGCGCTCACCCATCGCGAACAGGACCAGGCGGCCACAATCCTGCAGCGCAGCGAGGCGGCGACCAGGCCGGTGCCACCGCCACCGCCGCCGTCGCAGCCGCGGATGTACGCGTCGCAACCACCGCAGCCGCCACCACCGCCCTACTCGACGCAGACACCGCCGCCTCCGTCCGGCCCGCAGCCCGCGGCGTTCCACACCGGTCCCCCGCCGACGGGTGGACCTCCGAGCGGGCCAATGTGGGCGACGTCCCCGCCGCCACCGTCCGGACCGCTACACCAGACGCCGGGCCCACCGCAGCAGCCGCCGTCAGGAGGCTCGAAGGTCCCGTGGATTCCGATCGCGGCCGCGGGTGCCGTGTTGGTGTTGATCCTCGGAGGTGTGGGCATCTTCCTGGGCACGCGATCGGGGGACGACAAACCGATTCCCGACCCTGACGACACGCCCACTGCGGCGTCGTCTACTACCGAACGGACCAGGACGTCGCGGACGCCGACGCCGACCGAGAATCCGGACTCGTTCAACTCGAAGCTCATGTCGATTTTGCCGCGCGGCTACGACGCGGGCGTGTGCGAGCCGGCCAGCCCACCGGCCACCGGCGCGCTGGCCACGGTGGACTGCGGAAAGGCCTCCCCGGCG
The DNA here is from genome assembly GCF_044452905.1 of Mycobacterium sp. NPDC051804. Taxonomy (NCBI): domain Bacteria; kingdom Bacillati; phylum Actinomycetota; class Actinomycetes; order Mycobacteriales; family Mycobacteriaceae; genus Mycobacterium; species Mycobacterium sp. NPDC051804. The sequence continues at coordinate 243,863 of NZ_JBITCD010000006.1, read as the reverse complement.
GGTGGCCCCGAGAACGCCCGCTACTCGCTGTTCGCCGATCAGGCGGCACTCGACAGGGCCTTCGACGATTCGATGGGCGCGAACTCCGAGCTGTTCTCATGCCCGGGCAACAACAATGCGCCGTCTCCGACGACGTGGCATTTCACCGAAACGCCCGACAAGGTCGAGGGCCGTATCGCCTGCGGTGTCTTTAACGGCAACCAGGACATCACCTGGACCTTCAACTCGAACCTGCTGATCGGCGATGCGCAGGGCCCGAACATGGACGATCTGCACAATTGGTGGCTGAAGTTCGCCTGACCCACTGACGCCCGTACGATTTCGGCGTCCTCACCCGTCCCACAGAGCAACGTTTCGCAGACGAAGTTCGAGTAGAGGCCTGCAAAAAGTGAGTCCTTGAGGTACCTGCGCACCCTTGCGACTTAGCCCCCAAGAATCTGGCAAGGATCCGCCAAGGGCGCTGGCCGAATCTGATGTCGACCCGGAAACAACCGGACCGAATCGACATCAGGAGTTTCCATGTTCACTCGCAACGGAGTCACCAAGCTCGCAGGCACCGCGGTCGTCGCGAGTGCGCTGGGGCTGGCCGCATTCGCCGCCGCGGGCACCGCGTCCGCATTGAGTTCGGCGGACGACAACTTCCTGTCCGACATCAGCGCCGAAGGCATCGCCTACGACACCCCGAAAACCGCGATCTCCCTCGGCCACGACGTCTGTGTCGCGTTCGACGACGGCGCGGACCCCGTCGACCTCGGCATGGAGATCCTGGACCAGACGGACCTGACCACCGATCAGGTCGCGACTTTCGTGACTTCCGCGGTCGACAACTTCTGCCCCGAGCACGTCGGCCTCTTCGTCTAGACCCCTCCCCCCGCGGGGACCCCGCTGCGGCGGCGGGGTCCCCGCACCCCTTTCCGATAGGCGGGCTAGACAGTTTCCCCGCCGTATGTTTCTGTCGTCGCATGCCAAACAAAGTTTTCGTCGTCGGTGTCGGAATGACGAAGTTCGAAAAGCCAGGTCGCCGCGAGGGCTGGGACTATCCGGACATGGCCCGCGAGTCGGGCACCAAGGCACTCGAGGACGCCGGCATCGACTTCACCGAGGTGCAGCAGGGCTACGTCGGGTACTGCTCGGGCGACTCGACATCGGGCAACCGCGCCCTCTATGAACTCGGTATGACGGGCATCCCGATCGTCAACGTGAACAACAACTGTTCGACGGGTTCGACCGCGTTGTTCCTTGCCGCGCAGACGATTCGCGGCGGACTGGCCGACTGCACGATCGCGCTGGGCTTCGAGAAGATGCAGCCCGGTGCGCTGCAGGGCGGCGCCGAGGACCGCGAGTCACCCCTCGGCCGTCACATCAAGGCGCTTGCCGAGATCGACGAGTTCGCCTTCCCGGTCGCACCGTGGATGTTCGCCGCCGCCGGCCGTGAGCACATGCGCCAATACGGCACCACCGCAGAGCATTTCGCGAAGATCGGCTACAAGAACCACAAGCACTCGGTCAACAATCCGTACGCGCAGTTCCAGGAGGAGTACACCCTCGAGGACATCCTGGCCGCGAAGATGATTTCCGATCCGGTGACCAAGCTGCAGTGCTCGCCGACGTCCGACGGTTCGGCCGCGGCGATCCTGGCCAGCGAGGCCTTCGTTGACAAGCACGGGCTGGCGGGGCAGGCCGTCGAGATCGTCGGCCAGGCGATGACCACCGACTTTGATTCCACGTTCGACGGCAGCGCCCGCAACGTCATCGGCTACGACATGAATGTTCAAGCTGCACAGCAGGTTTACGACCAGTCGGGTCTCGGCGCTGAAGATTTCCAGGTGATCGAGCTGCACGACTGCTTCTCGGCCAATGAGCTGCTGTTGTATGAGGCGCTGGGACTCTGCGGTGAGGGCGAGGCGCCGAAACTGATCGACAACAACGACACCACATACGGCGGGCGCTGGGTCGTCAACCCGTCCGGTGGCCTGATCTCCAAGGGGCATCCGCTCGGTGCGACGGGCCTGGCGCAGTGCGCCGAGCTGACGTGGCAGCTGCGCGGCACGGCTGACAAGCGTCAGGTGGACAACGTCAGCGCCGCACTGCAACACAACATCGGCCTGGGCGGTGCGGCAGTTGTGACCGCTTACCAGCGCGCCGAGCGTTGATGGGGGATACTTGGCCGGTGCGGGCAACATTGATCCTCGCCGCGGGTGCACTCGGTGTGTGCGGGCTGGCGTCGGCCGGCATCGCGTCGGCCGACGAGGGTAAATCAGCGCAGGAGACGATCCAGGACTTGCAGGACAAGGGCTACAACGTCACCATCGACAAAATCGGCACCGCGCCGCTGTCGCAGTGTGTGGTGACGAGCGTCCGCAATCCTCAGCAGTTCACGCAGTTGGTGCCGCTCCTCGGAGGCGACAACGACGGCGTGCTGTTCCCGCAGGTCATCAGCCAGCCGATCTCGGTGTCGCTGGACTGCTCGCGGCGCTGATCGGCTCATCGCCGCGAGCAATCGGCGGTGACGGTGATGTTGCGCTGTTTGACAACCTCGATCAGGTCATCGCCACGACGCACCAATTCGGTTCGTTCCCTGGCATTTCGGATGTCGGTGACGACGCACTGGTTGAGCGGTGCGCTGCCGATCCGGTTGACCTTCACGTCGAATCCCTGCGCCTCGAGCGTCGAGATCGTCAGCTGAGCCGACTCCTGGGCTGACGAGATGGCTGCGGGGGCGAGGATCAATCCGCACGCCGCCGCGGCAATTCCGGCCTGGATCAAAAGTATGGGGCGCATATCCGCGCCTCCCTTCGTCTTTCGTGTAGGCCCCGGTGGCCTTCACGCGGTACGACGGGGCACCCGCGGATGAGGTTCAAAGCAATTTCGAAAACGTTTCTGGGAAAAGCGAAAGACCCGGCCGCGGGGGGTTTCGGCCGGGTCTTTCATTCAATTGGCTAGGCGGTGACGGGTACGCGCTCCTCGCGGGTGGCGTGATCGTCGTCGACCATCGTCAACTCGTCGAACGGATCCTCACCGCGCAGGACGGAGTTCACCCGGTCCTTGTCGATGGTCTTCGTCCACGAGCCGACGAGGATCGTCGCGACGGCGTTGCCGGAGAAGTTGGTCACCGCGCGGGCCTCGGACATGAACCGGTCGATACCGACGATCAGACCGACGCCGTCGAGCAGGTCCGGGCGGTGGCTCTGCAGGCCGCCGGCCAGTGTGGCCAGGCCCGCACCGGTGACACCGGCGGCGCCCTTGGACGCGACGATCATGAACACCAGCAGGCCGATCTGCTCGGGCAGCGACAGCGGGTCACCCATCGCACCGGCAATGAACAGCGACGCCATGGTCAGGTAGATCGCGGTGCCGTCCAGGTTGAACGAGTAACCGGTCGGCACGACGACACCGACGGTGCTGCGATCGACGCCCAGGTGCTCCATCTTGGCAATCAGGCGCGGCAGTGCGGACTCCGACGACGAGGTCGACACGATCAGCAGGTACTCGCGCGCCAGGTAGCGCACTAGCTTGAAGATCGACACCCCGGAAACGACGCGCAGGATCGTGCCGAGCACACCGAAGACGAACACCAGGCAGGTCACGTAGAAGCCGAGCATCAGGCCGAGCAGTTGGGTCACCGCGGTCCAGCCGGTCTGCCCGACGACGTTGGCGATCGCGCCGAAGGCGCCGATCGGGGCCAGCCACAGGATCATCACGAGGACCTTGAACACCAGCTTCTGCAGGTACTCGATGCCGCGCAGGATCGGCTCACCCGTCGTGCCCATGGCCTGCAGCGCGAACCCGACGAGCAGTGCGACGAACAGCGCCTGCAGGACGCTGCCCGCGGTCAGCGACGAGAACAGCGTCTCCGGAATGATGCCGTGGACGAAGTCCATGAGACCGCCTGCCTCGTGGGCGGTTTCGGCCAGTTCGGCGCCCTTGCCCGCGGCAGTCTCGGTGAGGTGCATGCCGGTGCCGGGATGCAGGAGGTTGCCGACCACCAGGCCGATGGCGAGCGCGAAGGTGGACATGACGAGGAAGTACACGAACGCCAGGCCACCGACCTTGCCAACGGTCGCGGCTTTGCGTACCGAGCCGATGCCCAGCACGATCGTGCAGAAGATGACCGGTGCGATCATCATCTTGATCAGGTCGACGAACATGGTGCCCAATACGCCGACGCTCTTGCCCACCCCTGGCGCCAGGATGCCGACGGCGACGCCCGCGAACACCGCGACGATGACGGCGATGTACAGCCAATGGGTGCGGTCGCGGCGCGGTTTGTCCGGCGGCTGCGCTGCCGATGGCTGACGGTCAAGGATGGCCATTGCTTCCTCCAGGTCGACGAAAGTGATCTGTAGGTAGCGTCAAGGAGGGCGTGAGCCAGGTCACGCTTTAGTTCATTTAGTTCGGTATGTTCACGAACATGGCCGACGAAAGGGCTGGTCACACCGAGACCGGAGACGGACGTCGCCTGGCGTATCTGGAAGTCGGCGACCCGGACGGTCCGCTCGTCATCCACAACCACGGCGGCCCGAGTAGCCGGCTCGAGGTACGGATGCTGGCAGACGCGGCGATCAAGAGCCGAATCCGACTGGTGGGCGTCGACCGACCCGGCCAGGGTCAGTCCAGCCCGCAGAAGACACGCACCTACTCCGGCTGGGCCGACGACATGGTCACGGTCGCCGACGCACTGGGATTTCGAGAATTCGGGGTGAGCGGCTGGTCGGAGGGTGGCCCGTGGGCGCTCGCCGCGGCCGCCTACATCGATCCCTCCCGGCTGCGCCACGTCAGCAGCATCGCCCCCGGCAGCTACGGAGCGTTCGGAGACAACTCAGCGGCGCAATACCTTTCGAAGATCGACGCGCTCGGCGGAACGCTGGCCCTGCGCTTCACGCCCGGCTTCCGGCTGATGTATGCCACGCTCGGCTTCACCGCCAGACACTTCCCCGACTCGTTCGTCAAACAGGTGCGCGGCACCCTCAACGACTACGACCGACAACTTCTGCTCCAGCCCGACATCGCGAAAGCCTTCGGCGACACCTGCGCCGAATGCTTCGCGCACGGATCCGACGGTCTGGTCCACGACGCCGAACTGCTCTACCGCCATTGGGCTTTCGACGTCGCCAAGATCGAACGGCCCGTCCACCTGTGGCAGGGGCTAGACGACAAGCTGGTGCCCGATCCGATCAACAAGGCCGTCGCCGACGCGATGCCGGGTTCGATCTGGCATCCCGTCGACGGAGCGGGGCACTTCATCGCCGTCGGCGCGGGCGACGACATATTCGCTATTGCCGCTGAGGAATTGGGCGCTTGACTCGGCCCTGGCCAATAGGCCGCTCGCGGCCGTGGCCCCGCTCGCTTGCCGGTCAGGCGATCGCACTTCAGGTCATCGTGGTCGCGGTGGTCGTGCTGGCCGGCAGCGCGCTGGCCGTGTTCGACGCACGGCGCGACGCTGACGAGGCGGCACGCCAGCAGGTCGTCGGTATCGCTACCTCGCTCGCCGATTCACCATCGACGGCTGCGGCCATCGAATCCGGAAGAGCGACTGAGCTTTTGCAACCGGTCACCGAAGCTGTGCGCAGGCACACCGACATCGCCTTCATCACCATCATGTCGCCGGACCGGATCAGGTTCACCCATACCGACCCGACGCAGATCGGCGGCGAGTACATCGGCACCATCGAGCCCGCCCTGCGCGGCGACGCGTTCAGCGAGCTGTACACCGGCACGCTGGGGCCGTCGATTCGCGCCGTGGCACCGGTACGCAACCAGTCTGGCGCGATCGTCGGCCTCGTATCGGCGGGCATCCTGCAGACCAACCTGGCCGACCGATGGCGCTCGACCTGGCCGACCATCGCCGGTGTAAGCCTTGGAGCACTGGCGATTTCGTTGGCAGGTGTCTGGTTGATCAGGCGCCGCTTATTGCGGCAGACGCACGGTCTGCGACCCGACGAACTGCGGCTCATGTACGACCACCACGACGCGATCCTGCACTCGGTCTCGGAGGGACTGATCGTCGTCGACCGCACCGGCGTCGTGCTGGTGAACGACGAGGCCCGCCGCCTGCTCGCACTCCCGCCCGGTCCGGTCGACCGCACCGAGCTGCCGGAGTTTCTGCGGACCTACAACCCGGGCGCGCGCGACGAGGTGCACGTCACCGCGGACCGAGTCCTGGTGGTGAACCGCTCCCCCGTCACCGATGGACATACCTCGGAGGTCGTCACGATTCGCGACCGCACCGAATTACAAGGCGCACTGGGCGAACTCGGCTCGTTGAAGGTACTCACGGATACCCTTCGGTCGCAGGCGCACGAGGCGGCCAACAAGCTGCACACCATCGTCACGATGGTCGAGATGGGCCGACCCGACGACGCGGTGCAGTTCGCCACCGAGGAACTCGCACTCTCTCAGCAGCTCGTCGACAGACTGTCCAGCGCGGTCGGCGAGCCCGCGCTGGTTGCCCTGCTGCTCGGCAAGGCAGCGCAGGCCGACGAACGCGGTATCGAGCTCACCATCACCGAAGACACACACCTACCGTCGAACTCCGATGACGTACCGCTGACCGGCCAGGAGCTGGTGACCGTGGTCGGCAACCTCATCGACAACGCCATGGACGCCTGCGACCGTGACGACCCATGGGTCGAAGTCACCGTCCACATGGTGGACGACACGCTCACGCTGCGCGTCGCCGACAGCGGGCCGGGCATGGACCCGGCCACCTTCGAAAAGGCCATGCAGCGCGGGTACTCCACGAAGGGCGACTCGGACCATCAAGGCCTCGGGCTGGCGCTGGTCAGTCAGATCGTCAAGCGCCACAACGGAATTCTCGCCACCGATATCACCTATGGATCGGTCGTGACCGTGACAGTACGGGCGCGTTCATGATCCGCGTGTTGATCGTCGAAGACGAACCCCTGATCGCCGAGGCCCATCAGACCTACCTCGGCCGACTCGAGGGCTTTACGGTGGCCGGCATTGCGCACACCGCCCGCGACGCCATGCGCACGGCGTCCGAGGCCTCGGCCACCGACTCACCGATCGACCTGGTGCTGCTGGACCTTGGCCTGCCGGATGCCAGCGGGATCGCTCTGGCATCTGGATTATCCGGGCTGCGGCCGATCCCCGACATCATCGCGATCACGTCCGAGCGCGACCTCGAAATGGTCCGCGCGGCGGTAGGTCATGGCGCGCTGGCGTACCTGCTGAAGCCGTTCACGTTCGCGGCATTTCGTGATCGGCTGGATCGCTACCGCCGCTATCGCGAGGCGCTGCCAGCAGGAACCGATGCCGCCAGCCAGGCGGAGGTCGATCGCGCGCTCGCCGAACTCCGGGTGATCGACCGGGCGGCGGCACCCAAGGGTGCGGCACCCGGGACAAACGACGAAATCGCCCGCGCGGTAAGGGATTCAGCCGACGGCATCACCGCTGACGAAGTCGCCAAGCAGGTGGGCGTGTCGAGGGTGACCGCATGGCGATACCTGGAACGGCTCGCCGACGACGGCACGGTCACCCGTCACACGGACTACGGCAAGGCGGGCCGCCCCAAGACCCGCTACCAGTGGCGCTAGCTGTCAGTACGACCTGCGCGCCGCACTAGCGCCGGCTGTCAGACGGTGACGGGCTCCAGTTCGGCGGCCTGCGGTGCGTAGATCGGATCAGTCGCCACGAACTGCGAGTACAGCAGCGGCCTGGCGGCCTCGACGGACAACCCGGTCACACCGCCCGCGTAGTCGGCCACGTACAGCCGACCCGCATCGGAATCGACTGCGACGCAAGACGGCCGGGCGTCGAGTTTCACCTTGTTGACAATCTTGAGCGTGAGGGTGCACAGCACCGTGACGTTGTCGTAGTCGACGATGTAGGCACGCGTCTTGTCCGCGCTGACGGTCATCTGCGTCGGAGCGCCGATACCCAGTTCGGCGGTGCCGGTGATGCGGCCGTTGGACAGGTCGATCACCTTGACTGCCCCGCCCGTGGCGCGGTCGGAGGTGAGGACGTAGGCGACGCGATCGGCGATCGCGATGTCGCGGATCGGCGCACCGATCTGCACCGTGCGCTGAACACGCGCGGCCTCGACGTCCACGACCACGAGCGTGCTGCCGCGATCATCGGTGGTCGCGACGTACAGGCGCTTTCCGGTCGGATCGACCTGCAGGGCGTCGATACCGACACCCGCGCCGGTCGCGATGTCGATGCTGGCCACTCGCTCGGCCGTCGTGTCGACCACGACGACATCCACATGGCCGTCGCCGGTCCGGCCCGCGTACACGCGCTTACCATCCGGGCTGGCGGCAAGTGCCGTCACGCTGAAGGCCAGCGAGTAGTTGGCAACCACCGTCTGCGTGACGGTGTCGACCACGGAGATGGCGTCGCAGGTATCCGACGACGTGCTGACGTAGGCGCGACCGTCGGCGACAACGACCCCGAACGGCTCACCCGGGACCTCGACGACGCCGGACACAGTCAGGGTGCCGGCGCGGAGCAGCGACACCGTGTCGTCGGCGTGGTTGGTGACCACGAGCCTGCCGTCGTCCGTGGCGGCGATGTCGCCGATGGCGCCACGCTGAACGTCAACGGCACCCACCCGGGTGACGTCCGCGCTCAGGTGCGTCCCGTCAGTCACATCGGCCCCAGGAGCACTCTTGGGCATCAAAAAGTTAGCCATATCAATCGGTACCTCCGCCGGTTTGACGATTACCGGCTCTCGTTTTCACGTCTCCATGCGCCCGCTGGGGCGCGATCGGTGTCGATTCTAGCGACGAAAATCAGTCCTCCGAGACGCCGCAAACCGCCATGGGCGACAATGCACGGCAACCTCTCAGACACCGCTTAGAAAACTATTCGTTATGCGCTCGTTATATATCAGAGGCAATCACTCCAACAAGATTGACCTGCACACATCAAGCAGTAGCAACCGTTGCGACCCGAACTGGATAGTTTGCAGGGGTAACGATTTCTTACTTTTCAAATCGAAATTGAGCGGTAAATCACATGCCGACACGACAGCAAACTTGGACGCAACCGCGTACGGGAGGTCAACGAGCGCAGAAGACGGCGACACCTGGATCGGGAAAGCGCCGGAATGGCCGACTCAGTGTTCGCTGGCCGAACGCGTCACGCAGTCTCGTAGACCTCCGCGGCGACACGTGCCGCGCAATCGCCGAACTGCATCTGCACGTTGGTGCCGTCCGGCAACCGAGAGATCGTGGTCCGGTCGGCCAGCGCGCGCATCAACGGGATGCCGCGGCCCCTGGTGTTCGGCTGGCTTTCGGGATCCACGTGCCGCCAGGTTCCACGATCGGAAACGTCGACGAGCAGCGTGCCGTCGGCACCGTCGTAATGAACGGTCAGCGTCATCGTGCCCTGCCGTCCGCGGTACGCGAACTCGGCAGAATTCGTCAACGCTTCGTTCACCGCGAGCAAGACGTCGTTCAGCCGGTCGGGGTCGAGCATGAGATGTGTGCTGAGCCACTGCGACAACTCGCGTCGCATCCTGGCCACAGTGAGCGCATCAGCAGTATCGACGCGGACGAAATCCGCGTCGACAGCGCTCGTGGAGTAAATCTGATCGGTCATGGTGCTCAACGAATACCCCGCTGAGCGATCAGTCATTCAGTGAAGTTCTCCACAGCGTCATCCAGCGAGGAGAAGAGGTCGATCAAGTCGGCGATGCCGGTGATCTTCAGCGGCCGGCTCGTCGCCGACCCATCCGCGACCACGGCGAACCGGGTTTCCGTCCCGCCTGTCTGGTTGTGCGCCTCCATCAGCACCTGCATGCCGGCCGAGCCGAGGAAATCGACGCTGGAGAGGTCGACGATCAAGCCAGTGGGCTTCTGTGACAGCGCGGACTGGACGGCGTCCCTCAGCTGGGGTGCCGTGAGCATGTCGAGTTCTCCCGTCGCGGCGACGATCGCCACCCGGTCAACCCACTTTTCAGTGCAAAGCTGCTCTTCCAAGCCTCACCTCTTGTTACGCGACCGGCAGGTGCGGTCGGGGCTTATCGCGAGGCTGCAGTCTGAACCCGCGCCGCAGGCTAGCGAGTAAATCACACCCATACGCCGGCGGATACTGCTTGTCCTGGTCAGGCCACAGGATATAGGACAGGCGCCCGGAGCCTGCAACTTGCCTGCTCTCTACGTGCCTTCGCCGGAGTTCACAGGCCTGCTCATTCGAAACGCGGCGCGTCAGGCACCCGCCGGTCGCCACCGTTGCGCTCCTGCCAGAGGCGGTAGACATCGACGGCGTCCTTCCGCGGCTCGTAGCGCATCGGAAGCCGACGCTGCTCCCATGATCTGGCGAACTCCTCATAGAAGGTGCCGAGTTCGAAGTACTTGCGGTCGTCGACGTAGTGCGGTTCGTAGCCGTCGCGGGTGGTCAGGAAGACGACCTCGTCCGGCGAGCAGTAATACAACGCGCCGAGGCACATCGGGCACGGGTGCGCGAGCACATAGATGGTGGCGCCGAGCAAGTGCTCGGTACCCAGCCGCATGCATGCCTCCCGGATGGCCAGGATCTCGGCGTGGGCGGTCGGGTCATGCGTCTGCGCGACGAGATTCGGGCTCTCGGCGAGGATCTCGCCGTCCCTGACGATGACGGTGGCGAAGGGTCTGCCGCCTGCGGCGACGTTCTTTCGGGCGATGTCGATCGTGCGCTGAACGAAGTCGGCCACGATCTCCGAATATAGCCGTGTGAAAGGCTCAATCAGCGCCGCAAGTCGGGCGACATTCGTTCCCGTAGCGAGTCGTAGATCGGTGGTGATTTCGTGAGCTCGGCGACGAGCACCGCGGCGGCGGTTGCCGCAATCATCGGGATACCTACGGCCGTCGTCGCGGTCATCTCCATCACCAGAACGACGGCGGTGACCGGTGCCCGAACTGTCGCGCCGAAGAACGCCGCCATGCCGACCAGCGCCATCGGGACGGCCAGGCCGCTGGCGTCCCCGGGCCACGCGGCGTCGAATCCGCCGACGAAAAGCAGGCCCCACAGCGCGCCGACCGCCAGGAGTGGCGCGAACAACCCGCCGGGCACGGCGGCCGAATACGAGAGCGGACCGGCGACAAAGCGCACCAGCAGGCACCCGGCGACGATGGGCAGCACGATCCCCTGACCGCTCAGAATCAACTGCGTCAAAGAATCGCCACCGCCGACGGTGTGCGGATAGATGAACATCGCCAGCCCGATGACGGCGCCGATCATCGCTGCCTTGGCGACCGCCGGGATCCGCCTGATCCCCCCGATACGATCGAGGAACCACAACAACAGCCGGTTGTACACCGCGCCAAGACAGCCGGTGAGCAGACCGAAAACCACGAAGAGCGGCAGCCAAGCAAGTGCAGGCGCATCCAGCGCTTCGACACGGAAGTCCGGTTCGTTCCCGAGCAGCAGCCGCATGCAGCCGACCGCCGACGCGGCCGCAAACAGGGTCGCCAGCACCGTCTGAAGCCGGAACGATTTCGTCACCTCTTCGAGCGCGAACATCGTGCCCCCGATGGGCGCATTGAACGCGACCGCGAGACCGGCCCCGCCGACGGCGGTTTGCATCATCCGTATATCGGCGTCCGAAAGCCGCGCCCGCCGTGCAGATTCCGCACCGATCGCCGCCCCCATATGAACCGTCGGACCTTCGCGGCCCAGCACGAGGCCGGCCCCCATCGAGAGCACGCCACCGATGAACTTCGCAGGAAGCAGCAGGATCAGCGGCGGCTCGGCTTCACCGCGGTAGACGGCCTCCACGTGCTGGATACCGCTACCCGCGGCCAAAGGCACCCACCGCACGATCAGGGCGGCGAGTGCCGCGCCGAGCGCCGCGAACGCAATGGGCACCAGCCACCCGGGTCCGGGCAAGCCGTGCGCCCAGTGGACGAGGTCGATCCGCAACCGGTCCGCGGCTTCCAGACACCAGCGGAAGGCACCACCGATGAAACCGATCGCCACCCCGGCCACGACGGCGGTCACGCAGACGAGGATCGATCCGCGCACATGCACGCCCGAGCATCCTCCTTCGGCGTTGGACCGCGTCGACTGAAAGTCAGTTTTGCAGAAAAGGACGCGCATCGTTGCGGTGCCGCGAACCTCAACTGCCACCTAGGGTGATGCTCGCTGAGGCGTACTTCGACGATGGGACGAGCGATGACGGCAATGTTGTTGAGGCGGTGCGGCGTTCTCGTGGCGGCCGCGATGATGTTCGTCTCCGGGTGCGGGCAAGATTCGGTATCTCAGGATGCTGGGACCACAGGGGCCACCGCGACCACCGACGCGTCGAGCGCACCGGTGGGCAAGGAGATGGACGCCGCCGTCGCCGCGCGGCTCGATGAGGCCATTGCCAAGGTGATGGATCAGGCCGGAGTGCCCGGCGCGATCATCGGGATCTGGGGCCCCGACGGCGATTACGTGCGGGCGTCGGGGGTCGCAGACCAGGCCAGCGGCGCACCGATGAACACGGACTTCTACCACCGAATCGGCAGCCAGACAAAGACTTTCACCGTCACCGGGGTTCTTCAGCTCGCCGATCAGGGCAAGCTAGGACTCGACGATCCCATCGCAAAGTTCATCGACGGCGTGCCTGAGGGCGGCGACATCACGCTGCGGCAGCTGGCGCGGATGCAGAGCGGCCTACCGAACTACTCCGATTCGGACGGCTTCCAGCAGGCGTTCTTCGCCGATCCGTACCGCAACTTCACCCCGCAGGAACTCCTCGACTACGCGTTCACCGAGCCCATGAAATTCGCACCAGGTGACGGATTCCTGTACTGCAACACCAACACCATCCTGCTGGGTCTGGTCGTCGAGAAGGTCAGCGGTCAACCGTTGCCGGACTACATTCGCGACCACATCACGACCCCACTGGGCATGAGCCACACCAGTTTTCCCACGACGAACGCGTTCCCCAAGCCTCATGCCACCGGGTACACCACACAGGACGCCGACAATTCACCGACGACGGCCACCGACTGGAATCCGTCCTGGGGGTGGGCCGCCGGCGCGATGATCTCCACGCTGGACGACATGCGCATGTGGGCGCCCGCGCTGGCAACCGGAAAGCTGCTGACTCCGGAGATGCAGGAGCAGCGGCTGCAGACCGTCACCACGCCCGGCATGCCGGCCACCGACGGATACGGCGTGGGACTCTTCAACCTCGGCGGCTGGATCGGACACAACGGCAGCCTGCCCGGCTACCAAACCGTCTCGGTCTACCTGCCGGAGAAGCAGACGTCGATGGTGATTTTCCTCAACACCGATATCGCTTCCGATGGCCAGGAACCGAGCACGTTGGTGGCCAAGGCGATCACCGAGATCATCACGCCGGACAACGTGTACTCGATGGGTGAAGCGGTGCAGCCACCCGACATCACGTCACCGCCGGCGACGACGACGACCAAACCGCGGTAGAACCTCCAAGAAACTTCCAAGAACCTGCGCGCAATCTTTCATCAGCAAGTGCGGGGACCTAACCCGACGAGGCCCCCGCACTTGCCACATACAGCCAGGCTCGTCCGCGAGCAGAAGCGTCTGCTTGCGGATGCGTCTGCTCGCGGATGCTGTCAGCGTGTCGACGAGGCATCCACCGGCATGGGCGCGGTCAGCGCCGCAGCCAGCATGGCGACGATCTCCTCGGGACTGCCCGCATCCGCCCCCGCCTGAGCCAACCGCTCACGCTCTGCCAGCAGCGCGAACATCGTGGTGGCGATTGCCGAAACCCGACGACCGCGAGCGTGCCGATCGTCGGTCGGGATGGTCAGCGCCAGCCGTTCGAGGACCTTCGGCCACACCGGCCCCTGCGACTCGTCGACGTCGGCGCGCAGGTGCATCGACGCCGCCTGCAGAAACCGCGCGTAGTACGGGCTACCGACGCCGGTGAAAGGCAGCACCATGATCCGCAACCAGGTGCGGACGTCGTCGCCGGTCTCAGCCTCCAACGCGTCGATCATCTGCGCGCGCTCCCGCTCCATCGGCTCGAGTCGGCGCCGGACGATCGCATCGATGAGGTCCTGGCGATTGCGGAAGTGATAGTTGACCGCGGAGTTGTTCCGTTGGCCCGCCGCCACCGCGATGTCACGCAACGGCACCTGGATGCCGCGCTCGGCGATCAGCCGTTCGGCCGCATCAAGAATGTCGGCCCTGGCGCGTTCACCACGGTTCACCCGATTGATGATAGGAACTGGACCCCGTTTAAGCGAATATGCTTAAATTGGTGTCGGCCGACAGTTCCTACAGAGGTGACTCCATGACCCCCACGCATGAGATTCGCGAGATCGACGCGGGCACGCCCATGCAGCGGTTCGCCCGCGGCTGGCACTGCGTCGGCCTGGCCGAGGACTTCCGTGACGGAAAGCCGCACAGCGTCAACGCATTCGGCACCAAGCTCGTGGTGTTCGCCGACTCGCAGGGTGACCTCCAAGTTCTGGATGGCTACTGCAGGCACATGGGCGGGGACCTGTCGCAGGGAACCGTCAAGGGCGATACGGTCGCCTGCCCATTCCATGACTGGCGCTGGGGCGGAGACGGCAAGTGCAAGCTGGTGCCCTATGCCAAGCGCACGCCGCGGCTGGCGCGGACCCGACGCTGGCTGACGGGCGAGGTCAACGGCCAGCTGCTCATCTGGCACGACCCGGAAGGTTCGACGCCACCGGCCGAGTTGTTCCCGCCCACGATCGACGGGTATGACGAGGGCAAGTGGTCGCCGTGGTCGTGGAACTCGATCCTGATCGAGGGGTCACACTGCCGCGAAATCGTCGACAACAACGTCGACATGGCGCACTTCTTCTACATCCACCACGCCTACCCCACGTTCTTCAAAAACGTCATCGAGGGGCACACCGCGTCGCAGTTCATGGAGTCCAAGGCCCGGCCGGACTTCACCAAGAACTACGAGAAGCTCTGGGAAGGAACCAAACTCCGCTCCGAGGCGACGTATTTCGGACCGGCGTACATGATCAACTGGCTGCACAACGACGTCGCGCCGGACTTCACCATCGAGGTCGCGCTGATCAACTGCCACTATCCGGTGACCCACGACTCGTTCGTGCTGCAGTGGGGTGTCGCGGTGCAGGCAGTGCCGGGTCTGCCCGCCGACAAAGCGACGAAACTTGCGGGGGCGATGAGCCGTTCGTTCGGTGAGGGCTTCCTCGAAGACGTCGAAATCTGGAAACACAAGACGCGCATCGAGAACCCGCTGTTGACCGAAGAGGACGGCGCGGTGTACCAGCACCGCCGATGGTACGAGCAGTTCTACGTCGACCTGGCCGACGTGACACCGGACATGACCGACCGCTTCGAGATGGAGGTCGACACCACGCACGCCAACGACATTTGGCAGAGCGAGGTCGCCGACAATCTCAGCGCGCTGTCACCCAGCTGACGCTTACTCGACGACGAAAACCGGAATCTGCCGCGACGTCTTCGTCTGGTACTCGGCGTACGGCGGGTAGGCGGCTACCGCCAGCTTCCACCAGCGCTCGCGCTCGTCGCCCTCGACCTCGCGTGCGGTCATGGTGGCGACCTTGTCGCCGTCCTGCACCGTCACCTCGGGATGGGCCTTGACGTTGAAGTACCAGAACGGATGCGCCGGGTCGCCGCCTTTGGACGCCACCATGGCGTACTTGCCGCCGTCCTCGACGCGCATCAGCGGCACATAGCGCTTCGCGCCGGTCTTGGCCCCGGTCGTGGTGAACAGGACGATCGGGCGATCGAGGACTTCGACGCCGTCGGTGGTGCCCTGCTCCAGGATGCGTTCGGTTTGTTCGCGAACCCAATCGGTGGGGCTCAGCTTCGCTTGCTCGGTCACGAGGGCTTCAACATCGTGGCAGCACCGATATTCCCGACACGTGGCGGACCTGCCCCGTAAACGAAATTGGCGTGTTGATGCGCGGTAATGTCGCGACCGAGAATGAATTCACCAACCCACTGAAAGCGGGGAGAACCAATGCGTGCCACCCACCGATCCACGCGAAGACTGACCATTGCAGGCGGGTTCGCGGCAGCGGCGGCGGCACCGCTGGTCGCGGCGGCTCTCATCGCACCCGCCAGCCAGTCCACGTTCCTCGGCCAGTGCTCGAACGGCGAAGAGGGAGATGCCTACACCGGGCAGTGTGTTCCCTATCTTGTCCCGAACAGCCCTGGCGATAACGCGGCGGCCCACGCGGGCAACGCGATGTCCAGTGGGTGCCCGGCCGGAGTCAGCGGCTCTGAGTGCGCGATCCAACCGCCGGCCAACTCCGGGCCGAACATGCCTGCGAACCCCCCGCCGCAGCAGCCAGAGCAGCAGCTCGCTGAGGTCGTCACGCCCGGCTACTGATTTCCGACTCCTAGGCGCTGAAGCCGGTCAGGATTTCCTGACCGGCGGTGTGGATGTACTCCGAGCTGGCGACATCGGGGATCGTGAACAAGAACGTGTCGACTCCGGCTGCGCGGTACTCGTTGATGCGCTCGACGCACTTCTGCGGAGGTCCGACGATCAAGCCGGTCTCAGGAATGGAAGCGAATTCCTGGCGGACTCGAGCCTCCTGCTCGGCTGATTCGGTGGGCGCAAGCAGCGTCGTCACCGAAAGTCGAAGCGTCGCGGGATCCCGTTGCGCCTCTGCGCACGCCTCTGCAAGGAAACCTCTTCTCTCGCTTACCTTCTCGGGCGACCACCAGCGAACGTTGATCCCCTGCGCACTGCGTGCTGCGATCCGGTGAACGCGGTCACCCTCGCCACCGACCCAGAGCGGTGGATGCGGCGTCTGCAACGGTGGTGGGTCGCAAACGGCGCCGTCCAACGTATAGAACTGACCCGCATAGACGGGGTCGGGCTGGGTCCAGATGGTCTTGATGACATCCAGCGCCTCGCCGAGCGCGGAGACCCGCTCTCCCGCAGGGGGGAAAGGGATTCCGTAGGCCTCGAACTCGCGCTTGAACCAGCCGGCACCCAAGCCCAGGTCGAGGCGTCCCTCGGAGATGACGTCCAGCGTGGCCGCCATCTTGGCCAGCACCGAGGGATGACGATACGAATTGCACAGCACGCTGGTGCCCAAGCGAACGGTCGTGGTGTCGCGGGCCAGCGCCGCGAGGGCCGTCCATCCCTCGAGAAGAGCCATCGATGTGGAGGGCGCTCCGGTGGCACCCTGCTGCACGCCTCCCGCGGAGGTGATGCCCGCGTCTTGAACGTAGTCTTCGGCGCTTGTGGTGAGAAAGTGGTCGCAGAGCCAAATCGAGTCGAAGCCATAGCTTTCGGCCGTGTTGGACACCCGGACCATCTCGGGGTAGCTACTCACCGCCAGACCGTTGATGGTGAGGGCCAAGATCAAGCCAAATGTTGGTCTTTCGGCGACATCGTCCACCATCCCGTTCTACCACTAGCCTCAGCGGTTCGGTGTCGATCTAGAGCTGTTGCAGCGGAGTGGGTTTCAACGCCAACGTGGCAATGACGCTGACGATCGCCGTCGCGACGAGGTAGCCGCACGCTATCCACGGCGATCCACCTGCGGCGCCGATCAGCGCGGTGAGGATCAGCGGCGTCAGACCCGATGCATAAACGCCAGACAGCTGATAGACCGTCGACAATCCCGTGTACCGGACCCGGGCGGGATACAGCGACGCGTACAGCGTTCCCTGCGCCCCATAGAACACTGCGTGAACGACGCCGAAGACCAGAACCATCGCGACCGTGTAGGCCACGATGTCCCTGGTGCCGAACAGCGCGAACACCGGGAAGACGGCCACGCCGTAGGCGGCGATTCCGGTCGCATAGACCCGCTTCGCGCCATAGCGGTCGGTCAGCAGTCCCGACACCGGCAACAGCGCGGCCATCAACAGGGCGGCGATGGTGACCGCAACCAGCACCGGGACTTTTTCGAGCTCGAGGGTGCCGGTCGCGTACGAGATCGCGAAGACACCCCACGTGTTGAATGCAGCACCTTCGCCCCACCGCGAAAGCATCCCCAGCACAGTCGATTTGAGAAAAGGCGGTCGGAACACCTCGCGTAGTGGCACCGTCGCGCGGTCGTTGGTGTCACGCACCTTCTCGAAGGCGGGGGTCTCACTGGCCTTTAGTCGCACCACCACACCGAAGATCACCAGCACGATGCTGAACAGGAATGCGATCCGCCATCCGTAGGCGAGAAATGCCTCGTCAGGAAGGGCGATCTGCAGCAGCGCGAAGACCCCGGTGCCCAGGGCTAGTCCGAGCGCGAGACCAACCTGTGGGACGCTGCCGAACAGGCCGCGCTTACGCCCAGGGCTGTGCTCGACGGCCAGCAGCACCGCGCCCGCCCACTCACCGCCGAGTGCGAAACCCTGCACGATCCGCAGGAGCAGAAGCAGGATGGGCGCCAGCACGCCGATCTGCGCGGCGGTCGGCAGGACACCCATCAAAGCGGTCGCGCCGCCCATCAACAACATCGTCAACGCCAACGTCTTCTTTCGGCCGATTCGGTCTCCGACGTGGCCGAAGACGAAGCCGCCAATCGGTCGAACGAGGAACCCGACCGCGAACGTCGCGAACGACAGCAGCGTGCCGACGAACGTGGTCTGGTCGGGAAAGAACGCCTGATTGAAGACCAGGCTCGCGGCCGTCGCGTAGAGGAAGAAGTCATACCACTCGATCGTCGTCCCGACGAGGCTTGCCCATAGCGCTGTGCGGGCCTGCGGGGTCACGGTCTGCGCGCCGTCCGCCTCGGCGGGTGCGTTGGTGATGGTCACAAGAACCCATCAGTCCAAGTTCAGCGTGACTTGGCCACCTTTGTGCGCGTGGTGATCGCAATAGTGCGGTCGACGGACGTCACTCTCCGAGGGCCGCCACCGCCATGTCGTAGATCGGTTTTGGGGCTTTCGAAGGTGCGCCCGAGTTGAACGGTGGCTGGGGATCGTATTCGATGGCGAGCTGAATCATTTGAGCCGCATCGGGTCCCGCGATGTCGGCGGCGAGTGTCAGCGCGAGGTCGATACCGGACGAAACCCCGGCGCCGGTCACGATCTTCCCGGCGGGTACCACCCGCTGCTCGGTGGGCTGCGCGCCGTAGGTGGCGAGTTCGTCATAGAAGGCCCAGTGGGTGGTGGCGGGCAGGCCGTCGAGCACGCCCGCGGCACCGAGAAGGAGCGCGCCCGTGCATACCGAGGTCGTCCACGTGGTGTGTGGATGTGCCTGGCGTATCCAGTCGACGATCGGGTGGTCGTCCCTGGCGTACTGGCCAGCTGCGGGACCGCCGGGCACCAGCAGCACATCCGGGCGAGGAACGTCGGCGAAGGTCTGATCGACGCGTAGATGGATCAGGTCGTTGTGGTCGTCGACCACTCCAGTCTCCTTGGCGCAGAGAACGACTTCGGTATCGGGTAGGTACGTCAGAACTTCGTACGGGCCGATCGCGTCAAGCGACGTGAAACCTTGATAGAGGCCGAGCGCAATGATCATGAGTCCTCCTCACCGGCACCCTAGATTGTGCCCGGAGTATCACGAGGACCGACGGAGTTGACGACAACGACGCATGATGGGGATTCGGAATAACGGAGTCGTTTCCGCAAACTTCGCCATGGAACGGGCCAAGTCGCGCGCCAGCAGCGCGCCGTCATGCAATACTCGCCGGATAGCTAACAGCTGGTGGCCGCTGCCACCCTGGCCCCGGTGGAGAAAGCGTGCTCAGAGCTACTGCCGAGCAACTGGCGCCGCTGTCTCGCATGGAGCGTTTCGCATTCCACTTCGCCGACCTCTTCAACCGCAGATTCGCCCGCTTGGCGCATTTCTGGAACCGCACGTTCATGGTGGTGGTGTTGCGACTGACGGCGGCGCGTCGCATCCGTGCCTACGGGTTGGAGCGGATCGCGGACCTCGACAGCTCCGATCGCCTGGTGATGGTGGCGAATCACCGGTCGTTCTTCGACTACTTCACCGTCATGCACGTCATCTTCCAGTCGACGAAGCTGTCCAGCCGCATCATCTTCCCGGTCCGGTCCGCGTTCTTCTACGACAATCCCGCGGGCATCGCAGTCAACTTTCTGATGAGCGGAATGGCGATGTTCCCACCGGTTCTACGCGACCCCGCCAAGCGCACGTTCAATCAGTACGCCGTCGCGCGCATCGTCTCCGAGCTCGAAATCCCCGGCAGGCTGGTCGGTTTCCATCCCGAAGGCACCCGCCAGCGCGGTGGCGATCCGTACCGACTCCTGCCGGTGCGGGCCGGTGTCGGCGAGGTCATCCAGCGTGCCGGCCCCGGAGTGAAGGTGTTGCCGATCTTCGTCTTCGGCATCGACAACGACCTGCCGCGAGAGGCCTACCGCAATTGGTTTCGCCGCGATGAGCACCCGATCGACGTCGTGTTCGGCGATCCGGTAGACGCGGCCTACCTGCGCGTGGAACTGGACGGTCCCCAAAGCCATCTGGCCATCGCAAACCGGTGCGTCGACCTGGTGGCGGCGCTCGGCGAATACCAGCGCACGCACGGCAGGGCAATCTACCGTCCAGAGTGAACTACCTGCGAGCCCGCCATAGCGCGAGCAACACGCTGATGCCGACGGACAAGGCGAACAACGCGAGGATCAGATGGCGCAACCCGTAGTCGGACACGACGAACGCGGCCAACTGAAGTCCTCCCGCGGCGAGAGCGATCATCGCGAAGAGCAGGCCGGCGATCCGCAACAGCTTGGTCGACACCCACCAGCATAGGTACTCGCTACAACCCCGTCGCGAGTCTGGCCTCCGCGCAGGGTGTTCCGGTCATCGCGAGGATGATGGCGGCGCTGACCGCTCGCGGGGCCTCCTGCAGAAGCATGTGCCCCGCAGACGGGAGGTGCGTGTGCACGGCACCCGCGATCGACTCGGCGAGATCGTCGGCGTGTGACACCGGGGTTGCGAAGTCCGTGCCACCACTGACCACGACAGTCGTGGCGGTGATCGACGCGAGGGTCTCGTATTGGTCGTAGCGCTTCAGACCGAGGAGAAATCCGGCGGCAGTGGTCAGCGAGTTCTTCGGTAAGGCGGCCAGGCCGGTACGGGCGGTTGCATCGAGGCCCGGTAACGCCAACAGGGCACCGCTCAGCGTGCTGGCGATGGCTCGGACGGCCCACCCTGTGGCGAATCTCGGTGCCCGATCGACTATTTCGAACAGTGCCTCGGTGGCGGGTGTGGAGATCAGGCGGCCGATGCCGCGCTCGGCGAGCTTGCCTGCTGCGGTCGCGATGAGGACGATTCCACTCGGCTCGACCGGTCGATCGGCGGCGGGACGTCCCAGGTACTCCAGGGCGGTCATGCCGCCCATCGAATGACCGGCGATCGTCAACGGCCCGGCCACGTCCAGCGCGGTGAGCACGTCGGCCAGATCGGCGGCGAGCCGATCGATCCGGTAGGTGTGCATGGACGCCGACGACGAGCGCCCGTGTCCGCGGTGGTCGTAGGTGACGATGCGGATCGAGGTCCCCCACTTCTGGACGAGGTTGCGGACCTGGGCTGCCCAGCTGTCTTGGGTCAGGCAGAGTCCGTGCAAGAGGACGACGGTGTGTTCGGCGTCCGCGGCGGAGCCGACGTCACGAACTGCGAGCCGCACCCCGTCGCTCGTGAGGACCGTAAGCTCGCGATAGCCCAGAGTTGACACCGCATCGGTTGTCGCGAACATGTTGCCTCCCAATGTTTTTGAATTCTGCCGACGGGAACTCTCGACGGGCATGCTTCAAAGCTATGGAAGGGTTGCTGCGGTGTCGCGCTTGTGCGCACTAGTCACACAACGCGCAATGTGGCACTTCTGCGCATTGTGCTCAGGGGCGGCTACTCCTCATCGGGCAAGGGATGGCGGGTGCGGTCGTCGCGCGCGGGAACACCGTTGCGTCCGCCCTCGTCTTGGGCGTACAGGCCTACGACGTGGGCGATCACGCCGCCATTGAGTGCCAGCGCGTCCTGGTTGATGTTGTCGATCGTGTCCTTTGCGGTGTGGTAGTTGGGATCGCACTGCTGATCGGCGGTGCCACCCCATAGCTCTACTTGCTCCGGCGATTTGATTTCGTCGGCGCCGGTGTCGAAGTTGCCGGCCGGGACACCCGCCTGAGCGAAACCGTCGTAATCGCTGCGACCGTCAAACGGCATATCCTGCGGCGTCTTGCCTGCGCTCTCGATGGTGTCGATCAGTGTGCGTTCGATCCCGGGCGAGCCTTCGGGGATCAACTGGTCGTAGCCGAGCTCTGGATCCGGCGGTAGCGATTGATCGGCATCGGACGTGAAGTAGCACGTATTGGGCGAGGCCATCATGTCGAAGTTCAGATACAGCGCAATGTCTTTCAGCGCTTCGACGTCTAACGACCCGACGTAGTCATACGATCCGAACAGGCCCTGCTCCTCGCCTCCCCAGAATCCGAACCGCACCGCGTTCGCCACTTCCGGTGATGAGCCCATCTGTAACGCTGTCTCCAATACCGTCGCCACACCGGACCCGTTGTCGTTGATGCCTGGGCCCGCTTTGACGCTGTCGAGGTGCGCACCGACCATCACGACGTTGTCCGTCGCGCCGGTCTTGGTCTGGGCGATCACGTTGCGTGTCTTGATCTGCTCGAGTTTGGTTTCGGCGACGGCGGTCGCCGTGCCGGTTTCGGACCGGAGCCTGTCGCCGTCGGCCTTGTTGACGCTCAGCACCGGAATCTTGATTCCGTCGCTCTCGTCCATGCTGCCGCTGAACTCTTTCTCCTCGACGTCGTTCGCGACGATGAGTGCGGCGGCTCCGTTTTCGGTCGCTACGTTGGCCTTATCCACCAGGTCGCAGTCGCCCCTATCGACCATCACCACCGCACCCTCGACGTCCAGATCGTTGTAGTCCCTGGCTGCACATCCCTTGGCTCCATCGCCGGAAACCACTACAAATCGGCCTGTTGCCCCGTCACCGGGACTGGCGCCGCTGTACTCGATGGCGTGCGCCTCGAACGGTTGGCCGTTGACGTTCAGCGACTCCTCGCCGACGGAGAAGAGTGGCATCGAGAACTCGGGCGTCTCGACATCGAAACCCTTGTCGCGCAGCATCTTAGCGACGTACTCGACGCTGGCGTCATAGCCAGGGGAACCGGCGACGCGCGTACCGCCATTGGCATCTGCGATGTTCTGGAGTTCTTGCAGATGCACCATCGTCGCATCGAGGGTGACCTTCGACTGGAGATCGTTGGCGTACTCGGTGGCGGCGTTGGTCGCGTGCGCTTCATCGCCCTGATCGCGTCCGCAGCCCCCGGCGGCAACCAGTGCCACGATTGCCGCACCCACCATCGTGTGCCGAAAGACGTTGACCATGCCCGGATGCTAGGGCGGGAGATGATCCACCGCAGCCACTTCGGCAATCGGCGGCATATTGCGTTGGCTTCATACGGAACTGGGCAGCCAGACGCCAGTGGGGCCTTTCACACAGCCAGGATCAGGCTTCGACGTCCATTTCGACCAAGACCCGGCGCAGCAGCTTCCCGGTGGCGTTTCGAGGCAGCTCGTCGATGAAGATCACATCACGAGGCACCTTGTGTCGCGCGAGGTTGTCTTTCACGTATTGCTTGACCTCTGCCGCGTCTTGCGCGCCTCCTGGCTCGGTAACGATGAAGGCGCGCAATCGCTTTCCGAACTCGACGTCATCAACGCCGACGACGGCAACCTCGGCGATGTCGTCGCGCTCTTCGAGCAGATTCTCCACTTCTTGCGGGAAAACGTTTTCGCCGCCGGACACGATCATGTCGTCGTCGCGGCCGTCGACGAACAGCAGCCCGCTCTCGGTGAAATGACCCATGTCGCCGCTGGACATGTAACCGTCGAGGATCTGCTTGTTGCGGCCGTCGGTGTAGCCGGAGAACGGTGCACCGTTGCGGATGAAGATCCGTCCGCGGCGGTTCGCGCCCTCGACCCGTTGATCGTGCTCGTCATACAGCACCACCTCGCAGGTCACCGGGGCGCGACCGGCGGTACCGGGGGCGACGCGGAGCTCGGCAGGCGTTGCGACGGTGGCGATGGCGCATTCGGTGGAGCCGTACATGTTGTACAGAACATCGCCGAACGTGTCCTGCACGCGGTTGGACAAGTCGGGGCTCAACGCCGACCCGGCGATCAGGATCACCTTCAGTGACGAGGTGTCGTACTTGGCGATGACGTCGGGCGGGAGCTCGACCATCCGGTGCAGCATCGTCGGGACCGCGACGAGCATGTCGGCCTGGTGGTCGGCGATGAGCTTCAATGTGTTCTCGGCCTTGAAACGGCGGGCGGTCACCACCTTGTTGCCCAGTGCGGCGCCGACGGTATAGGTGGCCCACCCGGTGCTGTGGAAAATTGGTGACACGATGACCATGGTTCCCTTGCGCGGGAACGGGATTCGGTCGATGATCTGCGCGGTGGCGAGCGGGGAGACGGAGTCGCGCGGCGCCCCCTTGGGGAGGCCGGTCGTGCCGCTCGTGAGGATCACGGATCCGCCCGCCTTGCTCGGCGGGGGCAGCGGCTCTGTGGAGTTGGTTGCGATGATGTCGTCGAGCTTCTGTGCCGCAGGCGGTAGATCTGCGCCGTCGTCCACCCACGTCAGCACGCGCGGCATGTCGGCGGGCAGTGCGTCGAGCAGACCGAGAAATTCGCTGTCGTGCAGCACCACGGTCACGTTTTCTCGTGCGCACACCTCGGCGAACTGTGGTTTGGCGAATCCGGTGTTCATCAACACCATTCGGGCGCCGAGCTTGCCGCAGGCAGCCATGGTGATGACGAGGCCACGATGGTCACGGCACAGCACGCCGACGACCGCGCCCGCTTCGACGCCGAGTTTCTGCAAGCCGTGCGCCAGAGCCCACGACTGATCGTCGACCTGCTTGTAGGTCAGCGTCCCGCGTTCGTCGACGATCGCGGGCAGGGTCGCGTACTTGCGACCACCCTGGATCGCCATCGTGGCCTGCGGGCCGAAGACAGGCGCGAGCTTGGCCGTCTGAATACCTGAACCGAGGTCCTTCAGATCGATGATTCCGGTGTCGACGAGACGTTTGGCCGCGCGCCCCGCCTCGGACACTTGCTGCAGCTTCTGTCGAACGCCGGCCAGCACCTCAGCCATCGGGCCTCCTCACCATGGATTTTGCGATGCACAGTAGCAGTCGCAGATGAGACCCGGCCCGGTACCCACGCCCGGCACAAGGGCTTCGAAGTTAACGGCCATTCGCACCGCAGGGGTCCGCGACTCCCGGGTTACCGCTCGGAGTCGAACCGTGCCCGTGAGCTAGCGCGGCTCACTCTCGCGGGGACTAACCAGGCCCGCCGACTCAGCGTTGGCGACGAGGTGCTCCCAGCCGATCAAGGCCGCTGCGATGACGGCGATGATGGTCGCAAGGGCAGCGATTGAGGCGATGGGGTGCACCATTTCATTGCTGATGCAAAGTGCGCCAAGCAGGATGGCGCCGAAAACTGTGGCGAGAGCCGTTCGCCAGGCTCCTATCGAGGCGGTCATTACACCACTGTGCGTTTGGCACCTGAGGAAATGCGAAGCGTTGTTTAGGGAAATGCTCTGAAAGACCCGCGCGGCCATTGACGTCTCGGAGGGATCGAGTTCGATCTGCCATCGGCGCGAGGAATAGCTCGAATTACACCGATGTTGTTTGGCTTTGACGATCGCGGGGAACCAATATCGCCGGAGGTGACGGCAATGACAACTGTTGGACGTGACGCTCGGCGACATCGATATGCGGCAATGCATACAGGTGCGGTCGCCGTTGCATTTGTATCGGGCACATTCGCTTTGGTGGCAATGCTGGTGGGGTCGCCGCTGCAATTCGGAATCGCGCTGGCTTTGTGCGGTGCGGGATGGATCGTCACTCACTTCGTCGAGCAGCTCGCAGAGCAAGATCTCGACCAGTCGCGACGGCCCACCGCGGAAGACCTCGTGCACGGGTATATGCGTTTCGGCGCGCTGGTGCAGTCACATCGCCACACGGCGCACAGCTGACGGCTCGGGCGGCGAAGTCAGGGCGGCGGCGCTGGGGGTTGGCCATTGATGAGCAGCGGACCCTTGGCACTGTTGACGAGCGTCGACCACCCGCCGTTGCCCAGGACCGCGCCGACGCTACAGGACACCTGACGGCTGCCCGCGGTCCAACTCGCGGGCGAGAGCGTGCTGTAAACCACCGTTAGCGTGGTGTCGCGCAACGGCTTCGGCGCGAGGAACGAGTCGGTGATCGCTGTGCATTCGTTCTTGACGAACCCGTCCTGGTCGGCTTCCGAGGGAAACGCGTCGGGGAATCGCGCGCCGACATTGACCGAGCCCGTCACCTCCATGGCGTGTGGTGCCGCGCAGTCGACGGGGATGTCGGTGGGCTGGCTGGTGGATAGGTCGATCCCGATGCAGGTCCCTACGGGCCAGACTCTGGACTGGTCGGCATCGGCCACCCTGCCTTGGAACACCGATTGCTCGTTGTTTGGTCCGGGAAGCTGGAGACCGCACAGCATCCGACGTTCACCGGACTCGCGCCAGACCTCATCGCCCGACCACAGCATGGTGACGGTGAAACGGCTGTTCGGGTCGAAGCGGGTGCCGAGGTAGCGCTGGACGGCCGCCGAGCAATGTTCCTGGCTGATCTGCGCGATGCCGTCCGCCGACGGTGGGGCCGCGTCGGGACCGTACTCGTAGCCGGGGAGGGTGCTCACGTCGATCGCCTCGACGACCTCGAATCGATGATCGCTTGCGCAGTCGACGATTTCCGCTTCGTCAGGTATGCGCGCCGGCCAATCGAGGCAGTCACCGATTTTGACCCGGTCGAGGAGTTCAACGAGGGGTGCTGCCGTGGCGCTGGTCGTCTGTTCGGTGACCGATGGGCCGTCGTCCTGCTGCGATCCAGTACATCCGGCGAGCAGGGCGATCGCCGCGGGAATCATCGCGGCGCCGCCCAGCAGTTCGACCAGACGATGGCGTCCGAACGTCGCCCCCTGCACGCGTCAACGATAGTTGCCGCAACTCCACGCTAGGGAGACCACGACATCCGTGCCGAAAATCTTGATCTGCGCCCAGCCAGACAGCCGCGCCTGCCCACGAACTGAGCAAACGACGTCGGACATGCGCCTCTATCAACGTCTTGGTAAATCTCCAATATCAGTGTGATTTGGTTAACCGCTGGTTATCGTGGATCAGTCCCGCTGACTGGGGGTTTACGTGGATCGACCGAGGGTTCCGCTGATCGCGTGGATCGGCGTCGCCTACCTCCTCGGCTATGGATTGTGGCTGGCGTTCGGCTGGGGCGGCCCCGACGTGCTGATCGTGGTGAGCGATCTGGGATCCCTGGTGGTCGAGGCCTTGGCCATTATCTGCGTCGCGCTGGCCATCAGGTCTACTTCCGGTCGCCAACGTATGGCGTGGGTGGCACTGGCAGCCGGGTTGGTCAGCTGGTTCGTCGGCGACGCGATCTGGGCGATCTACGAGTTGGGCCTCGGCGTGGAGGTGCCGTTCCCGTCGCTGGCCGACGTGGGTTACCTGTTGTACTACGTTTTCACGCTCTTCGTCCTGGTGATGTTGCCGACCGGGAACGCGGCCGCCACGCTAGCCCGATTGTTCCTCGACGGACTGCTCTTGGCTTTGTCGCTCTTCGCGCTGGCCTGGGTGTCAGGACTGGACGACGTCGTCGCGGCGGGGGGAACCGATCCGTTGTCGTTCGCGCTGTTGCTGTTCTACCCCTTGGCGGACTTGGCGCTGCTGACCATGGCGGCGCTGATGCTGTCGCGGGCCGGGCCCGGCCAACGGTCGACGATCAGCCTGCTGGCTACCGGCATCGCAGTACTTGCAGTCGCCGACAGCGTGTACGTGTACCTGAACATCAACGGAACTTATTTGAGCGGCGACTTCATCGACATTTTGTGGGCAGGGGGGGTGACGTTCATGGCGGCCGCAGCCTTGGTCGCGGCGAGGGCGCGCTGGCGCGTCACGGAACCACGGGATGCGACTGGCGTGGCCGTGTGGGTGCCGTATGTGCCGCTGCTCGTCGCGGTCATCCCTAGCATCTGGTACCTGTTCGGCGGCCAGAACACCGGCCCGGTACTCGCAGCGTTGCTGCTGTTGATGGCGACGGTATTGGTGCGGCAGATGCTGTTTGTCGTCGAAAACCGGCGGCTGTCGGCGAAGGTCACCGATCAAGCGTTGCGTGATCCGTTGACGTCGTTGGCCAACCGAATGCTGTTCAACGACAGGCTGGCTCACGCGGTGGCAATACACGCCCGCGACGGTCGCGACGTCGCCGTGCTGTCGCTGGATCTCGACGACTTCAAACTGGTCAACGACAGCCTGGGCCATCCCGCGGGTGACGCAGTGCTGATCGAGGTCGCGGACCGGCTGCTGCGCAGCGTGCGTACTGGCGACACGGTGGCACGGCTCGGCGGCGACCAGTTCGCCGTTCTGCTCGAAGGAGGCACCGAGCCGGCTTTGACGGCGGCCGAACGAATCCTGGAGGCGTTCGATACGGATTTTGTCATCGACGAACAGCCGATCGACGTGCGGCCGAGCGCCGGCCTGGCCGAGCTCACCCGTAGTGACCCCGCAGGCTTGACGGCAGACGAACTGTTCAACCAGGCCCACGTCGCGATGTATTCGGCCCAGCGCACGCGCACAAGTGGAATCGCGACATTCACCGCTGACATGAAGCTGGTCGACGCCGACGAGGTTGGACCGACGTGCAGCTCTGAACGCGTGGGCGGTATGCGACTGCTGAGCGAATTGCGCACCGCCATCCGCCACGACGCGCTGTCGACCGAGTATCAGCCGAAGTGTCACATGCCCACTGGGCGAGTCATTGGAGTGGAGGCGTTGGTGCGCTGGCCGCACCCTCAATTGGGCACGCTGCTGCCGGACCAGTTCCTCCCGATCGCACGACAGAACGGTTTGATGGGAGCGCTGACTGAGCTGGTGCTGCGCCGAGCGGCCGACGACGCCGTGATGTGGAACTCGCACGGTTTCGCAATTCCGTTCGCCATCAACGTTTTCCCGCCTTCGCTGAGCAAGCTGAGCCTGGCCTCGATGGTCGCCGAGGTGATGGCCGAGCGACATCTCCCGTTCGATCACGTGACCATCGAGATCACCGAGGACCTGCTGCTGAGCAATCCGACGCGAGTCCGTGAGGTCCTGATTCGGTTGCACGACTTCGGAATACAAGTTGCGGTCGATGACTTCGGAAGCGGCTATTCGGCTTTGGACTATCTACGTCAGCTGCCGATCGACGAACTCAAACTGGATAAGCAGCTGATCGCACCGATCGTGGAGGATCCGCGTGCGGCGGTCATCGTCCGCAAAGTCGTGGAGTTGACGCAAGAACTGGGCATCGTGTGCGTGGCCGAGGGTGTCGAGAACGCGGCGACCGCGGACCTGCTCACCAGCTACGGCTGCGACGTCGGGCAGGGCTTCTATTTCAGTCCCCCGGTGACGGCCGACATGCTGCCGAGCATGATGTCAGCGCAACACCCCCGGGTGGCCGAGGAGTTGGCGACACTGGCCGAGCGCATGCCATCCGACGAGTTCTCAGGGCAGGCGTGGCGGCGACACCGCGACCCTAGGTAGTCGAGTTCCGCTTTTCCTCCGAAACATTGGGAGTCATGCAAGGACTGACGTGTCCTGCTCTGACGCAAGATCGGGATCCTCTTTTCCAGAGCTCGACCCACATTTTTTGGGGATTTCATGTTTGCACTCGATGTCGCGAGGTTTCCCGATCAGACCGTCTCGACTAGCGAAACTTGCACAGAAGGCGAGGCCGTAAACCGGCGGCTGATGCCGGGCAGGCCGCGGAGGGAGCGGGTTCCCTCGGGGTGACAGCACTTGCTTTACGCCGTAACGCGGCATCGCTGGCGATGTCAGCTAGGGCGAACGTCAAGGTGTTCAGCGCCCGCTTGAGCACACGTCCGCAGCTCCGACTCGCAGTAACTTGACGTGCCCCAGGCGAGAGTCGAACTCGCAACTCAAGGATTTTAAGTCCTTCGCCTCTGCCAATTGGGCTACTGGGGCTCGAGCGAAGAGTTTACGTCCTCGTCTTCCAGTCAAGCTGCATGCCTGTTCTGATCATATGGCAGTTGGCGCACCTGACCTCACACTTCTCGAGCTCAGCGAGAAGCTTATTGCGGGTCCCGATCAACCTTGAAATCCTGCGAATGTCCGGCCCACGCTCAACGTGGTCAAACTGTAAGACGCGTATATCTGTGATGCCGCAGTCCACGCAGGGATGGTCCTCCAAATATTGCCTAATCAACAAGCGTTGTTCAATGCGCTGTTTTGCGCGAGACGCGACCGCCCGCGCCTTGTACAACTCCTTATGTCGTTCATAGTGGAGGCGCTGATAGGCGCGTTCATCATCCGGGTTGACATAAGGCACTATTCCTCCAAAGTCATTGCGCTCATGGGCCTGTCGAAGTTCTGGCGAATTAGCATTTCGTATTGCTGCCAGTGTTCCAGACACCTATGACACTGCCAGCATGAAATCCGTTCCGCATTTCATCTGTTGCTGGCGGATTTTAAGTCCGCTGCCTCTGCCAATTGGGCTATGGGGGCCCGACCCGTTACAGGCCGCGCCTGAGTTTACGACCGGGCGGCACGGGATCCGGATGAGAAGTCGCTCATCTGGGACTCCACGTCACCTCATCTGCGCCCACGAACCTTGAGTTCGTCGGGAACCAACAGATAAGGAGACACCCATGCAGCGCCCCAGCACCTGGAAGATCGCGGTCCTGTCGGCCGCCCTCGGCGGGCTCAGCATCGCCGGCGCAGGCACCGCCCTAGCCGACATCGGCTCCGCCGACGTAGCACCCCTGTCCATCACCGCACCCATCCCCGAAGACTGGCCCTCCAATGACCTCGATGACCTCGACGACGCGGTCCGCTCCGGTTGGAACGGCCATATCGTCGGGCTCGATGACGACTGGGACGATGACGACTGGGACGACGATAATTGGGACGACGACTGGGACGACGACTGATCCCCCTCGACGACGCCCGCTGTCTGCCGTACCGACAGCGGGCGTCGGTCTTTAAGAACTCTCCAAGACCCGTGGCCCACTCTCCTATCAACACGAACAACAAAGGGAGAGAACAACCATGAACCGCAACGTCTTCAAGCTCACGATCGTCAGTGCCGCGTTCGGTGCCATGGCCGTCGTCAGCGCCGGCGCCGCCTTCGCCGACGTGCCTCACAGTGACATCGCACCGCTTTCGGTCTCCGCACAGGCACCCGCCTTCTTCCCCTTCGTCGACTTCGAAGACGGCGTCGAGCGACCCTTCGAGAACTTCGGCGATCGAACCGAACGCACCTTCGAGAACTTCGGCGACGGCATTGAGCGTCAGTTCGAGATCTTCGACTGAAACCCCCCGCGCCTACGCCCGCTGTCCAGGCACAGCGGGCGTTTTCGCGTCAGTCGATCGTGTCGAGCCGATAACCCATGCCGCGCAACGTGACAAACCGCTCCGCACCCAGCTTTCGCCGCAGATACCGCACATACACGTCGACCACATTGGATCCCGGATCGAAGTCGTAGCCCCACACATGACTCAGCAACTGCTCGCGTGACAGCACCTGCCCGGGATGCCGCATGAACGTCTCCGCCAACGCGAACTCGCGCGCCGAGAGATCCACCATGCGCCCGTCGACCTGGGCTCGTCGCGTTCGCAAATCCAAATGAAGCCCACCGCAGGACAATACGGTCAACTCAGCCTGCCGTTCGGGAGCCAGCCGCAGCCGAACCCGGGCCAGCAGCTCCTCGAACCGGAACGGCTTCGGCATGTAATCGTCGGCGCCGCCTTCGAGCCCCGCCACGGTGTCCTGCACGCTGGTCCGCGCCGTCAGCACGATCACCGGGATCGTATGCTTCTCGGACCGCAGCTTACGCAGCACGGCGAAGCCGTCCATCTCCGGCAGCCCGATGTCGAGCACCATCAGATCGAACCCACCCGTCACCGCATACTCGTACGCCGACGGTCCGTCGGAGACGACGGTGACCGCAAACCCATTGGCGGATAATCCCTTGTTGACGAACGAGGCGATCCGCGGCTCGTCCTCCGCGATCAGAATCCGCGCCATTGCCCCTCCATCACTGCCGGAATGGCGACCGTGAACGTAGCACCGCGGCCGGCCACGCTGTCGACCAGCACCTCACCGCCGTGCGCCACCGCGATCGCGCGCACGATCGACAGCCCAAGCCCCGCACCGTCAGACCGCCGCCCACCACCGCGGGCGAACCGTTCGAAGATCCGGGTGCGATCCTCGTCGCTGACCCCCGGACCCGAATCCGACACCCAGAACCGCAGCCATCCGCCCGACAACTGTGAGCCGACCCCGATCCAACCACCCTCCTCGGTGAACCGGCACGCGTTGTCGGCCAGGGCCACCAGCGCCTGCGTAATCCGTTGCGGATCAAGCACAGCCACCGCCCGGGCCACCGTCTCCAAGTTGAAGTCCCGATCCGCGAGGCTCGTGACTTTCTCGAATGCCTCCTGCGTCAGCGCACCGACGTCGACCGTGTCCAGATGCAGGAACGACGGCTGCTCGGAATGCGCCAACAACAGCAGATCCGACACCATCCGGTTCATCCGCACCAACTCGTCGTCGACCAACGCCACCGTCGACCGCACATCCTGCGGATCGTGTGCGTCGACGACTTCGAGGTGCCCGCGCACAATCGTGATAGGCGTACGCAATTCGTGTCCGGCGTCGTCGATGAACCGCCGCTGCGCCGACACCCCCGACTCGACCCGATCGAGCATCCCGTTGATCGTCGTGACGAGGCGGTCGAGTTCGTCGCCATTACCCCGCGACGGCACCCGCTTGGATAGGTCGGTATCGCTGATCACCCGCGTGGTGTCCGCGACGGCGCGCAACGGCCGCAGGATCCGTCCCGCGACCAACCACGCGGCTCCCGCGGCGCCCAGCATCGTCACCGACCCGACGATCAGCATCAGCCGGGCCGCGTTGTTCGCGAACTGCCGCTCGGCGTCGGCGAGGTAGGCGGCGACGATGACCCCACGCGCGGGGTCGCCAGCCAACCCGACGGGGATCGCGAGATACCGCACCTCACCCGCCTGGGCGTGCTGGTAGCGGCCCTCCACCGGTTCGGTCACCGTGGCCACCCGCTCGGCGAACGCGGCGTCCTGCGCGAGCACCTCAGGCGTGCCCGGCTCCTGCCTGCTCTGGGTCCGGTACACCCCGTCGACATAGCCGAGGAACTTCTCGTTGGGCCGGGCGATGTTGTAGGCGATCGCCTCCCGGATGACCTCCTCCACACCGGCGAACGGCGCACCCGTCCGCGGATTGACGCCCGGTTCGGTCAGCTCGGTGAACTCCTGCACCTCGAACCGCAGCGCCTCGTCCATCCGCGCATCGGTGTCGCGGACCAGGAGTCGCCAGGTCACGAACGTCAGCACGCCGAGCGCGGCCAACACCAGCAGCAGCACCCACGCGATGATCTGCGTGCGCGCCGTCGACGGCAGCAGCCGCCGCCGCGGCCTCGGTCCGTCTGGCGCGGATCCAGCACTCATCGTCGTCCTTCGGGTCGTACTACCTTGACCCCATACTCCAGGCGGCTCGACGATCAGCGCCCGGTCAGCCGTCGTCGTCATCATCATCGTCACCGTCGTCGTCATCTCCGTCGTCGTCACCAGGCCCGACGGGCGGGGGCGGGGCGGGAACGTCGGCCGTCGCCGGCGGCGGTGGCGGCGCCACGGTCGACGCACTGGGCGGCCTCGGTGGACGTTGCGGCGGCATCGGAGCAACGGGAGCGACGGGCGCGATCGTCGCCTCGGGCACGCGGAGCACCGGTTCCGGGGCCGGATC
Source organism: Mycobacterium sp. NPDC051804 (assembly GCF_044452905.1). Taxonomy (NCBI): domain Bacteria; kingdom Bacillati; phylum Actinomycetota; class Actinomycetes; order Mycobacteriales; family Mycobacteriaceae; genus Mycobacterium; species Mycobacterium sp. NPDC051804. The sequence goes on along the minus strand of NZ_JBITCD010000006.1, from coordinate 210,146 downwards.
CTGCGGCGCATGAACCGTGATCGGTCTCAGCGGCCGGTCCTCGGCCGCGAACCCCGTCGTCGCGATCACCACAGCCGCTACACCAACCAGTCCGGCGACGGCGGCCGCGACGATGACCGGTGTTCGCATGGCCCCAGCATCGGATCGCCGGATGTCGCCTGCGTGATAGCCAGATGAGAAGGCTCTCATCTGAAGCACCTGAGAGCTGGGCCCGATCGGGACAATCTGCCTGCGTCGTCAACTATGTTCGCCTATGTGGAGCCACCCCACACCTACATACGGGAGGCATCCGCTTCGGTGGCACACCACGCGGACTACCTCGACCGGCGCGACAACCATGCGCTCTGCGGAGCGGCGATCGCGGGCGCGATAACGCTGACCGAGGTTGACGCCGTCTGCCCGGACTGCGAAGAGAAGCTGGTGCTGTACCACCTCGAGTGGTGGCGCTCGAAAGCCCTGGCGGCATCCGCGGAAGTCGAGGAATTACGCGCGAAGTACGGCGAGGCAGCGGAGGTTGAGCAGGAGCCGGACTCGATCGAGGAACCGGCCGAGAAAGAGCCGACGACCCTGCTCGACCACGCCCGCCGAGAACTCACGAGACTCTGCCGCGAATTCGACGACGACGTCCCCTACTTCCGACTCAAGAACACCATGCAGGCCTTCAGCGACCGGCTGGAGTCCGACGAGCGTGTGCTTCTTGCGCAGGAGATCGGCGGCGACGGCACCCTAATACGTTGGTCGACAACAGAAGTCGAAGCCCTCGGATGGCACGTCAGCAACAGCCCCGTGCAAGGAGACTCCGAAGCGCAATGGGACGCCTGGGTTCAGGATCCCTACCCGCCGGCCAAGAAGGCGAAGCGGCGGTTCGGCCGCTCGCGCTGAGGCACTACATCTTTTGCACCGCTGCGGCCCTCCTCGCTGATTTACTCACGAAGGCCGGGCTACATCATTTGCCCCATAGACGCCCCACAAGACGCATCTTTCGCCCGATGAGCACGGCATGGCCGCAGCCATAACGTCGTCATCACCCGGCAAGGAGCCGAGAAACAACGAACGGCATAGACATGAACGCCATCAGCACCGTCAAGAACAACGTCATCTGCAGCGCGACCGGCAGCCACCTCAAGGCTGTCAGCTAAATGTCCAGCGCAGGATCCACCCACATGCCCGAGAACCTCGTTCTTGGTGCGGCGCTGAGCTCGCTCTCGTTCTTCGGCACCGCAGTGATGAGTGCAATGGTGAAAGCTACCGAAGCGCTGACGTCGGCAGCGGTCATCTTGCTCTTCCAGAACCTCATCTGCTTTCTGCTCATCCTCCCGTTCGCCTTGCGCGGCGGATGGTCGTCAGTGAAAACCGAGAAGCCAGGCCTGCACATCCTGCGGGCGGTCGCCGGGACCGGAGCGTGGTACGCCCTCTTCATCGCCATCACGATGATGCCGCTGACAAATGCGACGCTGTTGACGTTCAGCGCTCCGCTGTGGATGCCCGCTATCGCCTGGGCGTTCTTCCGCGAAAAAGCCGCGAAGGCAACGTGGTTCGGCGCTGCCGTCGGCTTCATCGGAATCGTCCTGGTCCTGCAACCCACCCATCAGACGTTCAACATCGGTGCGCTCATCGCGATGGCCGGCGCGATATCCCTTGCCGTCGCCTGCATCTCGGTGCGCCGGCTGGGAGGGACCGAGCCCACATCGCGAATTCTGTTCTACTACTTCGGCATCTCCACTCTGCTTTGCCTGCCGTTCGCCATCAGCGACTGGCACACCTTTGGGCTGCGCGGATCCGTCTACATGGTCGGTATCGCCTTGATATTGCTGATCAGCCAGGCGCTCATCGTCCTCGCCTATCGCTACGCGTCGGCCGTCAAGGTCGCGCCCTTCGTTTACACCGTCATCGTCTTCACGGCCCTGATCGACTGGTTCCTCTGGAACCATGCGCCCACGCTCGGCGTCGTCCTCGGCATCGCGCTCGTAATCGGCGGCGGAATCATCGCGATCCGCAGGCAAGGGTCCGTCGGCCCGATGGAAACCGTTAAAGACGACGACCCGGCCGTCAAGAAACCGTTAAGGCCGGTATTAACACCCTGAGCTGCGGCGATTCTTCTACAGGTCGCCGAAATCCGGCGGCCCGTAAACGTCTCGGAGTGTCATGTCCGTCTTGGTGTACATCGCGTTGACCGTGGCGGTCTTCGCCGTCTTCGGCCTCATTCAGAAGTGGGCCGAGGGGCTGTGATCGACAACGTCATCGGCCTCGTGCTGGCGGTCCTCATCGCGGTGTTCCTCTTCGCCGCCCTGCTCTTCCCCGAGCGGTTCTAAGTGAGCACCACCACCGCGGGGATCCTCTTCCTCGTCTCGCTCATCATCGGCCTGGCCGTTGTCCACGTGCCGCTCGGCGACTACATCTACCGCGTGTATTCCTCGGAACGGCATCTGCGCGGCGAGCGCGTCGTCTACCGACTGATCGGTGCCGACCCCAAGGCCGAACAAACCTGGGGCGCCTACGCCCGCAGCGCGCTGGCGTTCTCGGCGATCAGCCTGCTGTTCCTCTTCATCCTCCAGCTGGTTCAGGGCAAGTTGCCGTTGCACCTCAACGATCCGGGCACCGAGATGACCCCGGCGCTGGCGTGGAACACCGCGGTCAGCTTCGTCACCAACACCAACTGGCAGGCCTATTCGGGTGAGTCAACCCAGGGCCACCTGGTGCAGATGGCCGGTCTGGCCGTGCAGAACTTCGTCTCCGCCGCGGTCGGTATGGCCGTGGCGATGGCATTCTTGCGCGCGCTTGCCCGCCGCAACACCACCGAGTTGGGCAACTTCTGGGTCGATCTCATCCGTGGATCCATCCGAATCCTGTTGCCACTCTCGGTAATCGGAGCGCTCATCCTCATCGTCGGCGGCACCATCCAGAACTGGGATCTGCACACGACGGTCGCCACCACGCTGGCCGGCGGTCAGCAGACCATCCCCGGTGGCCCGGTCGCCAGCCAGGAAGTCATCAAGCTGCTCGGCACCAACGGCGGCGGATTCTTCAACGCCAACTCCGCACATCCCTTCGAGAATCCGACCGCGTGGACCAACTGGATCGAGATCTTCCTGCTGTCCTGCATCGCGTTCTCCCTGCCACGCACGTTCGGACGCACGGTCGGCAGTCGCAAGCAGGGCTACGCGATCGTCGCGGCGATGTCCGTCATCGCGCTGATCAGCATGACGCTGATCATGACCTTCCAGGTCCAGGCGCACGGCACGGTCCCAACCGCCGCGGGCTCGGCGATGGAAGGTGTCGAACAGCGTTTCGGCGTACCGGATTCCGCGGTGTTCGCCGACCTGACGACGTTGACGTCCACCGGCGCGGTGAACTCGTTCCACGATTCCTACACCAGCCTCGGCGGCATGATCACGATGTTCAACATGCAACTCGGCGAGGTCGCACCGGGCGGCGTGGGCTCGGGCCTGTACGGCATGCTCGTGCTGGCGATCATCACGGTGTTCGTCGCAGGCCTGATGGTCGGTCGCACCCCGGAGTACCTCGGCAAGAAGATCACCCCGCGTGAGATCAAGCTCGCGGCAACGTACTTCCTCATCACCCCGCTGATCGTGCTGACCGGGACCGCGGTGGCGATGGCGATGCCGGGTCAACGCGCCAGCATGCTCAACACCGGGCCGCACGGGCTCTCGGAGGTGCTGTACGCCTTCACCTCGGCGGCCAACAACAATGGGTCGGCGTTCGCGGGAATCTCGGTCAACACGGAGTGGTACAACACCGCGCTCGGGCTGGCGATGCTGTTCGGCCGGTTCCTGCCGATCATCTTCGTGCTGGCACTCGCCGGTTCACTGGCCAAACAGGGCAAGACACCCGACTCCGTCGGCACGCTGCCGACGTACCGGCCGCAGTTCGTCGGCATGGTCGCCGGTGTGACGTTGATCCTGGTCGCCCTGACCTTCCTTCCCATGCTCGCGCTGGGACCCCTCGCTGAAGGAATCCACTGATGTCCGTGACCCTGGAAAACCCCGCGCCTGCACGGCCGAAGGCGAATGCGCCCAAACGTATTCAGGGCGGGCTGCTCGACCCGAAGATGCTGTGGCGCTCGACGCCCGACGCGCTGCGCAAGCTCGACCCCCGCACGCTGTGGCGCAACCCCGTCATGTTCATCGTCGAGATCGGCGCCGCGTGGAGCACCGCGCTCGCCATCATGGATCCGTCCTGGTTCGCCTGGCTGATCGTCGTATGGCTCTGGCTCACGGTGATCTTCGCCAACCTGGCCGAGGCGGTGGCCGAGGGCCGCGGCAAGGCGCAGGCCGAGTCATTGCGTAAGACCAAGACTGCGACGATGGCGCGACGCCTCGTCGGCTGGGCGCCGGGCAGGCCGGGTCACGAAGAGGAGGTCGCCGCACCGCTGCTGCAACAGGGCGACGTCGTGGTGGTCGAGGCGGGCCAGCCCATCCCTGGAGACGGTGACGTCGTCGAAGGCATTGCCTCTGTGGACGAGTCGGCGATCACCGGTGAATCCGCCCCCGTCATCCGCGAATCCGGCGGTGATCGCTCCGCCGTCACCGGCGGCACCACGGTGCTCTCGGACCGCATCGTCGTCAAGATCACGCAGAAGCAGGGTGAGAGCTTCATCGACCGGATGATCGCGCTAGTCGAGGGCGCCAACCGGCAGAAGACGCCCAACGAGATCGCGCTCAACATCCTGCTGGCCTCGCTGACCATCATTTTCGTGTTCGCCGTTGCGACCCTGCAGCCACTGGCCATCTATTCCAAGGCCAACAATCCGGGCGTCGCGGACTCGTTGGCGCTGGGCGGCAACGGCGTCAGCGGCATCGTGATGGTCGCACTGCTGGTGTGCCTCATCCCGACGACGATCGGGGCGCTGCTGTCGGCGATCGGCATCGCCGGAATGGACCGGCTGGTGCAGCGCAACGTGCTCGCCATGTCCGGGCGCGCCGTGGAGGCTGCCGGTGACGTCAACACCCTGCTGCTCGACAAGACCGGCACCATCACGCTGGGCAACCGGCAAGCCGCGGCGTTCGTACCGCTCGCCGGGATAGCACCTGAAACTCTGGCCGACGCCGCGCAGCTGTCCAGCCTCGCCGACGAAACGCCGGAGGGACGGTCGATCGTCGTGTTCGCCAAACAGGAGTACGGTCTGCGGGCACGCACATCCGGCGAGCTCGACACTGCCCGTTGGATCGAATTCAGCGCCACCACAAGGATGTCCGGTGTCGATCTGAAGGATCACAAGCTGCGCAAGGGCGCGGCGAGCACCGTGGCCGAGTGGGTGCGCTCCGAAGGCGGGATCGTCCCGACCCAGCTGGGCGACATCGTCGACGGCATCTCCGCCGCCGGTGGCACTCCGCTTGTCGTGGGGCAGGTGTACCAGGGTCAAGCCGAAGTGCTCGGCGTCATCCACCTCAAGGATGTCGTCAAACAGGGCATGCGGGAACGCTTCGACGAGATGCGCCGCATGGGCATCCGCACCGTGATGATCACCGGCGACAACCCGTTGACCGCCAAAGCCATTGCCGACGAGGCGGGCGTCGACGACTTCCTCGCCGAGGCCACGCCGGAAGACAAGATGGCGCTCATCAAGAAGGAGCAAGCCGGCGGCAAGCTCGTCGCGATGACCGGCGACGGCACCAACGACGCACCCGCGCTCGCGCAGGCCGACGTCGGCGTCGCGATGAACACGGGCACCTCGGCGGCCAAAGAGGCCGGCAACATGGTCGATCTGGACTCCGACCCGACCAAGCTCATCGAGATCGTCGAGATCGGCAAGCAGTTGCTCATCACCCGCGGTGCGCTGACGACGTTCTCGATCTCCAACGACATCGCGAAGTACTTCGCGATCATCCCGGCGCTGTTCGTCGCGATGTTCCCCGGCCTCGACCTGCTGAACATCATGCGGCTGCATAGCCCGCAGTCGGCGATCCTGTCGGCGGTGATCTTCAACGCGTTGGTCATCATCGCGCTGATCCCGTTGTCGCTGCGGGGAGTTCGTTACACACCGGCCAGCGCGTCAAAGCTGTTGAGCCGCAACCTCTACATCTACGGCCTCGGCGGAATCATCGCCCCGTTCATCGGCATCAAGCTGATCGACCTCGTCATCCAACTCTTCCCGGGAATGTGACCATCATGCGTTCAAACTTCGTTCGTCAACACTGGGCGGCACTGCGCGCCGTGCTGGTACTCACCGTCATCCTCGGCATCGCCTATCCGGTGGTCATCTGGCTGGTGGCGCAGCTGCCCGGCCTCAACGACAAAGCCAACGGCTCGCTCGTCGAGGTCGACGGAAAACTGATGGGCAGCAGCCTGATCGGCCAATCGTTCACCGACGCCGACGGCAACGCGCTGCCGCAGTACTTCCAGAGCAGACCGTCGGCGGCCGGCGACGGGTACGACACGTTGGCCACCAGCGCGAGCAACCTCGGACCGGAGAGCATCGTCGATACACCGGACAAGCCGAGCCTGCTCACCCTCGTCTGCGAGCGCAGCGCCGCCGTCGGCAAGACCGAAGGAGTCGACGGCGCACGACCTTTCTGCACCGGCGGCGGCGTGGGCGCGGTGCTGTCGGTGATCGGCCCGCGCGACGCCCGGGGCAACGTCGTCAGGCCGACGCGGGTCGTCAGCGTCAACGAGCCGTGCGCGACCACACAGACTCCGTTCCTGGATACCTACGAAGGTGTGCGCGTCGAGTGCACAGCGTCGGGCGAGGACTACAGCATCGGAGCGCTCGTTCCGATCCGCGGCAGCGCACCCGCCGTTTCCGCGGTGCCCGCCGACGCGGTGACCGCCAGCGGAAGTGGTATCGATCCGCACATCTCGATTCCGTACGCCGACATTCAGATCAACCGGGTCGCCGAGGCGCGCGGCGTCACTCCCGAACAGGTGCGTGACGTGATGGCCGGCCACACCGACGGCAGGTTCCTCGGGTTCGTCGGTGAGCCCACCGTCAACGTGCTGGCGCTCAACCTGGCCCTCGACCAGAAGTATCCGGCGAAGAACTGACGAGACCGGTGGATGATGGGATTGTGACCGACCGTCCCGGCTCCCAGAGAAAGCGTGGTGAGCTGCGCATTTACCTGGGAGCCGCGCCCGGTGTCGGCAAGACCTTCGCGATGCTCGGCGAGGCGCACCGCCGGCGGGAGCGTGGCACCGACGTCGTGGCTGCGGTGGTGGAAACGCACGGCCGCAAGAAGACCGCCGACTTGATCGAGGGCATCGAGATCATTGCTCCGAAGCTCATCGAGTACCGCGGCAAGCAGTTCGCCGAACTCGACGTCGAGGCGGTGCTGCGACGCGCACCTCAGGTTGTCCTCGTTGACGAACTCGCGCACACCAATACCCCGGGCAGCAAGAATCCCAAGCGGTGGCAGGACGTTGAAGAACTGCTCGACGCCGGCATCACCGTCATCTCCACGGTCAACGTCCAGCACCTCGAAAGCCTCAACGACGTCGTCACCCAGATCACCGGCATCGAGCAGCAGGAGAAGGTGCCCGACGAGATCGTTCGCGCGGCCGACCAGATCGAGCTCGTCGACATCACGCCGGAAGCGCTGCGGCGCAGGCTCGCTCACGGCAACGTGTACGCGCCCGAACGCGTCGACGCCGCGCTGTCCAACTACTTCCGTAGGGGCAACCTGACGGCGCTGCGTGAACTCGCCCTGCTGTGGCTGGCCGACCAGGTCGACGCCGCGCTGGAGAAGTACCGCGAAGAGAATCAGATCACCGCGACGTGGGAAGCCCGCGAACGCGTCGTCGTCGCGGTCACCGGCGGCGCGGAATCGGAAACGCTGGTGCGCAGGGCTTCTCGTATCGCGTCGAAGTCCAGCGCCGAACTGATGGTCGTCCACGTGGTCCGCGGTGACGGTCTTTCAGGCGTTTCCGCACCGCAGATGGGATCAGTGCGGGAGCTGGCGACCAGCCTCGGCGCAACGTTGCACACAGTCGTTGGTGACGACGTGCCGAGCGCATTATTGGACTTCGCCCGCGACGAGAACGCCACCCAGTTGGTGATCGGCACGTCGCGGCGGTCGCGGTGGGCGCGGATGTTCGACGAAGGAATCGGTGCCGCCGTCGTCCAACAGTCCGGCTCGATCGACGTCCACATGGTCACGCACCCCGAGGCACGCAAGGGTTCGGCGTGGGCGCGCACATCACCGCGCCAGCACCATCTGGCCTCATGGCTGGCCGCCGTTGTGGTCCCATCCGCGGTATGCGCGCTCTCGGTCTACCTGCTCGATCCGTACCTGGAGGTCGGCGGCGAGAGTGCGTTGTTCATGGTGGGGGTGCTGATCGTCGCGCTGCTGGGAGGTGTTGCGCCCGCGGCGTTGTCGGCGGTGCTGTCGGGAGTGCTGCTGAACTACTTCCTGATCGAGCCCCGCTACACACTCGACATCGCACGGCCCGACAACGCGATCACCAGCGTCGTGCTGCTCGCCGTGGCGGTGGCCGTCGCCGCGCTCGTCGACAACGCCGCCAAACGCACCCGCGAGGCGAGGCGGGCGTCCCAGGAGGCCGAGTTGCTCGCGTTGTTCTCGGGTTCGGTGCTACGCGGTGCGGATCTCGACGCGCTGCTGGAGCGGGTGCGTGAGACGTATTCGCAACGGGCGGTGAGCTTAATGCGCGCGAATGCGGGCATCATCGCGTGCGTCGGCGACAATCCGTGCGTGGACGTCGATTCCGCCGACACCGCCATCGAGGTCGGTGACGACGAGTTCTGGATGCTGATGGCCGGACGCAAGCTGGCTGCCCGCGATCGCCGAGTGCTCACGGCCGTCGCGATGCAGGCGGCCGGGCTGGTGAAGCAGCGCGAGCTCACCGAGGAAGCGGGTAAGGCCGAAGCCATCGCTCGGGCCGACGAATTGCGGCGCTCGCTGCTGTCTGCCGTCAGCCACGACCTGCGCACTCCGTTGGCTGCCGCCAAAGCCGCGGTGTCGAGTCTGCGTAGCGACGACGTCGACTTCTCCGCCGAGGACACCGCCGAACTACTGGCGACCATCGAGGAGTCGATCGATCAGCTGACCGCGCTGGTCGGCAATCTGCTGGACTCGTCGCGATTGGCCGCCGGAGTGCTGAAGCCTGAACTTGGCCCGGTGTATCTGGAGGAGACCGTGCAACGGGCGATCCTCGGAATCAGCAAAGGGACCACGGGGTTCCGTCGCCAGGGCCTGGACCGGGTCAAGGTCGACATCGCGAGCAGTGGAGACGGCGCCGTCGCGATGGCCGACGCCGGACTGCTCGAACGGGTGCTGGCCAATCTGATCGACAACGCGCTGCGGTATGCCCCGGACAGCCCGGTGCGGGTGACCGCGGGCCAGGTCGCCAACCGGGTTCTGATCGCCGTCGTCGATGAAGGTCCCGGTATTCCGCGCGGCGCAGAGGCGCAGTTGTTCGCGCCGTTCCAGCGCCTCGGCGATCACGACACCAGCATCGGTGTCGGCCTTGGTCTTTCGGTGGCGCGCGGCTTCGTCGAGGCGATGGGTGGCACGATCTCGGCGACCGACACCCCTGGCGGCGGGCTCACCATCGAGATCGATCTGGCAGCGGCGCCATGACGACCAAGACCCGGGTTCTCGTCATCGATGACGAACCGCAGATCCTTCGGGCACTGAGGATCAACCTGTCGGTGCGCGGCTACGAGGTGTTCACCGCTGCCAGCGGTGCGGAGGCGCTGCGGCAGGCTGCTGATCACCGCCCCGACGTCGTCGTGCTGGACCTCGGCCTGCCGGACATGTCGGGCATCGACGTGCTCGGCGGGTTGCGCGGCTGGCTCACGGCGCCGGTGATCGTGCTGTCGGCGCGGACCGACTCGTCGGACAAAGTGGAGGCTCTTGACGCAGGCGCCGACGACTACGTCACCAAACCCTTTGGAATGGACGAGTTTCTGGCCCGGCTGCGGGCCGCGGTGCGCCGTGCCACGGCCGCGTCGGACACCGACGAGCCCGTCATCGAGACGTCGTCGTTCACCGTCGACCTGGCCGCCAAGCGAGTCACCAAGAACGGCGCCGAAGTGCATCTGACACCCACCGAGTGGGGCATGTTGGAAATGCTGGTGCGCAATCGCGGCAAGCTGGTCGGCCGCGAGGAACTGCTCAAAGAGGTGTGGGGTCCCGCCTACGCGAAGGAAACCCATTATCTGCGCGTGTATTTGGCGGCGCTACGGCGCAAGCTCGAAGATGATCCGTCACGTCCCGTGCACCTGCTGACCGAAGCCGGGATGGGCTACCGGTTCCAGCAGTGAGCTTTATCGCGTAAGTCTCGGCCGCAGGCGTTCGGGGGCAATCGCAACACCCTGCTCCAGATCTGCGACGAGATCTCGGGCATGCCTGATCAGACCATCGAGATCGATGCCATGCGGAGCGGGGCGATCCCCCTCTTCGAGGTGATCGGCGGCCCGCGTCAGGACACCCGCCGCTCCCCTGGCATTGCCGCGCTGAATGTGGGTGAAGCCAACCGCGAGCTGCGCCAACCCCTGCCACATTCCGCGTTCGCCATCGGGTGCGCTCTTCCAGGCGGCCTCGAGCACCTCATGTGCGTTGAAAGCCAGGCCACGGTCGAGCAGGTCCTGAGCGTAGGTGAGCGAATCGGCTGGAGAGAGATCGAGATCGTCAGGGATGCGCGCGACGCCCTCACTGCCATGCGGCAGCGGACGGCCCAATGCATCGCGCGGTCGGCTGCTGCGCGCGTGGCCGAACTCGTCGCGATCGCGGTCTGTCAAATGCCCGCTGTCTCCTCCGCAAGCGCGATCAGCTTCTTGCGGACCAGATCCGGTCGCTCGTCAACGACGAAGTGGGTGGCATCAACCGTCTCCAGCGTATAGTCGTCAGCCTTCGCGGATTCCGGCGACACCATCGCAAGGGAGACGGCGGCATCACGCTCGCCGAACAGCGCACGGATTGGGACCGTAGCTCGCCGTTCTTCGGGATTCCTTGCGGCCCAGGGTAACTCATGAGTCAAGAACGTGCGGTAGGTATCCCGACCCGCTCGCGCGCTCACCGGATTTCGGAAGCTGTCGGCAAAGACGCGCGCATCCGCAGGGTCTAAATCGGACCCCACCTTGAACATGAAATTCACGATGTTGGTGTGCCGCATCAGCGTGATTCCGGCCGTGGCCAGGGGCGCCTGGTAGTACAGCTTCCACAGATGCGGCAGGACGCTGGTGGGCTTCTGCCAAGGATGCGCCATGTTCATCGGGATATAACCGTCGAACCGCTCGGGCTCGCGCAGGATCATCCGATATCCGGTGTAGGCACCCCAGTCGTGGGCGACGAATAGCACACGCGAAAGCCCGAGCGCGTCGAGCAGCGCAAGCACGTCTGTCGCGAGGTCCTCCTTCGCCATGCGGTGACTGGGCGGCCCCGACCAGCCGTAGCCGGGCAGGTCGGGCGCGATGATTCGCAGGCCTGGTGGTGGGTCGGCCAGCAGATCGCGCCACTCCCAATGGTGCTGCGGCCATCCGTGTAGTGCCAGGACGGGACGGCCGTCGGGCGGGCCGGCCTCGGTGACGTGAAACTTCACCCCGTTCGCTACGACGAACGAGCGGCGCACACCTTCGATCTGGGGCGGTTCGACAGACATAAACCGACTCTAGAGAACCCGGTCGCGCGCTACGGTGCGGGATATGGCCGGGTACCGCGAACTCTTCGACGCCAGCATCTCCGATCCCGCCGTTTTCTGGGCCGATGCCGCCAAGGCCGTCACCTGGATCCGCGACCCGCAACAGATCCTCGACGACTCCAATCCGCCGTTCTACCGGTGGTTTCCCGACGCCGAGATGAATACATGTGCCAACGCGTTGGACCGACACGTTGAAGGCGGCCGCGCCGACCAGCCTGCGCTGATCTACGACTCCCCGGTGACCGGATCGGCGCGCACCTACACCTATCGCGAACTGCTCGACGAGACCGCACGCTTCGCGGGCGTGCTGAAGGGCCTGGGCGTCGGCAAGGGCGATCGCGTGGTGACCTACATGCCGATGGTCCCCGAGGCGGCGATCGCGATGCTGGCCTGCGCGCGTCTGGGCGCCATCCATTCGGTGGTGTTCGGTGGATTCGCGGCGCACGAACTCGCGGCGCGTATCGATGACGTTCGCCCCGCCGTCATCGTCACAGCATCGTGTGGGGTCGAGCCGACCCGGACGGTCAACTACAAACCCATGCTCGACGCCGCACTGGACATCGCCGAGCACGGCGCATCCGCGTGTGTGATCCTGCAGCGCGAGCAGCAGCCGTGTGAGCTCGTCGCCGGGCGCGATCTGGACTGGCACGAACTCATGGCCGACGCCGAACCCGCCGACCCGGTGCCCGTAGCGGCCACCGATCCGCTGTACGTGCTCTACACCTCCGGCACGACCGGTAAGCCGAAGGGCATCGTGCGCGACAACGGCGGACATGCGGTCGCGCTGCTGTGGAGCATGAAGCACATCTACGACATCGAGCCGGGCGATACCTATTGGGCCGCTTCGGATGTCGGATGGGTCGTCGGGCACTCCTACATCGTGTACGGACCGCTGATGCTCGGTGCGACGAGCGTGCTGTACGAGGGTAAGCCCGTCGGCACGCCCGATGCCGGCGCGTTCTGGCGCGTGGCCTCCGAGCACGGGGTCAAGGCGATGTTCACCGCTCCGACGGCGATTCGGGCGATCAAGAAGGAAGACCCCAACGGCGAACTCCTTGCCAAGTACGACCTCTCGTCGCTGAAGTACCTGTTCCAGGCGGGCGAACGGCTGGACCCGGGCACGTACGAATGGGCATCGGAGCGACTCGGCGTCCCGGTGGTCGATCACTGGTGGCAGACCGAGACGGGCTGGTCGATCGCGGCCAATCCGATGGGTGTCGAGGCGCACGGCATCAAGCCAGGTTCGGCGACGGCGGTGATGCCCGGATACGACCTGCGGGTACTCCGCCCGGACGGCTCGGAGTGTGACGCCGACGAGGAAGGCGCAATCTGTGTGCGGCTGCCGCTGCCGCCCGGCACCCTCCCGACGCTGTGGGGTGACGACGACCGCTATGTCGCGTCGTACCTGTCCGCGTTTCCGGGCTACTACCTCACCGGCGATGGCGGGTACAAAGACGCGGACGGCTATCTGTTCGTCATGGGACGCACCGATGACGTCATCAACGTTGCGGGACACCGCTTGTCGACGGGCTCGATCGAAGCGGTACTGGCCACGCACCCTGCGGTCGCGGAGTGTGCGGTGATCGGCGTCGCCGACGAGATCAAGGGTCAGGTGCCGCGCGGGTTCGTCGTCCTCAAGGCGGGTGCGTCGGACGACGGGCTCGCCGAGGAGCTCGTCACCGCTGTGCGCGAGAACATCGGTGCTGTCGCGTGTTTCAAGGTCGTCGACGTCGTTTCGGCACTACCCAAGACTCGCTCCGGAAAGATCCTGCGCAAGACCATGCGCGGGATCGCCGACGGCCGCGACGAGCCGGTGCCGTCGACCATCGAGGATCCCGCGGTGCTCGACGCGTTGAAACCGATTCTGAAGGACTGACTTACGGCGTCGCCGACAGTTCCATCAGCTGCGGGGCGGCCCGCCGGTGGATGGGCCCGGCAATCGCCCAGACTAGCCGCGCAAGGGGTTGCCGGTAGCGCACAAACGTCGTCAACCTCATGGTGACCGGATCGACGCGACGCGCCACCATGGTGCCTCCCATCAGCGGCCCGTCGGCTTCAAGCCGGCACACGCCGGGTTCCGACATCACTACGCGCCAGCCCATCACGTGATCCTGTGACGACGCGGGACCGAGCCGAAACCCCAGAATGTGTCGATGCGCGAGGATCAGTGCCGAGAACCGTTCGGGCGCCACTCGTGACAGGCCGGTGCGTACCACCTCCTCGGCGGTACGGGCGTCAGTCTCGTCGACGGTCACTTCGAAGGCGTCGGCGTAATCCGACGATGGGCTTGGCGATTCAGTCACCTCGCATCGGCGGGCGCCGGGCCGTTCAGTTCGGAGTGTCATGGTTGGAACCTCCTCGCGTGCACAGTAACATACATACATGTCTGTATCTAGATCGCCGGTGCGCCGTACACAGGCCGAGCGCCGCGCCACCACCCGCGCGGCCCTACTCGAGGCTGCGGCACAGGGAATTTCACGCTATGGATACGGCAATCTGGCACTCGAACAGGTGGCCGGCGACGCGGGTTATACGCGCGGAGCGCTGTATCACCAATTCGACGGCAAGGAGGACCTCGCGATGGCCGTCGTCGAATGGGTAGCCGCGACATGGGAAGAGCAGGTGTGGCTGCCGGCCGCCGAACGTGGTGAACCCGTCGATGTGCTGATCGCGCTCGCGCGAGGGCACATCGTGTTCTGCCGCCAGGACATCCCCCGCGTGATGATGGCGCTGCGGGTGGAGTTCGCCGGTCGCGATCATCCGGTCGGCAAGGCCGTCGCCGAGATCGGCAAGGATCTGGTGCGGCGCTTCAGCGCATTGATCACCGCTGGGCGTCGCGAGCGCGCCATACCGGACGGGCCGTCAGCCCGTACGCTCGCGGCAGGGCTCATCGCGGCGCTCGAGGGACTCGCGATCGGAGTGGCGGGTATGCGCGACGACGAGCTGATCGCCGAGCGGATGGTGCGCGGCGTACTGGGAGTGAATTAGCCTCATCCGGCGAGAAGACGCGAAAACCCCCATTGTGTGCGCGAATTGGGGGTTTTCATGTCTGCTCGGCGATCTAACCCTAGCCCCGGCCCGCCAAGTGGCGCTTGAACACCTCATCGAATTGACGGTAGGTGCTGCGCAGTTCGTGGCCCGGCCAGTCCTCAGCTTCCAACTCGGCGGGCAGCAGCGGGTCGAGCTGCAGATGCCGGACGACGGTGATGGACAGCGCAAATTGATAGATGAAGTCGTCGGCCTCAACAGCCTCGACGTCCAACTCGTCGCGCATCGCTACTATCAGCCGCCGCGCATCCGCCGCCCAATCATGAAGGTTGAACAGGGATCTCACAGTCTCTGCAGGAATATCCGTCGCCGCGCCATGGAAGTGCACACACTGCCGGTCCAGCACGGCGCGTAGCGTCGTCAGGCGTTTGGGATCGAGGTTGTCCGGGCGGATCCACACGCCTTCGCGCAACTCAGCGAGGTGCAAACCCGTCGCAGACTTACGCAACGCGAGTCGATCGGCCGCCGACCGTCGATCCAGCGAGACCACCGCCAATTCCCATGTGCCATCCCATGGCAACGCGGAATCGTCATATCGGGCTGCCTCGTCGACACGCTGCCGACGCTCGAGCAACGGACCAGCCAGCGCATAAACCCCGTCGTCGCCGGTGAGCTCACCGTTGGACACCATGCGCCACAGGCAGGTGCGCGCCGCGCCGTCACTGATGCCGAACAGCGACGCGATCCCGACCAGCTCCCCTACCGTGAGATGCGGTTCGTCCGCGCCCAGCAGCGCCGTCGCCAGCACCGATCGTGCGCTCAGCGTGCGGTCGCCGATCAGGTCGGCGACGCGGGCGCGAGAGGCTGCCGGCACTACACGTCCAGCCAGGGCTCACGCCAACTGGGGTATCCGGCAACAAGTTTGGACACCGAGGCCGGACCCCACGATCCGCTCTCATAGGTCTGCAGCTCGGGCGGCGATTCGATCAACGGCTCCACGATCCGCCAGGTCTCCTCCACACCGTCTTCCCGGGCGAACTGCGACGAGTCGCCGCGCATCGCGTCGGACAGCAGCCGCTCGTAGGGTTCGGGCGCCTCTCCAAGTTCCTTGGCGAACGTCAGCGACAGGTCGACGCATCGAGTGGTGTTCGCACCGGGCTCCTTGGCCTGGATGATCATGTCGGTGCCCGGGTTCGGGTCGATGCGCAGCACCAGCTGGTTGGGGTCGGGCCGCTCCGGCATGACTGCGAGCTTGGGCGGACGTTTGAAGAACACCCGGATCTCGGTGGCTCGCACCGGAAGCGCCTTGCCTGCCCGGATGAAGAACGGCACTCCGGCCCATCGCCAGTTGTCGATCTCCAGCTTCAGCGCGGCGAAGGTCTCCGTCTGCGAATCCGGCCGCACTCCCTTGATGGACCGGTATCCGTCGTACTGCCCCCGGATGTAGTGCGCCGGATCGATCGACGGGATCGCGCGGAACACCTCGGCGCGCTTATCGCGTAGGCCGTCGGCACCTGCACAACTCGGCGGCTCGGACGCGAACAGCCCGATCAGCTGAAGCAGGTGGTTCTGCACCACGTCGCGCAGCGCCCCGACGGGGTCATAGAAACTGCCGCGATCCTCCACGCCGAAGTTCTCCGCCATGGTGATCTGCACGCATTGAATGCGGTCGCGATTCCACAGCGGCTCGAACACCGAGTTGGCAAACCGCAGGAACATGATGTCCATCGCCGGTTCCTTGCCGAGGAAGTGGTCGATGCGAAAGATCTGCCACTCCTCGAGCACGCTGCGCAGTTGCGCGTTGAGAGCACGGGCCGATTCCAGGTCGTGGCCGAACGGCTTCTCCACCACCACGCGGGCGCGATCGGTCAGGTTGGCGTGCGCCAAGCCCTCGACGACCATGCCGAACAACGACGGCGGTATCTCGAGGTAGAACACCGGCGTGTGCTTACCCTTGATCGCGCGGGCGACCTTTTCGTAGGTGCTCGCGTCGCCGAAGTCGCCCGACACCATCGAAAGGCGTTGTGCGAAACGGGCGAAGACCTCTTCGTCGATCGTCTCGCCCGCGGTCTCGATCGAACTGCGGGCATGGTCGTGCAGCGTCGCCTCGGACCAGTCGTCAAGGGCGACGCCGACGATCGGGCAGTCCAGCAGCTTGCGCCGCTCGAGCCGGTACAGCGACCGGAAGGTCATCTTTCTGGCGAGGTCCCCGGTTATCCCGAAGATCACCAGTACGTCCGCGGGCGTGGTCGCCGCCGGTGTCGTCATGATGCCTAGTTCTTCTTCTCGGCGTGGCCGCCGAATTCACTGCGCATGGCCGACAACAGCTTGTCGGTGAACTCGCCGAGGTCCCGTGAGGAGAACCGCTCGAACAGCGACGTGGTGATCACCGGAGCGGGCACCCCTTCGTCGACCGCGGCCAGTACCGTCCACCGTCCCTCACCGGAATCCGATACCCGGCCGGTGAAGTCGTCGAGCTGGGGCGAGCGCGCCAGGGCGTCGGCGGTGAGGTCGACCAGCCAGGAGCCGACCACCGATCCGCGGCGCCACACTTCGGCGACCTCGCCGACGTCGATCGAGTACTCGTAGGCCCAGGGGTCGCGCAGCGGGGTGGTTTCGGCGTCCACTGTGCGGTTGACCTTCCCCGCATCGGCGTGCTTGATGATGCTCAGACCCTCGGCGATGGCGGCCATCATCCCGTACTCGACACCGTTGTGCACCATCTTCACGAAATGCCCTGCGCCGCTTGGCCCGCAGTGCAAATAGCCGTCTTGAGCGGTGCCGTCGGTGCGGGTGCGGCCCGGAGTGGGCTCGGCACAGCCCTCTCCCGGCGCGATGGTCTTGAAGATCGGATCGAGGCGTTCGACGACTTCGTTCTCGCCGCCGATCATCAGGCTGTAGCCGCGCTCCAGACCCCACACGCCACCACTGGTGCCGCAGTCCACGTAGTGGATGTTCTTCGTCAGCAGGCTCTTGGCGCGGGTGATGTCGTCACGGTAATAGGAGTTGCCACCGTCGATGACCGTGTCGCCGGGTTCGAGGAGATCCACCAACTGTTCCAGCGTGGAGTCCACCACTGCGGCGGGCAACATGAGCCACACCGCGCGCGGCTTCTCGAGCTTGCCGACGAAGTCACTCAGCGAATCCGCTCCCGCCGCGCCCTCGCCGGCAAGCTCGGACACCGCGTCGGCATTCATGTCGTAGACCACGCAGCGATGCCCGTCGCGCATGAGCCGTCGCACCAGGTTGGCACCCATGCGGCCAAGCCCGATCATTCCCAGTTGCATTGGCGATTCCGTTGCCATGTCTCTCCTCGTGATCGTGGTCCGACACGATGTTAACGCTATCTCACGAAAAGATTGACACGTAGCGTGATTACTGTGATACTTCCGTGGTATGTCCACTCCGACACGGGCGTCGGTTGCTGACGATGTGAATGTCGTCCGCCGCCTCTTGGCGCACATCGACGCGGGTACGACCGACGAAGGCGACGCCTGGCGCGAGCCCGTCGAAAACTATGTGAACCCAACCCGATTCGCCGATGAACTCGCGATGCTGCGTTCCCACCCGAGCGTGTATCTGCCGTCTGCGGCGCTCCCCAAACCCGGTGATCACGTCGAACGCGTCAGCTTCGGCGTCCCGCTGTTCGCAGTACGCGGCCGCGACGGCACTGCACGGGTATTTCGCAACTCGTGCCGACACCGCGGCATGGCCCTCGTTGAGGGCCCGGGATGTGCTCAAGCGCTGGTGTGCCGCTATCACGGCTGGACCTACCGTCTCGACGGTGCGCTGGCGCACGTCCCGCACGCAGATGCGTTCCCCGGCCTGGACATGTCCGCCCGCGGACTGGTCGAGGTCGAAAGCCTCGAGGTGGATGGGTTGATCGTGATCGGCCCGCTGGACTCACCGCATCCGGGCGCGGAGGCCGCGATGTCGGCACTGGCCGACGGCAGCCCGTGGCGCGACAAGCTGGTGCACTCGACGCAGCTCGTCGCCGTGAGGCCGGCGCTGCGCACCATGAACTGGAAGGTGCTCGTCGAGCAGTTCCTCGAGGGCTATCACATCCGCACCACCCACAAGGACACCTTCTACCCGATTCAGTACGACGACCTCAACGTCGTCGAACCCTTCGGGCCGAACACCCGAATCACATTCCCGTTCAAGAACATCGAACGGCTGCGTGACCGTCCCGAGTCGACGTGGGAGGTCGGTCATCGCGTCACATACGTGTACCACCTGTTCCCCAACGTGATGGTCGCGACGTTCCCGAACCAGGTACTCGTGATCACCATCGACCCGATCGACATCGATCACACCACCGTCACGATCTACGCGATGGTCACGCCGGAGGTGGTGCAGCGCGCGACGGCCGACCCCCAGACTTCCCAGGACGCGCGAAACCTGCTGAACGAAGGGGGCATCGAGGACAACGAGATGTCGGAAGGCGTGCAACGCGGGCTGCACGCCGGTGCCAACACGTTCGTGGAGTTCGGCACGCACGAGAGCGCGATCGGCCACTTCCACGCGACGCTCGACGACCGGTTGGCGTCAACCCGATGACCGCCTACGAGCACCTGCTCTACGAGCAGCACGGACCTGTCACCGTCATCACCATCAACCGGCCCGAGCGCATGAATGCCATTGGCCCGCAGACACATCGCGAGCTCGTCGACGCGTGGGATCGCTTCCGCGCCGACAACGACGCCCTCGTCGGCGTTCTCACTGGCGCGGGCGATCAGGCGTTCTGCGCAGGCGGCGACCTCAAGGCCGCGCAGGCCGGTGAGCTCGCAATCGACGCGAGCCCCGACGACGGCGTCCTGGGCCCATCGCGCTGGACGCACATCTACAAGCCCACCATCGCCGCGGTCAACGGCGTCGCGTACGCCGGCGGTCTGGAATGGGCCTGCTGGACGGATCTGGCGATCGCCGACGAGCACGCCACCTTCGGCGTGACCTGTCGCCGATGGAACATCGGGCTGGCCGACGGCGGCACCCAGCGGCTCACCCGCATCCTGGGGTATCGCCGCGCAATGGACCTCATCATCACCGGGCGCGTCATCGACGCCCACGAGGCTGAACGCATCGGCCTCGTGAACCGGGTCGTGCCGAGCGGAACGTGCCTGCAGCGCGCCCTCGAACTCGCAGTCACCATCGCGGCACTCCCCCAGCCCGCGCTGCGCACCGACCTGGAGGCCGCTCGCACCGGGCAGGGCCGACCGTTGGACGACGGCCTGCGCATCGAAGCCGAATGCTTCGGGCGGTCCATCTACGCCGCCGAAACGATCGAAGGATTGCGACGGTTCAACGAACGCGACCACCCGGACCTCGCGCCGTCCCGATAACGATAATTGCAGCTAATCGCCGTAACGCGATCGTCGCACCACGTTAGTCTGCTGATCGCGTGGCGGATGTCATCACTGGCCACGCTTGACCCCGACGAGAGGGGCGGCGATGAGCGACAACTCGCGTGCTTACAACAGCGTGTGGCAATTGCGCGGAGACTCCTGGTGCCGGCTGGAAGAGGCCAGCGACAAGCTGTCCCGGCCCTCGTGCAGCGGGGAACTCAAGGACGAGTACATCGCGACCTGCCGCGACCTGCTGACGATCCTGACGCCGCTCGAGCCCTACTGGGCTTATCCGGGCATGCCGCAGTTCTCCCGGGTGTCACGGCTGTTCTCGGCCGGCGACTACGACAAGTTCGGGCAGGCCGTCGGACAGATCAATCGCGCGCTGACCACGGAGTCATACCGCTCCGGCGACGTCGAACACGCGGGCCTCGAAGACCATGAGGTGTTCCCGATCGATCCGCGCCAGCTCGAGAAGCAGGTCGCCACCAACGCCGGCGTTCCCTACTTCGAGGTACTGGTCGTCGAGTCGATGACCGAGGACCAGGAACGCGCACTGCGCAACGAGGTCCGCAACTGGCGCCGCCCCGACGACGAGTTCGTCTTCGAGTTGGTGGTCGTGTCCAGCGGCGACGAGGCGCTGATCGCGGCACTGCTCAACGTCAACCTGCAGGCCGTGGTGATCCGCCGCCGCTTCTCACACCAGTCCACGCGCGACCTGTCGACACTCTCGGAGTTCGTCGACACCAAGATCTCGGGCGAGCTCTCCGACCACAAGTCGCCCGACGAGCGCGTCGAGATCCTTGCTTCCTCCCTATCGCGCCTGCGGCCGGAATTGGACCTCTATCTGATGACGGAGATCGAGGTCGAAGACATCGCCGGACGTCTCGGCCAGTATTTCCGCCGCGTGTTCCACGCCCGCGAAGGCGTGCTCGAACTCCACCTGTCGATCCTGCAGGGCGTGGCCGCGCGGTACCGCACCCCGTTCTTCAACGCGCTCAAGGAGTACAGCCACCGACCCACCGGCGTGTTCCACGCACTGCCGATCTCGCAGGGCAAGTCGATCGTGAACTCGCACTGGATCAAAGACATGGTCGGGTTCTACGGCCTCGACGTCTTCATGGCCGAAACCTCAGCCACCTGTGGCGGATTGGACTCGTTGCTGGAGCCCACGGGACCGCTTCGCGAGGCACAGCAGCTGGCCGCCGAGGCGTACGGGTCGCGTCAGAGTTTCTTCGTCACCAACGGCACGTCGACCGCGAACAAGATCGTCACGCAGTCGCTGGTCGCGCCCGGCGATATCGTGCTGCTCGACCGCAACTGCCATCAGTCACACCACTACGGGATGATGCTCGCCGGTGCGCAAGTGATCTATCTCGAGGCGTACGCGCTGCCGTGCTATTCCATGTACGGAGCGGTGCCGCTGCGGGAGATCAAGTCGAAGCTGTTGGCGCTCAAGCGTGCCGGGAAACTCGATCGCGTGAAGATGATCTCGCTGACCAACTGCACATTCGACGGCATCGTGTACGACGTCAGCCGCGTCATGGAGGAATGTCTGGCGATCAAACCGGATCTCGTGTTCCTGTGGGACGAGGCGTGGTTCGCGTTCGCGCGGTTCCACCCGGTGCTCCGCGAGCGGACCGCGATGGCGGCGGCCAAGGCGCTGCGGGACAAACTGTGCGACGAGGACTATCGCCGCGAGTTCGAGGCGACGCTCGAAGCCGACTCGAAGGCGCCACCGACCGACGAAGAACTGCTGAACCGCAGGCTGATGCCCGACCCGGCCAAGGCACGCGTGCGCGTCTACGCCGCGCAGTCCACGCACAAGACGCTGACCTCGCTGCGGCAGGGCTCGATGATCCACGTCTTCGATCAGGATTTCGGCCAGAAAGTCGCGGAGCCGTTTCACGAGGCCTACATGGCGCACACGTCGACGTCGCCCAACTACCAGATCCTGGCATCGCTGGATCTCGGCCGCCGGCAGGTCGCCCTGGAGGGCTTCGAGCTGGTGCAGCGCCAGATCGAAAACGCCATGCAGCTGCGCGACGCGATCGACAATCACCCGCTGCTGAGCAAGTACATGGCGTGCCTGCGTACCTCGGACTTGATCCCCGACGAGTTCAGGCCGTCGCACATCGAGCAGCCTCTGCGGTCGGGCCTGCGCAACATGATGGCGGCGTGGGATAGCGACGAATTCGCTCTCGACCCGTCGCGCATCACCTTGTCGATCGGCCGGACCGGCTATGACGGTGACACGTTCAAGCGCCAGCAGTTGATGGACCGGCATGGAGTGCAGATCAACAAGACATCGCGGAACACCGTCCTGTTCATGACCAACATCGGCACCACCCGCAGCTCGGTGGCGTTCCTGGTGGAGGTGCTGGTCAAAATCGCCCGCGAGCTCGACGAGCAGGTTTCCGAGATGGGGCTCGGTGAGCGCAGCCGGTTCGAACGTCGCGTCGCACGGCTGACGGCCGCCTCGGCGTCGCAACCCGACTTCAGCGGTTTCCACGACGTCTTCCGCGACCACAGCGGCGCCGAAGCTGTGCCGGAAGGTACACCAGAGGGCGACGTCCGGCGGGCGTTCTACCTGTCGTACGACGACACGAACTGCGAGTACCTGTCCGACGAGGAGATCGTCGCCAAACTGGACGCCGGTATCGACGTCGTCTCGGCGACCTTCGTCACACCGTATCCACCCGGTTTCCCCGTACTGGTACCCGGCCAGGTCTTCAGCAGGGAGATCCTGGCGTTCATTCGCGACCTTGACACACCCGAAATCCACGGCTATCAACCGGATTTCGGCTACCGCGTGTATACGGAAAAGGCGATCGAGACGTGCCGGCCCGCCCAGGTGCCGACCGCCAACGGGCACCGGCCGATTGCCGCTGAACCGCCTGAGACGGCCTCGGCACCCGGCTGACGAGGGCGACGTGGGTCACTGATTCCACGGGTAGGCTCGCCCACGGCCATAACCTCAGTTACCGTTTTCTCGTGGCGACTCCGACTGTGCCCTTCGATTACGCCGAGAAGCAGGCGTCCGATTCGCTACAGGCGGCGTACTTCCGGGATGCACTGGTGGATCAGCGTGCGCTCACTGCTTCCGAGATCATGCGACAGACCCGGAAATTGAACGGAATGTCCACCCGATCGGATGCGCTGGCCATCAGCCAGCTGCGCCGCGACATTCGCGCCAATGACGCCGAGCTGCGCGATCTGGACCGCATGATCGCCGCGCTCGACCGCCGCTTCGCCGCGATCTGGGCTAACCAATAACCTCGAGCCGGTTCGATCAACCGAACCGGCACGAAGGGTGATGGCATAGGCATACGTTGATGGAAGCTGGTGGAAGGAAGTGATCGAATATGCGCGTCCCAGCCTCCAAAGCCCGAACCGGCTGTACCTGTAAATGCCACGGCTGCGCTGCCGGCAGGCACTGTGGCAGCCCCGCCGCGGGCTGCCGCGTCCACAAGTAAAGAATCGCGGCGCCGCGTCGACGCTAGGCGATCGACAGGGCGATGCCGTCGAGGATGTCGTGCTCGCTGACCACGAGCTCGTCGATACCCGCACGGTCGCCCAGCGCATTCGCCAGCTCCTCGACGATGATTGCGCCGCCGCCGATGACGTCCACCCTGCCCTCGTGCATCGGACCGAGGGCGGCGCGTTGTGCACGTGTCATCGCGATCAGCTCATCACAGACGGGAAGTAGTTCGCCGAAACCAACCCGGGACAAGTGGATTGCCTCGGAATCGTAGGTCGTCATCTTGTGCGCAAGTGCCGACACCGTCGTCATCGTGCCCGCCACGCCGACCCACGTGCGGGCCTGTTCGACGGGCACCACGGCGAACGCATCACGCAAACCGTCACGGACCACCTCGCGTGCCGCCGCGACCTCGGCCGCCGCCGGCGGGTCGGAGTGCAGACAGCGCTCTGTCAGGCGCACGCAGCCGATGTCGGCGGAGAAGCTGGCCTCAACGTCACGCACCCCGAGCACCACTTCGGTCGACCCGCCGCCAAGGTCGACAACGACGAAAGGCCCTTGCGCCGCGTCTAATTCGTTGACTGCCCCGCGGAACGACAGTTCAGCTTCCTCGGTCCCGGTGATCACCTCGGCGAGCGCACCCGGCACGACAGCTCCAAGAACCTCCGCGGTCATCGCGAAGAACACATCACGGTTGGACGCATCGCGCGTCGCGGAGGTGGCTACCATCCGAACCGCCGACACCTCATGGGCGTGCAGCAACTCGGCGTAGTCCGTCAGCGCCGCCCTGGTGCGGTCCAATGCGTCGGGAGCGAATTGCCCTGTGGCGTCGACCCCTTGACCCAACCGGACGATCCTCATCTCGCGATGCAGGTCCGCGATCTTGCCGTCGCCGATGTCGGCTATCAACAGCCGGATCGAGTTGGTGCCGCAGTCGATGGCGCCGACCCTACTCATATAGTCCACGTCTCCCGTTCGAGAATTCCCGCCATCGCCGGTTCAGCGGCGAGCACCGCCAACGCCTCGTCGCCGAACGGGTTGGTGCCAGGCCCCTTGGCCAACGAGTGTGCGATCACCACATGCAGACACTTGACCCGGTCGGGCATACCGCCGCCGGAAAACGTTGTGCCCAAGGGCTCTATCGCGTCCCGCTCGGCGAGATACGACTCGTGCGCCCTCCGATACGCGGCAGCCAACTCCGGATCGTTCTGCAGACGCTCGGTCATGTCTCGCATCATGCCCGACGATTCCAGACGGCTGGCCGCCGCAGTCAGCGCGGGATGGGTCAAGTAGTACAGCGTCGGAAAAGGCGTGCCGTCAGGCAATTTCGGTGCCGTCCTGACGACGCCGGGCTCACCGTTGGGGCACCGGTAGGCGATCTCCAGCACACCGCGAGGTTCACGACCCAACTGCGTGGCGACCGCCTCCAGATCCGCCGGCTCAACCACCGGGCGGGGGCGCGTTGTTGGGCGGCGCGGGAGGCGCCGGCACTGGAGCTGGTGGGACGCCGTACGGCTTGTCGGCGATGGTCCCCCACAGCGCGGTGTACCAGGGCTGGTCGGGGTCCACGGTCGCCGGCTCCACGCCGGGCATCGTCGGCACCGCACTTCCCGGAGGCAGCTGCACCTGGTACGGAATCTCGCCCGGCATAACGAATCCGAGACGTTCACGCGCCTGCGCGGCAATGAACACCGGGTCTGCAAACTTGACCTTCTGCTGTTCGAGTTCGGCGATCTGCGCGCGCAGCTGTTCCTCGGTGGCCTTGAGTTGCTTCATCTCGGTGCGCTGGCCGAAGTAGGTGCGCACCGGCCCCGCGATGGTCAGCGTCAGCACGCAGATCACTGCGGCCAGGATCGCGGCCCGTCGCGCCGCGGACCCAAACCGTTGCTCGGACTGCTGTTCGGCCGCAACCGCAATGGATTTGCGGATCGAGTCACCGCTGTCCTTCGACTCAGAAGGTCCAGCCTCGGGCTCAAGCTGCGCTTCGTCCGCGGGTGCCGGGCGCGGCTCGGTGACGCGGGGCTCGCGACGGACCGGCGAAGCGCCACGCGGACGGCCCCGAGATCCCTCGGACTTGCCCGACTTCCCTGGTCGAGAAGTTGGGGATCGCCGCTTGGGGTCGGGCCGCTTCGCTTCTGGCACGGGCTATTTGGTCTCCACCGAATAACGTGGGAAGGCCAGGTCGCCCGCATACCGGGCGGCGTCGCCGAGGGTCTCCTCGATGCGCAGCAGCTGGTTGTACTTGGCCACGCGCTCGCTGCGCGCCGGTGCGCCGGTCTTGATCTGGCCACTGCCCACCGCGACGGCCAGGTCAGCGATCGTCGTGTCCTCGGTCTCGCCGCTGCGGTGACTCATCATCGTGCGGTAGCCGCTGTTGTGGGCGAGCGCGACGGCGTCCAGCGTCTCGGTGAGCGTGCCAATCTGGTTGACCTTCACCAGAAGTGCGTTGGCAGCGCCCCGCTCGATACCGTCCTCCAGCCGCTCTGGGTTCGTGACGAACAGATCGTCGCCGACCAGCTGAATGCGGTCACCGATCGCGGCGGTCAGCGCCACCCAGCCGTCCCAGTCGTCCTCGGACAGCGGATCCTCGATTGACACCAGCGGATACGAGTCGAGCAGACCGGCATAGAACTCGATCATCTGCATGTCGGTCCGGGTCTCTTTCTCGAACTTGTAACCCGTTCCCTCGGTGAAGAATTCGGTTGCCGCGACGTCGAGCGCCAGCGCCACGTCGGACCCGGGCTTGTAGCCGGCGCCCTCGATGGCGGTCAGGATGAGATCCAGCGCGGCCTTGGTGCCCGCGACGTCAGGGGCGAATCCGCCCTCGTCGCCGAGGCCGGTGGACAGGCCCTGCTTCTTGAGTACCGACTTCAGCGAGTGGTACACCTCGGTGCCCCACCGCAGCGCCTCCTTGAAACTAGGGGCTCCGATCGGGGCGACCATGAACTCCTGGACGTCCACGCCAGTGTCGGCGTGCGCGCCGCCATTGAGGATGTTCATCATCGGCACCGGAAGAATGTGGGCGTTGGGGCCACCCAGATAGCGGAACAGCGGCAGCGCGGCGGAATCGGCCGCGGCCTTCGACACTGCCAACGACACGCCGAGGATGGCGTTGGCGCCGAGGCGGGACTTGTCGGGGGTGCCGTCGAGGTCCAGCAGTGCCTGGTCGACGAGTCGCTGATCGTCGGCGCTGAGCCCGATGACGGCGGGAGCGATCTCGTCGAGCACCGCTTCAACGGCCTTCCCGACGCCCTTGCCGCCGTAGCGGGAGCCGCCGTCACGCAGCTCGACCGCCTCGTGTTCACCGGTGGATGCGCCCGACGGCACGGCGGCCCTGGCGAAGGTGCCGTCCAGCAGGGCCACCTCGACCTCGACCGTCGGGTTGCCGCGGGAATCGAGGATCTCGCGGGCTCCGACCTGCTCGATGATGGGCACGTGCGCCTCCGTGGTTTGGGGGTTCGAAAGATTCCTGACGGGGATGAGCCTAGAGGTTGCACCGCGCAGCGGCGTGTTTAGAGGGGGTGTCCATTGGCGTAGGCGGTCGCCCAGTCGCGCACCGTGCGCGCGTACTGGTCGGAATGGTTGTAGGCCCGCAGGGCATCCATCCAGCCCCGGGGTGTGGACAGATCCTTGCCCCGCCAACACAGGTAGCCCGCCGCCGACAGCGCGGCATCGTCGAAGTTGTCCGGGCTGATGACGTTGTCGTTGTTGGCGTCGACGCCATAGAGCTTCCAGGTGTCAGGGATGAACTGCATCGGGCCCATCGCGCGGGCGTGGACCGATTCCTCTTCCTCCTCGTGGCTGACGCCCTCGCTGTCGAAGATCTCGAGGTTGCCGTTGGTGCCGTCCAGACGGACACCGCGGATCGGCGGGGTGACGTCTCCGTTCTCGGCGATCGTCGCGCCGCGGTAGGTGCCGTGATGGCTCTCCACCTCACCGATTCCAGCGAGCGTCGTCCATTCCAGGTGGCAGTCGGGGTTCTCCACCTCGGCCACCCGCGCCGCGTAGGCGTAGGCCTCCAGCGCCTCGATGGGCATTCCCAGCGCGGGGGCACGTTCGGCCGCCCATTGCCGCAGCTGATCAGCGGGCCGCCCGCCAGCGTGCGTGTCGATTTTGGGCACAGGGTCGCCCCCTGGAGGTGGCACCCCCTCCGGAATCGGGGTGCCCACCTGCCATGAACAGCTCGAAGCCATGAGCAGCGCCGTCGCTCCCACTACCGCGACCGCTCGCAGCCAACGCACGCGCGACACCAAACTCCCTCGAACCAACCTCGGTCATGCCATGGTCCCACGCGCTCAAGACGCTGTGGGCAGGCGCGGCCGACACCTTCTACGCCGAATCCCAGTTAACCGGGATCATCGCGAATCGACGACCACCCCTTGATCTTCTCGATCTTCCAGTTCATCGTCATTCTCGCCACCCACGTCGTCGTCCGATGCGTCGACACGCGTCGACTCGGGCTCTTCCGCCGACTCCTCGGGTGTGTCGGGTGCTCGGGCCGCGTCCGGCCAGTGTGCTCGCCACTCCTGTTCGGTGACGTCGCCGAGCGACGCGACGTCCAGTTCCTCCGGCACGTCAGCCCCGCGCCGGTCGGCGGCGACCGCGAGTTCAGTCGTGCGGACGATGTCCATGAATTCCAGGACCGACGAACGCAGCGCGTTCTCGGTATCGACGTGTGGAGCCACTCGCACCGATGTCATGGCCGCCGGAATCAGGTCGACGGGCACCCCAGCCGCGGTTGCCCGCTCGAGCACCTTCTGCGCCAACGCCAGCGCCGGTTGGCCGGTGGGCACGTCGTCGATGACGGAGCGGACGCCCTTTTTCGAGCGCTCCATGGCCTTGCGCTCTTCCCATTGGGCGAGCTGATCCTCCAGTGAGACCTCTTCACCGGCGAGCACCGCAGGCACGCGGTTGATGAGCTTGCGGATGAGGGAGTCCGCGACGTCGTCGATCGAGAACGGGTGCTCGGGTGCGTCCTCGGCGATGCGGGCGTGAAAGAGAACCTGCAGCAACACGTCGCCGAGTTCGTCGCGCAAATCGTCAGCGTTGCCGCTGCGCACCGCGTCGAAGACCTCGTAGGTCTCCTCCAGCAGGTAGCGGCGCAGCGAATCGTGCGTCTGCTGGGATTCCCACGGACCCGACGAGCGCAGCTTGTCCATCATGGCCACCGCGTCCACCAGTCGCTCACCCGATGACGCGCCCGGCGCCTCAATGAGTCTCTCGCCGGCCGCCAGTCGCGTCCTTACCGCGGGGTGCTCCCGGTCCGACGACAGCAGCACCGGCGCGGCTTCGTCGTCGGACGCATCGTAGGAGCACGGCCGGGCCGCAGGCAGTGACCACGGCACCCGTACCGGCATCTCCTCGGTGTACTGGACGTCACCTGCAAGCAGATCGATGGCTTCTACCGGGACCAACGAAGGGCGGCGCGGGTCGACCAAGACGACGGTCACCGGCTACACCCCCTTACGCGTGTCTGACGAGAACGCCCGTCTCGGTTATACCAATTTTGACCGCTGGGCTCCCAGGTGCGGCGATGGCCGCCCCGCCCAGGGGCGGAGCGGCCATCGTGTCACATTTCGTGCCTCAGGACTCCGGCGGGAACAGGTCATCTGGAAGGGTCCAGTGGCCCGGCGCCTGCTCGAAGAACGGGTTGGCGACCCCATTCACCTCGGGCAGCTTCTTCAGCTGTCCCGGCGGGATGTTGAAGAACGGATTCGCCACACCGTTGATGAACGGCGAGTTCTTCAGCTGCCCCGGCGGAATGTGTCCAACCGGCAGCCTGAAGTAGTTGTCAACCTCGGGGAACTGCACAACCGGCACGTTCACATCAGGGACGTTGACAGCCGGCACATTCACATCAGGAACGTTCACAGCCGGCACATTCACATCAGGAACGTTCACAGCCGGCACATTCACATCAGGAACATTCACAGCCGGCACATTCACATCAGGAACGTGCGGAATGCCCGGGACGGGAATCGGCGGCGGCTGCGGCACAGCCTGCGCGAGCCCCGCGCCCAAACCAAGCGCGCCGAGTCCCAGTGCACCGCTGATGGTCGTGGTTACTGCAATTTTCTTGAAGTCCACCTTCAACTCCTTCGCCTTGCGTCAGCGCGATACGCACCAAACAGCCCGGTGGTAATCGCGATGATGTTTCGGTTTACGGAATTGCTTAACCGCCTCGTAGACGATCGCCGCCCGCGGTTTGGACGACAACGCAATACCTTGACCCCCCGCCGTGTATGTCGGGTTCCCCGGGTGCGGCGTTAACAGCGCTGCGCCGTCCGAGGGCGGGTTGAACGGCCGTACAAACCCGTTGACCAGGCGGTTACGCTGTCGATTTTGTTCCAGAAATTATGTCGACACTGCCCTGTGGCTTGCCGTCCAGCGCCAGCAGGAGATCGGCGACCATCTGCACCAGTTCAAGATCACGTAGGCGTGGCGCCGCGACACCGCCGCCCACTCGGGGAATCGGCACCTGCACCGTCGACGTCGTCGCGCGGTACGCCGCGCTCGGATACAGCCGCTTCAGCCGCAGCTGCTGAGAATCCACCAACTGCAACGGCGACAGCTTCAGCGTCGCCTCCGACACCGTGCTCATCTCGGTCACGCCGTAGTGCCGGCACAGCAGTCGCAACCGTGCCACCGCAACCAGACGTCGTGCGGGTTCGGGCAGTGGGCCGTACCTGTCGACGAGTTCGTCGATCACCGCGTCCACTGCAGCATCGTCCGCAGCCGCCGCCAGCCTGCGATAGGCCTCCAACCGCAGACGGTCACTCCCGATGTAGTCCGGCGGCAGGTGCGCGTCGACCGGCAGATCGATCCGCACATCCTTCGGTTCCTCCGGCGCCAGAACGGTTTTCCCGTCGGCCGCGGCGCGATAGGCCTCCACCGCCTCACCGACCAGGCGCACGTAGAGGTCGAAGCCGACGCCGGCGACGTGGCCGGACTGCTCCGCCCCGAGAACGTTTCCAGCGCCGCGGATTTCGAGGTCCTTCAACGCGACGGCCATACCGGCGCCGAGTTCGTTATTCTGCGCGATGGTCGCGAGACGGTCATATGCGGTCTCGGTGAGCGGAACCTCGGGCGGGTAAAGGAAATACGCGTAGCCGCGCTCGCGGCTACGACCCACCCGGCCCCGCAGCTGATGCAACTGCGACAGGCCGAAGGTGTCTGCGCGCTCGACGATCAACGTGTTGGCGTTCGAAATGTCCAGTCCCGTCTCGACAATCGTGGTGCACACCAGGATGTCGAACTCGCGGTTCCAGAAGCCCTCGACGGTCTTCTCCAGCTGCTCCTCGGGCATCTGCCCATGCGCGACGGCGACGCGGGCCTCGGGGACCAGCGCGCTGACCTTCGCCGCGGCCTGGTCGATCGACCGCACCCGGTTGTGGATGTAGAACGCCTGCCCGTCGCGCAGCATCTCGCGTCGCAGCGCTGCTGCGACCTGCTTGTCGTCGTGCGGACCGACGTAGGTCAACACCGGGTAGCGCTCTTCGGGCGGGGTGAGGATCGTCGACATCTCCCGGATGCCCGCCAGGCTCATCTCCAGCGTGCGGGGAATCGGGGTGGCGCTCATCGTCAGCACGTCGACGTGGGTGCGCATCGACTTGATGTGCTCCTTGTGCTCGACGCCGAATCGCTGTTCCTCGTCGACCACGACCAGGCCGAGGTCCTTCCACATCACCCCGGTCTGCAACAGCCGGTGGGTGCCGATCACGATGTCAACCGAGCCGTCCTTCATGCCCTCGAGCACCCCGCGCGACTCCGCGGGGTCGGTGAACCGGGACAGCCCCTTCACGGTGACGGGGAAGCCGGCCATGCGCGCGGTGAACGTCTGCAAATGCTGGTCGGCCAGCAGCGTCGTCGGCACCAGGACCGCGACCTGCTTACCGTCCTGCACCGCCTTGAACGCCGCCCGCACCGCGATCTCGGTCTTGCCGTAGCCGACGTCACCACAGATCACGCGATCCATCGGGACCGGCTTCTCCATGTCGCCCTTGACCTCGGTGATGGCCGTGAGCTGGTCGACCGTCTCGGTGAACCCGAACGCGTCCTCCATCTCGTTCTGCCACGGAGTGTCGGGTCCGAACGCGTGCCCCGGCGAGGCCTGTCGCTTGGCGTACAGCGAGACCAGCTCGGCCGCGATCTCGCGCACGGCGCGGCGGGCCTTGGTCTTGGTGTTCGTCCAGTCGCTGCCGCCGAGCTTGCTCAATGTCGGCGATTCACCGCCGACGTAGCGCGACAGCTGATCCAGTGAGTCCATCGGCACGTACAGCCGGTCGGAGCCGCCGCCGCGTTTCGAGGACGCGTATTCCAGCACCAGGTATTCGCGGCGGGCGCCGCCGACCACCCGTTCGGTCATCTCGACGAACCGGCCGATGCCGTGCTGGTCGTGCACCACGAGATCGCCCGCGGTCAGCGCCAGCGGATCGACGACGTTGCGTCGCTTGGCCGCCAGCCGCTTGCCCTCGGTGGCCGCGACCCGGTTGCCCGTCAGATCCGTCTCGGTGATCACCACCAGGTTGGCACCGGGTATCACGACGCCGTCGTGCAACGGCCCCTTGAGCACGTTGACGATCCCGTCCCGCAGATCCTCACCGGGCTCCAAACAGACTGCCGCCGTATCGGATTCACGTAGTTGTTCGACAATGCGGTGCGCGGTGCCGGTACCGGGTGCGACGACGGCGGCGTGCCCGCCGGTGAGGACGTGAGCGCGCAGCATCGCGAAGATCTCGGTGACATTGCTCTGCTGGCCGCGCGCCGATGGCGCCGGACGGATGTCGAGCTCGAGTGCGGACTCGTCGGACAGCTGGCTCAGCGTCCACCACGGGTGACCACCGTCGCGGGCCGCGGTGCGGGCGTCGTCCAGCTCGATGAAGCCTGACGCGCCCATCGCCTCCAGGTCGATCGGCGCGTCACCGCCCACCGCCGCCGCCGACCAGGACGCCTCCAGGAACTCGCGACCCGTCTTGATCAAGTCGGCCGCGCGGGTGCGGATCTTCTCGGGGTCGCAGATCAGCACCGGGGTGCCCGACGGCAGATGTGCGGTCAGCGTGGCCAGGTCGGTCGGACGCAGCAGCGGCAGCAGCGCCTCCATGCCATCGACGGGAATGCCCTCTGACAGCTTGGCGAGCATGTCGGGCACGCTGCCGGACACCGAGTTGTCGACAACCGGGTGATCAGCGGCCAGGTCGGCGGCGCGGACGCGGACGTCCGCGGTCAGCAGCACCTCACGGCATGGCACGGCGATGAGCACGGCGACGTCGATCTCGGGGATCGACCGCTGATCGGCGACGGAGAACATCCTCATCTCCGACACCTCGTCGCCCCAGAACTCGATGCGAACCGGATGTTCGGCGGTCGGCGGGAAGACATCGAGGATGCCGCCGCGCACCGCGAACTCACCGCGCTTGCCGACCATGTCGACGCGGGTGTAGGCCAAATCCACCAGTCGCGCGATCACTTGGTCAAAGTCCGCTTCGGAGCCCACGCTCAGCGTCACCGGGTCGATGTCGGCCAGGTCGGAAGCCATCGGCTGCAGCAGCGATCTGGTCGTCGTCACGACGACGCGCAGCGGTGGGCCGAGGCGCTCGTCGTCTGGATATGCGAGGCGTCGCAGCAGCATCAGGCGCGCGCCGACGGTGTCGACGCCCGGGGAGAGCCGCTCATGCGGCAGCGTCTCCCAGGACGGGAACAGTGCGACGGCGTCGCCGAACACGCCCTGCAATTCGGCGGTCAGGTCGTCGGCCTCGCGACCGGTCGCGGTGACGACCAGTAGCGGGCCTGCTGAGGCGAGCGCGCTCGCGACGTACACCCGCGCGCTGGCCGGCCCGACCAGTGCCAGATCGGCCGGTTTGTCGGCGGCGCGGTCGACGACCTTCTGCAGCGAAGGGTCCCGTAGCGCCAGTTCGACGATCCCGGCGATCGGGGTCTGGGCATGGGTGATCCCCGATGACGTCATGATGCGTCCATCGTAGGTCGGGTCGACTTCGTCAAAATCTCGGCAGGCGGTGTCAAGACACCGTCAAGAGGTGCTACCGGCGCGGCTGCGGCGGGCACGGTGGTTTTATGACGCTTCTGGATTTCATACCGTCGCTGCAGCACGCCGCCCCGTCACGCATCGACCCCGCGGTGTGGCCGTTGACGGCCCGTGTCGACGAATGCGGCCGGCTCTGTGTCGGCGGGGTGCCGCTTTCGGAGGTGGCCGACGAGTTCGGCACTCCTGCCTACGTCATCGACGAGGCTGATTTCCGGCATCGCGCCCGGGTGTACCGCGCCATGTTGCGGAACTCCGAGGTCGTCTATGCGGGCACGTCGCTGCTGACCACCGCGGTGGCTAGGTGGGTCCGCGAGGAGGGCCTCGGACTCGATGTGTGCTCGGGTGGGGAGCTGGCGACGGCGCTGGCCGGCGGTGTCGATCCGGCGCGAATCATCATGCACGGCAACGCGAAGACGCCGTGTGAGTTGCGTGACGCGACCGCGGTCGGCGTGGGCCGGATCGTGGTGAACTCCGGCACCGAGATCGCCCTGCTCGCCTGCGAGGCCCCGCGGCCGCAACGGGTGCTGCTGCGAATCACCCCCGATATCGACAACGATCATGCCGCGATGGCGGTGACCCGCATCCTGCATCAACCACTACTCGACCTGGTGGGCCTGCACTGCCACATCGGGTCGCAGGTGGTCGACGCGTCGCGGTACGGCGAGGCGATCCGCCGGATGATCGTCGCGTTGTCGGACATCCGAACCGCCCACGGCGTGGTGCTGAGCGAGCTCAATATCGGTGGTGGGCATGGGATTCCGTATGTCGCCGGCGACCCGGAGCTTAGCCTGGCCGAATTGGCCGACGTCATTGACGACGCACTCGACGCGGCGTGTGCCGCGGAGCGCTTCCCGCGCCCGCGCGTCGTCGTCGAGCCGGGCCGGGCAATGTCGGCGCGCGCCGGCGTGACGCTGTACCGCGTCGTCTCGGTGAAGACGCAGCCCGGCGAACGGACGTTGGTCGCCGTCGACGGTGGCATGAGCGACAATCCGCGCGTCGGGCTGTACGGCGCGAAATACAGTGTGACGCTTGCCAACCGCCACTCACTCGTGTCGACCCGTCCGGCGACGGTGGCGGGTCGTCATTGCGAAGCCGGTGACGAAATCGCCCGTGACGTCCCGCTGCCCGCCGACATGCATCCCGGCGACGTGCTCGCCGTCGCGTGCACGGGGGCCTATCACCACAGCATGGCGTCGAACTACAACCTCGTCGGCCGTCCCCCGGTGGTCGCGGTGAGCGGCGGACGTCCGCGCGAGATCGTGCGCAGGGAGACGATCGCGGACCTGCTATCGCGTGACTGCGGCTAGTCGTCGAGCAGCGGCGGGTCGTGCTCGAGGTGCGTCAGCCCGTTCCAGCACAGGTTGACCAGATGCGCGGCGACGACCTCTTTCTTGGGCTCCCGCACGTCGAGCCACCACTGCGCGGTCATCGAGACCGAGCCGACCAGGGCCTGTGCGTACAGCGGCGCCATCTCAGCGTCCAGTCCTCGGCGCGAGAAGTCCCCGGCCAAGATCGAGGACACCTGGTTGACGGCCTCGTTGAGCAGCGTGGAGTAGGTGCTGCCCGACGTGATCGAGGCCGGGGAGTCGCGAATGAGGATGCGGAACCCGTCGGTGCGCTCGTCGATGTACGTCAGCAGCGCGAGCGTCACCCGCTCGATCCGCAGGCGGGACCGGTTGTTGGTCATCTTCGTGAGCGACGACGTGATGCGGTCCAGCAGCGCCGACATCTCGCGGTCGACGACCACGGCGTACAACCCCTCCTTGCCGCCGAAGTGCTCGTAGACGACGGGTTTGGAGACGTTGGCGCGCTGGGCGATCTCCTCGATCGAGGTGCCCTCGTATCCACGCTCGGCGAATAGCGAGCGCGCGATGTCGATGAGCTGGTGGCGTCGCTCCGCGCCGGTCATTCTGGCGCGAGGCGTACGCATGCTGCTGTCGGGGCCGTCGGGCTTAGGGGGCACTGCCACGGCTTTCAGGGTATGCCCTTCGACTAACATCACGGGTTGATCGATCCGTCGTGGTGTAATCGGCAGCACCTCTGATTTTGGTTCAGATAGTTCAGGTTCGAGTCCTGGCGACGGAGCATTTGCGCGGCGTGGGCCCACACAAGTCGGCGAGCGTGCGCAAACTGGCCAAGGAAGACGGCGTGTCGCCCGCATACACGCACGTTCGCGGGGAAGGGAGCCTTATGACCCAGAGGCCCACAGATTCCGCCGTCGTGGTCTTGGCGGCAGGCGCGGGCACGCGGATGCGTTCCGCCACCCCCAAAATGCTCCACCCGATCGCCGGCCGCAGCATGCTGTCGCACGCCCTGCACGCCGTCGCCAAGGCAGCGCCGCAGCACCTCGTCGTCGTGGT
The DNA here is from genome assembly GCF_044452905.1 of Mycobacterium sp. NPDC051804. Lineage (NCBI taxonomy): Bacteria > Bacillati > Actinomycetota > Actinomycetes > Mycobacteriales > Mycobacteriaceae > Mycobacterium > Mycobacterium sp. NPDC051804. The sequence goes on along the minus strand of NZ_JBITCD010000006.1, from coordinate 174,317 downwards.
AGGTAAGGACCGCGACAAGGTGGTGCCCGCCGTCCAAGGGCTCGCCGGCGCTCTCGGCCGCAGCATCGACATCGCGGTTCAGGAGCAGCAGCTGGGCACCGGCCATGCCGTCGCCTGCGGCCTGACCGCACTACCCGCCGACTTCACCGGCACCGTGGTCGTCACCTTGAGTGACGTACCGCTGCTGGACGCCGAGACGCTCGCCGACCTGATCGCCGTGCACAGCTCTGAATCCGCCGCGGCGACGGTGGTGACGACGACGCTGCCCGACCCGACCGGTTACGGCCGCATCCTGCGCACCCAGGACCGCGAGGTGATCGGCATCGTCGAACAGGCCGACGCCACCCCGTCGCAGCGGGCCATCACCGAGGTCAACGCCGGCGTCTACGCCTTCGACATCACCGCGCTGCGGCCGGCGCTGAGCCAGCTGCGCTCGGACAACGCGCAGCACGAGCAGTACCTGACGGACGTCATCTCCATGATGCGTTCCGGCGGCCGCGTGGTGCGGGCCAAGCACGTCGACGACGCCATGCTGGTCGCCGGCGTCAACGACCGGGTGCAGTTGGCTGCGCTGGGCGCCGAGATGAATCGCCGCATCGTGACCGCACACCAGCGTGCCGGGGTGACGATCACCGATCCGACAACCACGTGGATCGACGTCGACGTCACGATCGGCCGCGACACGGTCGTGTACCCGGGCACGCAGCTGCTCGGGTCGACCCGCATCGGTGAAAGCTGCCAGATCGGCCCCGACACCACGCTGACCGATGTCACCATCGGCGACGAGGCGATGGTGGTCCGCACCCACGGCAGTCAGTCGGAGATCGGGGGCGGAGCGGCCGTCGGCCCGTTCGCGTACCTGCGGCCCGGCACGGTGCTCGGCGCCGAGGGCAAGCTCGGCGCATTCGTCGAGACGAAGAACTCCACGATCGGTGCCGGTACGAAGGTGCCCCACCTGACCTACGTCGGCGACGCGGACATCGGTGAGCAGAGCAACATCGGCGCGTCCAGCGTCTTCGTCAACTACGACGGCGAGAACAAGAACCGCACCACCATCGGCTCACACGTGCGGACCGGATCCGACACGATGTTCGTCGCTCCGGTCACCATCGGCGACGGCGCCTACACCGGCGCGGGCACCGTGGTGCGCGAGGACGTGCCGCCGGGCGCGCTGGCCGTTTCGGCCGGGCCCCAACGAAACGTCGAGGGTTGGGTGTCACGGAAGCGACCCGGATCCAAAGCCGACGAGGCCGCACGTCGCGCCGCCGGCGAAGATCCCGGCCCGGACGACGCCGCAAAGCCGTGAGCCGGTTGCCAGGTGTTCGGTATCTGGCAACCCGTACGATTGAGCCGATATCGATCCCGAGCAATGAGGGCACCGTGGGCACCGAGTGGACCGACAACCGCAAAAATCTGATGCTGTTCTCGGGTCGCGCGCACCCCGAACTGGCTGAACAGGTCGCCAAAGAGCTCGACGTCCACGTCACCGCTCAGACGGCCCGCGACTTCGCCAACGGCGAGATCTTCGTGCGCTTCGACGAGTCGGTCCGCGGCTGCGACGCGTTCGTCTTGCAGTCCCACCCCGCGCCACTCAACCAGTGGCTGATGGAACAGCTGCTCATGATCGACGCGCTCAAACGAGGCAGCGCCAAGCGGATCACCGCGATCCTGCCGTTCTATCCGTACGCCCGCCAGGACAAGAAGCATCGGGGCCGCGAGCCGATCTCGGCGCGGCTGGTCGCCGACCTCCTGAAGACGGCGGGCGCGAACCGGATCCTCACGGTCGATCTGCACACCGATCAGATCCAGGGCTTCTTCGACGGGCCCGTCGACCACATGCGGGCGCAGAAGCTGCTGACCGGTTACATCGCCGAGAACTACTCCGACCACGACATGGTTGTGGTCTCCCCCGACTCCGGCCGCGTGCGCGTCGCCGAGAAGTGGGCCGACTCGCTGGGCGGCGTTCCGCTGGCCTTCATCCACAAGACCCGCGACCCGTTGGTGCCCAATCAGGTGAAGTCCAACCGCGTCGTCGGCGACGTGAAGGGCAAGACCTGCATCCTGACCGACGACATGATCGACACCGGTGGCACCATCGCCGGCGCGGTGAATCTGCTGCGCGCCGACGGGGCCAGCGACGTCATCGTCGCCGCCACCCACGGTGTGCTGAGCGACCCGGCGGCGCAGCGCCTGGCCGACTGCGGTACGCGCGAGGTCATCGTCACCAACACACTGCCGATCGGCGAGGAGAAGCGCTTCCCGCAGCTGACCGTGCTGTCGATCGCACCGCTACTGGCCAACACCATTCGCGCGGTGTTCGACAACGGTTCTGTCACAAGCCTTTTCGACGGGTCGGCGTAGTGCCTGAAGCGCGGATTTACCACAATCCGAAGTGCTCGACCTCCCGCAAGACTCTGGAGTTGCTGCGGGACAACGGCATCGAGCCGGCGGTGGTTCAGTACCTCAAGACACCGCCGACGCGCGACGAACTCGTGAAGATGATCGAGGATGCGGGTATCGAGGTGCACACCGCGGTGCGTAAGCGCGAATCGCTCTACGGCGAACTGAACCTCGCGGATGCCAGCGACGACGAACTGCTCGACGCGATGGCCGAGAACCCGATCCTCATCGAGCGCCCCTTCGTGGTGACAGCGAAGGGTACGAGGCTGGCCCGGCCGATCGACGCGGTACGCGAGATTCTGTGAGGGTTCGCCACCGCGTGGTAGCCGCCGCGTTGGCGGTCCTCGCCGCGTCGGGTTGCGCGCCGGAACCGCCTGACTACCAGTCACTGTTGTCGACGACACCGACGACGACCACCACCACCGCCGAGGAGGGCGCCGAAGCGGCGGTGCCGATCGCGACGTACCTGGAGCAGAAGGGCGTCGTCGGTGAACCCATCCCGGCCGACAAACTCACCGACCTGACGGTGACGTATCCGACGCCGCCGGGCTGGAAGCCGTTCTTCAACTCGAATCTGTCGCCGGGTACGCGGGTGATCGCAGAGGGCACCACCTATCCGATGGCGATGGTGATCGTGTTCAAGCTCAACGGCGACTTCGATGTCCAAGAGGCGATCGGGCACGGCTACGTCGACGCCGAGATGTCGGAGAACTTCAAGCGCCTCAACGCGTCGATGGACAACTTCAAGGGTTTCCCGTCGGCCATGATCGAGGGCAGCTACGACCTCAACGGCGAACGGATGCACACCTACAACCGCATCGTCATCGCGACCGGAGCGCCGCCGGCCAACCAGCGGTACCTCATCCAGTTCACGGTGACGGGTTACGCGAACAAGGCCGCCGAGGAGGCGCCCGATATCGAGGCGATCATCCGGGGCTTCAACGTCGCAGTGCCGAAGTAGCTTTTTCGCGAAATGGCATTCCAGCAGAGAGAGTACGAGTAGAGCCCTGCGAGGATTCAACCTCGGGGATTACGGACGCCAACCGCGCGAGATCATCGCGTTCCACGCCCGTCGCACGATGTCCTTCGGGTGGTCTTCCTTGATGACGCGCAGCACGATCCAGCCGAGGCTCTCGATGATCGGTATGACCCGCTGGTCCTTCACATATTGCAAGCGAGACGTCTGATGCTGCTCGCCGTCGTACTCAGCAAGGACCATGAAATCCTCCCAACCCATGTCGACGGTGCGAAGCACTCTTCCGTCAGGACCGAAGATCGGTATCTGCGTGGTCGGCCTCGGGAGGCCTGTATCCATGTAGAGAAGTCGTAGCCATGTTTCTCGCGGCGAGGCGGCACCCCCGTCCACGATCGGCAGCGCCTTTTTGAGGAGCCTGACGCCTCGCGCACCGCGATACCGCTTCGCCAGGAGTAAGACGTCCTCTTCGGAGAAGGCCCTTGCGCGCATCAGGGCGTCCATCCGCGCGATGGCTTGACCCCGCTCCAGGTAGCGGCCCAGATCGGTCGCCGTTCGAGCGGGCGTCGCGACTGGCATCCCCTGGAGGATCTGGGTCTCGTCATCACCGATTCGTTCGTTGCGCGCGACAATGCCTTTCGGCGGATGCGCGCTGTTGTACAGCAACTCGATCTCGGCATCAGCGTCGACCCATTCAGCACCGTGCAACGCCGATGCGGCCACTCCGGTGATGATCCCTCGCCGCTTCGACCACAGCCACGCTCCGGTAGCCCGATCGGCAAGTGACAGGTCGTGCCACCTGGGTGCGTAGACATTCGGATACAACGGCCGATACCACCGCGCGAGCTCGTGTCGAGTCACCGCGCCGCGCGCGACGGCTTCGGTGCCGATGAATACCTCCCCCATGGCGAGATCTTGCAGACTCGCACCGACACGTCCGCGAGATTGCATCCGCGCAGGGCTCTACTCGTACTTTCGCTGCTGGAATGCCATTTCGCGGCATATTAGGGTGGGCGCCATGAGTCAATGGACCGCCGCCGACTTGCCGTCCTTCGCCGGACGGACCGTAATCGTGACTGGAGCCAACAGTGGCCTGGGCCTGATCACCGCCCGTGAGCTGGCCCGCGTCGGCGCCAAGACGATTCTCGCCGTGCGCAACACGGCCAAGGGCGACGAGGCCGCCGCATCCATCACCGGCCCCGGTTTCGGCCCTGTCGAGGTACGCAAGCTCGATCTGCAGGACCTCGCCTCGGTGCGCGCCTTCGCTGAAGGCGTCGACAAGGTCGACGTGCTGGTGAACAACGCAGGCATCATGGCGGTCCCCTACGCGCTGACGGTCGACGGATTCGAGAGTCAGATCGGCACCAACCACCTCGGCCACTTCGCGCTGACGAATCTGCTGCTGCCCAAGATCACCGACCGCGTGGTGACGGTGTCCTCCGGGTTGCATCTGCTCGGCCAGATCAACCTCAAGGACCTGAACTGGAAGGCGCGGCCCTATTCGCCGTGGCGGGCATACGGGCAGTCGAAGCTGGCCAACCTCCTGTTCACCAGCGAGCTGCAGAAGCGACTCGACGCAGCAGGGTCACCGCTTAAGGCGCACGCCGCCCATCCGGGTTACTCCGCGACCAACCTGCAGGGCAACACCGGCCGCAAGCTGGGCGATGCGTTGATGACGTTCGCCAACAAACTCGCCACCGACGCCGACTTCGGCGCCCGCCAGACGCTCTACGCGGTCGCCAAGGACCTCCCCGGCGGCACGTTCGTCGGGCCGCAGTTCGCGATGTGGGGCCCGACCGGACCCACCCCGCTACGCGGTCCGCTGGCCCGCGACGCCGAGAAGGCTACCGGCCTGTGGCAGCTGTCCGAGCAGCTCACCGACACCAAATTCGGGCTCTGATTTGGGGTTGAGCTGCAGCTCCGGCTACTCTGGCTGCTAATCACGGCGAGGGTGGTCCTGCCACCGTTATCGACGCGAACCGATCTCAGAGGTTCCCTGGCCGTGCTCGACCACGACACAGGAGCAGAACCCAATGGCCAAGAACGCGCCGAACAATCTCGCAGCAGCGGTCCGCACGGAAACCGGTAAGGGTGCATCGCGCCGTGCGCGCCGCAACGGCAAGGTGCCCACCGTCCTCTACGGCCACGGCAGCGAACCGCAGCATCTAGAGCTCAACGCCCATGACTTCGCCGCGGTGCTGCGTCACTCCGGCACGAACGCGGTCCTCACCCTCGACATCGAGGGCAAAGAGCAGCTCGCGCTGACCAAGGCGCTGACCATGCACCCGATCCGCCGCACCATCGAGCACGCCGACCTGCTGGTCGTGCGCCGCGGCGAGAAGGTCACCGTCGAGGTCAACGTCATCGTCGAGGGTGAAGCGGCCCCCGGCACCCTGGTGACCCAGGACAGCAACACCATCACCATCGAGGCCGACGTGCAGTCGATCCCCGAAAGCCTCACGGTCTCGGTCGAGGGCGCCGAGGTAGGCACCCAGTTCACCGCGGGTGCGATCACGCTGCCCAGTGGCGTTTCGCTGATCTCCGACGCCGAGACGCTTGTCGTCAACGTCGTCGCCGCCCCGACCGAGGAAGAGCTCGAGGCCGAGGGCGCCGGCGAGGCCGGCGAGGGTGAGGCCGAGGGCGAAGCCGCTGAGGGCGAAGCACCCGAGGGCGAGGGCGAAGCCGGCGAAGAGGCACCCGCCGCGGAATCCGAGTAGCTCGCGATGGCCGAACCTCAACTCGTGGTCGGCCTCGGCAACCCCGGTCCGCAGTACGCCACCACGCGGCACAACCTCGGCTTCCTGGTCGCCGACATCCTGGCCGATCGCATCGGCTCCGGATTCAAGGTGCACAAGAAGTCGGGGGCCGACGTGGTCACCGGTCAGCTCGCCGGGCGGCCGGTGGTGCTCGCCAAACCGCGCTGCTACATGAACGAGTCCGGGCGCCAGGTCGCGCCGTTGGCCAAGTTCTATTCGGTGGCTCCCACGGACGTCATCGTCATCCACGACGAGCTCGACATCGACTTCGGCCGGATCCGGCTGAAGTCCGGCGGCGGGGTCGCGGGCCACAACGGCCTGCGATCGGTGGGATCTGCGCTGGGCTCCAACGACTTTCAGCGGGTCCGAATCGGCATTGGTCGTCCGCCCGGCCGCATGGAAGGCGCAGCTTTCGTGCTCGGCACCTTCACCTCAGCCGAGTGGAAAGAGGTGCCGACCATCTGCGAGCAGGCGGCCGACGCCACTGAACTACTGATAGCTCAGGGGTTGGAGCCGGCACAGAACACCGTGCACGCCTGGGGGTAGTGCGTCAGCCGTGCGTCTGGCTGGCCAGCGTGCTGATCGGCGCTTCGGTGGCGAGGCGGCTGGCCGCGAATTGCACTGCCTGCGTTGTCAATCCGGCCTCGACGTACAGACTGTGCGCTGGCCGGTCGTCGCCGCTGGAGCACACGGGATCGGCACCGTTGCACAGGTCGATGGTCTTGTAGCCGTAACCCGGGCTCAACGCGGTCAGCGGGCCGCCGAGCAGTTTGATTGAGGGGTTACCGAACACAGCCACCGCGGCGACGTGATCGGCGACGGCCGCGGGCATCGGGTTGTTGAAGCCGAGCTGAGGATGATCGGCGATGGCGATGGCATCGATGACGGCAGCACCCTGCGAGAAGCCACCGAGCACGATCTTGGTGTCAGGGCAGGTCGCGACCGTGTTCTGAACGAACGCACTGGCATCGTTGGCGCCCTCTGCGGCGCGCAGGAAGTCGTACGAGGCCGGGTAGTTGACCGCGTACACCGCCACGGACTTGCCAGGCACCAGTGGCCGCAGCGCGTCGACGAACGCATCGCCGACGCGCCCGGCGCCCGCCGGTTCACCCGTGCCGCGGGCGAACACGACCTGGACGTCCGCGCACTCGGCGGGCTGCGCGGAGGCGACACCCGTCGATTCCGACGGGAGTGCGACGAGCGTCACACCCGAAACCATCAGTGCTGCAACACACATCAGCAAACCGCGCAGGACCCCTCGGCTGATCTTCATACCCGGCCAAACGCCATCGAGCCGCGGAACTATTCCATCTAGCGAAATCAGCGTCCGCTGATGCCGCTGTCGACCACCTTGATCCGCTTGTGTGGGAACCGCCGCTCGGCATATTCCTTGGCCACCGAGTTCGGCAGGACGTAGAGCGTCTCCTTCTTTTCCTGTAGCGGTTTGAGGACCAGATCCATGAACCCCTTGCGGTCGTCGAGGTAGGGCTCGATGACGTCCTCACCGGCTGGACACACCGCCAGGCAATAGGCCGCCTTGTAATTGGCCTTGAAGGACAGGCTCTGCCACATCGAGGCATTCTCGGAATCGCTGACTCGCGAACGGAAGTCGGCGGCGTCGTCACTGTCGGCGATGGTCTGCGCCCAGTCAGTGAACCCCCCCATGAACTCGCGGTAGTTGTGAGTTGAGCACGCAAAGAAGTCGAACTCGCCGTCCTTCTTGATCGCACCGACCGGGCAGGCTGCGACGCAAAGCTTGCATTCCAGGCACGGCGAATAGTCAAGCGGCTCACCGTAGCTGCTGATCGGCGCGGCGACGAGCACCGTGCCGAGAAGGATGAAGTTGCCGAACTTCGGGTGAATGACATTGCGGTGGATCCCCATGACGCCGAGACCGGACGCGACAGCTACAGGTTTGTGCGCCACCACCCAGATCCGGCCGGGGAACCGATCCATCTCCATCGGGAACGACATCGACGGGTTGATCGCCCGGTATCCCGCGTCCTCCAGCGCGCGGGTGATCCGGTGCGCGGCTTCGTTCATGATCTCCCCGCTGCGGTGGAACTCCTGATTGGCGACGCTGCGCGCGGTGGATCTGACGTTGTCTCGGTTCATCTTCACGACGAGGGAGATATAGCTCAGGGTGCCGGGTAACGCGGCGTCGACGTGCTCGCGCTCAGAGGCCAGCTCCGGGTTGTCGACGCTGGCGAATGCGACGTCGTCGACGCCCGCTTCCAAGCACACCTTGCGCAACCACTCGGCGGCGATGACCCCGGGTCGCTGCGCGGCTCGCGACCGGACCTTGCGGACCGTCGGGTGGTCGGCGAGGCGGGGCGGGATTCTGTCGGCCATGCTAGGTATAGTACACAATACTCAGCTAGACGGACGTGGCGACTGGTCGCGCAGTTGTCGACGGTCACAGGAACGAGTTCTCCGCGGTGAGCCCGCGCTCGGGGAAGGCGCCCAGCGCGAAGGTCTCGGCGTTGCCCAGCCCGACCCCACCCCCGACGGGATCCTCCACGCGCACCAGCAGATCCCGCAGCTGATGCAGTTCGCGGGCCTTTTCGGGTTGGTCACAGTCGGCGACGTGGTTGCCCTCGACCTTGAGATCGCCGACCCACTGTCCGTACACCCAGTCGTTCCAGCCGTAATAGCCCGCGGTGCCGAGATGAAAGCCGCCCGGCCCGGCTGCGGTGATGGTCAACGGCCGCTTGGAGCCGTCGGCGTCGACGAGGGTGACGGTGCCGTGGGTGAATCGGCGGTTGTCGTCCTGGAAGTGCATGTCCTGTTCGACGGACACGAACCGGTGCGAGGTGCCGTCGTCGTTCTGTTGCTCTGCCTGGCTGCGGATCTCGAGAAACCCGTCGCCACGCTCTTCCTGATACATGACGAACAGCGAGTAGGTCGATCCATCCTGGCGAGTCATCGTCATCGGTAGCCAGGTCATGAACATCTGCTTGATCTTGCGGCCGCCGCGAGGCAGTCCCGGGATCGGCTTGCCGACTCCAGGCCGCAGACCCCACGAATGGTCACGGATCGAAATCCATTTGTCCGCTTCGATTTCGGTGCGCTCGCCGTCCAACTCCACCCACCCGGATGCGACGCCGATCTGGTGGTAGCGCAGCACGTTGTGGGTGACGCGGTAGCCATCAGGGCTCCGGTCGGGCCACGGATCCTCCAGAGCGGTGTCGAAACTCCCGCGCAACTCGACGTCGAAGGCGATGGGGGCGTGCTCAGTGTGATCAAGACTCACGCGGATGGCACGCAACGGCTCCACCACGCGGTAGGTGATTGGCCCGACCTGCGTGCCCGCCGGGTCCGACGACAACCGGCGGCCGGCGCGCACCGTCCACTGCTCGGTGCCGCGGCATACGCCTGCCGCCCCATCGAAGACGCCCCGGTTGGTGTACTTGCCGACACCGAGGACGACCTGCAGTGAGTTGTCGCGGGCGTGGGCGATGGTCCAGATCTTCTCGGTCCACGAGGGATCGGACTGGCTGACCGTCGCGAAGGTATCGACGATCTGATGGGTGAGGAGTTCATCTTCGGGCACCAGGGCGCCGTAATTTGTCGTCAGCACAATGACTGCCTTTCAGAGGTGCTCGGAGGAGCCGAAGAATTTCGTCATATCGGTACCACGGTCGTATTCGCGCATCCAGGTATCCGCCCAATCGGGTAGCGGCTGATCAGCAGGGTCGTGGTGGGGCATCTGCGAAAGCGCCAGCCGCCAAATCATTTTCACCAGTTGCATCGTCGGGACGGCACCGAACATCGTCAGCGGCCCGGCCTTCCGTCGACGGCCGGGCAGGCGGTTCTTGAAGTCGCGGGTGAAGAATCCGCTCGACATCAGGTCGGCCGCCGAGAGACCACGATCCTCGAGCGGAACGACCTGGTCGAACGTCGTGACGATCGCCTCGGTGACCGAGCCGACGTGACCGAAGGTGCCCTTGATGTGTTTGACGCGGTACCAGGGATCGGGATTGATGTGCCTGCACAGGATCAACCCGGAGCTGCGGTGCTCAATCTCCTCGACGAAGTGCCACATCATCAGGGACGCGACGCGCCGGTCTCCCCCGCGGAACAGCGAATCCCGGTTGTCCAGAATGACTTTGAACAGCGGTGTGAACGTCGCTTCGAGGTTGGCGATGTAGGCGGCGTGGAATTCGATGGGCTGCTCGTCGAGGAGCCGGTCGTAGGCGTCGCAGGCGTCCTCGTAGCAGCGCTCCAACTCGGGATAGCGCGCGACGAGCGCCAGCATGTGCTTGCGGTGCGCGGACGCGTGCTGCGCCTCCTGCCGCAGGAACGCGTCGGCCTCGGCGGCGACGGCAGGATCGTCGTCGAGAATGCTGGCGGCTTTGCGCACGACGCTGACGATGTATCTCTCGAATGGCACCGCGATGAACGTGAACGCATTGCAGAACATCCCGAACTCCGGGTTCGCGGGCTGCCAGTTGAACGGCACCGACGCATCGAACTCCCAGGGAATCTTTCGGACGACCAGGTCCGTCATCGGCCGCCACCTCCCCCTTGCGGGACTTAACATGGGCACCAACGGTGTCTCGGCTCACGGAGCCGCCACCGGGGCTCGGAATAGCGTTAGTGTGACATTTGGACTTATAGATGTAAAGGAGACGATCGTGGCCCCTCGCCCTACCGGCGACGCGGATCAGTCGACGCGGCGACGGATCCTGGACGCCACCTTCGTCGTGCTCGCCAGGGATGGCCGACGCAAGCTGCAACTCTCGGACGTCGCGGCCGAGGCCAGGGTGTCGCGCCCGACGCTGTACCGATATTTCGGCAGCAAGGAAGGACTGCTCGAGGCGTTCGGTCTCTACGAACAGGACAACTTCGACGCCGGGATCGCGACCGCCGTCACCGGGCTGGACGGGCCCGACCGCCTCGACGCCGCGCTGCGATTCATCGTGGAGTTTCAGAGCACATACTCGCTGGGCTCGCTCGCCGACATCGAGCCCGAGCATGTCCTGCATCAGATGAAGCGGGTGCTGCCGATCATTCACGAGCGAATCGCTCGCATCATCCCCGGTGACGACAACGAGGTCGCTGCGGCCGCCGTCGTGCGAATCGCGGTTTGTCACTATGTGATCGGGGGCGGCACTCCCGAGCAGTTTCTCGCCGAACTGCGCCATGCGGCGGGTATCGGCCCGTCGCGGCGCCGGTTGTCGCAGGTCGTCAACGGCTAGCGAGTCAACCAATCGATGATCTTCGCCGCGATCGTGTCGGGCTGCTCGAGGTGCAGGAAATGCCCTACCCCGTCGATGATTTCGAAATGTGAACCGTCCGCAGGTAGGTGCGCGAATACATCGGTGAGGAGTTCGGCACCGATCGCGCCATCGTTCGCACCGTGTAGGCACAGCGTCGGCGCCGGCGGGGGCTGCATCGACGCGAGGGCTTCGGCCTCGGAGTCCGGATCGGTGTACTGCGGATTGAACGACGCCCGGTAGGGTCCCAGGACGTCCGAAATATTCTCGGCGGTAACGCATTTGCGTAGTTCCTCGAGATCAATTGTGGGGTCGTAGCCCGGAGACCAATCCGCCCACAGCGACTCCCAGAAGCCCGGCTGCACCAGCGCGGCCTCGGCGAGGCCGACCTGCTGGATGAACCAGATGTAGAACGACCGCTTCAGCTGGGCGTAGCTGAAGATCCCGGTGGCCAGCGCCGCGGTCGGCGGCACAGCCAGCGCGACGAAACGACCGAAGGCCGAGCGATCGGTGGACACCACGCCGTAGCCGGCATTCGCACCCCAGTCGTGGCCGATGAGCACCGCGCGATCATCGCCGTCGTACTGCGCGCGAACGTCGAGCACGTGCCGCACGTAGGTGCCGACGCCGACGGGCTTGCCGACAGGTGCGTCATAGCCGGGCAGCCACGGTGCCACGACGCGGTAGCCGCGGGCCGCCATCTCGGGACCGAGATGTCGCCACGTGTGCGGGGTGTCGGGGAAGCCGTGCACAAGCACCGCGAGCGGCTTGGTGCCGTCGGCGATGTCTCCGAAGATCAGTGGCGAGGTCACCGTCCCAGCGTATTACATGTGACATCTCAAACGTAAAGTCTGACTTCTTTACATCCAAGGCCGGCTATGTAAATCTGTTCCCCATGGCTGGCATTACGCTCGTCCAACGAGACCTCGCCGCCACCCGTGCGCAACTGCAGAAGTGGTTCGAGCACAGATTCGCCGCCGAGACGGTCGTGTCGGAGCTCGGCACGGCCAACCGCGCGGCCGGATGGTCGAGCGAAAGCCTGGTGTTCTCCGCTCAGGTCGGCGGCGAGACGAACGAGTACGTCATCCGGATCCCACCCAGCGGTGGGGGCATTTTTCGCGAGTACGACCTGGGAGCCCAAACCCTGACCCAGGAGCTGCTGCACGAGTACGGCATCCCAACGCCGTCCCCGATCCTCTACGAGCCCGACCGCGCATGGCTCGGCTCGAAGTTCCTTGTGATGCCACGCATCGTCGGCCACACACCGTCGGACACGTCGTACGCCACGCGAGGCTGGATGCACGATGCGGGATCCGAGGTACAGCGGCGCGCACACGACTCATTCCTCGAGACCCTCGCCCGTCTGCAGCACGTCCCGGTCAGCGAGGCGACCTGGCTGCAACGACCCGCCGGTTTCGGCGTCTCCGCGGAGCTCGGGTGGTGGCTCGACTACGCGCGCTGGGGAACGGACAACCAGGTTCCCGACATCATGACCGAGGCCTTCAACTGGCTGCGGCGCCGTCAGCCCGACGAGACGTCGGCGCTCACGATCTGCTGGGGCGATACCCGGATGTCCAACGCGATCTTCGACGACACCGGCCAGATCGTCGGCGCGCTGGATTGGGAGCAGGCGTGCGTGTGTCCGGCCGAAGCCGACATCGCCTGGTGGCTGGCCACCCGCAAGCAGATGCTAGAGGTCAACGGGATCGACGCGGACCCCGAGCTGCCGGGCTTCGACAGCCGCGCTGCGGTGGTCGGCCGATTCGAAGAGATGATCGGGCGCCGACTCGAGAACCTGGACTGGTACGAGATTTTCGCGATGGTCCGGATGGGCTGCTGCATCCTGCGCACGCAGGTGCTCTTACGCACCAACGGACAGGCCGACCACTTCCTCACGCGCGCGCCGATCCTGCCAGCGTGGACGGTCGACACGATCCGCGCCTAGCCGCGGGACGAGGCAGTCCAGCCCTAGTCGCCGGTGCGGCGCGCGTACGCCCGCAAGGCGAATGGCGCGATCACCGCCGTGATCGCCAGCGACCACAGGATCGTCGCGAGGACCGGATGGTGCAGCGGCAATTGCGCCTCCGGCGGCGCCGGCGGACCGTTACCCCACAGCTCCCGTATCGCCTGGGTCAACGAGGACACGGGATTCCACTCAGCGATCACCCGGAGCCAGCGCGGCATGGGCTCGGTCGGCGCGAAGGTGTTGGCCAGGAACGTGATCGGAAACAGGACGGTGAACATCACGCCGCTGACCGCTTCCACCGATCGCATCAGGGAGCCGATCAGGATGCCGAACCAGATCATCCCGATCCCGAACACCAGGATCAGCACGAAGGCGAGGATCGCATCGGGCACGTTGCCACGGATCCGCCATCCGATGCACAACCCCGTCACCGCCATCACCATCACGCCGATCGACGAGTGCAGCAGGCTGGCGATACTGCGTCCGATCAACACGGCCGACCGTCGGATCGGCAGCGACCGGAACCGGTCGATGATGCCCTTCTCGACGTCGGCGGTGATGCCGGTGGACACCACGAATGCGGTGAACACGATGGTCTGCGCTTGGATGCCGGGCAGCAGGAACTCGCGGTAGGACGCGCTGCCTGCGGTGGCGATCGATGCGCCGAACACGAACGCGAACAGCAGCACGAACATGATGGGCTGCACTGTGACGTCGGTCAGCATCTCCGGCATCCGCTTGGTGTGAATCATGTTGCGCTTGACCATGATCCATGACTGCTCGGCAATGTTGGTCTGGCGGATCCGGGGCCGCTCCAGAGTGCCGTGCTGCTCGCGCTCGGTGGTGCTCATGCGCTGGCCTCCTCGGCGTCCTGGGTGTCCCGGCTTTCGGCACGATGGCCGGTCAGGGACAGGAACACGTCGTCGAGGCTGGGCCGGGACAGGCCGATGTCATCGACTTCGATCGCGCACTCCTGCAGCCAACCGGCGACGCGAGTCAGGTCGGCGATACCGTTGGCCGCCGCGGTGAGCTGCCGTGCGCCCACGTCGACGTGGACCTCGGCCCCGGTGCGGGCGATCAGCTCCCGGGCCGCGGGCAGATCGGTGCCGTGCGAGACGGTGACGACCAGGCTGGCGTTGCCGGCTTGCTGTTTGAGTTCGAGCGGCGTGCCCTGCGCAATGATCCGGCCGTGGTTGACGACGACGATGTTGTCGGCCAGTTGATCGGCCTCCTCGAGGTACTGGGTGGTGAGCAGCAGCGTGGTGCCGTCGGCGACGAGACCGCGCAGCATCTCCCACAGATCGCTACGGCTGCGCGGGTCAAGCCCGGTGGTGGGCTCGTCGAGGAACAGCACCGGCGGTGACGCGATGAGGCTGACCGCGAGGTCTAGACGCCGCCTCATGCCGCCGGAGTATCCGCGGACTGGCCGGTCGGCGGCGTCGGCGATCGAAAACTGTTCGAGCAGTTGGTTTCCCAGACGTTCGAGGCTGCGACGACTGATGCCATAGAGACCGCCGATCATCCGGATGTTCTCGCGGCCGGTCAGCAGCTCGTCGACGGTGGCGACCTGTCCGGTGAGGCCCATGTTGCGGCGCACCATGTCCGGTTGTTCGTGAACGTCGTACCCGGCCACTCGCGCGGTGCCGCTCGTGGGGACCGTCAGCGTCGTCATCATCCGGACCGTGGTGGTCTTGCCCGCACCGTTGGGACCGAGCAAACCCAGCACCGTGCCGTGCGGGACCACGAAGCTGACGGCGTCGACGGCTGGCCGTTCGGCGGGATTGTCACCGAATTTCTTGACGAGGTCGATCGCCTCGATTGCCGGGGAGGTCACGGGCCAACCGTAGCGACGGGGTCCGACGGACATCCAGCGGATTAGTGCTCGCGAACCTCAAGTTCTCCTGCGAGCGTGCGCAAAATCGCGTTCACCAACGGCGTGTCGACTGCAGACACGCACGCTCGCGAGCTTCTCGCGCGGAACTAGGTGACCAGCGAGACCGAGTTGGAGCGGCGCAGCTTGCCCGACGGAGTCTTCGGGATGCTGCCCGGCCCGAGCACGACGACGTTGCGCGGTCGCACGTCGACCTCGGCCACCACCTCGTGGGCGACCTGATGCTCGATGCGGCGAACCTCGACCGGGTCCTGCCAGGCGTTGGACTCCACGGCGACGGCGAACGTCTCCCGCGAATGGCCCGCGTCGAGTCGCACCGCGACCGCGCAGCCGGGCCGGACTCCCTCGACGCGGCCCGCGGCACGTTCGATGTCGGTCGGATAGATATTGCGGCCCGCCATGATGATGACGTCCTTGACGCGGCCACAGACGATGATGTTGCCCTCTTCGGTCACGTAGCCGAGGTCACCAGTGTCGTACCAGCCGTGCTCGTCCTGCGCCGGGATGAAGCCACCCATGGTGAGGTAGCCGGGGGTCAGGCTTTCGCCACGCAGCTCGATGACGCCGACGCCGCGCGCGGGCATGAGGTTGCCGTGCTCGTCGATGACGCGGGCCTCGAGGTCCGTCAGCAGCGGGCCGAGCGAGGCCAACCGCCGGGTGTTGCCCTTGGTGGCGGGCACGGCCCGGCGCAGCGCGGCGAGCAGGTCCGCATCGACCTCGTCGACGACCAGTCCGGCGCCGCACGGTGAGAACGACACCGCCAGGGTGGTCTCGGCCATGCCGTATGCGGGCAGGATCGCGTCAGGCCGCAGCCCGAACGGCTTGCCGGCATCCAGCAGGTCCTCGACGTCGGCGGGCTCGACGGGCTCGGCGCCCGAGAGCGCGAACCGCAGCGTCGACAGGTCGTACTCGCCCGGCTTGGCCTGGCGTCGCAACCGCTTGGCGAACAGCGCGTAGGCGAAGTTCGGCGCCGCGGTCATGGTGCCCTTGTACTTGTCGATCAGCTTGGCCCACAGCAGGGTGTCGCGCAGGAAGTCCATCGGCGTGACCTTGACCAGCTCCGCACCGAAGTACATCGGAATGGTGAGGAAGCCGACCATGCCCATGTCGTGGAAGCAGGGCAGCCAGCTGACCATGACGTCCTTGTCGACGTCGTACTCGGCGCCGATGAACATGGCCTCGGCATTGGAGTGGATGTTGCGGTGCGTGATCTGCACGGCCTTGGGCGAACCGGTCGAGCCGGACGTCAGCTGCATGAGCGCCAGGTCGTCCTCGCCGACCTCGATCGGGTCGGTCGGTTCCGACGCCAGCAGGTCGGCGACGGTCAGGACCTTGATGCCCTTTTCCTCCAGCACCGGGATCGCAACCAGGAACGGCTCGGAGACGACGACGGCCTTGGCCTCGATCATGCCGATGACATTCATCGTGTCCTCGGCCCAGATGACGAGGTCGGTCCGGGGCGTGGGCTGGTGCAGCATGGTCAGGGAGGCGCCGCGCATCCACAGGCCCTGCGCGACCGGCGCGATCTCCACGGGGAAGCCGGCCAGCACGCCGACCGAATCACCGAGTCCGATACCGGCCTCTGCCAGGCCACCGGCGACGGCGCGGGCACGCTCGTGAACCTCACCCCAGGTGTGTCGGACGGGCTCGTGCGGTTCACCGGTGACCATGCCCGTTTTCACAGTGCGGGCGTTTCGGTACATCTTCTCGGTGAAACGGCTCACGACAACCTCCTCGGTTTCCGAACAGGACATGCCCGGATGTAATGCTCCGCCTGATCAGAGGCGCTTTCCAGGAGGCGCGCACACAATTGGGGAGCAGTTGAGTCTCGAATTGGTGATGCCTCGGATTTGCGGTCACCTATGACAAGTCGCCCACCGAGGTTGCCGGCGGGCGCCAAAATCGCGTTCAAACCATGACCGCTAGTTTTCACCGTCGATCATCTTAAACATTTCTTAAGGACCTGCCAAAATCTCGCGATGATTGAGGCCTGAGTCACACCGCGCGCGAGAGCTACACGGTGGCCGACGGTGCAGGCACCACCCGCGCGCCCTGCACAGGTCCACTGGCGACGCGCACCGTGCGGCAGACGCCCTCCCCGGCCATCTGGGTGGCGACGTCGACCGCCGAGGACGCCGACGAGCAGAGGAAGGCGCACGTCGGTCCGGAGCCCGAGACGATGCCGGCCAGGGCCCCGGCGTCGGTGCCCGCGCGCAGGGTGCGCCGCAGTCCGGGGTCCAGCGAGAGCGCTGCCGCCTGCAGGTCATTGCCGAGTAGCGGGGCTAGCTGCGCCGGGTCACCGGAGGCCAGGGCCGCCAGCACCGGCTCGGGATCGTCGAGCCGCGGTGGCGCTTCGCGATCAGCGTCACGCAACCGGTCGATCTCGGCGAATACCGCCGGCGTCGACAGTCCGCCCTTGGAGAACGCCAGCACCCAGTGAAATGTGTTGCGGGCGAGCACCGTTGCCAATTCCTCGCCGCGGCCGGTGCCCAACGCGGTGCCGCCGTGCAACGCGAACGGGACGTCGCTGCCCAGTTGAGCGGCGAGCACGTGGAGATCGCGCCGTGGCACCCCGAGCTCCCACAGCGTGTTCATCGCGACGAGCACGGCTGCGGCATTCGCACTGCCGCCCGCCATGCCGCCGGCAACAGGGATCGACTTCTCGACGGTGATCGCGACGTCCGGTGCGCGCCCGACGTGTTCGGCAAGCAATTCGGCGGCGCGCCAGGCGAGGTTGCGTTCATCGGTCGGCAGGGTGTCCGCACCTTCGCCCGCCAACTCCAGCGACAGCACGTCGGCGTTGCGGACAGTGATCTCGTCGAGCAGCGAAACCGCGTGAAACACAGTGGTCAGCTCGTGATAGCCGTCGTCACGGCGATCGCCGACCTCGAGGTAGAGGTTGACCTTGCCCGGCACCCGCACCGTCACCGATCCCGTCGGAACCCATTCGGATGCGGTGTTGCCATTGGACACCTGTCGACACTATCGGAGGAGACCGTACCCGAGCAGCCGTCTGAGCAGGTCGATCTCGCCGTCGAAACCCCTAGTCTGAGGAACGTGCTGTCGGCCGGCGAGGAGTTTGAGGGTCACGTCGTCGACGAAACGCTGGGCCGCGGCGGATATGCGACGGTGTACCGGGCGCACACCCGGGGCAGAGACGTGGCACTGAAGATCCTCAACGACGAGCACCGCGACCTCCCTCACCTCGCTCGCCTGCGTCGCGAGTTCGAATTCGCCCGTCGCCTAACCCATCCCCACATCGTGACCGTGTACGAACGAGGCGCCGGATGGCTGTCGATGGAACTGGTCACCGGTGGTGGGATCGTCGCCGTGGACACCATGGCGAACCGCCTCGCCGCGCTGGAGCAGATAGCCGAAGCGCTGGACTACACCCATAACCGCGCGATCGTGCATTGTGACGTGAAGCCCGCGAACATCCTTGTCCGCCAGAATCTTTGCAGCGCCGTATTGATCGACTTCGGAGTCGCCCACGCGATCACCGACGATATCGGCCATCGGCCCTCGCAGATCGAGGCGTCGCTCCCCTACGCGGCGCCAGAGCTGATCACCGGCCACGCTCCGACCGGCGCCACCGACGAATACGCACTGGCATGCACCGTCGTCGAACTGGTCACCGGATCGCCGCCGTTCACACCGCCGTCAGGACTCGGCCTCATCGACGCACATCTGCACATGCCGCCGCCACGTCGATCACGTGAAATCCCCTGGCTGCCACGCGTATTCGACGCGATCGTGGCCAAAGCCCTGGCGAAGGCGCCGGAGGATCGCTACGCGTCCTGCCGTGAATTCGTCTCGCTGATAACCCGCGCGCTGCAGTAGCCGGCCGGATCAGACCGGGACGGAACCGTCGCGCGGATTGCGATGGTGCACGACGGGCTTCGGCTCGGCCTGTTCGGGCTCCTGGCTTTCCTCGGACCGTTGCAGCAGTCGGACGAAGTCCGCGACCGACAGCGTCTCACCGCGACGGGACGGGTCGATGCTGGCGGCGAGCAGCCGACTGGCCGACTCGTTGCCCGAGCCCGCCCACTCGGCGAAGGCGTTGCGCGACGTCTTCCGGCGCTGCGCAAAGGCGATGTCGATGAGGTTGAACACGCGCTCGCGGAAATCTTCGTCGGCAGGCCACGGCGCCTTCTCATACCGGTCGATGCGCACCAGACCGGAGTAGACGCGAGGGATCGGCCAGAACACAGTCGGCGAGACCATGCCGTAGCGCCGGACGTTGCCGAAGTAGCGGACCTTCACACTCGGCACGCCGTAGTCCTTGCCACCGGGTTCGGCGGCGAGACGTTCGGCGACCTCGGCCTGCACCATCACCATCACGGTGCGGATCGAGGGGAACTCGGCCAGCAGGTGCAGCAGCGCGGGCACCGCGACGTTGTATGGCAGGTTGGCGACCAAAGCCGTGGGCTCGTCCGCGATTTCGGCGCGACTCAAGTTCAGGATGTCGCGATTGAGCACCGACAGCCGGTTGATCTCACTGTGCGAATGCTCGGCGACGGTGATCGGCAGCTGCCGGGCCAGCACCGGGTCGATCTCCACCGCCGTCACCCGCGCGCCCCGATCGAGCAGGGCAAGCGTCAGTGAACCCAGGCCTGGACCGACCTCTAGGACGTGGTCGTGCCGGTTGACGCTGGACGCCGAAACAATCCGACGAACAGTGTTGGCGTCATGGACGAAGTTCTGGCCGAAGGATTTGCGTGGCCGGAAATCAATCTCTCTCGCCAGGTGTCGTATCTCGGTCCGCCCGAGTAATCGAATGGTCAGCGCGCACCAATCCTCCCGCTACACGTCGGCCACGCACCCCATCCCTGTCGTGCCCGAGTGACCTCAGCAATCGCGATTTGCTCTTCTCTCGTTGCCAAATCAGCCCTGCCAGCATACCTCAGACCACCGTTGCGCTCCCAGGTGTTCTGGTCGAATTGGACCCCACCGTAATATCCGTTGCCGGTGTTGATGGCCCAATTACCTCCGGCTTCGCAACGAGCGAGGGCATCCCAAGTGGCTCCGTTGCTCACTTCCGGGACCTCGGTACCAGGCTTGACGCCGACCCGAAGAACACCGTCACGGGCCGGAACGACCACGACATTGGCTACTGGCATCCTGCCCGTCTCGACGCCATTTATCTTTGCGATGGCAAACGTCACGTCCTGCGTTCCAGGCGTGCCGGGATCCTCCACGATCTCCCGGCTCATGTTCAGTTCGGGGTCTTCGATGCGGTGATTCGCCGGCAGCAGCGGGGCGCGTTCAGTGACCTTCTCGATCCGGATCCGCTTCACGTCGATCCGCATTCCGTCGACGATCGGCGAGGATGCGGCGGGCACGACTTCGTCACTTTGCTGCAGCGGCACACCCGCCGCCTCGAGCAGGGCGGCGACATTCGGCGCGGCCAAATGCACGGTCCGGACCACTCCGGCGTCGGCCAGCTGAACGGTCTTGGCACTGACCACGGGTAGCGACATGCCTGCTAGCGGCACTCGGCTGCCACGCGAGGCGGCCGCGGGCGCCTTGTCGGTCATCTGTAGCTGGCTCAGCGCCTCGTCGACGGTGGACGCGGTGGTCCACACCTCGCGGTTGTCCCGACCGTCCGTGGAAATCTGCAGCGGCCGGCTGCGGCGAAGGACGATCGTGTCGGACTGGTGCACCGACTGATCGGCTGCCGGGTAAAGGTCATCGCGTTCGCCAACGTCGAATCCGTTCTCCTCGACGACGTCGATAACGCGCGACTTCATGGTGGCCACGGAGATCGTCGAACCGTCGACGGCCAGAGTTACTGTTTTATGCGCAGCAACGGCGAAACCACCGGCGAACGTCAACGCAAGCAACGTCACTCCGACCACGAGGCGTAATAACGGCGACCGCTCCTGGTGGATCTTATTCAAGATGTTCAAAACGTGGTCTATCCCGACTATCGGACGGTGGGCCGACCTGCAAGAGCCCACCGAGTTTGATCACAAGACGGTAACGAAAACGCTCACCCGCAGCAACTCGCCAGCCCGTAGGCACGGGCAGCCGTCGAAGTGGTTTCCTGCGCAACGTCCTCAGCAGCTCTGTTGAGGAGTTCGGCCAGCGCACGAACAGTGTAAGGCAGGCAATAGGGCTCATTTGGCGCGCCGCGGTACGGATGGGGCGTCAGGAACGGTGCGTCGGTCTCGACGAGGAGTTGCTGAGCGGGGATCAGCGACGCCGCTTCCCGTAGCGCGGTGGCATTGCGGAAGCTGACCGTCCCGGACAGGCTGAGCAGCCATCCGTTGGCCACGCAGGTCCTGGCCATCGAGGCGTCCGAGGAGAAACAGTGGAAGATCACAGTCTCGGGGGCGCCCTCGGCAGCCAGGACGTCCAGCACGTCGGCGTCGGCGTCGCGGTTGTGGATCATCAATGGCTTGCCAAGGCGCTTGGCGAGGTCGATGTGCCACGCGAAAGCGTCGCGCTGGGTCGCCGGGTCGGCGCAGCCCTCGAGCTTGCCGGGCCAGTACATGTCCATGCCGGTCTCGCCGACGGCGACGACGCGCGGATGCCCGGCCAGCCGCTCGATGACGGTCTTGGTGTCGTCGGTGAGCGCATTGGCGCGCGTCGGGTGCAGCGCCACAGCGCCGTAGACGCGTGAATCGGCCTCGACGGCGTCGGTGACCCAGCGCGCGGAATCGAGATCGTCGGCGATCGTCACGACGGCCTGCACGCCGACGGCTTCGGCACGGTCCACGATCGTGCGGATGCTCTCGGCATCGGTGGCGCCGCACGCATCAAGGTGGGTGTGGGAGTCGATGAGTGGTACGAGCGGTTCCGGGGCCGGGGGCGGGGGACGGTCGCGGCTCACCGCAACACAATAAGCTGACCCACAAATGAGGGAGCCTTACTACATCACCACGGCCATCGCCTATCCCAACGGCGACCCGCACATCGGGCACGCTTACGAATACATCGCGACGGACTCGATAGCGCGGTTCAAGCGTCTGGACGGCTTCGACGTGCGTTACCTGACCGGCACCGACGTCCACGGCCAGAAAATGGCGGAGACGGCGGCCGCCCTTGGCATTCCGACCGCGGAGCTGGCGCGGCGCAACTCCGATGTGTTCCAGCGGATGCAGGAGAAGCTCAACATCTCGTTCGACCGGTTCATCCGGACGTCGGACGCCGATCACTATGCGGCATCGATCGAGATCTGGAAGCGGATGAACGCGGCCGGCGACATCTACCTCGACACCTACTCGGGGTGGTACTCGGTGCGCGACGAAGGCTTCGTCACCGAAGGCGAAACCAGCGTCAACGCCGACGGCGTGCGGATCGCCACCGAGACCGGCGCCCCGGTGACGTGGACCGAGGAGCAGACGTACTTCTTCCGGCTGTCGTCCTACGCCGAGCGACTGCTGGCGCACTACGACGCGCACCCGGAGTTCATCGAACCCGGTGTGCGCCGCAACGAGGTGGTCAGCTTCGTCTCCGGCGGGCTGCGCGACTTGTCGATATCCCGTACGACATTCGACTGGGGCGTGCCGGTGCCCGATCACCCCGATCACGTGATGTACGTCTGGGTCGACGCGCTGACGAACTATTTGACCGGCGTGGGGTTTCCCGACACCTCGTCGGAGATGTTCCAGCGGTTCTGGCCGGCCGATCTGCACATGATCGGCAAGGACATCATCCGGTTCCATACCGTCTATTGGCCGGCATTCCTCATGTCTGCGGGAATCGAGTTGCCGCGCAAAGTCTTTGTGCACGGCTTCGTCCTCAACCGCGGCGAGAAGATGAGCAAGTCGGTCGGCAACGTCGTCGATCCGAACGCCCTGGTGGACGCCTTCGGTGTCGACCAGGTGCGCTACTTCTTCCTGCGGGAGGTGCCATTCGGTCAGGACGGCAGCTATAGCGAGGAAGCGATCATCGGCCGGATCAACGCCGACCTCGCCAACGAATTGGGCAACCTTGCGCAGCGGTCCCTGTCGATGGTGGCCAAGAATCTCGACGGAATTGTCCCTGAGCCAGGCGAATTCACCGCTGACGATCACGAGTTGCTGACCCTCGCCGACGGATTGCGCGCGCGCGTGCGCACCCATTTCGACGCGACCGCAATGCATTTGGCGCTGGAGGCAATCTGGTCGGTCCTCGGCGCGGCAAACAGATACTTCTCCGCGCAGGAGCCGTGGGTGCTGCGCAAGTCCGACGAGGCACGGTTCCGGACCGTGCTGTACACGACGCTGGAGACGGTGCGGATCGCCGCGCTGCTGAGCCAGCCGGTGATGCCCGAGTCGATGGCCAAGCTTCTCGACCTGCTGGGCCAGGCCGACGACCAGCGGACGTTCGCGTCCGTCGGGACCCGGATCGCGCCTGGTACCGAGCTGCCCGCCCCCGTCGGAGTTTTCCCGCGCTACCAGGTGGAGTGACCCACGTCACTTTTTGTCACGATCGACGCGTGGATGGTGTCTCGAGGGCATGACTCAACACAACACCGCACCCAAGGTCGTCGTCATCGGCGGCGGCTACTCCGGAACACTGGCCGCCAACCATCTGCGGATGCGCGGCGGAATCGACATCACGTTGGTAAACCCCCGCCCCAAGTTCGTCGAGCGGATCCGGCTGCACCAGCACGTGGCAGGCAACTACGACGCGACCGTCGACTACGGCAGCCTGCTCGGAGAGGGCATCAACCTGGTCGTGGACACCGCAACCCGCATCGACACCGCCAATCGCATCGTCGAGCTGGCCTCTGGCCGCGCACTCGACTACGACTACGTCATCTACACCGTCGGCAGCACCGGCATCGTTCCGGCATCGGTCCCCGGTGCGGCCGAATTCGCTTATCCCATAGCCGAATTGGAGCAGGCTCAGCGTCTGCGCGCCGTCATCGACCATCTGCCCGCGGATGCACCCGTCACCGTCGTCGGCGCCGGGCTGACCGGAATCGAGGCGGCCACCGAGTTCGCCGAGCAGCGGCGCAACGTCACACTCGTCTGCGGCGGTCAGCTCGCCCCATATCTGTCCGAGCCGGGCCGCCGGTCGGTCGCCAAGGTGATGCGCAAGCTTGGCGTGAAGGTTCTCACGACCGACGTCGTCACCGAGGTCCGTCCCGGCGCCGTAGTGTTCGCCGACGGGGCCGTCCGTCCGAGCGCCGTCACCGTCTGGACCGCCGGCTTCGGCGTCCCGGACCTGGCCACGTCCAGTGGGCTGCAAACCGACGCGATCGGCCGGCTGCTCACCGACGAGACCCTGACGAGCCTGGACGACGACCACATCGTCGCCGCGGGCGACTGCGCCTCGCCCTCGGGCGAGCCGTTGCGGATGTGCTGCGCGTCGGCCTCACAGCTCGGCCCTCAGGCCGCCAATACCGTGCTCAGCCGCATCGCGGGCACGACCGCTGCGAACTTCGAGTACGGCATCCCCGGCGCCTGCATCAGCCTGGGCCGCAAGTACGGCATCCTGCAGATCGCCCGCACGGACGACTCACCGGTCAACGTCTTCTTCAGCGGCCGTCTCGTCGCCAAAATCAAAGAGGGCATCTGCAAGGGCACACTGTGGGGCATGCGCAGAGAAGCCAGCAGGCCCGGATCGGCCTTCTGGCTCAAGAGCGGTCCGCGGCCAACGGAGTCCGCTACCGAGGTGGTGGCGAGCGCGTGATCACCGGGCAGGAGCACGCCGAGCGGTTCACCCATCTGCGGCCGCTGCTGTTCACGATCGCGTACGAGATCCTCGGCTCGGCAACCGAATCCGATGATGTACTGCAGGACAGCTACCTGCGATGGGCGGATGTGGACCTCGCGACGGTGCGGGACACCAAGTCCTACCTTGCGCAGCTGGTGACCCGTCAGGCGCTCAACGCACTGCGTGACGGGGTACGGCGCCGCGAGGACTACATCGGTCCGTGGCTTCCCGAGCCGCTGTTGCTGGATGACCGCGATGCCTCGGCCGATGTCGTTCTCGCCGAATCGGTTTCGATGGCGATGCTGGTCCTCCTCGAAACGCTCACCCCCGATGAGCGGGCGGTGTTCGTGCTGCGCGAGACGTTCGGCTTCGACTACGACGAGATCGCCGGGGCCGTCGGCAAGTCCGTGGCGTCGGTGCGCCAGATGGCACACCGCGCCCGCGAGCACGTGCACGCACGACGTAACCGGTTCGGCCCCGTCGACGCAGAGCGGACCACACAGATCACCGAACAGTTCCTGTCCGCCGCGTCCACGGGCGACATGGATGGCCTGATGGCGCTGCTGGCGCCGAGGGTCACCTGGACGGCCGACCACGGCGGTAAGGCCGCCGCGATCCGGCGGCCCGTCGTCGGCGCGCGAAGGGTCGCGGCGCTCATGGCGCGTCTGTTCGAGGTCGCGAAGGAGATGCCGGACATCCGATTCGAGACGGCGGTCTACAACAGCGCTCCCGCAGTGGTCATCTACACCGGCGATCACCTCGAGGGCGTCTTCGTCTTCGAGGTGATCGACGAGAAGATCACCAACCTCTACGCGATGCGCAACCCGGACAAACTGGTTGGGATCACGACCCCCCGGACCATCAGCCGCTAGTGACGTCGGCCACATAGCGGCTCTTGTTGTCACACTCCCGGTTCCCGTGGTGTCTCGAGGACAGACCCGCTCAACGGAGAGCAGGATGACCCGAGGAGATGAAAATGACCGACCAGAAGACCCGCGTGATCGTGATCGGCGGCGGATATGCCGGCGTGCTCGCGGCCAACCACCTGCGGTTGAACGAGAACGTCGACATCACCCTGGTCAATCCCCGCAAGAAGTTCGTCGAGCGGATCCGGCTTCACCAGCTGGTGACCGGCACCGACGACGCGGTGGTCGACTACTCAGAGATCCTCGGCGATGGCATCGAGCTGACCATCGACTCGGTGACACGCATCGACGCACCGCAGCGGCGCATCGAACTCGCCGGCGGGGGCGAGCTGGATTACGACTACCTGATCTACGCCATCGGCAGCCACGGGGCCGCACCGGTGGTTCCCGGCGCCGCTGAATTCGCCTATCCGATCTCGGAACTGGAGCATGCCGAACAGCTGAAGAAGGCGTTTCACGCAGCAGGTACCGATGCGCCGATGACCGTCATCGGCGCCGGGCCGACGGGCCTGGAGGTGGCCGCCGAGTTCGCCGAGGAAGGCCGACGCGTCACCCTGGTCTGCGGTGGCGTTCTCGGGCCCTACCTGCACGCCCGTGGTCGCCGCGCGGCCGCCAAGCGGTTGAACCGGCTCGGCGTCACCATCATCGACGGTCCGGGCTCGACCGCGACCGAGGTGCGTCCCGAGTCGGTGATCCTGGCCGACGGACGCACGATCGCCAGCGCGGTCACGGTCTGGACTGCCGGTTTCGGTGTGCCCGACCTGGCTGCCAGCAGCGGGCTGAGCACCGACGCGGCCGGTCGCTTGCTCACCGACGAGACGCTCACCAGCGTGGACGACCCCCGCATCGTCGCCGCGGGCGATGCGTCCGCTCCATCGAACCTGCCGCTGCGGATGAGCTGCCAGGCAGCGATCCCGCTGGGCGCGCAGGCCGCCAACACGGTGCTCAGCCGCATCGCCGGCACCGAGCCCAAGCTGCTGAATCAGGCGTTCACCGGCCAGTGCATCAGCCTGGGCCGCAAGGGTGGCCTCGTCCAGCTGGCGCATCTCGATGACAGCGTGATGCCGCTGCATATCGGTGGCCGCACCGCAGCGACAATCAAGGAAGCGGTCTGCAAGGGCACCGTCAGCTTCCTGCAGCGGGAGGCACGCAAGCCGGGCAGCTACTTCTGGCTCAAGGGCGGCAAGCGCCGGCAGAAGGTGGCCGCAGCGGAGCCGGTGCGGCCGTGACCGACGAACACGCCGAACGATTCACCCAGCTACGGCCGCTGCTGTTCACGATCGCCTACGAGATCTTGGGCAGCGCAACCGAATCGGACGACGTGTTGCAGGAAAGCTACTTGCGCTGGGCCGAGGTAGACCTGTCGAAGGTGCAGGACACCAAGGCCTACCTCGCCCAGCTCGTCACCCGGCAGTCGCTCAACTCGCTGCGGGCACAGTCCCGCAGGCGCGAGGACTACGTCGGCCCGTGGCTGCCGGAGCCGCTGCTGCTCGACACGAAGGATGCGTCAGCCGATGTCGTGCTGGCCGAATCGGTTTCGATGGCGATGCTCGTCGTGCTGGAGACGCTGAGCCCGGACGAACGCGCCGTGTTCGTGCTGCGCGAGGTGTTCGGCTTCAGCCATGACGAGATCGCCTCGACCATCGGCAAATCCTCGGCTGCGGTGCGTCAGATGGCGCACCGGGCCCGCGAACACGTCCAGTCGCGACGAAAGCGGTTCGAGCCTGTCGACCCTCAGCTGTCGATGGAGATCACCGCAAAGTTCTTCGCCGCGGCCTCGACCGGCGACCTCGACGGGCTGCTGGAGATGCTCACCGAGGACGTCGAGTGGACCGCCGACAGCGACGGCAAGGTCAGCGCGGCCCGCAGGCCCGTCGTCGGCGCCGACAAGGTGGCCAGGGTGATCATCGGGTTGGTGCGCGTGGCCGGGGAGTCCGGCCGCGTGGAGCCCGCGATGTACAACAACGCCCCAGCGCTGAAGCTCTACCTCGGCGACAGCTTCGAGGGCATCATCACCGTCGAGATCACCGACGGCAAGATCAGCCACTTCTATGCGATGCGCAACCCGGAGAAGCTGACCGGTGTCGACATCCCGCGCGAGATAAGCCGGTAGGCCTCTGCCACGCTTGAGGTGTGCGGATCGAGCGGCTCGGCGGGCTGGGCAGTGCCCATGCGGTGCTGCGCGCCCTCGCCGCCTCCGCGGAACGCCATGGGCTTCCCGCGCCTGCCGCGCTGATCGGCGAGTGGTTCGGGTCCGGCGCGGTCATCGCTCCGTCGGTGGACGTGACGCCCGTCGACGTCGACGAAGTGTTCGACGTATCCCCCGGCGCATCCGGTGATGCCGTCGGCGGCGGATGGTTCGGCTACCTGTCCTATCCCGATGCGGGCGTCGATGGCCGCGGTCCACGCATCCCCGAGGCCGCGGGCGGCTGGTCGAACTGCGTGCTGCGCCAGGACGACGACGGACAGTGGTGGTACGAAAGCCTTTCCGGTGCACAGATTCCCGACTGGGTGTCGGAGGCACTCCACGCTGCTGCATCGCCTCGGCGGAGTGTGATCGCGTGGGGTGCGGCCGATCGAGAAGCACACCGTCGCGGCGTGCTGGCATGCCTCGAGGCAATCGCGGCGGGTGAGGTGTACCAGGCGTGTGTGTGCACGCAATTCGCCGGCCGGATCGACGGCCCCCCAATCGATTTCTTCGCCGACGCGGTGGCGCGTACCTCCCCCGCACGCGCGGCGTACCTGGCGGGCGACTGGGGTGCTGTCGCGTCGCTGTCGCCGGAGTTGTTTCTGCGTCGGCGCGGCGAAGCGGTGGCGTCGAGTCCGATCAAGGGCACGCTTCCGCGGGAAGCAAATCCCGCCGAGCTACGGGCATCGGTCAAGGATGTTGCGGAGAACATCATGATCGTCGACCTGGTCCGCAACGATCTCGGTCGGGTGGCGGTGACCGGCAGCGTGTCCGTCCCCGAACTGCTCGTCGTGCGTCCGGCGCCGGGGGTCTGGCATCTGGTGTCGACGGTGACGGCGCGCGTCGAGGTCGACGTGCCGATGGCGGAGGTGCTGGACGCGACGTTCCCGCCGGCGTCGGTCACGGGAACACCGAAGTTGAGAGCCCGCCAGCTGCTCAGAGGGTGGGAGCCCAAGCGGCGCGGTATCTACTGCGGCACAGTCGGCTTGGCGTCGCCGGTCGCCGGGTGCGAGCTGAACGTGGCGATCCGTACAGTCGAGTTCGACGCTGAGGGTAACGCGGTGCTCGGCGTCGGCGGTGGCATCACTGCGGATTCAGATCCCGACCGCGAATGGGACGAATGTCTGCACAAGGCAGCACCGTTCATCGACCTCGCTTCTCAGCGGCGGATCCCCGCGCACAGCTGATCCCAATTGTCCGAGGCGATCTTGTTCCGATCGTCGCCATCCAGTTCGTCGAGGAAGCGCAGCGCGGCCCCGTCGGCCGCGGGAACGAAGGGGTAGTCGGCGGCGAACATGATGCGGTCGGCGCCGACGACGTCCAGGGCCCAGCGTAGATAGCGGGGGCTGAAAATCCCACCGGGAGTGACGAACACGTTCGATCGCAGATACTCCGAAACGGGTCGCTCGAGGCGGCCGATCCCCGTCATCCTGTCGATACGTTCCAGGAAGAACAGCACCATTTCACCCCAGTGGCCCAGGATCACCTGCAGGTCCGGGAAGCGGTCGAAGACGCCTGCGAGGATGAGGCGAAGGAGTTGAACGCCCGTGTCGTAGTGCCAGCCGACTCCGTGGGTGGCGAAGGCAGCGCTGACCATGTCGTCGAACCCCGAGTAGTAGGCATCGCGGACTGCCGGCGGTGGCGATTGCGGGTGAAGATACAGGGGCGCGCGTAAGTCCTCGGCGGCTTCGAATACCGGCCAGAAGTCCCAGTTGTCGATAGGCATTTCGCGGACCCGGCTGAACACAAGAGCGCCGTTGAACCCCAAAGTCGTTACCGCCCGGCGGAGTTCGTCGGCGGCAGCGTCGGGATCGGGAGCGGCGAGGGTGGCGAAGCCCTGCAGGCGGTCCGGATGTGCGCGCACGGCGTCGGCCAGTTGATCGTTGCAATCAGATTGAAGGGCTCTCGTGACGGCGGGTGCGAGGTTCCAGAGCCCCGGCGACGTCAGCGAGGCCACCTGGACGTCGACGCCTGCGTCGTCCATCGCGGCAAGCCGCTGATCGCCGATCTCGAGTAGGCGTTGCCGAAGCCCAACCGTCCCCGTCACCACAGGATCTTGCCAGCGCGGATCAAGGTTCGCCCAAGCTTCGATGACTTCGGCCGTGGCGTAATGTTCTTCCAAGCCAACGACTCTCATAGTTCCTTGGTACGCCGATTCGGTAGGCCGTGCTCCGGTAGTGGCGCGATTAACAATCGGCGTACACCCGGCAGCGTTCGATCAGAATCTGCGCGAGCCGCTCAGGCTCACTGATCATCAAGTTATGGCAGGTGTCGAGTTCGATGAGCTTTTGGACGCCGCCGAGCACCAACGCCGGCGAGGTCACGAGGCCGGTTGACCAGGTACCAACGTCGTTATTGCGGCGACCCATTCGGCGATGCCCGAGAACACGTAGAAACCGACTTCACCGGCGGTGGTCTGGACGATCAGATGTGTCTGTCCGCCGACTACCGAACCCTTGAAGACCGCGGCTTCCCGCACACCGATGATCGAATCGACCGGGACTTCGATCAGGTGGCCGGTGAGCGTTCGGAATACCAACCGCCGACGGGTGAGCGCTATCAATCCGGTGTTCTTGACCACCGGAAATCCGGACGCCGTCGCTCCGCGATAGGACCCCTTCTCCGGCGCACGAAGAACGGATTCGCCCTCGATCTCTGCGGCCAGCTGCTCGGCTGTTGCGCCGCTGCGACGACGCAACCAAACGACGATGGGAATCCAGATCAACGCCAGCACAGCCAGGATCCCAATGACCAACGAGATCACGAACACCGTCGTACTCATTTCACCGGCTCCTTCAGTCGCGCGAGCGCAGAACCGCATCGTAGAGTTCGCGCCGCGATGGCGAGCCCGGATTCGTCGCGATCACCTGCGCACACGCATCCTTGACCCGCATGCCCTGTTCGACGAGTTCCTGAACCTGCGCCACCAGCGACTCCACGTCTGCCTTCGGTGTGGCGCCCGCCAGCACGACGGTGATCTCGCCGAGCACGCCCTCTTGTGCCCACTCGGAGAGCTCGGCCAGCGAGCCGCGGACGATCTCCTCGTGCGTCTTCGTCAACTCCCGGCACACGACGGCCTCGCGGTCGGGGCCCAGCGCCTCGACGGCGTCCTTCAGCGTCTCGGCCAGCCGTCGGGGCGACTCGAAGAACACGCACGTGCGCGCCTCGGCGGCCAGGGTGGCGAGCCACGTCATCCGCGCCGAGTGCCTGCGCGGCGCGAACCCCTCGAAGCAGAACCGCTCGGACGGCAGGCCTGAAACGGCCAGTGCCGTCGTCACGGCGGACGGGCCGGGCAGGCACGAGATCGTCAGCCCGCTGTCGACGCAGGCGGCCACCAACCGGTACCCCGGATCACTGATCAACGGCATGCCGGCGTCGCTGACCAGCAGCACTGTCGCGCCGGCCGCGATCTCGGCGACGAGCGCCGGAACCCGCGTCGCCTCGTTCTGGTCGTAGAGGCTGACAACCTTGCCCGCGGGCTTGACCTCGAGGGCCTGAGCCAGGGTTCGGATCCGCCGGGTGTCCTCGGCGGCTATCAGGTCGGCCCTGGCCAGGGCGCTGACCAGCCGCGCAGAGGCATCCGCGGGCTGGCCCAGCGGCGTGGCGCCGATAAGCAGTCGGCCGGTGCTCATGCGGGACAGCCTACGATCGCTTGCGTGACCGCCCCCGCAACCGAAGCTTCGCGCGCGGTCCCCGTCATCAGCCCCGCGCCGCTGGTCCCGGTCGCCGACTTCGGTCCGGTGGACCGTCTGCAGGGCTGGGCCATGACGGCCGTCGTCACCGCACTGGCCGCCGTGACACGGTTCCTGAACCTCGGATCGCCCACCGATGCGGGCACGCCGATCTTCGATGAGAAGCACTACGCGCCGCAGGGCTGGCAGGTGCTCCACAACAACGGCGTCGAGGACAACCCGGGCTACGGCTTGGTGGTTCATCCGCCGGTGGGCAAGCAGTTGATCGCGTTGGGCGAGGCGTTGTTCGGTTACAACGGCCTCGGTTGGCGCTTCGCGGGGGCTGTCTGCGGAGTCATCACGGTGTTGCTGGTCGTACGGATCGCGCGGCGGATCAGCCGCTCCACCGTCGTCGGCGGCATCGCGGGGCTGCTGCTGGTTGCCGACGGGGTCAGCTTCGTCGCCGCCCGCACCGCGCTGCTCGACGGATTCCTGGTCTTCTTCGTGGTGGCGGCGTTCGGCTGTTTGATGGTCGACCGCGACCAGGTGCGGGAGCGGATGCACGTCGCGCTGCTGGAGGGCCGTATCGGCGAAACGCAATGGGGGCCGCGCCTGGGGGTGCGATGGTGGCGGTTCGGCGCCGGAGTGCTACTCGGATTGGCTTGTGCGACAAAGTGGTCCGGGCTTTACTTCGTGGCCTTCTTCGGCGTCATGACGCTGGCGTTTGATATCGCCGCGCGTAGGCAGTACCGAGTCCCGCGGCCGTGGCTCGGCGCCTTTCGACGTGATCTGGGCCCGTCGCTGTACGCGCTCGTGCTCATTCCGTTCGGTGTGTACCTGGCGTCCTATACGCCATGGTTCGCGTCGGAGACCGGTGTGGATCGGCACGCGGTCGGCAGGGAAATCGGCGAGGGCAGCATCCTGCCGCTGCCCGACGCGGTGCGCTCGCTGTGGCATTACACGTATGGCGCCTACAAGTTCCATTCCGGCCTGACCAATGCGGACGGCAACCACCACCCGTGGGAGTCGAAGCCGTGGACGTGGCCGATGTCGCTGCGACCGGTGCTCTACGCGATCGACAACCAGAACGTGCCGGGCTGTGGGGATCAGTCCTGTGTGAAGGCCGTGATGCTGGTCGGGACTCCGGCGATGTGGTTCATCGCGGTGCCGGTGCTGGCGTGGGCGTTGTGGCGGACGTTCGTCAAACGCGACTGGCGCTACGCGGCCCTCTTGGTGGGCTACAGCGCTGGGTTCCTGCCGTGGTTCGCCGACATCGATCGGCAGATGTACTTCTTTTACGCAGCGACGATGGCGCCGTTCCTGGTGCTGATGATCGCCATGATCCTCGGCGACGTCCTGTACAAACCGAACCAGAACTCCGAGCGAAGAACGCTCGGGTTGATAGCGGTGAGTTGCTATGTCGCGCTTGTGCTCACGAACTTCGCGTGGATGTATCCGATCCTGACGGGCATTCCGATTTCGCAGGCCACCTGGAACATGCAGATCTGGCTGCCGTCCTGGAGCTAGTGCATACCTGGTTCTTGGCTGCTTTTGCGCGCCGAAATAGCATTCCAGGCGCCTGCACGACGTTATCCACAGCCCGGGTTGCTATCTGAGCCAAGGCCTCATCAAATAGAGCACGATCGATGCATGGGGAGGGTCTTTTTGGGGAGCGAAGCGATCGCAAGGGGCGAGATCACTCGAGGCCAGTTGCGATCGAGATACCGGGCGATCTTTCGAGATGTGTACGAACCACGTGATGCGGGACGATCGTTGCGCGCCAACACCGTGGGCGCGTGGCTATGGTCCGGGCGGCGAGCCGTGATCACCGGCCGTGCCGCCGCCGCCCTGCACGGCGCCAAGTGGGTCGACGACTGTGCACCGGTCGAACTGGTGTGGAGCAATAATCGTCCGCCCGCTGGCATCGTCACCCGTCGAGACCGAATCGCAGACGACGAGGTGGAACGGATTCACAGATTGCCGGTCGCCACAGTGCAGCGCACAGCACTTGACCTGGGCCGATACTTGCCTCGCGATCTCGCGGTCGCACACCTCGATGCGTTGGCACGCGCAACCGGCATCACTGCCGAGGATGTAATGCCGCTTGGCGCTCGCTACAAAGGCGCTCGAGGTGTGCGCGCCTTCAAGGAAGCAATTCAATTGATGGACCCCGGCGGCCATTCGCCGAAGGAGACGTGGACGCGTCTGCTACTAATCGACGACGGACTCCCTCGGCCGCAAACCCAGATCCCGGTGTACGACCGCGAATACGGGTGGGCCTACATCGACATGGGCTGGGAGGAACTTCTGATCGGGATCGAATACGACGGCGACCACCATCGCTCCGACCCGCGTCAGTACGCGAGAGACATCGCGAAGCACCGAATGCTGCAGCGTCGCAACTGGATCATCATCCGAGTGATCAACGCACATCGTCCCGACCAAATCATCGAGTGGGCCCGCGACGCAACGGCGCGACGCGAGCGTGAAGCCAGGGCTGCGGATACCGCCGCCTAGCGGCCCGGAACGCTATTTCGGCGAAGACGAATCGCCAAACCCGCTAGAGCGGGTCACGCGCCGCGGGGCACGACATGCAGCGCGGTCCGCCGCGGCCAGTGCCGAGCTCCGACGCCTCGATCGGCAACACCTCGATACCCGAATCCGCCAGCCGCGCATTGGTTTCGGCGTTGCGCTCGTACGCGACCACCATGCCCGGCGCCACCGCCAGCGTGTTGTTGCCGTCGTCCCATTGCTCCCGCTCCGCGGTGACGGGATCCAGACCGGTCGCGATCACGCGCAGCTTCTCGATACCCATCGCCTCGGCTGCGGCGATCAGGAACGGTCGCGCATCGTCGATCCGCACTCCGCCCGACCCGTCGCGATGAATCGTGAATGCCGACAACGACTCGACGACATTCGGGTACATCACCACCGCGTCGACGTCGACCATCGTGCACACCGTGTCGAGGTGCATCTGCGCCCGCTCCTGGGCGATCGGAACAGCCAGCACAGTGTGCGCAAGATCGTCGTCGAACAGGCTGCGCGCCAACGCCTCCGCACCCGCGGGCGTCGTCCGCTCCCCCACCCCCACCGCCACCACTCCGGGCGACAGCAGCAGCACATCACCCCCCTCGACCGGTGCCGACCGCGACTCGTACGCCCGCCGCACCCCCAGGAATCGCGGGTGATGCGCATAGATCACATCCGTCAGCGACGTCTCGCGAACCCGCGCAGGCAATGCCAGCGACGTGATCGCCGCTCGCGGGCCGATCCAGAACGACGAGTCCCGAGTGAACAGCAGATTGGGCAACGGATCGATGACGAAGTCTCCGCCGTGATGCATCCGGCGCACCAATGACAGTTCGCCCCCGCTGAACGGCAACTCGTTGAACGTCATCCCCGCCATCAGCACCGACGCGAGCGACGCGGCATCCAATGTGCGCAGGTACAGCGAAAGCTCCTGCGCCAATGGCAGTCCCAACCGTCGCGGATCGACCGCGGCCGCAATGCCGTGCATGCGCGCCGCACCGCTCTTGGCCAGCGCCTCGGTCAGCAGATCGGCCAGCAAGAGCACCTCGACACCGCGCGAGGCCAACAGCGCCGCGAACGCATCATGTTCGTGCTGTGCCTTGGCCACCCACGGCAGTCCATCGAAGAGCAGCTTGTCGTTGTTGCGCGGGGTCAGCCGCTGCAATTCGGCGCCGGGCCGGTGCAGGATGACGGCCCGCAGCCTGCCAACCTCGGAATCGCAGCCCAGCGTCGTCACATCTAGCACCGTAACGCGCACAGCCCGGACAGCTACCTCAACTAGGGTTGAGGTCATGGAGTTGGTTCACGAACTCACGCCCTCGGATATGGCCGTTCGAAGTGGTGTCGCCATCTCGG
This sequence comes from Mycobacterium sp. NPDC051804, assembly GCF_044452905.1. Classification (NCBI taxonomy): domain Bacteria; kingdom Bacillati; phylum Actinomycetota; class Actinomycetes; order Mycobacteriales; family Mycobacteriaceae; genus Mycobacterium; species Mycobacterium sp. NPDC051804. Next base: position 138,791 of record NZ_JBITCD010000006.1, on the reverse strand, counting down.
CGCTGCACTTCTACGAACGCGAAGGCCTCATCTCCAGCAAGCGCACCGGAGGCAATCAACGGCGATACGCCCGCGAAACCCTGCGGCGCGTCGCGTTCATCCGCATGAGTCAACGCCTCGGCATTCCGCTCGCCCGCATCCGCGACGCGCTGGCCACCCTGCCCACCGACCGCGTCCCGACGAGCAAGGACTGGGCCAAGCTGTCGGCAGGCTGGCGCCAGGACCTCGATGACCGCATCCTGCACCTGCAACGGCTCCGCGACAATCTGACCGGCTGCATCGGCTGCGGTTGCCTCAGCTTGAAGACCTGCGCTCTGTCCAACCCAGGCGACGTGCTCGCCGAGGAGGGACCAGGCGCCGTGCGCCTTTAGAACATTCGAACGCTTGTGCGATAGACTCGCGTGCATGGAGCTGGCTCTTCAGAGCTCGCTGTTCGAGCACGCCGAACGGCGCCATCTCGGCAATGGCGCCTGGATCGACTATCGGTCCGGCTGGCTGGACGACGCCGCCTCGCTCTTCGGAGAACTTCGGGATCAGATTCCGTGGCGCGCCGAGCGACGGCAGATGTACGACCGCGTTCTCGACGTCCCACGGCTGGTCAGCTTTCACCACCTGGTCGACGAACCGCCACCGCATCCGCGGCTGAAGCAGATTCGCCGACGCCTCAACGATCTGTATGCGGGCGAACTCGGCGAGCCGTTCACCACCGCGGGGATGTGCCTTTACCGCGACGGCGACGACAGCGTGGCCTGGCACGGCGACACGATCGGCCGCAGCAGCACCGAGGACACCATGGTGGCCATCGTCAGCCTCGGCGCCACAAGGGTTTTCGCGCTGCGGCCGCGCGGCGGCGGCAAATCCCTTCGGATCTCGCACCGGCATGGCGACCTCCTGGTGATGGGCGGCTCGTGCCAGCGCACCTGGGAGCACGCGATACCGAAGACGTCGCGGCCGACCGGCCCGCGGATCAGCATTCAGTTCCGCCCGCACGACGTCCGCTAACCCTTGACCGCCCCTACGGTCGAGACGAGGAGGTCGCGTGCACGTTGCGTGTCGACGGGTGCAACGGGTTTGTCCGGCAGCACCAACGGGTTCGCAGTGACGATCACGAGGAACGTCCCGAAGCTCGCGATGTAGTTGTAGATCTCCCCCGCGCCGGGCTTGCCGTTGACGATGGTCTGCAACACCCGGTGAGTGCCCATCGTGTCCGCGCCCTCGATCGGCGGCGCCTCCACGACCTCGACGAGTCCGCGTATGCCGCCGCCCGCGAAGCCGACCCTCTTGCAGTTCTCGGCGGGCCGATTGACCGGGACGGGTTCGGACGTCTCTACGGCGATGACGATGAACCGGTTGCCGTCGCCCTCGGCCGTCGTCGCCGCCATGTTTCCCTTCACGCCGGCGGGCAGCACCTGCGACGTGGCGAACGATCCGCAGTCGGTCGGATCGAACTTCATCCCGTCCGGCAACGTCTGGGGTCCGAGCAGTCGCGGGTCAATCCCCGTCGGCGCGATCTCGGTCACCTTGAACTGCGGACCGAAATTCGACCGCACGTCCTTGACGCGAGCGATGTCGGCGTTCGAAAGATCGACCGCATCCGAAGTTCCGCATGCGGCCAGTACCACCCCGGCGCAAACCAGAGCCAACTGGCTGCCGAGCTTTGCGCTCTTGAACATCGCGCACAACTTACCCGTAGCGGCTACGTCAACTCCGTAATGCCACCACCGTTTTCACGATCAGTTCATTCGCGAATTCCGCGCCGAGTTGCGGATTCGGCGATCCCGGATCGGTGACCACCGTGACGTACGCGACGTAACCGTCCAGGTAGGCGGTGACGGTGTCGGCGTGCGAGTGGGTTTCGGTGCCGCCCTCGACGACGGTCGTCGTCGCGGTCGCCATCGCGACCGTCTCCGCGTTCTCGATCGCCGGCGCGGCGGTCGTGGTAACTCTGCCGTTCGCCTTCCCGGCCGACAACGTCCACTCTCCGCATGACTCTCGGGCCGACGGGTCGAGGCCCGCCGTCGATGCCGCCACGACCGCGTAGATGATGCCGCCCGTACCAGATCCCGACCACCCCTTCGTCGACGCGGGGTCGACGGCGGGATCCGCCAGCGGACCGCATTGCGGCGGATCGGCCGACCACGGCGCGCCCAATCCCCACAGCCCCGTCGGAGTGACCGGGCCGGTGAGGTCGGCAGTCTCGTAACCGTCGGGCAGATCTGTCCGCACGCGGTCGATGCGAGCGGGGTTCACCTTCGTCGACACCGGCGCAGTCGCCGTCTTTTCCTGCGGCGGATTGCCCGCCGGACCGCAGGCCACGGCGAGGAGAGCGACCGTCGCGCACCAGACGCGCGATCGGTGCGAATACCTCAGAGAACCCTTACAGCTATCCATGCAACGAAATCTGTCCGTCCGCCGATGCATAAGTACCAGGCAAATTAAAGAACGGAGGCCCTCATGCGTACAAAATGGGGTCTAGTAGCAACGATAGCGTTGATAGGAGTCGTCATCGCCCCAGCGGGCGTGGCGACAGCGAAGCCCGGCAGCGGCGGCAACGCGTACCAGAGGATCGGTGAGTTGGAAGCCGCCGGCTACAACGTCGTCATAGATCGCGTGGGTAGCGCGCCGATCGGCGAGTGCTTCGTGACCAACGTGCGCAATCCGCAAGAGGTGACACAAACGATCCCCATCGGCGAGGGTAAGGACCGCGAGTACATCACCGTCGTCGTCAGCCGGTCGATCACCGTTTCGCTGAACTGCGACGTCTGAGTCGGCCGTCAAGCGGCGGGCGCCTCGCTACCAGGATCCCGTGCCGGTGCGGCCGGATCGGGATCCTGCTCGCCGGTGGTTGTTCCGCTCTCGCCGGGTTTCGTCGCGGCAGGAGGCTTAGCGTCGCGCTGTGAGTCAAACCTGATCGGACCCCTGATCTTCGGCAGGCGGATCGAGTCCAGAGTGCTACGGATCCGCTCACCGAATCTCGTCACCGGCTTCAGTCCGACGCGAGGTGTGGTCGACTCAAGCTTCTGGGTGACCCCTCCTTCGGGCACTTCCTCGATGACCTCTTCCTCGACGACACCTTCTTGCCGGACATCACCGCCCGCGTTCTCCTGCCCGATGTTCTCCCCAAGGTTCTCCTCGATGGTGCCGTCTTGGGGGATCGTGTCATCGGAAATCTCCCCGTCGTGGGCAGCGGAGTCTTGGCCCACCCGCGATGAGAACAGCATGCTCGCGTTGTTGTAGGCCGATGGCGGATCGGGCAGCTCGGGACCGCCCACACCGAACGGGCTGGTCACGGGATCGGTTCCGAGGGGCCGATTGTTTACGTCCCCGGATGCCTCGGCGATCGCGTCGTCGATACCCACCGGGATTGCCTTGATGATGTTCACGACGGCCTGCACCGGATCCCGGAATGGAAGCAGGCCTACTTTGGTGGCGACGCCCGGATCGACATCGCGCGCGTAGCCGGCCTCGATCGCCGCCTTAAGTGGAGCCTCGAGCAGGGTGAGGATCGGCGACGGCACGAACGACTCGAACGGCATCAGGATGGGCAAGCGCTTCGCGGGAACGATGTAGTAATCAGTGTCACCAGTCGAACCCTGGTACTTGGCATCTTGAAACTTGCCGTCCTGCAGGTCGCCGTGGAAGTAGTAGTAACCCAGCACAGCGTTCGCGATGGCCAACACATTCGTGAGGCTCGCCGGCGCGTCGCCGCCGAGGCCGTCGTATTGCGCTGCAACATCGACGGTCTCATAGCATTCACCAGCCGCATTGCAACTGTTCGTCGGAGTGGCTCCGTAGAACGTGATGCCGAGGATCGGAATCGTCAGACCCTCAGGTCCTCGAGCCAAGACACCCCCGTTAGGACGCATCGGGTTGGCCAACAGGAAGAACGACACATCCGTGTTCGCGGGGCGGGTCTCGATCAGATCCTTCTTGACCAGCGAGGCGACGACGGCGCTCTGCGAGTATCCGAAGACCACAAAGGCGTTGTCCGTCCCGGGCAACGGCGGTTCTCCGGCCGGCGGCCGACCGTTGAATTCGCAACCCGTTCCGCGTACGCAGCTGCTCAGATTCCCGCGTCCATCTCGGACAGACGAGTCGAAGGTCTGCGAGCCGTATACCGGGAAGAACTGTGCGGGATAGGTCACCGCGTAGACCGGGTCCCCGTCGACTCCGTCGGTCGGGTTTTCGCCGGGACGTGTCGGCGATGCCGCCGGATTGATGTAGAAGTTGACCACGTTGTTCAGATACCGGTTGACGTAGACGGGGTCGTCGCCGGTTGCAGTGAGCGGATGGTCGGTACCGCCCATGATGAGCGCGGTCGCCGTCAGCTGCACTACCGTAGCCGCAGTCCACGCGACCGCCAGGCCGACAACACTCAGCAACGCCAGGCCCACCACGCCTAGCGAACGAATCGTCCCCCGCATTTCCCCACCCCTCCTCGACAGGACACAGCCCCCGATGCAAAAACATACGTGAATCCGGCCTCAGGATTTAACAGCGGGCCAGCAAACTTCCCGGAAGTCTAGAGCAAAAATAGGGCATGGCGCTAGAGGGAGGCCGACCGTAGGCTACGGCGAAACTTCGAAGAGGAGACCAATGGACAAGTCAGTGAGGGCGGGCGTCGTCGCCATCGCGGCCGCCGCGGTCGGGCTGAGCCTGGCCGGGTGCGGATCGGACACCAAGACCGAAGAGTCCGCGACGGAAAGCACCTCCTCCAGCGCGGCGGCGGTCCCTACGTCCGCCGGGGAGGCCGCGCCCACGACTGACAACCAGGCCGCGGGTCCCAACTCCACGATCGCCGACTACATCCGCGACAACGGCATCACCGAGACTCCGGTCAAGCGCGGGGATCCCGGCTCGCCCACGATCGACCTGCCGGTCCCGGAGGGCTGGAAGGACGCCGGTCCCGACGCACCCGAGTGGGCTTACGGCGCAATCATTTCCACCGATCCCGCGTTCGAAGCAGATCCACCCTCGATCATCGCGCTGGTGTCAAAGCTGACCGGCAACGTCGATCCGGCGAAAATCCTCGAGTTCGCGCCCGGCGAGATCAAGAACCTGCCCGGCTTCGACGGCGCTGGAGAAGGAATGGCCGATGAGCTCAACGAGTTCGATGCCATGCAGATCGGTGGCACCTACAAGAAGGACGGCGTTGCACGTGCCATCGCACAGAAGACCGTCGTGATTCCTGGCCAGGGCGGGCTCTATGTCCTTCAACTCAACGCCGACGGTCTCGAAGATCAGATCGGTGCGCTGATGGATGCGACCGCAGCCATCGACGAGCAGACCACGATTACGCCCTAGCGGGCGCCTGGTGACCAAACGATGACCTCATCGCAACCACCCCTTGACGGCGGGCCGCAAACCGAGATCGACGTACCGACGTCGACCGCGCAGAAGTACCTCAGTGCGATGAGTCCACGCACGCTGTGGACGATGTCCGACGGTTATCCGGTGGTGCTCAAACAGTTCGTCCAGTTCTGCCTGATCATCATCTATCCGGCGTGGGTGTTCGCGGTGTTGTTCGGCGCTGCGATGCATCTGCTCTTCTACGTCACGATTTATCCGGTGCTGTGGGTGCTCTTCTGGCCGCTGCGGGCATACCAGAAAAAGCATCACCCCGAGGAATACGCCGAATCGCAGCGCAAGAAGTAGCCGCGCTAGGCGCGTGACACCGCGGACGCCGCCGCAACCTGGTCGGCGCTTGGCCGCACCCCCGTATATCGCTCGAACTGTTCGGCGGCCTGCAGCGCGATCACCTCGGCTCCGGTGATGACTGCGATACCGGCGTCGCGAGCCGCGGCGATCAACGGCGTTTCGGACGGCAACGCCACCACATCGAAGACGGTGTGCGCCGCGCGGATCGCATTCGCGTCGAAGGCGAGGTCGTTCTCCTCGGGGCCGCCTGCCATACCCACCGGCGTGATGTTGACGATCACGTCGGCGGTGTGGTCGCCCACTTCGGCTGCGTACTCGTAGTCGAGCTGCTCGGCGAGCGCCCGCCCGGTGTCAGGGTTGCGGGCGACCAATGTGCCCCGGCGAAAGCCGTTGTCCCGGAACGCCGCCGCGACGGCGCTCGCCATTCCGCCGCTGCCCCGCAACAGCACGGACTGTGACGGCTGCAGCCCGTGTTCGGCGATGAGCCGTTGGACGGCCAGGTAGTCGGTGTTCGACGCGGTCAGGTGTCCCCCGGGAACGGACGTGTCGTTGACGATCGTGTTGACGGCATTGATGGACGACGCGGATTGCTCGACGTGGTCGACGAGTTCGATGACGTCCTGTTTGAACGGCATCGACACCGAGCAGCCGCGGATGCCCAGCGCGCGCACACCGCCGATCGCCGCTGCGATGTCTGTCGTCGTGAATGCCTTGTAGATGAAGTCGAGACCCAGCAGGTCGTACAGGTAGTTGTGGAAGCGGGTGCCGATGTTGCTCGGCCGCGCGGCCAACGAGATACACAGCCGGGTGTCCTTATTGAGAGCGGGTTTCATCAACCGACCGCCTTGATCACCTGCGACGTCGCGCCCCGAATCTTCTTGACCAGCGACGCCGGCAGCCGTAGCGATCGCGGGTTCGGGACGTCCACGACGGTGGTGACGACACCGAGGTCGTCGCGATGCCAGTTGGCGCCGAATCGGTCGAGGATCGCCCGCATCGAGTGATTGTCGCTGAGCACCCGTGCGGTAAAGCGTTCGACGCCAACGTAATCCGCGGTGACGACGAGCGCACCCATCAGGAACGTTCCGATGCCGCGGCCCTGGTAGTCGTCGCCGACGATGAAGGCCACTTCCGCGACCGCCTGGTCGTCCTCCTCACGCACGAACCGCGCGTCGGCCACCACCGGCCCCTCGGCGCCCTCGGTCATCACCCAGACAAAGTGGTGTACGTAGTCGACCTCGAACAGATACGTCATCAAGGACTTCGTCGGCGTGCGCGGCGACTGGAACCGGCGGTACAGCGTCTCGCCCGAGAATTCGACCGGCCCGTTGGTAGTGCGTTCACTGTCACCCGGCAGCACCGGACGCAGGTAGAAGACGGACCCGTCGCGCAGTTTCACCGGAATCGGCGTGATGAATGCGGCGAGCCGCTGCCGCGCCGTGCGCACCAGCTTCTCCACCATGCCCGGGATCTCGAGCATGGTCGCGAACGCTTCCCGATCACCGACCCATCCCGTGAGCTGATCGAGCGCCACCACCGTGGCACTGCGCGGTGTGTCGCGCAGCAACGCAATCTCACCGACGATCAGGCCGGGCTGGAGTTCAGCGACGGTGTCGTGCCCGTCATCTCCCGCATGGGTGACTTCGGCACGGCCGGATCCGATCAGCAAAAACGACACGGCGAGCTCACCCTGTTGCATGAGCACCTGCCCCGGCGCCGCGTTCAGCGGCTGCAACTGCGCCGCAAGCGGTGCCAGGGCTTCGGTTGAACAGCCGGCGAAGACTCCTAGTTCGACGAGTTCGTCGGCTCGGACGACAGTCGGGCCGGCCACGTCTCGAGGCTACGGCGTGCTCGACTCAACGAGCAAGGAACGCAGCGCGCACCCGATAGGGCACTATTCGAGGATGAGCAGAGATCAGTTCAGCACTCATGCCCAGCTCTTCGACCTGAGCGGCAAGCGTGCCCTCGTCACCGGTGGCTCGCGGGGTATCGGCCTGATGATGGCCCGTGGGCTGGTGCAGGCCGGCGCCCGCGTCGTGATCAGCTCGCGCAAGGCCGACGCCTGCGAACAAGCCCGCGAGCAGTTGTCGAGTTTCGGCGACGTCCAAGCGATCCCCGCCGATCTGATCCGGCACGAAGAATGTCTGCGCCTGGCCGAAGAGGTGACCGCCGGCGGCGAGCCGTTGGACATCCTGGTCAACAACGCGGGCGCGACGTGGGGTGAACCGTTGGAGAGTTTTCCCGATTCGGCATGGGACAAGGTGCTGGATCTCAACGTCAAGTCGCCGTTCTGGATGGTGCAGGCGCTACTGCCCGCACTCCGGGAGGCCGGGTCCGCTGACGATCCCGCGCGGGTGATCAACGTCGGCAGCATCGACGGCATTCGCCCGAGCCGGCTGCCGGTGTATTCCTATGTCAGCAGTAAGGCCGCGCTGCACAATCTGACACGCATGCTCGCGTATGAACTCGGTCCGCAGCACATCACCGTCAACGCCGTCGCTCCCGGACCCTTTCAGTCCAAGATGATGGCCGCGACGCTGGAGTCCTTTGGCGACTCGATCGCGGCGTCGGCGCCGCTTCGCCGGATCGGCCGCGACGACGACATGGCGGGCATCGCAGTGTTTCTCGCCAGCCGCGCCGGTGCCTACCTCACCGGCGCGGTCATCCCCGTCGACGGCGGACTCGCGACGACCGCCGCCGGGTGACATGGCCGCCAAGGAGCAGCGCGACGGGGTCGACCTCTCCAATCTCGACGAGCCGCTGACCGCCGACGCCGGGGCCACCAAGCGCGACCTCGTCGACTATCTGGCAGCGGTCGCCGACCGGATGCTGCCGGCCCTCGTCGATCGCCCGCTGACCGTTCTGCGGGTCCTTCGCGGGCGCGAACCCTTCATGCAGAAGAACGTGCCCAAGTACACCCCCGACTGGGTACGGACGGTGCCGATGTGGGCGGAGGCCAGCCACCGCGAGGTGCACTACGCGCTGTGCAACGACTGGCGGACCCTGCTGTGGCTGGCCAACCAGCGGGCCGTGGAGTTTCACCCGACGCTCGGATTGGCCGACAACATCTATCGCCCAACACATCTCGTGCTCGATCTCGACCCGCCCGACGACGACTTCGCGAGGGTGGTGGCTGTCGCGCATCTGGTGCATCGGGCACTGGCCGACAGCGGGCTCGACGGCGCGGTCAAGACCAGCGGCGCCAAGGGGGTGCACGTCTTCGTCCCGATCGACGACTCGGCACCGGTCGACGACGTGGCGGCGGCGACCCGTGCGCTCGCCGCCCGCGCGGAGGCTCTCGACCCGGGCATTGCGACGACGGCGTTCATCGTCGAGGATCGCGGCGGCAAGGTGTTCGTCGACGCAACCCGCGCGGGCGGGGCCACCGTCGCGGCGGCGTACAGCCCGCGGTTACGCCCCGGAACACCGGTGTCGTTTCCGCTCGAGTGGTCCGAGCTCGACTCGGTGTCCCCCGGCGACTTCACCGTTCACTCGGCGGCCGACGCGCTCGTCGGTCGGCCGTCGTGGACGGAGTCGATGCCTGCGCCGCAGCGACTGCCCGCTGACCTGATCGAACAGGGCCGCGCGATCCCTGTCGCCAGGGTGGCGGCCATGCATGAAGGCAAGCGCCGGGCAAAGGCGCGGCGCAAGTCCGATGGCGAGGAAACCCGTTGACTACGAACAGGATTCCGCGCCGACCCGGCGATATCGATGTGGCGATGTTCCGCGCGCTGACGGCACGCCAAGACGTCACCGCCGTGCACCTGCGGGACGTCGACCATGGCACGGCCACCCGGGCCCGACTGGACATCACCGGCGCGCCGGAGTTGCCCGCTACGGCGTTCGTCAAACTCGCCCCCACCCGGCCCGCCGAACGCTTCTTCAACCGGTTCATGGCCCTGGCGCACAACGAAGCCGAGGTCTACCGACGGCTCCACCCCGAACTGGCTCAGGTGATGCCGGCGCTCTACGGCGCAGCCTCGGATGGGCGTGGCCGTGCGGTGGTGATCCTGGAGGATCTTTCGCTGCGCGAGGCGATTTTCCCGCCATTGGCGACCGGAGCCACTGCCCCACAGGCGCTCGCCGTCGCCGGTGCGCTCGCGACCGTGCACCAGAAGTTTTGGCAGTCACCACGTTTCGACACCGACCTCGCATTCCTCGGTCCAGCCCGCTCACGCAACACCCGCCTCGGCCCGCACTCGTGGCATCTGCTGCACACCATCCCGAAGGACTTCTACGACATCGCGCCGCGGAATTTCCGCGACGAGGCGAAGATGCTCATCAAGAACCGTTGGGCGATCGCAGCGCTGATGCGGACATACCCGACCTCGCTGCTACACGGTGACACCCACCTCGGCAACATCTGCTTCGTCCGCGACCGGCCGGTGCTGTTCGACTGGCAGGTCTCTGCGTGCGGTCCGGCGATCAAGGACCTGGCCTATTTCGCCGCAACGTCCATCGACTCCGACATCCGCCGCGCCGTCGACACCGACCTGGTACGTACCTACGTCGACACACTGAACGCCGACGGCACCACGCGGCTCAGTTTCGACAACGCGTGGGACGCGTACCGTCTCTTCGCGTTTACCGGCTACATCGCTGCGGGCGTCACGGCGGCATTCGGCCGGCGTCTTCAGGGCGAAGCGACGACGCGGGCCGGTCTCGATCGGGCTGTCCAGATGGTCGGCGACTTCGGATCACTCGACCTGTTACGCGCTCGCCTCGATGGCTGAACCTTTCCGTCTCGAGCAGACGCGAAACCCCCCATTTCGGGTACAAAAAGGGGGTTTTCACGTCTGCTCGCGGTCGAACCTAGGAGGGTCATGCCAAACAATCTGGTGTTCGTTCACGGTGGTGGCCAGGGTGCGTGGGTGTGGGACCAGACCATCGCCGCGCTGGTCGCACTATCGGAGGACGTGCGGTACCTCGCGCTCGACGTACCCGGTTGCGGCACAAAGCGAGACCGTGACACCGCGTCGCTGGACATGGGTGACATCGCACGTGAACTCGTCGCCGAGATCGCCGAATCAGGCATGCAAAGCATTGTCCTGGTAGGGCATTCGCAAGCCGGAATGCTGATGCCGCGGATGGTCGAATGTGCCTCCGCGACGTTTGAACGGCTCGTGTACGTCACCTGCTCGGCACCCCCGCCGGGAACGTCGATCATGCAACTCATCGGCGAAGGCGTGCAGGGTGAGCGCGACGATTGTGTCGGTTGGGCGCTGGACGAGAAGACGACCCCGATGATCGAGCTCTTCCGCGAGATGTTCTGTACTGGAATGTCCGCGGACGAGCAGGAAGCCTTCTTGTCCAAGCTCTTACACGACTCCTGGCCGCCGAAGACGTACACCCAAGCGGATTGGCGTTACGAGCACCTCATCGCCCAGCCGGCCAGCTACGTCGTCTGCGGCCGGGACAAATCGCTGCCGCCCGACTGGCAACAGCGGTTCGCCGCACAGCTCGGCGTCGAGCGGATCCTGCACATCGATGCCGGCCATCAGGTGATGAATACGCACCCCGAACTGCTCGCGGAGTTATTGCTGGCGGAATGCGGGCTCTAGGCGGGGTCGGCGAAAACCGGTCGCTCCCCCGACATTCCAGCCATCACCGCGGCGATCTGATTGGGCTTGCCGATCAGGTCGGCCTGCAGCTCGGATTCGCGCGCGAGCGCGGCCCCGGCGTCGTTGCTGACCCAGGTCTCGTTATAGAGGCGCTTCGCCGCGCGCACCGCATCGGGCGACTTCTGAGTGATTTCGTCGGCAAGCGCCAGTGCAGCGGCGAGCGGGTCGTCAGCTGTCCGGGTGACCAACCCGATGGCGGCACCGTCGACCCCGGACACGATGCGGCCACTGAAGGTGAGTTCCTTCGCCACGTCGATCGGCAGCAGCCTCGGCAGCGTCTGCGTGATGCCCATGTCGGGCACGAGGCCCCACTTGACCTCCATGATCGAAAGCTTCGCGTCCGGCGCGGCGATCCGGATATCGGCGCCGAGTGCAATCTGCAGACCGCCGCCGAAACAGTTGCCGTGGATCGCGGCGATGACCGGCGCAGGCACCAACGACCAGTCGCACGTCACGCGCTGGGCGAAGTTGGCCACCCGATCGGCATCGCGCGCCAGCAGACCGCCGGTGCCGTTGCCGCCGCCCGACATGAAGCTGGCGACGTCCAGGCCGGAGCAGAAGCTCTTACCCTCGCCATGCAGGACCACCGCACGGATCGACGGGTCGGCTGCCACCTGCTCGGCGGCCCGGATCAGGGCGTCGAACATGGCCTGGTCCAGCGCGTTGTGTTTCTCCGCGCGCACCATCGTCACCGTCGCCACACCATCGGCTGCCGTCTGTACCCGCACTCTGTCTTCGCTCACGAGTTTCTCCTATGTCAAGCCGCTGCCATTTGGCAAGGCTTTTGACGGTTGTTGTTGTCTGTGCGCAAGGGGCCGAAGACGACGCGGGCGAGCCGGCGTTTGAGGCAGCGCAGCGCTTCGGGGGTGGAGTCCCCTCCAGCGACGCGGTACCGGTGATGCCGGCAATCCTCGATCGCCCAGATGAGATCGGCCCCGAAACGCGCGCGGGCCCACATCACTGCCTCCGCATGCCCGCCGGTGACGGCCCTGACGGTCTTCTCGCCGAGCTTGCGTCCGACCTCGTCCACGGCGACGAAGGTGTGCGTGTGCTTGTGTACATCGGCTCCAACAACAACCATGGTGGTTGCCTCCATTCACTGTGAGGTGACGGTTGGGCCGGTCGGCGGACACATCTCAGTCGGGGGCGGTGCCACGCTCCTATCAAGTCACGCCGGCCGGTCCTTCAGACCTGATGCCGGCAAAACGCGTGAACGCCAACCCGAAAGCGGCACCCAATCTAAGAGCCAAACACCAGGCGTAAAGGATCCAACCACCGCACTACGCGGCACCTCACCCTGACACTGAGTCGCAATCTACCGACCCGAGCTCCGCCGCCGCGGATGCCCGGCGACGACCGAAATATCCAAGACATGCATTCCGCGCAGCGTCCCCGCGCTAGTCTTTGCCGATGATTGCAGGCGAAAAGGCGCCTGACTTCACGCTGCTGGATCACACCGGCCGGCCCCGCACATTGTCAGGGCTCCTTTCCGACGGGCCGGTTGTGCTGTTCTTCTATCCCCTGGCGTCCTCGCCGATGTGTACCGCGCAGGCCTGTCATTTCCGGGACCTGAGCAACGAGTTCGCTGCGGTGGGCGCGCATCGGGTGGGCATCAGCACCGACACCGTCGACAGGCAGGCCCACTTCGCCCAGCAACGCTCGTTCGACTATCCGCTGCTGTCCGACGAGGACGGCGTGGTATCCGAACTGTTCGGGGTGCGGCGCGGCAGGCTCGCCAAACTGAACACATCGTTCGCGACGCGCGAGACCAACTGGCGTGGCCGGCACACTCGGCGACGCGGTCTACTGGCCAGGCTGCTTCCGGTCAGACGGACCACGTTCGTCATCGGCACCGATCGCACCGTGCTCAAGGTCGTCTCGACCGAGGTGCGCGCATCGGTGCACGCCGATCAGACCCTGTGGTTCTTACAGAACCTCAACCTGCCGCACGACAAGCCGCATGCTCGAGGAAAGCACGCCGCCGCGCATCAACAGTCCGCGGGCATGGACAAGCCGCTGGGCGACTTGTTCACCGAACCGGAGACCGCGCGGGAGCCGAGTCTGGTCCGGCCCTATGCGCTGACGGCAGGTCGCGCCGACGCCGATGTTGAACTGCCGCTCGAGGCTCCCGTCCAAGCGGTCGCCACCGCGGGCAAATCGCCGCAGTGGCCGAAAAACGATGTGCGGGGCCAGATTCTGACGTGCTGCGTGCGCAGCCGCTCGGTCGCAGAGATCGCCGCTGCGCTGTCCTTGCCGCTCGGTGCGACGCGGTATCTGGTCGGCGACCTGGTGACACAGGGCTACTTGCGGGTGAACGCCATTCCCGGCGACTCGATGAGTATCGAGGAACGGCGTGAACTGTTGACGAGGACTCTGCGCGGCCTGCGCGCGCTCGCCAACTAGGGCGTCATGGATCCGTCCAGCCCGGTGAGGCGACACAGTGCGTCGAAGCCGTCGTCGCTGCCGGGCCAATGCGCCCGAACCGCTTCGATTCCGGCTCGACGCACCACGCTGCGCAGGACCGCGGTGACGATGATGGCGTCGTCCGCATAACCAAGCACGGGGACGAAGTCGGGAATCAGGTCGAACGGCATGGCCAAGTAGGCCAACAAGAATCCGAGCCGGATCCGGACGCCGCGAGGCAGCGTCTTGTCCGCCGCGAGCCGGCGAATGAGGCGCAGTACGTCGGGCAGGATCCGCATCACCTCGCGCAGCAGGCCTGATCGCGGCCGCACGATGACGAGTGCGATCACCAACGCAATCCACGACAGCACGAGTGCCGCGGCAAGGCCGATGACGACGTTCCACCAGAAGGATCCCGTCACACTCCCCTCCGCAGATCGTTCATCACGAAGGAACCTACTAGCGGGTGGTCGACCTCAGCAGCCCGCTAGGCATGTGTGAGACCGGGCAGGCAGTTGATGAACAAAATGCACGGCGGCGGTGGGGGCGCCGGCGGTCCGGGAGGTTGACCCTGAATGATCACAGGTTCGGTCAGCGGCGCGTTGGGATCGAAATAGAAGGTGTGGCAGACGTTCATATCCCAGTTCGGAATTGGCTCCATGCCTGAACCGGGGCACCAGATCTGGCCACAGACGCCGTTCGCGTCGCACGTGCCTGGCGGGCCTTCGGGCGGCGCGCACGGCGGAGTATCCGCATTCGCCGGCGAACAGAACGGCACGGCGTTGGCGACAGGCACCAGGACTGTCGCGACGTTCAAACCTACGGAGGCGAACGCGGCGGCCGCACACGCGGCGACGAGGGTTTTGCGCATGCGGCCAGTAGACCTCGCCACGTCGCCTACCGATCCCAACAAATTGCGTTCGGCGCATGAGTACTAACGTCGATGGCACCGACGATGGAGGTGCGCGTGGCCGGACAGATTCCCTTAGTCGATTACCTGGTGCTGGACGGCGACGAGCCGCACTTGATAGCGCAGCAGTGCGCGAACTGCGGCGCCCGCTTCTTCGACCGGCGCAACGCGTGCGCCAGCTGCTTCGCCACTGACTTCACGACGGTGCCGATCCCGACCGAGGGCACGGTGCGCGCATTCACGATCGTCGCCTTCGCGGCACCGGGGATCCCGGTTCCGTTCGTCGCTGCGGTCGTCGATTGCGGAGGGACACAGGTCCGCGCCAACCTCATCAACGTCGAGCCCGACGCCGAGCACGTTCGCGACGGTATGAAGGTGCGCCTCGCAATCCAACCGATCGGCACCGACTCCGAGGGCACCGAGGCGATCGGCTTCGGCTTCGAGCCCGTCGGCTGACCTCAAACCCCCATCCATCTGGCGAAGGAGCTTCAACGATGAGCGCAAGCGACGAGGTGTGGATCGTCGGCATTCAGATGACCAAGTTCGGCAAGCACCCCGACCTGGACACCGTCGACCTGGCGGCTGAGGCGGCGACGGGAGCACTCTCGGATGCCGGGGTCACGATGGCCGACATCGGCGTGATCGCGGCGGGCAACCTGATGAACGCCAGTGCCGGTATCGGACAACAACTTCAGAAGCAGATCGGTCAGACCGGCGTCCCTGTCTACAACGTGGCCAACGCGTGCGCGACGGGTGCGACGGCGTTGCGGACCGCGATCATGGCCGTGAAGGCCGGCGAGGTCGACTACGGTCTCGCGGTCGGCGTCGAGAAGCTTTCGGGCGCAGGCCTGCTCGGTGGGGGTGGGTCGAAGAAGAAGGACGCCGACACCTGGACGCCGAAGGGTCGCTATGGCGCGGTCGCACCCGTCGACGGCCGGATCGGCACCGAGACGATGCCGGGCGTCTTCGCGCAGATCGGCATGGAGTACGGGCACAAGTACGGCGGTACCAGCTTCGAGCTGTTCGCCAAGATCAGCGAGAAGAACCACGCCCATTCGACACTGAATCCTCTTGCGTCCTACCAGAAGCGGTTCACTCTCGAGCAGATCATGAACGACGTCATGATCGCGTACCCCAACACCCGCCCGATGTGCTCTGCCAACTGTGACGGCGCCGCCGCCGCGGTCGTCTGCAACGGCGAGACGCTGGCGTCCCTGTCACTGGAACAGCGGCGCCGCGCGGTGAAGGTGTCGGCCTCGGTGCTGACCACCGACCCCTACGAAGAGGGTTGCCAGGTACTGCCGAACGTCAACACGCTGACGCGTAAGGCCGCAACGATCGCCTACGAGCAGGCCGGTATCGGGCCCAAGGACCTCGATCTGGTCGAGCTACACGACTGCTTCGCGACGGCAGAACTGGTGCACTACGACAACCTGATGCTGTGCGAAGAGGGCGGGGCCGCAGACTTCTTCAACTCCGGCGCCACCTGGCGCGACGGCTCGACGCCGGTGAACGTATCGGGCGGGCTCGAGTCGAAGGGCCACCCCATCGCGGCAACGGGCATCGCCAACGTCTGGGAGATCTGCCACCACCTGCGCGGTGAGGCCGGCGACCGCCAGATCGTAAACGCGAAGGTCGGCCTTGCCCACGTCATCGGGTTGGGATCTGCCTGCGGCGTCCACATTCTGGAGAAGTCCGCGGCTTAACGCCGCGGCTGATAAATCGTTGTGGAGCTAAGGGGATTCGAACCCCTGACCTTCTCGATGCGAACGAGACGCGCTACCAACTGCGCCATAGCCCCTGATACCGGTAGCACACGCTACCAGTCGCAGCCCGCGGGTCGAAACCGCGAGGCTACTGGCCCGCGGCCCGTGGAAGGTCGTAGTGACGGGCGAACGGCGCGTGGTCAAGATGCTCGAAGATCGGGTCCTCGTCGTCGATCTCCAGCACCGCAGCGCCGGGACGCCGCAGCCGCGACGGCACGACGTCGAACTCCCGGTCGTCGGTGTTCTCCACCCCGAGCCGCGACCGCGCCATCCGCTGCGCCCGACGGCGCCGTAGGCGCTCCTCGATACGCGTCTGACGCCGCAGATAGCCCAAGTAGAACAGCGTCACTGCGCTGACGACGGCGCTGACCCACCACATCATCGGCTCTAGGGTGTACGCCGTGATGACGGCCGCGATCACCAGCACGCCCATGACCGTCAGCATCCGCTTGCGGAACTTGTACTTGCGCGCGCTCACTGCAGCGCCGGTCTTCGATTCGTATCGGCGTTTGCGCGCGGCACTCAGCGAGTCGGCCATCTCGAGCTCGTTGTCCGACGGCGCCTCTATCCCGGAGGAATCAGCGACGTACTCGTACTCATCCTCGGTGCCGTCGGGTTCGCGCTCGGCCGGTGACTCTTCAGCCTCCTCCGCGACGGGCTCGGCAACAGGCTCGGCGACGGGCTCCTCTTCGACTGCTTCGCCGAAATCCAGTGTCAATTCGTCACTTTCGGCACGCGCGGAGGTGCCGACTGGCAGCGCGGCAGCATCTTCGTCAACCACGTCGACGTCGAGGTAGCCCGGATCCTCGTCCTGCGCGACCTCTACGGCGGCAACGCGCACGACGGTCCGGCGCGTCGGGGCCTCTTCTTCGACATCATCATCGAGGTCATCGTCGAGGTCTTCGCCAGACGGCTGCCAGTCCGGATCGCTGGCATGGCCGGCCGCGGGCCGCCCCTTGCGCTTCAGGAGCCGGGCTCGGCTGTCGTTGAGAACTCGCGTCGCCAACGCGACGTCGCTGGTGCGGCGCACTGCGTCTCGCTTGCTGATCAGCATCGGGACGAGCACGAACAGCCAGAGGACGACGAGAGAGATCCACAGAAGGGATTGGGGGATGCTTGGCATGTCGCCGGCTCCTTTCCCCGTTAAGGCTAGGTCTGCTGACCTGCGCATCCGTGGATGGCGCGCCGAGACAATTACACACCTGTAATTCGCTGGTGACAAGCACCACAAGTCACACGTGTCACTTTTGCAACAATTTGACATGCATTTGGACTCGCAAGATGTACATCAGCGTCGCTATCTGCCCGCGGACACAGCCCTGGCGTAGCGCTCGCGAGGCGCACAGGGGTTACGTCCAGCTCGCGTGGCCCTGGCGCACCAGCGCGGACGTCGCCGAACCGTTGAGTTCCTCGATCGTGATCGCCACCAACAGGTGGTCCCGCCACGCGCCGTCCACTTCGAGATAGCGCCGCAGCAGACCCTCCTCCCGAAAGCCACACTTTGCCAGCACGGCGCGGCTCGCGGTGTTCTCGGGTCGCACCGTCGCCTCCACACGATGCAACCGCACCGCGTTGAAGCAGTGGTCCAGCCCTAACGCCAGCGCCGCTGTCGCGACCCCGCCCCCGGTCGCTGTACTGGCCACCCAATACCCGATCCATGCCGACCGCAGCGCGCCGTGCGTCACGTTTCCGATCGTCAGCTGGCCGGCGAACTCCCCGTCCAGCTCGATCACATACGCCAACATCCGACCCTTACGCGACTCGGACCGCAGTCCAGAGCACACCGACGGCCATGATGTAAGGGCATGGCGCACTTCCCAATCCACGCCAGTGGTCGGCTCCCACGGCTCCAGGTGAGCCCTGTCAGCCAACCGAATACGGCTCCACTGCGCCCCGTCGCGCAGCCGTACCGCCCGCAACCTCACCACGCCGGCGGGCACCCGCAGCGGGCCGGCAGGCTCCGGCCACCCCGGATGCATGGAGCTGTTACGCCACAGGTTCATGACGGTGTGTCCGGTGTCGATCAGCCGCGCTGAGCCAGGAATGCGACGTCGACGATCTCGCCTGTGCGGATCTGTTCGGCCTCGCTGGGGACGACGACCAGACAGTTTGCCTCGGCCAATGTCGCGAGCAGATGCGACGGTGCGCCCGGGACGCCGCCGAGCGCCTGCACCAGATACTCACCGGTGTCCTGATCACGCATCAACTGTCCACGCAGATAACCCTTGCGACCCACCACCGAGGTGATCGGCGACAGCGTGCGCGCCTGCACGATGCGCCGATGCGCCTGCCGCTTCCCCAGCGACAGCCGGATCAACGGACGCACCATCACCTCGAAAACCACGAGCGCGCTGACGGGGTTGGCCGGCAGCAGAAACACCGGCACGCCGTCGCGCCCGAGTTGACCGAATCCTTGGACCGATCCGGGATGCATCGCGATGCGCGCCACTTCCATCTCACCGAGCTCGGCGAGAACCGTCCGCACACCTTCGGCCGCGGCTCCACCGACCGCGCCCGCGATGACCACCACTTCGGCACGGTTGATCTGCCCCTCGACGACGTCGCGCAGCGCCTTCGGATCCGTATCGACGATGCCGACGCGGTTCACCTCCGCGCCCGCGTCACGGCCGGCGGCGGCCAGTGCGTAAGAGTTGACGTCATAGACCTGCCCGTTGCCCGGCGTGCGGGAGATGTCGACGAGTTCGCCGCCAACACACAGCACCGACAACCGCGGCTTCGGATGCACGAGCACGCGATCGCGGCCGACGGCGGCCAACAGTCCGACCTGTGCGGGACCGATGATCGCGCCAGCCCGCACCGCCACGTCACCGGGCTGAACGTCGTCGCCCGTTCTGCGGACGTAGGCGCCGGAACGCACACCGCGCAGCACCGTCACCCGCGAGTCGCCGCCGTCGGTCCACCGCAGCGGGAGTACCGCATCGGCGAGTGTCGGCATCGGTGCACCGGTCTGGACCCTCGCGGCCTGGCGGGGCTGCAGCCGGCTGGGGGTGCGGGCGCCCGCCTCGATCGAACCGATGACCGGCAGGCTCACCTCGCCATCGGAGCCCGTCCCGGCAGTGTCGTCACCGTCGTCCTCGTCGCCGGTTCCGACGCCGAGCACGTCGACGCTACGAACCGCGTAGCCGTCGATGGCGGCCTGATCGAATCCCGGCAGCGGACGCTCGGTGACGACCTCTTCGGCACACATCAGACCCTGCGCCTCGGCGATCGCCACTCTGACCGGTCTGGGGGCCACCGCGGCGGCGGCTACACGAGCCTGCTGCTCCTCAACCGACCGCACAACACGCCTTTCTAAGTGTCAGGGCGATCGCCGCGGGTCAGCAATCGATCAGCCCCAAGCGCTCCACCAACCACCGCCGTAGCTCAGGCCCGTAGTCGTCGCGCTCCAACGCAAAGTCAACCGCAGCCTTGAGGTAGCCGCCGGGATTTCCGAGGTCGTGTCGAGAACCGCGATGCACGACGACGTGCACCGGATGCCCTTCGTTGATCAACAGCGCGATCGCGTCGGTCAACTGGATCTCACCGCCGGCCCCGCGCGGAACCCGCTTGAGCGCACCGAAAATCGCGCGGTCGAGCACGTAGCGGCCCGCGGCGGCATATGGCGACGGCGCATCTTTGGCCTTCGGCTTCTCGAACATGCCCTTGACGCGCATCACGTTCGGGTTGTTGGTGTCCTTGACGGGTTCGACGTCGAAAACGCCGTAAGCGCTGATCTCGTCGCCGGGCACCTCGATCGCGCACAGCACCGAACCACCGCGCTTCGCACGGACTTTCGACATCGTCTCCAGCACACCGGTGGGCAATACGAGATCGTCAGGCAGCAGGACGGCGACAGCATCGTCGTCGTCGTTCAGCACACTTTCCACACAGCCGACGGCGTGTCCCAGCCCCAGCGGTTCTGCCTGGATTACCGACTCGACCTTGATCAGGTCGGTCGCGCGACGCACCTTCTCCAGCATCACGTGCTTGCCACGCTCTTCCAGCGTGCCCTCGAGAACGAGGTCCTCAACGAAGTGGGCGACGACGCCGTCCTTGCCCTCGGAGGTGATGATGACCAGCCGTTCGGCGCCTGCCTCCGCTGCCTCCGCAGCCACCAACTCGATGCCCGGCGTGTCGACGACGGGCAACAGTTCCTTGGGCACCGTCTTCGTGGCGGGCAGAAAGCGCGTTCCCAAGCCTGCAGCAGGGACAACTGCCGTGCGCGGAACCGGAACCTCGGCCTGTGTCATCGTTCACACACTAATGTCCTTGGGTCGGTTGAACCTCCTGAGACCCGGTGTTTGGAGGCGGTGCGGTGCAGCGATCGAAAGCCGAGGTGCGCGCGGCGATACTGCGGGCTCGACGCAGGGTGTCGAAGCAGGTGCACTCCGTAGAAGCGCAGGCCCTCGCCGACCACCTTTCGGCGTTCATCGCCGATACCGCCACCGTGTGTGCGTATGTACCGGTCGGGTCGGAGCCGGGATCAATCGAGCTGCTCGATTCACTGCACAGCCGTGGTGTGCACGTGCTGCTGCCCGTCGCCCGCGCTGACATCGCGGGTCTGCAGTGGGGCGACTACCGCCCCGGTGCGCTCGTCGAGGCGCCATTCGGATTGCGCGAACCCGCGCCACCCTGGTCGGGCGGCGACGCGATCTCCGATGCCTCGGTGATCCTGGTGCCCGCGCTCGCGGTCGATCGCAGCGGCGTACGCCTGGGCCGCGGCGCGGGCTTCTATGACCGTGCCCTTCCGCTGGCCGATCCGGCCGCGCGCCTGATCGCCGTTGTGCGCGACGACGAACTCGTCGACGTGCTGCCCGTCGAGCCACACGACGTGCGCATGACCCACGCGCTGACCCCTGAGAGGGGACTCGTCACGCTCGGCTAGCGGACGGGAATGCCGACGGGCACGTAGCGGTTCTAGCACTTGAGCCGGTAGAGTGCTAAGAAGTTTGACGACCTTCGGAGGTTTCCGTGCCCACGTATTCCTATGCGTGCACCGAATGCGACAACCGCTTCGATGAGGTGCAGGCGTTCAGCGACGATGCGCTGACCACCTGCTCCAAGTGCAGCGGCCGTCTGCGCAAGCTGTTCGGCAACGTAGGAGTCGTGTTCAAGGGCAGTGGCTTCTACCGCAACGACAGCCGCGAGGCGTCCAAGAGCTCCTCGTCGTCGTCTTCGTCGGCGGCGTCCTCGAACGGCTCATCCGGCAGCTCGGATTCGTCCTCGTCGTCCTCCTCGTCCGACAAGTCGTCGGACAAGTCCACCTCCAAATCGTCCAGCGACTCGAGCTCGAGCTCCAGCTCGTCGAGTTCGGCGCCCGCCGCCGCGGCGTCGAGCTAGTTATCCACAGGCGCGACGTCAGCCCGCGCCATCACCCTCGTCGGCTGCCTAGTTTGGCGGTATGGGGGAATCGCTCAATCCGACGGCGCTGAGCCGCCTCACCGATCGCCTACGCCCCGACTGGTCACGCACCGTCGCAGCGCGACGGGTCGCCGCCGGCGCTCTTGTCGTACTGGCCGCCGTCGCGGCCCTTCGGCCCGATCCGGCGCATGAACGCACCGACATCATCGTCGCCGCCCGCGATCTGGCACCCGGGGTCGAACTCAGCGCAGATGATGTCCGTCTCGAAACCCGCTTGGCGACAACGGTTCCCGACGGTTCGCAGACAGATCTGGCCGTCGTCGTCGGCGCGACGCTGGCGGGTCCGGCGCGCCGCGGCGAGGCGCTGACCGACGTCCGGTTGTTGGGTCCGAGGTTGGCCGAATCGGCGGCAGGCCCCGATGCACGAATCGTGCCGCTCCACCTCGACGACACTGCGCTGCTCGACCTGATCCGTCCCGGCGACGTGGTGGACGTGCTCGGCGCCGGGGCCGACGCCGGCGTGGGCGCCCACGCGGAGCCGGCGGTCGTGGCGACCGATGCGGTAGTGGTCCTGGTCTCCCCTAAATCGACGGGAGCAGGCGACGGAGGAGACCGGGTGGTGTTGGTCGCCCTACCGGCTCACGACGCCAACAAGGCGGCGGGCGCGGCGCTGGTGCAGACCGTGACGGTCACCTTTCACTGAGCACGTCAGGGCTGCGGCCCCGGCGCGGCGCTCGGAGGCGCCGGCGAATCATGCTCGATCGCGTCCAGGACCATGTCGGCCAGCTCCTCGGTGGTCGAGGATCCGGGTTGGGCCGGTCCCGGCGGCGGGGGCGGAACGGGTTGCGCGTTGGCCGGACTCCCCGAAGTCGAAGTGACCACCGAAATGCCTAGCAGCACTCCCGCTACCACCGCGAACAGCCACCGCATTGCAAGCCCTCCCCATATTTGTCTGGCACACAGCCGAACTGACCGCCTGCACGAAAGCTAGCACCGGTCTTCGGGTGCTGCAGGGCCATCGGTACTAACGTCGAGTGTCTGTCGGATTGCCGGACTTATAGGAAGGAATTTGCGCGCATGTTAAAGGGCTTCAAGGAGTTTCTCGCCCGGGGCAACATCGTCGATCTATCGGTGGCGGTGGTCATCGGCACCGCGTTCACGGCGCTGGTCACCAAGTTCACCGACAGCATCATCCAGCCGCTCATCAACCGGATAGGCGCGGGCGGCGATTCCGACTACGGCATTCTGAAGATCGGCATCGGCGGTGGCGAGACCATCGACCTGAACGTCCTGCTATCGGCGGCGATCAACTTCATCCTCGTCGCGGCCGTCGTCTACTTCCTGGTCGTGCTCCCCTACAACCGGCTGCGCAAGAAGGGCGAAGTCGAGCAGGCCCAGGACACCGAGCTGTCCCTGCTCACCGAGATCCGCAACATTTTGGCCGACACCCCGGGGCGCGACACCGACACCGCGGAGACCACGAGTAACGAGAAGACCTGAGCGACATACAAAACGGCCCCCGGATGATTCCGGGGGCCGTTCCGTTGCTTAGGAGAGTGTTAGTTCATGTTCCAGGGCTCGCCGTAGGTGGTGACGCTGTCACCAGCCGACGAGATGAGCCGAGCGAACGGACGCAGCAGCACACCACCGGCAGCGCCGGTCACCGTGCCGTGAGCGTTCGACACCGCCACGCCACCGGACTCACCGGCGACGTCCACCGAGAAGGTGGCGACTTCCTGAATACCCGGACCATTGCCGAGGTCAGCGCTGATCGACACACCGGGGAACAGGTTCGGCGTGGTGATGAAGTTGGTGTTGCCGGGGTCGAACGCCAAGAGAGGGTTCGCTGGCGCCTGGTCGAACAGGATGTTGGGGGTGGTGTAGCTGAAATTGATGCCCACACCCAGCGACCACGGGAAGCCGATTTGATACCCCAGCTCCAGGGTGCCCTCGAACTCTTCGGCTCCAGGGCCCGCGACGATGTACTTCGCGCGACCGCTGTGGAACCACTCGCGGGTCAGCCGGTTGCGGTCCAACGGGAACACACCATTGAGGAACGTGTCCCATTGCTGAATCGTCAGGGTCCGGTCCTGGCCGTCAACGAGGCTCAGCTCGTTGTCCAGCCCTGCGTGAGAGGTGCCAGTGCTCACAAACAGCGACGCGATGGCGGCAACCATCGCAATCAGCACCCGACTGAATACCTTCATGTTCTCCCTAGCTGTAGACAGTGAGCCGAGGGGACTCACTGTTTCTTTGTTCGTGCCTGGCGCTACCGGTAGGCCACACGACGCGGGAGCTTTATGTGATGGAAATGAGAACCCTCACATGTTGCTCTTACGCCTTGCTCATCGTTGACACGAGGAACATAACGGTCGGGATTCACCCCGGCAACGCGAGAATCGCAATCGATGAAGCCGGCGTTACCCAACCCGCCACTTTGCTCACTTCCATAACACTGCTGACGCCCCCACAGACGCGCGGACACGGTGCACTACAGGGTCCGCAGAAATTTGCTAAAAGTGACAGATCCGTCAAAAATGCGCGAGGTGCGAAACCCCGCCCTTCAACCGAAAGCACAGGTCATTGATGGTGCGGCGGCATATTTTCCCGCAGCCAGCGGTCGTGTTCGGACTCATCAATAGATGAACTATCGCGGTCGTCCGGCGACTGCGGGCGCAGCGCGTCACCAAAGATCTTGTTAACTGCATCGCGCGAACGTTCGGGGCGAGCCGCCATCGCCGCAACCTCCACTGTGACGAAGATCACATTTTCGTTTGAAGCACTCAGCTTGCTCTTAAATCTCGAGACTCGACAGCTGCCCGATGATCTGAGTCGCGAGCGGAGTAAGGGTCGCCATGCCGTCGCGCACCGCGGCGCGCGATCCCGCCAGGTTCACGACCAGCGTGCTCCCAGAGATTCCTGCCAGGCCACGCGAGAGTCCGGCATCGGAGACACCTGCAGACAACCCCGACGCGCGCAGAGCTTCGGCGATACCGAGCAGCTCACGATCGAGCAGATCGACCGTCGCCTCCGGCGTGACGTCGCGAGGGGTGACACCCGTGCCGCCAACCGACACCACCAGGTCGACTCCACCGATCACCGCCGTGTTCAGCGCATTGCGGATCTCGACCTCATCGGCGGACACCACGACCACGCCGTCGACGACGAAGCCCGTTTCACCTAGCAGTTCGGTGACCAACGGACCGCTGTGGTCCTCCTCGTCACCATGCGCAGTGCGGTCATCTACGACGACGACCAGTGCCCGGCCCACCAACTCCCCTGGCTGTTCCATGACGCCAACCGTATATCCGGGGAGCGACAGCGGCGCAGCCACTCTCAGGGTGGTGGCTCCGGAGGTCACCGTGGGCCTCACTGCTGGGCCTTGCCGAGGGTGACCTCCACGGTCTGCGGCTTGCCTGCGTTATCGAGATACGTCAACGTCAGCTTGTCGCCCGGCGCCCTGGACCGGACCGCAGCGACCAGCGCGTCAGCACTGTTGATCACCCGGTCGTCGACCTTGGTGACAACCACACCGCTGGGCAGTCCCGCCGCGGCAGCGGCCCCGCCGCCCGTCACCTCGACGATGCGGGCGCCGTCGACCGTGGCGTCGTTACCGACCTGGACGCCGAGCGACGCGTGCGACGCTGTGCCGTTCTCGATCAGTTCGTCGGCGATGCGCTTGGCCTGGTCGACCGGGATGGCGAAGCCCAACCCGATCGAACCGCCCTGCGCCGCGCCGTCAGCGTCGCCACCCAATGTGGCAATCGCCGAATTGACGCCGACCAGCTCGCCGTTCATGTTGACCAGCGCTCCGCCGGAGTTACCGGGATTGATGGCCGCGTCGGTCTGCACGGCATCCAGGACGGTGTTCTGGTTGCGGATGTCGCCGCCGGCGGCGACGGGCCGATTCAGTGCGCTGATGATGCCGGTGGTGACAGTGCCCTCGAGGCCGAGTGGCGAACCGACCGCTACGACGTCCTGCCCCACCCTCAGGTTCGCCGACGAGCCGATGGTGATTGGTGTCAGGCCCGACACCCCTTGGGCGCGGACCACGGCTATATCGCTACTTGGGTCGGTTCCGACCACGGTGAACGGTGCGCTGCGGCCATCGGCGAAGGTCACCTTGGTCTGCGCGGCGCCCGCACCACTGGGTGCCGCCGGCCCACCTGGACCGCCAGGTTCACCGGCACCGTCCTTGGCAGCGGTGACGACGTGGTTGTTCGTCAAGATGAGGCCGTCCGAGGACAGGATGATCCCGGAGCCCTCCTCGGATTGCCTGCCGAGGTCCACCTCGAGCTTCACCACACTCGGCACGACCTTCGCCGCGACCTGCTCGACCGAGCCGGCGGGCAGACTGGCGACGGGCTGGCCGGGGGCAGCGCCGTTGATGGTCGACGTGGCCGCGGGCCGGTCGGGCTGCGCGAGCAGCGCCACTCCCCCACCTACGCCCGCGGACACAACCGCCACTGCGAGGGCACCAGCGATCAAAGAGCCTGTGCGAGAACGCTTCTGCGGCTGTTGCGACGGAAAAGGAGCCTGCGGGTACCGCGCCGTCGCTGGCTGCGGAGCGCCGCGATACGGGTCGTAGGGGGCGCGAAAAGGCTGCTGCTGCTGTTGAGTCTGATATCGCCAGTCGTACTGCTGCTGCTGGTACGGATCGGGCTGCGCACCGGGGTATCCGGTTGCCGCAGGCTCGGGGCGACGACCCGGCGGGGGTGGCGGCGAATACCTCGGATGGTTGGTCATCTCGCTGCGGTGCTCTTTCCTCTTGTGGGTCCGACATCCAGAACAACGGCGTTCGCACTCTCAAAGTTGCCTAAGCGGGCTGAGAATCCACTTAGAGAACGTTCGAAACATGCACAGACTTGCTTCCCCAAAGCGCGCCCAGGCTAATCATTGTCGGCGCTGACCACGGGCAAGTCCACGCCTGCGACCGCGTGTCGCGCGGACTCCCCGGGCATCGTTCTCCCGGGCAACACTATATGAATCGCCGTGCCCGGCGGCTGTCCTCCGGGCACCGCGTACTCGACACGCAAGGCGCCGCCGTGTTTGAGGACAACCTGTTTCACAATTGCCAGGCCCAGCCCAGAACCGGGCATCGCGCGTGCGGAGGCCGAACGGAAGAACCGCTCGAACACGAACCGTCGTTCCTGCGGCGGGATGCCAGGGCCTTGATCGGTGACCACCAGCTCGGCGTTCTTCGAGTCGACCTGTGACAACCGCACGCCAACCCGACCGCCGGGCGGACTCCATTTCGCGGCGTTGTCGAGCACGTTGAGCACCGCGCGGCCCAAGCCGCTGCCGTCACCGTAGACCTGCCATGGCACCAGGTTCACGTCGAACTCAATGTCGTTGCGGCGACGGCGAACTCGTTCCAGGGAGCGATCAACGATCTCGGTCATGTCGACGGGTTCGTGAATGACGACGCCGGCCTCGTCGCGGGTCAGGTCGACCAGATCGCCGACGAGTGTGGACAGCTCTTCGATCTGAGCGATCACGTCCTCGCGCAGACCCTCCATCTCCTCCTCGGGCAGACGTGGTGCGCCGGGGGCCATCGATGCCATCAGCAGCTCGACGTTGGTGCGCAACGACGTCAGCGGCGTGCGCAGCTCGTGGCCGGCATCTGTGACGAGTCGCGTTTGCCGCTCGCGCGATTCGGCCAATGCGCGCAGCATCATGTTGAAAGCTTCGGTGAGACGGGCGAGTTCGTCGCTGCCGTAGACCGGAATCGGTCTCAGATCGTCGGTACGCGCGACCCGCTCGGCCGCCGACGTGAGCCGAGCCACCGGCCGCAGGCCCGCACGGGCGACGGCACCACCAGCCATCGCGGCGACCACCACGCCGACCCCGCCGACGATGAGCAGCACAGTGCCCAATCGTTTGAGCAGTTGATCGGTCGGCACCAGGCTTTTGGAGATCAGCAATGTGCTCCCGTTGGACAGATGCAGGGCCAGCACCCGCTGTTGATCGACCGACCGCTTCGACATCCACAGTTCGCCACGGATGACCGCCTTCTCAGGGTCACCGAGCGGAAGCGTCTGCCCCTGCTGATTTGCGGTGTAGATCGACCGGCCGGGGTTAACCAACATAGCGTTCACATCGGAGTAGGCGGTGCCCTCGATGGCCTTACCGGGATCGGTGGTCAGCGAGCCACTTTCGATCAGAAGGCTGGCACGGCTGTGTAGCTGATTGTCCATGTCGTCGTAGAGCGCACGCGAGACGACGGCGTACACGGCGACGGCCATCAAGACCACCACCATTGCCACCATCGACATCGCGAGCAGCATCACCCGCCAGCGCAGCGACAACGAACTGGCCGTCGACTGCGCCGTCAGTGCATACGGCCCGGGCCGAGGCGAGAAATTCTGGGTTGACATCAGGGAGGGGTCTCGCGCAGCACATAACCCACCCCGCGCACGGTGTGGATCAGTCGCGGCTCTCCTTGCGCCTCGGTCTTACGGCGGAGGTAGCCCACGTACACCTCGAGGGCATTGCCAGAGGTCGGGAAGTCGAAGCCCCACACCTCTTCGAGGATGCGGCTGCGGGTGAGCACCCGCCGCGGGTTCGCGATGAGCATCTCCAGGAGGGCGAACTCGGTGCGTGTCAGGCTGATCGAACGCTGACCCCGAGTGACCTCCCGAGTGACCGGGTCCAGCGACAGGTCCGAGAACGTCATTGCGGGCGTTTCCATGCCGTCATCGGGCGACGTGCGCCGCAACAGCGCGCGCATCCGGGCCAGCAGCTCTTCGAGCGCGAACGGCTTCGGCAGGTAATCGTCGGCCCCCGCGTCCAGGCCCGCGACACGTTCGGAAACCGAGTCGCGTGCGGTCAGCACGAGTATCGGCAGGTCGTCGCCAGTGCTGCGGAGCTGACGGCACACCTCGAGTCCATCCAGCCGCGGCATCATCACATCGAGCACCACGGCGTCCGGACGGTCGCTGGCGATCAGCTCGAGAGCTTCGAGACCGTCCTGCGCCAGGTCGACTGAATAACCGTTGAAGGAGAGCGATCGACGCAGCGATTCGCGCACAGCGCGGTCATCGTCGACGACAAGTATTCGCACAGCCACAGTGTCAACCCGCTATCTGAGAGCGGCCTGAGAGGCGCGCCGATCTTGTTCGAAGAGAAGGCCCCGCTGCGGCTGTTCTGAATCCGGCAGCCGTCCGGCAAGGCGGATCGCTCGCCGCTGGTGTAACCACAGGGCGGAGATTCGGCCCGAATCGCGCCACGCCGTTACAACGGACGGAATGGCGCGCCAGTCGTTTAGCGGCGGTCGAGATCGATCAGGCCGAGGCGCGCAGCCTTGAGCAGACGGCGCGGCACCTTGTGCTGCTGGCCCGCCACCGTCACGCCGACGAGCTCGGTGCGCGTGGCCTTCCACTGCGAACGCCGGCTACGGGTATTCGCGCGCGACATCCTCCGCTTGGGCACAGCCATGATCGAAAATCTCCTAGTCGAGGGTCTATCGGTAATGAAGTATGTGCCGCGCAACGTCTCAGGCATCGGCAATTGCTCTTCAGGATAGCCGGTGACCTGCGTAGCCTCCAAAACAGCGAAGTGGCTTGGCGCGATACCACCGGTACCGCTAACCTACCGGTTGGTTGATACGTCGCAAGGAGGCGCGTGGCTACTACTTCAGCAGCGGTCCGCATTGGCAACTACTCGGGCTTCTACGGTGACCGGCTCGCGGCCATGCGGGAGATGCTCACCGGCGGCGATTTGGACTACCTGACCGGCGATTACCTCGCCGAACTCACGATGCTGATCCTGGCGCGCGATCGCGCCAAGTCGCCTGACCGCGGCTATGCCAAGACCTTTCTGATCCAGCTCGAGGAGTGCCTCGGCACCGCGCTGGACCGCGGGGTGCGGATCGTTGCGAACGCGGGCGGACTGAACCCCGCCGGTTTGGCGCAGGCCGTGCGGAGCCTGGCGGACCGCCTCGGGCTGAGCGTCCGGGTGGCCCACGTCGAGGGCGACGATCTGCTGCCGAGGGCCGAGGAGCTGGGTTTGGACGCGCCACTGGCGGCCAACGCCTACCTCGGAGCGTGGGGCATCGTCGACTGCCTGAACTCGGGCGCGGACGTCGTCGTCACCGGGCGCGTCACCGACGCGTCGGTAATCGTCGGACCCGCGGCCGCGCATCACGGATGGGGACGCACCGACTATGACCAGCTCGCCGGCGCAATCGCAGCGGGCCACGTCATCGAATGCGGTGCGCAGGCCACCGGCGGCAACTACTCCTTCTTCACCGAGATCGCCGACCTCACGTATCCGGGCTTTCCGCTGGCGGAGATCCATTCCGACGGTTCGTCGGTGATCACCAAACATCCGGGCACCGGCGGCGCCGTCACCGTCGACACCGTCACCGCGCAACTGCTCTACGAGATCACCGGAGCTCGGTACGCCAATCCCGATGCGACGCTTCGGGTCGACACCATCGAACTCTCCGACGACGGCGACGACCGCGTCCGGATCAGCGGGGTGACGGGCGAAGCGCCGCCCCCGACGTTGAAGGTCTCGCTCAACAGCGTCGGCGGATTCCGCAACGAGATGACGTTGGTGCTCACGGGATTGGACATCGAGGCCAAGGCCGCGCTGGTGCGCAAACAACTCGACAGCACCCTGACGGTCAAGCCCGCCGAGATGCAGTGGACGCTCGCGCGCACCGACCACGCCGACGCCGACACCGAGGAGGCGGCCAGCGCGCTCCTGCGCTGCGTGGTGCGCGATCCCGATCCCGCCAATGTCGGCCGCCGATTCTCCTCGGCGGCAGTCGAACTCGCATTGGCCAGCTATCCGGGTTTCACCAGCACGGCGCCGCCGGGCGACGGCCAGATCTACGGCGTGTTCCGGCCCGCCTTCGTGCCCGCCACCGAGGTCGCCCACGTCGCGGTGCACGCCGACGGCAGCCGGGTGGAGGTCGCACCCGCGTCGGAGACCAAGGAACTAGTCGACGTGCCGTCGCCCGCATTACCCGAACCACTTCCCGCCGGTGACACCCGACGGGTCCCACTGGGACGGATCGCGGGTGCGCGCAGCGGCGACAAGGGTGGCGGCGCCAACGTCGGGTTGTGGGTGCGCCGCGACGATCACTGGCAGTGGCTGGCGCACACCATGACCGTCGACAAGCTTCGCGAGTTGCTTCCTGAGACAGCGGATCTGGTCGTCACGCGGCATCTGCTGCCGCACCTGCGGGCGGTGAACTTCGTGATCGAGGGCATCCTCGGCGAAGGGGTTGCCTATCAAGCCCGCTTCGATCCGCAGGCCAAAGGTCTTGGTGAATGGCTGCGCAGCCGCCATGTCGACATCCCTGAGGAGTTGTTGTTTTGAGCATCTGGCATACCCCTGAGCGGGAACAACTGCGAAAGACGGTGCGGGCGTTCGCGGAACGCGAGATCCTGCCCAACGTCGATGAGTGGGAGCGCACCGGCGACCTACCGCGCGAACTGCACCGCAAGGCAGGCGACGCGGGCTTGTTGGGCGCGGGCATGCCCGAAGCGGTCGGCGGCGGCGGTGGTGACGGGGCGGACGCCGTCGTCATCTGCGAGGAGATGCACTACTCCGGCGCACCCGGCGGCGTGTTCGCCTCGCTGTTCACGTGCGGAATCTCCGTGCCGCACATGATCGCGTCGGGCGACCAGCGGTTGATCGACACCTACGTGCGGCCGACACTGCGCGGCGACGTGATCGGCAGTCTCGCCATCACCGAACCGGGCGGCGGTTCAGACGTCGGGCACCTGACCACGCGCGCCGTCCGCGATGGCGACGACTACGTCATCAACGGCGCGAAAACCTACATCACCTCCGGTGTGCGGGCCGACTACGTGGTGACCGCCGCACGCACGGGAGGACCTGGCGCGGCCGGTGTTTCGCTGATCGTCGTCGATAAGGACACCGCCGGTTTCGAAGTGACCCGAAAGCTGGACAAGATGGGCTGGCGGTCCAGCGACACCGCTGAGCTCTCCTATACCGATGTGCGGGTACCCGCCGCCAACCTCATCGGCGGCGAGAACACCGGATTCATCCAGATCGCAGGTGCATTCGTCGCCGAGCGCGTCGGTCTCGCCGCGCAGGCGTACGCGAGCGCGCAGCGGTGCCTCGACCTGACGGTCGAGTGGTGCCGCAACCGCGAGACGTTCGGCAAGCCGCTGATCACGCGGCAATCCGTCCAGAACACGCTCGCTGAGATGGCGCGACGGGTCGACGTGGCGCGTGTGTACACCCACACCATCGTTGAACGGCAACTCGCGGGCGAGACCAACCTCATCACCGAGGTGTGCTTCGCCAAGAACACCGCCGTCGAAGCCGGCGAGTGGGTGGCCAACCAGGCGGTGCAGTTGTTCGGCGGGATGGGATACATGAGCGAATCCGAAGTGGAGCGGCAGTACCGCGATATGCGCATCCTCGGCATCGGCGGTGGTACGACGGAGATTCTCACCAGCCTCGCCGCGAAAACGCTTGGCTACCAGTCATGACCACGCTGAAGTCGACGATCGACAAGAGGTCGAAGGCGTTCTCCGACGCCGCGGACGTGATGACCGGCAAGCTCGCCGAACTCGATGCCGAACACGCCAAGGCGTTGGCGGGCGGCGGTGAGAAGTACGTCAAACGCCACCACGACCGCGGCAAGATGACCGCGCGCGAGCGCATCGAGATGCTGCTCGACCCCG
Organism: Mycobacterium sp. NPDC051804; assembly: GCF_044452905.1. NCBI lineage: Bacteria > Bacillati > Actinomycetota > Actinomycetes > Mycobacteriales > Mycobacteriaceae > Mycobacterium > Mycobacterium sp. NPDC051804. Next base: position 106,402 of record NZ_JBITCD010000006.1, on the reverse strand, counting down.
ATTCGCCGTTCCTGGAACTCAGTCCACTCGCCGCCTGGGGCACCGACTTCACCGTCGGCGCCAGCGTCGTGACGGGTATCGGCGCGATCGAGGGCGTCGAGTGCCTCATCGTGTCGAACGACCCAACGGTCAAGGGCGGCACCAGCAATCCGTGGACATTGAAGAAGATCCTGCGTGCCAACCAGATCGCGCTGCAGAACCGGCTGCCGGTGGTGTCGCTGGTGGAGTCCGGCGGTGCCGACCTGCCGACGCAGAAAGAGATCTTCATCCCCGGCGGGCAGATGTTCCGGGACCTCACCCGGCTTTCGGCAGCGGGGATCCCGACCATCGCGCTGGTCTTCGGCAATTCGACGGCGGGCGGCGCCTACATCCCCGGCATGTCCGACCACGTGGTGATGATCAAAGAACGCTCCAAGGTCTTCTTGGCCGGGCCGCCGCTGGTGAAGATGGCGACCGGCGAGGAATCCGACGACGAGTCGCTCGGTGGCGCCGAGATGCATGCGCGCACTTCAGGACTCGGTGATTACTTCGCGGTCGACGAGCTCGACGCGATCCGCATCGGCCGTCGCATCGTGGCCAGGCTGAACTGGCACAAGCAGGGACCGCCGCCGGGTCCGGTCACCGAGCCACTGTTCGACCCCGACGAGCTGGTTGGCATCGTCCCCGCCGACCTGCGCATCCCGTTCGATCCGCGTGACGTCATCGCCCGCATCGTCGACGGCTCGGACTTCGACGAGTTCAAGCCGCTCTACGGTGGCTCGTTGGTGACCGGCTGGGCCACCTTGTACGGCTATCCGATCGGCATCCTGGCCAACCACCGCGGGGTGTTGTTCTCCGAGGAGTCGCAGAAGGCCACCCAGTTCATCCAGCTGGCCAACCGCGCCGACACGCCACTGTTGTTCCTGCACAACACGACCGGCTACATGGTCGGCAAGAAATACGAGGAAGGCGGGATGATCAAGCACGGCTCGATGATGATCAACGCCGTCTCGAACTCGACCGTGCCCCACATTTCCCTGCTGATCGGCGCCTCGTACGGTGCGGGCCACTACGGCATGTGCGGCCGCGCCTACGATCCCCGCTTCCTCTTCGCCTGGCCCAGTTCCAAGTCCGCGGTCATGGGCGGCACCCAGTTGGCGGGCGTGCTGTCGATCGTCAGTCGCGCCGCCGCCGAGGCCCGCGGCCAACAGGTCGACGAGGACGCCGATGCCGCGCTACGTGCCGCAGTGGAAGCGCAGATCGAGGCGGAGTCGCTGCCGATGTTCCTGTCCGGCCGGCTCTACGACGACGGCGTGATCGACCCGCGGGACACCCGCACCGTACTGGGAATGTGTCTGTCCGCCATCGCGAATGGCCCGATCAAGGGGACGTCGAACTTCGGCGTCTTCAGGATGTAGGGGGCCGGCCGATGAGCGCTTGCGCGAAGAGGAGAAAACACTGATCACTCGAGTGCTGGTTGCCAATCGCGGCGAGATCGCCCGCCGCGTCTTCGCCACGTGCCGCAAGCTCGGCATCGGCACGGTGGCCGTATACACCGATCCCGACGCCGCGTCTCCGCACGTCGCGGAGGCTGACGCCCGGGTGCGCCTGGAAGGCACCAGGGGCTACCTTGATGCGGCGCAGCTCATCGCCGCCGCGACAGCCGCCGATGCCGATGCGATCCACCCCGGATACGGATTCCTCTCCGAGAACGCTGAATTCGCCGACGCGGTGGCCGATGCCGGGCTGACGTGGATCGGTCCGCCGGTGGCCGCGGTCGCCGCGATGGGCTCCAAGATCGAGGCGAAGAAGATGATGTCGGCCGCGGGCGTCCCGGTGCTCGAGGAACTCGACCCCGACACCGTCACCGCCGACCAGCTGCCTGTGCTGATCAAAGCCTCGGCGGGCGGCGGCGGCCGCGGTATGCGCGTGGTCGACGAATTGTCCGCGCTGTCCGGGCAAGTGGAGGCCGCACGCCGTGAAGCGCAGTCGGCCTTCGGCGATCCGACGGTCTTCTGCGAGCGCTACCTCGCCACCGGTCATCACGTCGAGGTCCAGGTGATGGCCGATCAGCACGGCACCGTCTGGGCGGTCGGCGAACGCGAATGCTCGATCCAGCGACGCCACCAGAAGATCATCGAGGAAGCACCCTCGCCGCTGGTCGAACGCACAGAAGGCATGCGCGCCAAGCTGTTCGACGCTGCGCGGCTGGCGGCCGAAGCCATCGGCTACGCCGGCGCGGGCACCGTCGAGTTCATGGCCGATGACGAGGGAGATTTCTTCTTCCTCGAGATGAACACCCGCCTGCAGGTCGAACATCCCGTCACCGAGGCCACCACCGGTCTGGACCTCGTGGAGTTGCAGTTGCTCGTGGCCGACGGCGGACGGCTCGACCCCGAACCCCCGCCGTCGCGCGGGTCCTCCATCGAGGCACGGCTCTACGCCGAAGATCCGGCGAAGAACTGGCAGCCGCAGGCAGGCACCGTGCATCACTTCGAGGTGCCCCAGACGGTGCGCGTCGACACGGGCGTGGAGGACGGCTCGGAGGTGTCGATCTTCTATGACCCCATGCTGGCCAAGGTCATCTCCTACGCCCCGACGCGGCGTCAGGCGGCTGCCGTCCTCGCCGATGCGTTGACGCGCACCCGGCTGCACGGGATCAGGACCAACCGCGATCTGCTGGTCAACGTGCTGCGGCACCCGGCGTTTCTCGACGGCGCCACGGATACGGCGTTCTTCGACACCCATGGCCTCGACCGGCTGTCCGCCCCACTGGGCGACGAGCGCGCCGTCGCGCAGTCAGCGGTCGCGGCGGCGCTCGCCGACGCCGCGCAGAACCGTGACAGCGCAACGGTGTTCGCCGCTGCACCAAGCGGCTGGCGCAACCTGGGCTCGGGATTCCAGACCAAGTCCTACGGCGACGCCGCGGGCGGCGAGCATCCGGTGCGCTACCGCCACACCCGCACCGGTGTGCGCCTCCCCGACCACGACGACGTCGCCCTGGTGTCGGCCACCGCGAATCGCGTCGTGCTGTCCATCGGCGGCGTGGAGCGTGCGTTCGATATCGCGAGGTACGCCGCCGACGTGTACGTCGACTCGCCCCTTGGGCCCGTGCATCTGATTGCGTTGCCGCGCTTCGGTGATCCGGACGCCGCCGTCGCGCAAGGGTCGCTATTGGCGCCCATGCCAGGTTCGGTGCTGCGCATCGGCGCCGCGGTGGGCGACTCGGTGACCGCCGGACAGCCGCTGGTGTGGCTGGAGGCCATGAAGATGGAGCACACCGTGACCTCACCGGGCGACGGCGTGCTCGCAGAACTCAACGTCGAGGTCGGCCAGCAGGTCGACGTCGGTGCCGTACTCGCCCGAGTCGACAACCCCTAAGGAATCACATGAGCAGCTTTGTCGAAACCGAAGAACAGCAGGCGCTGCGCAAAGCCGTCGCCGCGATGGCCGCCAACTACGGTGAGAAGTACTACCTGGAGAAGTCCCGCAAAGGTGAGCACACCACCGAGTTATGGAGCGAGGCAGGCAAACTCGGATTCATTGGGGTGAACTTGCCCGAGGAGTACGGCGGCGGCGGTGCGGGGATGTACGAACTGTCGTTGGTCATGGAGGAAATGGCCGCCGCCGGCTCGGCGCTGCTGCTGATGGTCGTTTCCCCCGCCATCAACGGCACCATCATTTCCAAGTTCGGCACCGAGGAACAAAAGAAGCGCTGGATCCCCGGTATCGCCGACGGTTCGATCACGATGGCATTCGCGATCACCGAACCTGACGCCGGTTCGAACAGCCACCGGATCACCACCACCGCCCGCCGCGATGGCAGCGACTGGATCCTGTCCGGCCAGAAGGTGTACATCTCCGGCGTCGACCAGGCACAGGCGGTGCTCGTCGTCGGTCGCGCCTACAAAGAAGGGGCCCACAAGTCCGAATCTCTTCGTCCGGCGCTGTTCGTGGTGCCCACCGACACACCCGGCATGACGTGGACCAAGATCGACATGGAGATCGTCAGCCCCGAGAACCAGTTCCAGCTGTTCCTCGACGAGGTGCGACTGCCCGCCGATGCACTCGTCGGCTCCGAAGACGCTGCGATCGCGCAGCTGTTCGCCGGGCTCAACCCCGAACGCATCATGGGTGCCGCCAGCGCGGTGGGCATGGGCCGCTTCGCGATCAACAAGGCCACCGATTACGTCAAGACCCGGCAGGTCTGGAAGACGCCGATCGGTGCGCACCAGGGGATCGCACATCCGTTGGCGCAGAACCACATCGAGATCGAGCTGGCGAAGCTGATGATGCAGAAGGCCGCGTCGCTGTACGACCTCGGTGACGATGTCGGCGCCGCCGAGGCTGCCAACATGGCCAAATACGCCGCCGGTGAGGCATCGGTGCGGGCCGTCGACCAGGCCGTGCAGAGCCTCGGCGGAAACGGTCTGACGAAGGAGTACGGCATCGCATCGGTTCTTACGGCATCGAGGTTGGCGCGCATCGCGCCCGTGAGCCGGGAGATGATCCTCAACTTCGTCGCGCAGACGTCGTTGGGTCTGCCCAGGTCGTACTGATGAGTGCGCTCGTCCGCTATAGCGTCGACGGTAGCGTCGCGCGGCTGACGCTGGACTCGCCGGAGAACCGCAACGCACTGTCAACCGCGCTGGTCGATCAGTTGCACCAGGGGCTCACCGACGCGACGGAGAACCCCGGGGTCCGTGCCGTGGTACTTGGCCATACCGGCGGAACCTTCTGCGCGGGAGCCGATCTCGCGCAGGCCTCCGGTGGCGACCCCGCCGATATCGCGGCCGACCGCGCGCGCGAACTGACCCGGCTGCTGCGCCGGATTCTCGAACTGCCGATGCCCGTGATCGGCGCGATCGACGGGCACGTCCGGGCCGGCGGGCTGGGTTTGGTCGGCGCGTGCGACATCGCGGTGGCGGGCCAGGCAAGCACGTTCGCGCTGACCGAAGCCCGCATTGGTGTTGCGCCGTCGATCATTTCGCTGACCCTGCTGCCGAAGATGACCACCCGTGCCGCGGGCCGGTACTTCGTGACGGGTGAGAAGTTCGGCGCCGCCGAGGCCGCCGACATCGGCTTGATCACCATGGCCGCCGACGACGTCGAAGCAACTGTGGCGACTCTGGCCGACGCGATCGGCAAGGCCTCCCCGCAGGGCCTGGCCGCCTCCAAGGCGCTGACGACCGCAGCGCTGCTGGCGGCGTTCGACCGCGACGCCGAGGGGTTGACCCGACAGTCGGCCGAGTTGTTCGTCTCCGAGGAGGCCAGGGAAGGCATGCTGGCGTTCCTGCAGAAGCGCCCGCCGAATTGGGGCCGTTAGATGCCACGCGAAATTCTTGTCACCGGAGCAACGGGCACGCTCGGCAGCCAGGTGATGGCTGCCGCGCTCGCGGACGGGCATCGGGTGCGCGCCCTGAGCCGACGCGATCGCAACGACGGCTCGCCAGTGCACTGGCTCCGCGGCGATCTGCTCGCAGACGAGGCCATAGATGCCGCGGTCGACGGTGTGGACGTGATCGTCAACTGCGCCACACAGCCGACCCGCGACCAAGACGTCACCTCGATGCAGAACCTCGCGTCCGCGGTGCGGCGAGCCGGTGTCGGCCACCTCGTACACGTGTCGATCGTCGGCATTGATCGAATCCCGCTGCCGTACTACCGAACCAAGCTTCGCGTCGAACAGGTGCTGGAAGCCTCCGGCGTGGGCTACACAGTGCTGCGCGCCACCCAGTTCCACGACCTGATCACCACCTCTTTCGCGATCCAGCGGTACTCCCCCGTGATGTGGGCCCTGCGCGGCGTGCGGTTTCAGCCGATCGACACGCGAGACGTCGCAGGCCGCCTCGTCGAGCTGGTCGACTCTGAGCCGTCGGGCCGGGTGCCCGACATCGGCGGGCCGCGCGTGCACACGCACTCGGAGTTGGGGCGGATATACCTAACGGTGCGCGGGGGCCGCCGCAAGGTGGTGGCCGTCCCGGTGCCCGGACGCATCATCGCCGCCTACCGCTCGGGCGCGAACCTCGTGCCCGAGAACCCGGCCGGCTCTATCGAGTTTGCCGACTACGTGGCCACCTTGAAATGAAGTTTGCTCATCTATCTGATTCGCCGGCGTCGATGAGTGCACAGTTTGGCCAACGGCCTTGCATGTGCCAGCGTTCGTCGTAGGCTCGTCGGTGATGAGCGGTTCCGCGAAGAACAGATGGTAGTGATGAGCGCCTGCGCAAAGAACAGATGGCCGGGATGAGCACTCCAGCGTCGCGGAACGGCTCGATGCGCGCTGGAGACACCGATCGTATCCATATGGCGCAGCTGCTCACCGATGCCGCCGCTCAGGGCCGACTGCCGCTGAACGAATACGAAGCGCGTCTGACCAGGGCCTACGCCGCGCAGACGTACGACGAACTCGACCGGCTGTCCGCCGATCTGCCCGGTGCGTTCACGCGCGGCCCCAGCGGCGGTCCCGTGCGACCCGCGCCGTCGACGATGCTGCTGGCAATCATGAGCGGCTTCGAGCGTCGCGGCCGCTGGAACGTACCGAAGCGACTGACCACGTTTGCTCTGTTCGGTGGCGGCGTCGTGGATTTGCGGTACGCCGACTTCACGTCGCCGGACGTCGAGATCCACTCGTACTCGATCTTCGGCGGCCAGACCATACTGGTCCCGCCCGAGGTGAATGTGGACCTGCGCGGTGTCGGGGTGATGGGGTCCTTCGACCACAGCGTGAGCGGCGACGGCTCGCCGGGCGCGCCGTGTGTGCGCATCCGCGGCTTCTCGTTGTGGGGCAGTGTCGGCGTCAAGCGTAAGAAGCGCAAGAGCGCTTAGCTACGCGCCGAAGACGAAACTTCCCGCCGGGCTTAGAACGAAACCGGTCTGATCGGCACTGTTCGTACACGTGGTCGTGACTCCGTCCGTACCGCAGCTCACCGTGCGGAAGGACAACCGGGTGTTGGGCGGAAGCGGCTTGGCAGCGTCGGTCACGCCGTACAACGGGCGGTCGGAATTCGCGAAGCCCGGCCCGCCGACGGGGCCCGCACTCACCATGTTGGCTCCGCCAGGCGCCGCGGGTATCGGCCCGCTGCACCCGTACCCACCCGACTGACGGTCCAGCACGCAGGTCAAACCGTTGGGGACGCTGAAGGCGTACCACGCACCGTCGTTCACCGAATACTCGGACGGCTTGGCCGGCGCGTACCCGTTAACGTTGGGAGGGCCGGGGGCGGGCTCAGCCGACGCGATCCCCGGGACACCAATTGTCGTGATGACGCCCGCTGTCCCGAGGGTCGTCAGCAGTCTGCTCAGCACCCCGAAACCCTACACGGGCCGACCTGGGGGCGCCGAGCCTGCTCAGCGGCGACGCCGTGAACGCAGGTAATCGCCGACGACGGCGGCGCCCAACCCGTCGAGATCGGGTACCACCACGCGACCCTCGACGCGGCGCGCGACCTGATCGATGAACTTGGCCAGTCCGGGATCGCTGCCCAGCCGGAAGATCGTCACCTGTGCACCCAGGCCCGCCATGTCGTCAAATCCCTTGACCGTGTGGGCGATCGTGCGAGGGTGGGGCGGGTAGTCGAAGAAGACTGACGAGCCCTCGCCGTCGAAGTCCTCCAAGTGTGCGGTGGGTTCACCGTCGGTTACCACCAGCAGCACCGGTTGGGCGTTGGGATGGCGCCGCAGATGCCTGCCTGCCAGCGCCAGCGCATGGTGCAGGTTGGTGCCTTGCTCGTAGACACCTTCCAGACCGGTCAGCTCGGCGGTGGTCACGGTGCGCGCATAACGGCCGAAAGCAATGATCTGCAACGCATCCGAGCGAAACCGCGTACTGACGAGGTGGCTCAGCGCCAGCGCCGTGCGCTTCATCGGCAGCCACCGGTTCTCCATCACCATCGAGAAGGAGGTATCGACCAGCAGCGCCACCGCGGCCTGCGTGCGCGTCTCCGTCTCGGAGATCTCCACGTCTTCGACGGTGAACTTCAACGGCATGTCGACGCCGCCGGTGCCGGCCTGACGCAGCACTGTGTTCGTCAAGGTGCGGGTGACGTTCCAGGGTTCGGTGTCGCCGAACGCCCATGGCCGCGTCGCGCCGGTCAGCTCACCGGCCGCACCTGCCCGACGGGTGTCGCGTTCGCCGTGTCGTCCTGAAAGCTGTTGCGCCACATCACGTAGCGCGGCCTGACCAAGCTGGCGCATCGCTTTGGGCGACAGCCGCCACTGCCCGTCGGAACCGCGGTCCAGGAACCCCTGGTCCATCAGCGCCTTCTCGAGCTCGGCCAACGTCTTGGCGTCCACAGCGGCTTCGTCACCCAATTGGCGGGCGAGCATGTCCAGGTCGACGTCCTCCATGGTGGCGCCTGCGTAGCTCTGCGAGAGCGCCTCGGCCAGCTCCTCAAGTTCGGCGATGTCGGCCATCGCCTGGGTGCCTTCGCCCATGCCCATCGGGTTGTCACCGGAGAACCGCGACGAACCGTCCCAGTCCTCACCGGGCCGCGCAGCCTGTAGGTGGCTGTCGAGCCGGTTGAGCGCGTTCATCAGCGACGGTGAGCCGAATGCCTGCTGTGCCAACGCATCCAGCTCGGCACGCTGATCAGGGGACAGGCTGTTGCGGAAGCGCTGCGCGGCGGCGGCGCGCTTGGCCAGAGAATCCAGCAACTCCTCGACATTACGCGGGTTCTCGGGGAAGAACTCGCCGTGTTTGTCCATGAAGTTCTGGAAGTCTTCTTGCGAATCCTCACCCTTGGCGTGCTTGTCGAGCAGGTCGTTGAGATCGTCGAGCATCTCGTTGACACGTTGGCGGTCTTCATCGGTGGCGTTCTCCATCGCCTGCTTCATGCCGGCGAATCGCTGGTCGAGCATCTCGCGTCCGAGGAGATCCTTGATCTGGTCGTATTTTTCGCGCGCCTCTTCACTGCGCCAGTCGTAGTCGGAGAGTTCTTGCACGGCCTTGGCCGGTGAGGGCGGCAACGACTCGATACGCATCTCGTTGAACCGTGCGTCGTCGTCGAGCGCTCTGGCCAGCTCCTTGCGCTCGGCGAGCACCGCTTCGTCGAGCAGTTTCTTTACTTCTTGCAGCGTGCCGTCGAGGTTGTTGCGCTGCAACAGTTCCCGGCGACGACGGTTGGCTTCGGCGGCGAGCTTGTCGGCGCCCCGCATGTTCTGCGTGCCACGCCGCATCAGCTCCGACAGTGCGCGCCGCGGCGAACTGCCCTCCATCACGTCTTGCCCGATCTGTTCGAGCGCCTCGCGCAGGTCGACCGGCGGCGCCAGCGGGTCGGGCCCGCCGGTGTATCGCGAATACCGCGAAGTGCGTTTAGCCATAGACGGTTTCGCCTTCTGAAGACACCTTGTCGATCCGCTTCGCCAGATACAGCGCCTCGAGCGCCAGTTCGACCGCAGCCGCGCGCTGCCCGTCCGTCGTCGCGTCGAGCCGCTTCTGGATCTCCGCGATCGCCGGAACCTCGGGCACCGCGGCCAGCACGTCACGGGAGGACACGCGCTCACCGGTGGTAACCGCAGAACCGTTCTCGATCGCGACCACCAGCGGACCGACGTCGATGCCGCCGAGCAGCTTCTGCGCGGTGTCCGCGGTGGCGCGGCGCAGTAGGTGTTCGAGCACCGCTTGCTCGCGGCCCTCCTCACCGGATTCGAATTCCAGCTTGCCGCGCAGCACGTCGATCACCGTCGACAGGTCAACAACCCGTGCGACCGGGTCCGCCTCGCCGAGGATCGCCGAGCGGTGACGCGCCGACGCGGCGACTGTTTCGGCGGCCGCGATCGCGAAGCGCGCCGACACACCGGAACGCTGGTCGATGGACCGCGACTCGCGCAGGTAGCGGGCAAACCGCGCGAGCGCCTGCACCAGATACTCGGGCACCTCCGCCGCCAGATGCGCTTCCTGCCGGATGACACCGACCTCAGCGTCGAGCTCATACGGGTAGTGGGTGCGGATCTCGGCGCCGAAGCGGTCCTTCAGCGGCGTGATGATGCGGCCACGGTTGGTGTAGTCCTCGGGGTTGGCGCTGGCGACGACGACCACGTCCAGCGGCAGCCGCAGCGTGTAGCCGCGCACCTGGATGTCGCGCTCCTCCATCACGTTCAGCATCGACACCTGTATGCGCTCGGCGAGGTCGGGCAGCTCGTTGATCGCGACGATGCCTCGGTGCGCTCGAGGGATGAGGCCGTAGGCGATGGTCTCCGGGTCACCGAGGCTGCGGCCCTCGGCCACCTTGATCGGGTCGATGTCGCCGACGAGGTCGGCCACGCTGGTGTCCGGGGTTGCGAGCTTCTCGGTGTAGCGCTCGCTGCGGTGCCGCCACTCGATAGGCAGGTCATCGCCGGAGTCCGCGGCCCGGCGGATCGACTCGGGGGTGATCGGCGAGTACGGATGCTCATTGAGTTCGGAGCCGGCGATCACAGGCGTCCACTCGTCGAGCAGGCCGGTCAGCGCGCGCAGCAGCCGCGTCTTACCCTGGCCGCGTTCACCCAGCAGGACCACGTCGTGCCCGGCGATCAGGGCACGCTCGAGCTGCGGAATCACGGTGTCCTCGAAGCCCAGGATCCCTGGCCAAGCGTCGCGTCCCTCGGCCAGTGCGGCCAGCAGGTTCTCGCGGATTTCGGCCTTGACGCCCCGCTCGACGTGACCGGAGGCCCTCAGCTCTCCGACGGTTCGAGGCAAATCGTTAGGTGATGTCACCACTCCACGCTACGACGTGTCCTGCGAGCGTGCGTGTCCCCGGTCGACACGCCGCCAAAACGTCAGATTTCGCGCACGCTCAGGACGTGCATAGATGCGTTGACAGTGGGCACTCTCCGATGAGTAGTCCGAAGAGGAGATACCGCGATGCCAAACCCGTCGATCAAGAACGAGAAGCTGTACGAGGACCTGCGCGACCAAGGCAACTCGAGGCAGAAATCCGCCAGGATCGCCAATGCGGCCGCGGCCCGCGGCACGTCCGCCGTCGGTCGCAAGGGCGGGAAGTCCGGCTCGTACGACGACTGGACGGTTACGGACTTGAAGAAACGCGCAAAGGAAATCGGCTTGTCGGGCTACTCCTCGCTGACCAAGTCCAAGCTGATCGACAAGATTCGCAACTCCTAGCGCGAACGTGGGTTACCCACGCACGCTTTCGCCCCAGCGGCGTGCGGGTAACCCACGTTCGGCGGTGACGACTCAGTGCGCGAAGTGGCGTGCTCCGGTGAGGTAGAGCGTGATGCCCGCCTTGGCGGCTGCCGCGGTGACCTCGTCATCACGCACGGAACCTCCCGGGTGCACGATCGCCTTCACACCGGCAACCGTGAGCACCTCAAGACCGTCGGGGAACGGGAAGAAGGCATCTGACGCCGCGACGGCACCCTGCACGCGATCGCCTGCCCGCTGTACGGCCAGCTTGGCCGCGTCGACCCGGTTGACCTGACCCATGCCGACCCCGACGGTGGCGCCGTCCGCGGCGACGACGATCGCGTTCGATTTCACCGCACGGCACGCCAGCCACGCGAACTTCAGGTCGGCCAGCGTCGCCGGGTCGGCGGGTGAGCCGGTGGCCAGTTCCCAGTTCGCGGAATCGTCGCCCGGCGCGGTGAACTCGTCGCGCTGCTGGATCAGCAGGCCGCCGCTGATCTGGCGGAACTCGGTGCCGCCCTGCTGCGGTTCGGACGCCAGGAGCACCCGGATGTTCCTCTTGCGCGCAAGCACTTCCACGGCACCCGACTCGTAGGCGGGCGCGATGATCACCTCGGTGAAGATGTCGGCCACCGTCTCGGCCATCTCGACGGTCACTTCGGTGTTGGCCGCGATCACTCCACCGAACGCCGACAGCGGATCGCATTCGTGGGCCTTGCGGTGCGCATCGGCCACCGACACCGACGAGATCGCGATTCCGCACGGGTTGGCGTGCTTGATGATCGCCACGCAGATCTCTTCGTGGTCGAAGGCGGCGCGCCAGGCGGCATCGGCATCGGTGTAGTTGTTGTAGGACATCTCTTTTCCGTGCAGCTGCTGCGCCTGGGCCAAACCCGGCCAACCCGAGTCGTAGCGATACAGCGCGGCCTGCTGGTGCGGATTCTCGCCGTACCTCAGCACGGCTTCGCGGCGATACGTCGCACCGGTCCACAAGGCTAGCGACGGCGGGGCCGCATCACCTTCGGACGCGAGCACCGACGACATCCACGCCGCGACCGCGACGTCGTACTCGGCGGTGTGCCGAAATGCCAAAGAGGCCAGCTTCTTCCGCTCCTCCAGCGTGAATCCACCGGAGCGGACTGCGGCGAGCACACCGTCGTAGCCCAGCGGATCGACGACCACGGCGACGCTGGGGTGGTTCTTGGCGGCGGCGCGCACCATCGACGGACCGCCGATGTCGATCTGCTCGACGCATTCGTCCTCGCCCGCGCCGGAGTCGACAGTCTGGGTGAAGGGATAGAGGTTGACGACGACCAGCTCGAACGGCGCGACACCGAGTCCGGCGAGCGCTGAAACATGTTCGGGCTTGCGCTGATCGGCGAGCAGCCCGGCGTGCACGTGCGGGTGCAGAGTCTTGACCCTGCCGTCGAGCACCTCGGGAAACCCGGTGACCTGTTCGACGGATGTGACCGGAACACCGGCGCCGGCAATAGTTTTCGCTGTCGAGCCAGTAGAGACGAGTTCGACGCCCGCCTCGTGCAGGCCGCGCGCGAGATCGGCGAGACCGGTCTTGTCGTACACGCTGATCAATGCGCGCCGGATAGCCCTACGGTCAGTCATCCTATGGTCGCCTTTCGTCCGTTCCAGGTCACGCCACGGGTTGCCACCGCGGCCAGCACGTCCACCAGCAGTCGCCGTTCGACGACCTTGATCCGCTCGTGCAGGGAGGCTTCGTCGTCGTCGTCGAGCACCGTTACGGCCTCTTGGGCCAGCAACGGACCGGTGTCGGTGCCCGCGTCGACGAGGTGCACGCTGCACCCCGTCACCTTTACTCCGTACTCCAATGCGTCGGGTACTGCGTGCGCCCCCGGAAACGAGGGCAATAGCGCCGGATGGGTGTTGATGATCCGGCCCATGAAGCGCGAAAGAAAATGAGGCCCAAGAATTTTCATGAATCCGGCGGCGACGATCAGGTCGGGCTCCTGGGCCGCCGTCGCCTCGGTGATCGCGGCGTCCCAGGCCTCGCGGTCAGGGTGGTCGCGCAGCCGCACGCTATAGCTGGGCACCGAGGCCGCGGCGGCGATGTCGACGGCCGGGCAGTCGCGGTCCACACCGACGGCGACGATGTCGGCCGGATAGTCGCCGCCGGTCGCGTCGAGCAGAGATCGCAACAGCGAACCGGTGCCCGAAGCCAGCACCACAACACGTGCCGGCACCTTCGGGGGCACACGAAGCGGTTGCTGCACGCCTGGCAGCCTAATCGTCGCGGTTGGGCGCTCGGTCCGTGGTCGTGCCCGGCGTGCCTTGATCGTCTGGAAAGTCGTCGACAACGAAGTGGTCCTCGGGGTCTCCGAAGTCCTCCCTGGGCTCGCGCCGGGTCAGCGGAGCGGCGTCCGCGGGCTCGTCATAGGGGTCATCGTCGGCGTGCGGTTCGATGTCGTCGACGGCCGGCTCGGGCGCGAAAGCGGGCTCGAACTCGCTATCTGGCTCGGCGTCGAAAGCGGGCTCGAACTCGGGCTCACCCTCGGTTTCGGCCTCGTCCTCGATTTCAGACTCACCCTCGGTTTCGAGCTCGCCCTCGGTCTCGAGCTCAGCCTCGGTTTCCGACTCACCCTCGGTCTCGAGCTCAGCCTCGGTCTCAGGTTCCGGTTTGGGTTTCGGCACCCGGACCCGCCGCGCGATGCCACCCGTCATCGCCACGGTCAGCGCCCCGATGCCGACGAACCACAGGAACACCGCGGGCCCGAACGTGGCCTGGTCGACGCCGACGTCGCCGAAGTTGCCGAGCCGGCCGCTACCGGCGTAGCCGAGCACCACCATGATCAGCGCCGCGATCGCGGCCGCGACGACGAGCTTCGCGATCGCCGGCAACAATGGCAGCGGCCGTCGCGCCGCCTGTTGGCCCAGCGCCACCCCAGACACCGCGCCGACGATCAGCAGCGCCACCCATATCGGGCCCAGCGGTGGGGTTGGCACAGCGGCCAGCACCGGCAGCGCAGGGATGTCGCCACCGAACACGGTGAACGAGCTGAACGTCGCCAGCCCGATGTGTGCGCTGGACCCGACGGCGACCGCAGCCGTCCCGACCAGCACGTTGGGGATGTACAGCACGGACAGCAGCGTTAGGCTGAACTGCCCGAACACGGAGTCGGTGATCCCATACAGATCGTGCATCGTCGCCCAGTGCACGATCATCGAGCCGGTCATCACGACACCGGAGAGCCCCAGCAGCGCCAGCACCCCTGCGCTGGCGGCGCGAAATGCGTCGGGCAACCACGCGGGCAGGGGCGAGTCAGCCAGGACTCGCCGTCCGACGCGCGATCCGACCCCGATTGCCGCGCCGGCCGCGTGCACCGCCGCCACGCTGCCGAATGCGCGCAGGGCGTCCGGCGTCTGAAGCTGGGAGAGCACCGAAGCCGCATCGTGCACGATCGCCAGCGAGATTGCCGCGATCAGCAGCGGGCCGCCGAGAGCCGATGCGACGACCCATCGCGTCACGAACCAGGAACCCTGCGGCGACGTGGCGCCTGCAGTCGTACGTGCGGTTCCCCACACCATCGCGAGCATGGGCAGCAACGGCATCACGCCGAGCTCGCTGCCACCGATCGAGATCGGCACCATGTGCACGGCGAGCCACATGCTGGTGATCGCGCCGAGGGCGCCGGTCATGTCGCTGTTGGCGATCAGAAGCTGCAGCAGGACCACTGCGGCGATGACGCCCAGCGCCACGATGGACGGCCCGAACGCGACCCGAAGCAGCTCACGCGCCTGGCGTGTGCCGACTGGCCGGTTTTCCACTAAGGCCGCTCCTCGCAGACGCCCACCACCTCACGCGCGCGAAGTTTGACGCACGCGCGGCTCAGACTACGACGGTGGGGGGCCCGACTGCGTGGAAGACGCTCCCGATTGCGGAGGCATCTGTGCCTGAGTGGTCGGTGCCGAGCCTGACGGCGGCTGCCCGAAGGTCGGGAATCCGGTCGGAGGGGTCGGCGGCCCGCTCTGCTGGCCACCGGGTTGGCCGCTGGAGTATCCCCCGGTCGCCGGGCCGCCACCGGAGTAGCCGCCGTATTGCGACGGATAACCGGGACGCTGCGACAGACCCTGCTGGTGCTGCTGCGGCGGGCCTCCGTGCTGTTGCTGCTGTCCGTAGTACGGCGCGCTCGGGCCGCCGTACTGGCCGTACTGCTGGTCATACCGGGGTGCCTGCGGCGCAGGCGGGGTGATGATGCCGGCATCGAACAACAGCACCGCCACGGCCACAATCGCCTGGAACATGCTGAACGCGATGATTAGGTAGAGGCCCCAATCAATGGACACCCCTTCTGGCGCAGTCAGCACGATCGCTATCACCAGGAGGAACGCCAGCACCGACAGCACCGCGATCGCTGCGGGCAGCAACTTCTGCTTCGGCAGCAGCGAGACACCCGCGATCAGCGCGGCCGCGATGGCCGCGACGACACCGAGATCCAGCAGCGTCGGCGTGAAGTAGTCCGCGCCTGCCGTGAACAACGGTCCGAAGCTCGACAGGTACACGCCCAGGCCGAGGACCGCGACGGCGATGGTCAAGTACATCGGCAGCTGGCTCGGACCCGCGGGGCCGGCAGCTGGACCGGGCTCGGGCGCCCTGCCGAACTGTTGCGTCGGCGCCGCAAATTGCGTAGTCGGTTGCTGGGCGGGCGGGTATCCGGGATTGCCGGACGGACCTTGGGGGTACGACATGACCTCTCCTGTGCTGGACGGCTTCGGACCCACGCTAGCGCACTCCCGGTCACAGCGACGCCAGCAAGGGTTCCGCTGCCGGGCCCTCCCCTGCATGCCTTTCTGTCAGCTCGATTTCACGAACCAACGGCAGGACGTGCGAACCGAAGTATTCGATCTCCTCCTGGAAGTGCAGGAAGCCACCGAGAATCAAGTCGACGCCGCGTTTGCGGTATGCCGCAATACGTTCCGCGATCTGTTCCGGTGTGCCGATCAACTGCGTGCGGAATCCGTCGTTGTACTGGACCAAGTCCTCGAACGTCGAGTCTGCCCACATGCCGCGACGGTCGGACGTCGAGTTGCCCGCCTGCTGCACGGCGGCGTGGAATCCCTCCACCGCCGGACGATTCGCCTTCGCGATGATTTCCTTCAGCGTCTCTTTTGCTTCTTTCTCGGTGTCCCGCGCGATGATGAAGCCGTTGAGTCCTACGCGGACCTCGCGGCCCACGTCGCGGGCGTGGTCGCGCACCTCGACGACCTGCTCGGTCAACCCGTCGAAGTCCTTGCCGTTCGAGAAGTACCAGTCGGAGTAGCGGCCGCCGTTGCGTCGTGCGGCCGTCGAATTGCCGCCCTGGAAGATCTCGGGATTCGGTCGCTCCGCGGTGTTGACGGGTTTGGGCTTCAGGGTGAAGTCGTGAATGCGGTAGAAGTCGCCGCGGAAGTCAACGTCGTCTTCGGTCCAGATCTTGCGCAGTACCTGCAGGAACTCCGCGCTGCGACGGTAGCGTTCGTCGTGTTCGAGCCACGGCTCGCCCAAGTGGGTGAACTCGTCCTTGAACCAGCCCGACACCACGTTGACGGCGAAGCGGCCGCCGGAGAGCTGGTCGGCGGTCGCCCCGAGTTTGGCCAGCACACCGGGCTGCCACAGACCGGGATGGACGGCGGCGATGACCTTGAGTCGCTGCGTGGCCAACAGCAACGCGAGCGAGAAGCTGGTTGATTCGTGCTGATACTCCGCGCCGTAGCTAGCTTCATAGCGGACCTGGGACAGCGCGTACTCGAAGCCGTTGTTCTCGGCGGTCTGCGCGAGCTTCGCGTTGTACTCGTAGTTCCAGTCGGTGCGCTGCTCGATATCGCTGGTGACCAGGCCACCGCTGACGTTGGGCACCCAATAGGCGAACTTGATCTGATCGGCGATGCGTTCTGTCGTCATGCTGACCCATCCCATCGCCGAGTCGACGTGAGGTCATCGGTATGGATCGTGATGAAGGAAAGGAAGGGGTTTTCGACCCCGGCGTTGCCCTTCGCACTAGAACACGTTCTAATTCTGGTATGGACTACGGGCTCGTACTTTTCACCAGCGACCGGGGCATCGACCCCGCATCGGCCGCCAAACTCGCCGACGAACACGGCTTCACCACGTTCTACGTGCCCGAACACACGCACATCCCGATCAAGCGCGAGGCCGCCCATCCCACCACAGGTGACGAGTCACTGCCCGACGATCGCTACATGCGCACCCTCGATCCGTGGGTGTCGCTGGGCGCTGCCTGCGCGGTCACCTCTCGCGTGCGGCTGTCGACGGCTGTCGCGTTGCCGGTCGAACACGACCCGATCACGCTGGCGAAGTCGATCGCCACGCTGGACCATCTCTCCGGCGGCCGCGTGTCACTCGGTGTCGGATTCGGCTGGAACACAGACGAATTGGCCGACCACAACGTTCCCCCGGGCCGGCGCCGGACCATGTTGCGCGAATACCTGGAGGCCATGCGCAGCCTGTGGACCGAGGAGGAAGCGTCCTACGAGGGCGAGTTCGTGAACTTCGGCCCCAGCTGGGCCTGGCCGAAGCCCGTGCAGTCGCATATCCCGGTGCTGGTCGGCGCGGCGGGCACCGAGAAGAACTTCAAGTGGATCGCGCGCTCGGCCGACGGCTGGATCACGACTCCGCGTGACTTCGACATCGACGCCCCGGTCAAGCTGCTGCAGGACACCTGGGCGGCGGCCGGACGTGACGGGGCGCCCCAAATCGTGGCGCTGGACTTCAAGCCCGACCCCGACAAGCTGGCCCGCTGGGCCGACCTCGGGGTCACCGAGGTGCTGTTCGGCCTGCCGGACAAAGGCGAGGCCGAGGTGGCGGCGTACGTCGAGCGTCTCGCGGGAAAGCTCGCAGCACTCGTCTAGGGGTCGCATCCAACGTGCGTCCATTGCGAAAACTCACCGACACTTTCGCAGTGAGCGCACGTTCGGTGCACGCCTAAGGGCTAGGCCGGCGTGGCGGTGTTCTTCTTGCCGTCCGACGTCACCGAAATGGCCGTGCCGATCGGATCGCCGTCGGTCATCAACGCCACCAGTGCCTCGTCCTCGGTCAGCGCCATGAACCGGCTGCCGTCGGCGTCGAGGCGTCCGATGATGACACCGGTCGTGACAGGCCAGTCGTAGCGCACCGAGTAGGTCTCGATCGTGCCGCGCCCCTCGGCGTTGCGGGTGACCGCGACCGTGGGCAGCGCGGCGATGTCCTCCTGAAGTGCCTTGCTGCGGTCGGCGACCCAGTCGGCGGGCTCGGTGGAGTAAACGCCGACCGAGTACTTGCTCATCACTCCGCCGTTGGCCCCGACGAGACCGAATGCACCTGGCTTGGCACGCATTTCAGCAACCGTCTCGGCGATACCGTGCAGCGAGTAGCTGTTCCCCGGACCGCCGAAGTACGGCAGGCCGCCGGTGAGCGTGAAGCCACGCGGATCGTCGGGCGCGAGGCCGAAGTCATCGAGCACCGTGAAGACGGGAAAGGGGAAGCAACTGTAGAGGTCGAAGGTCGCCACGTCGTCGATGCCGATTCCGGCCACCCGAAGCGCTTCTGCCACAGCCTGTTTCGCCGAGTAGCTCACGCTGACGTCGACACGGTCGAGCAGATCCTGCTCGGTCTGGTCGGCGTGGCCGCGCACGTACACCCACTTGTTCTCGGCCACACCGAGGCGACGGGCGGCGTCCACCGACATCAGCACTGCGGCTGCACCCTGGTTCACCTGATCACGGGCGACCATCAGGCGAGGGTAGGGATCGCAGATCATCCGGTTGTCGTCAGTGACGGTGATCAACTCGTCGACGGTGCGTTCGGTCGGCGAGGACGAAAACGGATTCTTGGCAGCAACTTTGGAGAACGGTGAGAACAGTTCCGCCATCTTGCGGCGGTAGTCGTCGACACTGATGCCCAGCCGGGCGCGGCGAGCGTTGTCCAGCAGACCGTACTGAACGGGTGCGCCGGTCAACCCGTGCGTCGCGGTGTATTCGCTCATGTACTGCTCGAAGCCGTACCCGCGGTCCTCGAGCTGACCGCCGACGGTCTCACTGTGGTTCGGCTTGTCGTCGCGACGCGCGAACGTCCGCAACGTGGATCCGTTCTCCGAGCCGACGATGAGCGCTGTCTCGATCTCGCCCGCGGCGATCGCTGCGGCGAACTCGTTCACCAGCTTCTGCGGGCCGTTGCCGCCGATAGGCTCGAGCACCGCGCGAGCGGGGTCGGCGCCGATGCGCTGCGCCACCGAGCGCAGGTAATTGTCGGAACAGCCGAGCGGCGGCTTCTCGAACGGCGTGCAGATCTCGAACTGCCGCAGTCCGACGAACACCTCGATGGCCTTGGCCACGGCGTCGGCGTCAACACCCGTGTCAGCCAGGGCGGCCTGCGCCGCCTCCGTCGCCAGCTCCACCGCCGACATGCCGCGGTAGGAGGGGTCGTCGATGCGCTCGGTGAACTGGCCGACGCCGACCAAGACCGGCGTGCGCGGATCCACGGTCATTACAGACCTCCTGACGAGTGTTAATTCGTCAGGCTAATCGACTTCTAGAACGTGTTCCAAATTTTGCGGCGCACGTCACCCGCCGAAAACGAAACTGCGGACAGGTCGCGGATTCGAGCCGAATCGCGATCTGTCCGCAGTTTCGTTTGAAAACTAGAGGCTTTGCAGGATCTCCCTGGCCAGGCGTGCGGTCTCCGAGGGAGTCTTGCCCACCTTCACGCCTGCGGCCTCGAGGGCCTCCTTCTTGGCCTGCGCGGTGCCCGACGAACCCGACACGATGGCGCCGGCGTGGCCCATGGTCTTGCCTTCGGGTGCCGTGAAGCCCGCGACGTAGCCGACGACCGGCTTGGAGACGTTGGCCTTGATGTAGTCGGCGGCGCGCTCCTCAGCGTCGCCGCCGATCTCACCGATCATCACGATGACCTTGGTGGCGGGGTCCTTCTCGAACGCCTCGATCGCGTCGATGTGGGTGGTGCCGATGACGGGGTCGCCGCCGATACCGATGGCGGTCGAGAAGCCGAAGTCACGCAGCTCGAACATCATCTGGTAGGTCAGCGTGCCGGACTTCGACACGAGACCGACCGGACCGGTGCCGGTGATGTTGGCGGGCGTGATGCCTGCCAGTGCCTCACCCGGCGTGATGATGCCCGGGCAGTTGGGGCCGATGATGCGGGTCTTCTGACCCTTCTCGACGTTGTAGGCCCACGCATAAGCGCTGTCCTGCACCGGAATTCCCTCGGTGATGACGACCAACAGCGGGATCTCGGCGTCGATGGCCTCGATGATCGCGTCCTTCGCGAACTTCGGCGGCACGAAGACGACGGACACGTCGGCGCCCGTCTCCTTCATCGCATCGGCGACCGTGCCGAACACCGGCAGCTCGACGTCGTTGCCGTCTTTGTCCTTGTGCGACACCGTCGTTCCGGCCTTGCGTGCGTTGACGCCGCCGACCAGCTGGGTGCCCGCCTTGAGCATCAGCGCGGTGTGCTTGGTGCCCTCGCCACCGGTGATGCCCTGGACGATGACCTTGGAGTCCTTGTTCAGAAAAATCGACATTTCAAGCGTCCCTTACTTGTTCGCCAGCTCGGCGGCTTTGTCAGCGCCGGCGTCCATGGTGTCGGCCTGGATGACCAGCGGGTGATTGGCCTCGGCGAGGATGCGGCGGCCCTCTTCGACATTGTTTCCGTCGAGACGGACGACCAGCGGCTTGTTGGCCTCGTCACCGAGAATCTTCAGCGCGTTGACGATGCCGTTGGCCACGGCGTCGCAGGAGGTGATGCCACCAAACACGTTCACGAAGACGCTCTTGACCTGAGAGTCGTTGAGAATGACGTCCAGACCCGCGGCCATCACCTCAGCCGACGCGCCGCCACCGATGTCGAGGAAGTTGGCCGGCTTGACGCCGCCGTGCTTCTCCCCCGCGTAGGCGGTGACGTCCAGCGTCGACATGACGAGCCCGGCGCCGTTACCGATGATGCCGACCGAACCGTCGAGCTTGACGTAGTTGAGATCGTGCTCCTTGGCCTTGAGCTCCAGCGGGTCGGTCGCGTCCTTGTCTTCGAACTCCACGTGACCGGGCTGCCGGAAGTCGGCGTTCGCGTCGAGGGTGACCTTGCCGTCGAGGGCGAGGATCTGGTCGTCGGGGGTACGCACGAGCGGGTTGACCTCGACCAGGGTGGCGTCCTCGGCGACGAACACCTCCCACAGCTTCTGGATGGTGACTGCGGCCGCGTCGAGCACCTCGGCGGGCAGATGGCCCTGCTCGGCGATCGAACGGGCGGTGGCGAGGTCGACACCCTTGACGGCATCAACGGGCACCTTGGCGAGCCGCTCAGGCTTGGTCGCCGCGACCTCTTCGATCTCCATGCCGCCCTCGACCGAGCACATCGCCAGGTAGGTGCGGTTGGCGCGGTCGAGCAGGAAGGAGATGTAGTACTCCTCGGCGATGTCGCTGGCCTCGGCGACCAGCAGCTTCTTGACGACGTGGCCCTTGATGTCGAGCCCGAGGATGTTCTGCGCGTGCGTGAACGCGTCCTCGGCAGTGGCGGCGTACTTCACGCCGCCGGCTTTACCGCGTCCGCCGACCTTCACCTGCGCCTTGACCATGACCGGCTTGCCGATTTCCTCGGCGATCGCCTTGGCGTCCTCGGCGGACGTGGTCACCCGGCCTGGCGTGGTGGGCACGTTGTGTTTCGCGAACAACTCTTTGGCTTGGTATTCGAAAAGATCCATGGGCTCTGAAACATCCCTTGTCTGTGAAGCGTGTCTGTTTGAGCATTGAAGTCGAAGGTTTGGGCCTCACGGGCTCGGGGGAACTTTATCCACACGAGGTTGAGACCTCAGAACCGCCCACCTGTCATGTGGTGGATCTCACCGCCGTGCACTAGTGAGACATGTCACATTCCGCGGCGGAATACCTCCTCGGGTTGCCACCAACATTGGGATTTGGTTAACGTGCCTTTGGTCCGCGTTGGTAACGAATAGATCACAGGCAAAGGGACTTTCAGGTTGGCTCAGCACCGTTCGTCACGATCTCCGGCAGGAGTGTCGACGAATCGGCAAATCATCGGGCGAGCCCACGAACGACCCGCAGAAGTCACGGACATCATTCCGTTCAACGAATTCGGCGACTTACCTGATCTCGGGGCTGAGCTGGACTTCAATCAAAACAGCGCCTTCGATCGCGAAGCACAGATCATTCACGCTCCCGAGCTCGACGATCTGCACGACACCGACGATCAGCTACCACAACGACTGGCCGTTCCTTCCGAATTCCGCCGCAATCCGCGCGACGAACGGCGTTCATCTCACGCTTACCGCGACAGCCACACCGACGTCAGCGACGGCGCCGCCGCGACCGACATCATCGCGATCGCCCGTGGCGGCGCACACCGCAAGCAGGAAGTACCCGTCAGGGGCCGCTTGATGGTCGCAGCGATGGCGGTCGGCGCCACCGCTGCCGGCGCGTACACGATGGCCAACGCATCCGATGCCACGTCCGCCACCGTCCTGGCGGCAGACCAGGATGTCCTCGCCGGCGGCACGATCACCGGTTCGACCGACGGCATGCAGATCGTGTCCGTCTCCTCGACGTTCGATTCGGCCGTGCATGCCGAGGAGGTCACCAAGGCCTCTGCATTCGCGCAGGAGCGCGCCGAGCGCGAGGCCCGCCTGCAGCGCCCGATGTTCGTGATGCCCACCAAGGGCGCGTGGACGTCCGGCTTCGGTTACCGCTGGGGCGTGCTGCATGGCGGCATCGATATCGCCAATTCCATCGGCACTCCCATCCTCGCGGCCTCCGACGGCGTCGTCATCGATGCCGGGCCCACGGGCGGCTACGGAAACTGGGTCAAGCTGCGGCACTCCGATGGCACCGTGACGCTCTACGGTCACCTCAGCGCGTGGAACGTCGAGATCGGGCAGCGCGTCTGGGCAGGTGACCAGATCGCCAAGATGGGCAACACCGGCAATTCGACCGGGCCGCACCTGCACTTCGAGGTTCTTCTCAATGGGACCGACCGCGTCGACCCCGTCGGCTGGCTGTCGAAGCGCGGACTCTCCCCGTCCGCTTACTCTGGCTAAGTGGCCAGTGGCAGTGAAAGTGACAGTGACGCACCAAGCTCTGCAGGCATAATCCGTCGCCATCCCACCGGCGAAATGCCCGTCAGTGCGGATCCGCAGACATCCATCATTCGTCGCCACCCCACCGGGGAGTTTCCCGCCGCACCTGCCGGCTCCGACCCGCAGACGACCCACATCCAGCCCGACGGCGCAGATCCGCAGACCAGTCTTATCCCGCGCGCCAGGCCCTCGGCGGTGACGCCGAAGAACCCGTGGCCCGATCCGCGGCCCGCGATCGCGACGGCCATCTTCGCCATCGTCAGCGGCTGGGCGACGGCAGTCATCGCCACCGACCTGATCACCGGGTGGTGGGAAACCGACCTGCTGTTCTGCGTTGCCATCGCGTTTCTGACAGCCATCTCCGCAGCGGCCCTCATCGCGGGGCTGATCGGACTGCTGCTACGCCGACGGGCGAGCCGCCTGCTGATCATCGTCGGCGCCGTCGTCGCGCTGCTGATCTTCTCGAGCCTGTTCGTCGCAGGCGCCCGACTACCGACGATCGTCTACGCAATTCCGGCGCTGCCGCTGGCCACGATCGCGTTCGCGTTGCTACCGGCGACGGCGCGGTGGGGGCGCAGCAGCGGTTAGAGCTTCGACACCGGCGCGTGGTTGTGCATCAGCTTCACCCGGCCCGAACTGCCGAAGTCGATCAGCGACATCGCCGATTCGCCGACGCCGGACACCTCCTCCACGCGACCGAGGCCGTACTTGTCGTGGTTGACCCGATCGCCGGGCTCGAGCACGAGCAGCGGCCGCTTGCCCGCGCCGGACCGCGTGGGCGACGGCCTTCTCATTTCGGGTGTCCCGAACCGACCCGCCCCACTGACCGGTGCGGGCATCGACGGGCCCGGGTCAGTACGCCGCCAGTCGATCAGGTGCTGCGGAATCTCTTTCAGGAAGCGGGATTCCGGGTTGAGCATCGGCTGACCCCACGACGACCGGATCTTGGCCCGGCTGAGGTAGAGCCGCTGACGGGCGCGGGTGATGCCGACATAGGCCAGCCGTCGCTCCTCGGACAGCTCGGTCGGATCGCCCAGCGCCCGCATGTGCGGGAACATGCCGTCCTCCCAACCCGTCACGAATACCACGGGAAATTCCAGGCCCTTGGCGGTGTGCAGCGTCATCATCGTCACCACACCCGCACCGTGCTCGGGTAGCTCGTCGGCGTCGGCGACCAGCGACACCCTTTCCAGGAATTTGGCGAGCACCCCGGTGTCGGGAATATCCTCGTCCTCGGGCTCGTCGAGCGCCTCGGCGTTGGCCAGGTCAGTACTGAATTCGTGTGCGACGCTGACCAATTCGTTGAGATTGTCGAGCCTGGCGAGGTCCTGCGGGTCACTCGACGATTCGAGCTCGGTGCGGTAGCCGGTGCGATCGAGCACGGCCTCGACGAGCTCGCCGAGTTCACCGTCGAGGCGTCCACGCAATTCATCCATCATCTCGACGAAGCTCGCGATGCACTTCTCCGAGCGGGTGTTCAGCATCGGAACCCTGCCCTCGGCGGCGGCCTGCAGCGCGTCGTTGAAGCTGCCTCCGGTGTTCTCTGCGTACACCGCGACGCACGCTTCGGCACGGTCACCGATACCGCGCCGCGGCGTGTTCAGAATGCGCCGCATGCTGACCGAGTCGCCGGGGTTGTCCAGCACCCGCAGGTACGCGACGATGTCACGGATCTCCCTGCGTTCGTAAAAGCGAACGCCGCCAACGACTTTGTAGGGAATACCGGCCCGGATGAACACTTCTTCCAGGGCGCGCGAGGAGTTGTTGGTGCGGTAGAACACCGCGACATCGTTGTAGGAGATGTCGCCGCGATCGGCCAGCGCGTCGATCTCCCCGGCGACAAACCGCGCCTCGTCGTGCTCGTTGTCGGCGACGTAACCGACGATCAGCTCGCCCTCGCCGGAGTCGGTCCAGAGTCGCTTCTCCCGGCGACCGGCATTACGCGAGATGACAGAGTTGGCCGCGGACAGGATGTTCTGCGTCGAGCGGTAGTTCTGCTCCAGCAAAATCGTTGTCGCGTTGGGGAAGTCGCGTTCGAAGTCCTCGATGTTTCGAATGGTGGCGCCGCGGAAGGCGTAGATGGACTGGTCGGCGTCGCCGACGACGCACAGTTCGGCGGGTGCGACGCCGTCTTCGGTTTCTCGGCCGACCAGCTCACGCACCAGGACGTACTGGGCGTGGTTGGTGTCCTGGTACTCGTCGACCAGGATGTGCCGGAACCGCCGCCGGTAGTACTGCGCGATCTGCGGAAAGGCTTGCAGCACAGCGACTGTCTCGCCGATGAGGTCGTCGAAGTCGAGTGCGTTGGCGGCCCGCAGGCGCCGTTGGTACTCGCCGAAGACCTCGGCGATGATGCGTGGCAGCTCCTCGCCGGCCTCCGACGCCTCGGCCGCCGCCTGTTCGGGGCCGATCAGCTCGTTCTTGTGGTTGGAGATGCCGTTGGCCAGCAGCCGCGGCGAGTACCGCTTGGTGTCCAGCCCCATGTCCTTACCGATCATCATCAGCAGCCGACGCGAGTCGTCGGAGTCGTAGATCGAGAAGTTCGAGTTGAGCCCGGGCAGCAGCGAGGCCTGGTTGCGCAGGATCCGCACACACGAGGAATGGAAGGTGGAAATCCACATGTTTCTGGCCCGGGGACCCACCAACGACACCACCCGCTCACGCATCTCGGCGGCTGCCTTGTTGGTGAACGTGATGGCCAGCACCTGCCCGACGCCGACTTCACGCGCGGCGAGCAGGTAGGCGATGCGGCGGGTCAGCACGGCGGTCTTACCGGACCCGGCACCAGCGACGATCAGCAGAGGCGTGCCCTCGTGGAGCACCGCCTGACGCTGCTGGGGGTTGAGCCCGTCGAGGAGTTCGTCGGCCTCGGAGGCTATCGAGGAGGGGCTAGAAGATGGAGACATATCACCCCCGAACTTACCGCTGTCCAGCGACATCTTTGCGTCGGCGCGGCCCTAGATGGCACACTCCATACGTGCTCATGCAGCAAGGACGATTTTTCTACGGGTACCGCCCTGAGGTGCCCGTGGTCTAGCTGCTTCATAGAGCCCCGCGGTCCGCTTCTGGATCCGGGGCTCGTCTCTTGTGTGAGGCCCGAAACCGGACGGATCAGTCCCCACACCAAAGAGAATGCGGAGAACACCCCATGACAATTCAGCCGATCGAAGTCGAACAGTTGCCAGACATAGACGACCTGCGTCAGGAAATCGACCAGTTGGACGCAACCATCCTGGAAGCGGTGAAACGCCGCACCGAGGTGTCCAAGCTCATCGGTAAGGCCCGGATGGCCTCAGGCGGCACCCGCCTGGTGCACAGTCGCGAGATGAAGGTCATCGAGCGCTACAGCGAACTCGGACCCGACGGCAAGGACCTGGCGATGCTGCTGCTGCGCTTGGGCCGCGGCCGCCTCGGCCACTAGTCCATCCGGGCTACCGCAACGCGTCGGTCAGCCACGGCGTCAACCACTTCACCGCTTGCGGTGTCGGGTGCACTCCGTCGCTGCGCATCCGGATGCCGTCGACCCAGTTGGTGTAGTAGCCGTTGGGTCCGAGCTTGTCATTCAGATCGAGCAATTCGACGTTCTTGCGTGTCTTGACGACGCTGCGCACCAACGCGTTCCACTCGTCGACGCGATCCGGATCGTCCTCGGGATACAAGCTGCCGTCCGGCTTCTCGGCGCGACGGTTGTACGGCTCGGTGGTGACGACCACGCGCGCACCGGTCGAACCCAGAATGTCGAGCGCACGGTTGAGCTCACCGCGCAGATAGTCCTCGTATCCCTCTTCACCGATGTTGGTCCAGACGCCCTCGTTCATCCGGTCGACGACCTCCCAGCGGCCGACCATCAACAGCACCACATCGGGGCGGTCGTGGTTGATGCGCTGTGACCACCGGCTGGGCCAGGCATCGCATTCGGGCTTCTGGTTCAGCGTCTGGCCGACGTACCGGTAGGGGCCGCCGCGGGCGATACCGCACCCGATCGTCGTGTAGTTGGTGAACGCAAGCCCAGGCGTCGGTGGCAGATACCGCATCATCGTCCACGCGATCGAGTCGCCGAACACCGCAACGGTGCGCGTCCCGGGATCGTGTGCGGTCGGTTTACGGACCTCGACGGGCACTTCCGGCCCGACCAACGCCAGCGCGGCGGAATCGATCGCCGGGCCCAGCGGCGACTCCTCGGTTTTCACACCGACCGGCAGCACCGTCATCGTCACCACCGCGGCGGTCGCGGCCGTCGCACCCGCCAGCGGCAGCATCGGCACGAACATCGGACGCCACCGCCGGATCGGCTGTTCCAGGAGCCACCACGACGCCGCGGCAAGCGCGACCGTCACCGCGCAGCGCAGTGCGAACAGCGGCCAGCCCGAAAGGCCCGTGCGTTCGCCGTTGAGCGCCAGAAAGATCGGCCAGTGCCACAGGTAGACGCCGTAGGAGATCGCACCCAGCGCTACCAGCGGACGCCACGCCAACGCGCGGGCGACGGGCCCCTCCTGCTCTAGCGCCACCGGTGCGACGACGAGTACAGACGCGATCGCCACGACGATCAACAGGCCGCTGCGGAAATCGCTGACGCTGCCGGTCGCATAGTGCGCCGCCGCGGCCAGCACCGCCAGACCGATGAACGGCAGAATTCGCGCGACGATGTGGCCCCAGCGCGTCCGGATCAGCGTGCCGCCGTCGTTGAGCACCGACCAGTCCCGCACGAGCAGCGCGGCCGCGGCGGCGCCGACCAACAACGCCTGCGCGCGGCTGTCGGTGCCGAAATAGATCCGGTTC
The DNA here is from genome assembly GCF_044452905.1 of Mycobacterium sp. NPDC051804. Classification (NCBI taxonomy): domain Bacteria; kingdom Bacillati; phylum Actinomycetota; class Actinomycetes; order Mycobacteriales; family Mycobacteriaceae; genus Mycobacterium; species Mycobacterium sp. NPDC051804. The sequence goes on along the minus strand of NZ_JBITCD010000006.1, from coordinate 78,409 downwards.
AGAGTCGAGTCGGTGGTGAGCACCATCGCCGCAGTCGCTGATGCGATGACGCCGACGGTCGAGAGCACGAAGACCGCCAGCCGCAGGCGCGCCCAGAACAGCGCGGCAACCGCAATGAGCAGCAGTGGCCACAGCAGGTAGTACTGCTCCTCGACCCCGAGCGACCACGTGTGCTGCAGCGGCGACGGCGGTGCGCCCTGCGAGAAGTAGTCGGCGCGCTGCGCGACGAAGGCCCAGTTGGACACCCAGAAAAACGAGGCCACGGCGTCGTCGCGCAGCGATGCCGTGGATTCGGGCGAGAACAAATCGCGAAACGCCACGACCGCGAGCACCATCACCAGCAGCGCGGGCAGCAGCCGGCGGGCACGCCGGATCCAGAAGTCACCGAGGCGGATCTGCGCGGTGCGCCGGTGTTCGTCGAGTAGCAGCGACGTGATCAGAAATCCACTGAGCACGAAGAACACGTCGACACCGAGGAAGCCGCCCGACAGCCCTGGAATGCCGCCGTGGTCGGCCAGCACGAGCGCGACCGCCACCGCACGAATGCCGTCCAACGCGGGAATTCCGCGATGGCGTTGGACGGCTTTCACTGCCGCGATTTTTCCTGCGCGAGCAGACGCGAAAGTCACCGACACGCCGTGGCGTTGGGACCTATTGCGTGGCTTGAGTTACTTCGTTAAAGCGATGTACTTGACGTCGAGGTATTCGTCGATTCCTTCAGACCCGCCCTCGCGTCCGAATCCGGATTCTTTGACGCCGCCGAACGGCGCGGCCGGGTCCGAGATCACGCCACGGTTGATACCGACCATGCCGGCCTGGATGCCTTCGGAGACACGCAGCGCGCGGTCGAGCGACTGGGTGTAGATGTAGGCCGCAAGCCCGTACTCGGTGTCGTTGGCGGCGGCGATGCCCTCCTCTTCGGTGTCGAAGCCGGTGATCGGCGCGACGGGCCCGAACACCTCCTCCTTGAGGATGCGCGCATCGGCGGGAACGTCGGCCAGCACGGTCGCCGGGTAGAAGTTGCCCGGCCCGCCGGGGGCCACCCCGCCGACCGCGACGGTCGCGCCGCGCGACACCGCGTCGGACACCAGGTCCTCGACGGTGGCGACCTGCTTGGCGTTGATCAGCGGGCCGAGCGTCGACGACTCGTCGGTGCCCTTGCCGAGCGTGAACTCGCTCATCCGCTTGACCAGTTTGTCGGTGAACTCGTCGCGGACCGAGTTCGCGACGTGGAAGCGGTTGGCCGCAGTGCACGCCTCGCCGCCGTTGCGCATCTTGGCCAGGATCGCGCCGTCGACGGCCGCGTCCACATCGGCGTCGTCGAACACGATGAACGGCGCATTGCCACCCAATTCCATCGAGGTGCGCAGCAGCTTGTCAGCCGACTGCTTCACCAGTGCCTTCCCGACGCCCGTCGATCCCGTGAACGTCAGCTTGCGCAGGCGGCCGTCGTTGATCAGGGCCTCGGTGACCGGGCCGGGACTACTGGTCGGCAGCACCGACAGGACGCCCTTCGGTAGGCCCGCCTCGTCCATCAGCTTGGCGAGCAGCAGCATCGTCAGCGGCGTCTCCTGGGCAGGCTTGACGATCATGGTGCAGCCGGCCGCGAACGCCGGTCCGATCTTGCGAGTGCCCATGGCCAGCGGGAAGTTCCACGGTGTGATCGCGTAACACGGCCCGACCGGCTGCTTGGTGACCAGGATCCGGCCGGTGCCCGCCGGGCTCGGCGTGAAGCGCCCCGCGATGCGCACCGCCTCCTCGGCGAACCAGCGAAAGAACTCCGAACCGTATTTGACCTCGCCCATGCTCTCGGGAAGCACCTTGCCCATCTCGAGGGTCATCAGGGTCGCGAGGTCTTCGGCGCGATCGGTGATCGTCTCGAACACCGAGCGCAGGATTTCGCCACGCTCGCGGGCCGGGGTAGCCGCCCAGTCACCCTGCACTGCGCATGCGGCGTCCAGCGCGGCGATGGCGTCCTCGGCCGTAGCGTTGGCAACCGAGATCAGCACCTTGTCATCTGACGGGTCGAGTACGTCGAACGTCGAGGAGCCCTTGCGCTCCTCACCGCCGATCCACAAACCGGTGGGGACAGACGCGAGCAGCTTCTCGGTATTCATAACTCTTGATTACACCTTTGGACATTTCGCCGCATTAATGTCGGTTACATGACCGCCAACACTGTGCAGATATCCGACATCACCACGACCGAAGCGTGGCAGGCGTTGCAGCGGCACCATGATCAGATCGGCCAGGAGCATCTGCGGAAGTTCTTCGACGACGACCCGGCCCGCGGGACCGAACTGGCTCTGACGGTCGGCGATCTCTACATCGACTACAGCAAGCACCGCGTCACCCGCGAGACCCTCAAGCTGCTGGTCGACCTCGCGCGTGCGGCGGGTCTCGAACAGCGCCGCGATGCGATGTTCTCCGGCGTGCACATCAACACCTCCGAGGACCGCGCCGTGCTGCACACCGCGCTGCGGTTGCCGAGCGGAGCCGAGTTGTCCGTCGACGGGCAGGATGTCGTCTCCGATGTGCACGAAGTGCTGGACAAGATGGGCGACTTCACCGACCGGCTGCGCAGTGGTGAGTGGACCGGCGCGACGGGCGAGCGCATCACGACGGTCGTCAACATCGGCATCGGTGGTTCGGATCTGGGTCCTGCGATGGTCACGCTCGGCCTGCGTCACTACGCCGACGCCGGCATCTCGGCCCGCTTCGTTTCCAACGTCGACCCCGCCGACCTGGTGGCCAAGCTCGACGGACTCGACCCGGCCACAACGCTTTTCATCATTGCGTCCAAGACGTTCTCGACCCTGGAGACACTGACCAATGCGACGGCTGCGCGTCGCTGGCTCACCGACGCGCTCGGCGACGCCGCCGTCTCGAAGCACTTCGTGGCGGTGTCGACGAACAAGACGCTGGTCGACGATTTCGGCATCAACACCGACAATATGTTCGGCTTCTGGGACTGGGTCGGCGGACGGTATTCGGTGGACTCCGCCATCGGCTTGTCGGTCATGGCGGTCATCGGTCGCGAGCGGTTCGCGGAGTTCCTTTCCGGCTTCCACATCGTCGACGAGCACTTCCGCACGGCACCGCTGGAGGCCAACGCGCCGGCGCTGCTCGGTTTGATCGGGCTCTGGTACAGCGAGTTCTTCGGCGCGGAAACCCGTGCGGTACTGCCGTATTCGAACGATCTGTCACGGTTCGCGGCGTACCTACAACAGCTGACCATGGAATCCAACGGCAAGTCAGTGCGCGCCGACGGCACCCCGGTGACGACGGGCACCGGCGAAATCTTCTGGGGCGAACCGGGAACCAACGGCCAGCATGCGTTCTACCAACTGCTCCATCAGGGCACCCGGCTGGTGCCCGCCGACTTCCTCGGGTTCTCGCAGCCGACAGACGATCTCGCGACGGCCGACGGCACGGGCAGCATGCACGATCTGTTGATGAGCAACTTCTTCGCGCAGACGCAGGTCCTGGCGTTCGGCAAGACGGCCGAGGAGATCGCCGCCGAGGGCACGCCGGCCGATGTCGTCCCGCACAAGGTGATGCCGGGCAACCGGCCGAGCACCTCGATCCTGGCCACGAAGCTGACGCCGTCGGCGCTCGGCCAGTTGATCGCCCTCTACGAGCATCAGGTGTTCACCGAGGGTGTCGTCTTCGGTATCGACTCGTTCGACCAGTGGGGTGTGGAGCTGGGCAAGACGCAGGCCAAGGCACTGCTGCCGGTGATCACCGCCGACGACGCCCCCGCGCAGCAGTCGGACTCCTCGACCGACGCACTCGTGCGGCATTACCGTGCGGAGCGCGGTAGATCGTCGTAGCTACTTCGCGCGAGTGACCGTGTTTGTACACGAAACGCCGTTGACGAACGTACAAAAGCGGTCGCTCGCGCGTAGTCCGACGACAGACAACGCGGCGCACGTCCACGAGGGACGTACGCCGCGCTGCGGTTGAACTATGTGCGGTTAGCCCGCGGGGATGGTGGCACAACCCACGTTCGGGATGCAGCCAGTAGCGCCGCCCGGGCCCGCGGTGCCGCTCGGGCCGCCGGGAATAGCGCCCGTGGCGCCCTCAGGTCCAGCCGCACCGCCGGGACCACCAGGGATCACGCCGCTTGCGCCCTCGGGCCCGGCGGTACCGCCAGGTCCGCCGGGGATCACGCCGCTGGCACCACCAGCATCGGCCTGACCTGCGGGTCCACCGGGAATTGCGCCAGCGGCGCCGCCGGGACCTGCAGTTCCGATGCTGGAGCAGGCGGTGCCGTCAGCATTCACGCACGGCGGAGGCGCCGGCTGTGCACTGGCGATGGGCGCAGCGGCGATCGCAGCGGCCGCGGCACCCGCGAACAGGAAAGGCGTCATCTTCGTCAGTTTTACATTCATAAGGGTGGGCTACCACGGGCACCTCACCGCTAAACATCAAGCGCTTCTAAGCAAACCGTTTGGCCAGGCGAGGCGGCAGCATCCGCATCACCTGTACCAGCGGACCCCACGGCCACCACGGAACCGCTGCGCGGCCCGTCTCGCGCTCCATCGCGTCGACCATTGCCTTGACGCCGGTCTCGTTGTCCACCATCAACAACGTCGACGCGGACTTGGCCGTCATCTCGGATTCGATGTAGCCGGGCTCCAGCGTGGTCACCTTGATTGGGCCGCTGAGGTATTCAGCGCGCAGCGACTCTCCCAGCGATGACACACCGGCCTTGCTCGCCGCATACGCGGCCTTTACCCCGGGCACGCCCTTGTTGCCGAGCACCGAGGAGATGAGCACCAGATGGCCGCTGCCGGACGCCTTGAACATCTCGAGTGCGGTCTCGATCTGGACAAGTGCCGCAATGAGATTCGTCTCGAGCGTGGCCTTGTTCGCCCACAGCTTGCCCGATCCGAGCGGAGCGCCCTTGCCGATACCCGCATTGACGATGACGCGGTCGATACCGCCCAACTCGTCGGAGAGTTCGGCGAACACCTTGGGCACCTGGTCGTGGTCGTTGACGTCGAGCGCGGCGACGGCCACCGTGATGCCGGGATGACTCGCGAGCAGTTCCGCCTTCAATTCGTCGAGCCGGTCGACGCGGCGGGCGCACAACGCGAGGTCGCGGCCCTTGGCGGCGAACGCCCTGGCCATGCCTTCTCCGAGCCCTGAGCTGGCGCCGGTGATCAAGATCTTCTGCCGAGTCACGCGGTCAGCTTATGCATGATGGTGGTGTGATCCCGAATCGAAGTTCACTTTTGCTGGCGTCTGCCCTGCTCGCGGGCCCGCTCGCCTTGGCGCCGGTCGCCGCGGCCCAGCCCGTCCTCCCCTTCTATCAACTGGTCGACGCGGCGGCCCAGCGCCTGGCGACCGCCGATCCGGTGGCGGCCACCAAGTGGATCAACGGCGGCCCCATCACCGACCCGGCGAGGGCGAACCAGGTCCTGGACACGGTGGCCGCCGACGCGACGGCCCACGGCATCGACCCGGCGTACGTGCGCACTGTCTTCACCGATCAGATCGCCGCCAACGAAGGAATCCAGTACACCCGCTTCGGTCAGTGGAAGTTCGATCCGGGAACCGCGCCGGCGAGTGCACCGGATCTGGCCGAATCACGCACGCAGATCAACGGCTTGAACAAGACCTTGGTAGATGAGATTGCGCTGCACTGGAATTCGTTGCACAGCCAGGGATGCGCGAAGGACTTGGCGGATGCGACAGGCGCGGTGGTCGCGGACCGAAAACTCGACGGGCTCTATCAGCATGCACTGACGTCAGCCACCCGTTCGTACTGCCAACCTATTTGAGCAGCCGCGACATTCGCCGGTCCGCCAGGACCTTTCCGCCCGTCTGACAGGTCGCGCAGTACTGGAACGACTTGTCGGCGAACGACACCTCGCGCACGGTATCGCCACACACGGGGCAGGGCAGCCCGGTCCGCGCATGTACACGCAGCCCGGATCGCTTCTCCCCCTTCAGCGTTGCGGCCCCCTGGCCGACGGATCGACTGACGGCATCGGTGAGGACGGACATCATCGCGTCGTGGAGGGCGCCCAGCTGGGCCTCGGTGAGCTTGCCCGCCGTCGCGAACGGAGAGATCTTCGCGACGTGCAGGATTTCGTCGCTGTAGGCGTTACCGATACCGGCGATCACCTTCTGGTCGGTGATGACGGTCTTGATCCGGCCGCTGTTTCCGGCGAGCACGTCGGCCAGGTCCTGCGGTCCCAGCGACAGCGCGTCGGGGCCGAGCCCGGCGATGCCCGGCACCGTGGCGGGGTCGTCGACCAGCCAGACGGCCAGTCGCTTTTGGGTGCCGGCCTCGGTGAGGTCGAAACCCGGTGCGTCACCGGGCGGCCCTAGGTGGACGCGCAGCGCGATCGGCCCCTTGCCGGGCTTCAGCGGCGCCGCTGCGAGCTTGTCCGACCACCGCAGCCAGCCGGCCCGCGACAGGTGGGTGATCAAATGCAGCTCGCCGGCTTGCAGGCCGAGGTACTTGCCCCACCTGTTGGCACCGGTGACCGTCTGGCCATGCAGCACCGAAATCGCCGGGTCGAACGTTTTGAGCACCGAGAACGCCGACACGTCGATGCGTCCGATGCTCAACCCGACGGCGTTGCGGCGCAGATGATCGGCGAGCGCTTCGACCTCGGGCAGTTCGGGCATGTTTCCAGTGTGCCGCTAACGGTCTGCGGCACGTTCACCCGAGCCGATGACCAGCGACAAGAGCCAGCTCACGATCGACAGCACGATCGCGGCCCAGATCGCCGTCCACCAGAACTCGTCGATGACCAAACCCCAGTGGGTCGTGTTCTCGGTGATCCACGACGTGATCCACAGCATCAGGGCATTGATCACGATGTGGATCAGCCCGAGCGTCAGGATGTACAGCGGGATCGAGATGAATTGCACGATCGGTTTGATGATGGCGTTGACCAGACCGAAAATGACCGCGACAACGAAGATGATCCCGATTTCCTGCAACGTCGAATCCGCGCCGACGAAGGTGATTCCGGGAACGATCAGTGTGACGACCCACAGCGCAAAACCCGTCAATGCTGCACGCAGCAGGAAGGATCCCATGCCGGTGATCCTCCCATGGCGAGACCTATTCCGGGCTGCGCAGCAGATAGGTATCCATGATCCAGCCATGTTCGGCGCGGGCATCGGAGCGCGCCGCGACGATCCGCGCCCCGATATCACCGACTGTGCCGGCGAATAGCAACTCGTCGGGCGTGCCCAGGTAGGCGCCCCACCAGATGCGGGTGTCGGATGGACAACCCTGGAACGAGCAGTCCGCGTCGAGCATCACCACCGCACTGCCGGACAGCCCGTTCTCGCGCAGCTGCCGTCCGGTCGTGACGAGCACGGGCTCGCCAACGTCGTTGAGCGGTATGCGATGTCGCGCCGTCAGCGCCTGGATCGCGGTGATACCGGGGATGACGTCGTAGTCGATGTCGACGTGCTCAGCAACCCGATCCAGTATCCGCAGCGTGCTGTCGTAGAGCGACGGGTCGCCCCACGCGAGAAATGCACCTGTGTCATCAGGCCCGAGTTCTGAGGCGATCGCGTCGGCCCACAGCCGCGCACGCTCAGCGTGCCAGTCCGCGACGGCCTGCCGGTAGTCACCGTCTTTGGCTCGTGGCGGATCGGGCATCTCGTGAAACCGATAGCCCGGTTCGCGGATGAACCGTGCGCAGATCAGCCGCCGCAACGCGACCAGGTCGTCCTTGGTGTCGCCCTTGTCCATCGCGAAGAACACCTGGGTGTCGTTGAGCGCGGCCACCGCCTGCGCCGTCACGTAGTCGGGGTCGCCCGCGCCGATGCCGATGACGTGGATGCGACGAGTCACGCGCCGAGACTACGTCATGAGCTGGGGATACCGTAGGTATGCGATACCAGGGGTATTGACATGTTCGCGCCAAGCTCCGTACCTTTTCAAACAACATCCACGACACCGCCGTCGGAGGGATCAACACATGACCGCACCCACTCGTGAAGAGTTCGCCGAACGTCTACTGAAGGGTTCCGTCAAGAAATCCTTCGCGCCGGTCGTCGATATCGACTGGGACGCACCACTGGATCCCGACAAGTTCTATCTGCCTCCGAAGTGCGTCTCGCTGTACGGCACGCCGATATGGGACGGGATGACGCGTGAACAGCAGATCGAGCTGTCGCGGCAGGAACTCGTCAACACGCTGTCGGCCGGTATCTGGTTCGAGAACATCCTCAACCAGGCGCTGCTGCGCAAGATGATGCATCAGGACCCCACGGCCAGCGCCACGCACTACGAGCTCACCGAGCTCGGCGACGAAACCCGCCACATGGTGATGTTCGGGAAGGCGATCGAGCGCGTCGGCGCAGACCCGGTGCGGCCCAGGTACTACCAACGCTTCATCATCAACCTGCTGCCCTTCGCCTTTCAAGGACCGGTGCTGTGGGTGGCGGCGCTGCTGGGCGAGGAGATCTTCGACTCGCTGCAACGCCAGATGATGGACGACGATGAGCTGCAGCCGATCATCCAGCGCCTCATGCGTATTCACGTCACCGAGGAGGCGCGCCATATCCAGTTCGCGCGCGACGGGCTACGCAAGCGCACCCCGACCATGCGGCGGCTGCCGAAGTTCTTCATCGCGAACATCAACGGTGTCGGCGGCTATTTCTTCCGCTTCTTGTTCACCAACAAGGTTCAGTACCGCCGCGTCGGCCTCGACGCACGCGAGGCGCGCCGGATGGCACGCGCCAGCGCGCACCGGCACGAAACACATGTCATCGGGTTTGCACCACTGGCGGCGTTCCTGGAGGAGGTCGGGCTGATGGGGACGATCGCGCGGCGCATGTGGCGGCGAAGCGGATTCCTGCCGAGGTGAGCGACATCTACGACGGGCCAGCCACCGTGCGCATCGGCGACGACGAGCGCACCGTTCGTGTGCGCCTGGCCGGCCACGTCGACCCGATCGATGGCCGATACCACTGGCAGGGAACGGTTTTCAACGAACTGCCCTACGGCACAAAGCTGCCGCAGCAGGTCACCGTCTCGATCGGTGAGAACGACGCGCCAGCGCGCATCGTCGAGCGGCCCCCACAGGGCGGTTATTCGGTCGCCGGAGTCGGCGCCCCACCCTTCGGGATGGAGCCGGTCGAGGTTCGGTAGCGACCGCCGATCCCGATCGCGAGCACCACGACCGCGACCACTCCACCCGCGATTCCCGAAATCAGCAGCGGGAGTTGACCGTCGGCACCCCACAGGAATCCCGCCCACAAGCCGGCCGCCAGCACCGCGAAACCGCTGAGCCCCTGGAACACCCCCTGCGCGCTGCCCTGTACGTCGTCGGCGACGAGTGACGAGACCCACGCCTTGCCCACCCCGTCGGTGCATGCGGTGAACAGCCCGTAGACACCGATCAGCAGCCACGCCGCCAATGCGTCGGTCGTCATGCCGAGGCCGGTGTACCCGACGGCGAAGAACACCAGCCCGATTCCGAACACCACCGGTTTGCCGACCCGGTCGGCGAGCAGGCCGGCAGGGAAACTCGCCAACGCATAGACCGCGTTGTAACCGACGTAGGCCAGAATCACCTCGGTCACCGAGAAGCCGATCTCGTTGAGCCGCAACAACAGCAACGCGTCAGGGAAGTTCACCAACCCGAACGCGACAACGATGGCCGTCACCCGCCAGTAGCGACGCGGCAGGTCCTTCACCCTGGAGAACACCGCGCGTCGAACGGCCTTGTTCGGCAGCGGTGAACGCTCGCGCACTGCGAACACCAGTGCCACGCTCAACACTGCGGGCACCACCGCGACCCACAACAGCGGTGCGATCTGCTCGTCCAGCAGCTGGTAGCCCGCCAAGCCCAGCAGCGGCCCGACCACAGCGCCCAAAGTGTCCATCGCACGGTGGAATCCGAACACCCGGCCGCGCGCGGCGACGTCGATGTCGACGACCAGCAGCGCGTCACGGGGGGCACCGCGAATGCCCTTGCCGAGCCGATCCACCACCCGACCCGCCAGCACACCCGTCCACCCCGAGGCCGCGGCCACCATCACCTTGCCAAGCGCCGCCATGCCGTATCCGGTGGCGATCAGCGGGCGGCGCGCGAAACGGTCACCGAGTGGACCGGCGGCCAGCTTCGTCAGCGAGGCCGCACCTTCGGCCGCCCCCTCGACGGCGCCGACGACGGCGGCGGGCGCCCCGAGCACCGACGTCAGGTAGATGGGCAACAGCGGATAGAGCAGTTCACTCGCCGCGTCCTGCAGGAACGACACGGCCGCGAGCACCCGCACATTGCGGGTCAGCCAACTGCGCACCTAGGCCATGATGCCCGGTCGGGCTGGCTAGCTCAGGTCCTCGTCGGTGATGGCCGCGAATCCTTTGGCTTGCCCACGGGCCAGCGCGGCACGAACCACGCCGACGATCAACCCCTGGACGGCGGCGGCAATCATGACCTCCCGCAACGAGCGACTCAGATCCTTCGGATCCGGTTCCTCGTCGTCGGGGTTCGCGCGCTGCCAGATTTCGGTGAAGATCTTGCCCGCGATCAGGCCGCCCATCACGCTGCTGACGATCGACAGAGGCTTGTACAAAGTCTTGGCCGTACTCATGAGCCAGCAATTCCCTGCGACCCGTTCCTCAAACCTGAGACTAGAACACGTTCTAATATCGGCTCGTGCGCTTCACCTATGCGGAATCACTGACACATCCGAAGTACTACATCCCGCTCGCCCGGGCGGCCGAGGCCGCGGGCTTCGATGCGATGACGATCGCCGACAGCGTTGCCTACCCGTACGAATCGGATTCGAAGTATCCGTACACCCCCGACGGGAACCGCGAGTTTCTCGACGGCAAGGAGATAGTCGAGACGTTCGTTCTCGCCAGCGCTCTGGCCGCGGTCACGACCACGCTGCGCTTTGACGTCTACGTCCTCAAGCTGCCGATCCGTCCGCCGGCGTTGACTGCAAAGCAGGCCGGCTCGCTGGCCGCGCTGTCCGACAACCGGCTAGCGCTCGGAGTGGGTACCAGCCCGTGGCCCGAGGACTACGAATTGATGGACGTTCCTTTTGCGCGGCGCGGTAAACGGATGGACGAGTGCATCGACATCGTCAAGGGCCTGACGACCGGTGATTACTTCGAGTACCACGGCGAGTTCTACGACATCCCGAAGACCAAGATGTCACCGGCGCCCACCAAGCCGATCCCGATCCTCATCGGCGGGCACGCTGAGGCCGCTCTTCGTCGGGCGGCGCGCAACGACGGGTGGATGCACGGTGGTGGCGATCTCGGCGATCCCGAGGCTCTTGACCGTTACATCAAGCGGCTCAACGAGCTTCGTGAGGAAGAGGGCCGCACGGGCCCGTTCGAGATCCACGCCCAGTCGCTCGACGCGTACAAACCCGATGGCATCAAGCGGCTCGAGGGCCGGGGCGTCACCAACATCATGGTCGGCTTCCGGATGCCGTACGCCGTCGGACCAGATCCGGAACCGCTCGAGAACAAGCTGCGCGCCATCGAGAAGTACGGCGAGAAGGTCATCTCGAAGGTCTAGAACGGCACCGGGTGCGCCTGGAATCGGGACGTGACGTCCCCGACCAGCGTGGTGTCGTATGGGTCGATCTCCAGCGGCTGATCGTCGAGCTTCAGCGCGTCGAAGTCGATCCAGATCACGTTGGGACTCGTGGACAGTTCGAAGAAGTACAGCTTCTCGGTCAGGTCGATGACGGTCCGGTATTCGGTGTTGTAGACACCGAAGTCCTGGTACGGCGCACCGAAGGGCACCGAGACGTTGCGCATGATCGCCATCACGCTCGCCACTGCCGCACGCCGATCGGCGGGCGGCATCAGGAGGGAAGAATAGTAGGCCGCGCGCTGGAAGCGATCCCTCGGGTTCACGTTGCCGGGTAGCGGGGTGTCGCTGCTCGGGTGCGAAAAGTCTTGCTTTGCAAGTAGATCCAGCTGCTCGTCATAGGTGGGATCGTTGGTCATGATGGTGAACTCGCGGCCGTGGTGGATGACGGGCTCACCGCCCGCGAACTCGACGATCGCCGAGTCCCCGCCGACGTCTTCGAGTGCGAAATGGATGGTGGCCTGGCGGCCGTGTGCCTCCACCATCACGGGCTGGAACGTGTCGAGCAGATCGAGGGCTTCAGCGACGGACCCGGCTTGGTCGAGCAGGTACTGCCCGAACAGTCCCATCTGCAGACCCGGCCGGCTCGGATCGCGGGCTCCGACGTCCGTGGATCTGAGGAACAGGGCGTGGATTCCGAGACCCGCCTCGTTGAATCCGTCGACGGTGCCGATCCCGTAGACGGTGGTCACCAGGCTCGCGTAGCGCGTGGTCCAGCGCAGTGGGTTGTCGGGCACGGCGACGATGTCGCCGACTTTGCCGCCGTCACGCTCACGGCCCCTGGGAAAGGCGACGATGGTCGGTTGAGTGGACTCGGGCCAGTCCATCGTGCGGCCGGCCATCACGTAATTGCCGTTGGCATTCCATAGCACCCGCGTGCACATCGACCTCGCCACCTCCCGTTGGAATCGGCGTTCAGCCTGCCATGACAGTCCACGGATTCGGGGCGGGACTTGCCTGGCGGTTAGGAAAACCTATCCCCCGATGAACCGAAATCTGACTTCGCGGTGATTACGCGGCCCTGCCTTCGAAAACCATCATGAATGTCGTCAAGAACGACTGAAAACGAACCATCGCAGTCATCACAACCACGAAATAGGAAATCCGATGTTTACGACAGCTCCGACCGGAACCACCCCGCCGGCTCCTGAACAGACGGTACGGCTGCGCCCCGGCGACCTGCCGACCAAGCTGATCACGCAAGCCGCACCTCCTCCGAAGGCCAGCGCCGTCAGCGAGCCGATGACCGTGCGGCTCAAGGCGTTGCCGAAGGCGATCAGCAACTTCGACTCCAATACCGTCCGGCTGCGTCCGCTCGTGGACATCCCCGTTGTCGGGAAGGTCACCAACACGATCCGGCAGCGCTACCTCGACCTGAACAAGGCGGAGGTGAAGCCGCCGAGCAAGTGGGAGTACGCGCGTATCGCCCTGGTGATGCTGCTGGCGTCGATGCCGATCCTCGCGATCTCCGGCGAGGTGTTCGGTCTGGTATCACAGGCCACCGTCACCATGGTGACCATCACGCTGGTCGCAGTGCTCGCGACGCTCATCGCATTTGCGCCACACCGGATCGACATGATCGTCGGACGTGGCCTGATCGCAGGCATGGTCGCCTGCATCGTGTACGACGCAGCCAGGTTGTTCGCCGTGCACGTGCTGGGACTGATGGGCGATTTCATCCCCGTCATGGGCTCGTTCGTCACCGGTGAGCCGGACACGGCGGGCGCTGCCGCGATCGGTTACGTCTACCGGTACCTCGGCGATGCCGGCGGGCTGGGTGTGGCCTTCTTCGTTGTCGCCTACGCGATCGGCATCGACCGGTGGAAGAACGTCTACGCGGTGCTCGCTGCGATTGCCTTCGGGGTCTTTCCCACGTGGGCCGGCCTGATGGCGACCGTCGCATTGTCACCGCACGGTGAGGAGCGGATGTTCCCACTGAACACCGCCACGGTGATCATCACCCTGCTTGGGCACGTGATCTTCGGCCTGTTCCTCGGCCTGGCGTTCCTCAAGGCGCCGCGCGGGGACAACACCGGATGGCCGTGGCCGCCGCTGTCGGAGTCGGCGTTGGCCAAACGGGCCATCCGCTTCAAAAAGAAAGTCACCAATTCGCCGCATTGAGCAGGTGAACCGCGGGCCGTCGGAGAGTTCTCCGGCGGCCCGCGGCGCGTTCGCAGACCACGAACCCATGCCGTAGGTGAAGATTGCCTGTAATAGGAGGTCTGCATGTCTTCCCACTTGGAAGTCTTCAAGCCGACGGGACGAGAGCTGGTCCCGTTGACCGGCGAACGGGTGACCCTCGGCAAGGCGTCGACCAATGTGGTCGCACTCGATCACGACCCCACCGTTTCTCGACTGCACGCCATCCTGGAGAACCATGGGTCGGCATGGTCGATCCGCGATCTGGGCAGCCGCAACGGCACGTTCGTCAACGGTGAGAAGATCACCGCCGAACAGGTGCTGCGATCCGGTGACGAGGTGCGCATCGGGAAATCCCGGCTGGTGTATCTGCAGGCGCGACAGTCGGGCGAACCGGTCGAGGAAGCGACGATCGTGCCCGATGCCGGCCAGCTGCCGCCGCGGCTGACGCGGCGCGAGGTGGACGTCCTCATGGTTTTGTGCCGGCCGCTGGTATCCGACGACCCGTTTCCGGAACCGGCGTCGGTTCGTCGAATGGCGGGCGAGCTGTACGTCACCGAGGCCGCAGTCAAACAACACCTGCAGAACCTCTACGACAAGTTCGCCATCCCCACCGAGGGCGACCGCAGGGTCCGGCTGGCCAACGAGGCGCTTCGGCGGGGCGCCGTCACGATCGCGCAGCTGCGCGACAGCGGGGGCTAGTTGAAGTCCAGCGCTTCGACGACCGCCACCGGACCTTCGTGGCTGGGTCGGTCCGCGCCGCCGATGCAGAACAGCGTCGTGTCGACGGCCGCCACCGCCTGACCGTGCACCGGTGTGTTGATCGGCGCCTGCGTCGTCCACTTGCCCGTGGAGATGTCATACATCTCGACGGTCGCGAGCACCCGTGTCGGTTCCTCCCCACCGACGGCGATGATCCGGCCGTCGATGAGCGCGGCGCCGTAGCTGCCCCGCGGAGTGGGCATGTCCGCGAGCTTTTCCCAGCTACCGGACTCCGGATCGAAGCGTTCGAAGGCGGCCGAGTTCTCGTCGGCACTGAGCGACCGACCTCCGACGGCGTACACGTAGACGCCGTCCGATACCGCAGCCAAATGTTCACGCGGCGTTGGCATCTCGGCTGCCGCAGTCCAGGACTCGCCGTCGAAGACCTCGGTCTGGGTGACTAGCTTCTTGTCGTCCTGCCCGCCGAGGACCACGATCTTGTCGTCGACCACCGCGGCCGACGGGGCGGCCCGGGCGTGCTGGAGGCTCGGCAGCTCTTCCCATTTCCCGTTGCGGAAGGCGAAGACCTTGTTGGACGCCTCGGCGACGGTTTCGCTGGCGCCGCCGATGACGACGACCTCACCGCGATACCCCGCGGCCGTCGCGTGATGCAGCGGAATGGGTAGCGGAGGAAGCGTCTCCCAGTTTCCGGTCTTCGGGTCATAGCTCTCGAACGTGTCGAGCGTCTCGGCGTGACCCAACATGCCCCCGGCGACGTAGATCTTCCCGTCGAGCACGGTCGAAGCCATCATGAGTCTCGCGGTCGGCGCGTCCGGTAACGTCCGCCATTCCGCCGCCGGTTGTGGTTTGCGCGGTGCGAGTTTCAGCGATTCGGCGGACGCGGTGATCTGACTACCGGCATCCGTCGACCCGCCGATCGCGTAGACGGTCTTGCCCACGGCTGCGACCGCCACGCCGTGCCGCGCGGTCCCCAAATCCGGTAGCGCCGTCCAGGTTGACGTGGTGAGGTCGAGCGCCGCCACACTCTTGAGAACCTCGCCGTCGGACACTCCGCCGACGGCCACCAACCGGGCGTCGGCGATTGCCACCCCAAAGTCGCTGCGCCCCTCCGGAAGTGCGGGCATGGCCGTCCATTTGTCCGCAACGGGGTCATAGGCCTCGACCGCCGTGGAGTCAGAGGAGCCGTTGGTGCCGCCGATCGCGTATACCAGCTTTCCGTCGGACGCCGCACCGGGCATCTGCCGTGGCGTCGGCATAGGGGCACCGAGCCGCCACCCGGTACCGTCGTAGATCTCGGTGGTGTTCAACAGCTTTCCGCTGGCGTCCACACCGCCGGTGACGACGAGTTGGTCGCCGACGACGCCGGCCGCTGCGGCCGCCCGTGGCTGCAGCAGTGGAGGCAACTCCACCCAGCGGCTGTTGACGACCCGCCAGACCTTGTCCGTCGCCACCTCCTCATTGGTGCCGTCGGTGCGCCACCCGCCGAGAACGACCGGGGTGTCCTCCCACGTCACCGCCATCGCGCGCTGCACCGGAACGGGCAGGTTCTCGCCGCCCTTCCAGCTGTCGAGCGCGGGGTCGTAACCTTCGTGGGCCCCGCTCACCTGGTTGCCTGCTCCCATGCCGCCGAACACCCAGATGGTGCCGTCGGCTTCGGTGGCGGCCACCGCATCGCGCGCGACGCGGGCGTCGGCGATCGGAGCCCATTCGGGTTGCGCCTCGACGGTGGGCCGAGGCGGGGCGGCCTGCTGCTGTTCCTCGCCCTTGTCGTCGCGCGAGGTGAATACGTAGATGACGCTGATCACCAGGAGCAGCGCAACGGCGGCGGCGCCGACGGTGATGAGGAGCCGCTTCGGGTCTTTCTTCTCCGATCGAGCTCCCGGCTCGGGGTCGGGCTGCGGGGTCGCATCGGACGGGGGCGCCGGAGGCGGCGATGCGGGCGGGATCGGCGGCACCTGCCAGGGCAGATTCCCCTGGCTGACGGACGATGTGTGGGCGAACATGTTGGGATCCAGCGGCGGCGCCGAGCTTTCCGCGCTGACGGGTAGGACCGGCGCGGATTCAGATACTGCGGTGCGGATCTGAGACGCCTCGGGGGGCGCCCCGGTGAGCGGCAATGCCTGGGTGCCGCCCGTCGGCTCGGGTTCACCGCCGGGCCCACTGAGCGCCATCGGATCCGCCGTCAACCCGTTGTGGCGTTGCGCCAGCTGCAACTCGTGGCCGAACTCGGCCACCGATACCTGGCGATCTCCAGGCTCGCGAGACATCGCCTTCTCGATCGCCGCGCAGACATCGGTCGGG
Source organism: Mycobacterium sp. NPDC051804 (assembly GCF_044452905.1). Classification (NCBI taxonomy): domain Bacteria; kingdom Bacillati; phylum Actinomycetota; class Actinomycetes; order Mycobacteriales; family Mycobacteriaceae; genus Mycobacterium; species Mycobacterium sp. NPDC051804. Next base: position 61,646 of record NZ_JBITCD010000006.1, on the reverse strand, counting down.
ATTCCGTGCGGCCGCAGATCCGGTACCGGCGTCGATGTGATGCGTAGATAGTGCGCGATCAGATCCTCGTCGGCCTTGCGCTCGTGTGGCGGTCCACCGGCGATCAGCGCGTACACCGTGGCACCGAGAGAATACACGTCGGCCGCAACCGTCGGCGGGTTACCCGCAAGGACCTCAGGTGCGGTGTAGGAGAGGGTGCCGGTGAAGAAACCCGTCACCGTCTTGTAGCCACCGGCAATTCGCGCGGTGCCGAAGTCGCTGAGTTGCGGTTCGCCGTAGTCGTTGAAGAGAACGTTCGCCGGTTTGATGTCGCGATGCAAAGTGCCTGCCCGGTGGGCGGTCTCGAGCGCACCACACAATTTCACGGCCATACGCAGTGCCTCGGGCCACGCGATCCGGCCCTCGCGGCGCAGCCGCTCGGCGAGGGAACCGACTGAGTGATAAGGCATCACGATGAACGGCCGGCTGTTCTCGGTGACACCGACCTGGAGGATGTTCACGATATTCGGGTGGCCGGAGAGCCCTCCCATCGCAAAGCCCTCGCGCAGAAAACGCTCGCGATCCGTGTCGTCGAGATCAGACGCCAGCACCTTGACGGCAACACTTCGTCCCAGCGACTTCTGGGAGCAGCGATAGACGACGCCGCTGCCACCCCGGCCAACCTCGACGGCGTCTTCGAACCCGGCAGCTGCCAGTTCGGACGCAATACCGCTCGCCATCTGCCTATCGTCCTCCGCGAAACACGAAAATTTCGCTAAACGTACCTAGCAAAGGCACCGCAGGCGCAGCATTTGCGCTTCGCAGTGCGCCGGTATCGATGAGGAACGCTTATCAGGCTCGACGGGGCGTAAGGTCACCGGCAGGAAGGATTACCTAACGACCTCGCGGGTAACCGAAACCAATGGCTGCAGTGGATGCGCGAACCCATGGCGCCGCGAGGGGCGTCGTCGCGGTGGGCGCCTCGGCGGGCGGCGTCGAAGCCTTGAGCGAATTCGCTGCCGGCCTTCCGTCAGATCTGACATATGCGGTCCTGGTGGTTCTACATATGCCGCCGGAAGCGCCGAGCGTGCTCGCCAAGATCATGGACCGCAGCGGACCCCTGCCCGCGGTCTCGGCCACGAACGGCACACCATTGGAGCCAGGGCGGATCTATGTGGCGGTGCCCGACCGCCACCTATTGGTTCGTGACAACAGGATCGTCCTCTCGGAAGGCCCGACCGAGAACGGTCACCGGCCAGCAATCAATGCATTATTCCGTTCCGTCGCACTGAATTTCGGGCGACACGCGGTTGGCGTATTGATGTCGGGCGTGCTCGATGACGGAATCCTCGGTGCTGCAGCCATCCAATCCCGTGGCGGCGAAACCGTCGTCCAGCATCCCGACGACGCGATGTTCGCGGCCATGCCACTGAACGCGTTGCGCGCCGGGGTGATCCACCACCAGGTAGCGGCCGCCAAAGCCGGCGTTCTGCTCTCCCAACTCGCCGACCGGATTATCGAGGAGCGAGAGATGGAGCGGGACACCGGAATGGAATTGGAGAACCGCATCGCGATGGCGCGGCGATTTTCCACTGTTTTCGACTCGGAAGAGCTGGGTCCACCGTCCGGATATACCTGCCCGGATTGCAACGGCTCGTTGATGACAGTCGGCGAGAGCAACTATCGATGCCATGTGGGCCACGCCTGGACGCCTGAGTCGCTGTTGAGGGCGCGCGATGACGAGGTGGAAGGCGCGCTTTGGATCGCCCTGCGAAGCCTGCAGGAGAAGGCCAAGTTGTCGCGTCGGCTAGCCGCCAATGTCGGCTCCGGCATGATGGCCAAGCGGTATACAGAGCTCGCGGAGGAAGCGGAGCACGCCATGGGCGTCCTCGGCCGACGATTGTCGGAAGCACCGTCAGCGACGGGTGCTCACGGTGGCAGCGGATCGTGAATCGATGTTGACAGTCTCACCCCGCGCGGTCGAGGACGCGTTGGCGCTCACCGTCTGCGGGACCTTGGACACCAGCACGTATCGCCAGTTGCGCGACGAAATCATCAAGGCGGCGCTCGACGAACCTAGCGCGGTCATCATCGATGTCTGCAGCCTGGAGGTCCCCGCCTCGTCAGCCTGGTCTGTCTTCACCAGCGCACGCTGGCACGTCCGCACCTGGCCGGAGATCATGATCGCTCTGGTGTGCGACGACGCCGCTGTGCGCAAAACAATCGCCCACAACGGCATCCAACGCTACGTGCCGGTGTTCCCGACGCTCGAGACCGCCACCGACGCCGTCTCGCACGCGGACCTTCCCCGGTGGCGACGGCGCGCCCGAGCCGACCTGCCGGCGACGGAGGAAAGCTTGAACGCGTCCCGAGGATTGGTCGAGGAGTGGCTGACGACGTGGTCGCAGACTGAGCTGATTCCGGTCAGCAAAGTGGTCGTCACGGCTCTGGTCGAAAACGTGTTGCAGCACACCGACAGCCGGCCCAATGTTCGGCTGGAGACCGACGGGGTGAAAGTCACGGTTGCCGTATCGGACGGCAGCTCGTTGCCCGCGAACTTTCGTGAGGCGGGCACGAGCGGCAAACTGCCGACGGGTCTGTGGATCGTGTCCTCGCTGTGCCGCGCGTGGGGCAACGCGCCGACACCTACAGGAAAGACGATCTGGGCCGTCGTCGGCCCAGAGAACCGCCTGTAGCTTTAGCTTTGTCGGAAGTGCCATTCTCGGCGGTGGAACGGGACACAAGTTGACCGATCAGACAGCGGAGTCGTTCGAAGCCCTTCTGCGCTACATGCGTGACTCCCGGGGCTTCGACTTCACCGGCTACAAGCGCACCTCGTTGATGCGGCGGGTGCGGCACCGGATGGAGCAGGCTGGTTACGAAACCTTCGAGGAGTACCTCGACGCGTTGCAGGCCGGCAGCGACGAGTTCGCGGCCCTGTTCAACACGATATTGATCAATGTCACCGCCTTCTTCCGCGATCCGGCCGCGTGGGATTACCTCCGGGACGAGGTCATTCCAGGCATTCTCGCCACGCGAGGCCCGAATGATCCCGTGCGGGTGTGGAGTGCGGGGTGCGCATCCGGTCAGGAGGCGTACTCGTTGGCGATGCTGCTCGCCGAAGCTCTCGGACCGGACGCCTACCGGCAGCGGGTGAAGATCTATGCGACCGACGTCGACGAGGACGCACTTGCCGAGGCGCGCGCGGCGACCTACGACGCGAGAGCGGTGGAGTCGGTCCCAGACGAGTTGCGGGAACGATACTTCGATCATGTGAACGGCCGATACGCCTTTCGCAAAGACCTTCGCCGGGCGGTGATCTTCGGCCGCAACGATCTCGTCAGGGATGCACCCATCTCACGGGTCGATCTGTTGGTGTGCCGGAATACTCTGATGTACCTCAATGCGGACACCCAGCGAAACGTGTTGAGCCGTCTGCATTTTGCACTTGCACCACAGGGCGCTCTCTTCCTGGGGCACGCCGAGATGCTATTGAGTCACGGCGATCGCTTCAGCCCGCTCGACCTCGCGCACCGCATCTTCCGCAAAGCGGCGGGCTCGCACAGCGGCATCGAGCGGTACGACAACGCGACGGCCGCAGGTGAACGCCAGACCGATCTGCACGGGTTGGCGCCGGTCCGCGACCTGGCGTTTCGCGCAAGCCCGGTCGCCCAGATCGTGGTGACCGGAGACGACACCGTAGCCATGGTCAACCAGCAGGCCGAGCTGACATTCGGCCTGTCGGCACGTGACATCGGTCGGCTGTTGCGAGACCTGGAAGTCTCTTTCCGGCCTGTCGAACTGCGCGCCTATATCGAGCAGGCGAAGGTCGATCGCCGATCGGCGCTCATCCAGGATGTCCATTGGGAGCGGCAGGGTTTCGACACGATCTGGTTCGAGATCCACATCAATCCACTCGTCGACACAGAGAACGGCCTGCTGGGGGTCTCGATTGTGTTCTTCGACGTGACCGCCACCAAGGCGTTGGTCGACAAAGTCGTGCAGACCAACCGCCAGCTTGAAAGCGCCTACGAGGAGTTGCAGTCGACCAACGAGGAGTTGGAGACGACCAACGAGGAATTGCAGTCGACGGTCGAGGAACTCGAAACCACAAACGAAGAACTGCAGTCCACGAATGAAGAGCTCGAAACGATGAACGAGGAGTTGCAGTCCACCAACGACGAACTGCACACCATCAACGACACCCTTCGCGAGCGAAGTATCGAGCTGGACCAAACCAGGAATTTGCTTGGCTCGCTGGTCGACTCGGTGCGCGTCGGAATGGTGGTGGTGGACCGCGAGATGCGGGTTCTGGTGTGGAACCGAGCCGCAGAGGAGCTATGGGGCCTGCGAGCTGAGGAAACCACTGGGGCGCCGTTGAGTTCGCTCGACTTCGGACTTCCGATCGACGAAGTGAAGACCATGATCGGCCGGGTCTTCGTCGACGCAGACGCATCGGATGAAGCCATCATCGAGGCGGTGACCCGCCGTGGCCGTACGGCCCGAGTGAAGGTCACGACGTCGTCGTTCCGTGCATCTGATGCGGCGAATGGCGCTCTGCTGATGATGGAGATTCAGCCCTGAGCCATATCCGCGGCCGCGGCAGTTCCGTGTTTCAGTGCTGCGTCGCGGTGACGTTCAGCCGCGTCCTGATGGACAGCGCCTTCGCGATCTGAAGCCAACAGCGCCGCCTGCTCGTGTAGCGCAGCGGCTCGAAGGTGCACCTGCTCGGCGTTGGCATGCCGGCCACCAGCCGCCCGGTGCGCACGTTTCGCCCGTTCGAGCGCCTGCTCGGCCCGGCGTTGGGCGAGCGTCGCCGATTCGAGTGTCGGTGAAAAGCCCTGAGCCAGCTCCACCCGCCGTTGCCGAAGTTCGTTCGCCCGTTCGTTCGCCGCATTTCCCCGGAATTCGGGAGAGTTATCGGAGTTACTTGGGCCTTCGTCGACCTTCATCGTGACCACCGTCCAAAACTTTGGTGGTGACGAGTCGCTCCGCCACCTCGACGAGCGGAATGTTCGACGATTGCGACAACCGCGTGAGCAGGTCAAAGGCATGTCCCGCGTCAACGTCGAACCGTTCCATGATGATGCCTTTGGCCTGACCAATGATATCCCTGGAAGCCAGTGCGCTGCGAAACTGCGCGTCACGCATCAGGATGTTCCAGGCGATGGCCATGTGCGTCGCATACACGAGACCAACCTCAATTGAATTCCCGTCGAAGGCATTGGCGGACTCCGAGTAATAGTTGAGGGCACGCAGTTTTTTCTTCGCTGTGAACAATTCGAAGGACAGAATCGACCTGATCGGTGTCCGGTCGATCACTTCCCGACGGTAATCGGGCCACCTGTCGTCGGCGGCGAGATCGCTGACGTGCATGGTGTGCTGCTCCCAAGCAGCCGTCACGCAGGGGCCTTGGCGATGGGTGTGCTGGATGTCGTCGAGCAGTCTGGCGTACGGGTGTGTGGCGGCGACTGATTCGACCGTCCCTTTCGGTCCGATGACCGTTATGCCGGCGTATTCCGCGCCGGGCACCGCGTCGACTGCGCGCTCTGCTAGCTCGCGAAGCGCGGATGACGGCTCCGCGTGCGGCTCATTCTGCAGCCGGCGGATCAACTCCACGGCCTCGCGATTCGCTGACTCGGGACGTACAGGCATTTCCCAACCTCCGACAGTTGGCCAGCTCTCGTAGAAGATAGCCACCTTGACCGATGGGCAAACCCGAGCTTCCCGCGCGTAGTGAGCACCGATCACCATCAATACGATTCCCAGACGACCTCTGACGGTTGCTTATCCGTACGCAGGCCCCGCCAGCTCGGTTGCCGTAACCGGTCGTCGGAGGTCCGTTCGCTGTAGCGCACTTCGCCGACGAGTTCGGGCTTCACGAAGGTGACGCCCCTGGCGTCGAGTTTGGAAAGACGCGCATTGAATGGTGATTCGTCGGTCTCCAGTGGCTTCAGAATGCCTTTGAGTTTGGCTAGTTCCTTCTCCGTGAAACCGGTGCCGACCCGCCCCACGAACTGCAAGCCGTCGTCGGCGGGGATACCCAGCATCAGCGCTCCGATGCCGCTGGACCGGCCGCCCTCCCCTTTGCGCCAGCCGCCGATCACCACTTCCTGGGTGTTCCAGATCTTGTCCTTGATCCACGACGACGACCGCCGTCCCGGTTGGTAGGTCGCGTCTTTCCTCTTCGCGACGACGCCCTCCCAGCGCTTCTTGCGGGCATGCTCCAGCGCTTCGGGACCGTTGCCCGGCAGCAGGTCCGGGACGATCAGACCGCCTCCTTCGGCCAAGGCTTCCAGCAGACGGCGACGGTCGGAGTATTTGGCCTTGAGGAGCGAGCGGCCGTCGAGGTAGAGAATGTCGAACGCCCAGTACTCGAGCCGGGTGGACCGTGCGCGGTTCTGCATCTGACCGAAACTGGGTACTCCCGACTCGTCGAGCGCGACCGCCTCACCGTCGAGGATCACGTGGTGATCGGCGAGATCGGCTGCAAGAGCGGCGAATTGCGGATACTCGTCGGTGACGTCGCGGCCACGGCGGGACCGCAGGTTGAGACGGCCGTGGTTCGCGTCAACCAGGACGCGGTAGCCGTCCCACTTGCCCTCGAAAGCCCACTGCGCTGAGGTCATCTTCGCGATCGAGCCTTCTGTCGCGAGCATCGGGGCCAGATCGCTGGCCTGTGGGTTGGCCTGCTCCTTCATGCGATGCGCCAGCCAGTTCTTGCCGTTCGTCTGAATCAACGCGTAACGACCGTCGATCTTCTTGCCGTGCAACGTGATTATGACTTCGCCGCCCTTTTCGGGACCATCCGGAGAGTGATCGCGAAACTTCTCAGTCTCGTAAGTACCGGTGTCCCACAGGATCACCTTGCCGCCGCCGTACTCACCCTTCGGGATTTCGCCTTCGAAGGTGCCGTACTCGAACGGGTGGTCCTCGGTATGCACGGCAAGGTGGTTGACCGACGGAGTGTCAGGCAGGTTTTTCGGAACAGCCCAGCTGACGAGGACACCGTTACGCTCCAAGCGGAAGTCGTAGTGCAGCCGACGGGCGTGGTGTTCCTGGATGACGAAGAAGTCGTCGTTGCCCGCGGTCGGCGCGGAGCTGGGGACCGGCTCGGGTGTCTTGCCGGCATCGCGCATGCTGCGGTACGTGGTGAGCGCGTCGGCCACCGGTGCGTCGACGTCCATCTCGGCCAGCAGGTCACCGTCGGTGTCCAACCGCTCGAGCACCTCGTCGTAGCGAAGGTGTCGCAGATCGGGATCCTCGATCTCGTCCCAGGTGCGCGGTGCGGCTACGGTCGGCTCATCGCGTCCGCGCAGCGAATACGGCGCGATTGTTGTCTTGTTGCCGTTGTTCTGGCTCCAGTCGACGAACACCTTGCCGCTGCGAACGCTCTTGGTCATGGTGGCGGTCACCCGCTTGGGCATGGTCTTCTCGAGCTGCATCGCGATGCGCCGGGCGAGCACCGAGGCGCCATGCGAACTGATTGGCTTTTCCAGCGGCACATACAGATGCAAACCCTTGCTGCCGCTGGTCAGCGGAAAGGTGTCCAGACCGATGCCGGTGATGAGCTCGCGCACCTCGTGAGCGACCTCGCACAATTGCCGGAACGTGACACCCTCGCCCGGATCGAGGTCGAACACCACCCGAGTGGCCAGGCCGGGCGTCAGCTCGGCACCTTCATCTCTGGTCCACGTGCTGACGAATCGCCATTGCGGCACGTGCACCTCCAACGACGCCTGCTGCGCAATCCACGCCAGCCCCTCGGCGCTGTTGATGATCGGATACGTGGTGGTGCCGGACTTATGCGTGATCGACCCTCGCTCGAGCCAGTCCGGGGCGGACGACGCGAGCTGCTTCTCGAAGAACGCGGGCTCGTCGACGCCGTTGGGCCAGCGCTTTCGGGTGACGGCCCGGCCGGCGATATGCGGAAGCATCGCCTCGGCGATGTTGACGTAGTAGTCGAACACCTCGGCTTTGGTGGTCCCCGTGGCGGGGTAAAGCACCTTGTCGGGATTGGTCAGTTTCACCCGACCGAACTGATCCACCACACCACGGTATTACGCCGGGTAGCGTGCGACTATGACGAGAATCTTCGCGGCGTGCCTGCTCGCGGCCGCAGCCATCGTCGTCTCGGCGCCGCAGGCAGGCGCCGACCCCGAGGATCTGCTGCCCTACTGCTCGGGCGATCAAACGCCGATGGACAACAACTGCCGGCCGATGGCCCACCAGGAAGCCACCCACGGCGGGAGTGGTCTAAGCCCGAACCTGCCGAGCGGTCTGGACCCCGGCAACCCTGCCGTCGTCGGCTGACAAGTTCGGCGACGCTAGCGTCCCACTCGCCTCACACATGCGCTTTTCGCTGCGATCTACTCGCACTTCCTCTGCAAAAGGTGGAACGGTGAGACGGCGGTGACCTGGCCCGAAGCCGAACCACGTCTATTCATCGGCGAGCGACAGCACCTCGAACGGCTCGGTCGGCGTCTCCGCGATGGCCACCTTCGCCGCAGAGTCAGTGGGGACGACGCCACCGTGCAGTGCGGCGAGGGCGGCATTGGTGCCCACGTCGCGACCGGCCTGCTCACTCAGCAGCCAACGAACTTCGAGTAGATCGCAGTAGGCCTGAATCGGAGTGCCCTTTTTGCCGACGACGTCGTGGGCCAACCGCTCGTACGGTGTCAAGACCTCGATGACCCATAACCTGGCGGCGGTGCGCTCGTCGACATCGTGCCCCTCTTCCCGACACAGCTGCGCCTGATACGCGATCAAGTCCCCCAGCAGTATCTGGGCCTGCCCCTCTCCGACGGCCAAACCGGTCAGGTCCTGCAATCGCTGAGCGTGGTAGCGCCGATCACCAACGGCAACATGAAGTTTGAGCTCACCCGACTCGACGGGCTGCAGCACGACCTCGTCGACAGCGAAGCCGAGGTCGTTCAGTTTGCGCACGGTCCCTTCGACGCGGTAGCGGTCGGTGAAGCCGAACACGGGCTCGGCGTGCAGAGCATCCCACAGCATGTCGTAGCGGGCCCTGGTGTCCTGAACCTCGGAGATCAGCACGTCCTCCAGCGCCGTCCGTCCCAGCCGCTCGGCAAGGTCGACCATCCCCATCGCGACGTTCTCAACCATGATGTCGAGGTCGTGCTCGCGTTGCCCTCGGCTCAGAGTCGGATGCACTTCCGACGTCTCGGCGTCGACCAGCCACGCCTGCAGCAGCTGACCATCGCGGGAAAACAGCGTGTTGGCCAGCGAGCAGTCGCCCCAGAACACCCCGTGTCGATGCAGCTCCACCAACAAGCCGGCCATCCCGTCGAGGAGCCGAGCGCGGTGCTTCGGCTGGTCTGGCGGCAACCGCATGAACAACCTGCGGTACTGCCACGACCCTTCGAGGTAGCGGGTGACCAGAACCGCGGTGTCGAACTCGGGCTGCAGCACCACGCCTGCGGGACGGACCGCGGGCAGACCCATCTCCTCCAGCTGTCGAAGCACGTCGTACTCCTTGGCCGCTATCCGCGGCGGCATGTCCTTCACCGCCCAAAGGGCGCCGTCGGCGTCCACGAACTTCACCAGGTGCCGGCTGGGGCCCACCGCGATGTCCCGCAACGGGACATCCGGCACCGTCCAATCGCGCAGGGGCCGGTCCCACGGCAACGCCAGGAGACCCGGAGTCGTTGTCCGGAGCCGGAACTCCGGCGCGCGCATACTCAGTTGATGCGGTCGCCGGTCTCCGGATGGAACAGGTGGACCTTGCCCTCCGGCTTCATCCGCAACTCGACGGTGTCCGCGAGCTTCACCGGCGTGCGCGACAGCGACCGCGCCACCAACTGCACATCGGGATGCGCGTGGGTGTAGAGGTAGGTCTCGCTGCCCAGGTCTTCGACGAGGTCGATCACCACATCGATGCCGCCGCCCGGCGACACCTCAAGATCCTCGGGACGAATGCCGAGCGTGACGGTGTCGACGCCAGCGTCGGCCAGCTTCGTCAGGTGCTCGCGTTCCAGTGGCAACGTGGAGTCCTCGCTGATGCGTACACCATCAGAAACGACGCGGCCCGTCAGCAGATTCATCGCGGGTGAACCTATGAAGCCGGCGACGAAAGCGTTGGCCGGCTTGTCGTAAAGGTCGGTGGGAGAGGCGAACTGCTGCAGTTTCCCGAAGCGCAGCACGGCCACCCGATCGCCCATCGTCATCGCCTCGACCTGATCGTGCGTGACGTAGACGGTGGTGGTGCCGAGACGCCTTTGCAGCGCCGCGATCTGGGTACGCGTCTGCACGCGGAGCTTGGCGTCGAGGTTCGACAGCGGCTCGTCCATGCAGAACACCTGAGGCTCACGGACGATGGCGCGGCCCATCGCGACGCGCTGCCGCTGGCCGCCGGATAGCTTGGCCGGCTTACGGTCGAGGAACTCGGTCAGGTCGAGGATCTTGGCGGCCTCTTCGACCTTTTTCCGTCGTTCCTCGGCCGAAACACCACGCAGCTTCAATGCGAAACCCATGTTCTCCGCGACGGTTTTGTTCGGATAGAGCGCGTAGTTCTGGAAAACCATTGCGATGTCCCGGTCTTTGGATGGCACGCCGACCATGTTCTTGCCGCCGATCTCGATGCTGCCCTCGTCGATGTCTTCGAGGCCCGCCAGCATCCGCAGTGCGGTGCTCTTGCCGGATCCGGACGGTCCCACCAGGACGACGAATTCACCGTCTTGGATGTCAAGGTTGAGCGAGTCGACGGCGAGCTTGTCCGAGCCCTCGTAGATGCAGGTGGCGTTGGTGTAGGTGATGGATGCCATTGGTTGCTCCTATTTGATTGCGCCGAAGGAAAGACCACGAACGAGCTTGTTCTGTGCGAACCACCCGCAGAGGATCACGGGGAGTGCGGCCATGGTTGCGGCCGCCGACAGCACGGCCCAGTACTGACCCTCACCGGCAATGAAGCCGACGAGGTACACCGGCATGGTCTGAGCGTTCACCGCGGTCAGGTTGACCGCGAAGAAGAACTCGTTCCACGCGAAGATCACGCAAATCAGCGCGGTCGCCGCGATGCCGGGCGACACCAGCGGCAGGATCACCTCACGCACCGACCGCCACAGGCTTGCGCCGTCCAGGCTGGCCGCCTCGAGCAACTCGCCCGGCACTTCGAGGAAGAACGACCGCATCATCCATACCGCGATCGGCAGGTTCATCGAGGTGTAGAGGATGACCAGTGCCCAGATATTATCCAGCAGGCCGATATTGGACACGATCACGTACAGCGGCAGGATCGCCGCGACGATCGGCAGCATCTTGGTGCTCATGAAGAAGAACAGCGCATCCTGCGTCTTGCGCACCGGCCGTAACGACAATGCGAATGCGGCAGGAACCCCGAGGATCAGCACGAGGAGCGTCGAAATGCCCGTGGCCCAAACGGAGTTCAGCATGGCGGGCCCGATGCCTTGATCGAACACCTTGGTGTACTGATCCAGCGTCGGTGTAAAGAAGAGCGTCGGCGGGCTGGTCGCGGCGTCAGCTTCCTGTTTGAAGGACGTCAAGACCATCCAGAACACGGGGAAGAAGAATCCGAGCCCCACCAGCCAGGCCACCGCTCCCCACGCGTCGAACTTGCGCGCCTTCTTCTTGGGCGCAACCGCCGAATCCTTGACCGCAGTCGACTTTTCCGCTGTTGTCGTCATCAGGCCGCCTCTTCCTTGCCAGAGAATGATTTGAAGATCAACCGGAGTGCGAAGCTCGCGACGAACATCGTGAAGATCACGACCACCACACCCATTGCCGCGGCCTGGCCCATGTCAAAACCGAGGAACGCCCGCTGGTAGATGTAGAAGGGCAGGTTCGCACTCGCGATGCCCGGCCCGCCCTGCGTCATCATGTAGATGGCGTCGAACGTATTCACCAGGTAGACCGCGCCGAGCACGACGCCCAATTCGATGAAGCGCCGAAGGTGAGGCAGCGTCAACTCACGGAAGAGTTGAAACGCGCCCGCGCCGTCGACTCGACCGGCCTCCAGGATGTCGCGAGGCATCGACTGGAGGCCGGCGAGGATCAGCAGCATCATGAACGGTGTCCACTGCCAGATCAGTTCGACCATCACCATGGGCAACGGGAACTGACCGATCCAGTCAACCGGACCGATGCCGACCAACGACAAAACCCAGTTGAGGATGCCGTTGTTCGGATCGAGGATCGTGGTCTTCCAGATCAGCGCCGCTGCAACGGGTGTGACGAGAAACGGAGTGATCAACAAAGTCCTGACGACGCCGCGGCCCAGGAACGCTCTATCGAGCAGCAGCGCCAGCAGCAGGCCGAGGAATGCGGAGATCAGCACGACACCGACGATGAGGACCACGGTGTTCAGCCCCACGCGCCAGAACTGGCTGTCCTTGGCAACCGCGATGTAGTTGTTCAGCCCGACGAACTGACGTGAGCCCGGCCGCACCAGGTTCCAGGACAGCGTCGAATAGAAGAGCGTGAACAGGAACGGGATCTGGGTGACGACGATCATGAAGATCAGCGCGGGCAACAGCGGACCACGCCTACGCCAACCTTCGGCGCGACTCACCCCGGCCCCTTGGGCCTCCCGGATTTTGCGGACCCGTTCGGCGACGGCGCCCTGACCGGCGTCCGCCTGAGTTTCAGCAGTAACCGTCATCACTTCTCCTGATATGTGCGGCCGACGACCTCGGCGTATTCCTGTGCTTGCGAGAGCGCCTGATCCACTGTCTTCTGTCCGGCGATCGCAGCGCTGATCTGCTGGCTCACCCGCGTCCCGAGATCCTGGAACTCCGGGATTCCGACGAACTGCACACCGGTGTACGGAACCGGCTGCACCGTCGGCCTATTAGGAGTCGCGTTCTCGATCGACTGAAGCGTCAACGGCCCGTACGACTCCGATATCGCCTCGTACTCAGGCAAATCGGTGTACGTCGACGTCCGACTGCCCGGTGGCACGCGGGCCCAGCCCAGCTTTTCGCCGACCAGCTTCATGTAGTCCTTGCTGGTCATCCACGAGATGAACTTCCATGCGCCGTCGGGGTTCTTGGCGTGCTTCGGAATTCCCAGCGCCCACGTGTAGAGCCAGCCTGAGTCCGGCTTCTCCGCTATCGGCGCGGGCAGGTAGCCGATTTTGCCGACGAGGTCAGGGTAGGTCTTGGGGTCCTCCAGCACCGCGACGGCCGACGTCGCGTCGTACCACATGGCCGTCTGCCCTTGACCGAAAAGGTTGGCGCACTCCTGGAATCCCGTCGACGAGGCGCCGATCTCGCCGGCCTCGTTGATGAGGTCGACGTAGAAGTTGACGGCCCTGCTCACCTCGGGGCTGTTGAGTTGGGCGTTCCACTGCTCGTCGAACCAACGCCCTCCGAACGTGTTGATGACGGTGTCCAGCGGCGCCAGCACCTCACCCCAACCCGGCTTGCCGCGCAGGCAGATTCCCGCCATGTCGTCGGTCTTCAATTTCTTCGCCCAGTCCGCGACCTCTTGCCACTGAGGCTGATAGTTCGGATCCTGGTTGACCTTGATGCCGGCCTGCTCGAAAAGGTCTTTGCGGTACATCAGGAATGATGATTCGCCGTAGAACGGCACCGCATACATGTTGCCCTCATACGACAGCGACTCACGCAGCGAGGGTATGAAGTCGTTCTCGTCGTAGCCCGGCGTACTGTTCGCGAGCTCCGAAAGATTGATCAGCCAGCCGTCTTTGGCCCATTGCGGGGTCTCGAAATTGCTGATCATCACGACGTCGAACTCGCTGCCGCCCATCGCGGTCGACATGGTGATTTTTGCCCGTGCCTGGTTCTCCGACAGCGTGATGAACTTCAGCTTGGTGCCGGGGTTCTCCTGCTCGAACTCCGTCGACAACTTCTGCGCGTCCACCATCTGTGAGTTGGACACCAGCGCAATCGTCACCTGATTATCAGACGCTCCAAGGCTGCCCGCACCGGAACATCCCACAGCCGTGAGCGTCAGGCATGCCACGGCCGCCAACGCGGACCATCGCTTGAGTGCTTTCACCATCACGTCACCTTTCACTGGGCCAGTAGCCAACGGGCACAATCGATGTCACAAACCAACAGCCGGGCTAGGTTCCCGCGCAGCGCGCCGAGCGTGGCGGGATACTTGGTGGCACCGCTGGAGATCAGCAGCGTCTTCTGACAGCTACGGATGTCTTCGAGTGGAACTGAAACCGCGCGCTGCTGAAGTTCGGTGTCGACGGCGGCGCCGTCGGCGTCGAAGAAGCGCCCGCCGATCTCGCCCACCGCGCCCAGCGAGATCAACTCGTCGAGCATGCGGATGTCGAGATAGCTGCCTTCGAACAGCGTCGTGGAGGTCGAGACCGCGCCGACACCGAACAGCATGACGTCGGCACGCCTGCCCGCCTCGAGTGTCCGCGAGATCACCGAGTCGCTGCGCATAGATGCGACCGTCGATGGGTCGGCGTAGAGCGGGGCGGGCAGCCGGATCGCGTTGGCGCGCAGTACGTCTGCGCAGCGGCCGAGAATCAGCTCCGTGCCGGTCTGGTAAGCCGCGGTGGACATGGCGCCGTCCAGCTGCACCACAGCTCGGCAGCTGGCCATGCCGGGCGTCAATGCCGTCGCCACCGCTACCTGTTCGGGGCCCCACGTGAATCCGAGGACGTCGTCCGGTGCGAGCCGACGCATCAGCAGTGCAGCTGCGGCACGACCCACGCTTGCGAACGCGGCCGGCCGTCCGGGCGAACCGACGTCGACGCCATGTCCGGCCACCACCGCCTCGGTCAGGCCGAACCGTCGTTCGAGTTCGCGCTCCTCGTCGGCGTGCAGATCGTCGCGCAAGTCCGGAGGCACGACGACTTCGATGCGCACCAGCCCTTTGGCCTTGGCCCTGGCCACCAAGCGGCCCGCGGTCGGACGGGAGACGCCGAGGCGGTTCGCGATCTCGGCCTGTGTCAGGCCGTCGAGGTAGTAGAGGGTCGCGGCGCGCAGTGCCAGCCGAAGGTCTTCGGGTGTGCCAGCCCGACTCTGCGTCGGCATGCCGGCCACCTCGCCGTTCGACGTCGATGCGGTCACGAAGTCCGCCCCACTTTCCCTCTGCCGTGTGAGCATTTGCTCAGGGGTGCGAGTAGATGCTCATAACGCTAACATGTCGGGTGTGACGCAGACAACACTTTCCCCAGATACCCAGATGCGCGCGGCCGTACTCGTCGAGCCGGGACGCATCGAAATGGAGCAGCGGCCGGTACCAGCGGCACAGGCCGGCGACGTGCTGATACGGGTGTCGTCGGTCGGGGTATGCGGGTCGGATACGCATTACTACCGGCATGGCAGGGTGGGTGGCTTCGTGGTGACAGCTCCACTGATCCTCGGGCACGAAGCGGCGGGAACGATCGTCGGCGTCGGCGATTCGGTCGACCCGTCGCGCATCGGTCAGCGGGTGTCGATCGAACCGCAGCGGCCCGATCCCGACAGCGACGAAACGCGGCGCGGCCACTACAACCTCTGCCCGCATATGCGGTTCTTCGCCACCCCACCCATCGACGGCGCACTCTGCGACTACGTGACGATCGGTGCGGAATTCGCGCACCCGGTACCGGACTCGATGTCCGACGACGCCGCGGCACTGTGTGAACCGCTGTCGGTCGGCATCGCCGCGATCCGCAAGGCTGAACTCGACGGCCGATCGCGGGTCCTCATTGCGGGGGCCGGTCCCATCGGCATCGTGATGACTCAGCTCGCCAAGGCCTACGGCGCGACGGAGATCATCGTGAGCGATCCCGACCCCACCCGACGCGACCGTGCCGTGGCGTTCGGCGCCACCACGGCGACCGATCCCGCACGAGAGGGCACCGACGATCTTGCGGTCGACGCGTTCATCGACGCCTCCGGTGCCGCCGCGGCCGTCGCCGGCGGTATCCGCGCGGTGCGACCGGCGGGCAGGGTGGTCCTCGTCGGCTCGGGCGCCGAGTCGATGGAGTTGCCGACGCAACTGATTCAGAACCGTGAGCTCGTGCTGACGGGTGTGTTCCGGTATGCCAACACCTGGCCGACGGCGATCGCGCTGGTCGAATCCGGACGCGTCGACCTCGACGCCATGGTGACGGCCCGATTCCCGCTGGAAAAAGCCGCCGAGGCACTGGACTCCGATCGGATCCCGGGTAGCGTCAAGTCGGTGGTGACCGTGTCATGACAGTCAGCAGGCCTGGCTACGATCGCGACGAGATCAGCGTCGGCATAGTGCATTTCGGTGTCGGCGGCTTCCATCGCGCCCATCAGGCGATGTACATCGACCGCCTCCTGGAGAAGGGCCTGGCGAAAGACTGGGGCATCTGCGGTGTCGGTGTCCTGGCGTCCGACCGCAAGATGGCCGACGTGATGGCTGCCCAGGACGGCCTCTACACGCTGCTGCTCGAGAATCCGGACGGCACCCGTGACGCGCGGGTCATCGGTTCAATCGTCGACTATCGCTATGCACCCGACGATCCCGAATCGGTGATCGAACTGCTGGCCGCGCCGAGCACCCGCATCGTCTCGCTCACCATCACCGAGGGCGGCTACCACATCGACAGCGCCGGACCCGAGAGTGTGTTCGGTCTCGTCGCCGAAGCGCTGGCACGTCGACGCGACCGCGGCGTCGCCTCACCTACGATCGTGTCCTGCGACAACATCGAGGGCAATGGGGACGTCGCCCGGCACGCCTTCACGACCTACGCCGAACGCGTCCACCCCGGCCTCGGCGACTGGATGACCGCGCACACCAAGTTCCCCAACTCAATGGTCGACCGCATCACGCCGGTCACCACGCCCGACGTGATCGGCGTCGTCAAGGATGAATTCGGTGTCGACGACCAGTGGCCCGTCGCAGCGGAACCGTTCACGTCGTGGGTGCTCGAGGACGATTTCTCCGATGGCCGCCCACCCTTGGAGAAGGTCGACGTGCTGATGGTCGACGACGTCACACCGTACGAGTTGATGAAGCTGCGGTTGCTCAACGCCGGGCACCAGAGTCTTTGCTATTTCGCATATCTGGCGGGCTATCGGCTCGTGCACGACGCGGCCGGCGACCCGCTGTTCGCCGAGTTCCTGATGTCCTACATGGATGACGAGGCCACCCCGACACTCAAACCGGTGCCGGGCATCGACCTGCCGGACTACAAGCGCACCCTGATCGAGCGGTTCGCCAATCCCGGTGTCAGGGATACGATTACGCGGCTGTGCTTCGGGTCGTCGGACCGCATCCCGAAGTGGCTGCTCCCGGTGATCAGAGAGAACATGAGAACCGGCGCACCGATACGACTGTCCGCCGCAACCGTGGCCAGTTGGGCGCGGTACGCCGAGGGTGTCGACGAGCAGGGTGAGCCGATCGATGTGCAGGACCAGTTGGCCGACACCCTTGTCCCGCTGGCGAAGTCGCAACGAGAGAATCCGACCGCGTTCATCGAGAACAGCGAGGTGTTCGGCGACCTCGCAAACGATTCACGCTTCGTCGACGCCTATGTCTGGGCGCTGGAATCGCTGCATCGCGACGGCGCGCGGGTGACGCTCGAGACGTTGCTTCGCAAGGACTCACCATGAGAGCACTGGTGATCGGCGAAGCGCTGATCGACATCGTCGAGCGAGGTCACGAGGTCACTGGCGAGCATGTCGGTGGCAGCCCGCTCAACGTGGCGGTGGGCTTGGCGCGACTGGACCGGGGAGTCGACTTCCTCACCCACATCAGTGACGATGCTCGCGGCAGGCGCATCGTCGAGTACGTCGAAAGCTCAGGAGTGCAATTGGTTTCGGGCAGCATGTCCGCCAACCGCACCCCGACCGCGGTCGCCAAGCTCGACGAAAGTGGTTCGGCGCAGTACACATTCGACATCGACTGGGCGCTCGCCGGCACTCCAGAGGTGACGCCGCCGCTCGTCGCTCACACAGGGTCGATCGCGGCATGGTTCGAGCCGGGCTGCCGGGCTACCGCCGCACTGCTGGATACGTACCACCCGTCAGCGACAATCACGTTCGACCCGAATGTGCGTCCGGCGCTGATCGAAGACGGAGACGCCACGAGAGGCCGGATCGACCGACTGCTCGAAAGGTGCGACGTGGTCAAGGCCAGCGACGAGGACCTGCGGTGGATCGACCCGAACCGCTCGGCCAAACAGATCGCAAGGACATGGCTCAGCCTCGGCCCGTCGATCGTCGCGGTGACGATGGGCGATCGCGGCGCGTTCGCGATGTGCGAAGCGGGCACGGCGCGGATCGCGGCGCTGCCCGTCAACGTGGTCGACACGGTCGGCGCCGGCGACGCCTTCATGACGGGACTGATCGACGCGCTGTGGGAGCTGAATCTGCTGGGTGCGGCGCGACGTCCCGACCTGCGCGGCATCGGTCTGGACGCGCTTCACTCGGTGGTTCAGACGGCGGCGCTGTCGTCGGCGCTGACCGTCAGCCGGGCGGGTGCAGACCTGCCCGATCGCGCAACACGGGACGCTGCAGCGGCGGGCTCCGGCCCGCGGTTGTCCCAACCCGGCTAACGTGGGCTTATGCGCTCCATATGGAAGGGTTCAATCGCCTTCGGCCTGGTGAACGTCCCGGTCAAGGTCTACAGCGCGACTGAAGATCACGACGTCAAGTTCCACCAGGTGCACGAGAAGGACAACGGGCGCATCCGGTACAAGCGGGTTTGCGAGGTGTGCGGCGAGGTCGTCGAGTTACGCGACATCGCCAAGGCCTACGAATCCGACGACGGGCAGACGGTGATCATCACCGACGACGACATCTCGACACTGCCCGAGGAACGCAGCCGTGAGATCGAGGTGCTGGAGTTCGTCCCCGCTAGCGACATCGATCCGATGATGTACGACAGGAGCTACTTCCTCGAGCCAGAGGGCAAGTCGTCCAAGTCGTATGTCTTGCTGGCCAAGACGCTGATGGAGACCGACCGGGTCGCGATCGTGCACTTCGCGCTGCGGAACAAGACGCGACTTGCGGCGCTTCGGGTGCAGGACTTTTCCAAGCGCGATGTCATGGTGATCCAGACGCTGCTGTGGCCCGATGAGATCCGCGACCCCGATTTTCCGTCGCTCGACGCGAAGGTCGACATCAAGCCTGCAGAGCTCAAGATGGCGAGCCAGGTCGTCGAGTCGATGACCGACGACTTCAACCCCGACCGCTACCACGACGACTACCAGGAGCAGCTGCACGAGCTGATCCAGGCGAAACTCGAAGGTGGCGAGGCGTTTACCACCGAGGAGCAGCCTAAGGAGCTCGACGAGACCGAGGACGTCTCCGATCTGCTCGCGAAGCTGGAGGCCAGCGTCAAGGCCCGTCGCGAAGGTGGTTCGGACAAGCCGGCCAAGAAGGCCCCGGCGAAAAAGGCCGCGGCCAAAAAAGCGCCGGCGAAGAAGGCCGCGAAGAAGGCGCCCGCCAAGAAGGCAGCCAAGAAGGCCGCTGCGAAGAAGTAGCCGTCGCGCACCAGTACCGCGCGTATCCGCAGGGGTGCCGCCGCAGCGGGCGGTTTGGTCATCGATTTCCGTGCTTGGGGTCGGCTTTCACATCTGAACGACTGCGCACAGCGGTGGTCGCGCTGCGCATCGCGTCGCACTAGAAGGGGGGATTCGTAATTGTCGGCTGAGCCAGGCTTGGCGTTGGGTTCTTCCTCGGCGATCATTTCAGTGCGTTCGCGGCGTTCGGCGTTGACGGTCGCGGCGGTCCCGGTCACGAGTCTGATTGCGCCGCGGCATCATTGCGCTGCGGTCAGTCTCGGGCGGTTGAAGGCCGGGCGGTTGGTCGAGTTCGCCGGTTGGTTGGGCCATCCTGGCGACCCCGCCCAAAACTCCTGTGGCCTGCCAAGGCGAGCGATACCCTTCCGCAATGGCCCCAAGCGTGTCCGGGAAGATTGCATTCGTTACCGGCGGCGCATCCGGCATCGGCGCGGCGTTGACGACCAAGTTGGTCGACGGGGGTGCCGAGGTTTGGATCGCCGATCGTCAGGTTGGCCAGGCGCAGGAGTTGGCGCAACGCCTCAACAGTAGCGGTGCAAAGGCGCACGCGATCGAGCTCGATGTGCGCAGCTACCCCTCGTTCGAGCGCACCGTCGCCGAGGCACTGCAGCAATCCGGGCGAATCGACTATCTGTTCAACAATGCTGGCATCTCGGCCGGCGGTGAGATGGGCTCATACACGCTCGATGACTGGAACGACGTCTTCGACGTGAACCTGCGCGGTGTAGTTCACGGCATCCAAGCGGTCTATCCGATCATGATCCGGCAGCGCTCCGGCCACATCGTGAATACAGCTTCGATGGCCGGTCTCATCACCACGCCGGGTCTGGGTAGCTACACTGCCACCAAGCACGCCGTGGTCGCGATCTCGAAGGCGTTGCGGCTGGAGGCCGAGCGGCACGGCGTAAAAGTGTCGGTGCTCTGTCCGGGCGCGATCCGGACCCCGATCCTCACCGGCGGTCAGTACGGACGGAAGATGCCCGGCATCAGCGACGAGGAAATCCTCAAATCTTGGGAGCGGTTGCGGCCGATGGCACCCGAAATTTTCGCCGAGCGCGTGCTTCGGGCCGTGTTGCGCGGAAACGCGATCATTGTGGTGCCAGCGTGGTGGAAGACATTTTGGTACTTGGAGCGACTCTCGCCGGCATTGTGGGCGCGAGTGCTCAAACTCGCGTGAATCGCTGAATGCTCGAGCGGTGTCCGGGGTCACGGCAGCTTAGTGCGAAACTCGCGCAGTCGGTAGGCCAGTTTGCTGGGTGTTAGCTCGAAGTCGTTCCACTGTGACGCCTCGATGCGGCGCACTTCCTCGACGAGCCCCGCGCGAACGGCCGTGCCAGATGTCGGTGCGCAGTTTGACCGTGCGCGACCTGTTTTCGTCGGCGGAATCGGCGGCGTCCACCAATTCCTTGCGCGTTCCTTGCGCGCAGCGAGTGCGGCTTTCGGTCAGTAACCGCCGGCGTTGGCGACCGCGACCAGCGGTTCCCACTGGCATATCGGGCTCGGTCCTCCGTGGCCCGTCGATGTGCGCAGCGCCCACGCGGCAGGTGTGCGAGTTTCGGCTCCACAGCAGTCAGACGGTGAGGCCGGGAGCCAAGGCCTTTGACTATTTCGACGATCTGTAACTGGCGGGTACCTGCCTATGACACGCATCAGCGGCAGATACTGCAACGCCGGTCATCATCCGCGCGGAGAACATCGATGACCTTGGCTGTCGCCGGGCCGCAGCTAACATCACGATTGGGTAACAACCCCGACGGTTATCCATGTGATCTTTGCATTGTGCGGAGTACCGTCGTCCCCGCCATCTGGGCCGCTGGCGTGCACCGAAGCGCCTGACGGGGGGACGAAATCTCGGCGTAGATGGAGCGCCCCGGGTAGTTGCCGCGTCTTGGGTTAACCAGCGGACATGGCTATGTAGTCGTTGCTATGAGGAGGCGGAATGGCATTATTCGGGGCGATCGATGATGGTGTGAGTCGCTCAGCTTCAGCGGCTTCTTCGCCCAACATGGGCACTACGCCAGCCACTCCGATTGCCGTCATCGGCATGGCGTGCCGACTTCCCGGGGGCATCAACTCACCGGAAAAGTTGTGGGAAGCGTTGTTGCGCGGCGATGACCTGATTACCGAAATTCCGCCCGACCGCTGGGACATGGAGGAGTACTACGACCCCGAGCCCGGGGTGCCGGGGCGGTCGGTGTCGAAGTGGGGCTCATTCCTCGATGACGTTGCCGGCTTTGATTCCGAGTTCTTCGGAATCAACGACCGGGAGGCGACTGCGATCGACCCGCAGCATCGCTTGTTGCTGGAAACCTCTTGGGAGGCAGTGGAGCACGCGGGTATCAGCCCAACAACTCTGGCCGGCTCGCGGACCAGTGTGTATGTGGGTTTGACGCATGGCGACTACTTATTGGTGGCAGCCGAAGCCCACTCCTTGGAGGGCGCCTACGGATTCTTGGGCAACAGTGACTGTATGGCGTCCGGGCGGATCGCCTACGCCATGGACCTACGCGCTCCGGCGATGACGGTGGATACCGCATGCTCGTCTGGCCTGGTCACTGTGCATATGGCATGTCGCAGCCTGCATGACGGCGAATCCGACCTTGCGCTGGCCGGCGGCGCCACGGTGACGTTGGATCCACGGAAATCCTCCGCGGGATCGGCGGGCGGCATGCTATCTCCGACCGGACACTGCCATGCGTTCGACGACGCCGCGGACGGGTTTGCGTCCGGGGAGGGTGCCGTCATGGTGCTACTCAAGCGGTTACCGGATGCGCTGCGCGACGGTGATCGCATCTTGGCGGTGGTGCGCGGAAGTGCCCTGAACAACGATGGCCGCACGGTGACCATCACCACGCCGTCGCTTCCCCAGCAGGCCGCGGCCTATCGGGCCGCATTGGATGCGGCGGGCGTGGACGCGGCGACCGTCGGCATGGTGGAAGCACACGGCACCGGCACCCCGGTGGGTGACCCGATAGAATATGCCAGCCTGGCCGAGGTTTACGGCATCGAAGGCCCCTGCGCGCTCGCCTCGGCGAAGACCAATTTCGGACATAACCAGTCGACCTCGGGAACAATGGGCTTCGTCAAGGCGGTCCTCGCCGTACAGCATGGTGTGGTTCCCCAGAATCTCCACTTTTCCCGCCTGCCCGATAAGCTCGCCGAAATCCAGACCAATCTCTTTGTGCCGCAGGAAAATACGCCGTGGCCCAGCAACGGTCATCAAGCCCCGCGGCGAGCGGCGGTGTCTGCGTACGGGTTCTCGGGAACAAACGCCCATGCGATTTTGGAGCAAGCTCCCGCGACCCCAGAAACCAACGCGCAACACGAGAGGGAAGCCGAAGCGGCAACGAGGGCACCACTGCTGTTTGCGCTGTCGTCCACCTCGGCCGACGAACTGCGCCGCACCGCCGGCCAGCTGGCCGACTGGGTGCAAGCACATGCCGACGTGGCGTTGCCGGATCTCGCCTACACGCTGGCGCGCCGGCGTGGGCACCGGCCGGTGCGCACGGCGGTCTTCGCCGGCAGTCTCCAGGAGCTGACGGCAGGGTTGCGTGAGGTCACCGAGGGTGACGCGCCCTACCAGGCCGCATCCGGCCAAGACGACTGCGGACCGGTGTGGGTGTTCTCCGGACATGGGTCGCAATGGGCCGGAATGGGTGCTGCCCTGCTGGCCAACGAGCCCGTGTTCGCCGCCACCATCGCTGCTGTCGAGCCGCTGATAGCCGAGGAGTCCGGGTTCTCGGTGACCGAGGCGATGACGGCGCCCGAGGTGGTGACCGGCGTTGACCGCGTGCAGCCAACACTCTTCGCCATGCAGGTTGCGATGGCGGCCACCATGAAGTCCTACGGAGTGCGCCCGGGCGCGGTGATCGGGCACTCCTTGGGAGAGACCGCCGCGGCGGTGGTTGCGGGGGCGCTGTCCCTGGAAGACGGGGTACGTGTCATTTGCCGCCGCTCGCGGCTGATGGCCAGCATCGCCGGTTCCGGGGCGATGGCGTCGGTGGTGTTGCCTGCCCAGCAGGTGCTTTCCGAGCTGATGGCCCGCGGAATCAATGACGTCGTGATCGCGGTGGTGGCCTCCCCGGAGTCCACGGTGATCGGCGGGGCCCCTCAGACCGTGCGCGAGCTGGTCGCTGAGTGGGAGCAGCGCGACGTGATGGCCCGCGAGGTGTCCATCGACATCGCGTCGCATACTCCCCAGGTCGAACCCATCCTGGGTGATTTGTCCGAGGCCCTGGGCGAGCTGACCCCAAGGACACCAGATGTCCCGTTGTACTCGACGAGCCTGTTCGACCCGCGCGAGCAGCCCGTGTGCGATGCCCGCTATTGGGTGGACAATCTGCGGCGCACGGTGCGGTTCGCCGCGGCGGTGCAGGCCGCTCTGGAGGACGGCCACCGCGTCTTCGCCGAGCTGGCACCACATCCGCTGCTCACCCACCCTCTCGAGCAGAACGCCCGCAGCGTCGACGTGCCAATGGCCGCTCTGGCGGGCATGCGTCGCGAGCAAGAACTGCCGCACGGGCTACGTGGCTTCGTGGCGGATCTGCATTGTGCGGGCGCCGCGGTCGACTTCTCCGCGCTCTATCCGAGTGGGCGACTGCTGGACGCGCCGCTGCCGAGCTGGACGCACCGTCAGCTGCTGTTGACCCGCGACGGTGGTCAGGAATCCCCAACACACGGCGCATGCACCGTATCAGTACATCCGTTGCTGGGCTCGCATGTGCGCTTGCAGGAGGAACCGGAGCGTCACGTCTGGCAAGGGGAGGTCGGCACCGCAGCCCAGCCCTGGCTGGGCGATCACCAGGTCCGCAATATGGTTGTGTTCCCAGGAGCGGCTTACTGCGAGATGGCGCTAGCGGCCGCGCACGCAGTGCTGGGCGAGGCTTCTGAGATCCGGGATATCCAATTCGAGCGGGCGCTGTTGCTGGATGAGCAGACCACGATCGGCGCCTCGGCGTCGTTGTCGTCGCCGGGCGTCGTCGATTTCACCGTGGAGACAAATCAGCAGGGCGAACAAACGCGGCAAGCTACCGCGGTCCTACACGCCGCAGAGGACGAGCAGCCTCCTGCGCACAACACAGTCGCGCTACTTGCCGCACACCCGCGTCGCGAGGACGGCGACGAGCTGCGGATGCGCCTGGACCAGCGTGGTCTTCAGTACGGTCCGGCGTTCGCCGGTCTTGGCGCCGTGCACACCGGCGACGGGGCAACCGTACTGGCCGAGGTCGCGCTACCCCGCCAAATCCGCTCACAGCAAGGCGCTTACCGCGTGCATCCCGCACTGTTGGATGCCTGCACTCAGTCCGTTGCGGCCCATCCCGACGTCCAGGCGCTGGGCGAAGCTGTGTTTGGGTTGCCGCTGGGTATGCGTCGCATCCGCTCCTACACTGCTGTCCGCGACGCCCACTACTGCTACACACGAGTGACGAAAGCCGATCCGTCCGGGGTTGAGGCCGACATCGACGTGCTCGACGAGCACGGAGCAGTTCTGCTCGCCGTGCAGGGGCTGCGATTGAGTGCCAGCGCCTCCGAGACCGCCAACAAAGATCGGATACTGGCCGAGCGACTGCTGACCATTGAATGGCGGCAGCGGGAACTGCCCGACGTGGAATACGCAGACCCTGGAACCTGGCTGCTGATCAGCACCACCGCCACCGCGGATGTGGTGGCCACCACGTTGACCGACGCGCTGAAAAACAGTGGCGCGCAATGCACCAACATGTGCTGGCCACAGAATGCCGACTTCGCCTCCAACGCGGAACAGCTTGGAAACCATTTGCGCGCAGGTGGATTCACCGGTGTGGTGATCCTCACGGGACCGAAAAACGGCGACGCCGATGACCAGTCCCCGCTGCTAGGCCGCGAGTATGTGGAGCATCTGGTGCATATCGCCCGCGAGTTGCCAGAGCTCCCTGGCGAGCCCCCTCGCCTCTACGTCCTGACCCGCAATGCTCAGACGGTGCTGGCCGGAGACCGATGCAACCTGCAACAAGCTGGGCTGCGTGGCCTGGTCCGGGTGATCGGCACCGAACATCCGCATCTGCGCGCCACCCAGGTCGATGTGGACGAAGCCATCGAAGCTGAGCAGTTGGCGCAACAACTGCTCAGCGGGTCCGAAGAAGACGAGACCGCCTGGCGAGAGGGCCAGTGGTACGTCGCGCGGTTGTCCCTCAGTGCGCTGGGCCCCGAAGAGCGACGCACCACCGTGGCGAACCATGAGCACGACGGGATGCGCCTGCAAATCCGTACGCCGGGCGATTTGGAGTCGATCGAACTCGTTGCGTCCGACCGAGTTACACCGGGGCCGGGACAGATCGAGGTCGCGGTCAGCGCATCCAGCATCAACTTCGCTGACGTCCTGGTCGCATTCGGCCGCTACCCTGCCTTCGAGGGGCAGCTGCCGCAATTAGGGACCGATTTTGCCGGAGTGGTGACCGCGGTCGGACCAGAGGTGACCGACCACAAGGTGGGCGACCATGTCGGCGGTGTTTCCCCCAACGGCTGCTGGGGTACGTTCATCACCTGCGACGCGCGCCTGGCTGTGCCCCTGCCGGCCGGCCTGACCGACGCTCAGGCCGCCGCGGTGACCACCGCGACAGCCACCGCCTGGTACGGCTTGCACGATTTGGCCCACATCAGTAGCGGCGACAAGGTACTGATCCACTCCGCAACCGGCGGGGTCGGCCAGGCAGCGATCGCGATCGTTCGCGCCGCGGGGGCCGAGATCTTTGCCACCGCCGGCAGTGAGCAGCGTCGGCAACTATTGCGCGACATGGGTATTGAGCATGTCTACGACTCGCGCAGCATCGAGTTCGCCGAGCAGATTCGCCGCGACACCGACGGCTATGGCGTGGACATCGTGCTCAACTCGGTCATCGGCGCCGCCCAGCGCGCGGGCGTCGAATTGCTCACGTTCGGAGGACGATTCGTCGAGATCGGCAAACGCGACATCTACGGCGACACCCGGTTGGGGCTCTTCCCGTTCCGGCGCAACCTGACGTTCTACGCCCTGGACCTGGCGTTGCTGGCATTCAGCCGCCCGGACCGGCTGCGAGATTTGCTGACCACGGTGTACCAGCTCACCGCGGACGGCTCGCTGCCTATGCCGGAGAGCACGCACTACCCGCTGGCCGACGCCGGTACCGCGATTCGGGTGATGAGCGGCGCCCAGCACACGGGCAAACTGATTCTCGACATTCCGCGCGCCGGGCGCAGCAACGTGGTGCTGCCGCCGGAGCAGGCCCCGGTTTTCCGCCGCGACGGCGCCTACCTCATCACCGGCGGGCTCGGGGGGTTGGGGCTGTTCTTGGCCGAGAAGATGGCAGCGGGCGGCTGCGGGCGTATCGTGCTGTCCTCGCGCTCGCAGCCTACTGCCGAGGCACTCGAAACGATCGAGCACATCCGCGCGATCGGTGTCGACGTGGTGGTGGAGTGTGGCGACATCGCCCAACCCGACACTGCGCAGCGGTTGGTGGCCACAGCGACTTCCACTGGGCTTGCGGTGCGCGGTGTGCTGCATGCGGCGGCGGTCATCGAGGACGCCACACTGACCAATATCACCGACGAACTCATCGAGCGTGACTGGGCGGCAAAGGTTTACGGTGCGTGGAACTTACACACTGCCACCGCCGACCAGCCGCTGGACTGGTTCTGCTCGTTCTCGTCGGCGGCCGCGCTGGTGGGCTCGCCCGGGCAGGGCGCCTACGCCGCAGCCAACAGCTGGCTGGACGCCTTCTCTCTGTGGCGCCGGAATAAGGGGCTGCCGACCACCGCGATCGCATGGGGCGCCTGGGGGCAGATCGGGCGCGCCACTGCGTTAGCGGAGAGCGCCGCAGACATGGCTATCGCTCCCGACGACGGCGCTTACGCGTTCGAGACGCTGTTGCGCCACGACCGCGCCTACACCGGATATGCGCCGATCACAGGGACCCCGTGGTTGTCCGCCTTCGCCCAGCACAGCCCCTTCGCTGAAGCGTTCCGCTCCACCGGGCAGAACGCCATGGGCAGCAGCAAACTGCGTGCCGAGCTCAACGAGCTACCCCTAGACGAGTGGCCTACTCGGCTGCGGCGTTTTATCTCCGACCAAGTCAGCCTGATCCTGCGTCGCAGCGTCGATCCCGACCGTGGGCTCGCTGAGTACGGCATGGACTCGTTGGGCGCCCTCGAACTGCGCACCCGCATCGAGACCGAAACAGGAATACGCATCAACGCCTCCGACCTCGTCGCATCTGGCAGCGTTCGCGGTTTGGCGGGGCTCCTGAGCGAAAAGCTGGCGCCCGCTGAGGCCGGTTAAGAGCGATGCGTCAGCTTTAGCCTGCACCCATGGATGGGCCGGTGACTTGATCGGCGTGTGACGCCGACATGCCTCGTGAACTAGGACCATACGAGGGCAGATACCGATGTTGTCGAAATTCGAAGCGTTTGCGACGTTTGACGAGCACGCGGTGTATCCCCCGTGGGTCCAGGTACCCCGATGTGACTGGTCCGATCTTCCCGACCGATCTGCCCTAAAGCGCGTCCAATCAGGGCCGCTCTCAACGGATCACGTCCACATGCGCCGGATCGAGCAGGGATGCCGGCGGATATGCAGAAGGGGGAAGCGCGTGGACAGATCGTGAAGTTCAACAGTTCGGCGCGGGGATGACGCGCGACTGACGCGGCAAACGCTTAGCGCTGCCCGACCGGCCGCGCCGAAATTAGAACGTGTTTCAGAAACTGCTCACCCGGTGCTGCCTAGTATTGCTAAGGTTCGCCGGGGCGACGGAAGGAAACGATCGTGATTCTGGACAGATTTCGGCTGGACGACCACGTCGCGGTCGTCACCGGCGCAGGCCGTGGCCTCGGGGCT
Organism: Mycobacterium sp. NPDC051804; assembly: GCF_044452905.1. Taxonomy (NCBI): domain Bacteria; kingdom Bacillati; phylum Actinomycetota; class Actinomycetes; order Mycobacteriales; family Mycobacteriaceae; genus Mycobacterium; species Mycobacterium sp. NPDC051804. The sequence continues at coordinate 33,372 of NZ_JBITCD010000006.1, read as the reverse complement.
GCGATGGCGCTGGCCTTCGCGGAAGCCGGTGCTGACGTGGTCATTGCCGCCCGCACGCAGTCGCAACTCGAAGAGGTGGCCGAACAGATCAAGGGTGTCGGCCGCAAAGCTCACGTCGTGGTCGCCGACCTCGCCCACCCCGAGGACACCGCCAAGCTGGCGGCGGAGGCCATCGAGGCCTTCGGCAAACTAGACATCGTCGTGAACAACGTCGGCGGCACCATGCCCAACACGCTGCTGACCACGTCCACCAAGGACCTTCGCGACGCCTTCACGTTCAACGTCGCCACCGCGCACGCACTCACCACCGCCGCCGTCCCGCTGATGCTCGAGCATTCCGGCGGCGGCAGCATCATCAACATCACGTCGACGATGGGCCGCGAAGCCGGCCGCGGTTTCGCCGCTTACGGCACCGCGAAGGCCGCGCTCGCGCACTACACCCGCCTCACCGCGTTGGACCTGTGCCCCAAGATTCGCGTCAACGCGATCGCCCCCGGATCGATCCTCACCTCGGCGCTCGACGTGGTCGCCTCCAACGACGAACTGCGTCAACCGATGGAAAAGGCCACGCCCATGCGCAGATTGGGTGATCCCGAGGACATCGCCGCGGCCGCGGTGTACCTGGCCTCCCCCGCCGGGTCCTACCTGACCGGTAAGACGCTCGAGGTCGACGGCGGCCTCACCTTTCCGAACCTCGACCTGCCCATCCCGGATCTGTGAGGAACTGCATGCCCATCACAGTCGCCGCCATCGGCACCGGCAACGTCGGACGCCACGCACTGACCTAGCTGCTCGACGCCGTGCTGACCGGCGTGAGGGTGTCCTCGGATTCCAAGGCCGGTAAGGGCGCCGGAGAGCTTGCCGGGCTTGACGTCTCGACGGGGGTCGCAACGGCCGCCCGCATCGTCAACGCGATCCCCGCGGTGGTCGCCGCTCCGGCCGGCATCAGGACCACACTTGACCTTCCGCTGATCACCGGAAAAGGGTTGTACTCTGTGCACTAAGCCGGGGAACACTTAAGAAGGGCGCGCGCCTATGCGGACCACACTTCGATTCCTAACTCCGCCGTTTGCCGCTGCCGGAGCAGCGGCCGCAATCTTGGCCGCCCCCGCGGCCAGCGCCCAACCGGCGCCCGAACCTGCGCCTGCGCCTGCCCCTATACAGGAGCAGCGTCCACAGGCGTCGGGTCTCCCACAATGCGTCAACGAGGGCGGATCCGCAGCCCTCGGCGGCTCCGCGACCGAGTGCGCAACGCCGGGCAACGTGCAGATCAATGACACGCCCGCCCAGCAGGAGTACGTCGGCCCGTGGGGCGACATGTGGGGCGAGCCCGGCTTGTTCTTTCCCTGATCGGGGTCTTGGTTACGGCCTAGGAGCCACCCTTGCGAATTGACATTCGCTACCTAGCAACGCTTTTCGTAGGCATCTGCGCAAGTACGGCTATCGCCGCGCCCATCGCAGGCGCCCAAACCGGTTCGACGGTGCCCCAATGCGTCAACACCGGTGGAGCTGAGGCCATCGGCGGCTCGACGACCGAATGCGCGACCCCGGGCAATGTCTCCATCAATGCCACCCCCGCCCAACCGACATATCTGTATCCGTGGGACGACGAGTTCTACGGCCCCGCTCTGATCATGGGCGGTGGCGGTTACCACGGCGGTGGCGGCGGCCACGGCGGCCGCTGATCACCCAATACCGCGGCCCAAGGAGGCCCACAATGCGGTCCAGGATTCGTTATACCGCAACACTTTTCGCATTGACAGGCGCATGCGCTGTCGCCCTCGCGCCGGCAGCTGCTGCAATGCCCGAATGCACCAACACCGCTCCGTACACGACACAGTGTCAGACCAACGGCAGCTCTCAGATCGTCACCTCGCCTCAGCCGATCAACGACTGGGGCGGTTGGGGGCCGTGGGGCGGCGGTCTCGTCATCGGGATCGGCGGCTGGGACTGGTGACACCCCACTAGTTTCACGTCGGAGGTTTCGGCTAACCTAACTTTTCTATTCGTTGTTCCGATAGAAAGGTGGGTTGGTGGCGCAGGGCGTTGACGTGCGGGTGCAGCCGAAATGGCTGCTGCTCGGACCGGCGTTCGTCGCCGCGATCGCCTACGTCGACCCCGGCAACGTCGCTGCCAATGTCAGCGCCGGCGCGCAATTCGGTTTTCTACTGGTGTGGGTTATCGTCGCGGCCAACGCGATGGCCTGTCTGGTGCAATATCTATCGGCGAAGCTCGGTCTGGTCAGCGGGCAGTCGCTGCCCGAAGCCGTCGGCAACAGAATGCGACGCCCAACCCGGCTGGCCTACTGGCTGCAGGCCGAATTGGTCGCGATGGCAACGGATCTCGCCGAGGTGGTGGGCGGCGCTATCGCGCTGTACCTGCTCTTCGATCTGCCACTTCTCACCGGCGGCGTGATCACCGGCGCCGTGTCGCTGTTGCTGCTGGTGGTCAAGGACCGCCGCGGTCAGCAGATGTTCGAGCGGGTCATCACCGGCCTCCTGCTGGTCATCGCGATCGGATTCTTCACGAGCCTGTTCGTCGCACCGCCACCGGCGGATGAGGCCGCCGCCGGTCTCGTGCCGATGTTCGCGGGCCCCGAGAGCGTCCTGATCGCCGCGGCGATGCTCGGCGCGACCGTGATGCCGCACGCGGTGTACCTGCACTCCGGTCTCGCCCGCGACCGCCACGGGCATCCCGAACCGGGCCCCACGCGCCGCATGCTGCTGCGCGTCACCCGCTGGGATGTCGGCATCGCCATGGTTGTCGCGGGTGCGGTCAACCTGTCGATGCTGCTGGTGGCGGCGACGAACCTGCAGGGCCGCGACAACACGGACTCGATCGAGGGCGCCCACGCCGCGGTCAGCGACACGTTGGGCCCGACAGTCGCTCTGTTGTTCGCGATCGGATTGCTCGCTTCGGGTCTCGCGTCGTCGTCGGTGGGCGCCTACGCAGGCGCGATGATCATGCAGGGCTTGCTGCACGTGTCCATTTCGATGGTGGCGCGCCGGCTCATCACCCTCGTGCCCGCGCTGGTGATCCTCGCAATCGGCGTCGATCCGAGCCGCGCGCTGGTCTTGTCCCAGGTGGTGCTGTCTTTCGGAATCCCGTTCGCGCTGATCCCCTTGGTACGTCTGACCAGCGATCGCGCGCTGATGGGCGACGACACCAACCACGGCGTGACGACAGCTCTCGGGTGGCTTGTCGCTGCATTGATTACTGTGCTGAATGTGGTGCTCATCTATCTCACCGTCAAGGGCTGATGCGACACACGTACTTCGCCTACGGGTCGAACGTGTGCGTTCGGCAGATGGCGCAGCGGTGCCCCGGCGCGGTCGACCCGCGGCCGGCGACGCTGGCCGACCACGACTGGCTGATCAACGAGCGCGGCGTGGCGACCGTCGAACAGTTCGACGGCTCGCAGGTACACGGTGTCATGTGGCAGCTGACCGACAACGATCTCGCCACCCTCGACAGCGCAGAAGGCGTGCCGGTTCGGTATCGCCGGGACCGGCTCACGGTGCACACCGACGACGGCTCGCACCAGGCGTGGGTCTACATCGATCATCGCGTCGAACCGGGACCGCCGCGAGAGGGCTACCTTGAACGCATCATCGACGGCGCCCTGCACCACGGCCTACCCCAGCGATGGGTGGACTTCCTCAAGCGGTGGGATCCCACCCAGTGGCCCGGCAGCACTGCTAAGCCGAATTCGCCCCCACCACAGACACTTTCGGAACTACTCGCGGACCCGGGCGTCACCGAGGAACTCACGCTGCGGTCGCGGTTCGGATTCATGGCCATCCACGGCGGCGGCCTTGAGCAGATGACCGACGTCATCGCCGAGCGCGCCGCCGATGCCGCGCACGCTTCGCTGTATGTCGTGCGCCATCCCGACCACTACCCACACCACCTGTCGTCGGCGCGGTATCACGCTGCGGAGTCCGAACGACTCGCCGAGTTCCTCGACCACGTCGACGTCGCGGTGTCGCTCCACGGGTACGGGCGAATCGGCCGCAGCACTCACCTGCTGGCCGGCGGACGCAACCGCCCGCTGGCCGAACATCTCGCGCAGCACGTCACCGTCCCGGGGTATCAGATGATCACCGACATCGATTCGATCCCCCGTGAGCTGCGGGGCCTACACCCCGACAACCCGGTGAACCGCGTGCGCGGGGGCGGCGCACAGCTCGAACTCACGCCGCGGGTTCGGGGCATCAGTCCGCGCAGCCAGTTGCCCGGAGACGACGGCATCTCCCCGGCGACCTCGACTTTGGTGCAGGGGCTGGCCGCGGCCGCGCGTTCTTGGGAACTTCCCCCCGGTTAGAGCCATCCGGTCTTTCCCCGGCTCCGAATACGGGATGTGGCTTTCATGCATCCCGACGAGCGCACCGTCGCCGTCATCGGCAGCGGAGTGTCAGGCCTGGTCGCCGCCTATGTTCTGGCGCAGCGCAACCGCGTGACCCTCTACGAGGCCGACTCCCGGCTGGGCGGCCATGCCCACACCCACCAGATTGCCCTTGGGCAGGACGACGGCCGCACCACCGGCGTCGACTCGGCGTTCCTCGTACACAACGACCGCACGTACCCCACGCTGTGCCGGCTGTTCGACGAACTCGGCATCGCCACCCGCGACACCGACATGTCGATGTCAGTTCGCGACGACGCGAGCGGGCTCGAGTACGCGGGCGCCCGCGGGATCGGCGGGCTGTTCCCGTCGTTGTCGTCGCTGACCCGCCCGCGCTACCTCTACATGCTGGCTGAGGTCAAGCGATTCCACCGGGCGGCGCAGCGCCTGCTCGAGAGCGACGCGGACGAGGCGACCGTCGGCGAATTCCTGGACCGCCACGGCTTCTCCCAGTTCTTCGTCGACCACTTCATGACGCCGCTCATCGCCGCGGTGTGGTCGGCGCCGCCGGGCCAGTCGCTGAACTATCCGGCGCGGTATTTGTTCGTGTTCCTGGAGCACCACGGCATGCTGTCCGTCTTCAACTCGCCCACCTGGCGGACGGTGGTCGGCGGTTCCGCCACATACGTCGACGCGGTGGCCCAAGTCATCGACGAGGTGCGTATCGGCGCGGCGGTGCGCTCGGTGCGACGGCGGCCCGACGGCGTCGAGGTGTCAGACGGGATCAGCACGCCTCGAAGCTACGACGCCGTCGTCATCGCCACACATCCCGACCAGGCGTTGCAGATGCTTGCCGAACCGACATCGGCGCAGCGGTCGATACTCGGCGCCATTGAGTACAGCACAAACCACGCGCAACTCCACACCGACGAATCGGTGCTCCCCAGGCACCGCCGCGCCCGCGCGTCCTGGAACTACCTGGCCACGTCCGGCGACGCACCGGTGATGGTCACCTACGACGTGAGCCGGCTGATGCGCCTCGATGACGCCCCGCGGATTCTGGTGACGCTCGGCGGACAGGACCGTGTCGACCCTGCCAGTGTGCTCACCGAGATGACGTACAGCCACCCGATGTACACGCCGACCTCTGTTGCCGCTCAACAGCTTTTACCGACGTTGAACGACGACCGCATGGTGTTCGCCGGCGCCTACCACGGCTGGGGATTCCATGAAGACGGTGCGGTTTCCGGAGTGCGGGCGGCCCAGCACCTCGGAGTCGATTGGCCCGCCACTGCTCGCGAGGCGGTGACATGCTGAATTCGGCCATCTATCGCACGCGGATCACCCATCTGCGCCGCGCACCAGTGCACCACTACTTCGAGCATCGCGGGTACAGCTGGTACGTCGACATTGACAACTTGCCGAAGCTGCCCGGATGGCTGCGGCCATTCGCTCGGTTCGAGGCCAGCGATCACTTCAGTGCGGTCGACGGACCGAATGCCACACTGCGGCAACGTGTCGACGCGTTCCTCGCCGAACGCGGCATCGACTTGAACGGTGGCCGCGTCACCGCGCTGCTGCAGGCCCGGGTCCTCGGATACGTGTTCAATCCGCTCAGCATCTACTGGTGTCACGACGCAGACGGGACGCTGCGCCACGTCATCGCCGAGGTGCACAACACCTACGGCGGTCGCCACGCCTACCTGCTTCCGCCCGACAGTGACCATCCCACGATCGTGATGAAGAAGCTGTACGTCTCGCCGTTCAACGCGGTGGATGGTTACTACCTGGTGAACGCCCCTCGGCCCGATGAGCAGCTCGACGTGCGAATCTCGTTGCACCGTGAGAATCAGCCGGCCTTCGTCGTCACCATGCGCGGAAAGCGCAGGCACGCAAGCATTGCGGAGATCCTGCGACTGCAGCTGGTGGCGCCGGTGGCTCCCTTGATGGGCTCGATCGGTATCCGAATACAGGGCATCACGCTCTGGCTGCGACGAGTTCCCGTCGTGCCTCGTAAGTCCAACGAAAAGGAAAGAGTCCACCAGTCGTGACGATCGATCTGACGTCAGTCTCCTCGGCCACAATCGATTCCGACAGATGGCCGGCTGTGGCGCGGGTGCCGGACGGTCCAGTCAGCGTCGCAACGGGTGCGATCGCCGATCGGTTGTTCCGCCGCGCGGCGTCGCGGTTGCCGATCCGCGTCGTCTACCCCGACGGCACGGTCGTCGGTGCAGCGGACCCCACCCTGCCTACTATGGTCGTGCACCGGCCCGAGGCGATGGTGCGCCGCGTCGGCCGTTACGGCCTCATCGGTTTCGGCGAGTCGTATATGGCCGGCGACTGGAGCTCCACGGACATCGCGGGTCTGCTCACCGAGTTCGGCAAGCGGCTGACGGAGCTGATTCCCCCTGTTCTGCAGCGGTTCCGGCCGCTCGCCGTCGTACGTCCGCCGCGGTCGCAGTACAACAGCCGTCGACAGGCCCGTCGCAACATCGCCGACCACTACGATCTATCGAACATTATGTTCGCCGAGTTCCTCGACGAAACCATGACGTACTCGAGTGCGCTCTTCGAATCCCTGCCCGCCCATGAGTCGGGCCTCGCCGACGCGCAACGGCGGAAGATCGACCGCCTCCTCGACGCCGCGGGCGTCGGACCGAACAGCCAGGTACTCGAGATAGGCACCGGCTGGGGTGAACTATGCATCCGCGCCGCGAGGCGTGGCGCACACATCCGTTCGGTCACCCTGTCGGCCGAGCAACAACGACTGGCGCAGCGGCGGGTGGCCGACGCGGGATTTTCCGACCTGGTCGAGATCGACCTGAGCGACTACCGCGACGTCGAAGGCTCCTACGACGCCGTCGTCTCGATCGAGATGGTCGAAGCGGTCGGATACCCGTTCTGGCCCACGTACTTTCAGACGCTCGACCGCCTGGTGGCGCCCGACGGGCGGGTCGCGATCCAGGCCATCACCATGCCGCACGACCGGATGCTGGCCAGTCGCAACACCTACACCTGGATCCAGAAGTACATCTTCCCCGGCGGTCTGCTGCCGTCGACCGAGGCGATCCTAGGCATCACCGGGTCCACAACCCGACTGCGCACCGTCGACATGTACTCCCTGCAACCGCACTACGCCGAGACGCTACGGTTGTGGCGGGAGCGCTTTGTCGAGCGCCGGGACACCCTGGCGGAGTTGGGTTTCGACGACGTGTTCCACCGGATGTGGGAGCTCTACCTCGCCTACTCCGAGGCCGGCTTCCGATCGGGATATCTCGACATCTATCAATGGACATTCGCACCGTCGGGACATCAGAGATGAATCTCTTCGTCGTCTCCGCGGCGTCGCTGGCGATCCTGGTCGTCGTCCACACCACCACGTTCCTGATCGGCCGTCGGATCGGCCGCTACAACGTCGTCGACACCGCCTGGGGTGTGGGTTTCGTCGCGGTCGCCGCTGTCGCCGCCGTAGCCGGCACAGGTGACGCGTTCAGACGATTCCTGCTGCTGATCCTTGTCGCGGTATGGGGACTGCGACTCGCGTGGCACATGACCCTCAAATCGGCCGGCAAGGGCGAAGATCCGCGCTATCGGGATCTGCTGCGCGGCGATTTCTCGGCGGGTCATGTGATCCGCAAGGTGTTCCTGATCCAGGCGGCGGCGACATGGTTTGTCTCACTGCCGCTGCAACTTTCGGCTGTTCTCGGCCCGACGCCTGCGATTCTGCGTCCGGTGCTGATCGCCGGCGTGGCCGTATGGGCGGTCGGCCTGCTCTTCGAGGCCGTCGGAGACCACCAGTTGCGCCAGTTCAAGGCTGACCCGGCCAACAAGGGCGTCATCATGGACCGCGGTCTGTGGGCGTGGACACGGCATCCCAACTACTTCGGCGACGCATGCGTGTGGTGGGGGCTGTGGCTGGCCAGTATCGCGGGCGCAGTTTCGCTCGTCACTGTGCTGTCGCCGGTGGTCATGACGTATTTCCTGGTGTATGCCACCGGCGCGCGACTCACCGAGAAGTACATGGCGAATCGCGACGGCTTCCATGAATATCGTTCGCGTACTTCATTTTTCGTACCGCGACCGCCTAGATCGCGAATAACGTGACGCTGATTGCACCGGTCGATAGGCTACGGCTTGTGACCAGGGACCTCGACGAACTGTTGCGCCAAGTGGCCCGACAGGACGTCGACGCGTTCGCGGAGTTCTACGACCAGACCCGGGCGCGGGTATTCGGCCTGGTCACCCGGGTTCTGCGCGATCCCGGCTACAGCGAGGAAACCACCCAGGACATCTATCTGCAGGTGTGGCGCACTGCGGATGCCTACAATCCCGCGGCGGGGTCCCCGTTGTCGTGGCTGATGACGCTCGCGCATCGCCGGGCCGTGGACCGGGTGCGTTCCGAGCAGGCCGCAAGCCAGCGCGAATCCCGCTATGGCGCTGCCAACGTCGAGCCGCCGTCGGACCAGGTCGCCGAGTCGGTGATTCTGAGTGACGAGCGGCGTCAGGTGACCGACTGTCTCGGCTCACTGACCGATACCCAGCGAGAGGCCATTCACCTCGCCTATTACGACGGCCTGACCTACGTGCAGGTGTCCGAGCGGCTGTCGGCCAACCTCGCGACGATCAAATCGCGGATGCGTGACGCCATCCGCGGCCTACGCAGGTGTTTGGGACTGACATGACTCAACCAATAGACGATCTGACCGGACTCGCGACGCCGTATGCGCTGCATGCGATGCCCGAGGCCGAGCGCGCCGACATCGACCGGCGTCTCGCCGACGCACCAGCCGACGTCGCGCGGGCCTTCGACGACGAGGTTCGTGCGGTGCGCGAGACCATGGCGGTGATCTCGGCCGCCACTGCCGTCGAGCCGCCGTACGAACTCCGCGACCGCGTCCTCGCCGAGATCAACGCGGCGCCGGTCGTGCCGTTGCGACGCAAGCCCAGGCCTTGGCGGGCGACGATTCTGGCTGCCGCGGCGGCGGTCATCATCGGACTCGGTGCACTCGGCGTCGGTTATGCGCTGCGGCCCGCACCGACGGTGTCGACGGCGGAGCAGATTTTCGCCGCGCCAGATGTGCGTACCGTGTCCGGCGAAATTCCCGGCGGCGGAACAGCGACCGTCGTGTTCTCCCGCGAGAAGAACGCCGGCGTGCTGGTGATGAACAACGTGGCGCCTCCGGAGACCGGCACCGTCTACCAAATGTGGTTGATCAACGACGAGGGGCCGCATTCGGCGGGCACCATGGACGCGCAGGCCGTTGCGCCATCGACCACCGCAGTGCTGCCGGATCTCGACGGGTCGGGCACGCTGGCCTTCACCATCGAGCCGACCGGCGGTTCACTGATGCCGACCACGGAGCCATTCGCGGCACTGCCGCTGGCCTAGATTCCCTCGAGGGTGGCCGCGGCGGCCTCGGCGATCACATCGGCGACGTCGTGACCGCGCTGCCACGCCCGCCGTTGTCGCGTCGCCCCGTTGCCGTGTTCGGCGACGCGGTCCAGTCCGCTGGTGACGAGGTCGTAGTCGCCGACCGCCTCGAGCGCGGGCCGCAGGTGCTCGACCATGCGGCGCAACAACATTGGCGCGGGCGCGCACTCGTGGCCCTCGGTCAGGTCCAGCGCTTCGCCATCGAGGCCGTCGCGGGCAGACTTCCAGTAGGCGGCCCGCAGCGCATGTGCTGTCAACGGGGGCACCGGTTGTCGCTGCCGCTCGTCGTCCAGCGCCGTCATGACCGCGGCGCGTACCAACGCCCCTAGCAGCACCGTATCGGCCACCGTAGCCGGCACGTCGGCGACGCGGACCTCGACGGTCGGGAAGTTCGCCGAGGGCCGAACGTCCCAATAAACCATGCCATCGTCCAGCGCGGCGCCCGCCCGGATCATCATCTGTACGACGGCGTCGTACTCGTCGACGGAGTCGAACTGAGGCGGCGGCCCGGCACTGGGCCAACGCGCCCACAGCACACTGCGCCAGCTGGCGTATCCGGTGTCGGTGTTGCGGTAGATCGCCGAGTTCGCGGACAGCGCAAGCAACAGCGGAAGCCAGGGCCGCAGCCGGTTGCTCACCCGGATCGCGACCTCCCGGCTGGGCACGGCGACGTGCACATGGGCGCCGCAGATGCCCTGTTCGTGGGCGATCATTCCGTGCGCTTCGGCAATCCTGCGATAGCGCGGGGTGTCGGTGATCGGGAACTCGTGCGGCACGGTGGGCGGCAGCCCGACGGCCAACAGCCGGGCACCGGCAGCCTCGGCTGCCTCCGCGGTGATGCGGCGCAGCCTGAGCAGCTGGTCGGTCAGTTCGCGGGTGCCGCCGACCACGTCGGTGGCGGTCTCGACCTGACAGCTGGTCAGCTCGAGCTGCAACTCCACCCCGCGGTCGGCGGCGTGACCGGCGACCGTCTTGTTGACGGCAACGGGCTCACCTGATGCGGGATCGGCGAGCAGGAATTCCTCCTCGACGCCGATCGTGGGATGAGTGGCCATGGTCTGAAAATTGATCCAGTCTGAAAATTGATCCGGTCCGTCGGAGGCAGGCTCACGACGGACCGGATCGGGGTGACAAGTCCTGAGTTGGGCGACTCCGGGGTACGAAGTCGGCGGCAGAGTCATGCCCGTTACCGACTCCGGCTAAACCTCGGCCTGCGAACTCCTACGATCAGCGGATGGCCAAAGATTTCCGGTTCGGTGTGGGGCTGCAGGCGGCACGTCGGCAAAAGTCGGTCCAGGACTGGGCGCGCCGCGCGGAGGACATGGGCTACGACATCATCCACATGGCCGACCACCTCTATACGACGGCGCCGTTCCCGATGATGACGGCGATGGCGATGGCGACCGAAAAGCTGCGGGTCGGCACGTTCGTGCTGAATGCCGGCTTCTACCGGCCCGCGCTACTGGCGCGGGACGTCACGTCGCTGCGCGACCTCAGTGGCGGCCGTTTCGATCTCGGCCTTGGCGCGGGGTACGTCAAGGAGGAGTTCGAGCAGGCCGAGTTGCCGTACCCGACTGCGGGTGAACGCGTCGCGTGGCTGCGTCACGTCACCGAGCACATGAACGAGCACGCGGCGGATGTGCCGATCCTCATCGCAGGCAACGGCGACAAGCTGCTTACCCTCGCCGCACAGAGAGCCGACATCATCGGGCTGACGGGTGGGCACCCCATCATCGGCGGGAAGGATCCACTTTCCGATCGCATCGCCTTCGTGCGGGAGGCCGCCGGTGACCGGTTCGATGAGCTGGAACTCAATCTGTCCGTGATCGCACTGCCCACCGACAACTCGGGGGTTCCCGACTTGTCGCTCGTGCGACGGTTCCTGCCGGACCTGAACGAGGAAGAGATGCTGGCCACCCCCGCCGTCTTCTCGGGCACGCCGCGCGACATCGCCGACACAATCCGCGACCTACGCGACACCTACGGCATCACCTACATCACCGTGCAGCAGCAGCACGGCGAGGAGTTCGCGAAGGTGATCGCTGAACTGCGCTGAAAGTGCCTAGGCGTCGACTCGGGAGAATTGGTTCTGCCGGTAATGCTCGACACATGTTGCGCGCCTGACCTTGCCGCTCGTGGTGATCGGTATTGCACCGGGCGACACCATGACCAGATCCGAAATGGCGAGACCGTGCGAGTTGGAGATCGCTGAGGTCACTTCCCGCTTGACGACGGTCAGCTTGTCGGCAGCCTCCTGCTCGGAAGCACCTCGCTTCTTGACCTCGGCGATGACGACGAGCTTCTCCGTGTGACCGTCCGGGACCGCGATCGCAGCACACCGGCCCGCTGTAATCTCCTGGATCGTCGCCTCAATGTCGTCGGGAGAGTGGTTGCGCCCGTACACAATTAGCAGATCCTTGATCCGGCCGATGACGAACAGCTCGTCGTCGAAGAAGAAGCCCTGATCTCCGGTGCGCAACCACGGACCTTCGGGTGTGCCCGCAGACGGCGCGACAACGGTTGCCTTGAAGGTGTTTTCGCTCTCTTCCGGCCTCTGCCAATAGCCCAGGGCGACGTTGTCGCCGTATACCCAGATCTCACCCGTCATCCCCGCCGGGCACTCGGTCCTGGTATCGGGATCAACGACCCGAACTGTCGGCGAATGCGGCACACCGTAACTCACCAGCGGTGTACCACCGCTCTCACAGCGCTCTGCTCGGCCAGCGGTCAGCTTGTCCGAATCGAAACGCACGATCTTCGGGAGCTGATTCGGCCGACCGGTCGCCGCGTACACGGTCGCTTCGGCCAGCCCATACCCGGGTCGCAACGCCGTATCGCGAAGGTTGAAGCGGGCGAACCGGTCAGTGAAGCGCTTGATGGTGGCGGGATGAATCCGCTCGCTGCCACTGCCGATGCCGCGCACCTCCCCGAGGTCCAGCCCGGCCATGTCGTCGTCGGATGTCTTTTTCGCCGCGATTTCGAAAGCGAAGTTGGGCGCCGACGAGAACGCATGGCGATTGCTTGCCATCAACTGCATCCACCGAGCCGGCCGCTGCAGGAACGCGAACGGGCTCATTAGGACAGCGTGAAGTCCCGCCAGGATGGGCACGAAGACCCCCACCATAAGACCCATGTCGTGATAGAACGGCAGCCACGACACGATCGTGGTGTCAGGCGGTGGGACATTACCGTCGTCGGCGAACAGGTCGGCCATGAGCTGCCCGTAATTGGTCATCAGGTTCTTGTTCGACACCATGACCCCCGCAGGCGTGCGGGTCGACCCGGAGGTGTACTGCAGAAACGCAATCTCCGGGCGATCCGCGAACCCGGCTACGGATCCCGGCGGCGCATCCAAATCGAGCAGATCGACAGCGACTACTGCTGTTGCGGATTCGCTATTCTGCGTTTTCAAGGCCTCTTTGACGAGTCCGGCGACAGCGGACGTTGTGAGAACGACAGCTGGCGACGAATCACCGAGTACCGAATTCACGCGTTCATCGGTGACGCCGCCCAGTGGAACCGACAGCGGGACAGCGATCAAACCCGCCTGTAGGGCTCCGTAAAAGGCGACGATGTAGTCCAGTCCCTGGGGTGCCGATATCACGGCTCGATCGCCAGGCGACGCATGGCGTTTGAGTTCGTGGGCGACGTTCGTCGTTCGCCGGTACACCTGCGACCACGTCAGGCTTTCGGCGACACCGTTCCAATCCTGCTCGTAATCGATGAACGTGAACGCGGTGTCGTTGGGCTGAAAGCCTGCACGCTCGCGCAGGATATCGGCGGGGGAAGACTCGATCACAGCGGCTTACACCCTCCTGAGGGAGATGCGGTAGAGATTTGCGTGCTCAAGCCGGAACTGCCGCACCGATGCTTCGAGATATCGCTCGTAGACCGAGACCTTTTCGTCGCCAACGATTTCGACCGCCCCGGCCCGATTGCTGCGCAGCCTTTTCAGCCACGCTCCGCAGGTACGTGCGTAGTGCTCCCGGTGGTTCACCACCGACCGTATCTCGAACAGCTTCTCGGCGGCGTGAGCTATTTCGGCAAGCCTCGGCGGATCCGATTCAGGAAATATGTGTTGGACGATGAACAAACAATCTTGCAGCCCCAGTTCGTCCATCGGAACGTTGCCCTTGCCGATGGTCTGCAGTGCCAAACCAGCTCCGGGATTCAGACACTCGTGGCACTTTTCGAAGAATCGCCGGTACGCCGCGACTCGATCCGAGCGGCTCCAACCGAATTTCACGAAATGCTCCATGGCACCGATCGAGATGGCTGCGTCGTAGCGTTCACCCGGCAGGAAATCGGCCCAGTCCCGGAGCAGCACCTCCACCCGAGGGTTGGCTGCGGCCTTGACGTGGTGAGCCTGTGCTTCGCTGAGAGTCAGACCCGTGACGTGCTGCACGCCATGCACGTCAACGAGCCGCTGCATTCCCGAACCCCAGCCGCAGCCGATGTCCAACACACGGTCACGCCCCGATGCATCTGCCCCGGCCACGAGATAGTCGAGCTTGCGCATCTGCGCAGTCGCAAGGTCGTCGTCTTCGCCGTCCCATAACGCGCACGAGTACGTCATCGACTCGTCGAGCCACAGTGAGTAGAACTTGTTGCTTATGTCGTAATGGTGCTGGATGGACTCAGGTGATGCACCGCGCTCACTAGTGGTTGTCATTTCCTCCCCTTCACGTTGTCCCCCGCTATGCGTCGAGGCGAGCGAATTGGTTGTGCCGGTACTGCTCAACACATGCCGCACGCCGGACCTTGCCGCTCGTGGTAATTGGTATAGACCCAGGTGACACGAGAACGAGATCCGCCACGCTAAGACCATGCGAGTTCGAGATCGCCGAGGTCACTTCACGTTTGACGAGAGTGAGCGTTTCTGCCACATCCTCGACAGTCTCGCCCCGCTTCTTGACTTCGATCAACACCACCAGCTTCTCGGCGTGCGTATCCGACACCGCGATCGCCGCGCACCTACCCGCCGTGATCTCCTGGACGGTCGCCTCGATGTCATCCGGAGAGTGGTTGCGCCCGTAGACGATCAACAGATCCTTGATACGGCCCATGACGAACAGCTCGTCATCGAAAAAGAAGCCCTGATCCCCGGTCCGCAGCCACGGCCCCTCCGGCGTGCCGGCCGACGGAGCGACGAGCCTTCCCTGGAACGTGGCTTCGGTCTCGTCAGGTTTCTGCCAATAACCCAGCGCGACGTTGTCGCCGTTCACCCAGATCTCACCCGTCATTCCCGCAGGACACTCGGTCATGGTGTCGGGATCAACGATCCGAACCGTAGGTGATTGCGGCACACCGTAACTGACCAGCGGTGTGCCACCACCATTCTCACAACGCTCCGCCTTGCCGGCGGCCAGCTTCTCCGAGTCGAACCGCACGATGGCCGGCGGTTGCGCCCCTCCGCGGGTCGCCACATAGACCGTCGCTTCCGCAAGTCCGTACGAAGGTCGGATCACCGTGTCACGCAGATTGAAACTGGCAAATCGCTGTGTGAACCGCCGCAGTGTCGCCGGGTGTACCCGTTCGCTGCCAGTGGCGACGACGAGGACGTCCGAAAGGTCGAACCCGGCCATGTCCTCGTCGGATGTCTTCTTCGCCGCCAACTCGAACGCGAAATTGGGTGCCGCTGTGTACGCTTTGCTGTTGCTACCCAGCAATTGCATCCACCGGGCGGGCCGCTGCAGAAACGCGAACGGGCTCATCAGCACAGCGTGCAGACCTGTGAGAATTGGCCCGCAGACTCCCAAATACAAGCCCATGTCGTGATAGAAGGGCAGCCAAGAGACAATCGTTGTGTCAGGTGGCGGGACGTTTCCGGAGTCCGCGAAGTAATCCGCCGTGACTTGCCCGAAATTGGCCAATACATTTCTGTGCGACATCATGACGCCCGCCGGCGCACGGGTAGACCCTGATGTGTATTGCAAATACGCAGTACTCGGGCGGTCCTTGATATGCGCTCCGGACCCTGCCGGCGCGTTGAAATCGAGCAGGTCAACTGCGACGACTGTAGGTACGGCTGCTTCCGAATGCGATTTGACGTACTGCCCTACCACGTCGGCGGCTGCGGACGTGGTGAGAGCGACCGAGGGCGACGCGTCGCGCAACACCGAATCAACACGCTCATCGCTGACGCCGCCTAGCGGCACCGAAAGCGGCACTGCAATCCGGCCTGCCTGCAGTGCGCCGAGAAACGCAACGATGTAGTCAAGGCCCTGCGGTGCCAATATGACGGCACGGTCGCCGGGCGAACCGTGACGTTCGAGCTCACACGCAAGGGTCATTGTTCGTCGATACAGCTTTGACCACGTCAACGTTTCGGCAGCACCATTGAGGTCCTGCTCGTAATCAATGAAGGTGAATGCCGTGTCGTTCGGCTGCAAACTGGCGCGCTCGCGCAGCACGTCCACAAGGGTGGTCTCGATCACGCGCATCAGGTTACCGTGGTCGGTCTCATTTCACTTGCGAAAGAGACGTTTGCTGGGCACAGAACCAATTGTCGTTACCGTCAAGGCGGTGGCGGGCGGTACGAACTGCTGTTTTGCGTCAAGATCAGTCCCTCTTGCCGCCGAGCCCGCCCGCGTACGTGTTTGCCGACGACGCGCGCTCAAGCGACTGATCGCGCGTGAGGACACCAACCAGTGCTGCGCACAGGCGGGCTGCGCGCACAGCGTTACACGGTGCGAGCCAGACGCTCCGCGAGCAGTCCGGCGAACTTTGCCGGATCCTCGGGTATGTCGCCTTCGGCGAGCAGGGCTGTGCCGTACAGCAACTCGGCGGTCTCAACCAGTTCATTTAGGGAGGCGTCGTCGTCCCGCTCTTTCAACGCCAGTCGCAGTCCGGTGACGAGCGGGTGTGTCGGGTTGAGTTCGAGGATGCGTTTCGAGACCGGGACCGCCTGTCCGGACGCCCGGTACATGCGCGCGAGCGCGGGTGAAATGCCGAAGGTGGGGGTGATCAGGCAGGCCGGCGACTCGGTCAGGCGCGTGGACAGTCGCACTTCTGCGACATGTTCACTCAAATTCTCCTTCAACCAGGCGAGCAATTCGGCAAATTCCTTCTCCTTCTCCTCGCGCTCTGCCTCGCTCTTCTCTTCCTCGGAGTCGAGATCGACCTCACCCTTGGCGACCGATTGCAACGGCTTACCGTCGAACTCGGGCACCGAGCCCACCCAGATCTCATCGACCGGGTCGGTGAGCAGCAATACTTCGTAGCCCTTCGCGCGGAAAGCCTCCAGATGCGGCGACTTCAGCAGTTGGTCTCGTGACTGTCCGGTTGCGTAGAAGATCTGATCCTGACCGTCTTTCATACGCTCGATGTACTCGACGAGAGTGGTGGATTCCTCATCACTGTGCGTCGAGGCAAACGACGCAATACGCAGCAGGGTGTCCCGGTTATCAACGTCGGACATCAGGCCCTCTTTGAGCGCTGATCCGAACTGCGTCCAAAGCGTGCGGTAGTCCTCCGGGCGCTGCGACTGCAGATCTTGGATTGTCGTCAGGACCTTCTTGGTCAGCCGACGGCGGATCGCGGTGACCTGTCGATCCTGCTGCAAGATTTCGCGAGAGACGTTGAGCGACATGTCCTGGGCATCGACGACACCCTTGACGAAGCGCAGATACCTGGGCATGAGCTCGTCACAGTCGCCCATGATGAAAACGCGTCTTACGTAGAGCTGTATCCCGACCTTGGCATCGCGGCTGAACAGGTCGAACGGCGCCTGTGACGGTATGAACAGCAGTGCCTGGTATTCGAAGGTGCCCTCGGCTTTCATCGCGATCACCTCGAGCGGGTCATCCCAGGCGTGCGCGATGTGCTTGTAAAACTCCTTGTACTCCTCCTCGGAGACCTCGTCTTTCGACTTGGCCCACACCGCCTTCATCGAGTTGAGGGTCTGCGTTTCGATGGTGACGGTTTCAGGCCCGGTTTCGCCCCCCTCCTCAGTCTGCGGGGTGCGCCGTTCGACTTGCATCCGGATGGGCCATGAGATGAAGTCGGAGTACTTCTTGACCAGCTCTCGGATCTTCCACTCCACGGTGTAATCGTGTAGCTGGTCCTCGGAGTCTTCGGGCTTGAGATGCAGAGTCACAGCCGTCCCTTGCGGGGCATCCTCAACGGCTTCGATGGTGTAAGTGGCATCGCCGCTCGATACCCACCGGGTGGCCTCACTTTCGCCGGCCTTTCGAGTGAGCAGCTCGACCTTGTCAGCCACCATGAACGTCGAGTAGAAACCTATGCCGAACTGACCGATAAGCTCCTCGGAGGCCGCGGCGTTCTTGGCTTCGCGCAATTGCTGGCGCAACTGACCGGTCCCGGATTTGGCCAACGTGCCAATCAGGTCGATGACTTCGTCGTGCGTCATCCCGATGCCGTTGTCGCGCACAGTCAGCGTGCGCGCACCCTTGTCGACGTCGATCTCGATGTGCAAATCGGATGCGTCGACTACGAGGTCCTTGTTGCGCAAGGTCTCTAGTCGCAATTTGTCCAACGCATCGGAGGCGTTCGAGATCAACTCGCGTAGAAAGGAGTCCTTGTTGGAGTACACCGAGTGGATAAGCAAATCCAGTAGTTGGCGCGCCTCCGCCTGGAATTCCAACTGTTCGATGTGTGCAGTCATGTGCTTCCGTTCGATGCCAGAACCTTCAGTACGGGACAGATGATAGCGAGCGTCTACTGGCCAGCCGCCCGGAGCGTTGACTGGACGCGCCCGACGGCTCGTAAGCTCGGCTGCGGTTGCCGACTAAGGGGGTCCGACGTCCGTCTACGACCGGTCACGCAAACATCGCGAACGTCAATAACCGGGCACTTCCGCAACGACACACTCGCTTACCAGCCACGAAGTGCGCCAATGTCTTCGCTAGTGTTGCACCCAGGACGGATTGCTCGGATTTCAAGACAAAAACCATGTGTGAAATTAGCGTTGTCGATTGTGACCGCCTGCCAAGGCAAACCAATGCCATCGAGGAAGCGCATCAAGGCGCCGTCGTCGCTGTCCTGCTGACCTCATAGATGCACGGTGTCGAGCCGTGCGGCGGCCGGAGGCCACAGCAACCATTGCTATGCGGAGGGGAAATGACGTCATTCAGGACCGGGGGTAACTCGCTTTCGGCCTCAGAATCAGCCGAGGCTTCGTCCACCAAGGACACGAAAACAGTCACTCCGATTGCCGTAGTCGGCATGGCCTGCCGGCTACCCGGGGGCATCGACTCCCCGGAGCAGCTGTGGGACGCGCTGCTGCGGGGTGATGACCTGATCACCGAAATCCCGCCCGATCGCTGGGACGCCGAGGAGTACTACGACCCGGAGCCCGGGGTGCCTGGTCGATCGGTGTCGAAGTGGGGCGCTTTCCTTGATGACTTCGGGGGCTTCGATTCCGACTTCTTCGGGATCGGTGAGCGTGAGGCCACGGCGGTCGACCCGCAGCATCGTCTATTACTCGAAACGTCTTGGGAGGCAGTGGAACACGCCGGCCTCAGCCCGGCAAGCCTGGCTGGCTCGAGGACCGGCGTGTACGTGGGATTGACCCATGGCGACTACATATTGGTTGCAGCCGACGCCCACGCCCTGGAGGGGCCGTACGGCTTCCTGGGCAACAACTACAGCATGGCGTCCGGACGAATCGCCTATGCCATGGATCTGCACGGTCCGGCGATAACGGTGGATACCGCCTGCTCGTCAGGCCTCGTCACCGTGCATATGGCATGTCGCAGCCTGCACGACGACGAATGCGACGTCGCGCTCGCCGGCGGCGCCACGCTTCTGCTTGATCCGCGCAAGTCCTCCGCAGGATCGGCCGGCGGCATGCTGTCGGCGACTGGACACTGCCATGCGTTCGACGCCAACGCGGACGGGTTCGCCTCTGGGGAGGGTGCCGTAATGGTGCTCCTCAAGCGGTTGCCCGATGCGCTGCGCGATGGTGACCGGATCTTGGCCGTCGTGCGCGGTACGGCCCTGAACAACGATGGCCGTACGGTGAACATCACCACACCGTCGAAGCCTCTGCAGGTCGCTGCCTATCGCTCCGCCTTGGCCGCGTCAGGCGTGGATGCGAAAACCGTCGGCATGGTGGAAGCACACGGCACCGGCACCCCCACCGGCGATCCCATCGAATTCAGCGGCTTGGCAGAGGTTTACGGCGTCGACGGGCCGTGCGCGCTGGCGGCGTCGAAGACGAACTTCGGGCACACCCAGTCCGCCTCGGGAACTTTGGGGTTGATGAAGGCGGTTCTTGCCGTGCAGCACGGTGTTGTCCCACAGAATCTGCATTTCACCGGCTTGCCCGACGATCTCGCTCGAATCAACTCCAATCTCTTTGTGCCGCAGGAGAACACGACCTGGCCGAAGAATGGCCACGGACCCCGACGAGCCGCAGTTTCAGCCTACGGGTTCTCGGGAACCAACGCCCACGCCATCGTGGAACAAGCGCCCGGAAGCCTCACAGCGGACGCGCCCCGCAACGGGAGCGCCGGCCTGGCGACGAAGGGTCCCCAGCTGTTCCCGCTGTCGTCGACCTCTGCCGATGAACTGCGCCGAACTGCCGCACGGCTGGCTGACTGGGTGCACGCACACGAGGACGTGGCGTTGCCGGATCTGGCCTACACCCTCGCGCGCCGGCGTGGACACCGTCCAGTGCGTACGGCGCTCATTGCCGAGAACCCCGAGGAACTGATCGCAGCATTACGCGAGGTTGGCGAGGGTGACAGTCCGTATCAGGCAGCGGCCGGGCAAGACGACCGCGGCCCGGTGTGGGTGTTCTCCGGGCATGGGTCGCAGTGGGCGGGAATGGGCGCTGACCTGCTGGCCAGCGAACCGGTGTTCGCCGCGACAGTGGCCGCTATCGAGCCGCTGATCGCAGCGGAGTCGGGGTTCTCGGTGACCGAGGCGATGACTGCACCCGAGGTGGTGACCGGCGTTGACCGCGTGCAGCCGACCCTTTTCGCGATGCAGGTCGCGTTCGCCGCCACCATGAAGTCTTACGGTGTGCAGCCGGGTGCGGTGATCGGGCACTCCCTTGGGGAAACCGCCGCGGCAGTAGTCGCGGGAGCGTTGTCAGTCGAAGACGGGGTACGCGTAATTTGTCGCCGCTCGCGGCTGATGGCCCGCATCGCCGGGTCCGGAGCGATGGCGAACGTGGTATTGCCCGCTCAGCAGGTGCTCTCCGAATTGATGGCCCGCGGGATCAACGACGTCGTGATCTCCGTGGTGGCATCCCCGGAATCCACCGTGATCGGCGGAGCGCCTCAGACGGTGCGCGAACTGGTCGCCGAATGGGAGCAACGCGAGATCATGGCCCGCGAGGTGGCCATCGACGTTGCATCACATACTCCGCAGGTCGAACCCATCCTCAGCGAGCTTTCGGAGGCGCTCGCCGAGCTGGCTCCGAAGACACCAGAAGTTCCTTTCTACTCGACAAGCCTCTTCGATCCGCGTGAACGTCCGCTGTGCGATGCCAACTACTGGGTGGGCAATTTGCGGCGAACGGTTCGGTTCGCCGCGGCGGTGCAGGCCGCGATGGAAGACGGCTACCGGGTGTTCGCGGAGCTGGCACCGCATCCTCTGCTGACCCATCCGCTCGAGCAGAACGCCCGCAGCCTCGACATCACGTTGGCGGCCCTGGCCAGCACGCGCCGCGAGCAGGAACTGCCGCATGGCTTGCGTGGATTCGTGGCCGATCTGCACTGTGCTGGTGCCGCGGTGGATTTCTCCGTGCTCTATCCGAGTGGCCAGCTGGTGGATGCCCCGCTGCCGACATGGACGCACCGGCAGCTCCGGTTGAACCGCGACGGTCAGGACTCCTCCCCCACGCACGGCGGATGCACCATTTCAGTGCATCCCCTGCTGGGTCCGCACGTGCGACTGCAGGAGGAGCCGGAACGCCACGTTTGGCAAGGGAACCTCGGCACCGCCGAGCAACCTTGGCTGGCCGATCACCAGATCCGCAATGTAGCCGTGCTTCCGGGCGCTGCCTATTGCGAAATGGCGTTAGCGGCGGCGCATGCTGTGCTGGGCGAATCCTCCGAAGTACTCGACATCCGCTTCGAGCAGGCAATGTTGCTGGACGAGCAGACCACTATCGGCGCCTCCGCGTCGTTGTCGTCGCCGGGGGTCTTCGAGTTCGCCGTGGAGACGAATCAGGGCGGCGAGCAGACCCGTCATGCTGCCGCAGTTCTACAGATCGCAGAAGACGCGCAGCCACCGGCGCACGACATCCCGATACTTCTTGAGGCGCATTCGGCTCGCGAAGATGGCGACGATGTGCGCAGGCGCATGGACCAGCGTGGTGTTCAGTACGGCTCGGCGTTCGCTGGTCTCGGTGCGGTGCACACTGGTGGGGACACGGACGACACCGTGCTCGCCGAGGTCGCCCTGCCACGCGAGATCCGTTCGCAGCAGGATGCGTACGGCGTGCATCCGGCGCTGCTGGATGCTTGTTTCCAGGCCGTAGAAGCTCATCCGGACGTACAGCGTCTGGGCGAGGGTGCACTCGGGTTGCCCTTGGGTGTCCGTCGACTACGCGTATACAGCCCAGCCCGCAATGTTCGTTACTGCTATACGCGGGTGACGAAAGCCGATACTTCGGGCGTCGAGGCAAACATCGACGTGCTCGACGAGCACGGGACCATCTTGGTCACCGTGGAGGGCTTGCGGTTGGGCGCAGGCGCATCCGAAGCCGATCAGAGAGCTCGGGTGTTGGCTGAGCGCCTGCTGACCATCGAATGGCGACAACGAGAATTGCCCGAAGTGGAATACGCCGATCCGGGATCCTGGTTGCTGATCAGCACCACGGACTCCGACGCGGCTGCCGGCGCGTTGACCGACGCGCTCAAAAACCTTGGGGGGCAGTGCACCACGATGTGCTGGCCCCAGGCTGCCGATGTGAGTGAGAATACGGAACTGCTCGAAAGCCAGCTGCGCGGCGTTGCATTCACCGGCGTAGTGATCGTTGAGGGATCGAGAAGCGGGAACGGTGACGATCAGTCTCCGCTATTAGGCCGCGAGCATGTGCAGCATCTGGTGCGCATCGCGCGTCAGTTGCCCGATATCGCCGGCGAGCCACCCCGACTGTACGTCGTCACCCGTTCTGCGCAAACGGTTCTGGTCGGCGACCGGCCCAATCTCGAACAGGCTGGACTGCGTGGTCTGATGCGGGTGATCGGCACCGAGCAACCACATCTGCGCGCCACCCAGATCGATCTGGACGACCTCACCGCTGCTGAGCAGGTGGCGCAGCAACTACTCAGCGGATCCGAGGAAGACGAGACTGCGTGGCGGGACGGCCGGTGGTACGTCGCGCGGTTGACCCCAGGTGCGCTGGCCCCCGAAGAGCGTCAGACCACCGTGGTCAGTCATGAGCACGACGGGATGCGCCTACACATCCGGACCCCGGGTGATCTGGAGTCGATGGAACTTGTTGCCTGCCAGCGGATTACGCCGGGACCGGGACAGATCGAGGTCGCGGTCACCGCGTCGAGCATCAACTTTGCCGATGTGCTGGTCGCCTTCGGCCGCTACCCTGCCATCGAGGGGCGTCTGCCTCAGCTGGGCACCGATTTCGCTGGAGTGGTGACCGCGGTCGGGCCCGATGTCACCGACCACCAGGTCGGCGACCATGTCGGCGGACTGTCCGGCAACGGGTGCTGGAGCACGTTTGTGACCTGTGATGCCCGCATGGCCGTCACGCTGCCATCCGGGTTGACGGACGCCCAAGCCGCCGCGGTGACAACTGCGCACGCCACCGCTTGGTACGGCCTCAACGATCTGGCCCGAATCAGAGCCGGCGACAAGGTGCTCATCCACTCCGCCACCGGCGGGGTCGGTCAAGCAGCCATCGCGATCGCCCGTGCCGCCGGCGCGGAGATCTTCGCCACAGCCGGTAGCGAGCAACGTCGACAACTACTGCGAGACATGGGAATTCACCACGTATACGACTCACGCAGTGTCGCCTTCGCTGACGAGATTCGCCGTGACACCGACGGCTATGGCGTTGACATCGTGCTCAACTCGGTGATCGGCGCCGCGCAAGTCGCCGGGTTGAAGCTGCTGGCGTTGGGCGGGCGGTTCGTCGAAATCGGCAAGCGCGACATCTATGGCGATACCAAGCTGGGCTTGTTCCCCTTCCGTCGCAATCTCGCGTTCTACGGCGTCGACCTCGGGTTGATGTCGGTCAGCCACCCCGACCAAGTACGAGACCTGCTTAACACCGTGTACCAACTCACCGCCGACGGCGTGCTTCCGATGCCTGAGAGCACGCACTATCCACTTGCCGACGCCGCCACCGCCATTCGGGTGATGAGCGGTGCCCAGCACACCGGCAAACTGGTGCTCGATGTGCCGCACAGCGGCTCAAGCCACGTAACGGTGCCCCCTGAGCAGGTTCAGGTCTTCCGCCCCGACAGCTCCTACATCATCACCGGCGGTCTGGGCGGGCTGGGCTTGTTCCTCGCCGAGAAGATGGCCGCGGCCGGGTGCGGACGCATTGTGCTGACATCTCGCTCGCAGCCAAATCAAGCCACTCTGGAGACCATCGAGTGCATCCGGGCGATCGGCGCCGACGTAGTAGTCGAATGCGGCGACATCTCCGAGCGCGAGACGGCCGACCGGGTGGTGGCGACCGCGACGGCCACCGGGTTGCCGGTGCGCGGTGTGCTGCACGCGGCAGCGGTGATCGAGGATGCCACGCTGACAAATATCACCGACGAGCTCATCACGCGTGACTGGGCGGCCAAGGTGTTCGGTGCGTGGAACATGCACGCCGCCACCGCTGCCCAGCCACTGGACTGGTTCTGCGTGTTCTCCTCGGCGGCCGCGCTGGTCGGGTCGCCGGGGCAGGGCGCCTACGCCGCGGCCAACAGTTGGCTCGATGCGTTCACCGCGTGGCGACGGGCCCAAGGACTGCCGGGCACCGCAATCGCGTGGGGTGCGTGGGGCCAGATCGGTCGTGGTACGGCGCTTGCAGAGGGCGCCGGCATGGCCATTGCGCCCGACGAAGGCGCATACTCCTTTGAAATGCTGCTGCGCCACGACCGCGGCTACAGCGGGTATGCGCCGATCATGGGAACCCCGTGGTTGACTGCCTTCGCCCAGCACAGCCCGTTTGCTGAGGCTTTCCGCTCCCTCGGTCAAAATGCAAGCGGCACAAGCAAACTGCGTGCCGAGCTCGAAGAGTTGCCGGTCGAGGAATGGCCGGTCCGACTGCGGCGCCTGATCTCCGACCAGGTTGGTCTGATCCTGCGTCGAAATGTCGACCCGGACCGGCCGCTGTCGGAGTACGGTATGGACTCCCTGGGCGCCCTCGAACTACGCACTCGCATAGAAACGGAAACCGGAGTGCGCATCAACGCGAGCGACCTCACCAACATCGGCACAGTGCGCGGCTTAGCGGGGCTGCTGAACGAAAAGCTGTCTCCAGCGCAGGCGAGGGACGCCAGCCCCAAGGTGAATGCCTAACGGGTGAGGCGGCAGCACGATCGGCTTTGCGCCGGTGATTCTCGCGCCGTCTTACGCGGCGTCGAGGGCTTTCTGGGATTCCTGAGCGTGGGCCACATCCGCTGCGGTGTAGCGGATCAGCAACGCCACAACGCCGAGCACGATGACCACACCAGCGAGCCATAGCAGACCGTAGGTGTATCCGTGGTCCAGCGCGTCCAACTGGGCGGCGTTCATCAACTTCACCGGTCCGCTCGCACCGCCGAGGTGCACAGTACGCGACGTGATGACGGCCTGAATGACCGCGAGTACCAGCGGGCCGCCGAGGCTCTGCAGCATCACTGCAATGGCCGAGGTGGGCCCGAGCCGGTCTATTCCGACGCTGGCGATCAGCGAAAGTCCGAGCGGGACATTCATCACGCCAATAGCGATGCCGCCGAGGACGATGGGCAGCACCAGATTCGGGAAGTAATGGACGTCGCGGTTCAGCGTGGAGCCATACAGCAATGCACCAAGCATCAGAAACGTTCCGAGGACCACGACGACACGCGGCGGAAGCCATGCCACCAGCCGCGATGACACACCCATTCCCATCGCCACCGCGATCGCGAACGGAATGAAGGCGATGGCGGCGCGCAGCGGGCTGTATCCCATCAGATTCTGCACATAAACAGTGACGAGCAGGACCAAGGTGAACATCACCCCGCCGGCAAGGAACAAGGTGGCGAACGTGGCGAGCCGGTCGCGGTCGAAGAAGATGCTGAACGGCATGATGGGGTTCTCTGCGGTGCGCTCAACCACCGCGAACGCCGCGGCACCTATGACAGCAACCACGGCTGAACCGATCGTGGTGACGGACAACCAGCCGCTTTCGGCCCCCATCGAAAATCCGAACACCGCAGCGCCACAGGTCACCGTGGCCAGCACGGCGCCGGCGACATCGAGCTTCATGAGCTCCTTGTCGGTTTCCTTCAGCGTGGTACGGGCCAGGAACAGCACCAGCAGCCCGATAGGGACGGTCACCGCAAATGCGAGCCGCCATGACACCTGCGTGAGTGCCCCGCCGGCTGCCAGGCCCACCACTCCGCCGAACCCGGCCATCGCGCCCAACAGCGCCATCGCAGCGTTGCGTATGGGGCCCTTCGGGAACGTGGTCGCGACCAGCGCTACACAAGTCGGTGCCATGATCGCGGCCGCCGCGCCTTTCAGCAACTGGGCCACGATGAGAGTGCCAATATTCCAGGCGAGCGCGCTCATGGCCGAAGCGACGGTAAACAGCGCGACTCCAATTATGAAGGCCCGCTTGCGGCCAATGGTGTCACCGACGCGGCCGCCCAACAGCATCAGTCCACCGAAGGTCAATAGATTTGCGGTGATCACCCAGCTTCGCCCGGCATCCGACAGGCCGAGCTCGTCCTGAATACTGGGGAGCGCGAATATTGCGACGGGACCGTGCATCATCGCCATCAGCTGCACCCCGCCAATCGCAATGACCGCGGCGGTGTACTGGCGAACTGGCCGCCAACCGCGGAACAGCTTCCCCGTCTGGTCCGGTGTGGTCTGTTCGACGTGTATCGAGGTCGCTCGTTCGGCGCGCTCTGTTGTGGGGGGACGCGGTGCCCGCTCCCCCTCGTTGCGGGCCGCCATAGCGGGCAACCCTAGAGCAAAGGCGTTGTGCGCGTGTCCTTTCACGTCAGAGCAGTCCGCGCAGTTGCAGGTTGGTGACATATTTGATGATGACCGGCGGAGAGACGTGCGGGATGTCGTTGTCCGGGCCAATGCGTGCTTCTCGCACCGCAGCCCGGAATCGGTCGACATGTGCGACGGAGCGCTCCGGTTCTGATGGCTGCAAGTCATTCGAATCGGTTGACGGCAACAGCTGCCAGACCGTGTGTTGACGCTGTCGATCTGGCATCGCACGCAGGGCCGTCTGGAACTTCTGCCACCATTCCCCAAAGTCACCGATGCGCCGGATCGGATAGCCGGCCTCGATGAGCCAGTCGACGTACTCGTCGACTCCTATGCCGTCGTCGTGCGGATTCATCACATGGTAGGTCTGCAGTTCATCGGTCATCAGATTCCCGAGCGTCGCGATCGCTTCTGCGACGAACTCCACAGGCAGACCGTCGAAATGCGTCCGTTGTCGGTCCCCTTCGGCGTCGAGAAGGTAGAAGGAGGCGGGCGCAATCCCGGTCGCGAGCACGCTCAGCACCATCCGGGTGAACAGGTCGGACATGTTGAGCTGACCAACGTAGGTTGTGTCCGCAAGGATTATGTCGCAGCGGAACACTGCGACCGGAAGTCCGCATAGGTCATTGGCCTCGCGCAGCAGCACCTCGCCGGCCCACTTGCTATTCGCGTATCCGTTGCCATAGCTGTCGTCGATGGTGCGGGTGGCGCTGATGGCCCGAATATCAGCATCTTCGGTGAATGCCGATGGCTCGACCTGACTGCCCACGTCGGCGGTCGACACATAGCTGAAGGCCTTGAGCTTCGTGGTCAGCGCCAACCGAATCAGCTCTGCGGTGCCGACGACGTTCGGCCCGAACAGCTCGCGGTAGGGCAGCACGCCGTTGACCACCGCTGCTGAATCGACGATCAGATCGACTGTATCGGCCAGCCGGTGCCAGGTCTGCTGATCCAGACCCAGGTCAGCTTCGCCCTTATCGCCGGCGATAACCTCCAGATGATCAGCGGCCAGCTCCTGGAAGTGTGCGAGAAGGTGCGGGTCACCGCTGTCAAAAGTCTGGTCTAGGCGGCGTCGCGCAGCGTCGTCGGATTCGGCTCGCACCAGACAGACCAGCGTGCCGTCGATCGATTTCATCCGCTCCAGCCATTCCAAGGCCAGATAACGCCCAAGGAAACCCGTCGCCCCGGTCAGAAGGACCGTCCGTACCTCGCTGCTCGGACCTGGCAGCGCCGGGGCGGCGTCGAGCGTCGTCACATCGATGAATTTGTCTAGCGTGAGTTCGGCCGCGTGTACCTCTGTCGCGTGCCGGCCGTGCACGGACACGAACGCGTCTGCGCCGTCGACTTCGCTCAACGCCTGACCCAGGCGCGTCACCGAGGGCGCCTTGAGCAGCGCCTGCACCGAGAGGTCGGCGTTCAAGCTGGAGTTGACCGCGGCGATCAAGCGCATCGCCGACAGCGAATCGCCGCCGAGTTCGAAGAAGGAGTCGTCAACCCCGACCCGCTCCAATCCCAATACTTGGGCGTAGATTCCGGCCAGAATCTCCTCGATGGGCGTGCTCGGCGCGCGGTACGTATCGGCGCCCCGGTAGTCCGGTGCCGGCAGGGCGCGTGTGTCCAGCTTGCCATTGGGGGTCAGCGGCAGCGCGTCGAGTAACACCACCGCCGCGGGCACCATATAACCCGGCAGCCGCTCACCCAGTTGCGCACGGATATCGGCCGGATCGGCGGTACCGGTGACGTACCCGATCAGGCGCTTATCGCCGGGGCGGTCCTCACGCGCGATCACCACCGCCGAATCGATTCCCTCCAGCGCGCTCAACGCAGCCTGGATCTCCCCCAACTCGATGCGATACCCGCGGATCTTGACCTGCTCATCAGCACGCCCGAAATACTGCAACTGCCCATCAGCACCCCAGGCCACCAGATCCCCGGTGCGATACATCCGTTGACCGGCCACCCCGAACGGACACGCCACAAACCGCGACCCCGTCAACCCCGCCCGACGCCAATAACCCACACCCACACCAGAACCAGCCACATACAACTCACCCACCACCCCCACCGGGGCGGGACGCAACCAGCCATCCAGCACGAACAACGCCGCCCCGGCCACCGGCGACCCGATCGGCACCACATCCGCCCCCGGACTCAGCGGTGCACTGATCGCCGCATACACCGTCGCCTCCGTCGGACCGTAGGCGTTGATCATGGTGCGTCCCGGCGCCCACCGATCCACCAACTCACCCGGGCACGCCTCACCGGCCACGATCAACACCGCCGACTCCAACCCCACCGGCGAGAGCATCCCCGCCGCCGACGGCGTCTGACTCACCACATCGACTTGCTCGCCGACCAGCAGGGCGTGCAACTCTTCCGGTGAGCGCGCCACATCCTCAGGCACCACCACCAACCGGCCCCCACCCAGCAGCGCCCCAAAGATCTCGCCCACCGACACGTCAAAGCTCAACGAATGCCACTGCGACCACACCTGATTCGCACCGGTCGGCACCACCGCACCCACCCCGGCCACCAACCTCGCCACGTTGGCATGCGTGACCGCCACCCCCTTCGGGACTCCGGTGGTTCCGGACGTGTACATCACATACGCGATGTCCTCCGGCGACGGCGCCGCAAGCGCGGAGACAGGTTGGGCATCGATCGCGGGATCCTCGACATCGATCACCACCAACGTGTCGTGCCCGGCCACACGCGAGCCCAGACCCGCCGTGGTCAACACCGCGACCGGGGCGGCATCAGCGAGCATGAACTCGATCCGCGCATCGGGATGCGCCGGATCAACAGGCACATACGCCGCCCCACACTTGAGCACCCCCAGCATCGCGACGATCGCGCCAGCGGAGCGCGGCACCAACAACGCCACCCGCTGCCCCGGCCCAGCACCATGGCCAACCAGCAGATGCGCCAATCGATTCGACGCCTCATCCACCTCGCGGTACGTCCACAAGTCGCCGTCACAGCTGATCGCCACAGCCTCCGGCGTGCGCGCCACCTGCGCCGCGAACGATATTGGAACCGATACCGCAGTGGACGCCGGCCGCGTCAACACCAGCTGATGCGACCACGCCGCTAGCCGGGCACGCTCATCCTCATCGACCACACCGATCGACGACACCGGCCGCAACGGATCCCCCGCCATACCCTCCAACACCCGCGCCAACCGCTCGATCAGCGTCTCGATGCTGGCCGCATCGAACACATCGGTGTCGAATTCCACCCGCAGCCCGAGTTCATGGCCCGGGATCGCTTGCACCGCAAGCGGGTAGTGGTTGTACTCGCGAGCATTGAACTCGGCTATGGACAATTCGTGCTCGCCGGCCCCAGATTCGGTGGCGGTGTCGATCGGATAGTTCTCATAGACGAACAAGGTGTCGAATAGTTGGTGTTGACCGGCAAGGCGATTGATCTCCGGTAGCGCCAGATATTGATGCTCGAGGGTGCGGTGCTGAGCGATGTGTAGCTGCTCGAGCAGTTCGAGGGTACTGGTCGTGGCGTTGAGGGTCGCGCGCACCGGCACCGTGTTGATCAACAATCCGACCATCGACTCCGCACCGGCCAGATCGGCTGGGCGACCCGAGACCACCGCACCGAAGGCCACATCGTGCTGGCCGGTCAACGAACACAGCAGTTGCGCGAACGCGGCCTGCAGCACCGTACTGATCGTGGTGTGGTGTGCTCGCGCCAGTTCGCCCAGCGCCCTGGTGTTTTCCGTGGAGAGTTGGTGCCTGATCACGCCTCGTGCGCCAAGTGCCAGCCGATCGGAAGGACCCACCAGGGTGGGGGTCTCGAATCCGGCCAGCACCTCGCTCCAGGCCGAGCGGGCCGCGTGGAGGTCGCGATCCGCAAGCCAATTGACAAACCGGCGATAGGGGACCGCCGGGGGCAGCGGCTGACGATGGTAGCCCGCGAAGATCTCGCCGAGCAGAATCGGCATCGACCAACCATCGACCACGATGTGATGATTGGTCAACACGAACCGGTGCCGATCTACCGCGGCGCGGATCAACGCTGCGCGAAATGCCGGTTGCCCGCCCAGATCGCACACAGCCGCGCGCTCTTCGGCGCACACACTCCGGATCTGCTCTTCGAGATCGACGTCGTCAGCACTCAAATCGACGTAGCGCCAAGGGATTATCGGTTCGGCGGGGATAAGCTGAACCGGCTCGTCGAACTGTGCACAGAAGCGGGCCAACAGATGCGGATGCCGACGGACGACGTTGTCTACCGCGTCACGCAGACGGTCTGCGTCCAGCAGACCGGTGATGGTGACATCCAGCTGCACCGCATACACGTCGTCGCTGTTGTTCTGCGTGGTGCCGGCGTGAAACAGCAGCCCCTGCTGCAGCGGCGTCAGCGGCAGCACATCCGATATAGCGGACTGCTGTTCGAACTCGTCAAGCTGAGCCTGGCTCAACCTGGCCGGCACGATATCCGATGGCGTCAACCCACCCCCGCCGGCACGCACGTACGCACAGATCCCGCTCAGTACCTCAAACCACAGCCGGCTCAACCGATCTACCTGCGAGCGATCGAGCGCCGACGGAGCCCAGGTCCAGTTCGCGTGTAGCCGTGGGCCTGTATCACTGTCAGCGGTGGCCGCGTTGAGTTCCACGGTGTGGGCCAAGGCCATTGGCGCGGTCGCGGCTGCACCGGTCGTCGACAATCCCTCCGGCGAGATCCGCCAGAGGTCTTCGGAGACCTCGCCGGCGGCGGCGCCCAACCGGCCCAGATAGTTGAACCCGATCACCGGATCCGAGGCACCCATCTCGACGTGGGGGTTCAGATACCGCAATAACCCGTACGTCAGGCCGTCTGGGTGGGCGCGCAATTGTTCCTTAACGCCCTTAACCGCCGCGCCCAGCACCGGATCACCGGCGGCCACCCGCGCCCAGTCGAGCGGCCCGACCGTGAGGGCAACCGGGTATTTAGTGGTGAACCAGCCCACCGTGCGCGTCAGGTCCACATCGTCGGCCAGCTCCTCATTGCGACCGTGGCCCTCCACATCGATACAGACTGGCGCTTCTGAGGTCCCGAGGAATTCTGCGCACGCCAACCCGAAGGCGATCAACAAGACGTCGTGAATTCCGGCATGAAACGCCGCAGGCACCTCCGCGAGCAATATCCGAGTGGTCTCGGTGTCCATCTCCAAAGACAACTGCCCAGCGCTCGCATAGGTGTCCACGGCTGGTTGTACCGCCGGCAGAGCGACTGGAGTGGCGGCCACCTGCCGCCACGACTCGGCATGGCCGACAACGTCACGGGTGTGTGCGTGCTCGGCCAGCAGTGCCGACCACCGGGCAAACGAGGTTCCCGGTGATGGCAGCGTAATCGGTTGCCGGTTGTGATGTTGCACCCAAGCAATATTCAAGTCTTCCAACAGGATTCGCCACGACACTCCATCAACGGCCAGATGATGAACCATCAACAACAGCTGATGCGTCGCGCTGGCCCACAGTGCGCTGAGCATCGCCCCGGCGGCTGGGTTCAACCGCGAACGCGCAGCCGCGACCACCTCGTCATCGAGCGCCTCCACCGTGCGCAGGCATTCAAGCGCCTGCGCCGAGCCGGCTTCGGGCACATATAACGACCATTCACCGGCGGCGTCTTCGTCGACGCGAAGCCGCAACATGGCATGCCGATCCAGCAGCGCCTGCAACACCACCACCACATCGGCTTCGCTTGCCTCGGCTGGGGCCTGCAAGACCATGGTCTGGTTGAACTGATCAACCGGGCCCTGCATACCGGCCAACCAGCTCATGATCGGCGTCGGGGCCATCGCACCGATGCCCTCGTCGACGACAGTGGCTGCGCCGTCAGATATTTCGACAACCCGAGCCAGGCGGGCCACGGTCTGTTCGACGAAAAGATCGCGCGGGCGACACAACAGACCCGCGGCTCGGGCCCGGGCCACCACCTGCATCGACAAAATACTGTCTCCGCCGAGTTCGAAGAAGGAGTCGTCGATGCCGACGCGTTCGACTGCCAGGACTTGGGCGTAGATCCCGGCCAGGATGTCTTCGACCACGGTTTCAGGCGCCCGATACCGCTGGGTGCCGGCGTATTCCGGTGCCGGCAACGCCCGGGTGTCCAGCTTGCCGTTGGCCGTCACCGGCAACGCCTCGAGCACCACCACCGCAGCCGGCACCATATAGGCGGGCAACCGCTGCCCAAGATCAGCGCGCAGCACCGCCGGATCGGCAGTACCGGTCACATAACCGACCAGACGCTTATCCCCGGGGCGGTCCTCACGGGCGATCACCACCGCCTGATCCACCCCATCCAGGGCGCTCAGCGCGACTTGGATTTCCCCCAACTCGATGCGATACCCGCGGATCTTGACCTGCTCATCGGCCCGGCCCACATACCGCAACTGCCCATCCGGGCCCCAGGACACCAAATCCCCGCTGCGATACATCCGGGTTCCCACACCACCAAACGGACACGCCACAAA
>NZ_JBITCD010000005.1:7660-666072 GCF_044452905.1 Mycobacterium sp. NPDC051804 | reverse complement strand
GTGTAAATCAGATAGGCGATGTCGTCCGCCGACGGCGCCGGCAGCGCCGTGGCGGGCTGGGTATCAATCACGGGATCGTCGACATCAATGATCAGCAGTTCGTCGTGCCCAGCAAGCCGATGAACCAGTCCCGCTGTAGTCAGCGCAACCCTCGGCTTGGCATCGGCGAGCACGAACCCGATCCGCGCATCCGGATGCGCCGGGTCGATCGGCACATACGCCGCTCCGGTCTTGAGCACCGCCAACATCGCCACAACCGCCTCGGCCGCCCGCGGCAACACCAATGCCACCCGCTCACCCGGCCCAACCCCGTGAGCAATCAACTGATGCGCCAACCGGTTCGCGGCCTCATCGACCTGGCGGTAACTCCACGACCGCTCCCCACAGCTGATCGCCACCGCCTCCGGGGCGCGGACCACCTGCACCTCAAACAATGCCGGAATCGACATCGGGGCGTCGGCCGGCCGGGTCAACACCGCCCGGTTACCGATCTCATCCAAGTGGGTCTGCTCGACCTCGTCGAGCAGATCGACCGACGACAACCGGCGGACCGGATCGTGGGTGAGCGCCACCAACATCCGTCCCAACCGTTCGATCAGCGCCTCCACGCTCGCCGCGTCGAACACCTCGGTGTCGTATTCGACGGTTAGGTTCAGTTCGTCGCCCGGGGTCGCCGCCACCGTCAGCGGGTAGTGGTTGTGTTCGCGTGTGCTGAACTCGGTGATGGCCAACTCGCCGTCGCCGGTATCTGCGGCGGAATCGATCGGGTAGTTCTCGTAGACGAACAAGGTGTCGAACAGCTGATCCTGGCCGGTGAGCCGGTGGATCTCCGGCAGCGCCAGATGCTGATGCTCCAGGGTGCGCTGGTGGTCGTGTTGTAGCTGCTCGAGTAGGTCTGCGCCGGTCGTTGCCGTGGTGACCGTCGCGCGCACCGGCACGGTGTTGATCAACAGGCCGACCATCGACTCCGCCCCGGCCAGCTCAGCCGGGCGCCCAGAAACCGCGGTGCCGAACACCACATCCTGTTGGCCCGTCAATGAGCACAGCAACTGTGCCCAAGCAGCCTGCAACACCGTGTTGACCGTCGTTTGACGCGCACGCGCCAAGTCGGTCAGCGCGCGGGTCTTGTGCTCAGACAGCTGATGCGAGGCCACACCTCGCCGCCCCAACTCGAAGCGCCCCGGCGGTCCGACCAGGGTAGGGGTGTCGAGCCCGGCCAACACGTCACCCCAGGCGGCGCGGGCGGCCGCCAGGTCCCGCTCGGCCAGCCAGCTGACAATCCGGCGATACGGGACAGGCGGGGGCAACGGCTGGCGGTAGTAGCCGGCGATGATCTCCTGCAGCAGGATCGGCAGCGACCAACCGTCCATCACGATGTGATGGTTGGTCAGCACGAACCGGTGCTGATGCGATCCGGTGCGGACCAACGCCGCCCGAAACGCCGGCTGCCCGGCCAAGTCGCCCACCGCCGCACGCTCGTCGGCGCACACCGCTTGTATCTCCGCTTCAAGGTTCAGCTCGGTTCCGCCCATATCGACATCGCGCCAGGGCAGGCCGGGATCAGTCTCGATGACCTGCACCGGTTGGTCGAACTGATCGCAGAATCGCGCCACCAGGTGCGGATGGCGACGGACCACCTCGTGCACCGCGTCCCGCAGCCGCTGCGGCTCCAGCGGGCCGGTGATGGTGATGTCCAGCTGCACCGCATAGACATCGTCATCGTTGTCCTGCGCGCTGCCGGCGTGGAACAGCAACCCCTGCTGCAGCGGCGTCAACGGCAACACATCGGCCACCGCGTATTGCTGGCACAGGTCGTCGAGTTGGGGCTGGCTCAGGCGGGCCGGGACGATATCCGACGGGGTCCAACCGCCGCCACCGGCGCGCACATACGCGCAGATCCCGCCGAGTGCCTCGAACCACAACCGGCTCAACCGATCCACCTGCGTGCCATCAAGTGCTGATTGCGCCCAGGTCCAGTTCGCCTGCAGTCGGGGTCCGGCGTCAGTATCGGCGGTGACAGCGTTGAGTTCCAAGGCGTGCGCCAGCGGCGTCGTTATCGCCGAGGCCGCGCTGCTCAGCGTCAAACCGTCCTGGCTGACGCGCCACAGTTCCTCGGAGAGTTCGTTAGCGGCTGCGCCCAGCCGGCCCAGATAGTTGAATCCGATCACCGGATCGGTTTCGACCAACTCCACATCGGGGTTCAGGTAACGCAACAACCCATAGCTGAAACCCTCGGGCAGGGCGCGCAATTGCTCCTTGGCGTCTTTGACCAAGGCACCCAGGGCGGGATCGCCGGAAGCCACCTGCGTCCACTCCAATCCGCCGACGGTCAACGCGACCGGGTAGATGGTCGTGAACCAGCCAACCGTTCGGGTCAGGTCCACACCCGCGGCTAGCTCCTCGTGCCTGCCATGGCCCTCCACATCGATACCGATCGGCGCGCCGCCGGTACCCCATAGCTCCGCGCACGCCAACCCGAACGCGATCAGCAGGATGTCTTGAATTCCGGCATGAAATGCCGTCGGCACCTCACCCAGCAGCATCCGGGTGGTCTCGTCATCCAGCTCCAGTGACAACTGTCCGGCGCTGGCATAGGTATCTACCGCCGGTTGCACTGCCGGCAACAGCGCAGGGGTCGCCGACACCTGCCGCCACACCTGCGCCTGGTGAACGACGTCGCCGCTGTGGGCATAGTCGGCCAGCAATGTCGACCACCGCGCGAACGACGTTCCGCCCGCGGGCAGCGTGATCGGCTGCCCGCTGTGGTGCTGGGCCCAAGCAATGTTGAGGTCTTCCAACAGGATTCGCCACGACACCCCGTCAACGGCCAAATGGTGAACGATCACCGCCAGTTGACCGGTGTCACCGGCCCACACCGCCGCCAGCATCACCCCGGCAGCCGGGTTCAACCGCGACCGCGCATTCACCACCGCCGCCTCGGACAACACGTCCACCGAGGTTAGGCAATCGGACGCTCGCACCGACCCGGCCTCGGGCACATGCAACGCCCATCCCCCGGCGCTGTCGTCGTCGACGCGCAGCCGCAACATGGCGTGCCGATCCAGCATCGCCTGCAACACCACCACCACGTCGGCCTCGCTCACGCCGGCGGGCGCTTGCACCACGACCATTTGGTTGAACTCATCGATGGGGCCATCTAGGCCCTGCAACCGGTGCATGACCGGCGTAGCTACTACCGCCCCGACGCCTTCGTCGACAATGCCGGTCTCTCCGTCGGTGACCCGGGCCACCCGCGCCAACCGGGCCACG
This sequence comes from Mycobacterium sp. NPDC051804, assembly GCF_044452905.1. Taxonomy (NCBI): domain Bacteria; kingdom Bacillati; phylum Actinomycetota; class Actinomycetes; order Mycobacteriales; family Mycobacteriaceae; genus Mycobacterium; species Mycobacterium sp. NPDC051804. The sequence goes on along the minus strand of NZ_JBITCD010000005.1, from coordinate 662,802 downwards.
GTCTGCTCGGTGAAGATGTCGGGCGGCCGACACAACACCCCGGCCGCGCGCGCCCGCGACACCACCTGCAACGACAAGATGCTGTCCCCACCAAGTTCGAAGAACGACTCATCGACGCCGACCCGCTCCAACCCCAACACCTGGGCATAGATGTCGGCCAAGACCTCTTCGATTGGGTTGGCTGGGGCGCGATACCGGTCAACATCCTGGTATTCCGGTGCCGGCAATGCGCGCTTGTCCAGTTTGCCGTTGACCGTCAGCGGCAACGCCTCCAGCAGCACCACCGCAGTCGGCACCATATAGCCCGGCAACCGTTCAGCCAGGTGCGCGCGCGCCGCGGCCGGGTCGGCGGTGCCCGTGATGTAACCGACCAGACGCTTGTCGCCGGGACGGTCCTCACGCGCGATCACCACCGCCTGCTCAACCTCATCGCAGCCGGCCAACGCCGCTTGAACTTCACCAAGTTCGATGCGGTATCCGCGGATCTTGACTTGCTCATCCGCTCGGCCCACATACCGCAACTGCCCATCAGCACCCCAGGACACCACATCCCCGGTGCGATACATCCGCGCGCCAGGCCCCCCGTACGGGCACGCCACAAACCGCGACCCCGTCAACGACGTCCGGCCCGCATAGCCGTACGCCACTCCGGCACCGGCGACATACAACTCACCCGCAACCCCGGCCGGGACCGGGCGCAACCAGCCATCCAGGACGAAGAACGCCGCCCCCGACACCGGCGCACCGATCGGCGGCACCCCCGAACCGGACACCAACGGGGCACTGATCGCCACATCCACCGTGGTCTCAGTCGGACCGTACACGTTGACCATCACCCGCCCCGGCGCCCACCGATCCACCACCTCGACCGGACACGGCTCAGCACCGACCACCAACGCCACCGACTCCAAACCCTCAGGCGACAATGTCCCGACGGCAGAAGCGGTCTGACTCAACACACTGACCTGCTCGGCGATCAGCAACGCATGCAAGTCTTCTGGCGAGCGGGCCACCTCATCGGGCACCACCACCAGTCGGCCCCCACCCAGCAACGCACCGAAAATCTCCTGCACCGACGCATCAAAAGCGAACGAATGCCACTGCGACCACACCCCCGCCGGCGGCAACGGTGCATGCAGCGACTCCATCAACCGGGTCACGTTGCGGTGCGCGACCGCGACGCCCTTGGGCAGCCCGGTCGTGCCCGAGGTGTAGATCAGATAGGCGATGTCGTCGGGCACCGGTCCCACCAGGGCGGTACCGGGTTGGGCCTTCACCCTCTGATCGTTGATATCGATCACCGCAAGGTCCAGCCCGGCCAGCCGCGACCGCAGTCCCTCAGTAGTGATCACCGCGATCGGTGAGGCATCAGCGAGCACGAACCCAATTCGCGCCACCGGTAGCCCCGGATCGATCGGCACATAGGCCGCGCCGGTTTTGAGCACCCCCAGCATCGCAACGACCGCCTCAGCGGACCGTGGCACCAACAGCGCGACGCGCTCACCTGGGCGGGCGCCATGGGCGGCCAACAAGTGAGCCCATCGATTCGCGGCTTCCTCCACCTCGCTATATGTCCACGAGCGGCCTTGGCAGGTCAGCGCCATTGCCTCGGGTGCGCTGGCCACCTGCCTAGCGAACACCTCAGAAATCGACATCGCCGACGGTGCCGAAGCGGTCAGCACCGCCCGACGACCCCACCCCTGCAAGCAGTCCTGCTCGACCTCATCGAGCAGATCGATCGACGACAACCGCCGGGACGGATCGGCGCTGATGGCCACCAACACCCGCCCCAACCGTCCGATCAGCGCCTCGATGCCGGCAGCGTCGAACACCTCAGTGTCGTATTCGATGCGAAGGCTCAATTCGGTTCCCGGCGCGGCAGCCACCGTCAACGGGTAGTGGTTGTGCTCGCGCGTACTGAACTCGGTGATAGCCAACTCACCGTCGGCAGCATCTACGGCGGTGTCGATCGGGTAGTTCTCATAGACGAACAGGGTGTCGAACAGTTGATCCTGACCGGTGAGGCGATGGATCTCCGGTAGCGCCAGATGCTGATGCTCCAGGGTGCGCCGGTGGGCGGTCTGCAGCTGTTCGAGCAACTCCGCGCCCGATGTGGTCGCGGCGAGGGTGGCGCGTACTGGCACGGTGTTGATCAGCAAGCCGACCATTGACTCCGCTCCGGCCAGCTCGGCCGGGCGTCCGGAGACCGCGGTGCCGAACACCACATCCTGCTGGCCCGTCAGTGAGCACAGCAGCTGCGCCCACGCGGCCTGCAACACCGTGTTGACCGTCGTTTGGCGGGCACGCGCCAGGTCGGTCAGAGCGCTGGTGGTCTGCTCGGACAGCTGATGCGCGGCTACACCTCGCCGGCCGCGCCCCGCCCGGCTCGGCGGTGCCACCAGGGTGGGGGTGTCGAGCCCGGCCAACACGTCACCCCAGGCGACGCGGGCGGCGTCCATGTCCCGCTCGGCCAACCAGCTGACAATCCTGCGATACGGGACGGGCGGCGGCAGCGGCTGGCGGTAGTAACCGGCGATGATCTCCTGTATCAGGATCGGCAGCGACCAGCCATCCATCACGATGTGATGGTTGGTCAGCACAAACCGGTGCCGATCTGATCCGGTGCGGATCAACGCCGCCCGGAACGCCGGCTGCCCTGCCAGGTCGCCCACCGCGGCACGCTCGTCGGCACATACCTCCCGGACACGTGCATCGATATCGTCGGCGTCATCCACGTCCACATACCGCCACGGTGCCACCGGATCGCTCTCGATGACCTGCACCGGTTGGTCGTAGCTGTCGCAGAACCTCGCCACCAGGTTGGGGTGACGACGGATGACCTCATGCACCGCCTCGCGCAGCCGCTGCGGCTCCAGTGGGCCGGTGATGGTGATCTCCAGCTGCACCGCGTACACATCGTCGTCGTTGTCCTGGGCACTGCCGGCGTGGAACAGCAGCCCCTGCTGCAGCGGCGTCAACGGCAACACATCGGCCACCGCGTACTGCTGACACAATTCATCGAGCTGAGGCTGGCTCAGCCGAGCTGGGACAATATCGGTGGGCGTCAACCCGCCCCCACCGGCGCGCACCAACGCACAAATCCCGCCCAGTGCCTCAAACCACAACCGGCCCAACCGATCCACCTGCATCTGGTCGAGCGCCGAGGGCGCCCAGGTCCAATGCGCCTGCAACTGCGGACCCTCATCGGTGTCAGAGGTGACCGCGTTGAGTTCCACCGTGTGGGTGAGCGGCATCGGGATCGCCGCCGCGGCACCCGTGAGCGCCAAGCCCTCCTGGCTGACGCGCCACAGCTCCTCAGACAGCTCGCCCGCTCCCGCACCCAGGCGGCCCAGATAGTTGAACCCGATCACCGGATCAACTTCGGCCAACTCGACATCGGAATTCAGATAGCGCAGCAACCCGTAGGTCACTCCGTCGGGCAGGGCGCGCAACTGTTCCTTGGCGTCCTTGATCAACGCCCCTAGGACGGGATCGCCGGAAGCCACCTGCGCCCAGTCCACGCCACCCACGGTCAACGCCACCGGGTAGACGGTGGTGAACCAGCCCACCGTGCGGGTCAGATCCACCCCCGCGGCCAACTCCTCATGCCGGCCGTGGCCTTCCACATCGATACCAACCGGAGCGCTGTCAGCGCCCAAAAACTCCGCGCACGCCAACCCGAACGCGATCAGCAGGATGTCTTGGATCCCGGCGTGGAACGCCGTCGGCGCCTCACCGAGCAACATCCGGGTGGTTTCAACATCCAACTGAACCGACAACCGTCCAGCGGTAGCGAACGTGTCCACCGCCGGTTGCACCGGCGGCAACAGCGCCGGAGTTGCCGACACCTGCCGCCAAGTCTGAGCATCGCCAATGACTTCAGCGCTTAGAGCGTGCTCGGCCAACAGCGACGACCACCGCGCGAACGACGTGCCCGCCGAAGGCAACGCGATCGGTTGCCCGCTGTGGTGCTGGGCCCAGGCAATGTTGAGGTCCTCCAACAGGATTCGCCACGACACCCCATCCACCGCCAGATGGTGAATGACCACCGCCAATTGACCGGTGACACCGGCCCACACCGCCGCCAGCATCACCCCGGCAGCCGGGTTCAACCGTGACCGCGCCCCTACCAACGCCGCCTCGTCTAGTGCCTCGACCACATGCAGGCACTCGGCGGCCTGCACCAACCCGGGCTCGGGCACGTGCAACGCCCACTTCCCGACGCCGTCTTCATCGACGCGCAGCCGCAACATGGCGTGCCGATCCAGCAGTGCCTGCAACACCACCGCCACATCGGCCTCGCTCACCCCGGCCGGGGCCTGCACCACCATCGTCTGGTTGTACTGCTCGACCGGGCCGTCCACTCCCTGCAGCCAACGCATGATCGGGGTCGCCTCGACATTGCCGATACCCGCGTCGACCGGACGATCGGCGCTGTCGGACACCTCAGCGACCCGGGCCAGCCGAGCCACGGTCTGCTCGGTGAAGATGTCAGGCGGCCGACACACCACGCCAGCTGCGCGCGCCCGCGACACCACCTGCAACGACAAGATGCTGTCCCCACCAAGTTCGAAGAACGACTCGTCGACCCCGACCCGCTCCAGCCCCAACACCTGGGCATAAACGTCGGCCAACACCTCCTCGACCGCATTGGCCGGGGCGCGATAGCGATCCACATCGATGTATTCCGGCGCCGGTAATGCGCGCTTGTCCAGCTTGCCGTTGACCGTCAACGGCAACGCCTCCAGCACCACCACCGCCGCGGGCACCATATAGCTCGGCAACCGCTCCCCCAGCAGCGCGCGTGCCGCAGCCGGGTCCACCGCCCCGCTCGTCGACTCGGTGACATAACCCACCAGACGCTTATCGCCGGGACGGTCCTCGCGAGCGATCACCGCGGCCTGCCCCACCCCATCGAGAGCACTCAGCGCTGTCTGGACCTCACCGAGCTCGATGCGGTATCCGCGAATCTTGACCTGCTCATCCGCTCGGCCCACATACCGCAACTGCCCATCAGCACCCCAGGACACCACATCCCCGGTGCGATACATCCGCGCCCCGGGCGGCCCGTAGGGACACGCCACAAATCGCGAGCCCGTCAACGACGTCCGGCCCGCGTAGCCGTACGCAACGCCGGCACCGGCGACATACAACTCACCCGCAACCCCGGCCGGCACCGGACACAACCACCGATCCAGCACGAAGAACGCCGCCCCCGACACCGGCGCACCAATCGGCGGCACCCCCGAACCGGACACCAACGGGGCACTGATCGCCACATCCACCGTGGTCTCAGTCGGACCGTACACGTTGACCATCACCCGCCCCGGCGCCCACCGATCCACCACCTCGACCGGACACGGCTCAGCGCCGACCACCAACGCCACCGACTCCAACCCCTCATGGGAGAGAATCGCGGCCGCCGAAGCGGTCTGACTCAAAACACTGACCTGCTCGGCGATCAGCAACGCATGCAAGTCTTCTGGCGAGCGGGCCACCTCATCGGGCACCACCACCAAGCGCCCGCCGCCCAGCAGCGCACCGAAGATCTCCTGCACAGACGCATCAAAAGCGAACGAATGCCACTGCGACCACACCCCCGCCGCCGGCAACGGTGCATGCAGGGATTCCATCAACCGGGTCACGTTGCGGTGCGCGACCGCGACGCCCTTGGGCAACCCGGTCGTGCCCGAGGTGTAGATCAGATAGGCGATGTCGTCGGGCGCCGGTCCCGCCAAGGCGGTACCGGGTTGGGCCTTAACCTTCTGGTCGTTGATATCGATGACGAAAAGGTCGTCGCCGGCCAGCCGGTCGGAAAGCCCTGCGGTGGTTATCGCGGCGATCGGCGCGGCATCAGCGAGCACGAACGCGACGCGCGCGTCGGGATGGGCCGGATCGATCGGCACATACGCCGCGCCGGACTTGAGCACCCCCAGCATCGCGATGACCGCCTCAGCCGAGCGTGGCAACAGCAACGCCACCCGCGCACCAGGACCCGCGCCATGGGCAACCAGCAAGTGCGCCAACCGATTCGACGCCTCATCCAGCTCCCGATACGTCCACGAGCGGCCCTCGAAAGTCACGGCCTGTGCCTGTGGAGCGCAGGACACCTGCGCAGCGAACACCTCCGGAATCGACACCGCCGACGGTGCAGGCGCACTCAACGCCGCCCGATGACCCCACCCCGCCAACCGGCCATGCTCGACCCCATCAAGCACATCCACCGATGACAACCGTCGCGACGGATCCTCGGTCACCGCCAGCAACACCCGCTCAAAGCGTCCGATCAACGCCTCGATGCTCACCGCGTCGAACACATCGGTGCGATACTCCACCGCCCCGCCGATCCCGGCGAACTCACCAGCCTCAGTCCAACGCTCAGCCAGAAAGAACGTCAAATCCATACGGGCAGTACGGGTATCCGCCGGCAACGGTGTGACCCGAACATCGCCCAAAGATCCCTCGACGGGATCGTCGTTCTGCCAGTTCTGCCACGCCAATGTCACCTGCACCAACGGATGATGAGTCAGGCTGCGGGTCGGGTTCAGCCGCTCCACCAACACTTCAAACGGGGCATCCTGATGCTCATAAGCGGCCAAGCTGCGCGCCCGCACCTGACCCAACAACTCTTCGACGCTGGGATCACCGGCCAGATCAACCCGCAACACCAATGCGTTGACGAAGAAACCCACCAACTCATCAAGCGCAGAATCGCGACGTCCGGCAATCGGAAACGCCACCGCCACATCAGAACTCGCGCTCAACTTCGACAACAACACCGCCAACGCGGTCTGCATCACCATGAAAGTGGTGCTGTTGTGCTGACGAGCCATCCGAGCAATCCGCTGCTGCAACTCGGCAGGCCACTCCACTGCCACCCGGGCCCCGCGGTAATCGGCAACGGAGGGGTAAGGCCGGTCCGTGGGCAGCATCAGCCGCTCGGGCGCCCCCGACAGTGCCTTCTCCCAGTATGCCAACTGCGTCCCAATACGGCTCTCGGGATCGTCGAGATCGCCCAATTGCTCACGCTGCCACAACGTGTAATCCACATACTGCACCGGCAACGGCGCCCACCCCGGCGCCTGCCCCACACACCGGGCGGCATAAGCCACGCCCAAATCCCGCACCAACGGGTTGATCGACCACCCATCAGCAGCGATATGATGGGCCACCGCCACCAACACATGCTCGACGTCGCTTACACGGAAAAGCCGTGCCCGCAACGGAATCTCGCGTGTCAGGTCGAATGTGTCACGCACCGCCACGTCGATGGCCTCACCCAACCGGCTTTCCGGCCAACTGCTGGCATCAATGACCTGCCAACCGAAATCGGCTTGCTCGATCGGCACCACCACCTGCTGAGGGATACCTTCGCGTGCGGTGAACAAGGTGCGCAGGCTCTCATGACGGCCGACCACATCGGTGAGGGCCGCACCCAACGCCTGGATGTCCAGCTTCCCACTCAGCTGCAAAGCGGTCGAAATGTTGTAGACCGCAGATGGCCCTTGCAACTGGTCCACAAACCACAACCGGTTCTGCGCGAACGACAGCGGCACCACCGCCGGACGCTCGCCCACCACCAACGGAGCAAGCCCGCCTGTGGCCGCACCAATGAGTGGCGCCAACTGTGAAACCGTCGGCGCTTCGAATAGCGTCCGCACCGCCAGTCCGGCATCCAGGCCGCTATTGACCGCAGCGACCAGACGCATCGCCGACAGCGAATCCCCACCAAGCTCGAAGAACGAATCGTCGATCCCGACCCGCTCAACACCCAGGATCTGGGCGTAGATACCGGCCAGGACCTCCTCGATAGCGTTGGTGGGCGCGCGATACCCACTGCGAGCGTCGTGGTACTCGGGCGCAGGCAAGGCGCGGGTATCGAGTTTGCCATTGACCGTCAACGGCAACGAATCCAACGCCACCACCGCGGCCGGCACCATATAACCCGGCAACCGCTCACCGAGCTGCGCACGTATCCCGGCCGGCTCTGCCGATCCGGTGAAATAACCAACCAGACGTTTATCGCCAGGGCGGTCCTCACGGGCGATCACCACCGCCTGAAGAACCCCACCAACGGCATTGAGCGCCGCCGCCACCTCACCCAACTCGATGCGATAGCCGCGGATCTTGACCTGCTCATCAGCACGCCCGAGGTAACGCAGCTGACCGTCAGCGCTCCACGACACGAGATCGCCGGTGCGATACATGCGTGCCCCCGGTGCCCCGTACGGACACGCCACAAACCGCGACGACGTCAATCCGGCCCGGCCCACATATCCGTAGGCCAGGCCCCCGCCGGCCACGTACAACTCCCCCATGACACCGACCGGTACCGCTTGCAGTGACCCATCCAGCACAAAGAAGCCCAAGTGGGCTAAGGGAACCCCGATCGGGCTGACCGCTGCCTCGGCGTCGGCGCCGACGATCTCACGCACCGAGGCATGCACCGTGGTTTCGGTGATGCCATACATGTTCAGCAGCCGAGGCAACGCCGGATGACGATCCAACCATCCTCGTAGACGCGGCGGTTCCAGCGCCTCCCCACCGAACACGACCGTAGTCAGCTGGAGCTGATCGCCCGACTCAGGAGCCACCGCGTCGGCAGCCTGCAGGGCATAAAACGCCGATGGGGTCTGACTGAGGACACTGACCTGCTCGGCAAGCAACACCGCATGCAACTCCTCGGGGGAGCGCACCACCGCATCGGGCACGACCACCACCCGGCCGCCACCCAGCAAAGCGCCGAAAATCTCCCACACCGAGAAGTCAAACGCCAACGAATGACACTGTGACCACACGCCGGCCACCGGCACCTCGGAATGCAACACCCCCAGGAGCCGGGTGACATTGCGGTGCGCGACCGCCACACCCTTCGGGACACCGGTGGTGCCGGAGGTGTAGATCAGATACGCGATATCGTCCGGCGACGGCACCGGCAGCGCGGTACCAGGCTGGGCGTCAATGGCAGGGTCGTCGATATCAATCAGGGCGAGCTCGTGCCCGGCTAGCCGCGGGCGTAGGTCCGCGGTGGTGATCGCTGCGATCGGCGCGGCGTCGGCCAGTACGAACCTGATCCGAGCGTCCGGATGGACCGGGTCGATCGGCACATACGCCGCACCCGTCTTGAGTACACCCAGCATCGCTACGATCGCCTCGCGCGAGCGCGGCAACACGAGCGCGACCCGCTCACCCCGACCTACACCATGACGGGCCAATAAGCGCGCTACGCGGTTCGACGCCTCATCGAGTTCGCGGTAAGTCATCGACTCGTTCTCGCTGGTGATCGCCACCGCCTGTGGAGCGCTGGCCACCTGAACGTCGAACAGCACCGGGATCGATACCGGGGTCGGCGACGGGCGGGTCAACACCGCCCGGTTACCGATGTCATCCACCCGGGCACGCTCAACAACATCGAGCACGTCGATCGTCGACAACCGCCGACCGGGATCTGATGTCAGCGCAGCCAACACGCGCTGCAACCGCTCGATCAGGGTCTCGATGCTGGCCGCATCGAACACATCGGTGCGGAACTCGACCGCTCCACCGATGCCGGCGGCCTCACCGGCTTCACTCCAGCGTTCAGACAGCGCGAAGGTCAGATCCACGCGGGCAGTCTGGGTGTCGGCCGGGATTGGCGTGACGTGCAGATCATCCAGGTCCAGCTCAGCAGTGAGATCGTTGTTCTGCCAGGCCAGCATCACCTGGACCAGCGGATGATGAGTTAGCGACCGGGTCGGGTTGAGCCGCTCCACCAACACCTCGAACGGCACATCCTGGTGCTCGTAAGCGGCCAGGCTGCGCGCACGCACCTGAGCGAGCACCTGAGTGACCGTCGGGTCTCCGGCCAGATCGGCCCGCAGCACCAATGTGTTGACGAAGAATCCGACCAGGCCATCGAGTGCGGCATCGCGGCGCCCGGCTATCGGAAAGCCCACCGCCACATCGGAGTTGGCGCTGAGCTTGGCCAGCAGCACCGCCAAGCCAGCCTGCACGACCATGAAACTGGTCGCATTGTGCTCACGAGCCACCCGCGTGATCTGCTGTTGCAAATGCGCGGGCCAGTCCACGGCCACCTTGGCGCCGCGGTAATCCGCCACCGGCGGATATGGCCGGTCAGTGGGCAGCGCGACCCGCTCGGGCATATCGGCCAACGCCTGCTCCCAATACGCCAACTGCGCGGCGATGCGGCTGCCGGGATCGGTCAGCTCCCCCAGCTGGGCGCGCTGCCACAACGTGTAATCGGCGTACTGCACCGGCAGCGGCGTCCAGCTCGGGGGCTGCCCCACACAGCGGGCGGCATAAGCCGCCCCTAGATCCGCGACCAGCGGAGCGACCGAAACGCCGTCGGCGGCGATGTGATGCACCACCGCCACCAACACATGCTCAACATCACTGAGACGCAAAAGCGTTGCCCGCAAGGGGATCTCGGTGCCTAAGTCAAACGGCTCACGTACCACCGCATCGATAGCCGCTTGAAGCCGAGCCGCAGACCACCCGTCGGCATCAACAATTTCTGAGCTGAAGTTCGTGTCCTCGACGGGCACCACCACCTGCTGGGGAATTCCCTCAGGCGCGGCGAACAGCGTGCGCAGGCTCTCATGGCGGGCCACGACGTCGCCCAGCGCCGCCCCCAGTGCTGCAACATCGAGGGGCCCGTCCAGCCGCAACGCCACCGCCATGTTGTAAACCGCCGACGGGCCCTGCAACTGCTCGATGAACCACAACCGGTTCTGGGCAAACGACAACGGCACCACCGCCGGCCGCTCCACCGCCACCAGCGGCTCCAGCCGACCCTCATCGACGCCGATGCGCGGGGCCAGCCCGGCCACCGTGGGCGCCTCGAACAAGGTACGCACCGCCAGGCCGGCATCCAGACCCTTGTTGATCGCCGCGATCACCCGCATCGCCGACAGCGAATCCCCACCTAGATCGAAGAACGAGTCGTCGACCCCGACCCGCTCCACCCCGAGCACCTTGGCGAAAATGCCGGCCAGGATTTCCTCGGTCAGGGTCGACGGTGCCCGATACCGGTTGATATCGGCGTAGTCCGGCGCCGGGAGGGCTCGCCTGTCGAGCTTGCCGTTGACCGTCAACGGCACCGCGTCGAGCATCACCACCGCGGCCGGCACCATGTAGGCGGGCAGTCGCTCGGCCGCCGCGGCCCGCAGCGTCGTCGGGTCGGCGGTACCGGTCACATACCCCACGAGGCGTTTGTCGCCGGGACGGTCCTCGCGAGCGATCACCACCGCCTGATCGACGCCGTCGCAAGCGGCCAGTACCGCCTGTACCTCACCGAGTTCGATGCGATACCCGCGGATCTTGACCTGCTCGTCCGCACGGCCCAGATAGCGCAACTGCCCATCGGTACCCCAGGACACCAAATCCCCGGTGCGATACATCCGCGCGCCGAACCTCGCGAACGGACACGCCACAAACCGCGACGCCGTCAAGAAGCCCCGGCCCATATAGCCGACACTCACCCCGTCGCCGGCCACGTACAGCTCTCCGACCACGCCGGCGGGCACCGGACGCAACCGCCCGTCGAGGACGAACAAGGCCGCCCCCGGCACCGGCGAACCGATCGGAGCCACCCCGGAGCCCGCCTCCAGCGGCGCGCTCATCGCCGCATAGACCGTCGCCTCAGTCGGTCCGTACGCGTTGACCATCACACGCCCGGATGCCCACCGATCAACCAACTCCGGCGGGCAGGCCTCACCGGCCACCACTAAAGCCGTCGACTCCAACCCTTCAGAAGAGAGCACGCCCACTCCAGAAGGTGTTTGGTGTAGGACGCTGACGCGTTCCGCGACCAGCAGGGCGTGGAAGTCTTGCGGAGAGCGGGCTACCGACTCGGGCACCACGACCAGACGGCCGCCGTGCAGCAGTGCGCCCCAGATTTCCCACACCGAAACGTCGAAGACATACGAATGCCACTGCGACCAGACCTGTCGGGGTCCCGCGGGCACGGCGTCGTTTATCGACGCCACCAGTTGCATGACGTTGTGATGAGTGACTGCAACACCTTTGGGCGTTCCGGTGGTTCCTGAGGTGTAGATCAGGTAGGCGATATCGTCGGGTGCAGGCGCCGGCAGCGCAGTACTGGGCTGGGTCTCAACAGCGGTGTCCTCGACATCGATGACCACCACCTCACAGCCATCCAGCCGTGGACGCAGGCTGGTTGTGGTGATCGCGGCTACCGGCGCGGCATCGGCGATCATGAATTCCGTCCGGGCAGCCGGCAGGGCTGGATCGATCGGCACGTAGGCGGCCCCGGTCTTGAGCACTGCCAACATGGCGACGATCGCCTCGGCCGAGCGGGAAAACAGCAGGGCCACACGGGTTCCCGGACCCGCCCCATGATCGGCCAGCAAGTGCGCCAACCGATTAGCCGAATTATCAAGCTCGCGATAAGTCATGGACCGGCCGTCGCAGGTCAGCGCAAGCGCATCCGGGGTGCGGGCCACCTGCCCAGCGAACAGCTCCGGAACCGACACCGCGGCGGGCGTCGGCGCGCTCAACACCGCTTGATTGCCCCACTGCTGCAGCCGGGTCTGCTCATGCTCATCGAGCAGATCCACCGAGGACAACAACTGCTGCGGGTCGGCGGCCATCGCGACCAACATTCGTTCCAGCCGCTGGATCAGCGCCTCGATGCTGGCCGCATCGAACACATCGGTGCGGAACTCCACCGCGCCGGAGATTCCGGCGGGCTCCCCGGCCTCAGTCCACCGTTCCCCCAGCGAAAACGTCAGATCCATGCGGGCGGTGTGGGTTTCGGTCGGCAGCTGGGCGATCGCAAGATCCCCCAGGCTCAATCCCGACACCGGGCCGTTGGCCTGGCCGGGGAAGTTCTGCCAGGCCAGCAACACCTGTACCAGGGGGTGATGGGCCAGCGATCGGGTCGGGTTGAGCCGCTCCACCAACACCTCAAACGGCGCGTCCTGATGCTCGTAAGCTGCGAGGCTGCGCCGGCGTACCTGAGCCAACACCTCGGCCACACTGGGATCACCGTCGACATCGACCCGCAAGACCAGCGTGTTGATGAAGCACCCCACCAGCCCGTCGAGAGCGGAGTCGCTGCGCCCGGCGATCGCAAAGCCCAGCGCCACTTCACTGCTGGCGCTGAGCTTGGCGAGCAACGCCGCCAACGCGGCCTGCACCACCATGAAACTGGTCGCATTGTGCTCCCGAGCAAGCCGCGCCACCTGCTGATGCAGAGCGACCGGGAACTCGACCGCCATACTGGCCCCGCGGTTCTCGGCCACCGCCGGATAGGGCCGATCGGTGGGCAGATTCAGCCGCTCGGGCGTCCCGGCCAGCGCGTCCTGCCAATACGCCAACTGCGCGGCGATCGGGCTTTGGTGATCACTCACTTCACCGAGCTGTTCACGCTGCCACAGCGTGTAATCGACGTACTGCACCGGCAACGGCGCCCAGTCGGGCGCTCGCCCGTCGCGCCGTGCGGCATAGGCCACGCCTAGATCGGCGACCAGCGGGGTGATCGACCAACCATCGGCAGCGATATGGTGCACCACCGCGACCAACACATGCTCAACATCATTGAGACGCAAAAGCGTTGCCCGCAAGGGGATCTCAGCCGCCAGATCGAACGGGTGACCCGCCGCGGTGTCGATGGCCCGCTTGAGCTCACCGTCAGACCAGCCGCTGCCATCAACGACGTGCCAGCCGAAGTCGGCGTCCCCGACGGGCACCACCACCTGCTGCGGGGTGCCCTCCGGAGCGATGAACAGGGTGCGCAGGCTTTCATGGCGGTCCACCACATCAGCCAGCGCCGCACCCAACGCCTCCACATCGACAGGTCCGTCAAGCCGCAGCGCGACCACCATGTTGTATACCGCCGACAGGCCTTGCAGCTGGTCGAGGAACCACAAACGGTTCTGGGCAAACGACAACGGCACCACCGCCGGACGGTCGGCGGGCACCAGCGGCGCCAGTCGTGCCTCCTCAGTGCCGATACGCGTTGCCAACTCGGCCACCGTCGGGGCCTCGAACAAGGAGCGCACAGCCAGCCCGGCGTCCAGGCCGGTGTTGACCGCCGCGATCACCCGCATCGCCAGTAGCGAATCCCCACCCAACTCGAAGAACGAATCATCGACCCCGACTCGCTCCACTCCCAACACCTGAGCGAAAATGCCGGCCAGAATCTCCTCAGTCGCCGTGGACGGCGCGCGGTAGCGATCGGTGTCGGTGTACTCCGGTGCCGGCAACGCGCGTTTGTCCAGCTTGCCGTTGACCGTCAACGGCAACGCCTCAATGGCCACCACCGCCGAGGGCACCATATAGCCGGGCAATCTGTCTGCCAGCGCTGCACGTACCCCACTCGGATCGACGGTCCCGGTGACGTAACCGACCAGACGTTTGTCCCCCGGACGGTCCTCCCGCGCGATCACCGCGGCCTGCGCCACTCCCTCCAGGGCACTCAGCGCCGCCTGGACCTCACCGATCTCGATGCGATGTCCACGAATTTTGACCTGCTCATCAGTGCGGCCCACATACCGCAACTGTCCATCCGGACCCCACCACACCAGATCCCCGGTGCGATACATCCGCTGCCCAGGCACCTCAGACCCAACGAACGGACAAGCCATAAACCGCGAGGCGGTCAACCCCGACCGGCCCACATACCCATACGCCAACTGCGGGCCCGCCAGATACAACTCCCCGACGACCCCGGCCGGCACCGGACGCAACCAGGAATCCAACACGAAGAACGCCGCCCCAGACACGGGCGCGCCGATCGCCGGGGTCCCCGACCCCGCGACCAGGGGCGCGCTGAGCGCTACCCACATCGTGGCCTCGGTCGGGCCGTACTCGTTGATCATCACCCGACCCGGCGCCCACCGATCCACCACCTCCGGCGGACACGCCTCACCACCGACCAGCAGCGTCACCGACTCCAAGCCCTGCGGCGACAGCATCCCCGCCGCCGACGGCGTCTGACACAACACCGTGACCTGCTCGTCAATCAGCAAGGCGCGCAACGCCTCCGGAGACGCCGCCACCGACTCGGGAACCACCACCAACTTGGCGCCATGCAATAAGGCGCCGTAAATCTCCCACCCCGAAATGTCGAAGCTGTAGGAATGCCACTGCGACCACACCTGCCCCGGAGCGGCCCACCCCGCATCCAGCGACCCCATCAACTCGGTCACATTGGCATGGCTGATCGCCACCCCCTTCGGCACACCCGTGGTGCCCGAGGTGTAAATCACATACGCCAGATCATCAGCAGCCGGCCCCGCCAACCCCGTAACCGGATACCCCTCAAGACGCGGATCGGCGACATCAATGACCGTCAACTCGTGCCCGGCCAACCGCGGCGCCAACCCCGCCGTGGTCAACGCCGCCACCGGCGCGGCATCAGCAAGCATGAACTCGATGCGCCCCTCGGGATGCGCCGGATCGATCGGCAGATAGGCCGCCCCCGACTTCAACACCCCCAACATCGCGATGATCGCCTCCGCGCACCGCGGAAACACCAACGCCACACACCGGCCCGGAGCCGCACCCAACCCCACCAACAGATGCGCCACCCGATTCGACGCCTCATCGAGCTCGGCATACGTCCACGAACGATCGCCACAGCTCACCGCCACCGCCCCCGAAGCAGCAGCCACCTGCGCCGCGAACACCGCCGGAATCGACACCGTCGGCGCGCCCGCCGGAAGAGTCAACAACCGCCGGTTACCCCACACCTCCAACCCGGCACGCTCACCAGAAGCAAGCAACTCCACCGACGACAACAACCGCGACGGATCAGCGATCATCGCCCCCAACAACCGACCCAATCGGGCCGCCAAATCCGAGACATCGAAATTGGAGAACGGCTGCCCCGCACCCACCGTGCTGAGAAAAAGCTCGTCCCCGGCACTTAGGAACATCAACCCAAAGCCGTCCGCGACGGGGTCAGGATTCATGAATGACGCCGATGCAGCAGCAGCGCCGAACGCCAAAGTGAACCGAGACGGAAGGAAATTGACGCTCACCCTGTCGGCTGACTGCAATGCGGAGCGGGTGCGGGCGTTACGTTCGAGGGCATGCACCGGAAACCGCTGATGCTGCAACGCCTCCCGGATTCGGGTGTCCACGTGCTCACAAAAGCCCGCAACTGTGGAATCCGGCGACACCCGCAGAACCAGCGGCACCACCCCGGCGACCATCCCGGGAAGCGTCTTTGACTCCGGACGCACTCGCCTGTTGACTGGGAAGTCGAGCACCACTTCCGAGCCCCCAGCACACCACCCGCGCACCAACAGCGCACACGCCGCGGCGATCACCGAAGACCGAGGCACACTCCGCACCCGGCAAAACTCATCAACCCGGCTAAGGACCACCGGGTCCAATCGAACCGGCTCCGAGGGCCAATATGAATCACGCTCACCCCCGGTCTGGGGTAACCGATGAGGCAGTTCACTTTCCGCTGGAAGGCTTTCAGTCCAATAGGCGCGATCGTCCAGATAGTCGGTGGACGCTTCGTATGCCGACTCGTACTCCACCAGGTCCTGCAGCGAGCCGAAAAGGCCACCAGGAATAGGTGCGCCAAAAACGATCGCGGTATAAACCGCTGCCACCCGCTGTCCAAGCAGCGCAATGCCGGATCCATCGACGACCATGTGGTGGCCGCAAGCAAACAAATAGAATTCATCGGGCCGGGTCTGAAATAACACAAATTTGAAAAGCGGGCCGGAAAGCGGCATCGGCGTGCGCTGAATCGACACCGCGATCTCACGGGCTTCCTGCGCTGGATCGCTGGAAGCACTCAGGTCATGAAACGGCAGCTCGACGTCGGGGTAATCGATCACCCGCTGCACGACCTGGCCGTCCACCTCGAAAAAGGCGGCCCTGACCGGCTCGGCCTCCGCTATCACTCGACGGATCGCCCACTCCAAGGCATCCCGCTGTACGGGCCCATCGATTTTTACCAACAGACCCAGCTGCCACGCCGTGCCGAGTTGGCCTGTTTCCTGCGCGAGCCATATGTCCAGCTGGCCGCGCGTCACCGGCAACACACGACCATCAAAATCTGCCGTCTGCCCGCGCGTCAGCTGAAGTGCCCCATCATCGAATTCCATTGGACTCCCCCCGGACGAACGATCTACTCGTCGGCAACTCGTCCTGCCGCCAACCTCTCGCGCAGACTTTTCGGCCGGATATCGGGCCAGTTCTGTTCGATGTAGTCCAAACATGCCGCGCGGTCCGCCTCGCCATAAACCACCCGCCAGCCGGCCGGAACATCAGAGAACGTCGGCCAAAGGCTGTGTTGCTCCTCGTCATTGACCAATACGTAAAAACTGCCGCTGTCGTCGTCGAACGGATTGACGCTCACAAGTTCTCCAGACCATCTAGTCGAAATGAGTGGAACCGCTCCAAAGGTTACTGAAGGTAAACGGGGCGGGTTCCGGTTTCGGCAAAGTTTTTGCTGTGATCCGGCTGGCAGTCCAGCAAACCTGTTGATCGATCGTGCGGGTGTCCCATGATCAGGTGCCGCCGGCCCAGACACTGCACTTGAGCGGTAATTTGTGGTGCACGGAGATCAGGCGGAAAACAGCGCCTTCAGAAGATGGCCGATGCCAACTGCCCAAGCCGTTAGCGAATAAGCCCGTGCGCGATACCGCTCACCAGACACCGCCTCAACGCCCGATCCCGCAGCGAGAATCTCCATTCTCATTTGCCGCGGGACATAACTGGTGGTGAGCCGGTTATTTCTCCTGCGATGAGTTCCCAAGACTGGCGCTATCGCGTGGTATACGAAGCGGAGTCGTATCGGCCGCTGCGTCTGCTTGCTGTCGTGGCACCGTCCGACTTGAAACCATTGGGAGTGCGCTCAGGGGGCGCTGCCGCACCTTCTGCGGCCACCAGAACCAGCGTCCCAGCAGCGCAGCTATCGACGGGGTCATGAAAGAACGCACGACGAGCGTGTCGAACAACAGACCCAACCCGATGGTGGTGCCCACCTGACCGATGATGCGCAGATCACTGACCACCATAGAAATCATGGTGAACGCAAACACCAGGCCAGCGTTTGTCACGACTTTGCCGGTGCCGCCCATTGCACGAATAATGCCGGTATTCAGTCCCGCACCTATTTCCTCTTTCATGCGCGAGACCAGCAAGAGATTGTAATCAGACCCCACCGCCAAGAGAATGATCACGGACATGGCTAGCACAAGCCAGTGCAAATCAATGCCCAGAATATGCTGCCAAATCAGCACCGAGAGCCCAAACGACGCGCCCAGCGAAAGCGCTACGGTACCCACGATGACAAGGGCGGCAATGAGGCTTCGCGTCAAAATCAGCATGATGACGAAAATCAGACAGAGCGCAGCGACTACCGCGATCAGCAAATCGAATTTGGAGCCATCTTGCATGTCCTTGTACGACGCTGAGGTGCCACCGAGGTACAACTTCGCATCCTTCAGCGGAGTGGTCTTCAGTGCCTCCTCAGCAGCGTTCCTGACCGCCTCAACCCGCGCGATAGCCTCTTGCGACCCGGGCTCGCCGCGATGCGAAATCATGATGCGCATCGCCTTTCCGTCCGGCGAAAAGAAAAGCTCCATCGCGCGCTTGAAGTCCTTATTTTCGAAAACTTCAGGAGGCAGATAGAAGGAATCGTCGTTCCTGGCGGCGTCATATGCTTTGCCCATGGCGGTGGAGTTATCCGCCGCCTCTTCCATTTGACCAAGCATTCCGGACATGGTGCTGTGCATAGTAAGCATCATCGTCCGCATAAGCGACATAGTCGCAATCATCGGCGGCATTTGGGCGAGTATCTGTGGCATGATCAAATCGAGTTGATCGAGATTCGTGACGAGCTCACGCATTTTGCCACTGACTTGGTCGATGCCATCAATTGTGTCGAACACGGATCTGAACGCCCAGCAGATCGGAATATTGAAGCAGTGCGGCTCCCAGTAAAGGTAATTGCGGATTGGCCTGAAGAAATCATCGAAATCCGCGACGTTGTCCCGCATTTCGTTCAAGACATCTTCTATGTCGTGCGTTGAACCGATCATGGTGTGAGTAATGTCGTTGAGTTGTGCTGTCAGTTCATACTGACGCTTCATGATGGTTATCATCTTGGTCAGATCATCCGCCTGTTTCAGCATCGAGTCCGCCTGCTTTTGCTGGAACGGCAACATCTGCACCTGACTGGCCTGCTGCAAGCTCATTTGAAACGGTATGGATGTGCGCTCGATCGGGTTTCCCTCTGGTCGAGTAATACCCTGGACCCTGGAGATTCCCGGAACAGCGAAGATCGCTTTCGCGAGTTTGTGCAAGGTAAGGAAATCTGTCGAATTGCGCATATCGTGATCTGTTTCGATCATCAGTATCTCCGGCATCATGCGCGACGCCGGAAAGTGACGCTCAGCTGCCGCATACCCCACGTTGGCAGATATGTCCTGAGGAACGTACATCCGATCGTTGAAGCTACTTCTGTACCCGGGCAGTGCCAACAAACCCACCAGGGCGACGGCCAGCGTCGCAACCAGGATGGGTCCGGGCCACCGGACGATCGCAGTACCCAAGCGCCGCCATCGTCGAACCGCGACAATACGCTTGGGTTCGAACATCCCGAACCGGCTGCCTACGAGGATCCCCGCCGGAATCAAAGTAACGGCTACCAAGACCACCATGAGCATGCCCACAGCCCCGGGGATGCCCAGAGTCTCGAAATACGGCAGCCTAGTGAAACTCAGGCAGTATATGGCTCCGGCGATGGTCAAACCAGAACCCAGTACAACCTTGGCAACACTGCTGTACGTGGTGTAGAAGGCCGTTATCCGGTCTTCGCCCGCTTGGCGCGCCTCGTGGTACCGCCCGAAGAAGAATATCCCGTAGTCGGTCGCCGCCGCGATCCCGAGCGATACCACTAGGTTGGTAGCGAATGTGGAAAGTCCAATGAGTTCGTGATGGGCGAGCAATGCGACAACTCCGCGGGCCACCTGGACTTGGATCCCGACCATCAGCAGCACAGAGATCACGGTGACGAGTGATCGGTACACAAAAAGCAACATTGTCAAGATCACTACGAGAGTGACTACAGTGATCTTGAGCATGGAATCGTCGCCGGCGGCGTTCATGTCCGCCATCAATGGCCCCGGGCCCGTGACGAAGACGGAGACTCCGGGTGGAGGCGGAGTCTTTTCGACGATGTCGCGCACGGCCTGCACAGACTCGTTGGCCAAGGCTTCGCCCTGGTCACCTGCGAGATTCAGCTGTACATAGGTGGCCTTGCCATCGCCACTCTGCGCGCCGGGTGCCGTCAGCGGGTCGCCCCAGAAATCCTGCACGTGATTCACATGCTTTGTGTCGGCCCTCAGCTGACGAATCAGTTCGTCGTAGTACACGTGCGCATCGGCGTCGAGCGGGTGGTCGCTTTCCAGGACGACCATGGCAAAGCTGTCGGAATCGGATTCCTCGAAAACCTGGCCCATATGTTTCATCGCCTGGTACGACGGCGCATCTTCGGGCACCTGCGATACGGAACGCTCTTTGCCGACCTGTTCTAGCGAGGGAACACCAAAAAACAGGATTGCGGTGATCGCCAGCCAGCCAACGATGATCGGCACTGCCAACCAATGGACCGTCCGCGCAACGAATCGTGGACTGCGTGTCTCCTGTTGGTTGCTCATACGACCGCCGGCAGTCCGAAGCTCGGTACGATCATGGCGAGCACGATCTCCTCCGCTTTCCCCTCACCGGCGAAGATGCGGCAGCCGACACCTCTCACGGTTGCCCACGTTCCGGCTTCTGGAGGAGGGAACTCACCAGTGGACGTCTCCCGAACTGTCGACGTGCTGCACTCTCCGGACGGGGGTGGACTCGCTGCGGCCACCAGAACCAGCGTCCCAGCAGCGCGGCGATCGACGGCGTCATGAACGCTCGCACGACCAAAGTGTCGAATAGTAGACCCAACCCGATCGTCGAACCCACTTGTCCCATCGTGCGCAGGTCACTTACCAACAGCGCGAACATGGTGAACGCGAACACGAGGCCCGCGGCGGTAACGACAGCGCCGGTACCTCCCATTGCCCGAATGATGCCAGTATTCAATCCGGCGTGAATTTCCTCCTTCATCCGCGATACCAGCAACAGGTTGTAGTCAGAACCAACTGCCAGAAGGACGATGACAGACATCGCGAGCACCACCCAGTGAATCTGGATACCGAGAAGATGCTGCCAAATGAGTACCGACAACCCGAAGGCCGTGCCGAGCGACAGCGCAACGGTGCCCACGATGATCAGAGCGGCGATAAGACTTCGCGTCATGATCAGCATGATGATGAGAACCAGGCAGAGCGCCGCGACTCCCGCGATCAAGAGGTCGTATGTGGAACCCTCGACCAGATCTTTAGCCATCGCCGCGGTGCCACCAAGCGAAAGCTGGGCACTTTCTAGCGGAGTCCCTTTCAGCGCCTCTTCGGCCGCGCTCATTATCGGCTCGACCCGCGAAATGCCTTCGGGTGTTGCGGGATCGCCCCTATGCGTGATGAGCATTCGCGCCGTCTTCCCGTCCTCTGACAGGAAAATGTCTTGCACCCTCTTGAAATCCTCATTCTCGAAAATGTCCGGTGGCAAGTAGAAGGAGTCGTCATTCTTGGCGGCGTCGAAAGCTTTGCCCATCGCGGTGGAGTTATCCGCCGCCTCGTTCATTTGTCCAAGCATCCCCGACATGGTGCTGTGCATACTCAGCATCATTGTCCGAGTACTTTCCATGGTCTCGATCATCGGCGGAAACTGGGCGATGAGCTGCGGCATCAGCGCGTCTAATTGATCGAGATTTGTTACGAGATCACGCATCTTCACGGTAATCCTGTCGACGCCATCGATTACTTCAAATATCGATGCGATCGAATGGCAAACAGGAATGTTGAAGCAGTGCGGCTCCCAATAAAAGTAGTTACGAATTGGCCTGAAAAAGTCATCGAAGTCCGCAATGTGATCACGCAACTCGTTCGTTATATCTTCGAGCTCGTGCGTCGTGGCGGTCATGCGATGCGTGGTGTTGTAGAGCTCTCCCATCAGGCCGTACATGCGCTGCATCAAGGCTATGGTCTTGGTCATTTCATTGGCCTGAACGAGCATGTCGTCCATGCGATCTTCCTGAAACGGCAGGTTTTGTACCTGGGCCGCCTGGCTCATGCTCATGATGAAAGGAATCGTCGTATGTTCGAGCGGCTCCCCCGCGGGCCGGGTTGGCGCCTGCACCGTGGAAATTCCAGGAACCGCGAGGACGCCCTTGGCGAGTTTGTTCAAGACAAGAAAATCAGCCGAATTGCGCATATCATGATCGGCTTGAATCAACAGGATATCGGGGGACAGCATGAGTGCCCCGGGGAAATGTCGCTTAGCGGCTTCGAATCCCGTGTTGGCCGCGATGTCTTTGGGAAGAGTGTCCATATCATTGTAACTGGGCCTGTATCCCGGCAGCGCCAGCAGTCCGATGAGCGCAAGCGCGAATGTCGCGACCAGAATGGGCCCTGGCCACCGAACGACCGCGGTGCCCACCCGACGCCATCGACGACCGACGACCTTCCGCCTGGGTTCGAACAACCCGAAGCGGCTGCCTACGGCAATGACCGCAGGAATCAGCGTCAGCGCGACGGCGACCGCCACGAGCACGCCTATAGCGCCGGGAATACCCAGCGGCTTGAAATACGGCAGCCGCGTGAAGCTCAAACAGAAGACTGCCCCGGCGATAGTCAACCCAGACGCCAGGACCACCTTGGCGACGCCGCGATATGTGGTGGAAAAGGCTGTTATCCGATCCTCGCCGGCCAGGCGCGCTTCGTGGTAACGCCCGAAGAAGAAGATCCCGTAGTCGGTTCCGGCCGCGATAACGAGTGACACCAACAGGTTAACGACAAACGTAGTAAGGCTGACAAGTTCGATATCACCGAGAAAAGCGACAAAGCCGCGCGCCACCTGCAATTGCAGGGCGACCATCAGCAAGGACACGATCACGGTGACGAGCGAACGGTAAACGACGAGCAACATCAGGAAGATCACCGCGATGCTCACGACCGTGACCAGCATGACCGTCCTGTTGCCGCTTTCGCCCATATCTGCAACGAATGCGGCTGGGCCGGTAACGTACGCCACGATGCCCGGCGGGGGTGGGGTGCGATCGACGATGTCCCGGACGGCTTCTACGGCCTCGTTGGATGAGGCCTGGCCCACATTGCCCTTAAGGTTTATCTGTACATACGCTGCTTTACCGTCAGAGCTCTGCGCGGCGCCTGACGTGAGCGGATCGCCCCAGAAATCGCGCACAAACTCCACATGTGCCGTATCCGCCCTCAGCTGACTGATCAGGTCGTCGTAGAACGCATGGGCAGATTCGCCGAGCGGTTCCTGTCCCTCGAGGACGATCATCGCGACGCTGTCGGAATCGGCTTCGCCGAAAATCTCTCCCATGCGCTGCATCGCCTTGAAGGACGGCGCATCATCGGGAGTTAGCGTTATCGCGTGCTCTCTCTCGACCTGCTCCAACGAGGGGACACCCATACTCAGGATGACCGCAATCGCCACCCACCCAAGGATGATGGGGACCGCTAGTCGATGGATCATGCGCGCGACGAATGACGAGCTGTGCCGCTTCTGATCGGTGCTCACGATCTGATCGGTACTCATGCGGCCTTCACTATGCAGAAGGTCAACGCGTTCACTCCGTCGGCGGTTCTCTCTGCCTTGACTTCACCGTCGACGGTGATGCGGCAACCGATGCTGCCGCCGGTGCCTTGGGCGACGAGGTTGCCTATGATGGCGGCCCCGGAAAGCTCATACTTCGACGACCACGGCAAACTCACGCCCTCAACAAGCTGTGGGTCAGCCTCGGGGTCGAAGTAACTGATCGTCGCCACAGTGCCGCTGGGACCGAACACCTCGTAGACCAATTCCTTCGGGTCGTAAGCTTCTTGCTCCTGAGCGTCGGTGTCGGCATACGCAGGGCGTTCGTCGGAGCCAAAGACGGTGCGCAGTCGCGACACAGTGAAACCCCCGGCGACGATCACCACAACTATGAGCAGCGGTATCCACACCCGCTTCAGCACTCTAAAAATCGCCGATCCCCTCCATCCCTCTCCATGCCCGGCTCGAACATGAAACTACACATCACCGTGATCCGCCAGAGGGATAACCCCCGGATGCGGCAAGCATCCGGGACCAGCCGGCTGGCGGCCACCGCAAACACGCAGTACTCGGGGAGCAAAACCCGGTTCTGGAGAGTAAAGCATGGCGTCGTTCTCGAAAAATGAAGTCTTACGAACGTGATACCGGACCGTAATGGATACGGTTGCTTAAAGACATACCACGGAAGTCGCGCAACTACTGATCGTTAACGTCAGCGAAAAAAGCCTCGCTGCTACGCAGATTGCCCTCTGACGTGGGGACTTAGAGAAAATATTTCGTAGTGCTGGGTGGCGATCATTCGTGCGGCCTTCAGCCGTCGACGCCCAATGAAATTGACGTTGAGCAAGACGCGGTCGGAAACCGCCGCATCGCAGGGCGCGAATACGAAGGAATAAATCCCCACTGATGCTAGTGGGAACGTGTGGGCCGGGGTCGCGCGGCAAATCGCAGCCCAGCAGGAACGAGGCTCGTCCGCTCGGGGAACGCTAGGGGCCGGCGGCAAAAAAGTCGAGTATCGCCGAGTTCACCACTTGCGGCCGTTCGAGGAAGCCCAGGTGGCCAGTGTCGGCAATCTCCCGATACTGTCCCCGCGGAAAAGCGTCTGCCACCTCGGCTCCGAGGTGCGGGGGCATCACGAGGTCGTCCGCGAATCCGATCACCAAGACCGGAGTCGTGATTACCCGGTAGACACGCAGACGATCGCTCGCCGGCGCGATCCCGTACTGGGTGCGAACCCCTGGTGTCGACTTGGTAGGCCACATTGTGAATGTGTCGATCCAGTCCCGAATCGCCTGGTCATCATTGAGGGTCTTCGGCGAGAAGTTCTCAAGCAAGCGCAGTTTGGCGTCGTAACTGGGCGGTAGTTGTAGGCCGGCGTCGACGAATTCTTGTTCAGCTACCCGAAAGAACTCTCGCGCGCGGTCGTGGCGTCCGCGCGTCGCCATCAACGCTGCCTGGCTGATCAACTCTGGCCGGGCCAGCATCAATTCCTGCGCGATGAACGAGCCCATCGAGGTGGCCACGACTCGAACGGGGGCAACATCGAGTTTTTCGATCAACTTCGCCGTGTCAGCCACCATCGTTGCCGTCGAGAACCCTTCCGCATTCGCGGTGGCGCCGACTCCCCTGTTGTCAAACGTAATGACTCGGTAGCCAGCTGCGCGGAACGCAGGCACCTGATGGATATCCCATGTGCGTCCAACTCCACCTTGACCGGAAATGAACAGCACCGGATCCCCATCACCGCGGTCTTCATAGGCCAAATCCACCACGGTGGGACGCTACTACGGAGAGCAACCTCGCGTGATTTGCGGTTGGTTTACAGCCGGAGCCAAACAGCTACCGGCCAGACGCCGAACGCCACACATCGCGCCGCCGTCCAGCGCTACCTAGGCCGCATGGCGCCTCGGTCAAACGGTCGCTCGACCACCAAAACCGCACCAAGCCCAGGCTCTGACGTACGGCATTCTGCTCGCAAACACGATGCCGGCCAACGTTGTCTCCCCGTACGCTGAGTCGAGCCGTGATGTCTGCGGCGGGTAGCCGGGGGGGCTAACCCCCGTCAAACTGGGCGGTAAACGGCATGGGTACAGCCGCGGCGGTTCCGTACGTTGAGGGTGTGGTTGCAGTCATGGAACAAGATGCCGAGCCGCTCGAGGCTGACACGACCGCGTCGCCTGCGCCTCGACGCATCGGGTTGGTACCCAGCGCATCGCTGATTGCCGGCGCCGCAATCGCCGTGGTATGGGCTTGGGTGCCGATATTGATCTTGATCGTGGGGATCTCGACGATCCCTTCGGTGATCGGGTTTGCGCTCGCCGCGGTCGCTTTCGTGTATCTCATGCGTGGCGTGGCGTGGCTCGAGCGGCTGCGGAGCGAAGCGGTTTTCGGCATGGACCTGGCGATACCACATCGAAAAAGGTCTGCCTACACCGGCTTTCAACGGTGGATCGATCAATTGTGGCTGGACATAACGAGTGTCCAATTCTGGAAGAGCTGCGTTCATCATTTTCTCCGAATGACCTTCGATCTGGCGGCCACTGTTCTCGCGTTCGCGCTACTGGCGTTCGCGTTTTTGGCACCAGCCGCCTCGATCGCTATAAGTCGAAGCGACGACGCCGGGCCGTCCTTCGTTCACCCCGCGCTGGCCTGGCCATTAGCAATCGTCGCACTGGGGGTCGCAGGCGCGATCGTGGTGTTCGCACCGATCCTCGACGCCAAGATCGACCTCTGGCTGCTCTCGACGTCGTCGGCCTCGATGTTGCAAGACGAGGTGAATGCCCTAGCCGACGCGCGGTTGGGTGCGGTTTCATCGGCCCATACAGAGCGACGCCGCATCGAACGGGACCTGCACGACGGCGTGCAGTCGCGGCTGGTGGCGCTGGCGATGACCATCGGCCTAGCCCAGACCAAATTCGACTCCGACCCGTCTGCCGCCAAAGCACTGATGTCGGAGGCCCACGAGGACGCGAAAACCGCTCTCGTAGAACTACGTAACGTCGTACGCGGTATCGCACCGACGATCCTTGCTGACCGGGGTCTGGACGCCGCGCTTTCATCGGTGGTGCAACGCACCCAGAATGTCGGAGTCTCGACAACGCTGAACGTCGATCTGCCCGGACGCATCCCGGAGGAAACCGAATCAGTCGCGTACTTCGTCGTCGCGGAGGCGCTCACCAACGTCGCCAAACATGCACGCGCGTCGCGGGCCGTCGTTACGGTGCGCCTCGACCAGGCTGAAAACCTGCTCCACGTCTCGGTGTCCGACGACGGCCGCGGCGGTGCGCAGATCGCCGACAGTGCGACCACCACCGGCCTGCGTGGTCTGGCAGAGCGGGTGCGCGCAGCCCGTGGCACGTTCACGGTCGCCAGTCCCCTCACCGGTCCGACGATTATCACCGCGGTGCTGCCATGCGCATCGTGATCGCCGAGGACTCGGCGCTGCTGCGCGCGGGCATCGAACGCATACTCACCGACGCCGGCCACGAGGTGGTAGCGAGCGCGGCTGACGCTGTAAACCTGCTGACCCTGGTCAACGACACCAAACCAGACCTTGTGATCGTCGATGTGAGGATGCCGCCGACGTTCACCGATGAGGGAATACGCGCAGCCGCGTTACTGCGGAGCCAAAATCCTGATTCGCCCGTGCTGGTGCTGTCGCACTACGTCGAAGAGCGCTATGCCTCCGACCTGATCACGTCGGATAGCCGCGGCTTCGGCTACCTACTCAAAGACCGGGTCGCCGACGTACCGGCGTTCCTGGACGCCGTCTCACTTGTCGGCGCCGGCGGCACCCTGCTCGACCCCGAGGTCGTGTCCCAAATCCTCGCGCGATCGAATCGCCGTAACGCGCTGGACCAGCTCACAGCGCGCGAGAGCGAGGTTCTGCAGCTGATGGCCGAAGGCAGGACTAACTCGGCGATCGCCGCCACCCTGCACATGTCGACCGGCTCAGCCGAAAAGCACATCGCCTCCATATTTACGAAATTGGGGCTGGCGCCCGATGACACCGAAAACCGCCGTGTCCTAGCCGTTCTGCGCTACCTCGAGTCGTGACCGAGAAGTCATTGAGGACGCGCTGGAGGTCCTCGAGGGTGGCGGCCGATGGACCCAGGGCACCTACTGCCGTGATGTCGACGGCGTCGAGGTTCACCCGGTCGTCGGCTCCCCGGGCGAGTGGGAACGGGTGCGCACCGAGCACGTCGGCGCGGGCGGCTATGTGGTGCGTAAGGAGTCCGGAGCCACGCCGTGCAGCTTCTGCCTTGGCGGGGCGCTACGCGAGGCCGCCGGCTACTGGCACGCCAGGAATAATCCTCACGCGGCCCAGGAGCAGGTCGACCGGTTGGAGAGCTTGCTATTACGGCTGGCCAATCCCGTCTCAGCCCTGTGCTGGCCGAGCTTGCAGGCGTTCAACGACGATCCGCACACAAGCAACGCCGACGCGGTGTTGTTGCTGAAGCGTGCAGCCGCCCACCTCGACGCGTAGAAGCAGTGCGCAATAGTGAAGTCGCCCCGGAATACCGCTCAGCGCCCTCGGGGCGGGGGCGGTGCTACCGTTCCCAATGGTGATAACTCCGCCGACGACAAGGGCTGATGGCCTTCGCACCGCGATGCGCATCGGCCTGGTTTTCATCGCGGCGGTGGTAGTCCTCAGCAGCATGACCGGTCTCGGGGCTGTTGCGTACGGGCTCGTCAACGCGCGCCTCATCACCGATGCGAGGGTGCTGCCAGCCTCCATAAAGATGTTGACCGTTGCCAACGGAGACGTCCCCGTCGCTATCCGCGTCGTCACCGACGCCGGTGTCAGTGAGCCCTCGGTTGGATTGCGAATGCTCACGCGCGCTGACGATTCGCCGCTCGTAGTCGAGTACCACGCCGGTGCCAGTCGACTCACGATAGGCGGTAGCCGTCCCGGTTTGCTGGGGTTCAGCGGCATCGGTGAGGTCAAAATAGTTCTTCCGCCGCATATCGCGCGAGGCTTAAGCGTATCGGTCAACCAGCGCTCCGGGTCCCTCACTTTCGACGCAGACCTCGATCAGCTGATCGTGAGGTCTGATAACAGCACCGTCACACTGGGCGGCTCGGCCCGCGTGATCGATATCGACGTCCACAACGGCGACATCAGCACCAGCAACAGGATCGCAGTCACCGAATCCTTCACAGCCGAAACCAAATCCGGCAATCTTTCAGTGGAGTTCCGTGCAGCGCCGCGCACTACCGAAGCGATCGCTAACGGCGACGTGGACGTCGGACTGCCCGCGCCAGGACGATATCGGGTGACTACCCAATCCGAACGGCCTGATGGCAAGACGACGGTCACCGTACGGGAAACCACCGATCCGAGCGCTCCTAGCGTGACGGCGCGCTCGAAAATCGGCAATGTAGTTGTTACTGAATTGCGCTGAGACTGGACAGAATTGGTTGGCTACAGCCAGAGGTAGAGGCCTGACAGCACCGCCCAGATGACGAAACAGTAGGTCTCGAACATCACACGCAACGGCATCGGCGCGCGGCGCAGCTCCATGAAATCCAGGCCGACAAGCCGTACCTTGATCGCCGCAATCGCCAACACAACGATCGCCACCATCGAGCCGGTGCCGTGATCGGCGCCGACGGCCCACGCGACGACGGTCGCCGCAACGAGAATCAACCACGACAAGCCGGCCCGGTTGCAGACCAGCTGAAGCGCCGAGGGTCCTTTCATCAGCTCACCAGATAGAGCACGGCGAATAGGACGATCCACAGCAGGTCGACGAGGTGCCAAAAGCAGGCGCCGCCTTCGATGGCCGACGTCCGCGCAGGACTGAATTCAGAACGGCGCGTCTGCGTCAGCAGGAACATCAGCACACCGACGCCGATGCAAACGTGAAAAAGATGAAGTCCCGTCAGGATGAAGTAGTAGAGGAAGAAATCGTTGGCGCCGGGGCCGTGACCGCTGGTGGTCAGTGCGACGTACTCAAATATTTTGAGGCCGACGAAAAGCAGACCGCACGCAATCGCTGCGGAAGCAGCTTTGGTGGCAATGGATTTCGCGCCGGCGCGGATCGCACCTAGGGCGATGACGACGCACAGCGAGCTGGAGAGTAGGACCAGGGTGTTGGCAACCCCGACTCCGATGTGCAGTGACGTACGGGCGACATCGAATACGTCGGGCTCCTTCGCCCGCTCCACCATGAACGTGACGAAGAAGACGCCGAACACGACCATGTCGCCGAACAAGAACACCCACGTGCCGGACTCGCCGGGGATCCGCCGGGCGGAAAGCTCGTTCGGCAGGGTCGACGACCTTGTCACGACGCCGTAGCCAGCTGACTTTCGGCGAATTCCTCTGCCTTGATGGACTTCAGCAGCACGACAGTAGTGCCGATCATCCACACGATGAGGGCGAGACCCGGCAGGTAATAGGAGAAGACACCATCCCAGGCGAGTGGCCCGCTACTCATGGCTACCACCACACAACCGGGTAGCGACAGCATCGCCACCCAGAGGTTGAGGAAGCCGTACCAACGCGGGAACGTCGAAGGATCGCCCTTGTCAGTGAACGACGCGATCGCCAGCGTCAGATTCTGCATCACGATGGTGCCCACGATGCCGATGAACCACAACCAGAAGAAGTCGCTAAACGCCTGGGTGATCTGCGGATCACGCTGCCCGGCTCGAAATGCGGCTGCCGCCAATGCCATCAGCGAGAACATCATCGCCGGTGTGAAGATCGCAGCTGCGAGCAGCTGGGTGAGCGTCAGCATGCCCCACTGCCCCTCCGCTCGCCGTAGACGCAGCACGATCACCGCGTGGAAGGGCAGCGCGAGCGCGGCCGCGAGCAGCGCCCCGGCCAGTCCGAAACGCACCCAAAGGTTTTCAGTGGTCAAGAATGCGTCAGTCTGCTCGGCCGTGTCCATGGGGGACATCGGCGGGAAGAGTTTGGCGATGCCGGAAAAGCACACGCTGTAAAGGACGATCATCGCGGTTCCACACCATGCGCCGACGCGCTGCAACTTCAACTCCACGGCTCACGAGGCTACTGGCGGATCGATGCCCGCTGGACCGATTCGCGAAAGTTTTGTCAAAATTGCCGAAACTGATCACAGCTGTCGGTTAAATCCGGTACCCCGACCGGTAAGCTGCCAGCGGTCAGGCCCTCGTAGCTCAGGGGATAGAGCACGGCTCTCCTAAAGCCGGTGTCGCAGGTTCGAATCCTGCCGGGGGCACATTGTGATGTCTCAAGACATCGGAATAGCCGCGGACCTACGTTAGGTCCGCGCTTTCCGTTTGGGGCCTTGGGGCGCCGGTGGTTGGTAGTCCCTGGGATGTCCCCCGACCGCCACCCTCGTCACGATGCAGAACCAACTGGCGATGCGAGAACCAACAGAGCCACTAAGGAGACAACGAGCGCCGCGAACGCAAGGGCGTGCGAAACAGCGAACCCAAGGCGTCGAGGTCGAATCCGTGGCTCCAAGCCAACCATCAGTCACCGACTGGGTGTCGGTGACGGCGGATAGCGTCATCGCTCATGCGCAACGCAGCACCATGACTGACCAGCAGGCCCGGTCAGGCATCGTCTAGTGAACAACCGGGCTGCCGTCGCGATCTCCGACCAATTCGGAAGCTTGGGCGCGAGGGACGCGTCACCCGAGTCACGCAGCCCGGCAATGGCTCGCACCCAGCGGCGGTCGTCGTACAGGTCTCGTGTTCAGGGGGGGTTAACCCCCAAAACTTGGGAGGCCAACCTCGTGTTGTCGCGCGGCCGCACTTCGTACTTTGGAGGCATGGCTGACATGAACACCGACCGGGAGGTCATCGAGGGCGCCCTGGCGCTTATAGAGGCTGACGGCGGATGGACCCAAGGCGCCTACTACCGCGACGCCGATGGCACTCAGGTGCACCCGGCAGTCGACTCGCCGGGCAACTGGGTGCGGGTGCGCACCGAGCACGTCGGCGCGGGAGGCTACCGGACACGCACCGAGCCAGTGGCCGCCCCATGCAGCTTCTGCCTGGGAGGGGCGCTACGTACCGCGGCTGGTTACTGGCTTAGCGAGCAGCCTTATGCGGCGCAACAGCAGGTCGATCGGCTGGAGCTACTACTGGTGCGGCTGGCCAACTCCGCCGAAGCAATGGACTGGCCGGACCTGGACGCATTCAACGATGACGTGCACACCACCGCGGCCGATGCGGTGCTGGTGCTAAAGCGCGCCGCCTCCGCGTGCAACAGTTAGTCGACCTGCCGATAACCCTGCCGCGCTGATTTGCGATGGCACGTATTGGTTGATGTTCACCGCCCCGAGATTCCAGCCGTTGGGGCTGCGGCCGCCGTAGATGACGGCGAAAGCGTTGGCGCGTAGATCACTGAACAGCGGTTAAGCCGCGGGGAAGGTCGGCTTGGTCTCGGCGTGCGCCTCGGAATGCTGGGTGGTTCGCGTCCGGGCTTCAACGACGTCTGCCTGCTTCTTCGCGTCAGCGGCCAAGGCTCGGGCTGCGGTGGCCAGCGATTCAGCTGCGGCAGCTTCCGCCCGCGCGCGCGCTTCCAGAATCAGCTGCGGCAGCTTTGGCCAGTTGTGCAGCCTGACTTGGCCGATCCGCGACCTGAGGTTCCATTTCGGGGTGCCGGCCGCCTGCGCCTGGTGCTCAAGTTCTTGGTGCTGATCCGCGTAGTACTCGATCAGGACCAACGCGACGCCGAGAAGCACCAGTAACGGACCGAACAGGAACGGGTTCAGGACCACCCCGGCTAGGCCAATCATTGCTAGCGGCACCGCTAGCAATCCCGCGGCCCACGGATACTGATCGATAAAGCCGAGGATTGTGGCCCGCGTTGCGAAAACCCGCGCGACCCACAGATGGCGATCAGGCCAATGAATGGCCATCCTCGAGGACGTCATAGGCGGTTCCTCCTCACGGAGAAGGTCGGCAAGTATCAGTGTGACACGTCGCGAGCCCTGAAAAAGCCAAAGCGGATCGTTCGCAGCGAACAACTTGAGGGCTCAAGTTTCCTCTGCGGGGCACAAGAGCGACTGCGCGACCCGCTCACCGTCGAACCGAAATTCGTGGGACGGGCGCCGTAGCGGCTCGATGGTGGCATCCGGATGCATGATCAGTCCTGCGCCGGTAGGGATCCCGAGCCCAGCGGCCGCTCCATCGAGGAGATGAACCACGCGTGACAGGCGCGCCCATCCGGCTTGCTCGTCGTGCGTGTCGATGACCATCGGGACGAGCTTGAATACATCGAACGGTGCGGTCGCTGAGGACTCAGACGTTTCGGCGAAGCCGTAGCGGCCGAGTTGCACCGCGCCGGCTGAAATACCGACCAGGACGGCACCGTGAGCGAATCGCTGCAGGATCACGTCCTTCATGCCCGTTCTATCGAACGTGTTCCAGCCCAGGCGCACATCGCCGCCCGCGAGGACGATCAACTGCGCACGCTCCAAGAAAGCCCGATCGTCCGAGCCGAACGACGAATTGATCATGCGACGGTCGCTGATCCCGATCGAATCCACCGCCGCTTCAAAGATTTCGTAGTACTCGAGGGCGTCGCCGTTGGAGGCACCGACATAGGCAGCGCTGATCGGGGTGTCCCGCGCCAACCCGTCGAGCGCGGTGTCCAGAAGCAGCCGATCGTTGCGCTTCCAGAAAAGCAGCTGACTGTCCGCGAACAGGTAGAGCGGTTGAAGCTCTGGCGACAACTCAGACATTCCACCCCTGTAATTTCAGCACTCAACTGCCGGGCCGTTCGGTTCCGGCACACGACCTATCTCGGATCCTGCCACCCAGCTACGCGCTGGTCTCGCGGTGCGGATCGGCAACGGGCTTAGATTCGGCAGAACCGCGCTGGCGCAAGAAGATCGACAGCCCGATGATCGCTGCCACCGCGATGAACTCGCTCTGCCAGTTCTGCATCGACTCGAACCAGAACTGAGCGGTCGTCACATACCGCCACACCGAAATCGCCGACTGCCCATGCTGGATCTGCTCCTCGTTGAAGGCGCTGACGCCGCCGAGTGCATGCAACGCCCACGATGCAAAGAACAACGCGAAAAACGCGATCGCCAACGAATGCTCGTAAACGGCCAGCGGCCACCCGCCGCGCCTGACAGGCCAGGGTGAGTTTCGCTTGGCGGCCTCGCGTGGGTCGGCATCCTGGGGCGCGGACTTGTTCAGCGGCTTCGACTCCGATGAACCCTTCTGGTACAGCAAGGCCGTCAAAACGACGTACATCCCCATCTGAAGAAACTCGGACTCCCAGTTCTCGAACGTCGCCTCGACGAAGTCTCCGGTCACCAGGTACTGCAGCACCGAGACCTGCTCGGTAGACCCGTGCTCGAGTTGCTCTTGGTTGTAGGTTGCCGCGCCGGAGATGATCATGCCGCCGAAGAACACCACGAACAGGCCGACGCATGCGAGCAGCAATCCGTTTTCACGGACGATGTCGTGCAGCGGCCGCCTACTCGGCGCCGCGCGCGTCATTTTCGCTCCGCGTGTCGATGACGCGCTGCGCAATATCGGCCAACCGAACGTTGCTGTCCTGCGACAGCCGCTTCAACATGTCGAAGGCCGCTATCTCGTCAATGCCGTAGCGCTCCATGATGATGCCCTTGGCCTGCCCGATGCGATCCCTCGTCGATAGAGCTGACTGCAACTGCTCGCCTTGACGACTGGCCAGGATCGCCGCAGCAGCATGCGAGGCCAGGACCGTAGCGATGGTCTCGTCCTCGGAGTCAAACCCGTTCGGTTCGAACCCGAACAGGTTCAGCGCTCCAGCAGTCCGATCCGCGGTATAGAGCTTCACCGACAAGCCGCTGAGGATCCCCAGCTTCACCACCTCGGGCGAATATTTGGGCCAGCGCTGCTCGGTCCGAAAATCGTCGGTACGCACGATGACATCGTCGAGCGCGGCCTGCACGCACGGACCTTCGCCAAACGCCATCTGGAGGTCGTCGAGCTTGTGCGGCAACTCAGACGTGCCCGCCAGGGACTCATACTTTCCGTTCCTGCCGACAAGTAGTACACCAGCGGTCCCGACTCCCGGGATGAGTTCCTTCGCCGTGGCGGTGACGTCCATCAAGACGTCGTCGACGCTGCGCGGCGACGCGGCAGCACGCGCCAACTCGGCCATCCGCTGAGCCAACTCGTGGTTCTGAATTGCGGCCATCGCTACAGGCTTCCCACTCCTGCTGTCCACTACACGAACGTTTGTCATCGACACCACCGGGCAATGTCCAACAAAGGCTGAAGTGGCGGTCGACCACTACTTCAGCTGAGGTTCCGTCGGTTCAGACCTGAGTGCCGACGGAGCCGATCCCCCCGCCGATTCCCTGTAGTCACTCTCTTAGTTGTAGTAGCGTCAGGCTCATGGGCAGCACAAGCGTCTGGATCCTCGGCGGGTATCAGAGCGACTTCGCCCGCAACCTCACCCGCGAAGGACACGATTTCGCGGATCTGACGTGCGAAGTCGTGGACTCGACGCTGGCGGCGGCGAAAGTCAACTCGTCGGAAATCGAGGTCGTACACCTCGGCAACGCATTCGGCGAGATGTTCGCCCGGCAAGGCCACCTCGGCGCGATGCCCGCCACCGTCAACGCCGGGCTGTGGGACACGCCCGCGTCACGACATGAGGCGGCGTGCGCCTCGGGCAGTGTCGCCGTATTGGCAGCGATCGCGGATCTTCGATCCGGCGCGTATCGGTCCGCACTGGTCCTCGGGGTCGAACTGGAGAAGACGGTGCACGGCGACACTGCTGCGCAATACCTCGGCGCGGCCGCGTGGACCGACCATGAGGGCACCGATGCCAAATTCATGTGGCCGCACATGTTCGACAAGGTGGCCGCGGAGTACGACCACCGCTACGGCATCGACGACGTCCACCTGCACGCGATCGCCCAAGTCAACTTCGCCAATGCGCGCAACAACCCCAATGCTCAGACGCGGGAGTGGACGGTTCCGGATCCGATTACCGCGGATGACGAGGCGAATCCCGTCATCGACGGGCGCATCCGTCGCTTCGACTGCAGCCAGATGACCGACGGGGCCGCGGGAATCGTTCTGGTCACCGACGATTGGCTGCGCGATCATCCCACCGTCCGCCCAATCGGACGCATCGATGGCTGGGGCCACCGCACCGTCGGCCTCGGACTGCAGCAGAAGCTCGACCATTCGGCCGACAATCCGTACGTCCTGCCCCATGTACGCACCGCGGTGCTCGACGCATTCGACCGAGCGCAAGTCACCCTCGATGACGTCGACGGCTTCGAAGTGCACGACTGCTTCACGCCCAGCGAATATCTCGCGATCGACCACATCGGCCTCACAGGGCCCGGCGAATCATGGAAAGCGATCGAGAACAACGAGATCGAGATCGGCGGACTGCTGCCGATCAACCCCAGCGGCGGCCTCATCGGCGGCGGGCATCCCGTCGGCGCGTCCGGTGTTCGCATGCTCCTGGACGCCGCCAAACAGGTCAGCGGTGGCGCGGGCGACTACCAGGTCGAGGGCGCAAAGACGTTCGGCACGTTGAACTTCGGCGGCAGCACCGCCACCACTGTCAGTTTCGTCGTGAGCGGAGTATGAGATGACCATCAATGTCGAGATCGTCGGCAAGTACCTGTCCACCCTGCCTGAGGACGACGACCACCCCTACCGCAACGGACCGTGGCGCCCACAGACCACCGAATGGGATGCCGACGATCTGCAGGCCGTTGAAGGAGAGATCCCGCCCGACCTGGACGGTGTGTACCTGCGCAACACCGAGAATCCACTGCATCCGGCGCTGAAGTTCTACCACCCGTTCGACGGCGACGGCATGGTGCACGTCGTCGGCTTCCGGGACGGGAAAGCGTTCTACCGCAACAGGTTCGTGCAAACCGACGGCTTCATCGCTGAGAACGACGAGGGCGGCCCGCTATGGCCCGGCCTGGCCGAACCCATCCAGCTCGCCAAGCGCGACTACGGCTGGGGTGCAAGAACGTTGATGAAGGACGCGTCCAGCACCGACGTCATCGTTCACCGCGGTCGAGCGCTGACGAGCCACTATCAGTGCGGCGACATGTACCGCATCGATCCCTTCACCGGTGACACCTTGGGTAAAGAGGATTTCAACGGTGGATTCCCGTTCGACTGGGGGGTCTCGGCGCACCCGAAGGTCGACGATCGCACGGGCGAGCTGCTGTTCTTCACCTATAGCAAGGAAGCGCCGTACATGCGCTACGGTGTCGTCGACGCCGCCAATGATCTGGTGCACTTCACCGACATCCCTCTTCCTGGACCGCGACTCCCCCACGACATGGCGTTCACCGAGAACTACGCGATCCTCAATGACTTTCCGTTGTTCTGGGACCCGAAGCTGCTACAGGCCGGCGTCCACCTGCCCGGGTTTCACCGCGATATGCCGTCACGTTTCGCGGTCATCCCCCGCCGCGGCGGATCCGAGGAGATCCGGTGGTTCGAAGCCGACCCAACCTTCGTGCTGCATTGGGTCAACGCTTACGAGGACGGCGACGAGATCGTGCTCGACGGCTTCTTCGAAGGCGACCCCACGCCGGTCGACACGCTCACCGGCGACAAGTACAAGAAGGCATTCCGCTATCTGGCCCTTGACGGATTGCAGACCAATCTGCACCGGTGGCGGTTCAATCTCGTCACCGGCGAGACGCGTGAAGAGCGTCTATCGGACTCGACCACCGAGTTTGGCATGATCAACGGCGGCTACGCGGGCGGCAAGTACCGATACACCTATGCCGCAACAGGAAAGCCGGGATGGTTTCTGTTCGACGGACTGGTGAAGCACGACCTCGCGACCGGCGCCGAAGAACGTTTCGCATTCGACGACGGCGTATACGGCAGCGAGACGGCGATGGCGCCGCGGGTGGGCAGCAACGCCGAGGATGACGGTTACCTCGTGACGCTGACGACGGATATGAATGCGGACGCCTCGTACTGCCTGGTGTTCGACGCCGCCCGGGTCGCCGATGGACCCGTGTGCAAACTCGAACTGCCCGAACGTATTTCCAGCGGAACACACTCGACGTGGGCACCGGGTTCGGAGCTGCGGCGCTGGCAGGACACCGACACCGCGGCCGGCGCGATCGGCCTCTAGATGACCGAGCCGGCCCCGAACGCCGTCGCGCGTATGTTGGGGTTGCTCGGCGACGAGTGGACGCTGCTCGTCGTCCAGCAGTCACTCCTCGGGGCGACGCGGTACGGCGACTTCCGCGCTCGCCTCCCCATTTCGAACTCGGTGCTCACGGCACGGTTGCGGTCGATGACCGGCGAGGCCTTGCTGGAACGTCGTTCGTACCAATCGAATCCGCCGCGGTCGGAGTACGTCATCACCGAGCGTTCCCGGTCGCTGTGGCCGGTGCTGGTGTCGATCTGGGAGTGGGAGCGCCACTGGGTGCCCGACCACGACGATCCGCTACCCCGTATGCGCCACACCACGTGCGGCCGCGACTTCACGCCCGTCGTGACGTGCGGATCATGTGCGGAGGTGGTGAGCGAGAAAGAAGTTGTCGCACAGTGGGGCCCGAGCGGTTCCTGGCCGCGGTCGATTCCGGTAACGGCCACGCGACGACGGTCGTCCTCCGATCAGTCCGCAGGCCTGTTCCCGCAGACGATGAGCGTCATGGGTAACCGGTGGGGTTTCGCACTCCTGGTCGCCGCGTTTGTCGGGATGACGCGATTCAGCGATTTCCAGACGCAGCTGGGCGCACCTCCTGGATCGATCGCCGACCGGCTGGCGATCTTCACCGCCAATGGAGTGTTCGAGGTGTCCGACAGCCCATACCTACTGACCGAGAAGGGTCGTGCGCTGTTTCCGGTTCTGGTGACCGCGCTGCAATGGGCCCAGCGCTGGTATCAAGCACCCGAGGGCCCGGCGGTGAACCTCACCCACACGGCGTGCGGCGGCCGATTCGACTTGATCCTGACGTGCGATCAGTGCGCGGAGCGACTGCGTGGCGCGCTGGTCGAACCAGCCTGAAATTTCGTCCAAAAATTTCTGGCACTCTCAAGGTGTGAGTGCTAATCTCGCTGGTGCACAGTGATTTGGTCGCCCGCCGGGGTGGCGGGCTCTGAGTTACAAGGAGGTGGATTACTGTGCTTCGTTTTGATCCGTTCAGTGACCTTGATGCTCTGACCCGGGGACTGCTGACCAGCCAGACCGGATCAACTCGCACCCCACGGTTCATGCCGATGGACCTGTGCAAGATCGACGACCACTACGTCCTCACGGCAGACCTGCCCGGCATCGACCCGGGCTCCGTGGACGTCGACGTCGACAGCGGGACCCTCACAATCTCGGCGCATCGCACCGCTCGCTCGGAGGACTCCGTCCAGTGGCTCGCGAACGAGAGATTCTTCGGCACCTACCGCAGGCAGCTATCGCTCGGCGACGGCATTGACGCCACCGCGATTTCGGCGACCTATGAAAACGGTGTCCTCACTGTGACCATTCCGGTCGCCGAGCGCGCCAAGCCGCGCAAGGTCGAGGTGACGCACAGCGGCCGTCAACAGTCGATTGAGCCGACCACCGTCGACTCCGAGTAACCGCTGACTCGAGACTGCGGGCAGATCGCGATTCGACTCGAAAACGCGATCTGTTCGCAGTCTCGGCATATATACGCCCCCTCCCGGACGCCATCTACGCGTCGACGCTGATGTTTGGCGGCCGCAGCCACTGCAGGCTGGATAGCATGAGCGAAATTGACGCGGCCGTGCTGAACTGGAGCGATCTGGGCGTGAGCGAGCGGGTACCGACCGGGACGGTGACGCTGCTATTGGCAGACGTCGAGGGCTCGACTCGCTTGTGGGAGACCCAGCCCGACGAGATGACGGCCGCCTTCGCGAACCTCGACCGCGTCTTGGCCGAGATCGTGCCGACTCATAGCGGTGTACGCCCGATCGAACAGGGTGAGGGCGACAGCTTCGTCGTCGCCTTCGGACGCGCGAGCGACGCGGTGGCGTGCGCGCTCGATCTTCAGCGGGCAGCCTTGGCACCGATCCGGCTGCGCATCGGCTTGCACACCGGCGAGGTCCAGCTGCGTGACGAGTCCAACTACATCGGGCCGACGATCAACCGCACGGCACGCGTTCGCGATCTCGCGCACGGCGGGCAGACGGTTCTATCGGGCACCACTGCCGATCTTGTGTTGGATCACGTTCCGCCCGATGCCTGGCTGGCCGAACTCGGTAGCCATCCGGTCCGCGATCTGCCACGGCCCGAGCGCATCGTCCAGCTCTGCCATCCGGACATCCGCAACGAATTCCCACCACTGCGCACCGCCAAATCCGCCCGTTCGCATAATCTTCCGGCACAGCTGACGAGCTTCATCGGACGAGCCGGGCAGATCGATGAGATTCGCGAACTGCTTCGCCACAATCGGCTCGTCACACTCACAGGCGCCGGTGGTGCGGGTAAGACACGTCTCGCGATCGAGACGGCCGGCGAAGTGGCCGACGAGTTCGACGGCGGCGTCTGGTGGATCGACTTGGCACCCGTCGCGGATCCCATCGTCGTGCCGGTGACGATCGCCCGCACCATGGGGCTGCCCGACCAGCCAGGACGATCGCCGATGGACACGGTGCTGCGGTTCCTGAGTGATCAGAAAGTACTTCTGCTGCTTGATAATTGCGAGCATCTGCTGGATGCCTGCGGCGAGACGATCACCACGCTGCTCAACTATTGCTCCCTACTGACGATCCTGGCCACAAGCCGAGAGACTGTCTCGGTTGCCGGTGAGGTCACGTGGCGCGTGCCATCACTTTCGGTGGACGAGGACGCTGTATCGCTGTTCATCGACCGCGCGCGACAGTCCCGACCGACCTTCCGCGCCGCGGGTGAGGATGCCGACCTTGTTTCGGAGATCTGCCGGCGCCTCGACGGCATGCCCCTCGCGATCGAGTTGGCGGCAGCACGCGTGCGGGCGCTGTCGCTTCGTCAGATCTCAGACAGCCTCAATGACAGGTTCCGCCTGCTGACCGGCGGTGCCCGGAATGTGTTGCGGCGACAGCAGACTCTGCGAGCCTCGGTGGACTGGTCCCACGCGCTGCTGACCGACGCGGAACGCACCCTGTTCCGCAGGCTCGGTGTCTTCATGGGCGGTTTCGACCTCGAAGCCGCTCAAGCGGTCGCAGCCATTACAGAGGCGGAGCAGTTCCAGATCCTCGACCAGCTCACCTTGCTGGTCGACAAGTCACTCGTCACTGCAGACGACGAGTCAGGTGTCATACGATTTCGCCTCCTCGAAACGATGCGGCAGTACGCGCTCGAAAAGCTCAGCGAGTCAGGCGAAGCTGACGAGGTACGCAACCGCCATCGCGACCATTACGTTGCGGCAGCAGCCGCGCGCGAACCGACCGATTCGCTGGTCGAATGGGCCGAATCGGAGATCGACAACCTTCGGGCTACGCACACATGGAGTCTCGAGAAAGCGGATTTCGAGATCGCGCTGAGTTTCGTCTCCTCGCTGCAGCGACTATGGGTGCAGCGTGCCCGTTTCCTTGAAGGAATAGGGGGTTTCGACCGCGTCTTCGCCGATGTTCGGTACCGCGACATCGACGTCGCCACCCGAGTCTGGATCCGCGCGCAAGCGGATAGGGACATCCTGGCGGCGTGGATCGGTGCGCCAGCCAGCC
Organism: Mycobacterium sp. NPDC051804; assembly: GCF_044452905.1. Taxonomy (NCBI): domain Bacteria; kingdom Bacillati; phylum Actinomycetota; class Actinomycetes; order Mycobacteriales; family Mycobacteriaceae; genus Mycobacterium; species Mycobacterium sp. NPDC051804. The sequence continues at coordinate 621,531 of NZ_JBITCD010000005.1, read as the reverse complement.
TGGAGCGCGCAAAAGAGACTCTGGCAGCGGCACGCGAACTCGGCGACCAAGATCTGGTGATCTGGACCCTGACCGCATGCGGCGGTCTGTCCTACTACAGTCCCGAAGCGGCGCGGCGCTACTTCACAGAGGCCGCCGAACTCGCCCGGGCAGTTGGCAACCGGCCAATGCTATGTCACATTCGCGGCTATCAGGCGTTCGCCGCCAACGTCGCAGGAGAACCACTGACTTCGCGGTTGGCCGCCGAGGAGGGCGGCGAAATCGCGGATACGATCGACGACCGCTTCATGTCCCGGTTCTGTCGCCTCTGGCTGGGCTTTGCGCTCATGGCCGAGGGAAATATCTCCAAGGCATGTGGCGTACTCACGTCTCTGCTAGCGGAGACACAAGCCGCGAACGAACGGATGTTGACGTTGATCGGGAGCGTGGGTCTGTCCAACGCGTTTGCCTTCGGAGGAAATGTGCCGATGGCGGCTGAAATGTTGCAATCTGCTCGGCAACTGACGGCAATCATGGGCGGGTTCCATGAGGACGCCATCTTCAATGCATCCGCCCTCATCGCCGTGTTCGCCGATGACTGCATCGCTGCAAAAGAAGCCGCCGAGACGTCGATGGCGTGCGCCGTTCCGGAACGAGCCATGTACGTACGAAGCTCACTCGCGATGCCTGAGGCATTGGTGGGTACGGGCGATGTCGTCAGCGCGCGCCGATGGGTCGACGAAAACCTCACATTCGTGCCGGGATGGTTCCGCTGCCACGCCCTCGCGACGCGCGCTTATATCGCGATCGCCCAGGGTGAGCCAGACCAGGCTGACGATGACGCACATGAGTCGCTAGCAATCGCTTGTGAGATACGCGCATACCTGCAGGTTCCAGATGCGCTCGACTGCCTGGCCCGCCTGGCCGTAATGGCAGGTAACCACGTATTCGCCGCCCGCTTGTTCAGTGCGGCGGCAGCAGCGCGGGAGCGGATTGGCATCGTACGCATTCCCGCGTTGACCCGTGGGCATGACGATGCTGTCGGTGCGGCCCTGGAAGCATTGGGGCGCAAGGAATTCGATGCAGCGTGCGCCGAGGGGGCCGCACTTTCGATCGAGGAAGCGATCGCCTACGCCCAGCGCGGCCGCGGTCAACGCAAGCGGCCCGCCAGCGGTTGGAAATCACTCACCCCGACCGAACGCGACGTCATCAAGCTGGTCGCTGAGGGCCTGGGCAACAAGGACATCGCCGAACGACTGTTCATCTCACCGCGCACCGTGCAGACACACCTCACACATGTCTACGCCAAGCTGGCCCTGGAGTCCCGGATCCAGCTCGTCCAGGAGGCAGCCCGTCACGTGTGACGGTTCAGTCGAAACAACAGATTGTTGCGCACCGACGGCCACTCGATGTCCAGGATCGAATAGACGACGGTGTCGCGCCGCGACCCGTCGGCCAGCAACTGGCTACTCCGCAACACGCCGTCGAGCTTCGCACCAAGCCGTTCAATGGCGCCGCGGCTGGTGAAGTTGAAGAAGTGCGTGCGGAATTCGACTGCCACACAATTCAACTGATCAAACGCATGGCCCAACATCAGCAGCTTCGTCTCGCTGTTGACCCCGCTGCGCCGCGCGGACTCCACGTACCAGGTGTTGCCGACCTCCAACCGCCGGTTGGGCGGGTCCACATTCATGAAACTCGACGAGCCGACGAACGTCCCGTCCAGCCGGCGCACGACCATCGTCAATCCGGTGTCAGGCGTCTGCACCGCCAGCCGCGCGTCGACCCATCGCTCGACTTCCTCCGGGCCGGGCGCCGCGGTGAACCAGAGGCTCCCGAGTTCGCCGTCGGCAGCGGCCGCTTTGATCTCCGGAAGATGTTCTGGGCTAAGCGGTTCCAGCTTGACCCAGCGGTCTCCGGTCAACGAGACCGGTTCGACGAACCCGCTCATGACATCCGCGGAGCCGCTGCAGACCATGCCGCGAGCATCGTCATCACCGACAACAGCACAGCCGCGATCGCCACGACGCCCCCGATATAGAGGCCGTAGCCGGCCGACACCGGCGTGTACACGTACAGCCGGTAATAGAACACCGTGAGAACCACCAGCAACACCGAAATGGCCAGCGCTGCCGAGGATGCCACGCGGGCCGACAACCCGCGCGCCGCCATCGCACCCGCGACGATCAACGTCGCAGCCAACAGGACGATGAGCTGACCGACGCCGAAGCCGGATAGCCGGTTCCGCAGTTCATCCATATCGCCGACCACACCACCGACCGCGCTGGCGCGCGCACCGTCAGCCGTCAGCCAGGGCAACCACGCATTGACCACAAGAATCGACGCGCACAGTGCGACCAGCCATCCGGGGCGCAGGCGCGACATGCGTGAAGACTACGTTATGACGATGACCGAACTACCCGACTGGGCGCGCCACCTCGACATGGCTCCTCACCCCGAGGGCGGCTTCTTCAAGGAGACCTGGCGCAGCGAGTTGACCGTGCCTCAATCGGCACTTCCGCTGGATTACAACGGCCCGCGCAACGCCGGGACGGCCATCCTTTTCCTCCTGATGCCCGGCCAGCAATCGGCATGGCACACCGTGCGCAGTGCCGAGGTGTGGCTCTACCACTCCGGCGGGCCGCTGTTACTGGAGTTCGGACCCGAACAGGGCACCGCCACAACACATCTGCTCGGCGCGGACATCATGGCAGGCGAATCTCCTCAGATCGTCATTCCGCCCGGGGACTGGCAGCGCGCCCGTCCGCGAGACGACCAGCCCTGCCTCGTCAGCTGTGTTGTGGTCCCGGGATTCGACTTCGCCGACTTCGCCCTCGGGGCACCAGCCGACTAACCGTCAGAGCCGACCGGCGCGAAGTTTGTCCAACCGTCGCCGGTCCCGCTTCGTCGGTCGGCCCGCGCCCCGGTCCCGGACGGCGATCGCGATCGTCTCGGTGGGCTCGACTTTGGGCGTTCGGTCGAGGAAACACGTCGCCGCATCAGCCGCGCCCACCCGCTTCTGGATCACCCGTACCACCTCGACCACCCGCATGGTCTGGCCGACGAGTGCGCGCACCTCGTCACCCGGTGACACCGTGGTGGCGGGTTTCGCGGGCCGGCCGTTGACCCGTACGTGCCCACCCCGGCAGGCGTCGGCGGCGTCGGGACGGGTCTTGACGAGCCGGACCGACCACAACCATCTGTCCACGCGGGTCGACTCCACGCTTTCCATCATGAACTAGACAGTCGGCCTGGCAGGCCTAGCCGAATCGTCGCGGCGTGAACTACCTGGTCGGCAATTTCGTATTACGGATACACCCCATACTGCAGCCTTATCGTGACCTTATGTAAGCCTTATTTTTCTTAATAATTGGTGTACCGTAGGCCACCAGGCGCACGAATTGCAGCGACGGAAGGAAGCCGACATGCATCAAGCACCTGCGAAGATTGTCCTGGTCACCGGCGGTTCGAGGGGTATCGGCGCGGAGATCGCGCAGCAACTCGCCAGCCCTGACACCCACGTCGTCGTGAACTTTCGCGAGCGCGCCGAGCGCGCTGAATCCATCGCCCAGGCCATCCGCGATGCAGGTGGACATGCATCGACATTGCGCGCCGACATTGCTGACGAGGCCGAGTGCACAGCCATGATCGACACCATCGCGGAGAGCTTTGGACGCCTGGACGCCGTCATCCTCAACGCTTCCGTCGGCCCCGAGTCGGGTGCCGACCTCGGTTACGCCAAGCGCCTCAACCGCGACGCCCAGCGCCGGATTGCGCTGAAGACCGTCCCGCTGATGCCGGTCGGTGGCCGCATCGTGTTCGTCACGAGCCACGCGGCCCACTTCTTCCCCCACCGTGCGGTGCCGAAGGGCCAGACGGCCGTCGCGGCGAGCAAGTGGGCGGGCGAGACCGCGCTTTACGCACTGCGCTCGGAATTCCGCCGCGCTGGAGTGCATTTCACAGTGGTCTCCAGCGACGCGGGAGACGCGACCTTCGCGGGCGCGATCGTCAACGCCGCCAACACCGCGAACCCGTCCGGGATCGTGTATGTCGGCGGCGCTGACTCGCTGAAGATCGCCTAGGAACTCACTGCAACGACGACAGGTTGAAGTTGGCTCCGGTGGAGTCGGCGACCGCGGCCAACCGACCGTAGGGTGTGTCCTCCGCCTCGCGGATGACGGTGCCACCGTTATCGAGGACCAGTTGGACGGTCTTGTCGACGTCGTCCGCGCCGAGGAAGACACACCAGTCCGGCCCCACGTCATAGGACATCACGCCAAGTAACGCCTCACCATCGAAATTGGCGGTGCTGTAGCGGAATTCGTCGGTGTCGGAGACGGTCTCGATCCGCCAGTCGAAGACCCGACGGTAGAAGTCGAGCGCCTTGGCGTATTCGCCGGTGGTCAGCTGGAAGTACACCGGCGCGCCGTTCTCGTTGACGACCTCGAAGCCCCGGTGCCCCGCTGGTTGCCACAGCCCGAAGAACGCGCCCGTCGGATCGCTCAGCATGCCCATCTGACCCCTGTCGCCGATCTGCATGGGCTCGGCCGGACCCTCGGCGCACATGATTGCCCCGGCCGCGGCCGCCTTGTCGAGTGATGCCTTGGCGTCGGTGGTGTGGAGGTACGTGGTCCAGGTGTCGGGGACGCTCCACTGCGGGTCGTTGAACATCACGCCCGCAACGGGTTTCCCGTCGCAGAACGCGTTGGCGTAGCCGCCGAATTCGGGCCCGGACGTCTCGAAGGTCCAGCCGAACACCGCGGCGTAGAACTCCTTGGAGCGGTCGACGTCTGACGAGGCCAGGTCGATCCAGATCGGTGCGCCCACGGGGGCGGAAGTACGGATGGGCACGATGGTCTCCTTCGGGGATGGTGGGTCTGTCCCCCATGCAGACCGCGGCCGCGTCAGAAACTCATCGCAAGCCCAGAACCCGCAGTGCGTTCTCCTTGTAGATCAGCGGCACCACCGCCGGGTCGAGGTCGAGCTCATCGAAGTCGCGGCGCCAGCGGTCCAACTGGATATACGGGTAGTCCGTCCCGAACAAGACTTTCGTCCGCAGCTGCCGGCTCGCGGCGCGCACCAGTTGCGGCGGAAAGTATTTCGGCGACCACCCCGACAGGTCGATGTACACATTGGTCTTGTGCGTGGCGATCGCGATCTGCGAGTCCACCCATGGCACCGCGGGGTGCGCCATCACGATCGTCATCTCCGGAAAATCGGCGGCCACGTCGTCGAGCAGCATCGGGTCCGAGTACCGCAGTTTGATGCGGTGCCCGCCGGGCAGTCCCGCGCCCATCCCGGTCTGCCCGGTGTGGAACAGCGCAGGCACGCCGGCTTCGGCGATCGCCTCATAAATTGGGTAGAACTTGCGATTGTTCGGCTCGAAGGCCTGCATGCTTGGATGGAACTTGAACCCCTTCACGCCGTAGTTGCGGACGAGATCGTGGACGCGGTGTACCGCGCGGCGCTCATGCCACGGGTCGACACTGCCGAACGGGATCAGCACGTCGTTGTTGCGCACCGCCCCGGCGATGAGGTCTTCGATCGAGTTCGGCGCGTGCCGCATGCCAGTGCGCGCGTCGACGGTGAAGACGACCGCCGCGGTGTTGTGCCGACGGTACTCGTCGGCCAGCGCGTCGACACTCGACAACGCTCCCGGGCCTCGTTTGAAGTACTGCCCTACGGCATCGACGAGTTCGTCGTCGTAGGCCTTGTGGCCGTGGCCGTCGACCTCGACGTGGGTGTGAATATCGATTGCCGCGACCTTGTCGAAATCGATCGCATATTCGTACTTTTCGCCCTGTACGGTCACCCTCGTGACGATATACGCGCTGAACCTGTTCGATCTCGCCGATCGCGACGAGTACCTCGCCTACTCGAAACGCTCGCCCCAGGAGGTGGCCAAACACGGCGGCCGCGTCGTCGCACTCGGTCAGTTCAGCGACGCGATCCTTGGTGACATCGAGCCGCGCAAAGTGCTGATCCTGGTCGAATGGGACTCACGCGAGGCCTTCGACAGTTACTGCGACGATCCCGAACTCGCCGATCTGCATGCACACCGGGAGAACGGGTCGTCGTCGTACATCTGGCACCTCTTCGACCGCCTCGACGATCTGCGGCCGCTGCTCAAGCTCTAGGCCGGTGAGTAACCCAGCGTGCCCTTGATCTCGAGGTACTCGTCGAAGCCGTACTCACTCCACTCGCGGCCGTTGCCACTGCGCTTGTACCCACCGAACGGGGTGTTCAGATCGAACGCGTGGTTGATGGCGATCTGACCAGCACGGATCCGGCGAGCCACCGCACGCGCGGCCTCGATGTCGGCGGCCGCGACATAGCCCGCCAACCCGTATTCGGTGTCATTGGCGATCTCGACGGCGTGATCGACGTCGTCGTATTCGAGGATGCACAGCACCGGCCCGAAGATCTCCTCGCGCGCGATCGTCATGTCATTGGTGACGTCGGCGAACACCGTCGGGCGCACATAGTAGCCCGTCTCCAGACCGTCGGGCCGTCCCGGACCGCCCGCGACGACCGTCGCACCCTCCTCGATGCCCTTCTGGATCAGGCCCTGGATCTTGTCGAACTGCGCCTTCGATGCCACGGGGCCGATGGCGGTCTTGTCCTCGAGGTCGCCGACCGTCACCTGCTCGGCGGCCGCCTTCGCGGCGGCCAGTGCTTCGTCTTTACGGGACTTCGGGATCAGCATGCGCGACGGGGCATTACAGCTCTGACCTGAGTTCGGCATCATCGCGGCCACGCCCGCAGCGACGTTCGCAGCGAAGGCGTCGTCGTCGAGCACGATGTTCGGGCTCTTGCCGCCGAGTTCCTGGGTCACCCGCTTCACCGTCGCCGCGGCATTGCGGGCGACGTCGATGCCCGCGCGCGTCGATCCGGTGAAGGACACCATGTCGATATCGGGATGACTCGACAGCGCCGCGCCCACGCCGGGACCCTCGCCGAACACCATGTTGTACACGCCGGCCGGCGTGCCCGCGGCGTCCATGACCTCGGTGAAGATCTGTCCCGAATACGGCGCGACCTCCGACGGCTTCAGCACCATCGTGCAGCCGGTCGCCAGCGCGGGAAACACCTTGCAGGCGATCTGGTTGATCGGCCAGTTCCACGGCGTGATCAGGCCGCACACGCCGATCGGCTCCTTGAAGATCATGGCCGCACCACGCGGAACTTCGAATTCGAAGTTCTTCAGCGCGTCGATGGCACCGCTGAGATGCCCCATGCCCAGGTAGACCTGAACCCCGGAAGCGAGCGACGGCGGCGCACCCATCTCCTCGGACACCGCCTCGGCGAGGTCAGCGGACCGCTTCTGATACTCGGCCAGGATCGCCTGCAACAGATCGAGGCGTTCCTCGCGACTGCTCACCGACCAGGTGGCGAAGGCTTTCCGCGCGGCCTTGACCGCATTGTCGACGTCGGCGGCTCCGCCGATCGCGATCTTGCCGGACACCTGTTCGGTGGTCGGATTGTCGACGTCCAGTGTCTTCGGCTCGACCGGGTCGACCCACGTGCCGTCGATGTAGAACTTCAGATATTCGCGCATAACTTGCACTCTTCCTTAGTCGCTGGATTATTTCCGCGGTTCGACCGCGGGCGCCTACTGGGTGCCTTCTGCATACCAGGTGCGGAATCGGTCGTATTTAGGCATCTCCTCGGAGTTGGCCTTCGGGTCGATGCACACGTGCACCACACCGACCTTGCCGCTCGCGTAGGCGCGGGCGATCGCCGGTCCGATCTCGTCTTCTTTCTCGACGTATTCGCCGTGGCAGCCGAAGCCCTCGGCGATCTTGTCCATCCGGACGTCCTTGCTCCAGTGCACGCCGGGCTGCGGGGACGGCTGGTCGAACGTCCGCTTGTACACGCCTACCTCCAGCCCCCACTGGTGGTCCACGCCGACGACGCAGACCAGCGGCAGCCCCTCGCGCGCGGCGGTTTCCAGCTCGGCGATGTGGAACAGGAACGCGGAGTCACTTGTCAGCAGCATCACGGGACGCTTGCGGCCCTCAGCCACCGAGGCGCCCACGGCATAGGGCAGTCCGGTGCCCAGATGGCCGAAGTTCTGGTTCCAGATCACGTCGCGAGGCTTGGACTGCGAGTACGTCCACTGGAAGATCACGGTCGCACCGCCGTCGCGCACCATGATGCCGTCATCGAGTTCCTTGAATGCCTTGGTGGCCTCGACGACGTAGCGCGCCGGATGAATCGGCGAACGTCCCGACGGTGCGTTCTCGGCGAGTTGCGCAAGCTCCTCGGCGTCGGCCTTGATGAGTTTGTCGAGGTTGGCCGACGGGGCCCGCGGGGTGTCCTTGAGTGCCTCGATGAGCTGCGGGACGACGCCGCGCAGATCGCCGACCAGCGGCACGTCGAACTGTCGGTTGACACCGATGGCGGCCGGATCCTGCTCGACGTAAACCCATTTGCGGTTGGCGTCGTTGCCCGCCCAGTGCTGCGTGCGGCCGTAGTGCATGGGCTCGCCGAGTTCGGTTCCTAGTGCGACACACAGGTCGGATTCCTCGACGGCCTCGTTGGCGGCCGGGGAGAACAGGTACGGGAAGGTCCGGTCCTGCAGGCCCGGGATGTACGACGTGCCCCCGGAGGTCTGGATGACGGGGCAGTTCATCAGCTCGGCCAGCTCCTTGACCTGCTGCTGGGTGCGCGACGTGTGTACGCCGTGGCCCACCAGCAGGATCGGGCTCTTCGCCTCACGGATCAGCTTGGCGGCCTCGGCGATCTCAGGCGCACCCGCGCCCTGGTTCACGAGTCGATACCGGTTGGGCGGCAACGGGTCCGGAACGTCGAGTTCGTCGAGGATGATGTGCGACGGGAACTCGACGTAGGACGGTCCGGGTGTCCCGGACATCGAGCGACGAATGGCCTCGCGGATGATCTCGTCGGTCTGGTCGGCATACTCGATCGAGCTGCTGTACTTGACGGACGCCTCGAAAAGCGGTTCCTGCTGGATGAATTGGATGCGCCCGCGCCGGACACGGCGCTCGGTGATACGAGCGCGCTGACCACCGAGGAAAATCACCGGCGAGTTCTCCACCAGAGCGCACTGGATGGCGCCCGCAATGTTCGCCATACCTGGGCCGAGCGTGCCGATGCACAGACCGGGCTTGCCGGTCATCCGGGAGGCGGCCTCCGCCATGAAGCCGGCGCTCAACTCGTGGTGCGGTGCCACCACCGACCATCCCCGGGCGTCAGCCTCGGAGAACATATGAACGAAGTTGGGGTCCGGGATGCCGAACAGCGTGTTGACACCCTCGGCCTCGAACAGGTCGAGAATGCGCTTGTAGACGGGTACACCCATGTGAAACTCCTTTTATAAGTAGCGCTTTGCAAGTTCCTTGCGGTGCGCTGCCGGCGATCCGAACAGCGAACGATTGAGAGCCGCGCGTTTGAGGTAGACGTGGATGCCGCTCTCCCACGTGTAGCCGATGCCGCCGTGCAGCTGCATGGCCTTGCCCGCGATGTCGACGGCGGATCCGCAGACATACGACTTGGCCATCGAAGCGGCGACATCCGCGTCGGGCTGGTCATCGACGATGGCTTGCACCGCGGCGTCGACGAGCTGGCGCGATACCGAGAGGGCGACAAGCATGTCGGCACAGGCGTGCTTGACGGCCTGGAACGAGCCAATGGGCCTGCCGAACTGCTCGCGGACCTTCGCGTAGCCCACCGTCGCGTACAGCATCGCTTCCGACAGCCCGAGGCTGTCGCAGGCGATGGCGACCGCGGCTCGATTGTGTAGGTGGCGTTTAGCGGCGGCGTCGAAGCGCAGCACCTCTGTCGTCTCGGCCGTCGTCACCTGCGCCAGTCGGCGTGTCTCGTCCAGCACGGGTTGTGCGGTGACGGTTGGCGCGGTGACCGCGAGGCCGTCGGGGGTGACGACGAGAACCTTGTCGGCGCCGTCGGCGTCGGGCACGAAGTCCGCTTGTAGCGCGACGGCCACTCTTGCCGCACCCGACGCGACGTCGGTCAGCAACTGATCCCGAGTCTCACTGGGCTGCAACGTGTTCAGCGCGCCGACGGCCAGGACCGCGCTACCCAGATAGCTGTTCGCACTGGCTGCGCGACCGATCTCCTCGCACACCACCGCCGTTTCGGCGAACGTCGCGCCGGCACCGCCGAATTCCTCGGGTACCTCCAGGCCGACCCAGCCGGCGTCGACGAGCACCGGCCAGTCCACTACGCGGTCCTTGGCCAGCAGGTCGCCTGCCACTGAACGCAGCTCGTCGTGAAACTCGGAGTAGTCGGTCATCAGACGGCACTCGGTTCTCGCGGCAGGCCCAGCCCGCGCTCGCCGATGATGGTGCGCTGGATCTCGCTCGCACCGCCGGGGATCGTCCACTCCCACGAGCCAATGAAGTCGAGGACCCAGGCGCCGGACTCCCAGCCGCTCGCCATGGGCTTCGCGAGTTCGGTGTGGGCCTTCAGCCCGCCGATCTCGGCGCCGAAATCCGTCATCCGTTGTAGTAGCTCGCTGTAGAACAGCTTGACGATGGATGCGTCGGCCGGGCCCGCTGCACCGGACGCTGGGTCTTCGGCGGATTCGATGACCTTTCGGCACATACCGCGCAGTGCGGTGATCTCGATCTCGAACTGGGCCAAGCGGTCGGCCACGATCGGATCGTCGAGCGGGCTGCTCTCCAGCAGCCAGCGGAAGCCCGCGTTGCCGAGGCGCTCGGCGAGCTCGAGCATCGTCATACCCCGCTCGGCGCCCAACGTCGCCTGGGCGACCTGCCAGCCTTGGTTTTCGCCGCCAATGAGGTTGACGGCGGGAATCCGCACATCGTTGAGGAACACCTCGCAGAAGTGCGAATCACCGATCGCATTGCGGATCGGCCGCACCTCGACCCCGGGCGTGGTCATGTCCAGCAGGAAGTACGAAATGCCCTTACGTTTGGGCGCGTCGGGATCGGTGCGGGCCAACAGCAGGCACCAGTCGGCGTGCATACCGCCGCTGGCCCACAACTTCTGACCGTTGACGACGAAGGTGTCACCCTCGCGTCGCGCGGACGTACGCAGGCTCGCCAGGTCGGATCCGGCTTCGGGCTCGGAGAAGCCCTGTACCCAGATCTCGCCGTCGAGGATGGCCGGCAGGTGGCGTCGGCGCTGTTCGTCGGTGCCTGCGACCAGCAGGGTCGACGCGGCGTGGTGGATACCGACGAACGCCAGCACCAACCGGGGTGCGTCGTGGGCGGCCAATTCCTGATACAGCACGACCTGTTCGGGCACTGACATCCCGCCACCCCACTCGCGAGGCCAGTGCGGGACGGCATAGCCGGCGCTGTGCAGCGTCGCGAACCACGACTTCTGGAATGCGACGAATTCCTCGTCGGTGGCGCCGGTTTGGGTATGACGCCAATCGCTGGGAATGTTCGCGACACACCATTCGCGCACGGTGGCGCGGAAATCGTCGAGGTTCGTCATGACTTCGCCCGCAGCCGGTCCATGGCATGGGATACCGCCACTCCGTCGTCGAACGACGGCGCGATCTGTGTGCCGGTACGTACCGCGTCGACGATGTCACCCAGGAACGCCGACAGCGCCGGTGGTGGCGACCGCCTTGGCGCGGGTGGGAATTCGAACGTCTGCGGTTCCTCACCGGGCCGATATACGACCAGCGTCGTGTCTGCCGTCAGCTCGAGCGAGCCGTCGCTACCCAGCAGTGTCGCGCGGGGCGCGAGGGAGACCGCCCCAGCAAAGCCGGTGTCGTGTGCGGCGGTGCAGCCATTCGTCATCGTGAACCACGCCGAGTACGCATCCTCGGCCGTCGCCTCGGACGGTGACCCGTCGATCCGGGTCACGCCTCCGCAATCGGCGACCTCGCTGTTGAACAGCCACCGCGTGAAGTCGATCAGATGGGAGCCGTAGGCGCCGATCCAGCCGCCGCCACGCTCGCGGTCGTTGATCCAGCCGTACTTGCGTCCGCGCAGTCCACTGCCGTAGAAGGACCAGTTCAAATGTCTTGGTGTGCCGATGATTCCATCGTCGGCACACTTCTTGATCTTCGCCCACGACTCGTTGCGCCGAAACTCGAAATTGAGAAAGTTCAGCACACCGGCCTCGCGTGCCTTTTCACGCATCGCCTCCGCCTCTTCGGCGTTCCGTCCGAACGGTTTGTCGCACAGCACTGCGTGGCCGTGGTCGATCGCAGCGTTCACATGGTCGGTATGCATAAACGGCGGTGAGTGCACCGAGATGAGGTCGACGTCCGATGCGATGGCAGTCTTCACCGCCGCTTCGTCGCGGGCGCTGATCACCTCGACATCTAGCCCGAGATTTTCGTATACGGGTGCGGCCGCGTGCTTGCCGAAGCCGGTCCCGATGACGACGACCTTCATGCGAACAGGCCTGTCAACCCGGTTCCACCGACGCGGCGGGTCAACACGTCGCGCGTGGCTGACAGACCCAGTGGCAACCGGCGTAGCGGCTGGCTGTAGCGCGAGAGCCACGACAGCGTCGTCTCGTCGCAGAATCCGACCGCACCGTGCAGCTGATGACATACCCGGAAGACGACCTCAGCCGCCTCGATCGCCGACATTCGCAGTGCGAGAGCATCGTTGAGCGCATCCGGCTGGTCGGTGCCGATGCTCCACAGCGCGTACTTGGCGAGGATGTCCAGCCCGCTGCGCTCGACTTCGGCGTCAGTCAGCTGGAACTGCACCCCCTGGAACGACGACAGCGTCTGGCCGAACTGCTTGCGAAGGCTGATGTGCGAAACGGTCAGCTCGATCGCGCGGTCGAGCATGCCGAGCAGCGTCCAGCACGGCAACACGAGACCGAGCGCGACGTCGGCGGCGCCGGCGTCGTCGATCGCCGACAGTTCGAGTTCGGCGACGAAGCCCGGTCCTGCGTCGCCGAGGCCCGTCACTGTAGACCGAGCGCCATCCAGTGTCACAGCGGCCCAGCGTGATTCGAGACCCGCGAGCACGCCGGACGGCCGTTTGCCCGCGACCACGATCAGCCCGTCGACGTCGAGGTCGGCGGGTGCCGCCAGCCGTTCGGCGACCGGGTAGGGCACGGCCCAATAGCCGGCGCTGCGGCTCAGCGCCGCGGCGGCCTCGAGGCCGTCGGTGTCGTTGCGCGGATCGAGTTCCCATGCGCCGAGTCCGGCCAGGACGGGCCCGACGAGTGTTTCGCGGCTCCCGGGTTTGGCTTCGGCGTCCTGGACCAGTTGGTCGCCGCCGGCAGCCTCGAATGCCCGGCGCGCTTCGCGGCCAAACTCTTTGGCGTCGTCGGAGAGGTCTAGGGTCATCTCGCTCATTTGGCGCCCGCCAGCAGGGTGCGGGACAACAGGATGCGCTGCATCTCGATGCTGCCGGATGACACGGTGGACGCCTGCGAATACTTCCAGTGGTCCTCGACCTCGCCGAGGAACCAGGCCGCACGCGGATCGTCGTGCGAGACCTCAGCGGCGATGTCCATCAACACCTCGGCGCTGTCCTGGTCCAGCTTGGTGACTGCAATCCGGTAGGCGGCGGCATCGCCGGGCTGGATTCGGCCGCTGCTCTGCAGCGACACCACGCGGTACGCCATCAGGCGCGCGCGGCGGCAGTGCGTCAGCATGCGCAACCACCGGCCGCGCAGCTCTGCGGGAACATCGTCCCAGCGGTCCCCGAGAACCGTTGGCGCTGCGGCCAGTAGCCGCTCACATCGGGCATACCGTGCGATGCCGACCCGCTCGAAGGAGGTCACCTCCTGCACGATCGACCATCCATCATCGACGGTGCCGAGTACGTCAGCCTCGGTGACCCGCAGGTCGTCGAAGAACACCTCGTTGAGATGGTGCGGGCCCATCATGCAGCGGATGGGACGCACCTGGATCGCCGGATCGTCCATAGGCACCAGGAAGATGGTCAGGCCCCGTTGCTTCTTCTCCCCTTTGGTGGTTCGCGCCAACAGGAAGCACCACTGGGCCATGGTCGCGTAGGAGGTCCAGATCTTCTGCCCGCTGACCAGCCAGCCGTCGCCGTCTGGCCGCGCGGTGGTTCGCAGTGACGCGAGGTCTGAACCCGCCTCGGGTTCAGAGAATCCCTGACACCATATGACCTCGCCGCGCGCTATCGGCGGGAGATGCTTCTGCTGCTGCTCGGGAGTGCCGTGCCGCATGATGATCGGCCCGACCCAGTTGACCCCCATGTACTGGGCTCCGCGCGGTTCGTGGTGTGCCCACATCTCTTCGCGCACCACTGTCTGTTCCCACACCGACGCGGCGCCGCCGCCGAACTCCTCGGGCCAGGACAAGCACAGCAGGTTGCGCTCGGCCAGCAGCCGACAGAACGCCTGCGCGGTCTCCAGGTCAGCGGGATCGTCGGTGAAAGCGCCCAGAAAGTGTTCGGGCACATTGCCGTTCACCAGCTCGCGCAACTCCGCGCGCAACTCGTCGGCCTTCTGCCCCATCGTGAAGTCCATGGCCTATCCGGATCTTTTCAGGTCGGTGAGCCCCAGCTCGCCGAGCACGTCGTCGGTGTCCTCACCCAGCATCGGCGCCGGACCAGCGACGCGTCCCGGGGTTCGCGAAAACCACGTCGGCACACCCGGAAACCGCACCGTGCCTTGCGGAGTTTCGACGGTCTCGAACAGGCCGGCCGCATTCAGCTGCGGGGAGTCGAACAGAGAGTCGAGCGTGTTGATCGGCGTGGCGGGGATCTCCAGTTCAGCGAAGAGCTTGAGCCACTCGGCGGTGGTGCGCTCCAACATGGTCTGCGCCAGCAAGCCGTAGACCCTGTCAATCTGTTTGGCGCGCAGGGCCAGCGTCGCAAACTCATCGCAGTTCCACGCCGGCTGTATCGACGCGATGAAGGCATTCCAATGCTTGTCGTTGTAGATCAGCGCGGCGACATGACCGTCCTTCGTCCGGTACGGACGTCGGTTCGGTGCCACGGTGCGCGGGTAGATTGCCGGACCCATTGGAGGGTCGAACATGGCGCCGTTGGCATGTTCGACCAACATGAAGGATGCCATGGTCTCGAACATGCTCACTTCGACTTCCTGTCCCTCACCGGTGCGCTCCCGATGGAACAGCGCCATCATGGTGGCGTACAGCGCCGTCAGCCCGGTCACCTTGTCCGCCATGATCGTTGCCACGTAGGTGGCGTCGCCCGTGAGTTCCTTCTGGACGGCAGGCAGTCCACACTCGGCTTGGATGGTGTCGTCGTAGGCCGGGCGTTCGGCATCCGGACCACGCCTGCTGTAGCCGTAGCAGTTGGTGTAAATGATCTTAGGATTGATAGCCGCGACCGCGTCGTAGTCGAATCCCAGCTTGGCGACCGCTTTCGCCCGCATGGAATGAATGAAGACGTCAGCCGTTTCGACAAGTGCACGAAGCGCCGCGACACCCTCGCCGGATGTCAGATCGAGGACAACGCTGCGCTTGCCCCGATTGACGTTCATGAAGACGCCGTTCATACCGGGCGCGGGCCCCTCGGCGACGTAGCGCACGATGTCACCTTCGGGTGGCTCGACCTTCACGACGTCGGCGCCCATGTCCGCCATGATCTGGGTGCAGTACGGCCCCATCACCACAGCGGTGAGGTCGATAACGCGGACGCCCGCCAGCGGACCGCTAGGCATCCTGCGCCGCCATCGCGAAGCTGTACCGGATGTGGTCGCCGTGGCCGTCGGGCACGACGGGGAACACCAGCGGTTGGGTGTCGTCGCGGATCGCCGTCATGTTCTCGCCGACCTCCTCGATCGTCCACGACGGGCGGTACACGCCCGGCGTCTCCGCCACGACGGCCGTCGCGACCCGACCTGCGAGAGCGACGAGTATTTCCCCTGTGATCGAACAGGTCTCGTGGGCCAGCCATCCGACAACGGGCGCCACCAGTTCCGGTCCCATCGGCGGATAAGCCGATGTGTCAATGCCCTCGGCCATACGCGTGACGGCGGCGGGCACTATGACGTTGCTCCTGATGCCGTGGTCGACACCTTCCATCGCCGCTACGTTGGACAGCCCGATGACGCCAGCCTTGGCGACCGCGTAGTTCGCTACGCCATGGTTGCCGTAGAGCCCGCCGATCGACGACGTCAGCACGATGCGTCCGTAGCCGGCGTCGCACATCACCGGGAAGGCCGGCCGCACAACGTGGAACGCACCGCGCAGGTGGACGTCGACGACGGCCTCGAAGTCCTCGTAGCTCATGTCTCGCAACGGCGAGCGTCGGACGTTTCCGGCGTTGTGGATGAGGATGTCGATGCGGCCGAAACGGTCCAGCGCCGTCCCGATGATCGCCTTGCCGCCCTCCGGCGTGGCCACCGATTCGGTGTTGGCGACCGCTTCTCCTCCGGCAGCGACGATCTCGCGGACCACGTCGTCGGCAGGGGTGGAATCCGACCCGTCCCCGATCAGGTCTCCACCGGGATCGTTCACGACGACCTTGGCACCCTGCGATGCCAGCAGTAGTGCGTACGAGCGGCCCAGTCCCCTACCGCCGCCGGTGACGACCGCAACCCGGCCGTCAAACCTCAGGTCATCCACGGAGGTCGAGCCCGTCGAGGTCGCCCTTGGCCCGCCACTCGGTCAGCAATTCCTCGAAGGCGTAGAAACCGGGCGAGTAGAAGTCACCGAGGAACGCGCCGTTCTTCACCGCGCCACCCTGGCCCTCATTGTTGTAATAGCCGGGCGTGCAGGACAGTTCGAAGGCGGAGTTGTCGATGGCGACTTCGCGAACCGTCTGCACCCAGGCGTCCTGGCCTTCCTGGGTGGGTTCGACGGTCGTGGCGCCCCGATTCTGCGCCTCGGCGATGATGTAGGCGATGTGCTGGGCCTGCTGCTCGAACATCGCCGTGGTGTTGGCCGACACACCACCCTGGATGAAGCCCATGAAGAACTGGTTCGGGAATCCGCGGCTCGTCATACCGTGCAGGGTCTTGTAGTCGTTCTGCCAGTAGTCGAAAAGCGAGAGCCCGTCGCGACCGACGATGTCGTCGATCGCGTAGCGGCGGCTGATCTCAGTCGAGATCTCGAAGCCACTGGCGAACACCACGCAATCGACCTCGTATTCGATGCCGTCGGCGACGATCCCCTTCTCGGTCAACCGTTCCACACCCTTGGACGCGGACACGTCGACCAGCGTCACGTTCGGCCGGTTGAACGTGGCGAGGTAGTGCTCGCTGGACGTCGGCCGCTTGCACATGAAGCGGTAGTACGGCTTGAGCGCCTCAGCGGTGTCCGGATCCTCGACGATATCGGCAACGAGGCGGCGCAGCCGCTCCATGATCTTGTAGTCTTCCTCCTCCCGGAAGGCCATGATCTGCTCGATGGTCACCGCCGTCGGATCATCGCTGCCCGCAATGCGGGCGGTCAGATTGCGGCCGAGCTCAGTCCAGAAGTCGCACACCAGATCCGGCTCACCGAACACGACGCCGACAAACGGCGACCAGTTGTGGAAGTTGCGCTTGCGCTCCTCCTGCCACCCCGGTTGCAGCGACGCGGCCCACTCCGGATCGGTGGCGGGGTTGGTGCGGGCATCCACCGACGACGGCGTGCGCTGGAACACGAAGAGTTCTTTGGCATCGCGGCCGAGGTGCGGTACCAACTGGATTCCGGTCGCGCCGGTACCGACGAGCGCGACCCGCTTGTTCGCCAGCTTGTCGAGGCCGCCGTCAGCGTTTCCGCCGGTGTAGTCGTAATCCCAGCGCGCGGAGTGGAACACGTGGCCTGTGAAGTCCTTGATGCCCGGGATGCCGGGAAGTTTCGGGCGGTTGTACGAGCCCTGCGCCATCACGACGAACCGGGCCCGGATATCGTCGCCGCGGTCGGTGCTGATCCGCCAGCGCTGCGTCGTTTCGTCCCAACGCAGTTCACGCACCTGCGTGGAGAACAACGCGCCGTCGTAGAGGCCGAAGTGCTTACCGATGTTGCGGCAGTGCTGGAATATCTCCGCACCGTCGGCGAACTTCTTGCTCGGCATGAAGTCGAGCTCTTCGAGCAGCGGGATGTAGCAGTAAGCGTCGTTGTCGCATTGGATTCCGGGGAATCGGTTCCAGTACCACACCCCGCCGAAATCGCCGGCCATCTCGATGACGCGGATGCCCTCGACGCCGGCCTTCTTGAGGTATGCACCGGCCAGCAGACCGGAGAAGCCGCCACCGAGGATGACGACGTCGGCGTCTTCAGCGATCGGGTCACGCTCGGCCACCGTGGTGTAGGGATCGACCTCGGAGAACTCGGCGAAGTCCCCCTCGAGCTCCAGATACTGCGAACCCCCCTCGGGCCGAATACGTTTGGCGCGTTCGGCCGCGTACTTCTCCCGGATCGCTGGGATGTCGATGTCATCGGGCGTCTGGGTCGGCCCGCACGTGTCGAACATCGTCACTGATCAAGCTCCTGTGGTTCTCCGGTGCCCATGTACCTGGACAGTTGGTAGTGAAGATTGACGGTGCTGCGCTCGCGGTACGGATTGGGCTTGGTTCCTGGGAAACCCGCCGACTTCATGCCCTGCTGCACGGCCGCCATGTTCGAGAAGTCCTGCGGCAGCACCGACAGCCAGTTCGGCGAATCCTTCGGGGTGTATTGCCATTCCGTCTGCGGCTCTTCCCCTTTGGGATACAGCTCGAACACCGCGACCTCGAAGATGCACTTGTTTGGGTTGTAGCTCGGATCGGGCCGGGCGGAATAGCAGAGCGCGCTCGTGAGGCCCTGGCCCACCTGGAAGTTCGGGAAGATCTGCCAAGCGGTGCCGCTCTGGCCGAGGATGTCGGGCGGGATCGTCGGCCAGATGACACCGCGGGCCTCGTCGTCACGGCGCGCGGATGCGAGCCAGTGCTGCAGCACCTGGTCGGCGGGAGTGCCCTCGGGTAATTCGTCGACGAGCCGCTTGGCGGCGTTCACCAGGGTGTTGGTGGTGGTCGCGTTGGTCTCCTCCATGGTGTAGACCTGCATCTCGGCCGTCGAGATGCGCGGATCACCGGTTCCCAGACGGATCTTGGACTTGGTCTCGTCCATGCCTTTGGGTGCGTCGTAGCCGATGTTGCTGTGCTTGCCCTGCGCCTTCGCCCAGCCCTTGAACTCACCGAACTTGTTGAACTCCGGGTGCGTGGTGAACACGTGGTAGGTCTCGTTGAAGGCCTCCATCGCGACTTTCCAGTTGCAATCGAAGTACAGCCATTTGCGCCACTTGAAGCGCATGTTCTCCAGCCCGAACGGGTCGAGGATCTTCGCCGCCGGGAAGAGATAGTCGGCCAGCGGCTCGCAACTGGGGTCCATGTTGATGAACAACCAGCCGCCCCAGGTGTCGACCTGTACCGGAGCGAGGTGGGTGTTGTCCGCGTTCAGCGCACCGTTCCAGTCGTCCTGTTCACGGATGTGGGTGCATGCGCCGTCCAAACCGTATGTCCAGCCGTGGAATCCGCACACAAAGGATTTGCGCGCCCTGCCGACGCAGTTCTTGGCGCCTTCGGGATTGTCGACCAGTTTGCGACCGCGGTGCATACACACGTTGTGGTGTGCCGCGAAGGTGTCCGCGCCGGTTCGTACGATGATGATCGAATCGTCGAGGATGTCATAGGTCAGATAGCTGCCGACCTCGGGGATCTCCTCCACCCGGCCCACCTGCTGCCATACCTTGCGCCACAACCGATCCCGCTCGGCGCGGGCATACTCCTCGGAGATGTAGGCGTCGACCCCGATGGTCATCGGCGACGACAGGTCTTCGGCGACCTGCCCCGTCGAGTCGTCCGGATCGCCGTCGACCACGATCGCGGCGTCGAGATCGGATTCGGTGTGAGTCACTAGATCCTCCTAATGGCTTCGCGGAAGGAATCGTCGGCAAGGAACAGCGAGGTGTTGTCGGCGCCGAGATGAGTCCATTTGAGGTTGAGGCCGCCGTCGACGAGCAGCGTCTGGCCGGTGACGTAACTCGACATGTCCGACAGCAGGAACAGGATCGCACCCGCCTGTTCCTCCGGAGTGCCGCGACGGCCCATCGCGATCGCGGTCCGATCGCGATCCGGGTCGTCATCGACGTAGGTACGTGACGCCGCCGTCGCCGTCACCCCGGGTGCGACGGCGTTGACGCGAATGTTGTCCAGGGCGAGTTCGGCGGCCATCGTCCGGGTCATCGCGACGATCGCCGCTTTCGCGGTGCCATAGGCGATGTGGAACGGTGCGGTGTTCATCCCGCTGATCGAAGACACTGAGACAATCGACCCGTTCAGACCCTGGTCTCGAAGATCCCGAGCGACCGCCTGGCTCATGAAGAACGCGGTCTCCAGATTCGCCGCGAAGAGCGCCCGCCAGTCCTCACGCGTCACCCGAGTAGCCGGCATCCACGTCGACGGCGCCGCGCCGCCCGCGATGTTCACCAATCCGTACAGCGCGCCATCAGTACGCCGCACCTGGTCCATCACCGCGGCGATGCCCTCGTCTGTGGACGCGTCGGCCGAGACCGGCACCACCGACAGACCCTGCTCGGCCAGCGGTGCGACGTGTTCGTCGAGGTTCTCCTTCGACCGGCTCACCGCGATCACGGAGGCGCCCGCCTGCGCAGCCATGCGCGTGACTGTGGTGCCGATCCCGCCGCCACCCGCACCCGAGACCACGACGACGCGGCCAGCCAGTCCCAAGAGGTCAGTCATGTCATTTGTCCGGACAACATATGGTGCTCTGCATATTGAAGAACACTATTCCGCAGCGGTAATGACCGCGTCAAGGGCGAGCGAGCTGGCAGTTCGAGCTATTGTCTGGACTAGCAGGGCTTGGTAGCGTCCGGGTTCATGAGTGTTCGCGCGAAGGCTTCGCACCCGCCCTCCCGGTACATCGCGACCGATTCGAGGACCGCCGACGGCTGGCGGCTCGAGCGCCTCACGACACCGAGCCGCCTGTTCGGTGCGAACGGGCTGCGGACCGGTCCCGACGGACGCGTCTACGTCGCGCAGGTGACCGGCAGCCAGATCAGCGCCCTAGATCTCAGCGGTGGCGACGTCGAAGCGATCAGCCCCAAGGGCAGCGACATCATCGCGCCCGACGACGTCGCCTTCGATTCGAGCGGCAACCTGTACGCGACCGAGGTGATGGACGGTCGGGTCAGCATGCGCGACGCCCGCGGCGCGGTGCGGGTACTGCGCGACGACCTCCCGTGCGCGAACGGCATCACCGTGCATCAGGACCGACTGTTCATCAACGAGTGTCGCGACGGCGGCCGGCTAATGGAACTAGACCGGGCCACCGGCGCATCACGAATCCTGTTAGAAGACCTGCCGTCGCCGAACGCGATGGAGGTCGGGCCCGACGGATTGTTGTACTACCCGTTGATGACGGCGAACGAGATCTGGCGCGTCGACCCCAACGGTGGCGAGCCGCAACGAGTGACCGGCGACCTCGGCGTGCCCGACGCCGTCAAGTTCGACCCGCAGGGCTTCCTCGTCTCCACGCAGGTCGCCACTGGGCAGGTGCTGCGGATCGACCCGCGCACCGGCGACAAAACGCTTCTGGCACAGCTCAATCCGGGGCTGGACAACCTGACCTTCGTCGGCGACCGGCTCTTCGTCTCCAACTTCACCGGAGAGATCACCGAGGTGCTGGCCGGAGGCGAAACGCGCACCGCGCTTCCCGGCGGCCTGAATTGGCCGCTGGACCTGGTGGTCGGCGACGACGACCGGCTACACGTCGCCGACGGCACCTATTTCTATGTCGTCGGTCACGACGGCGCGCTGGAAACCGTCGGGATGCTGTTCACCCCGGGGTATCCCGGCTTTCTTCGCGGGCTGGCTCCCGCGGGTCCCGGCGTCTTCGTCGTGGCTACGTCGGGTGGCCAGATCGCCCGCTACCGGCCGGGCGACGGCGAAACCGACTACCTGGCAGACGGATTCGATCAGCTGTACGGCGTCGCGATCGGCCCGGGCGACAGCATCGTGTTCGCCGAACTGGGCACCGGCAGCGTGCACGCGCTGCGATCGGGCAACGTCGAGTTGCTCGCGTCCGGCCTGCAGGACCCGATCGGTGTGACTTTCGGACTCGACGGGGTGCCGCTGGTCGCGGAGTCGGGCGCGGGCCGCGTCGTGCGACTGGCCGGTTCGACCGAGACCGTCGTCGACGGACTGCAACGACCGCAGGGCATCCACGTCAGCGACGGTCAGCTATACATCGTCGACGCGGGCGCCAAGGAAGTCGTCGCGGTCGATCTGACAACCGGTGAGCGGAAAACCCTCGCTTCCGGTCTGCCTGTCGGGCCGCCGCCGGGGGTTGATCCCAAGCCGCTCAAGGGAATGCCGCCGTTCTCCGGTCCGCAGGGGCCATTCGCCGGTATCACCTCGGGCCCCGACGGCACCTTGTACATCTCGGCCGACGGCGACGGCAGCGTATTGGCGCTGCGGCGCACATGACCGTCAGCCCGGCCGACCACCGGTATCTCCAGGTGGCGCGCACCCTCCGCAAGGAGATCGTCGACGGGGTGTACCCCGTCGGTTCTCAGCTGCCGACGGAACAGCAGCTGTGCGAGCGTTTCGAGGTCAGCCGTTACACCGTGCGCGAGGCGCTGCGACGGCTGCGCGACGACAACCTCGTCGCATCCCGGCCGCGGGCAGGGACGCTGGTGGTACCGCGCCCTGAAGCGAACAGCTATGCCCAGGACGTGATGTCGATCAACGACCTGCTCGCATTCGCCTCTGGCGCGCAGCTCACGATCGAGAGCAACGCGATGGTGGTCGTCGACGAACGACTGGCCGAGCGGACGGGCCTCAGCGTGGGGACGGAATGGCTGGCCGTCCGGGGCTACCGCGCGGACGGCGCCGCCGCACCGGTGTGCGCGACGGAGTACTACATCAACCGTGCCTTCGCCGCGGTGGGCCGTCTGCTGCAACGGCATTCGGGGCCGATCTTTCCGTTGATCGAGGATCTGTTCGGCGTCAGCATCGTCGAGGTGCGGCAGGAGATCTCCGCGGTTCCCGTCACGGCCGAACTGGCGGAGGCGCTGCAGGTCGCGGTGGGCAGCGCGGCATTGGAGATGCAGCGCACGTACAAGACGTCCGACGGTGAGATAGCGCAGGTCACCGTCAACACGCATCCGTCGTCGCGCTACCGGCATTCCATGACGATGCGCCGCGTCAAGGGGCAGGCCGGGCAGTGAGGGTCGACGGGCAGCGCGCGGCCGACGCGTACCGGCGCGGGCTGTGGGTAAGCGAGACCCTCGCCGACTCGTTGCGCGACGCCGCCAAGGCGACGCCCGATCGTGCGGTGGTGGTCGACGGCGGAATTCGGCTCGACTGCAAGGGTTTACACGACAAGGCCAGTGCGCTGGCCCAGACCCTGATGGGGTTGATGCCCGCGGGCAGCGTGGTCTCGTTCATGCTGCCGAATTGGCACGAAGCCGCCGTTATCTATCTGGGCGCGACCCTGGCCGGCATGGTCGTAAACCCCATCCTGCCGTCCCTGCGCGATCGCGAACTCGCGTTCATCCTGTCGGACGCCGACAGCCGTGCGATCTTCATACCGTCGACCTTCGGCAACCATGACTACGCCGCCATGCTCGAGCGCGTAACCGCGTCCATGGCGTCACCCCCGGAGGTCGTCGTGGTCCGCGGTGACAGTCACACGTCGTACGCATCGATGCTTGATGCCGAGTCCACCGTGGTGCTGCCGGTATTGAATCCGGATTCCGTGCGGATGATCCTCTATACCTCTGGTACGACGGGACGCCCCAAGGGTGTTCTGCACACGCATAACTCGATTCATGCGCTGATCCGGCAGATCGGTGAGCATTGGAAAGTCGCCGACGGCGACACGTTCCTCGTCCCGTCGCCGATCGCGCATATCGGAGGATCGATTTACGCGTTCGAGTGCCCCTTGTTGTTGGGCACCACGGCGGTGCTGATGGAGCGATGGGACCCGGACGGCGCGGTGTCGCTGATGCTCACCGAACGCAGCACCCATATGGCAGGTGCCACCCCGTTTCTGGATGGTCTGCTCGGCGCCGCCGAACGGGCGGGCACGCAACTGCCGGATCTGAAGGTGTTCATCTGCGGCGGCGCTTCGGTGCCCCCATCGCTGATCCGCAGGGCGGCAGACTATTTCGAGAATGCCGCGGTGTCTCGGGTGTACGGTTCGACCGAGGTTCCGGTGACGACGGTGGGCTCACTAGACGACGTCGACCATGGGGCTGACACCGACGGACGCGCGGGTATCGCCGACATCAAACTGGCAGACGGCGAGATTTGCGCCCGTGGCCCGCAGATGCTCGTCGGCTACCTTCATTCCGACGACGAGACGGCGGCCTTCGACGGGGAGGGCTTTTTCCGCACCGGCGATCTCGCCCGCTGGGTCGACGACGAATACCTGGTGGTGACAGGTCGCGCGAAGGACATCATCATTCGCAACGGTGAGAACATCTCGCCCAAGGAAGTCGAGGACCTGCTGATCGCGCACCCAGCGATCGCCGAGATCGCGGTCGTCGGTGTGCCCGACGAGCGAACGGGAGAGCGCGCCTGCGCGGTGATCGTGACCGCCGACCAGCAAGCACCTGAGCTGGCCGACCTCGCCGATCTGCTCATGGGTGAGGGGCTCGCGAAGTTCAAAATCCCTGAGCAGATCGTTGTTTGGGACGCGCTGCCGAAAAATGACGCGGGCAAGGTCTTGAAGCATCAGATCCGGGCGACACTCGTAGCCGGGGCGAGCGGGGCGGCGGGAAGATAGAAGGTGGACTGATATGCAGGTTGCGATCGTGACAGGGGCGAGTAGCGGTATCGGCTTCGGTTGCGCCACCAAGCTCGCCTCTCAAGGGATGTCGGTGCTGGGCACCGGCCGCGACGACGCCAGGCTCGCCGAGCTGAAGAGCCACGATCCGAACAACATCGAGACGCTCGCCGTCGACCTGACCGCGGACGACGGCCCGCGCCGGATCGTCGATGCCGCGATCGAACGCTGGGGCCGCATTGACTTCCTCATCAACAACGCCGGAGTGGGGAGCCCCAAACCGCTGCACGAGACCGACGACGAATCACTCGACTATTTCCTGGGTTTGATGCTGCGCGCGCCGTTCCGACTGGCCCGCGAAGTCGTCGTGCACATGCAGCCCGGCTCGGCGATCATCAACATCACGTCGACGTTCGCGATTGTTGGCGGGCTGCGCGGCGGCGCGTACTCGGCGGCCAAGGGCGGCCTGACATCGCTGACCAGACACATCGCCGCGCAGTACGGACCGCAGGGGATCCGGTGCAACGCCGTCGCCCCCGGGGTGACGCTGACACCGATGGTCGCGACGCGCCTGGAAGATCCGAGGTTCAAGAAGATCAACACCGAAATGACGCCTTATCCGCGACTGGGCGAGGTCGACGACATCGCGAGCACCGTCGCGTTCCTCTGTTCCGATGGGGCGGCCTTCATCAATGGACAGGAGATCGCCGTCGACGGTGGTTGGACGTCGACCAAGTACCTCTCGGATTTCGCGCTGAATGCCGATTGGGTTCCGCGGCAGTGATGAGCGCTTGCGCGAAGTGGGGGCACCTCCAGCCCGAAGGGCAGGGGGACCAGCAATCATGAATCTGTTCGGCCTCCTGGATCAGGCCGCCGATCGGTTCGGCGATCGTGGCGCGGTGTTCTGCGGTGAGCGTCAACTGCACACGTGGTCCGAGTTGCGTGAGCGGGCGCTGCGGATGGCGTCCACCCTCGGGGCGCCCGGCACCCGGATAGCCGTCGCCAGCGAGAATCGCCCCGAGATCGTCGAGCTGATGTTCGCGACGTGGGCGGCCGAGTGCGTGGTCGTGCCGATCAACTACAAACTTCATCCCCGCGAAATGGTCCAGATCATCGAGAACGCCGGAGTCTCCCGGGTGTTCGCATCGCCCAAGATCGGCCCGGAGCTGACATCGATCACCGACGTTGACGTCGAAACCGTTGATTCGGAGGCTTATTCGGCGCGAATGACCGGTACCATGGTCGACCGGCCGCGGGTCACCGACCCGTCGACCCTGGCGTGGCTGTTCTACACCAGCGGAACCACCGGCCGTTCAAAGGGCGCGATGCTGTCGCACCGCAGCCTGATGGCGATGACAGTCTCGCATCTGGCGGACTTCGACTCGCCAGATCACAATTGCAGCCTGGTGCACGGGGCGCCGATGTCGCACGGCTCGGGGCTGTACATCCCGCCCTACGTGTCACGCGGCGCGCGACAAGTGATTCCCTCCTCGGCCGCGTTCGAGCCGGATGAATTCCTCGACCTTTGTGAGCATCATCCCGGCTGCAGCGCCTTCCTCGCACCCACCATGGTGCAGCGGCTCGTTCAGACCGGACGGCCGCGCCCGCAGAATCTCCGCACAATCGTGTACGGGGGCGGCCCGATGTACGTCGACAGCCTGAAGAAGGCGATGGCGGCGTTCGGCCCGATCTTCGTGCAGCTCTACGGCCAGGGTGAGGCGCCGATGACCATCACAGGCCTGCGCAAGGCCGACCACATCGACGCCGACGACGCGGTTCTGGGTTCCGTGGGTTATGCCCGATCGGGTGTCGATGTCGCGGTGCTTCGCGACCACGACACACCCGCGTCGGCGGGTGAGATCGGTGAAATCGTCTGTCGCGGAGACGTTGTCATGGCCGGGTACTGGAACGACACCGAGGCCACTGCGAGGACATTGCAGGACGGATGGCTGCGTACCGGCGATATGGGGTCGTTCGACGAGCGTGGTTTTCTCACGCTGCGGGACCGCTCGAAGGACGTGGTGATCAGCGGCGGAAGCAACATCTATCCGCGTGAGGTCGAGGAAATCCTGCTCGAACATCCCGGGGTCGACGAAGCGGGTGTCGTGGGGGCACCCGACGAGGAGTGGGGTGAGGTCGTCGTCGCGTTCATCGTGGGCTCGGCATCTCCTGCAGAACTGGACGCACACCTGCTCGAGCGCATCGCCCGCTTCAAGCGGCCCAAGCGCTATGAGTACATCGACGAGCTGCCGAAGAACAGCTATGGCAAGGTGCTCAAACGCGATCTGCGGGAACGCCTGAGTTAATGAGATCCGGACCAGCGAGTGTGGGGTTGTGCTACGCCAAAGAGCGAATACACGTGCGGGTAACCCACGTTCGGCGCAGAAGATGCGGGTCCCCGTAGCATGGCGACATGCGCGTCGTCATCGCCGGTGGGCACGGCAAGATCGCCCTGATCCTCGAACGGCTGCTCGCGGAGCGCGGTGACACGGCGGTCGGGCTGATCAGGAACCCCGACCACGTCGCCGACGTGGAAGCGACGGGTGCCGAGGCGGTGGTGGTGGACCTCGAAGAAACCTCGGCCGCCGACGTCACCGCCCACGTGCAGGGCGCCGACGCGGTCGTGTTCGCGGCCGGTGCAGGGCCGGGCAGCGGCGCAGCGCGCAAGCAGACCGTCGACTGTGACGCCGCCGTTCTGCTCGCCGACGCCGCCGAGGCCGCAGGGGTGCGGCGGTATGTGATGGTCTCAGCGATCGGAGCCGACGTCGAGGCACCCGACGAGATCGGCGACCCGGTGTTCGTCGCCTACCTGCGCGCGAAAGGCCATGCGGACGATGTGATTCGAGCGCGTAATGCACTCGACGTCACCGTCGTGCGGCCCGGGCATCTCACGAATGACGCGGGCACCGGCCGGGTCGAGTTGTCGGATCAGACCGGCCGCGGCGACATCCCGCGTGACGACGTCGCCAAGGTACTGCTAGCGGTACTCGACTCCCCCGCCACGGCAGGCCGAACGTTCGAGTTGATCGGCGGCGAGACTCCGATTGCCGATGCGGTTACGTCAGCCCTGTGACAACGACCGGGATGTTGCCCTGCCGCGGCAAGCCGGTGATGCGGTCGTAGTCGACGTCGGTGGGGACGAGTCGGCCCACGTTGGTCCCCCTGTCACGAAACTCGTCATCTTCTCCAGGCATTCCGCCGAAGGCGTGGTGCATGGCGATCACATCAAGACGCAAAGTGTCGTCGGCTTCCAGTACCGCCGGAACGCTGTCATGCGGCGACTTGATGCGAACCGAGGCCCCGGACTGCAACCCGAGCGAGTCGATAGCGTCGGGGTGCATGTAAGCGGGGTTGTACGGTTTGCCCTTGTGTAGCGCGGCCAAGTTGGTGCCTGAGGAATTCATGAAGTTCTGACTGCGACGCGGGATCAGGCGGAAAGGAAACGCGGAATCGGTTCGCGCACTGACGAAATCCTCTGCCATGACCTCTGACAATTCATCGAGCAGAAACGCGTTACCCACGTCGAGCCGCGCGGTGCAATCTGGATCCCGCTCCTCGACCACGGCATCCACGTCGAAGATCTTGCCGTGCGGATGGCTGCGGACTTCCTCGAACGGAATGCGCGAGCCCGAGCACATCTGCGCGAACAGCTCTTCGGTGCTCAGCTCGGTATCGCGATTCATGTTGAGCACCACTGGGGGTGACTCCATGAACCTGCCCCCACCGCCACCGAAGAAGTTGACAAACCACAGATCCAAGTTCATGCGCTTGGTGAGCCCGAGAAAAAACTGCCACTCCTCGGTGAGGTCGGAACCCGCCGGTGGGTCGAGGAGTCGCGGTACGTACTGTCCGTATGCGGCGGGGATTCCGGTACCGCTCGTGTAGTACTTGATGAGCTCGCTGCCCATCGTCATTGCGGGCGTTTCCATCTGCATCATCGGGGCGATGACATAGTCCGCGAGCCGCGACGTCAACGACATCTCCGTATCGAGGGTGACCAGCAGGTCGAGGCTCTCCAGCGCGCGCAGCGTCTTGCGCTGATCCGGCCACGCCGCCATCGGGTTGCCTCCGATACAGATCAGCGCCTTCACCTGACCGTCGCCTTCGAGCAGGATCTCATCGGCGAGCGCCGCGGTGGGCATCCCTGCTACGGTGTCGGTGAGGTCGCGCATCCTCAGCTTCTCGCCGTAGCCCCACCCCTCGTACGGCGGATGCGGCTGCGCTTTCGCTGTGAACGCCGGCATCAATGTGTTGGGCCGCAATACTTTTTCGCCGGCTCGCTGCCAGCGGCCACAGATCGTGGTCAGGGCCAAACACAGATACTCGAGCAGGCTGCCGTGCATTGCGAAGTTCGCGCCGGTACCCGCGTTCACCATTCCGCGCCGCTCACCGTGGGTCGCGAACACCCGTGCGGCGTCGACGAACTGATCCTCAGGAATATCGGCACGCTCGGCGACGTAAGCCGGTGTGAAGCTGGCCACCGCTGCCGCCAGGTCGTCAAACCCAGCCACGTTCTCTTCGATGAATGCGTTGTCGCACAGACCTTCCCGAATGACGAGGTTGATCATCCCAGCGATGATCGTCACGTCTTCGCCCGGACGGGGCTGCAGGTGGATCGCTGCGCGCGCGGCCGTCTGCGACCGGCGTGGGTCGATCACGATGAGCTTCATCCCACGGCTGATCGCCGCCCTCAGGTTCTGCGCCGGGTTCTGCCCTGGGATGCCGATGGCCTTGGACACCAGCGGGTTCGTTCCAACCAACAGCCAGCTGTCGGCCTCGTGGAAGTCGACGTCCCCACCGAGCCAGTGCCCGTGTGCAGCTAATGCGATCTGCTTGCCCGGCTGATCGATTGTGTTGGCGGTGAAGAACATCGGCGACTCGATGGCTCTGAGAAACGCGTTGCCCATCAACGCCGATGCCGGATACGGCAGACCGTTGGTGCCCAGGTACATCGCAATCGAGCGTGGGCCGTGGGTGGAGATCAAATCCTGTAGTTTGGCCGCAATCTCGTCCATCGCGCGCTCGGATCCGATCGGCGCGTAGCTACCGTCGGTCTGACGCTTCTGGCTGTGCAGGAGCCGCGAGGGGTTGTTGTGGATTTCGGGCAGTGTGCGGCCCTTGACGCAGGTGTAGCCCTTGAACATCGGGTTGTCGGGGTCACCCGTCACCTTCGTGAGCCGGCCGTCAGTGACCGTCGCCAGCACCCCGCAGTGTGCCGAGCAGATCCGGCATATGCCTGGTCGCGTCGTGGTCTGCGGCATCACCCGATGCTAGGCGAGTGCTCAGCATTGCGGGCGGCAATGCTCGAAGACGTCACCAAAACAGCCCGCGAACCACCTCTGCCTGCGGAATGTCCTCCACGGCGATCAATCCCTTGGGGGCGTCACACACCCAGTCGATCACGTTGACCACCCGCGCCGCGGTGGACACACACCCGGCTTCAGTGACATCGAGCAGCGGATCGGAGACGTGGGTGTTCAGCTCCACCCGCGGTTCGCCCTCGACCACCACCC
The DNA here is from genome assembly GCF_044452905.1 of Mycobacterium sp. NPDC051804. Lineage (NCBI taxonomy): Bacteria > Bacillati > Actinomycetota > Actinomycetes > Mycobacteriales > Mycobacteriaceae > Mycobacterium > Mycobacterium sp. NPDC051804. Next base: position 591,387 of record NZ_JBITCD010000005.1, on the reverse strand, counting down.
GGTGCACTCCGGGCTTACCGTCGGGCGGAAACTCCCAGTCCGGAGCGGCCACCGCGGTGAGCCTGGTGATGTGTTCCATCGTGATCACCGGAACGCCGTCGCGCACCCCTTCGACGGCGAACTTGATCGCGGCCATGCCGCCGGGTTCGACCGTGCACAGCTTGCACTCGATCCGCTGATCCGTGTACCAGGGCTCGATGCGCTGCCGCACCTCGTCGAGCTCGATGCCCAACTGATCGGCGAGGTTGCGGACCGGGCCGCCCCACATCGTCGTCAAGACACCCGGCAGGAAGAACATCGGCTGCTCGTCGTCCGCCTTGAGGCCGAAACCCATTGACTTACCGGTGAACTCGTAATCGTCGTAGTTCGCGTAGTCGAAGATCTCCTGGACGAGAACCGACGTCGCGCGGGTGACGAGGCTCAGCGCGCTGTGCACCTCGGTGTCGCCCGAGTAGCCAGGGTCGATGCCGTTCACATACAGCGACGAGTTGCCCTCGTCACATGCCTTCCCGAGCGGGCCGGTGAGCCAGTCGTCGGCTTGCCGCGGCGTCACCAGCCACACCATCGACGAGCCCACGACGTTGATGCCGGCGGCCAGCAGCTTCACCAACTGCTCCACCGCCTCCATCGGACGGGTCTCGGCCTGAGCGGTGTAGACGACGCAGTCGGGCTCGAGCGCGATCAGCGCATCGATGTCATCGGTCGCGAGGATGCCTGTCGGCTCGGCCAACCCACATAGTTCTGCCGCGTCGCGCCCGACCTTGTTAGGACTGGCCGCGTGCACACCCACCAGCTCCAGATCCGGCCGTCCGATGATGGCCTTGAGCGAATGCTGGCCGACGTTGCCGGTGGAGAACTGCACAACTCTTCGCATTCGACGTCCTCAGTAGTCGGGAATGGGCAGCGGTAGGTTGTTCGAGTCGATGCCGCCGTCCACGTGAAAGATAGCGTTCGTGGCGTAGCAGTCGCGGGTAGACAGGTAAACACAGAGCCGGCCGAGGTCCTCGACGTTTCCGAGACGATGCAGCGGCGTCAGGCTGAGCATCGTGTCCAGCGCCCCGGGCATCATGTCAAGGCCACTTTGCAGCCCTTCGGTGGCGAAGGAGCCGAGTGCGATCGCGTTGACGCGAATCTTTGGCGCCAACTCCTGGGCCATCGCCCGGGTCAGCGCTTCCATGCCACCCTTCGCGACGCAATACGCGGTGAGGGCACGGATGCCGAAACGTGCTGAGCCCGAGGAGATGTTGACGATGCTGCCGTGGCCCGCTTCGATCATGTGCTTGGCGGTGAGTTGACTCATGATGAAGGCGGAGGTCACACACCAGTCGAAGGTGCGCCTGAAGTCCTCGTCGGTGATGTCGAGAAACGACCCGAATGTCGAGCCGCCGACGTTGTTGATGAGGATGTCGATGCGCCCGAACGTCTCCATGGCCGTCGACACGACGCGTTCACCGTCCGGACGGCTCATAGCGTCGGCAACCAACGCAAGCCCTTTACCGCCGGCCTTCTCGATGCCATCTATCGTCGCAACGATGTCAGACTCTGTACGCGCGGTACCGACGACGGTCGCACCGGCCTCGGCGAGCACTCGTGCGATCCCTTGACCGACTCCCTTACCCGCGCCGGTAACGATGGCCACCTGCCCAGCGAGGTTGAACTGCTCCAGCGCCATACGCGTCCTCTCCATCGAGTGCTGATCATCTAACGACCTTCATTGACTGAAGTCAATAAGAAGTTCGCTATGCGTCGCCGTTCAAACGGTAGAGTTGACGTATGGCAGTGGTAGACAAGCCCTCAGCGCGAGAAACCAAACGTCTGCAGACTCGTGAACGTTTGATGGGAGCGGCCATCGCCGAGTTCAAACGCGCCGGGATGGCCGAAGCGGATGTCGGCGCGATCGTCGCCGCGGCAGGCGTTGCCCACGGCACCTTCTTCTTCCATTTCCCGACGAAGGAACACGTGTTGCTCGAACTCGAGCAGCGCGAAGAGGAGCGCATCGCCAAGCAACTGGCGCGTGCCACCGGTTCCGAACACGACCTCACATCGGCGCTGGGTGAGGCGGTGCGACTTGTGATGGGCTTGGAACGCCGCCTCGGCGCTGGGCTATTCAAGGACTTTCTCGCGCTTCATTTTTCGCAGACCCGACCGACCGATGAGAGTCGGCAGCACCCGGTGATCGTCGAGGTTGCGCAGGAGATCGAACACGCCCGGAAACGCGGTGAGGTAGACCCCGATGTGAACCCGATGAACAGCGCGGTGTTCTTCCTGCTGGGCCTCTACGCACTGTTGACGACGACGCACGATTGGCCGGGGCAGTCCGCGATGATCGACGACTACGTGACGAGGACACTGCGCAGCATCGGGGCCAAGTAGCCGATTGACTACCGTTGTTGATTGACTATAGTCAGTATGCATGAATCTGCCCACGGTGAATCTGGGCCGTAAACGCGACGCCGCAGCGAGTGCAAAACTCTCCGGCAGCGGCCTTGACGAGCACATGGCGGCGTCACAGGCGGCACAGCGCCAGGCCGACAAGTGGCTCATCTCCGGCAGCCTGCTCATCGGCACTGCGGCGCTCGGCGTCTTCGGTCTGCCCCTGTTTCTTCGTGGGGTGTGGCTGCTTCGCAAGGCGCAACGCGAGGGGCTGACGGTACGTCCGATGCTTGTCACGCTGCTCGGCTACCTCGTGATCATCGACGCCGCGATCAACACCGTGGGCTGGGCACTGGACCTCGTCGCCAACCACACCATCCTGGCCCGAATCTTGTTGAACGGCTGGGGTGCAATGTTCGATGCCGGTTACTTCTGGCACTACAACGAACTCTGGTTGGGCGGTGCCGCGGGACCCGGCGAGAAAGCCATGGAAGTCGGCATGATCCTCACCGTCTTCACCATGCGAATCGCCGCGGCCATCGGGTTCCTGCAGATGAAGCGCTGGGGTCACCAATGGATGATCGTCACCTGCTGGATGGGTGTGCTCATCTGGTGCCTGTACGTGTTCAACATGACCATGTACGCCGACGTCCGCTACGCCGGCGTGGTCTTGCCCGTGGTCGGCTGGTGGCTCTACGACATCTTCTACATCACCCCCTTCCTCGCCATCCCTTATCTGCATTCGGTGAACCGCGAGATCTTCTCCGACTAGCCAGTCAATGACTCAACTCATTGACTTTGGTCAGTAAACGAGTTACAAAGAGCGGACCATGACGCCTCAGGTGAAGCAGTCGGCGCGGGAAACGCGGCGGTTGCAGACGCGGGAACGCATCCTCGGCGCGGCGATCGCCGAGTTCAAGCTCGCAGGCATGTCCGGCGCCGACGTGAACGCGATCGCGACCGCCGCCGGTGTCGCGCACGGAACGTTCTTCTTCCACTTTCCGAGCAAGGAGCACGTCCTCCTCGAGCTGGAGAGCCGCGAAGAAGCACGGATGGCCGCCGACTTCGCCCGCTTTCTGAACGGCACACACGATCTGCCGACGGTGCTGGACGAGGCCGTACACCTGGTGACCGGCCTCGAACAGCGGCTCGGCTCACTGTTGTTCAAAGAGCTTCTGGCGTTGCACTTCTCGCCGACGCGGCCGACCAAGGACGAATGGACCGACCACCCGGTGATCGTGCTGCTGGTCAACGAGATCGAGCGGGCACGTGTCGACGGCGCAGTACATCCGGCCGTCGACGCGTTCTACAGTGCCGCGTTCTTCCTTCTCGGTGTCTACGGCGTGCTCACGACTACGGCCAACGCCGAGATCCGGGACACGATGCTCGCCAAATTGGTCGACACCGCCGTGCGAGGGCTCGAGATCCGATGACGAAGGAGGCCTGACGTGGATTGGGTATGGGAGATCCTGCGATACGTCGCCGCGTGGGGCGGCACCGGTTTGATCATCTGGTTCTGGTACTGGATGTTCTCGAACATCGGCACGTTCTGAGCGATCGACATGTCTGAGCTCTCCGATACGCATGCGCTCGCTGTAGAACGCAGCTGCGCCGTCACGGCCGTCGCCCTCAGCGGGCAGCGCCGCGAGGGTGTGCGCCTCGTGAGCGGGCAGCGGCGGGACTTCGGTCTGAGCTCGACCCTCGATTTCATCCATGTCCCGTATCCGCCGCCGGTTCGCGACTGGACACGGCGAAGCCTGACATGCGGTGTGGCGCTCCAATGTTCACCGTCGAAGGATCGTGTGGTCGACTATCGACTGAACGAACTCTCCGCGCGGGAGCTGAGCGCGCTGACCCTCGTCGAGGCGGGCGTCGCCGTGGGCTGGATTGCGGACACCTGGCCCGGGCTGCTGGCAGAAATACAACGGCTGCTGCCCGACCTCGAGGCGGCGCCCAGCGATATGGACGCGAAGGAGATGCTCAACCGCGCGGTCGCGCTGGCGCGCACTTCGCAGAAGCTGACTGTCGACCCGCTCCTGGGCACCCTTCCCCGGGTGTACACCGATCCGCAGGGCATCGCCGACAAACTGCGTCGCACCTTCGGCCGGATGCCCTGGACCACAACGCAGAAGCGGCTGCCGCGACCGTATTCCGTCCCCGTGGGCGGTGATGGCGGCGTGCGCAATCCGAACCTGCCTCCGCCGAGCCGGCCGCAGGACAACGATCTAGACATCACGCCCGAGCACCGGCCCGGCATTCCGTACCCGGAGTGGAACGCCTGGACCGACAGCTTCATGGCCGACCATGTCGCGGTGCTCGAGCGCCCCCATGCGAGTCAGCACCGCCATCAGGCGATGCCCTCGACCGATCTGCGGAAGTGGTTCTCCGAGCACACCCACCGCGCCATGAAGAACAGGCTGGAAGACGGTTCCGATCTCGACGTCGAGCAATACGTCAACCACTACATCGATCTGACGACCGGCGAGGCCATCGAGCCACGCATCTTCCGTGATCTGCTGCCCAGCAGCCGTGACGTCACTACCGCACTGCTGCTCGACGGCAGCTCGTCGCTGGGAGTGCACGGCGGCAAGATCTTCAAGCTCGAATTAGCCTGCGCCGACGCGCTTTCACAGGCGATGACGCTCGCCCGCGAGCGTCACGGCATCTTCGTTTTCACCGGCAACACCCGCCACCGCGTCGAGGTCACCTGCCTCAAGGATTTCGAGGACCGCCGGTTCGTACCCCCAGGTGGTCTGGGCCTCGCCACGGGCGGTTACACCCGGCTCGGCGCACCACTTCGCCATCTGACCAGCCGGCTGCTCGCCCAGCCGTCCGAACGGCGACTGCTCATCGTGATCGGCGACGGCCTGATCTCCGACGAGGGCTATGAGGGCCGCTACGCCTGGGCGGACGCCGCGCATGCCGTTGAGGAAGCCAGCGATGCGGGCGTGAGCATGTACTACGTCGGCGTCGGCCCAACCCGCGTCGATCCGCTGCCCGAGGTCTTCGGACCCCGCCGCTCCCAACGTATCCGGCGAATAGAAGAGCTTCCGAGGGTTCTGGCCCATGTACATCGAGAGTTGGTGGCCGCGTGAGCGCAGCTTGCAAGCGAACAATGCGCACAGCACGGGGCATCCGAGCCTGCGAGGAGGCCGCGTGAACGAGACGTATTACTCCAACGGCAACGAAGTTCAGTTGTTCGAGCAGGCGTATCGCCAGCGTCTGCCGGTGATGCTCACCGGCCCGACCGGGTGCGGAAAGACACGACTGGTCGAGCACATGGGCCTGCTCCTGCGGCGGCCCGTCGTCACTATCAGCTGCCACGATGACCTGACGAGCTCGGATCTGGTCGGACGCTTCATGGTGACCGGCGGCGACGTCGTTTGGACGGACGGTCCGCTCACCAGAGCCGTAAAGGCCGGGGCCATCTGCTATCTGGACGAGGTCGTGGAGGCCCGCCACGATTCGTTGGCGATCCTGCATTCGCTCACCGATCATCGTCGCGCGCTCTACCTGGACCGGGCGGGCGAGGTGGTGCAGGCGCCCGAGACCTTCATGCTGGTGTGTTCCTACAACCCCGCGTACCGCAGTTCGTTGAAGGAACTGAAGCCGTCGTTCCGCCAGCGCTTCGTCACGCTGCCGATGCGCTATCTCCCGCCGGACCGTGAGGCGGAGGTGATCGTCGCCGAGGCGGGCATTGAACCGGGGTCGGCCCATCGGCTCGTGCAGTGCGCGACGGCGATCAGGACCGCGGACGAAGCATTCCACTTCGAACCCCCGTCCACCCGGGTGCTGGTCACCGCCGCGCAGTTGATTGCCGCGGGCGCAACCGAATTGGAAGCTGCCGAGGCCTGCATCCTCGCGCCGCTGTCGAGCGACGGGGCCATCTCAGAAGGACTGCGCGAAGTCGCGGCAGCCAGCCTCTTGGAAGGAGTGAACTGATATGGACCAAAAGGAACGCAAGCGCAAGAGGGCGCTGATCATCTTGCAGATCGTCATATACGGCTACCTGCTGACGATGTTCGGAATCCAGCTCTACATGTCCTTCGCCCGGGGGTGGTGGGAGTTGTGAGCCTGGATGTGCGGTCCGGCGGCACGGTAAGCCTCGAAGAGCACGACGAGGAATCACGGCTGGCACAACGCCGGGCCGACAAGTGGATGATCGTCGGTGCCGGCCTGATGGGCATGTGGGCCCCCGGGATCTTCGGACTGCCGATCTTCCTGCGGGGGGTGTGGTTGCAGCGCCAGGCGGCGCGCGCCGGTCTGTCGATGCGCCCCATGATCGTCACGCTGATCGGCTATCTCGTGCTGATCGACGGAATGCTCAACAGCCTGGGCTGGGCGCTGGATCTCGTCGCCAACCACACGCTGATCAATCGCGTGCTGATGGTCGGCTGGGGTGCGATGTTCGACGCCGGATACTTCTGGCACTACAACGAATTCTGGGTCGGGGGCGCGGCCGGACCGGGCGAGAAGTCCATGGTGTTCGGGATGATCGTCACGGTATTCGCGATGCGGTGCGCCGCGGCCATCGGGTTCCTGCAGATGAAGCGCTGGGGCCATCAGTGGATGATCGTCACCTGCTGGATGGGTGTGCTCATCTGGTGCCTCTACGTCTTCAACATGACCATGTACGCCGATGTCCGTTTCGCCGGCGTGGTCTTCCCGGTCATCGGCTGGTGGCTCTACGACATCTTCTACATCACCCCCTTCCTGGCGATCCCGTACCTGCACACGGTCAATCGCGAAATCTTCTCCGACTGAACCCATTCGAGGAGTACTGCTGTGACGACAACACCTGAGACCGAAGCAGAACAGAAGTCCGAGGATCTGCCACCGGGCACCACGCCCTACTACGCTCGGATGCACAAGTGGATCAAGCGCGCCGTCCTGGTATGCCTCGTCGCGCTCGTCATCGAGGGCGCTTTCACGCTGCCGTTCATGGCGGTCTACTACGGCTATCCGACGCTGAGTCTCACCGAGATCTGCAGCGAGCTGCTGAAGGTGCGCTACTCCGACGACACCCTGGAGTGCAAGGTGCCCTATCCGCCGTTGGGTCCGCCGGAGGGCGCTGAGGGCAAGGACACCGCGCAGGACGAGTGGGGCATTCAGCCCGTCCCGAAGTACAACCGGATCGGGTTCCGCGAATTGGTGCGCATTCACGAAGAGCGGGAGGCGCGGCAGGCCGCCCAGCAAGGGGCACCGTGACGAAATCTCTTGAGGAGCATGCCGACAACTGGGATCTTCGACACGAGGACTTCCAGGACAACGACTTCCTTTACGACGTCTACGAGGTGATGCGCCGCAACTCACCGTTTGCGCACACCGATACACCGTTCCTGAGCGCAACGCCCGGCGGCGCCTGGGTGGCCGTCCGCTACGAGGACTGCTACCGGATCCTGCAGGACTGGGAACATTTCTCGTCCAACCCGACACCCGAGGCGTCCGAGCAGCTTGCCGGCGATCTGGTGATCACGCTGGATCCGCCGCGGCAGCAGCAGTTCCGCAAGGTGCTCAACCCGTACTTCTCACCGGCACGGATGAAGGCGCTGACACCCCAGATCCGTGACGAAACCGATCGACTCATCGACGCTTTCATCGATCAGGGTCGCGGAGACCTCGCGCAGGTCGCGTGGCGACAGCCGGGCGTCGTCTTCTTCAAGTACCTGTTCGGGCTGCCGATCGACGATGTGCCGTTGTGCATCGAACTCACCGACACCGCGCTGAACGGCGCCACCGAAGAAGCCCGCATGGCAGCGTGGGGCGGGCTGTATCAGCACCTCCACGATGCGATCACAGCGCGCACCGCGCAGCCCCCGAAGGACGACATGATCGACGTCCTTCTCAATACCGAAATCGACGGTGAGAAGTTGCAGTTCGGCGACATCGTCGGCAACGCGATGTTGTTGGTACAGGCAGGCCTAGAGACCACGGCCAGCGCCATGTCATTCGCTTTCCACTATCTTGCAACGCATCCCGAGGAGCGCGACCGCCTCATCGACGACCCTGAGTTGCGACCGCGCGCTATCGAGGAGTTCCTTCGCTACTCGGGGTCGATACACGGGATTCCGCGAACGGTCACCCGCGAAGTCGAACTGAGCGGGCACACCTTCTGCCCCGGTGAATCCGTCATCGTCAACTACGCGTCCGCGAACCGCGATGCCGAGCAGTTTGCCGATCCGGACCGCTGCATCTTGGATCGCACGTCCAATCGCCACCTCGGTTTCGGCGCGGGCGTTCATCGGTGCCTCGGCTCCAACCTGGCACGTCTGGAGTTCCAGATCGGCGTCGAGCAGGTGCTGTCGCGCATGCCCGACTACCGACTCGCAGCGAACGAGGACGCAGTGTTCCACGGAAACTCCGTGACCCGGGGGTTCCGATCCATCCCAGTGACTTTCACGCCCGGTGAGAGATCGCAGTGACATACCGGGTCGTCCAGTGGACGACAGGCAACATCGGAGTGAAGTCGGTCCACGCGATCGTCGCGAACTCACAGCTCGAGTTGGTCGGGTGCTACGCCTGGTCACCGGACAAGGTCGGCCGAGACGTCGGCGACCTATGCGGCATCCACGCGCTCGGTGTAACGGCCACCGATGACGTCGACGCCTTGATTGCGCTGAAACCCGATTGCGTTGTCTACAACCAGATGTTCGCCGACGTCGACCACCTCGTCCGCATTCTCGAGGCGGGCATCAACGTGGTGACCACATCCGAGTTCATCACCGGCCACCGGCTCGGTGGCGGGCGCGACCGCATCGCCAAGGCATGTGAGGTCGGCAACTCAACGATCTTCGGCAGCGGACTCAATCCTGGCTTCATCCAACTCTTCGCGATCGTCTCGGCGGGCCTGTCGGACCGGATCGATCGCGTGTACATCGAAGAGTCGTTCGACACCACCATCTACAACTCGCCGGAGACCGAGAAAATCATGGGTTTCGGATACCCGATCGACAGTCCGGATCTGCTTGCGGTGACCGAGGAAGGATCTGGGATCTTCCGTGAAGCGGTCATGCTCGTCGCCGATGCGATTGGGGTCGAACTCGACGATATCCGTTGCGAAGCCAAGTACGCCCAGGCCACCGAAGACGTCCAACTTCCTGGCGAATGGCTCATTGCCAAGGGATGCGTCGCGGGAATCGACGTGAGCTGGAAAGGTTTCGTCGGTGACCGGGACGTCGTCGAGGTGCGGGCGGTGTGGACCAAAGGCCAATCACTGGAACCCGTTTGGGAGATGGGATTCGGCTACAACATCACGGTCGAGGGTCGACCGACGATCAAGACGACCCTCGCGTTCGAGCCGCCACCGGACTTCGTCGCGGAGACGATCGAGGAATACATCCTGCTCGGTCTGACCATCACCGCGGTGCCCGCCATCACAGCGATCCCCGCCGTCGTCGCGGCGCCGCCGGGCATCGCCACGTACAACAACCTGCCGTTACTCCTACCGCGAGGTGTCGTCAATGTCTGACAAGACCTATCGAGTCATTCAATGGATGACGGGCGACGTCGGACAGGTGGGAGTCCGGCACTTCGCTGACAATCCGGTCTTCGACCTTGTCGGCGTCCTGGTGCACAGCGCGGACAAGGTCGGCAAAGACGCGGGCGAGATCGCGGGCATCGGCCCGACGGGCGTCCTCGCGACCGACGATGTCGAATCGATCATCGCGATGGACGCCGACTGCGTGTTCTACACGCCGGTCATCATGGATGTCGACACGGTGTGCCGCCTGTTGCGGTCCGGCAAGAACGTCGTCACCACAAGCGGGTTCTTCCATCCCACTGAAACTTTCCGCGACGGGGGCGACCAGATCCGGGCGGCCTGCAGCGACGGTGGGACGTCATTTCACGCCGGCGGGATACACCCCGGGTATGCCGGCGACATCCTGCCGCTGACCCTCGCGCGGGTGGTCAGCAAGATCGAGAAGATCAGAATGCTCGAAATCGTGAACGTGCTGCATGATGCACCGCTGGACCACATCGACTGGCTGGGCTTCGGCAAGGAGAAGGACAAATTCCTCTCTGAGCCAACGATTCTGGGGATCGGCGCCGTGTTCTTCGCCCAGTCGATGTATATGCTCGCCGACGGACTCGGCGTCACGATCGACGAGGTGACGTCGGGCGTGGAGGCCGCCGTCGCCACCGAGGACGTCGCGCATGAACTCGGAGCGATTCCCAAAGGGACCGTCGCGGCACAGCGCCACACGTATGCGGCGATGGTCGACGGGGCTCCGCTGATCGTCTTCGAGGCGCTCTATACAACGTCCACGTCTGACAAGCTCGATCCGCCGTGGGACTTTGGAAAGACGCTGTACCGCATCGAGATCGAGGGCGATCCGCCGACTGCCCTGACCCTCGAGGGTGTCGAGGGACCGGATGGAAAGATGACGCATCCGGGTTACGACTGGACCGCGATGGGTGCGATCAACGCGATCCCCGACGTCTGCGACGCCGCGCCGGGCTGGCACACGCACCTCGACCTCGGCCTCATCCAACCCAGGGGCCTGGTGCGCTGATGAGCGCGCCGTCGTTGCACCACGTCGTCTTCGCGGTCGCCGCCGAACGCCACGACAAGGTCGCGCAGATGTTCACCGACCTCGGCTTCACCCTGGGGCCCGCCGAACTGGCTGAACTCGGAGTCCGGATCAGCCTGGACTGGACGCACGGCATCGAAATCATCAGTCCCCTAACGGGAGCCACCGCAGAGGTTGCCGAATCGGTGCAGCGGTTCCTCGGCGACAACGGCGACGGTATCTACACCGTCGTCCTGCAGGTGCCCGGAGCGGCGGCGGCAGAAGCCGTCTCCGAACGGTACGGAGCCGCGGTCCGCTTCCGGCAGAGACTGGAGGGCGATGGCACACATCTGGAGGAGATCGACCTGTCGATGCTCGGCCTGCCGCTGACGCTGCTGGACACGAACATTCCATGACCGTCGCCGCCGCCAAACCCAGCGTCTTCGACGCCGGCCTTCCGACGCTCACCTACGACGTCACCGATACTCCGCAGGAGATCTATCCCCAGTTTCGGGCCGCACAGCAGGCCGCGCCGATCGCGTTGGGCCCGATCGGCCCGGAGGTGCTCTCGTACGACCTGGCCCGGACCGTCCTTCGCGACCCGCGGTTCGTCGTCCCCAAGGGCATCCACCTCTCCGCCCACGGCATCACGTCAGGACCCCTGTGGGACAGGGTGACCCGCAGCATTCTGAACATGGAGGGCGACGAACACCGTCGGCTGCGCAGCCTCGTGTCGCGGGCGTTCACACCTCGGGCGACGGCGCGGATGCACGACACCATCCACACCGTCGTGAACGAGCTCATCGATCGGGTGGCCGATACGGGCGGCTGCGAGTTCGTCGCGGATATCGCACGGCCCTACCCCATTCCCGTCATCTGCGCGCTGCTCGGCGCTCCGCGGGAGGACTGGCGACAGTTCTCGCGGTGGGCCGACGACATCTTCAAAATCGTCAGCTTCGATTGCAACCTGGCCGAAGAGGAGCCCGTCGTCCTCAAGGCGTGGGGCGAGTTCGACGACTACATCGACGAGATGGTTGCGGTGCGGCGGCAGAGCTTGACCGACGATCTGCTTTCCGACCTCATTCGCATCGAGGATGCCGGTGATCGCCTGGATGCTTCGGAGTTGAGGATGCTGGCGTTCAGCATTCTGGTGGCGGGCACCGATACCACGCGCAGCCAGCTCGCCGCGTCGATGCAGGTGCTCTGCGATCACCCCGCGCAGTGGGCGCTGCTGCGAGACCAGCCGGACCTCGCGATGCGTACCGTCGAGGAGACGATGCGTCACTCACCGTCGATGTGTAGCACGGTGCGCAGCGTTGCCGAAGACGTCGCGATCGGCGACTACACCTTTCCCGCGGGCACGTTCATCCTCGTGAACACCTATGCCGCCAATCGCGATAGCGCGATCTACGACGATCCGACGCGTTTCGACATCACCCGCGACGAACCGCCACCGATTTTGACGTTCGGCGGCGGCGTGCACTACTGCCTCGGCGCGAACCTGGCGAGGCTCGAACTCGCAGAAGCCCTGAAGATCCTCGCCCACCGCATCCCCCACCCACGTCGCACCGAATCGGTGCCATGGAAACCGCTGTTAGGCCTCAGCGGACCGACCAGTCTGTCGATAGAGTTCGGCTGATGTCATACAAGATCGATCCTGACGTGCTGGGCAAAGTGGCCAAGCAGGTCGTCGGCCTGCCGGTGGAGAACGGTGAGCTGATCACCCGGGCCATCGAAGCGCTCGCCGACGAATACCCCGACCTCATCGACCCGGTGCCGGGGCGCTGGGTGGGGAGTACGGCGGGCGGCATCCTCGGCAAGGTGCGGTTCCTTTACTTCAGCCCGCGCGAGTACATCGTCATCTTCGGTACACCCACTGGAACTCAGGGCTTTTCGGGCCGATATAAGCATGTGGATGTGCACAAGTTTTTGATAGCCGGCCAAATCGACTGGTATGACGTGGAATCGGATGACCTTTCCGGCCATACGCTGTTGCCGGGAGAGCACGCGCACATGGCGCGCGGGCAGGCCCGCGGCATGACCATCCATCCCGGCTCGTGGCATATCGAGTACGGCCGCGGCGCGGTGGCCACCACCCTGCCGTTCGCCATGGTGGACACTCTGCTGGTCTCGCTGGAGTTCGAGTCGGTCCGCCGCTCGACGGTCGAGTTCACCAAGCTGGTGCGTCGCCAACTCCGCCGCTGAGAGAGCTCGAGTGGCCACTTAGCGTACGGATTCGGCCGTTTTGCGTCGTATAAGTGGCCACTCGCCGCAGAAAATCAGCCCGATTGTTCGCAGAACCTCAGCTGGTTGCCGAACGGATCGGTGATGTCGACCGTCAAACCCCATGGCTCGGTTTCCAGCCCAGGTTTCGCGAATCGGTAATCACGAGCGGTGATTTCGGCGTGGAACTCGCGGATACCCTGCATCGGCACGAACACGACGCTACCCGGTGTGCCGTCACCGTGATGTTCCGACAAATGAATGATCAACTCCGAGCGGCTGATTTGCGCATACCGCGGAAAGTCCGGCCCGAACCGGTGCTCCCAGTCCGTGACGAAGCCCAGATAGTCGAGGTAGAAGTCCTCAGCCTTGGTCTGGTCGAAAACCCGCAGCACCGGGACGGCGCGCTCGAATCGCATGCGATCAGGCCGGGGCGAACACAGATTTGAAGCGGTTCAACGACTCTCGGATATCGCCCTTCAGCGAGCCGGCGACGACCATACCGATCGGGCCGAACAACGCGGGACCCCCCAGGTGTATGTCGAACGTGACCGTCGACCCCTCCGGATCTGTGCCAGAGGGCCGTACCTTGCCGATGAGTTTGACCTTGACGCCGCCGCGCCCGTCACCGTTGAGCGTCATCGACTCCGGCGGTTTGAAGTGCACGATGGTCCACTTGATCCGATTGGGCATGCCTTTGACTTCCACGATCGACTCGATGACCGTGCCCTTCTCCAGGGTCTCGGGCAGCTTGCTCCGCCACACCCGGTGGATACTGAGCCACTCCTTGAAGCGGGACAGATCGGATGCGCACTCCCACGCCGTCTCCGGCGGTAACGGGACATCGACGGATACGGAAAGTTTGGCCATCGCCTACGAAACGGGTGGGGCCGTCGGCGGTTCCTGCTGCGGCGGAGTTCCCGGCGGCGGCTGCGGTGGCGGGGCCTGACCGGACTGCTGGGCGGGAGGCACCTGCCCGGATTGGTTGGCGTTGTCTTGAACGGCCTTCTTGGCGGCGCCCTGCACTTTGTCGACATGCTGGGCGTACTTGCCCTGAGTCTTCTTGTCGACGAGGTCCCCCGCCTTGTCAATCGCCATGTCCACCTTGTCGGAATTCTTCGCGACCAGGCTCTTCAGCTTGTCAAGGAATGCCATGCGGCCACCCTACTCCGAACGCCACAACCTGCGCCGTTCCCCCAAGACCGCTCCCTGGACCCACCAGATGACCTCGATCGCCGCGGCGCCGACGAGGCCGATGATCAGCGCTATCGTCGTGGTTTTGACGTTCGACGGGTCGAGCATGAACGCCTTTCGCGCCAGCGGAATCGAGAAGATCACCACGTACGCCAAACCCGAAATCACGACCAACGCCACGCGCCACCACTGATACGGCCGTGCCACCACCGCGAGCACCCAGACTCCGGTCACCAGCAGCGTGATGAGCGCCGCGGTCGACGCCTGCATCTGCTCCGCCTCGGTGGCAGCCCGCCCCTGATATGCCACGAGGTACGACGTGAACGTCGCGATCCCCACGACGATTCCCGACGGCAGCGCTGCCGTCATGACCCGTCGCACGAATCCCGTGTGGGCCCGTTCGTTGTTCGGCGCCAGGGACAGGATGAACGCCGGGATGCCGATGGTGAACCACGCCGCGATCGTGACGTGGATCGGCTGGAACGGAAAGAGCAGCGGGTCGGTGCCGAAGACCTTCGACGACAGTCCACCGAGACCGACGAGAATTGCCAACAGCACCGAGTACACGGTCTTGGTGAGGAACAGGTTCGACACCCGCTCGATGTTGCCGATCACCCGGCGGCCCTCACCGACGACGTACGGCAGCGTCGCGAACTTGTTGTCCAGCAACACAATCTGCGCCACCGCACGGGAGGCCGAGCTGCCCGATCCCATCGCCACGCCGATGTCGGCGTCCTTGAGAGCCAGCACGTCGTTGACACCGTCACCGGTCATCGCCACCGTGTGCCCGCGAGACTGCAGCGCGTGCACCATCGCCCGCTTCTGATCGGGTCGCACTCGGCCAAATGTGGTGTACTCCTCGAGGGTGTCGGCCAGCTGATCGGGCTCGTCGGGCAGCTGGCGCGCGTCCATCGTCTCGCCGTCGAGGCCGAGTGAGCCGGCTACCGCACCGACGGATACCGCGTTGTCACCCGAGATGACCTTGATCGAAACCTTCTGCTCCGCAAAGTAGTCGAGAGTTTCGCGGGCATCGGGCCGCACACGCTGCTCCAGGACCACCAGCGCGGCGGGCGTGACGCGTCCGGGCGCCTCCGCGTGATCGACGGGCATGTCGCAGGAGCCGAGCAGCAGCACCCGCAGCCCGTGAGCACCGATTTCCTCTGCCTGCTTGGCGATTTCGGAGCCCGGTTCGAGCAGCACGTCGGGCGCACCGATCACCCAGTTGCCGTGGTCGCCGTACGACGCTCCACTCCACTTGGTGGCGGACTTGAACGGTGCGGCGGCGGTGAGTTCCCATCCGGGCGGCATCTTGTAGGCCTCGGCAATGGCCTGCATGCTGGCGTTGGGTCGCGCATCGTCCGCCGCGAGCTGTGCCAGCACGTCCGCAACGGCACATTCATCGAGCTTCTTCAAATCCGACAGCCGCATACCGTTTTCGGTGAGTGTGCCGGTCTTGTCGGCACATACGACGTCAACACGGGCCAGGCCCTCGATCGCAGGTAGTTCGTTGACCAGGCATTGCCTGCGGCCCAGTCGGACGACACCGACGGCGAACGCGATCGACGTCATCAGCACGAGGCCCTCGGGCACCATCGGCACCAGTGCGCCGACCATCCGCAAGACTGACTCCCGCCACCCCGAGTCGGTGGTGAACAGCTGGGTGTAGATGATCAGGAGGCCCGCGGGTATCAACAGGTAGGTGATGAACTGCAGGATCTTGTTGATTCCGCTGCGCAGTTCGGAATTCACCAGCGTGAACTTGCTGGCCTCGTCGGCGAGTTTGGCCGCGTAGGCTTCCTTCCCGACCTTGGTGGCACGGTATGCGCCGCTGCCCGCGACGACGAAGCTGCCCGACATCACGTTGTCGCCGGCATCCTTGGCGATCGGGTCGGCCTCACCGGTCAGCAGGGATTCGTCGACCTCGAGGTTGGACTCCTCGACGATCTCGCCGTCGACGACGATCTGGTCGCCCGGTCCCAGCTCGATGATGTCGTCGAGCACCACCTCTGCTGGAAGCACCGCCGTCGTGCCGGATTGCCTGCGCACCAAGGGTTTCGCCTGGCCGACGATGGCCAGCTTGTCCAACGTCTGCTTGGCCCGTAACTCCTGAATGATGCCGATCGCGCTGTTGGCGATGATGAGTAGCCCGAACGCTCCGTTGATCACCGACCCGGTGGACAGCACGATGATCAGCAGCACACCCAGAATGGCGTTGATACGGGTGAACACATTGGCGCGCACGATCTCGGATACGCTGCGTGCTGCGCGGGTCGGCACATCGTTGGTCTTGCCTTCGGAGACACGTTGTGCGACTTCGGCATCGGTGAGACCTGCTGTCTGAAGTCCCGGGGCGGTGGTCACTTTGTAAATGTCCCCTTACCCGACTCGTCGAAGTACTCCAGCACCAGCTTGTCGCCGTCGAACGTTGCCTTGGAAATGGTCCCCGGGGGCGCGTTCTCGGTGACGAACTTGAACGTGAAGACGTTGCCGTCCCAATGCTCCAGCGGCACATCGAGTTTCGTGCCGAGCGCGAGCATCAGCTTTCCGTCCTTCTCGGTGACTCGTGCCGGACCCCAGTAGCCGTTGTTGTAGGTGCCGACGTACGTGGGCAACGGCGCGGCGGGAGCGGGACTTGACGGCGGCTGCTTACCGACGAGTGACCCCACCGGCTTTTCCATCTCGGCGAAGACCCCGCTGTAGAGGCCGTACCAGTCCTCGCGGACCTCACCGAATTGCACCAGATCCGCGAATTGTGCTGTCAGTGTCTCGGGTACGCCCGAAGGGGTGGCGTTGGTCAGCGCGACGATCGCCACGTCCGCCGACGGCAGAATCGCGAAGTTCGTTCCCGCACCGAGTTCGAACGCGCCGGAGTGGCTGAGTTCGGTACGGGACGCCGACGTCGTCCCGACGTTGAATCCGAATCCGTAGAAACCGGACCGCATTGCGGGCTCCGACGCAGGACTCGACACGATCTGCGGGGTGAGCGCAGGCAACAGCGCGTCGGCGTCGACGATCTGCTCGTCAGCGTGCTTGCCGTTCGCGAGCACCATTGCGAGCCAGCGGGTCATGTCGTTGACGGACGAACTCGCACCACCGGCGGGTGCCTGAGGATCCGCGTCACGCACGTAGCGCGGCTCGTACTTACCGTCGACATGGATGTGACCGATCGCGCGGTCGGCGCGCGATTCGTAATCGGCGAAGCGATAACTCGTCGATGGCATACCAAGCGGATCCAACAGCACATCGTCGGCCAGAATGTCCCACGGCTTGCCGGCACTCGCCGCGACCGCCTCGGCACCTGTGGTGTAGCCGTAGTTCGTGTAGGCGTAGGAGATCCGGAACGGATCCAGCGGTTGGTCACGCAGGCGCTCCATCACATACCGGCGGTCATGGCCGATGTCCTCGAGCATGTCGCCCGCGTGGTCAGGCAGTCCGGAGCGGTGCGACATCATGTCGCCGACGGTGACCATCTGTGTGACCACCGGGTCGGACAGCGCGAACCACGGAAGCTTGGACACGATCGGGGTGTCCCAGCCGATCGCGTCCACACCGACCTGATGGGCGACCACGGTGGCGGAGAGCGGCTTGGACAACGACGCCAGCTGGAACACCGTATCGGTGTCGACCCGGTTCTTCTCGTCATCGCCGTTTCGGACATCTTTGACACCGAAACCCTTCGCGTACACGGTTTCCCCGCGATACACGACGGCGACCGCCATGCCGGGGATCCCGGACTTACGCATCAGATCCTCGGCGATGCCGTCGAGTTTGGCCACGGCCTTGTCGACGCCGTTCTCGGGCAAGGGCATCGCGGGCACGAGTGGCGGCGGTACGTCCGCCTGGGTCGGCGTGGACGGCGGTGCCGGTTCGGCGGGCTTGTCGGCGGTACAGCCCGGCAGGACCGCGATCAATCCCACGACAGCCAGCCTGGCCAGTGCGTTCATGGGTGCACCGTATCCCGTTGAAATGGTTAGAGCAGCCACCACGGGTCGTTCGCCAACGCCGCGTCGGGCTGCACCCGCTGCCCGGGCTTCGGCACGGCGATCAGGGCGTTGTCGGATTCGGCGGCCTTGACCAATCGCTGCACCGGCTCGGACCACGGATGCGGGGCCAGCCGGAACGTCGCCCAGTGGATCGGGACCAGCAGCCCGCCATCGGTGACGTCGCGGTGCGCACGGACCGCGTCCTCGGGATTCATGTGGATGTCGGGCCAGCCGGGGTGATACGCGCCCACCGGCATCAGGGTCAGATCGAACGGTCCGTGTTCTGCGCCGATGTCGCCGAAGATCTTCGAATATCCGGTGTCCCCGCCGAAGAACGTGCGATGGCTGGGGCCGATCAGCGCCCACGACGACCACAGCGTGGTGTTGCGGGTCAGGAACCGTCCGGAGAAATGCCGCGCGGGCGTGCACACGAGCGTGAGGTCGCCGAGGCGGGCGCTCTCGTTCCAGTCGAGTTCGACGATCCGATCGGGCGGGATGTGCCAGGCCCGGAGATGGGCGCCGATGCCGAGCGGGACGAAGAACTTCGCCCGCTGGGTGCGTGCCAGCTGTTTGACGGTGTCGATGTCGAGGTGGTCGTAATGGTCGTGGCTGATGATGACCGCGTCGATGGCAGGCATCGCCTCCAGCGGGGCGGGCACGGGATGGAGCCGCCGCGGGCCGATGGTCTTCGACGGCGAGCAGCGGTCGCTCCAGACGGGATCTGCCAGCACGCGGTAGCCGTCGACCTCGATGACCGCCGACGAGTGGCCGTACCAGGTGACGGCGAGATCGCCCACCGCCACGCTCGGGTCGGGCGTGACCAACGGGACGTCCGAGGACGGCTGTTGGTTCGAACTGCCGCCGATGACCTCACGCACCAGCAGGAACTGCTCCTGGCGGGTCAATTCGACGGGGCTCGCCGACTCGATGTTGAGGAAGACGCCGTCTCTGTAGTTCGGGGACCGCTTGGCAACAGCGTCGATGTCGACCGGTGAGGCACCGAGGGCCGACGGGGTGCCCTGCAGCGCGCGCAATGCCCATCCCCCGGCCAGCAGTGAAGCCGTCCCGAAGCCGATGCGCAGCGCCGCCCCGATCATCAGGCCCCCTGGAACCTCGGCGGCCGCTTTTCGATGCGCGCCACCTGCGCCTCGATGACGTCCTGACTGGCCCAGGCGCGGTCGAACATGTCCGTGTGCTCGGGCCGAGGGTCGTCGTAGGCGCCGTCGTCGTTCAGCACGCGCTTGGCGTGCTGCAGTGCCAAGGGCGCATAGCCCGCGAGCTCTGCGGCCCAGGCCTGCGCGTCGGCCAGCGTGCCGATGCGATTCGCCATGCCGGTGTGCAACGCCGCCTCGGAGGTCAGCCGTTCGGCGCCCAGCAGCATGCCTCTGGCCCGGCCCGCACCGACCAGCGAGGTGAGCCGCCGGATGCTCCAGTTATCTAGGGCCAGGCCGTATTTGGCGACGGGGAACTGGAAGTAGGCCTCGGGGGCGACAACCCGCAGATCGCAGATCATCGCGAGGATGACGCCCGCCCCGATGGTGGGGCCGTTGATCGCGCCGATAACCGGGACAGGGGCCTGGTCGATCGCGATGTTGAGTGCTTTGGCCTTGTCGGGCAGCTCCTCGGCCACACCGGCGGCGTCGGTCAGATCCGCCCCCGAGCTGAACACGTGGCCCTGGCCGGTGAGCACGATGGCCCGGACGTCTTCGGCCGCGGCCTTCTCGACGGCTTCGCGCAGGCCGTCGACAAGTGCGCCGTTGAGCGCGTTGCGGCGGTCGGCACGCTGCATTTCCAGCGTCATGACATCGCCGTCGCGGGTCACACCAATCATGCGGCCACCCTATATACCCTCTGGGTGTGAGTCGGATCGGTGCCCTTGACCTGCGCGATGCCGTGCTGGACCCCGATTCGTTCCGCAGCTGGGACACCACGCCGCTCGATGTGGGCGGCAGCGAGGAGTATCGCGACGAGCTGGCCGCCGCGTCGGCGAAGACCGGCCTGGACGAGTCGGTGCTGACGGGTGAGGGCACCGTTTTCGGTCGGCGGGTGGCGCTGGTGGCCTGCGAGTTCGACTTCCTGGCCGGCTCCATCGGGGTGGCCGCGGCCGAACGGATCACCAATGCGGTCGCGCGCGCGACGGCCGAGCGACTGCCGCTCGTCGCGTCGCCGAGTTCGGGTGGCACCCGCATGCAGGAGGGTACGGTCGCGTTCCTGCAGATGGTCAAGATCGCCGCGGCCGTAGAACTGCACAAGCGGGCGCATCTGCCGTATCTGGTGTATCTGCGCCATCCGACGACGGGCGGGGTGTTCGCGTCGTGGGGGTCCCTTGGTCATGTGACCGCCGCCGAACCGGGTGCGCTCATCGGATTCCTCGGCCCGCGGGTGTACGAACACCTCTACGGCGAGCCCTTCCCCTCGGGCGTGCAGACCGCCGAGAACCTCGAGCGCCACGGCGTCATCGACGGTGTCGTCCCGCTGGACGCGGTGCGTTCGGTGCTCGACCGCACGCTGAAGGTTCTCGCCGACCCGCCCGACCCTCCACCGCCGCCGCCGGAAGCGGTGACAATACCCGACGTCCCCGCGTGGGATTCGGTGGTGGCCTCGCGCCGGCCGGACCGACCCGGCGTGGGTTATTTGTTGCAGCACGGCACATCCGAGCGGGTGCTGCTGTCGGGCACCGGGCGCGGCGAGGACGCGACCACACTGCTGGCGCTGGCCAGATTCGGCGGACAACCGGCCGTGGTGCTCGGCCAGCAGCGTGTGCTCGGCGGCATGGTCGGCCCGGCGGCGCTGCGCGAGGCGCGCCGCGGCATGGCGCTGGCCGCGGGACTGAAGCTGCCGCTGGTGCTCGTCATCGACACGGCCGGGCCGGCCCTCACCGTCGAGGCCGAACAGGACGGCCTGGCCGGTGAAATCGCCAGGTGCCTGGCTGATCTCGTCACGCTGGACACGCCGACGGTGTCAGTGCTGCTCGGCCAGGGCAGCGGCGGACCGGCGCTGGCGATGGTGCCCGCTGACCGCGTACTGGCCGCACTGCACGGCTGGCTGGCCCCGCTGCCACCGGAGGGTGCGAGCGCCATCGTGTTTCGCGACACCGAGCACGCCCCGGAACTTGCTGCGGCACAAGGTGTTCGGTCGGCTGACCTGCTGCACAGCGGTATCGTCGACGCGATCGTGCCCGAGTCTCCCGATGCGGCCGACGAGCCGCTGGCCTTCACGCGACGACTGTCTGACACCATCGCCAACGAACTGCACGCGTTGCGCTCGACGCCGGACGCCGAGCGACTCAACGCCCGGCTCGCGCGCTACCGCCAGATCGGACTCTGAGCGAACTTTCGCGAAATGTACGTGAGGGCTGTGCGCGCCAGCGAAACAACGACCCTGGTGTAGATCTCGCGAGACGCGTGGCCGCCCAATGATGGCATTCTGGGAGGGGTGGAAGCCTTCCTGCATTTCGCCGGAAACTTCTGGTGGCTGATCTTCCCGCTCAGTGGGGTCATCGGCGGTGGATTGAAGGCCGTACAGGCGGCCAATGAACGTCGCGCGCAACGACGGCTCGAGCGCTACCGGATCAAACAGCAGACCAAGGTCGCACTCGCGGAGGCGTCGGGCCGGGCCCGCACCAACGAGGCCGCCAACCGCCGGGAGATGACGAAAGTGCTGGCCCGCCATGACAACACCGATGCCCGCTGGCTCGAATACGAGATCGACGTGGCCAAGCTGCTGGACTTCCCACTGATGACCGATATGCGCGACCCGTTGACCATCGCGTTCCACAAGGCCCGCAGCCGCGCGGACCTGCTGCGTCCGGATGGCGTCGACGACATGCTCGACGATCGCGATGCCCAACTGGAGTACCGCGACGCGGTCCACGAATACGTTGCCGCGTTCGACGTGGCCGAGGCGGAGGCCACCCGCAGACGTCGTAGCGACTTCTCCGCCGAGGCGCAGGAACGTCTCGAAAGCGCACATCATCTGCTGCGCCTCGCCTCGGACGGCGGCGCCACGAACGAGGAGCGCAAGGCCGCGTACGCGCGCGCCCAGAAAGAGCTCGACGGGCTGATCGTGTTGCCCGCCATCACCCGCGCCAGCATCGAACGCAAGATCGCAGGCGAGATCGAAGCCTAGGCACCCAGATCTGATATCAGGGCGTCGAGAGCACCCGCCTGCTCGGCGAAGTCGTGTTCAGACGGCGCGTCGCCGAGACGCTTGGCGAGATCGTCGCGTGAGATCACTTCCAACGCACCTCGGTACTGGTCGGACGCGAGTTGGCCGGCTCCGATCACGTCGATACGTCCTTCGACCAAGACGAGGATGGCGTCTTTCTCAGTGGCTCCCAACAGCCGGCGCAAATCGTCGGGTGTGATCACGAGCGGCTCCCTTCTCCGCAGACATGGTTAGCCATACCCCGCCAGCGCCCAAAGCAACGCGGCGCACGTGACGAGGTCCAGCGGCAGTCGCAACAGGCTGCGGCGGGTCCATGCCACCGCAGCCGCCTCGTCGACACCGGCTGGGTCCGCTTTCTCGAATTGCACCGCCTTCGGCACGAAGTCGACGAACGACCACACCCGCATCACGGCATGGCTGACCAGCGCCACCAGCAGCGCGAGACGGACGTCGGCGTCGCCCCAGGAGGCGATCAGCGCGACGACCAACAGCACCTCGAACAGGGTGTGCGCGGGAATCCAGAATCGGCGCCGCGAGATGCCGCCGTTGTGCGCCTGGATGATGCCGGGGCGCTTGGGCCAGGCGGGATCGACGACGACGGTTTCATAGAGGCCGCCGCCGAGAAGAACGCAGGCGACGAGGGTACTGGTGGCGATCAGGACGAGCGTCGGAGTCCACATCACCGCCGATTATCTAGGGCGCCTCGAGATACCGCTGAAGGGTGGGTCCGAGCCACGCGACCGCCTCGTCGTGCGGCATGGCCACGATTGGGGGCAACTGCAGGACATACCGGCACAGCGCCAGTCCGAGCGTCTGCGTGGCGATCAATGCCGCTCGCCGTTCCGGCTCGTCGGGGTTGATCTTCGCGATCACGGGCAGCAGCTGACTTGCGAACATCACTCGCATGCGTTGCGCCGCTTCGGCATTGGTGGCGCTGGCCCGCAGCAGCACGATGAGGACCTCGTCACGTTCCCACCGGTTCATGAAGTGATCGACGAGCGCGGCCCCAAGCTGGTCGCGGCCGACGGCGCTGAGGTCGGGCATCTCCAGGTCGAAATCGGCCGCCGCGGCGAACAGCTGATCCTTGTTCCCGAAGTACCGCATCACCATCGACGGGTCGATGTTGGCATCCGCCGCGATGGCCCTGATGGTCGCGCGTTCGAACCCGACTTTGGCGAATTGCTCCCTCGCCGCCGCCAAGATCTCGGCTTTGGTCTGTTCCGACGATCTCCGCATGCCAACGATTGTAGGCCAACAAGTGTTGACATAGCGCATTGGTGCGCGCATAGTTATGCCAACAAGTGTTGGCATAGCACTTCAGAGTGAAGGAGAAAACGATGTACGACACTCAAGTATTGGTCATCGGCGCAGGTCCGACCGGTTTGGCACTGGCCGCCTCACTGGCCGCCCGCGGGGTGTCGGCCACTGTCGTCGACCAGCAGACCGCGGGGGCCAACACCTCGCGCGCCGCCGTGGTCAACGCCCGCACGCTCGAGGTCCTGGAACACGTAGACGTGGCTAGGCGACTGGTCAAAGAGGGCGTCGAAGCACCGTTGTTCACGATCCGCGACCGGGGTCGCACGCTGATTCCGATCGATTTCAGCGGGTTGCCCACCGACTATCCGTACTCGCTGATGGTGCCGCAGTCGACCACCGAGCGGCTGCTGCTCGAACGTCTTCAAGAACTCGGCGGATCCGTGCAGCGTCCGAGGACCGTCACCGCGATCAACCAGGATGCCGACGGCGTGACGGCGACGTTCGAGGACGGCGACGTCATCCGCGCGCGCTACGTCGTCGGCGCGGACGGCATTCGCAGCATCGTGCGCCAACAGGCCGGGATCGACTTCGAAGGCAGCGTGTACGACGAATCCTTCATGCTCGCCGATGTCAGGCTGTCCGGCGACGCGCCCCACGAGGAGGTCATCCTCTACTGGGCCACTGCGGGCCTGACGGTGGTAGCACCGTTGCCCGACGGCACCTACCGAATCGTCGCGCCGGTCGCCGACGCGCCTGAGGAACCGTCAGCGCAATTTGTCCAACAGATTCTCGACACCCGCGTGGGTGCGGACCGGTTGGTCGTCACCGACGTGATCTGGGGTTCGCGATTCCGCGTCCACCACCGCGTCGCCGACACCTTCCGCGCCGGCCGACTGCTGCTCGCCGGTGACGCCGCGCACGTACACAGCCCGGCAGGCGGACAGGGTATGAATCTGGGTATCCAGGACGCCATTGCGTTGGCCGATGCGCTCGCCGCCGTGCTCGGTGGCGCGCCGGACAGCCTGCTCGACGACTACAGCGACGTCCGGCGGCCGATCGCGAAAGATGTTGTGACGATGACGGATCGGCTCACCCGGCTGGCCACGGCGCCGCGCGCGGCACGCCCGATACGCAATGCCGTCATCGGTGTGCTCGGGCGGGTGCCACGGGTTCGGCTGGCGCTGGCCCGCAGGCTCAGCGGTCTCGTGTACCGCTGAGCGCGACCATGCGGCCGCGGCTGCCGACGTACAACGCCGCAGTCGCGGCGACGATCTCGACGAACGCCAGCAGAGTCGCCACCGTCATGAGCGTCGACGGCGTCGGCGCCGCGACGTGAGGCGCACCGTGATGATGTGCGGGAGCAGGCAGGTGCAACGCGATCATGGCGAGGTTCATCAGGGCGACGACCACCCAGGCCCGCGCCGTGCCTGCGCGCCACAGCTCGCGGGCGCAGTACAGGCACGCCACGATCATCGTCGCGAGCAGACCGGTCACGATCAAGCCGGACGCATGGCCGAGCATCACCGCATGCAGTCCGGCCGACGTGGCCGCGAGCGCTGCGCACGCCCGTCGCGCAACCGTCGATGGTGAAGTCACATCGGTAAAGACTTCGGCGGCGACCAGAACTCATCCCTCCAGGCCGAGAATTTTCACTGTTTCGGCACGCATCTC
This sequence comes from Mycobacterium sp. NPDC051804, assembly GCF_044452905.1. Classification (NCBI taxonomy): domain Bacteria; kingdom Bacillati; phylum Actinomycetota; class Actinomycetes; order Mycobacteriales; family Mycobacteriaceae; genus Mycobacterium; species Mycobacterium sp. NPDC051804. The sequence goes on along the minus strand of NZ_JBITCD010000005.1, from coordinate 566,009 downwards.
GACTTTTCGCACCTTGCCGGTGACCGTCATCGGGAACTCGTCGACGACGTGCACGTAGCGCGGGATCTTGTAGTGGGCCAGCTTCCCGCTGGCGAAGTCCCGCAGGGCTCGAGCGTCCAGCGGGTCCTTGCCCGGCTTCATCCGCACCCACGCGCAGACTTCCTCGCCGTACTTCGCGTCGGGGACGCCGATCACCTGTGCGTCATCGACATCGGGATGGGTGTAGAGGAACTCCTCGATCTCACGCGGGTAGATGTTCTCGCCGCCGCGGATCACCATGTCCTTGATGCGGCCGACGACGTTGCAGTACCCGTCGTCACGCATGACGGCGAGATCGCCGGTGTGCATCCAGCCGTCGGTGTCGATGGCCTCCTCCGTCTTGGCCGCGTCCTCCCAATAGCCGAGCATCACCGAGTAACCGCGCGTGCAGAATTCGCCGGGCTGACCGCGCTCGACGACCTCGCCGTTTTCAGGGTCGACGATTTTGATCTCGACGTGCGGATGGGCCCGCCCGATCGAACTGGTGCGCCGTTCGAGGTCGTCGTCGATGAGCGTCTGGCACGACACGGGCGACGTCTCGGTCATCCCGTAGGCGATGGCGAGCTCGGTCATGTGCATGTCGTTGACGCAGCGCTTCATGACCTCGACGGGGCAGACCGATCCGGCCATGATGCCCGTCCTCAGTGAGGACAGATCTCGTTGTGCCAGGTCGGGCTGGCCGAGCATCGCGATGAACATCGTCGGCACCCCGTAAACGCCTGTGCACCTTTCTTTTTCGATGGCATCCAGCGTGAGCGCCGGATCGAACGCCGGAGCCGGGATCACCATGGTGGCGCCGTGGCTGGTGCAGCCCAGATTGCCCATGACCATGCCGAAGCAGTGGTAGAAGGGCACCGGGATGCACAAGCGGTCGTTCGGGCCGAAGTTGATGAGCTCGGTGGTGAAGTACCCGTTGTTGAGGATATTGCGATGCGACAGCGTGGCACCCTTGGGAAAACCCGTTGTGCCCGAGGTGTATTGGATGTTGATCGGCTGGGTGTTCTCCAGCGAGTCCATCCTCGCCCGTAGGTCGTCGACGTCGACCTCATGGGATTTGTCGACGAGCGCTTGCCAGTCCTCACCGAGGTACAGCACGTCTCGCAGGTCGGGTGCGTCGGCTCGCACCTCGTCGACCATGCTCACGTAGTCCGAGGACTTGAACGACGTGGCGGAGATCAGGGTCCGGATACCAGACTGCTTCAACACGTACGCGAGTTCGTGTGTGCGGTAGGCGGGATTGATGTTGACGAGGATTGCGCCGATTTTCGCGGTCGCGTACTGCACGATCGTCCACTCGGGGCAGTTGGGCGCCCAGATACCGACGCGCTCACCGCGATCGATGCCCAGCGCCATGAGCCCGCGCGCGATCACGTCGACGTCGTCGTTCAGTTCGGCGTACGTCCATCGCCGACTACTTGCCATGTCAACCAACGCATCGCCGTCGGAGTTGGCCGCGACGATGCGTTCGAAGTTCTGCCCGATGGTCTCCTCGAGAATCGGGATGTCGGTCGGGCCCGCGTCTTGCGACTTCATGGCCCTCATCGTTGCGTCGAAACTGCGCAGAGATCGCGAATCGGCGGAAATTCGCGATCTGTCCGCAGGCTCGGCGTAAGAGTCGGTAAGGATGGGGGCCATGGGCCAGGTCTCTGAATTCCGAATCGCGATACCCGACGCCGACCTCGACGACCTGAAGGCCAGGCTGGCCCGCACCCGCTGGCCGGATGCCGAATGCGTCGACGACTGGAACCAGGGCATCCCACTGGAGTACACCCGCAGGCTGGCCGACTACTGGGCCAACGACTACGACTGGCGGGCACGCGAGGCAGCGCTGAACCGTTTCGACCACTTCACCACCGAAATCGACGGTCTCGACATCCATTTCATCCATCAGCGATCGGGACAGGAGAACGCGTTTCCGCTGCTGATCACCCACGGCTGGCCGGGCTCGATCGTCGAGTTCGCAAAGGTCATCGAGCCGCTCACCGAGCGGGGGTTCGACGTGGTGTGCCCGTCGCTGCCGGGATACGGCTTCTCCGCGAAACCGACTACGACGGGCTGGGGCGTCGAGAAGATCGCGACGGCGTGGGACACCCTGATGGGCAGGCTCGGCTATGAACGCTTCGGAGCGCAGGGCGGCGACTGGGGTGCGGCCGTCACCACCCAGATCGGTCGCAATCAGGGCCGCTGTGTGGGCATCCACCTGAACATGCCGCTGGGCTTTCCGCCGGGCAAACTCGACAATCCGACCGACGATGAGAAGGCGGCGCTCGAACGCGGGCAGTACTACCAGAAGTGGGATTCCGGCTATTCCAAACAGCAGTCGACGCGGCCGCAGACCGTCGGCTACGGGTTGGTGGACTCCCCTGTCGGCCAGCTGGCGTGGATCGTCGAGAAGTTCTGGTCGTGGACAGACAGCGACGGCGATCCCGAGAACGTGCTGACCAAGGACGAAATGCTCGACAATGTGATGCTGTACTGGCTGACCGCGTCCGGAGCGTCATCGGCGCGGCTGTACTGGGAGAGTTTCAACGCCTTCGGCAGCTTCGACCGCGTCGAACTGCCCACCGGCATCGCGGCGTTCCCCAGGGAGATCCTCAAGGCGCCGCGTAGTTGGTGCGAAGGTGGGTACAACATCACCCACTGGACGGACATGCCGCGCGGGGGTCACTTCGCGGCGTTCGAGCAACCCGAGCTCTACGTCGACGACGTGCAGAAGTTCTTCGACACGCTGCGCTAGGAGATTTATGCGAACGATCGAGGCGGACTACCTCGTCGTCGGCGCGGGCGCGATGGGGCTCGCGTTCACCGACACGCTGGTGGCCGAAACGGACGCGACGGTCGTCGTGGTCGACCGCAACGACCAACCGGGCGGTCACTGGACGACGTCGTATCCATTCGTGCGGCTCCATCAGCCGTCGGCCTACTACGGCGTGAACTCGCGGAACCTCGGCAGCGACACGATCGACCACAGCGGCCTCAACGCCGGCTACTTCGAATTGGCCAGCGGCGGCGAGGTCTGCGCCTACTTCGATGCCGTGATGCGCCAGCAGCTGCTGCCGACGGGTCGGGTGACGTATCTGCCGATGAGCGAATACCTCGGCGACGGGCGCGTGCGCACGCTCGGCGGCGAGGAGATCGAAGTGACCGCGCGACGCGTCGTCACCACGCACGTCGAGATCGTCGTGCCGTCGATGCGGGGACCGTCCTACGCCGTCGCTCCAGGTGTCGAGTGTGTGCCGCCAAACGCACTGCCGCGCATCCGGGAGGCCCGCGACCAGTATGTGATCGTCGGTGCGGGCAAGACCGCGATGGATGCGTGCCTGTGGCTGTTGCGGCACGGCGTGGAGCCGGCGCGGCTGACGTGGATCAAGCCGCGCGACTCGTGGATGCTCGATCGTGCGGCGATCCAACCCGGCTCGCAATTCGCGCGTGGCGTGTTGCGCGACTTCTCCAATCAGCTGAACGCGGTGCTGGAGGCCGAGTCGATACCGGACCTGTTCTCCATCCTGGAGGCCAAGGGGTGCCTGCAGCGCATCGACACCTCCGTGGAGCCGACGATGTACCGGTGCGCGATCCTGTCGAAGGCCGAACTCGAGGAGCTGCGACGCATCTCCGACGTCGTGCGGATGGGACACGTCCAGTCCATCGAGCCGGGCCGTATCACGCTCGAGGACGGGACCCTCGACGTCGACGGTTCGGCACTGTACATCGACTGCAGCGCAGACGGTTTCGCACGCATCGCCCCGGCGACGATCTTCACCGACGAGGGCATTGCGTTGCAAGCGGTGCGGACCTGTCAGCCGGCGTTCAGCGCCGCCGTCATAGGCCACGTCGAAGCGACCTACCCCGATGACGAGACGAAGAACGCGTACTGCAACCCGGTGCCGTATCCGTCCGATCCCATCGACTGGCTGCGAATGATGCTCGCATTCAACAAGAATCAGCTGCAATGGTTTTCCGACGCGGACATGATGGCATGGGTCGACGCGTCTCGGCTCAATGTGTTACACCACGTGTCGGCCGGCGTCAGCGAGCGTGCCCGCGAGAAGATCATCTCGGTGCTGAACTCCAATATGCCCGTCATCAACGACAAGCTGGAGAAGCTGATCGCGCAGGAGGGTTAAGAGCCCTGCTATCCGACAGCCAAACCCCCTCCGGCGCGCTCAGGCACGTGGATGCCACCGGAACCACCCCGCTGAGGGGCCGGCGGCGTCGTGGACTCAGTCGGGAACGGCTTCAGGGTCGGTTCCGGCAGTTCGTCCGTCGGGAATGGTTTGAGGGTCGGAACTTCGTCGTCATCATCGGCAAGGATGACGACATGGGCGTTGGACGGTGGCTTGGCATGGTCGGCCAAAGTTGTCAGCAGCATCGCTGCCGCAATGGCGCTGGCCGCGACAAACGCGCCCGCCAGCTTCTGTGTCCGCGTGCGAGCGGAGTCCGTCGTCCTGAGTTCGTGCGCAATGTTCACAGGATGTACCTTTCGGCTGTCAGGACCCGTTCGGCGGGTACCCGTGGAGGTGAACGAATCGTCGCGCTTCGGGTGGCTATGCCGGAATAGTCGGAAGGCCAGTTTTCGGGTCCGTGGAGTAAGGGTCTGCTATCCCCCAAGGAAGCAACGACGTCGCTGGCCCAGTTCTGGGTTGACTCTGCGCCCAGGGCCCTGAAATCGCGGATTCCGGCGCCCTGGTAGCAGAGTCAACGGAGGTTTTAGGCCAGTGAGTCTTCCCAGGCGCGGTGCAGCGCCGCGTACTTACCGTCGCTGCGGCCGATCAGCTCGTCCGGCGCGCCGTCCTCGATGATGCGGCCGTGCTCGAGCACCAGCACCCGGTCGGCGACCTGAACGGTAGACAGCCGGTGTGCGATGACGAGTGCGGTCCGGTCCGCCAGCACCGTCTCCAGTGCCCGCTGCACCATCCGCTCGCTCGGAATGTCCAGCGACGACGTCGCCTCGTCGAGGATCAGTACCGCCGGGTCGGCGAGGAACGCCCTGGCGAACGCCACCAATTGCCGCTGGCCCGCCGACAAGCGGCCGCCGCGCTTGGCTACGTCGGTGTCATAACCGTCGGGCAGCGCGGAGATGAACCGGTCCGCGCCGACGGCGGTGGCCGCCGCGACGATCTCCTCGTCAGTAGCGTCGGGCCTGCCGAATCGGATGTTGTCGGCCACGGTGCCTTCGAACATGAAGTTCTCCTGCGTGACCATGACGACGTGGCGACGCAGATCGGTCTGGGCGAGATCGCGTAGGTCGACGCCGTCGAGTGTCACCGCGCCCGACGACGGATCGTAGAAGCGCGCAATGAGTTTCGCGATCGTTGTCTTGCCCGCACCTGTGGTGCCGACGAGTGCGACCGTCTGACCCGCGGGCACCGCGAAGTCCAGATCCGGCAAGACGGGACGTCCCTCGACATACGAGAACTGCACGTCGTGGAACGCGATGTCACCCTGCACCGTGTCGAGTTCGACGGGCTGCTCTGGATCGCGGATGCCCGGCTCCTCGGCGAGCACACCCGCGAGCTTCTCCAGCGCAGACGACGCGGACTGGAAGGTGTTGAAGAACTGCGAGATCTCTTGCATCGGCTCGAAGAACATCCGCAGGTAGAGCAAGAACGCGGCCAGAGTGCCGATGGTCATCTCACCGTGCAGCACCCGGTAGCCGCCGTAGAGCAGCACGACACTGGTGGTCAAGTTGCCGACGAGTTTCACGCCGGGCATGAAAATCGCGAGCAAGCGAAAGGTCTTCTCGTTGATCTCGCGGTAGTCGTCGGCGATGTCCTCGAAGATCTCCTGGTTGCGGGGTTCGCGCCGGTACGCGTGCACCGCCTTGATACCGGTCATCGTCTCGACGAACTGCACGATCACCAGCGCCGCGCTTTCGCGCACCTTGCGGTAGACCTTGGCCGACTCGTTGCGGAACCACCACACCAGCGCGACCAGGATCGGGAACGCGATCAAACACATCAGGCCGAGCCGAACATCCAGCGTCACAAGCAAAATGGATGTGCCAACCAGAGTCAGCGCCGCGGTGATCATGCTGTCGAAACCTGTCTCCAGCATGTCCTGGATGGCCTCAATGTCGTTCGTGGACCGACTCACCACCCGGCCCGAGGTGTAGCGGTCGTGGAATCTGACGTCGAGTCGCTGAAAGTGCCGGAACACCCGGCGCCGCAGTTCCGTCAGGACCTTCTGTCCGATACGACCCGAACGCCGCAGGAAGAAGATTCTGCTGACGGCCTGCACCAGCACCACCGCAGCCAGGCTCGCCACGACAAGCATGAGGGTGTGCGCCGAACCGCCGTCGACGATCGGCGGGATACCGCGGTCGATGCCTCGCTGCACCAGAATCGGAACGGAAAGGCGCGCAGCGTTTTCCACCACGACGACGAGCGCGAGCAACGCCACCGTCCTGCTGTACGGCCGCAGCAGCGAGCCGAGCAGCGCCCGGGCCTCGCGCCGCCGCGGCAGGCTCTCGTCGATCGGCAGGTCGTCGTCCTGGGCCTCGTCGAACCGGCCGCGCCACTCGGTGGTACTCATCGGCCCTCAGCCTCCGAGGTGACGAATCGCCGATCGACGCGTTCGCTCTCCAGCGCTTCCTGCTCGCTGTACGTGTGATCGAGACGGTGACGGTCGTCGTCCTCCTGCCAGTCGCAGGCACGTTCGCAGCCGTCGTCGAGTTCGTCGTCGGCGGCGAGCAGATAGCGGTACTGCGGTACGGAGGCAAGCAATTCGGCGTGGGTGCCGACGTGGGTGATGACACCGTCGTCCAGCAGTGCGACCTTGTCGGCGAGCAATACGGTCGACGCCCGGTGGGCGACCACGATGCCGGTCACCGCGTGCAGCACCCGACGCAACGCCTCCTCGACTACGGCCTCGGTGTGCACGTCCAGTGCAGACAGCGTGTCGTCGAGGACGAGGATTCGCGGCGCCGCGAGGATGGCGCGCGCGAGCGAAAGCCGTTGCCGCTGACCGCCGGACAGGCTCATCCCCTGCTCACCGATGCGGGTGTCCAGACCGAACGGCAGATCGTAGACGAACTGTGCGGCGGCGACGTCGATCGCCTGCGCCATCTGTTCGTTGGTCGCATCCGGTGCGCCCAGCCTCAGGTTCTCGGCGACGGACATGGAGAACAGCGTCGGATCCTCGAACGCGGTGGCCACGGTCGTGCGCAGCGCGGGCAGCGTCAGATCGCGAATGTCGGTGCCGTCGATGCGGATCGAGCCCTCGGTGACGTCGTAAAGCCGCGACACCAGTGATGCCAACACGGACTTGCCCGACCCGGTCGCGCCGACCAGCGCCAGCGTCTCGCCGGGTTCCACGGTGACGGTGACGTGCCGAAGCGCCCAGTCGTCGTCCTTGGCGTCCGGAAACCGGAACCCGACGTCGACGAGTTCGAGCCGCCCGCGCGACGGCGGGACGGCATCGGGTCCGTCGACGATGTCCATTGGTGCATCGAAGATCTCGGCGATGCGATTGGCGGCGGTGAATGACTCCTGCGTCATCGACAGCAGGAATCCCAGCGACGCGATCGGCCAGACCAACGACAGCATCATCGTGATGAACGCGACGAGCGTGCCCATGGTGACCAGACCGTGCCCGGCGGCGTAGGCGCCGAAGCCGAGCACCACGATCAGCGTCAGGTTCGGGATGACCTCGAGCAGCGTCCAGAACTTCGCGGACACCGACACCCTGGTGACCTGGGTTTCATAGAGATCTTTGACCTGTTCGTCGAAACGGTCGTAGACGTACTCTTCACGGCCGAACGACTTCACCACCCGCAGGCCCAGGGCGGATTCCTCGACGTGGGTGGCGACGTGTCCCGACTGGTCCTGGGCCAGCCGTGACAGCCGCACGTACTCCTGTTGAAAATGCAGCACGGTCGCGGCGATCGGCACGATCGACAGCAGCACCACCACCCCGAGTGGCCAGTACATCGTCAACAGGATGATGGTCACCGCGGTGATCTGGATCGTTGACAGCATCAGGAAGACCATGCCGAAGGACATGAATCGGCGAATCGTGCCGAGATCGTTCATGATTCGTGACAGCAACTGACCGGATTGCCAGCGGCCGTGGAAGCTCATCGGCAGGATCTGCAGTCGCGCGTAGAGGTCCTTGCGGATGTCGGCCTCCACGCCCATGGTGGCGCGCGCGACGAGCCACCGCCGGATGAACCACAGCACCGCCTCGGAGATGCCGACACCCATCGCCGCGGCGCCGAGCAGCCACAGGCCCTGCTGATCCTGGTGCCGCACCGGGCCGTCGATGACGGCCTTGGTCATCAGGGGGATCGCCACGGTGGCAACGAGGGAAAGAAGTGCGGTCGCCACCATTGCGATCCAGCGGACGCGATAGGGCATGAGGTAGGGCAGCATGCGCCACAGATCCGAGCTGGCTCTCGCGCGCTTGGCCGGCGGCGCGATCGCTGGCGCCGCGCGGAGCGCGTTCGAGGAGGACGTGGTCACTTAGTAGATCTTCCCATTGCGTGCAAACTGTTAACGTGCTGGAGGCACCGTAAAACCTCAACAAACATTGAGGTCAAATGCTTCCTGGCCGGCTACCTGGCGCCGGCACGGCGTCAGGGAGGTATAGGCACCTGGTGCCAACCTCTGAGCGACAAAGTCGCTCACCTACTACGGGCCGACGTAGAAGCGCGACAAAGTCGCTCGGAGGTTGGCACGTAGGACGTGGTCCCCGGCGGCGAGCGACGGGGTTAGGTCGCGGGGCGAGCGGAGCTACGGAGAGTGTGACGTGTCTAGCGGTCGTCGCGATGCGTCTTCTGCAGCTCCTCTTCAGCCTGCTCCAATGCTTCACGCGCGGCTCGCAGCCGAGCCAGCAGGTCATCTGTCTCGTGTTCCTTGCGGTCGGCGCCACGTGCTTCCTCCATGGCGTTCAGCACGATCCCGATGAACAGGTTGAAGATCAGGAAGCTGGCCAGCAGCACGTAGCTGATGAAGTACACGATCGACCACTGCGAAACCGCTTGGCCCATCGCGACATTGTCGGGGAAGTTCTCCAACGTGAGCATGACGAACATCGTCAGCATCGCCTGGCCCACGTTGCCGTAGTTGGCCGGATCGTGCCCGCTGAACAGCACCCAGCCGAGCATTCCGTAGATGAAGATCAGCACGAAAGTCGCGGCCGCCAACGATGCGATGCCCGGCACGCTTCGGCCCGCCGCGGACACGAGCACGCGCAGGTCCGGCAGGAAGCGAACCAGACGGACGATGCGCAGCAGCCGCACGAGCCGCAGCAACATGGCGTTCGCCCGCAGCGACGGCACAAAAGATGCGACGACGACGATGAAGTCGAAGACGTTCCAGCCGTCCTTGACGAATTCCCGCGGGTTCCACCGATATGCCGTCAGCCGGATGAGCAACTCGACGACGTAGATGCCCAGGATGACGTTGTAGATGGTGCTGAACAGGGGTTCGTGCCGGTTCGCGATATCCGCGTACGTCCCCATCCCCAGCACGATCGCGTTCACAACGATCACGGCGACAATCGCGAGCTCGAAGGTGCGGTTGTTGATCAGCGCGCGGCAGAGATCGGGGATCGAGCGCGAAGTCGACTGTGGATCCGGCGCCTGTTCAGGCGGCGGTGCCCCGACAGCGTCGGGAGATTTGACCGTCACCCTATGTAGATAGCAGTCCGTACGCCTATCCGCTGGACGAACCGCGCAGTTTTTTTCGCCCGCGTCAAACAATCCCGAAATAGCCGATGACACCGGCTGCGGCCACCACGATCAACGGATTGGTCTTGGTGAAGATGAAAATCGCTGTGCAGACCGCGGTCAGCAGGTAGGCCCGCCAGTCATGGTCGGCGGTCCGGCTCATCACCAACGAGGACGCCATGATCAGACCGACGGTCAGCGGCGCGAAACCCTTCTCGACCGCGACCCGCCATCTCGACTTCTGCGCCTTCTGCCAGAACAGCGTCACCGCGTACATCAGCGAGGCCGCGGGGATGATCATCGCGACCGTGGCGATGAGTCCCCCGACAATCGCCCCGGGCACGCCGCCGACTGACAGTCCGGCACCGTAACCGACAAGGGTGACGATCAGGATGCTCGGACCCGGCGCGGTCTGCGAGATCGAAAAGATGTCGGCGAACTGCGCATTGGACATCCAGTGATGGCCGTTGACCGCCTGCCGGTGCATGTCGGGAAGAACCGCGTTGCCGCCGCCGATCGACAGCAGCGACAGCCCCGCGAACATGCCAGCGAGCTGGAGGTAGGTGTCCATGACGACTACGCGGCACGCTTTCTCGGCCACGCCCACAACAGCGCGAGCGGCGCGACGATCAACAGCGTCAGCGGCAACGGCAGCCGCACAATTCCATTCAGCACGAACGCCGCCAAGAACAGCGCGACCGGCACGAGGCCGGTCAGGCACTTCTTACCCGTCTGGATCACCATGGCGATCGTCAGCGCGACAGCCGCCGCCGATGCACCGTGCAGCACACCCTTGACCGCGGCCTGCTCCTTGAAGCGGAAGTACAGGAACGCCATCACGAGAACGATGACCACCGGCAGGAAGCACAGACCGAACAGCGCCGCGAGCACACCCGTCAACCCGCGCACTTTGCTACCGGCGAAGACCGCCATGTTCACCTGATTCGCGCCGGGCAGGATCCGGCACATCGTCATCGCGGAGAGGAACTCCTCTTCGCCGAGCCACTGCTTCTCGACGACGAGCACCTCACGGGACCACGCCGACAGACCGCCTCCGAACGACGCCAGCGCGATGTGGTTGAACGTCCACGCCAGCTCGGCCAACGAGACCTTCTCGAGCCCTGCCTCGGGCTCACTCATGCATGAGTTCGTGATCGTGCGGGAAGTCGTCCTCGTGATGGCGGGCCGTCTCCAGCGGGTCCGGCGGCTCATAGTGATGCGACAGCGCCCAGTCCTCGTCGAACACCTGCTTCAACCGTGCCACGGTCGGCGCGTCCGACACCAGAATGCCGAGCTCACGGCGCAGATCGAAGGCGCTGCGATCGATGTTCATCGAGCCGACGAGCGCGCGTTCGTCGTCGACCACCAGCAGCTTCGCGTGCACCCGCAGATTCTTCTGCTTGTGCACCTTCACGCCGAAGCGGCGCAGCGTGCGCAGCGAAGCGAAAGTGTCGAGGATGTCCCATTCGCTGATGCCATGCTTGCCGCCGCAGAGCACGTGCACCTTCACCCCGCGATCGGCCGCGGCCGCGATTCGCTCGAGGATGACGGCATCGACATATTTGGGGTGCTGGATGTCGAGCCGACGCGTAGCCGTGTCGATGAACTGAGCCATGTGCAGACGTGAATTCGAATTGCTCCAGAGCAGGCCCTCGTACGCCGAGCAGGTCCAATCCTGCTCCTGCCAATCGGCGTTGAATACTTCAATGATCTGCGCGACGTGCACGGGGTCATGGGTGATGACGCCATAGTCACGGGTCATGGTGAAGTACTTCGTGCACAGGTTGAAGGTCGCGACGAGAGCGGCTCGCTCGTCGGCGACGATCGACTTCTCATGCGTGACATAGAACTTCGGGTTGGACCAGCGGACGGTGATGCCGGCGTCGGCGAACCTCTGGAACGTCTCGTCGTTGGCTCGGTCGCCACCCGAGCGCGCGGGATTGAGCATGACGCGCACGTCGACACCCGCGTTTCGCCGGTCGATGACGGCCTGGATCAAGAACTCTTCAGTGAAGGTGAATTGTTTGATCAGCAGAGAATTCTGTGCCGAGAGGATCAGTTCGCGGACCGGTTCGACACCGTCATCGGGCTCGACGATCAACCGGGGAGAAGGAGCTGGCACAAGTTCCGGATGCTAGCAGCGTGCGAGTTTGCTCGCTTTGCTATCAGCCGATCGTTTCGAGCGCCGTGACACGGCAGTGACAAGACCGTCGCAACGGCGAGACCGTCGTCCTTACGCGCCTGACACATGGCGGGGGGGCCATCAGGCAAGATTGGAGCCATGGAGAGTGGCGCTGCCTCACCCCGGGTGCTCGTGGTCGACGACGACCCCGACGTGCTCGCCTCACTCGAGCGCGGACTGCGGCTGTCCGGTTTCGACGTGTCCACCGCGATCGACGGCGCCGAGGCGCTGCGCAGTGCGACCGAGACTCGCCCGGACGCCATCGTGCTCGACATCAACATGCCGGTGCTCGACGGCGTCAGCGTGGTGACCGCGCTGCGCGCGATGGACAACGACGTGCCCGTTTGCGTCCTGTCGGCACGCAGTTCGGTGGACGACCGGGTGGCAGGCCTGGAAGCCGGGGCTGACGACTACCTCGTCAAACCTTTTGTGCTGCAGGAACTGGTGGCCCGGGTGAAGGCGCTGCTGCGCCGGCGCGGTTCGACGGCGACGTTCTCCTCGGAGACCATCCAAGTCGGCCCGCTGGAGGTCGACATCCCCGGCCGCCGCGCCCGCGTCAACGGCGTCGACGTCGATCTCACCAAGCGCGAGTTCGACTTGCTCGCCGTGCTGGCCGAGCACAAGACCGCGGTGCTGTCGCGGGCTCAGCTGCTCGAGCTGGTGTGGGGGTACGACTTCGCCGCCGACACCAACGTCGTCGATGTCTTTATCGGCTATCTGCGCCGCAAGCTCGAGGCGGGCGGCGCACCGAGGCTGCTGCACACGGTGCGTGGAGTGGGATTCGTCCTGCGCACGCAGTAGTCCGATGAGCATCCTGACGCGAGTCTTTCGGCGGACCCCCTCACTTCGACAGCGAGTGGCGTTCACCAGCGCCATCGCCGGGGCGATCGTCGTCGTCATCGCAGGCACCGTGGTGTGGTTCGGCATCACCGACGCGTGGAACGAGCGACTGGACCGCAGGCTCGACGAGGCGGCCGGCTTCGCGATCCCGTTCCTGCCGCGGGGGCTCGACGAGATCCCGAAATCACCCAACGATCAAGACGCAATCATCACCGTGCGCAAGGGCGGACAGGTCACGTCGAACTCGGATGTCGTCCTGCCGCAGATGGAGCCGGGTTACGCCGACACCTACATCGACGGGGTGCGCTACCGGGTCCGCACCGTCGACATCCGGCTGCCCGAACCGATGTCGGTCGCCGTCGGCGCGACATATGAAGGCACCGTCGCCGACATCAACAACCTGCATCGCCGGGTGATCATCATCTGCACCCTGGCGATCGGGGCCGCGACGGTCGGCGGATGGGTGCTGGCCGCGTTCGCGGTGCGCCCGTTCAAACGCCTCGCCCAGCAGACCCGACAGATCGAGGCCGGCGACGAGGATCCCGACATCGACGTCGCCGGCGCCACCGAAGCTGTCGAGATCGCCGAGGCGGTGCAGGGTCTGGTCGAACGCGTGTGGACCGAGCAGGACAAGACCAAGGCCGCGTTGACCTCGGCCCGCGACTTCGCGTCGGTGTCGGCGCATGAGCTACGGACGCCGCTGACCGCGATGCGGACCAACCTCGAAGTGCTGGCCACCTTGGATCTGCCGGAGGAACAGCGCAAGGAGGTCGTCAACGACGTCATCCGCACGCAGTCGCGCATCGAGGCCACGCTCGGGGCGCTGGAGCGGCTGGCCCAGGGCGAGCTGTCGACGGCCGACGACCACGTACCCGTCGACATCACCGAATTGCTGGACCGTGCCGCGCACGACGCGATGCGCGTATATCCGGAGCTGGATGTGTCGTTGGTGCCCGCGCCGACGGTGATCATCGTCGGCCTGCCCGCCGGGCTGCGGCTGGCGGTCGACAACGCGATCGCCAACGCCGTCAAACACGGCGGGGCGTCGCGGGTGCAGCTGTCGGCGGTCAGTTCACGCGCGGGTGTGGAAATCGCGATCGACGACGACGGCGTCGGGGTTCCCGACGAAGAACGCAAGATCGTGTTCGACCGGTTCTCCCGCGGCTCGACCGCGTCGGTCTCGGGGTCGGGGCTCGGGCTGGCGCTGGTCGCGCAGCAGGCCGAATTGCACGGCGGCACAGCCGCTCTGGAGGAGAGTCCGCTCGGCGGCGCCCGCCTTCTGCTGAGGCTGCCCGGCCCGAGCTAGCGGGCGCCGATCAGGTCGATAACGAAAATCAAAGTCTTGCCGGACAGCCGGTGCCCGCCGCCGGCGGGGCCATAGGCCAGCTCAGGCGGAATGACGAGCTGTCGCCTGCCGCCGACCTTCATGCCGGGGATGCCGTCCTGCCAGCCCTGAATCAGACCGCGCAGCGGGAATTCAATCGACTCGTTGCGCGCCCACGAGCTGTCGAACTCCTCGCCGGTGTCGAACTCGACGCCGACGTAGTGCACCTCGACGTTGCCACCGGGCACCGCCTCGGCACCGTCGCCGACCACCAGGTCCTTGATGACCAGCTCGGTCGGAGGGGGACCGTCAATGAACTCGATCTCGGGCTTCTGTCCTGAATTGGAAGTCACCGTGTCCACCGTAGTCGGGCACACTGAAGCAATGGCGAGAGACCAAGACATTCTCGATCAGGTCCACAAGCTGGTCGCCGAGGAGAAAGAGCTGCGAGCTCAGCTGCAGCACCGCGAGATCGACGAGTCCGAAGAGCATCAACGGCTGCGTGCGCTGGAGGTGCAGCTGGACCAGTGCTGGGACCTGCTGCGTCAACGACGGGCGTTGCGCGAGACCGGCGGCGATCCGGGGGCGGCGAACGTTCGGCCTGCGGACGAGGTCGAGGGCTACCTCGGCTGAGCTGTGACGACATCTGACACCGGAGCGGCCCGGTCGGCGACATCCGACGTCGCCATCGTCGGTGGCGGGCACAACGGTCTGGTGGCCGCCGCATATCTGGCCCGGGCGGGCCGGCGTGTGCAGGTGCTCGAGCGGCTCGACCACGTCGGCGGTGCGGCGGTGTCCGCCCACGCCTTCGAGGGTGTCGACGCGCGATTGTCCCGCTACTCGTATCTGGTGAGCCTGCTACCCCAGCGCATCGTCGAGGATCTGGGCGCCCGGGTGCGACTGGTGCGCCGACGGCATTCGTCGTACACGCCTGACCCGGAGACGGGCGGCCGGACCGGGTTGCTGATCGGGTCGCCGTCGACGTTCGGCATGGTGGGCGCGGCATCGGATGAGGAAGGCTTCGATGAGTTCTACCGACGATGTCGCGGGCTGACATCGCGAATGTGGCCGACGCTGCTGCGGCCGTTGTGCACCCGCGCAGATGCTCGCAAGCACGTCGGTGATGACGCAGCGTGGCGCCTGATGGTCGAGGAGCCGATCGGGCACGCCATCACCGACGCCGTGTCGAACGACCTCGTGCGCGGCGTGATGGCCACCGACGCGCTGATCGGTACGTTCGCCCGCCTCGACGATCCTTCGCTGACGCAGAACATCTGCTTCCTCTACCACCTGCTCGGCGGCGGCACCGGCGACTGGGACGTCCCGATCGGCGGTATGGGCGCGGTCAGTGGCGCACTGGCCGCCGCGGCCACCGGATATGGCGCCGAGATCATCTGTGACGCCGAGGTTTACGCGATCGACCCCGATGGCGAAGTGTGCTACCGCAAAGACGGCCGCGACCACCGCGTCCACGCCGGCCACATCCTGTCGAACGTGACGCCGTCCGTGCTGGCCACCCTGCTCGGCGAGCCCGCGCCCGCCCAGGCCCCCGGCGCGCAGGTGAAGGTCAACCTGATGCTGCAGCGGCTACCACGCCTGCATGACGAAACCGTCTCGCCGGAGCAGGCTTTCGGCGGGACCTTCCACATCAATGAGACCTACCGTCAACTCGATACGGCGTACACGCGGGCGGACCACGGCGTGGTGCCCGACCCACTGCCGTGCGAGATTTACTGCCACTCACTGACCGATCCCACGATTCTGTCCGATGGCCTTCGCGCCGCTGGTGCACAGACGCTGACCGTCTTCGGCCTGCACACACCGCATAAGCTGGTTTCGGCCGGTGACCCCGACCGAATGCGCGATACGTTGACCTCGGCGGTACTCAACTCGCTGAACTCCGTTCTGGCCGAACCCATTCAAGATGTTCTGATGCAGGATTCGGCGGGGCGGCTGTGCATCGAGGCGAAGACGACCGCCGACCTCGAGCACTCGCTCGGCATGACGGCGGGCAACATCTTCCACGGCGGCCTGTCGTGGCCGTTCGCCGAGGATGACGAGCCGCTGGACACCCCGGCGCAGCGATGGGGTGTGGAAACCGCCCATGACCGGATTCTGTTGTGCGGCTCGGGGTCACGCCGAGGAGGAGCGGTGTCCGGGGTCGGCGGGCACAATGCCGCGATGGCGCTGCTGGAGAGCTAATCCGAGACGAGTTTGCCGACAATCGCCTTGAGCGAATGAAGTTCGGCGTCGTCGAGCGATGCCAGCGCCTCGGGCGCCGGGTCTTCCGTCGAATCGATGGTGCGGAGCATTTCCTGACCGGCCTCGGTGAGCGACACAATCTTGCAGCGTCGATTCGATGGATCGATCTCACGTATCACCAGTCCGCGCTCTTCGAGGTCGTTGACAGCCACCGTCGCCGCGGGCGCATCGATCGTCGCCGCGTGCGCCAGCTCCTTGACCGACATCGACCGGCGTGCCAACCGCCGGAGGATACGAATTCTGCTGAACGGCAGGCCCGATCGCTCGACCACCGCGCGTCGCCAGGAGTCACGGTTGTCGATCACCACCGCGGCCATGGTGCGCCAGACCTCGTCGGCCAACGGATTACCGGACATCAGCGACCTCCAGCCGCGCATCGGTTCCCGCGATCAGCGGTGCCAGCCGGTCGGCGGAACGCAGCGCGCGCGGTGAGGTCGAGTAGATGCCGAGCGCGATGATCGTGACCCCCAGCGCCGCGCAGATGATCCACAGCGGGCGCGCCGCCACCGCGAAGTCCGCACCCATGGTCGCGAGTGCCGACCCGGCGATCGAACCACACACCGCCACACCGAGACTGACGCCGACCTGGCGACTGGTGCTCGCGACAGCCGACGCCGCGCCTGCCCGGTCCGTGGGCATGCCACTGACCGCCGCCGTGGTGATCGGCGCGTTGACCATCGAGAAGCCGACACCGAACACCGCGAAGATCACGAGCAATTGCCACACCGGCGTGGTCGCGGACAGCGTAGTGAGCATCATCGTGGCTGCGGTGATCAAGACCCCCGCGATGACCAACGACGGCCGGCTACCCCATCGGCCGACCATCCGACCGGACAGCGGCGAGAACACCAGCGCGCCAATGGCTACCGGTAGATAGATCAGCCCGGTTTCCATCGCCGAGAAGCCACGCTCGTCCTGCAGGTACAGCGACATCATGAACAGGAACGCGCCCCACGCGGCGAACGAACACACCGCGATCATGGTCGCAGATGCGAACGGAATGCTGCGGAAGAACCGGAGATCGATGAACGGGTCGTGGCGTCGTGACTCGAAGGCCAGGAAGGCGATGAGCGCAATGGCCGCGACCGCGGCGACGGCGAGTGTGCGCACGTCCGCCCAGCCGAAGTTCGGGCCTTCGATGAGCACGAACACGGTGCCGAACAGGAAAGCCATTCCGAGGCCCTGACCGATCGGGTCGACGTCGCGCATCGTGACCGACTTGGACTCGGGCACGAAGATCGCGGTCAGCAGGATCGCCAGAGCGCAGATCGGCAGGTTGATCCAGAACACCGAGCGCCAATTCACGAACTCGATGAGCGCACCGCCGACGATCGGGCCGAGCGCCATCGAGATACCGACGACGCCACCCCAGACTCCGATAGCGCGGGCGCGCTCGACACGGCCGGTGAACACCTGAGTGATGATCGACATCGCCACCGGGTTCATCATCGAACCGCCGATGGCCTGCACGAAGCGCGCGGCGATCAGCGTCTGGATGTTCGGTGCGAGGCTGCAGAGCAGCGAGCCGACCGCGAACACCGTCAACCCGATCTGGAATGTGCGCCTACGGCCGAACCTGTCACCCGCCGCACCCGCCAGTAGTAACAGCGAGGCCAGCACCAGCGTGTAGATGTCGATGACCCACTGCAGCTGCGATGCCGTCGCGCCGAGGTCCCGACGAATATTGGGAATCGCGACGTTGACGATCGTCGCGTCCATCGACACGATCAGCAGGCTCAGGCAGCAAGACACCAGGATGATGGCCTTGCGCCTAGGGCTCAGTGAGCGGACGACACTTTCATTCACACAACTATTGTGAAACTACAACTGTTGCGATGGCAAGCCCGACCGCCTGTGAAATGGATTACCGGGCCGAGTGTGGGCTTATGTCACGCTCCAGCTGCCCGGAGTGTGCGGGTAATCCACGTTCGGCGGGAAACGAAGCCTCAGCGGGACTTGGTGCCGACGTAGTCGCGCTCGGTGTACCCGGTGTAGATCTGGCGCGGACGGCCGATCTTGCCGCCACCCTCGTCGTGCATCTCCCGCCAGTGCGCGATCCACCCGGGCAGCCGGCCCAGAGCGAACAGCACGGTGAACATGCGGGTCGGGAAGCCCATCGCCCGGTAGATCACGCCGGTGTAGTAGTCGACGTTGGGGTACAACTTGCGCTCGATGAAGAACTCGTCGGTCAGCGCGATCTCTTCGAGCTCCTTGGCGATGTCCAGCAGCTCGTCGTCGCCACCGAGCTTGCCGAGGATCTTGTCGGCCTGCTCCTTGACGATGCGTGCCCGCGGGTCGTAGTTCTTGTAGACCCGATGGCCGAAGCCCATCAGCTTGACGCCTTCTTCTTTGTTCTTCACCTTCTTGACGAAGGTTTGAACGTCATTCTCGCCGACGCGGATCTTCTCCAGCATCTCGAGCACCGCCTGATTGGCGCCGCCGTGCAGGGGACCCCAGAGCGCATTGATGCCGCCGGAGATCGACGTGAACAGGTTGGCCTGTGACGAGCCGACCAGCCGCACCGTCGACGTCGAGCAGTTCTGCTCGTGGTCGGCGTGCAGGATGAAGAGCATGTCGAGTGCGCGGACCAGTTCAGGGTCGACCTCGTAGGGCTCGGCAGGCAGGCCGAACGTCATCCGTAGGAAGTTCTCGACGAGGCTCATCGAGTTGTCCGGGTAGAGGAACGGCTGGCCGACCGACTTCTTGTACGCATACGCCGCGATCGTCGGCATCTTGGCCAGTAAACGGATCGTCGACAGCTCGACCTGCTCGTCGTCGAACGGATCCAGCGAGTCCTGGTAGTAGGCACTCAGCGCATTCGCCGCGCTGGACAGCACCGGCATCGGGTGCGCGTTGCGCGGGAAGCCGTCGAAGAATCGCTTGAGGTCCTCGTGCAGCAGCGTGTGTCGCTGAATCTGGGTGGTGAACGCCTCGAGCTGGTCCGGCGTCGGCAGTTCGCCGTAGATCAGCAGGTAGCTGACCTCGATGAAGTTCGACTTCTCCGCGAGCTGTTCGATGGGATAGCCGCGATAGCGCAGGATCCCGGCGTCACCGTCGATGTAGGTGATGGCGCTCTTGGTCGACGCGGTGTTGACGAACCCGTCGTCGTACGTGGTGTAGCCGGTCTTGGCCAGCAGCGAACCCAGGGCGATGCCGTCGGAGCCCTCGGTGGCCTTGACGACGTCCAATTCAAGCTCGCCACCGGGGTAATTGAGAGTGGCGTGCTCGTCTTTTTCGGCCACGCGGGGATCCCTTCTACGTTGCAAGGAATATCGAGAACATCTCGTGTCTGTCCCTCAAAAGGTAGTCCCATTCCAGCGATCCCGCCCGAGGGGGGCCTGCCAGACGGTCAGACAGGCTGTCGATTGCTCATCATGAGGGCGGTGAACTCGGCGAATGTGTCCTCCAGATAGGCGACCACATCGTCGATGGTCAGCGGGACACCGTCGCGGCCGCCCGCGGTCAAACCGGTCAGCGCCGTCATGAGCATGGATCCCCACACCGCGGACACCAGCCGTGGGGCGCGATCGCCGATGTCGGTTCCCATTCGCCTGGCGAGTTCCACGTCAATGGCATTGCCGCGGTACTCCAGCGCGGACTGCCGCAGCGCGGACGACGACAAGATGATCCGCACGATGCACATCACCCGGTCCGCCGACAGCTCGCCGGCCACGGCGGCCTTCGCGGCCGCGGCCATCGCGAGATACGCCCTGAGCAGCGCTTCGAAATGGTTGAGGTCGAGCGGTTGCCGGGCGAGTTCGACGGCCGTCTTCTCCAGCACTTCGTCGATGAGCGCCAGCGCAATGGCGTCCTTGGTGGCGAAATAGCGGCTGAAGGTACGTGGTGACACATCGGCGATGGCGGCGATCTGGTCGACGGTGGTGCGATCGAACCCCTGGCGTTCACAGAGATCGACCGCCGCATCGATGAGCGTGGCGCGCGTTCGTTGCTTTTTGCGTTCCCGCAGCCCGAGGTTGGCCTCCCCGCTCACATCAGACACGAATTCGGATGCTAGCCAGCCAACGTAAGAGGCCGCTGAGAAAAGTGGCACCCTCCGACAATTGGCCCCCTAGGTCACACTTTGCCGCCGCGATTGTCGCCGGTCACTCGGTACCGGACGAAGGCGGGAACCAACAGCGTGCACGCCACCATGCCGATCACCACCAGCGCTCCCCCGCCGGCCGCGGCCACCGTGGTGCCGACGGCCGCGGCGGTCGCTCCGTGCGCGGCATCCGCCAGTCTCGGCCCCCCAGCGACGACCACCGTGAACACCCCCTGCAGTCGGCCGCGCAAGTCGTCGGATGCCGCCTGCTGCAGGATCGTCGAACGGAACGCTGCCGACACCATGTCCGCGGCACCGCCAATCGCCAAGCAGCCCAGGGCAATCCAGAGGAGGAGACCCGCCCTGCCGTGCGCGTACCCGCCCGCGAGACCAAAGCCGATCATCGCGACCCCCCACACAACGATCGCCCAGACGACGGTCAAGCCCTGGCGGCGAACCCTCGGCAGCCAGCCCGAGAACACCCCGCCCGCCACCGCGCCCACCGACATCGCCGCGGCCAACAGCGCCATTGTCAGTCCTCCCTCGACCGGACCGCCGAAGCTCTCGTGCGCCATTTGCGGGAACAGTGCGCGCGGCATGCCGAAAATCATCGCGATGAGGTCGACGACGAATGACATCAACACGACCTGATTGCCGGCCAGGTAGCGGAAGCCTTCAAGGACTGAGCGGATACCCCCGCCGCGCGGCCCGCCGTCGGCAGGCGGCATCCGCGCAAGGCGGAACGTCGCCCAGATCGGTGCGATGCACAGGACCGCGTCGATGAGATAGAGCGTGGACAGGTCAACCCAGTGCAGCATGACCCCGGCCAGCAGCGGTCCGACGATGGCACCGAACTGCATGACCGTCATGTTCAGCGAGTTCGCGGCCGCCAGTTGGTCGCCGGGCAGCATCCGCGGTATCGCAGCGGCCCTGGTCGGCGAATTGATCGCGTAGAACGCCTGCTGCACCGACAGCAGGCACAGCACCACCCAAACGTTGTTGAGCTGCAGCGCGGCTTGCAGCCACAACAGCACCGACGCCAGTGCCAATCCGATGGACGCGATGATCAACAGCAGGCGACGGTCCATCGCGTCCGCCCATGCGCCACCCCACAGGCCGAACACGATCAGCGGCACGAGTGCGAACACTCCCGACAGACCCACGTATGCCGAGCTCTGGGTGAGCGCATACAGCTGCACGGGTACCGCGAAAATCGTCAGGTTGGCGCCGATGACGGTGACGACCCCCGCGAGCCACAACCGACGGAAGTCCGGTGTGCGAAGCGGTGTGGTGTCGGCGAAGAACCGCCCCACTTACGGCTGTAACCGCTCGATGCGGCTGTTGTGCATGCTCACCGGCAGCTCAGGGTCGGTGACGACACGGATCCTGTTGTGCACCCTGTTCTCCCGGCCCTGCCAGAACTCGACGACCTCGGGCGCGATGAGGTACCCGCCCCAATTCGGCGGCACCGGCACCTCGTCGAGGTCGGCGAACCGCTGGGTCACGTCGGCCAGCTGATCGAGCAGCGCGGCACGCGAAGCAATCGGCCTGGACTGCCGTGACGCCCAGGCGCCCAGCTGCGAACCACGCGGACGCTTGGACCAGTAGTCGGCCGTCTGCTCGGCAGAAACCTTGGTGACCAGGCCGCGGACGTGCACCTGGCGGCCGAGCAGGAACCACGGGAACGTCGCGGAGGCGTAGGGCGCCCCGGCCAGCTCCGCACCCTTGGCGGAGTCGTAGTTCGTGAAGAAGGTGATGCCGTCGGCGTCGACGCTCTTGCACAGCACCGAGCGGGTGGAAGGGCGTCCGCGCGCATCGACGGTGCCAACCACCATCGCGTTCGGTTCTGCCACCCCAGCGCGCTCGGCGTCGGCTAACCAGTTGTGCAGCAGCGCAACCCAGCCATCAGCGAGCCAGTCCGCATCGAGATCGCTGCTGCCGTCCTTCTCCACCGAGCCATACTCGACCCGCATTCTCGCTAGATGGTCGTCGTCCTGGGGGGCCACGCGCTCACGCTACGCCTCGGCTGATCGTCGACTCTGTTACCGACCGGTAGGAAACGACGCGGGGCCGGGTGCGAGAATTCGCCCATGACTACGGTGTCAGCGGTTCCTGAGGATTTCGTACCCGGACTCGAGGGCGTCGTCGCCTTCACCACCGAGATCGCCGAACCGGACAAGGACGGCGGCGCGCTGCGATATCGCGGCGTCGACATCGAGGATCTGGTCGATCAGCATGTCACCTTCGGCGATGTGTGGGCCTTGCTGGTCGACGGCAAGTTCGGCCACGGTCTGCCACCCGCGGAGCCGTTCCCCCTGCCGATTCACAGCGGCGATGTCCGTGTCGACGTCCAGGCCGGGCTCGCCATGCTCGCCCCGATCTGGGGCTACGCGCCGCTGCTCGACATCGACGATCAAACCGCGCGCGACCAGCTGGCCCGAGCATCGGTGATGGCGCTCTCCTACGTCGCCCAGTCTGCGCGCGGCATCTATCAGCCCGCGGTCCCCCAGCGGGTTGTCGACGAATGTTCCACCGTGACAGCACGATTCATGACCCGCTGGCAGGGCGAGCCGGATCCCAAGCACATCGAGGCGATCGACGCCTACTGGGTGTCGGCTGCCGAACACGGCATGAACGCCTCGACGTTCACCGCCCGCGTGATCGCGTCGACTGGCGCGGACGTCGCGGCGGCGCTATCGGGCGCCATCGGCGCCATGAGCGGCCCGCTGCACGGCGGCGCACCTGCGCGCGTGCTCCCGATGATCGAAGAAGTCGAGAAGATCGGCGACGCGCGCGCTGTCGTCAAAGGCATCCTCGACCGCAAGGAAAAACTGATGGGCTTCGGCCACCGCGTCTACCGCGCCGAGGATCCGCGGGCGCGGGTGCTGCGGGCCACCGCCAAGCGGTTGGAGGCACCCCGCTACGAGGTGGCCTCCGAACTGGAGCAGGCCGCACTCGCCGAGTTGCGGGAACGTCGCCCCGACCGCGCGATCGAGACCAATGTCGAGTTCTGGGCCGCGGTGATCCTGGACTTCGCGCAGGTACCCACCCAGATGATGCCCGCGATGTTCACCTGCGGCCGCACCGCCGGCTGGTGTGCCCACATCCTCGAGCAGAAGCGGCTCGGCAAGCTGGTCCGGCCAGCCGCCATCTACGTCGGACCCGAGCCCCGCAGCCCGGAGTCCGTCGAGGGTTGGGACCGCGTTTCCCGGTCGTGACCATCGCGACCTACAGCTTGGCGGCGACGAGTTTCGCCGCGCTGGTGCACGAGATCCCGGCCGACGCATGGGACCGACCCGGACTGGGCGAATGGGACGTCCGCTCGCTGGTGGGTCATACCTCGCGCTCGCTGACCACGGTGCGCAACTACCTGCAATCCCCTGCGGACCGTGAGGACATTGCGACACCGCAGGAGTACTACGTGCGGGTGACTCCTTCGGCGCTGGGCATCGACCCCGCCGATGTGGCCGAGCGCGGCAGGCAGGCGGGCAGGGATCTCGGCGATGACCCCGCGGCAACCGTCGACGAGCTGGTGGCAGGCGTGCTGGAGGACCTCGCTTCGGTCGATGACCCACTGATCAACGTGATTGGCGGCCTGGGCATTCGATTGCACACCTACCTGCCGACCAGGGTGTTCGAAATGGCTGTGCACGGAATGGACATCGCAGGGGCGGTCGACATCCCGTTTCAGCTTCCCAATGCCGTGCTCGCCGAGGCGCTGGAGCTCGCAACGCGCACGGCCGTTGCGACCGGAAACGGGGAAACGGTGCTGCTGGCACTGACGGGACGGTCGACGTTGCCGCCGTCCTTCTCCGTGGTGTGAGCAACGTTAGATGCAACACGTACGACCCCCGAAATGAACCTAAATCTGTGAAGTTCCTTCTAGGGTGGGCGGGTGCCTCAGATGGATCGCCGCAACATGATGATGATGTCGGGTCTTGGCTTGATCGCAGCCACGATGCCTCTAGCTCAGGCTCAGGCCAGCCCGACGAATCGCGCCCCGATACCGACGCAGCCGCAGAGCGCCGACCCGGGAAGCTACATCTTCCACGACGAGTTCGACGGTCCGGCTGGGTCGGCCCCCGATCCGTCCAAGTGGCTGATCCAGACCTGGCAGGACGAGGTTTACCCGCCGGTGGCGGGCATCTACCGCGATGATCGCCGGAATATCTTCCAGGACGGCAATTCCAACCTGGTGATGATGGCCACCCGCGACATGAACACCTACTACGGCGCCAAGTTGCGAGGCATCTGGCGCGGCATGATCAACCAGACGTGGGAAGCGCGGATCAAGCTCGACTGCCTCACTCCCGGCTGTTGGCCGGCGTTCTGGGCGGTCAACGAGGATCCGCTGCCTGACGGCGAAGTCGACGTCTTCGAGTGGTACGGCAACAACAGCTGGCCTCCCGGCACGACGGTGCACGCGGCCTCCAACGGCAAGACGTGGGAGGGCAAGTCGATCCCCGGCATGGTCGACAACGCCTGGCACACCTGGCGGATGCACTGGGGCGAAGACGGTTTCTCGTTCTGGCGCGACTACGTCGACGGCGCCGAACCGTACTTCCACGTGCCGCCCAACCCGATCCCCGTGTCTGGCAGGCCCGGTGACCTCCGGTGGCCCTTCAGCATCCCCGGCTACTGGATGCAGCCGATGTTCACCCTCGCGATCGGCGGACCCGGCGGCGGCGACCCTGCGGCAGGGGTGTTCCCGGCGGCCATGCTCGTCGACTACCTCCGCGTCTGGTAGCTCATCGCTCGGCTTTGATCACCTGAACCAGGTTGAACTGCCAACGCTCCACTAGCCGGTAGCCGGTTTCGCGCGTCACCGCGAACGCGGGGGTGCCACCGAACAGCGGGCCCGGCTCCATTGCCGGATTCTGTTCCTGGGCAGGCCTTGTCGGGTCGGCCTGGGTGATGATCCACAGAACTCGGCAGACGTTCAGGGGTCCGACCGATGCCTCCGGTACGAGGTTGGTGTCGAAGACGTCGTCGCGGTCGACCGCCGTCTGCCACAGGCTGATGTCGACCACTTTGTCGTAGGCATCGGGGCGGGCCGCCAGCAGCGGACGCATCGGGGCGGGCATGAAAGTCACGGTGTCGTTCACCAGCAGGCACTCACCCGGCTCACCCCGTGACTTCGCGGCGATCAGGTCGGCTACCTGGCTGTAGTCCATCCCGTACTTCGCATACGGACTTCGTTGCACCAGAAGATAATTGGGCACCGCAGCTGCAGTGAAGACCACGAGCGCGACGGCTGCAATCCACGGCCGCACCGCCAACGCGCCGACACACACGCCCAGCGCGAGTGCCATCGCAGGCGCGGTGAAGCACAGGTACCGCGGCGTGTATATCGGATGCACCAGCGCCGACCAACCGAGGATCAACGCGGTGGGCACCACCAGCCACGCGATCGCGATGGCCAACAACTGGCGATCTCCCTCTGCCAGTCGCACAGATGTGAAGCGCCACAAGACGATAGCCGCGACGATGACGCACGCCGAGGCGATCAGGAACAGCGGGCTCCTCTCGAAGTACTGCTGGACGGCGACGTCCTCGATGGTGCGGCGGCCGACCCGTGAGATCCAGATGATCTGGTGCGCTTGACCGGCGGCCAGCCGGACGAACGGCGCCACCGCCAGACACGTACCCACCATGGTCACGACAAACCGCACGACCACTGTGCGGCCCGGCCGGTAGAAGCACAGGAACACGGCGTGCGCGAGGAAAATCAGCGCGAGGTACACGTCGAGCAGGATCGACGCCGCCATCGCGGCCGCGTAGCAGAGCCAGATCCAACCATCGTTGCGGCGCACTGCGTGCACCAACAGGACGGTTGACCACGTAGCGGCCAGCATCGTCAGTGCGTACGGCCGGGCCTCGATACCCGCCCACGTCGCGCGCGGCAGGATCGCGCACAGGACTCCGGCGCTCAGTGCGACGGTGCGCGTCGAGAACTGCGTGCCCAGCACGACGACGCCGGCCGCCGCACCGCCGACCGCCAGACCGCTGGGCACACGCGACCAGAACTCCGTCGGCGGGAAGACCGTGAACCAGCCGTGCATGAGCACGTAATAGAGGCCGTGGACGACGTCGACATTGCCCATCATGTGCCACAGCTGGCCGAGCGAGCGGCTGTACGACGCCGAGATCGTCGCGGCTTCGTCGTACCAGAACGACGGGCGGCCGGCGCCGATGAGGCTGACCGCGGCGGCAAGGACTCCGACGATGAGGGGGTCGAATACCGCCACCCTCGACTTCGTCGGGACTTCCTGCCCAAGCACGCCGCTATGTTGCCAGACGCACTTGTCGGTGCCCGATGCTTGCATGGGGACCGGTGCGATGAGTTTGGTCCGCCCGACAAGTCGTACTCGTAGCCCGCAAGGGAAAAACCCAACTCGCTAGGAGACTGCAATGGCAATCGACGTCCAGCCCGCCGTGTCCCCGATGCTCACCGTCAGTGACGGTGCGGCAGCCATCGACTTCTACGTCAAGGCGTTCGACGCCGAGGAACTGGGCCGGGTGCCAGGACCCGACGGCAAGAAGCTGTTTCACGCCGCGCTGCGGATCAACGGGGCCTTGGTGATGCTCAACGACGACTTCCCCGAGATGAATGACGGCAAGTCGGTGACGCCGGAGGCGTTGGGTGGGTCGCCGGTCACCGTTCATCTGACCGTGACGGACGTGGACGCGAAGTTTCAGAAGGCGATCGACGCCGGCGCGACGGTCGTGATGCCGCTCGACGACATGTTCTGGGGCGACCGCTACGGCGAACTACGCGATCCGTTCGGCCACCTCTGGTCGATGGGCCAGCCGATGCGCGAAGTGAGTCAGGACGAGATCGACGACGCGATCAAGCAGCATCAGTAGGGGCTAGCGGCGCAAGCCGGCGAGCACGCGACTGCGCATCGACGGCGCGGGTGCGTCGGCCGCCGCGGCAAGCATCTCGGCGATCGTCGTGAACTTGTCGCGGGGCCGGTGTTCGCCGCCGCGCGCAACCTCCGCGTCGTCGATGGCCTTCCACCCCGCGGCGTCGACCACGTTGGACCGCTTGCTTCGCACCAGCTTGTCCAGCGCGGCCAGCTTGTTCGACGGATTCGCGAGCACGCCCGCGTTGTAGTCGGCCACCAGGTTGTGCACCGTCTCGCCGGCACACGACTTGTTGGTGCCGATGAAGCCGGTGGGACCGCGCTTGATCCAGCCCGCGACGTAACTGCCGGGCACGGTTTCACCCGACGCGGGGTCGATGACCCGGCCGCCGTCGTTGGGCACCACCGCGGCATCGTCGTCGAATGGAAGGTCGCGAATCGGCTTGCCGCGGTAGCCGATTGAGGTCAGTACAAGACCGGCGTCGATGCGACGAACCTCGTCGGTCCCAGTCACGACGAACTCCACACCGTCCACGCGCTGCTCGCCGAGAATGCGCGTCGGCGTCAGCTGATAGGCCAGCCGGATCCGGGGGCGGGTCGCCGGTGCTGATGCGTCACCCAACTTCGACAGGATCTCGAGTTTGTTGCGTGTCAACGGATCGGTGGCCGTTGCCAGGTCACTGATGACCCGATCATGGTCCGCGCCGTCCAGCACCACATCGCACACCGACGTCAGCCCGATCAGTTCCGGCAGCGTGAACGCCGAGTGCACCGGGCCGCGGCGGGCGGCAACGATGACCTCGTTGACCTTTGACCCGCGCAGCGCGGCCAACGCGTGGCCGGAGATGTCCGTGAGCGCAAGCACGTCGGGATCGGTGGTCAGGATGCGCGCCACGTCGAACGCCACGTTGCCGTTGCCGACGACGACCACCCGCTCGTGGCTCAAATCGATTGGCAGATCGGTGAATTCAGGATGGCCGTTGATCCATGCCACCATTTCGGTGGCAGTCGCCGTACCGGGCAGGCCCATTCCGTCGATGTCCAGCCGGCGGTCGTTGGGCGCGCCGACGGCGTAGAGCACCGCGTGATGATGGGCCTGCAGATCGGCGTGCGTCAGGTCCGAACCGACCTCGACGTTCAGGTAGAACGTGAACCCCGGCAGCTTCGTGACCTTGTCGAACAATCGCGTCACCCGTTTGGTGCTCTGGTGGTCCGGAGCCACCCCGGCGCGCACCAGCCCGTACGGGGTCGGCAGCCGCTCGAAGACATTGACCCGCACACCGCGCTGCGTCAGCAGTTCGTCGGCGGCATACATCGCCGCCGGGCCCGACCCGACGATCGCGACCGTCAACGGCCCTCCGGACCGCGGGCGGACCATCGGCGCCTCGATCACGGGAGCGAGCTTGGACGTCGGCGGCAGCTTGCCCTCGGGCTTGGGATAGAAGGACGCGTTCAACTCGATGAACGGCAGCTGCTTGGGTTCGAGTCGGGTGTCGGGCGCGATGGCGCCGACGGGGCACGCCGACACACACGCGCCACAGTCGACGCATGCGACCGGGTCGATGTAGAGCATCTCCGCGGTGGCGAAGCCGGGCTCATCCGGTGACGGGTGGATGCAGTTCACCGGACAGGCGTAGACACAGGACCCGTCGCTGCAACACGACTGGGTGATCACGTGAGGCATGGGGACCCTAGGCGGCCGACACCAGGTGCTCACGGGCCGGCTCGCTGCGATACCGGCTGGGCCGTCCGCTGATCCGGCAGATACGCCACATCAACTTCGCGAGCGGATTCATCAGACCGGTGTCGTGAGCCAGCATGCGGACGTCGCCGAACATGTCGCGCAGCATCTGCCGCGATTCGGGCGACTTGAAGAAGATCTCCTTGCGGACCGACCGCGGGATGTCGAATTCCTTCCAGAACGCGCGCGGCGGCACGATGATCGCCGAGCACAGCACGCGCATCACCACCGGAACGTAGAGCGACAGCCAGAACCGCTTGCGCCGCGGCAAGTCCGGCACCCGCTTGCGCAGGTACTCGTGCGCGAACGAGATGTGCCGCGCCTCCTCGGCCACGTGAATGGCCATGACGCGCTCCATGATCGGATGCAGCGTCTTGCCCTCGCGCAGCACGTTTTTCTGCGTGTGATCGATGGGCTCCTCGCCGGCGAGAATGCCAAACCAGAACGGAATCGGAAGCGGCCCCGCGACCAGTGGGATGACCGGCTGAATCCACTTCAGCATCCGCGGCATTCCGGGCACATCGGCGCCGATGCGGTTCACCATCTCCTGGAACATCAACGTGTGGTTGCACTCCTCGACCGCCTCGTGCAGGCAGTACCGGTACTCCGGTGAGCCGTTTGGCGTCCAGAAGGCGTACTCCATGAGTCCGCGGATCAGGATCGACTCGAAGTGCAGACCGACCTTGGCGACGTTCGACTGACGCCACATACCGATCTCGATCTGCCGCTCCTTCGACTGCGACTGATACCACCAGTGCTTGCCGATCGGATCCGTCGCGGGCAGGATCCAGCGTTCGTCGTTCTCGACCACCTTGAACTCCGGGGAGTCCCAGTCGATATCGGTGTACGGATTGAAGTTGCGTCGCACCGACCCCTCGGACAATGTGGTGAGCATGTCGACGTACTGGGTGTCATCACCGACGTCCATATTGCGGCGCCAGCGCCTGACCATGCGCGTCCGGGCTTCCTTGACTGCCATTCGACACCTCCTCGGTGAGGTTTACGAGCCTTGATTGCCAAACACGGTACCGCAGGTATCGCATACCGGGAATACCCCTTTCTGGCATGTGGCACACCAGGCCAGCCGCCGACTTTTGTGACGGAGACCACATGGTCGAGCTGAAGACGCACACCGAAATCGATTCGATGGCCGACGCCGGCGCCGTCGTCGCCGAGGCGCTGCACACCGTGATCGACCAGGCGAAACCGGGGATGACCACCCTCGAGCTCGACCGGATCGCCGCCGACGTGCTGGCGCGCCATGGCGCGTCCTCGCCGTTCCTCAACTACCACCCGCGGTGGGCGCCGACCCCGTTCCCCGGGGTGCTGTGCGTCAGCGTCAACGACGCCGTCGTGCACGGCATCCCCAATGACTACGTGCTTGCCGATGGCGATCTGGTGTCGGTCGACTTCGGCGCAACCCTGCGCGGCTGGACCGGAGATGCGGCGCGCAGCTTCATCGTCGGTACCCCCCGCGCCGGGGACGCCGCCTTGATCGAGGCTGCGGACGCCGCTCTCGCGGCGGGCATCGCTGCGGTACGGCCGGGCAACAGACTCGGCGACATCGGACATGCGATCTCGTCGACCGTTCACGAGGCGGGCTTCGGCCTGCTCGCCGACCACGGCGGGCACGGCATCGGCCGCACGATGCACGAAGACCCGGACGTGCCCAACGAAGGCCGACCCGGCAAGGGCATGAAGTTGCGGCCCGGTCTGGTCATCGCGATCGAGCCGATGCTGATCGGCGATGGCACCGACGAATATCGCCACGACGCCGACGGGTGGACGCTGCGGAGTTTGTCGGGGGCCCGCGCCGCGCACAGCGAACACACCGTCGCCGTCACTCCCGACGGTGCCCGCATCCTCACCAACTAGCGGCTGTTACCGCTTCGCGAAATCGCCTGTCACCGTCAGCATGCTGCCGCTTCGCACCGCCGAGAACCCGGCATCGGTCATACCGCAGTCGGTGATGACCGCACGGTGGCCCGGACTGTTCATCCACCAGTTCACGGCGGCGGCCGGAGAACCGCCGGGGCCGTTCGCCCAGAACACGATCTCGCCGAGATCCTCGAACGAGGTATAACCGGCGTCCGTCACGCGTTGGACGACCGACGAGCCGTCGGAACCGGTGTGGGCCTGCACCCCGGTCCTGAGCATGTCGTTCGCGTGACGCGCCGCCGACGCCGTCAGCTGCGGATTGGGTGCCACCGGACCGCACCCGGTGGCCGCGCGCGTCGCGTTGATCTGACTCAGCACCGCGCCGCCCTCGTCACCGAAGGCCGGCGCCGCCGTGACCACCGCACCGCACGCCATCATCGCAGCTGCACACACCGGGATGAACGTCGAAACTTTCCCATGACTGATCATGTGCCCCCCAATGGGCTCAGTCCCCGACACATCACATTATGGATACAAATTGGTTCCACTGTGTGTTCTTTACCCACTTTTTCAGCATCTTCTGCATGCCCTCCCCGCTGAAACCGCGCAGCGGCGGTCACTACTCTTGTCTCCATGGCCGACCTCACGATTCCCGCCGACCTCAAACCGCGCGACGGCCGCTTCGGCTGTGGACCGTCCAAGGTGCGCCCCGAACAACTGCAGGCACTGGCCGCCGCGGGCGACGTTTTCGGAACGTCACATCGGCAGGCCCCGGTCAAGAACCTTGTCGGCCGGGTGCGTGACGGGCTGCGCCAGCTGTTCTCGGTGCCCGACGGCTACGAGGTCATCCTCGGCAACGGCGGCACCACCGCCTTCTGGGATGCCGCCGCATTTGGATTGATCGACAAGCGCTCGCTGCACCTGACCTACGGGGAGTTCAGCAGCAAGTTCGCCTCAGCGGTGGGCAAGAACCCGTTCGTCGGCGACCCGATCGTCGTCAAGGCCGATCCGGGCGGTGCGCCCAAGCCGCAGTCGGACCCGTCGGTGGACCTCATCGGCTGGGCACACAACGAAACATCAACGGGCGTAGCGGTTCCCGTGCAGCGGCCCGAAGGCTCCGACGGCGCGCTGATCGCCATTGACGCCACCTCGGCGGCCGGCGGTCTGCCCGTTGACATCGCCGATTCCGACGCCTACTACTTCGCCCCGCAGAAGAACTTCGCCAGCGACGGCGGCCTGTGGATCGCGATCCTCTCCCCCGCCGCGCTCGCCCGCGTCGAGGCCATCGCGGCGTCGGGCCGCTGGGTGCCCGAGTTCCTGTCGCTGCCGATCGCGATCGAGAACAGCCTCAAGAACCAGACCTACAACACCCCAGCCATCGGCACGCTGGTGATGTTCGCCGATCAGCTCGACTGGATGCTGGGCAACGGCGGGCTGGACTGGGCCGTCAAGCGCACCGCGGACTCGTCGCAACGGCTGTACAGCTGGGCGGAGGCCTCGCAGGTCGCCACCCCGTTCGTCGCCGACCCCGATTTGCGGTCGCAGGTCGTCGGCACCGTCGATTTCGCCGACGATGTCGACGCCGCGGCGATAGCCAAGGCGCTTCGGGCCAACGGAATCGTCGACACCGAGCCCTACCGCAAGCTCGGCCGCAACCAGTTGCGGGTCGGCATGTTCCCGGCCGTCGATCCTGATGATGTGAGCGCGTTGACCGCGTGCATCGACTGGGTCGTAGAACGCCTCTGACCTGCCCGCGTGTCTACCGGGTAACAGGCCGATAACGCAGTAGGGTCGCGGGATCGGGCATCGTAGGCGCCCGGAGGAGGTCGACATGCGGAAACTCAAAGTCGTTGGACTCGACGTCGACGGCAGACAGATCATCTGCGAAGCCGACGACTCCGGCGAGAAGTTTCTATTGGTCCACGACGACCGGTTGCGCGCTGCCGTGCGTGGCGACAAGACCGGTTCCACGGCCGCTCGAGAAACACCTCAAACCAACGACGAGGGTCAAAGCGTGCTGCGTCCCAAAGAGATTCAGGCAAAAATCCGCGCAGGTGCGTCAGTCGAGCAGGTCGCCGCAGCCTTCGGGGTCGACTTGGCCCGCGTCGAGCGTTTCGCTCATCCGGTCCTGCTGGAGCGTTCGAGGGCGGCCGAGTTGGCAACCGCGGCGCACCCCGTACTGACCGACGGTCCCTCGGTGCTGACGCTGTTGGAAACGGTGACGACGTCGTTGATTGCACGCGGTCTGGGCGCCGAGGCGACCAACTGGGACGCGTGGCGTAACGAAGACGGGCGCTGGACCGTGCAGATGGCATGGCAGGCCGGCTTGTCCGATAACGTGGCGCACTTCCGGTTCACGCCAGGCGCGCACGGCGGCACGGTGACAGCGGTCGACGATGCGGCATCCGAGCTGATCGACCCGAACTTCGCGCGTCCGCTACGACCCGTAGCGGTGGTCCCGCACTTCGAGTTGCACGACGAGCCGGAGCCGGTGGCCGAACCGGAGCTCGACCTCAGGCCGGAGCCGGAACCAGAGCCGGCACCGCCTGTCGCGCCGAAGCCGCGCGCACGCAAAGGCAAGCCAGCTGTTCCCGCATGGGAGGACGTGCTGCTGGGCGTGCGGTCCAGCGGCCATCGCTAATTCCATCAATTGACTGAATCGTCAGTAGCCAAAACCTAAGTCGGCAAATAGGGCGTTTCCCCCATCTGCTCGCGATCGAGTGGAATCATCATCCGCATCCGGTTCGCGCAAGGGGGAGCCGCCATGCATTCCGGTGTGGACGATACCTGCCCTATTTTGTCGGTGAACAACGTCGAGGTCGTCTACGACGACGTGATCCAAGTGCTCAGCGGCGTCAGCTTGGTTGTGCCAGAAGGCAAAATAGTCGCATTGCTCGGTGCCAATGGAGCGGGTAAAACCACGCTGCTGCGCGCGATCACTGGTCTGCTCGACGTACACGACGGCGAAATCACGAAGGGCTCAGTGGAGTTCGGCGGGCGGCCCATCCACTCCCTGTCCCCGAACAAAATCGTTGCACTGGGAATCAAACAGGTGCTTGAGGGGCGGCGCATCTTCGCCGAACTGACCGTCGAGGAAAACCTCCGCGTCGGAGGGCACGTGGCACGAAAAGAGTTGCGCGACAACCTCGAACAGGCCTACAGCACATTCCCGGTGCTCGCGCAGCGCGGAAAGCGCATCGCCGGCTATCTGTCGGGCGGTGAACAGCAGATGCT
Source organism: Mycobacterium sp. NPDC051804 (assembly GCF_044452905.1). Lineage (NCBI taxonomy): Bacteria > Bacillati > Actinomycetota > Actinomycetes > Mycobacteriales > Mycobacteriaceae > Mycobacterium > Mycobacterium sp. NPDC051804. The sequence goes on along the minus strand of NZ_JBITCD010000005.1, from coordinate 531,934 downwards.
GGCGATGGGTCGCGCGCTGATGTCGCGGCCGCGCTGTCTGCTTCTCGACGAGCCCAGCCTCGGTCTCGCTCCGCTCATCGTGCAACAGATCAGGGATCTCATCGTCGAGATCAATGCCAGCGGGATGACTGTGTTGCTGGTCGAGCAAAACGCGACGATGGCGCTGTCGATCGCCGACCACGGGTACGTCATGGAAAACGGGAAGATCGTGATGGACAAGCCCGCGACCGAGCTCCTGCAGGACTCCGATATTCGCGAGTTCTACCTCGGACTGGGAGCCGAAGGTGCTGCCAAATCCTTCCGCGACGTAAAGCATTACAAGCGCCGCAAGAGGTGGCTGTCATGACCGTGACACAGGAGCGCGCAGATGCGCAGGCGTCGTCCGAGACACCGATGCTCGAATTCACCGATGTGGTGTTGTCCTTCGCCGGGGTGAAGGCGATCGACGGGGTCTCGTTCACTGTCGGCGGAAGCGAACTGTTTGCCATCATCGGCCCCAACGGCGCAGGCAAGACCTCGATCTTCAACGTGCTGTCCGGGGTGTACCGCCCGCAGTCCGGCCGGGTCACCTTCGGCGGTAACGATTTACTAGGCCGGCGGCCCGACGAGATCGCCCAACTCGGCGTCGCGCGCACCTTTCAAAACATCGAGTTGTTCGCCAATCTGACCGTGCTGGACAACCTCATGTTGGGTCGCCACCACCATCATGGATACGGCGTGATGTCGTCGCTGGTCTGGCTCGGCAAGGCCCGCCGCAGCGAGCTGCTCAATCGGGCAGCCGTCGAGGACATCATCGACTTTCTCGAACTGGAGCAGTGGCGGCGATCTCTCGTGGGCCAACTGCCCTACGGCGTGCAAAAGCGTGTGGAGCTTGGCCGCGCACTGGCCATGGAGCCCAAGCTCTTGCTGCTCGATGAACCGGTAGCCGGCATGAACCTCGAAGAGACCGAGGACACGGCGCGCTTCATCCTCGACGTGTGCGATGAACTGCACCTTCCGATCGTCATGGTCGAACACGACATGGGACTGGTGATGGATCTCGCCGACCGAGTGCTCGTCGTTGACTTCGGCAAGCCGATCTGCACCGGCACCCCGCATGAGGTCTCGACCAACCCGGACGTGATCCGGGCGTACCTGGGACAGGAACACCGAACATCCGGGGGTGCGACGTGACGGCTGTAGTCCAACACACCAGCACCAAGGTCACAACGATCGCGAGCCGGGTCCGCGAGCACAGCCGCCAGATGCCCGCGCGAATCGCGATGCGGGAGAAAGACTTCGGCATCTGGCAAGAAGTAAGCTGGGCCAACTACTGGGACAGCGCCGAGTTGGTCGGACACGCGCTTCTTGCACTCGGCATCGAACCGGGCGATCGCGTAGCGGTGCATTCTGAGAATCGCCGCGAATGGCTCTACACCGACGTCGGCGCAATGTCGGTGCGGGCCACCACTGTCGGCCTGTATCCGACGAATCCGCCTGCCGAGGTGGCCTACCTGCTTTCCCACTCCGGCGCCCGGGTGCTGATCGCCGAGGACCAGGAGCAGGTGGACAAGGCGCTCGAGGTGCTCGACCAAGTACCGGACCTCGAAAAGATCATCTATCTGGAGCCGCGGGGAATCCGGTATCGCTACAGCGATCCGAAGCTGATGTCCTGGGAAGACTTCCTCTCGCTCGGCGCCCAACATCGCGATTCCGACCCGGACGCGGTGAACCGGCGGATGGCCGAGGCCACCGCGCGCGACATACTGACGCTCGTTTACACCTCGGGCACCACCGGGCCGCCCAAGGGCGCCATGCTGTCCGTGTCGAATGTCGAGTTCTGCCTCAAGGTTTTGGTCGAGGACGGCGGGTTCAGTAACCCGCCACCGTCACCCGCCGACGTCACGCTGTCCTACTTGCCGCTGTGCCACGTCGCGGAGCGTATTTTCACCACCTGGTTCTCGGCATGCGCCGGCATCCAGGTTCATTTCGCCGAGTCGATCGAGACTGTCCAGGCGAATCTGCGCGAGGTTCAGCCGACGATTTTCTTTGGCGTGCCGCGCATCTGGGAGAAAATGCTCGCAGCAGTGCGGATCCGGATCGACCAGGCCTCTTGGTTGAAGCGTCTGTTTGGCCGCTTCTGGTTGCGGGTGGCCGAGGGCATCGCCGACGATCTCGTCCGCAACGGTGGCAGCCACACGATGGGCACTCGGGTGCGCTATGCGGTCGGTTGGCTGTGCTTCTACCGCGCGTTACGGGACCGGATCGGTATGCGCAAAGTCCGTTACGCCTCAGCGGGTTCCGCGCCAATCGCGCCCGAAGTGTTGCGGTTCTTCATGGGCATCGGCCTGCCGATGCACGAGCTGTACGGGATGACCGAGAACACCGCGATCGCGACCGCGAACCGGCCGGGCAGGGTGAAGCTCGGCACAGTGGGCGAGCCGCGTGCCGGCATCGAACTGCGCATCGATGAGGACACCGGCGAAATTCTCACCAGGCACCCAGGCACTTTCGCCGGGTACTGGAAGAACCCAGAAGCCACGGCCGACACCATCGATCCCGACGGCTGGCTGCACACCGGCGACGTCGGCGAGTGGGCGGACGGCACCTACGTGAAGATCACCGACCGGATGAAGGACATCATGATCACCGCGGGCGGCAAGAACCTGGCTCCGTCGGAGATCGAGAACTCGCTGAAGGCCTCGCCATACATCAAGGAAGCCATCGTGATCGGCGACCGGCGACCGTACCTCACCGCCCTGATCGGGATCGAGCTGGATACGGTCGGTCACTGGGCTCAGTCGCGCAAGCTGCCATATACGACGTACCGGGATCTCGGCGAGAAGAAAGAGGTCCTCGCGCTGGTCCAGTCCATTGTGGACGACGTCAACGAACGATTCGCCCGCGTCGAGCAGTTGAAGAAATTCACCATGCTGCCAAAGGAATTGGACCATGAAGACGGCGAGCTCACCGCAACTCAGAAGGTGAAGCGCAAGGCGATCGCAACGATGTTTGCCGACTTGGTCGAGGATATGTACCGATGACCGAACTGGTGCAATGTCTGGTGCGCGGATTGGGCGACGGGTCGGTCTACGCGTTGTTGGCGTTCGGCTTCGTCATCATCTACAAGTCGATGGGCGTGATCAGCTTCGCTCAGCCATCGTTGATGATGGCAGGTGCGGTACTGGTGACATATCTGGTCTCGACCATGAACTTCTACCTTGCGGTGCTGGTGGCCGCCGCGGCGGTGGCGCTGTTGGCGATGGGCGTGGAGCGGACGGTGTTGCGCCCCATGATCGGCAAGCCCGTGTTCGTCATCTCGATCATCACGCTCGGCGTCGACATCGTCATCAGGGTGGTCGTCAACGCCTACATCGGCCTCGACGTGCGCCCGGTGGGCGCGCCGTGGGGACTGGCGACGTCGCGCGTGCTCGGTATCGAAGTGCAGCAACGTCACCTCGTCATGTTTCTCACCACGATGGTCCTCGTCGCCATACTGTTCGCCTTCTTCCGGTACTCCCGGATGGGTCTGGCGATGAGGGCAGTGGCCTTCGATCAGGAAGTCTCACTCGCGCAGGGGATTTCCGTCGGACTGGTGTTCACTCTCTCGTGGGCGATCGCCGGCGCCCTCGCCGCCGTTGCCGGGGTTTTCGTATCGACCGGCGCCGGAGTCGATCAGCAGTTGTGGCTCATCGCATTGAAGGCGCTGCCGGTGATCATCCTGGGCGGACTGGACTCGTTGGGCGGCGCGGTGATCGCCGGTCTGACGATCGGCGTCATCGAGTCGCTGGTGGCGACGTATGGGTCCGATCTGGCGCCCTGGCTGGGCGGCGAATTCGCACTTGTAACACCGTATCTGGTGATGATGGTCGTGCTACTTGTCCGCCCGTACGGGTTGTTCGGTACCCGCGAGGTGGTGCGGATATGACCTCAATGCGAACCCGGTTCGGGCGGCCCGAGTTGTACACGTCTTACGCGCAGGACATGGCGCTGTTGAACACCACCTCGAAGAAGGTGTTCGTCGCCGTGATGCTGCTGCTGGCTCTGGCCATGACATTTTCGGTCGACGACGGGATGCTGCAGCTACTGGCGACGGCCTGCGCGGCAGCGATCGGGGCCATCGGCTTGAACATCGTCACCGGCTACGCCGGCCAGGTGTCTTTGGGCCACGCCTTCTTCGTGGCAATCGGTGCGTACACCGCAGCGGTGTTGTCGGGTGATCCCGACGGTCAGGTGCTGGGTTTCGGCATCACCGAAGTACCGGTCTGGTTGCTTGCCGCGGGCGGGGTTTCGGCGCTGGCAGGCGCGCTGGTGGCGCCGTTGGCGGTCCGCCTGCGGGGGCTGTACCTGGCGATCGTCACGCTTGGTCTGGTCTTCATTGGGCAGTACGTGTTTCGCGAATGGACCGAGATGGCGGGCCCACCGGACATCGGACGCCCTGCCCCGATCGCCACGCTGTTCGGTGCCCGCATTGATGTCGACGGCCCGTCGATGACCCGTATTCAGCACCTGTATCTGTTGATGCTCGCGCTCCTGGTCATCTTCGCACTGCTTGCCCGAAACCTGGTGCGCTCGCGCATCGGCCGTGCGTTCGCAGCGGTCCGCGACCGAGACATCGCCGCCGCGGTGATCGGGGTGAACCTGACGAGGTACAAGGTCATCGCTTTCGCGGTGTCCTCGTTCTATGCCGGCGTTGCCGGAGCGCTGTTGTATGTCATCCCGCAGACGTTCACCGCAGGCAACTTCAATCTGCTGATGTCCATCCAGTTCATCGCGATGATTCTGATCGGCGGAGTGGCAACGATTTCCGGCGCGATCATGGGCGCATTCTTCATCACACTGTTGCCGCGTATCACCGCCGAGCTGCCCGCCGTACTGCCCTTCATCAGCACCAAGGCAACCGGTGGGGGGATCACCGTGGTTCAGGTCGAATCGATCTTGTACGGCCTGCTGATCATCGTGTTTCTGCTCTTCGAGCCGAAAGGGTTATTCGGCATATGGATTCGGGTGCGCAATTACTGGAAGACGTGGCCGTTCTCGCACTGAGGCAGCCGGAAAGCGAGGGTTCCATGACAATTCGGCGAGCAGCAACAGCCGTGCTGACGGTCGCATCTGTGGCGGCCTTGTTGGCCGGTGGCTGCCGGTCCCAGGAGTCCACCACGACGCAGACGGACAAGGAGGGCAACAAGGTGGATTTCGGCGTCACCGCTGAGCCCTGCCCAAAAGCGATCGACACCAGCAAGGGCTGCATCTACCTCGGCACGATTTCGGATCTCACCGAAGGTCCCTTCAAGACGCTCGGGGTGCCGATTACCGAAGCGCAGGCAGCCTTTTGGCGCCGGGTGAACGAGCAGGGCGGCATCGGCGGTTACGAAATCGACGTGTCGACCTATGTCAAGGACAACAAGTACAACCCGCAAATCCAAAATCAGGTGTATCAGGAGATCAAGCCGAAGATCGTGGCACTCGCGCAGACGCTGGGCTCGCCGCAGACAGCGGCCATCCTGCCGGATCTCGAGACCAGCAAAATCGTTGCGGCACCCGCCTCATGGACGTCGTTATGGGCGTTCGAGGACGTGGTGGTCGAGTCAGGAACGCCGTACTGCTTGGAGGCGATGAATTCGGTCGACTACGCGGCCGACAAGCTCGGCGCGAAGAGCGTCATGGCTGTGCATCTGCCCGGCGACTACGGTGACGACGCGGCGGCCGGTGCCAGGACCGCCGCGGAGAAAAGGGGACTGCAGTTCACCGATGTGAAAACAGCGTCCGGACAGGACAATCAGGCGGGTGCGATCGAGGCGATCGTTAGCGGCAAACCAGACGTGGTGATCCTGACCAACGGCCCGACCGACGCAGCCGTGATCATCGGCCAGACGAGTGCACGGGGATACCAGGGCACGTTCATCGGCACCAACCCGACCTGGAACCCCGGGCTGCTCGAAGGCCCGGCAAAATCGGCGATCCTGTCGCAGTACCTGCGGTCTGCGCCGGTCGCGCCTTTCGGCGCGAACACGCCCGGTCACGAAGCGATGCGCGCCGCGCTCGGCAATGTGCAACCCAACGAGGGGCACACCGGGGGTTGGGTGCTGTCGTACCCGTTGAAAGCTGCCTTGGAGAAAGCGGCGGAGAACAAGGATCTCACCCGCGCCGGCCTCTTGGCGGCGGCGAACTCACTGACGTCCGTGGACTACGAGGGCATGCTGCCGGAGGGGGCAGGCAACTACAGCGGCACCCCGAACGAGAACGTGTTCAGACAGAGCGAGATCCAGCGGCCCGACGAGGCAGCGCCGTCAGGGATAAGCCAGCTGGAGCCGTTCTTCACGGGACCGACCGCGAAGGACTACAACCTTGAGAAGCCTTGCTACCAATAGCGAATATCGGTCGTGAGCGCAGGTGTCGAGGCGTGCCGTCTTGGTTATCCCGCAATGGCGATGCCGATGACGGCGAGCCATGCGCAGGCCACGCCAACGGCGGCGCCCAACACAAACCAGCGCCACACCGGCCGCTTACGCCACTCCCATACGGTCGGAGCCAAACCGCCGACGGCGACCAGATTGAGTCCGACGGCCAACATGGGGTGCACCTTCATCAGTCCCACGCTCAGCACGACGATGGCGGCGCCGACGACCGCGGCGACGAAGCCGGAAACCGTCAGGCCCATCGCCCACGGGGTGGATTCGTCGGTCACCCGTTCAACCTAGCCCGTTCGTAGAAGGCAAGCGCCGCAGCGGTGGCGACGTTGAGCGAGTCGGTGCCTCGCGACATCGCGATGCGCACCCGCATGTCGCTGGCCCGCATCACACGTTCGGACAGCCCGGGGCCCTCAGCGCCGACGAGCACCGCCAGCCGTTGATCGGCCACGTCGGTCATCGCGTCGGCAAGAGTGCGGGCCGCCGGGTCGGGCGTCATCGCCAGCAGACGAAAGCGACTGTCCCGCAGCATCTCCAAGTCACCGGGCCAGTCGGCCGCCCATGCGTAGGGCACCAGCAGGGCGTGGCCCATCGACACCCGGACCGCGCGCCGGTACAGCGGATCCGCGCATCCACTGCCGAATACGATCGCGTCGACATCGAGGCCTGCGGCATTGCGGAAGATCGATCCGAGGTTCTCGTGATCGTTGACGCCTTCCAAGACGGCGATTGTCCTGGCGGTCTCGATCACCTGTGGCACCGTCAGTTCGCGTGGGCGCGATGCCGAAGCCAGGACTCCGCGGTTCAGATGAAAACCCACGACGTCGGCCATCACGTCGGGGGCCACGCGATAGTAGGGCGCGGCGACGCCATCCAGGTCGCCGGCGAGCTCTGCCAGGCGACGGTCCGTGCCCATCAGGGCTCGTGGCGTGAACCGCGATATCAGCATGCGCTGCACCACCAATACGCCCTCGGCGATGACCAGGCCCTTGCCGGTCGGCAGGTCAGGCCTGCGGTCCACGCTGTTGAGATCGCGGAAGTCGTCCAGCCGCGGGTCTGCGGGGTCGGAGACGTCGAGTACTTCTGTCACGCGCTTTCGTCGACTATCGCCGACATCAGGTCAGCGGCGGTCAGGAGGGCCTCGCGTTGCTCGGGATCGAGTTTGGCCAGCCGTTGCGACAGCCATTCCTGGCTCGCGCGGCGTTCGGCGTCGAGCAGTTCGACACCTGCCGGTGACACCGACACCAGGACCTGACGACGGTCATCCGGGTGTGCCATGCGCACGACGAGACCCAATTCGCACAGCGAGCCGATCACCCGCGTCATAGAAGGAGGACGTACGCGTTCCCTCTCGGCTAACACGCCCGGTGTCATAGCGCCCTCCTTGGCGAGTGTCGACAGCGCCGACAGCTGAGAGAGCGATACGTGCGAATCGTGACGTCGGAAGCGCAATTGACGGGCCAGGCGGATGACGGCGAGCGACAAATCGCTCGCCAAGCGACCGTCGGGTTCTTTCACGAGGCAAAGAGTACAGAGCAGGAGTGAACAAACGGAAGGGTATGGATTAGGTTCTCATTTGATGACTCCGCAACCCCCGGCCCTTCCGCCCGGCTTACTCAAGCCGTGGCCGGTGATCGCCGTGATCACAGCGGGCTGGCTAGTCGCGACGTTGTTGGCTTTCACGGTGCCCGCCTTGCACGGCTACCGGCCGTTCGCGATCGCCGGTCTGGGGGTCGGCGTGCTTGGCACATCGATCTTTCTGTGGCAGCGTCGGGCGGTGCGTCGCGGATCGCGCGGCGCCCAGAGCGGACTCGACTGAATTCGCCCGTATACCAAGGAGGTAGCGATGGCAGAGCCTCTGTTGCAAGCACAGATCGAGATCGACGCCCCGGTGACGAAAGTCTGGTCGTTGGTCTCCGACCTGAGCCGGATGCCGCAGTGGAGCCCGCAGTGCCGGCTGATGAAGACACTCGGCGGTCCGCTGCGCCAGGGTAGCCGGACGATCAACCTCAACCGGCGCAAGTTCCTCGTGTGGCCGACCACCAGCCGCATCACCGAGTTCATCCCCGACAAGAAGCTGGCCTTCAAGGTCGATTTGAATCGGACAATCTGGAGCTACGAACTCGAACCGACCGCGACCGGCACCCGGCTGACAGAAAGCCGCCACGCCGAGAACGGCACTACGGCCATATCCAACATCACGGTGAACGCGTTGATGGGTGGAGTGCCCAGTTTCGAACGCGAACTCGTCGAGGGAATGAACGAGTCGCTGTCGCGGATCAAGGCCGCGGCCGAAAACTAGGCCGAAAACTAGTCGGCGGGTTCAGTGAGTTCGAGTACGCCGTCGTCGTAGGGATCGAACAGCGGCGAGCCGCTGCCGGGCGGCTGCGGGGTGTCCGAATGCGCGCCGCAGCCGTATTCGGCGTCGACGACGTGACCGTCGGCCGACATCTCATTGGCGCACACGCCGAACATCAGTCCGAGCGAACCTGACACCGGAAGATAGAACCCGCAGTCGCGGCAGACCCGGCGCGTCGACCGCGCCATCGCCGAACCGGGACCGTACTCACCGTCGTGCCAACGTTGCGCGGCGTCGGCGCGGCCCCACGGACCGAGCACCTGCTTACGCCCGAAACCCACCTCGGCGGCTACCTCGTCGACCTCGGGGTCCCCGCTGGACATGAAGCCCGGTACGAGCCGAGGGTCATCGGCGGATGGGGCGAGCAGATCGCCAGGGCTCAGGTCGCCGGGCTTGACTCGCTCAGTCCACGGCACCCACTTCGGCGCGAGCAACGCCGTCGGACCTGGCACCAGGACGACTTCGCTGATGGTCGCGTGATCGGCGCCTGGGCACGCGGCCATGACGACGGCCCACTGCCAGCCGCGGTAGCCGGGCATGTCGGCGAGGAATCGGTGGGTGGCCGCGGTCGGATCGTCGAGGCCGGCGCCGAGGTACTCCCCGACGGTGTCCTCACCACTGAACTCGACGATCGCCGCGCGCGCGTCGTCGACGGAGCCAAGCAGCACCGTCTCCAGGTCAGGCCGGGGCGCGGCATCCCCTCCGGGGGACCCCACGCCGTTCTCGGCAGATTCCGTCACGCTGTCCATCGCTACTGATTTTGCCGTAGCCGCGTGCAAGTAGCCACACCGGTCGGCTGCACGTGCGCTGTCGCCTTGATAGGGGAGAATCTTTTCTGTGACCGGACCGCGTCGAGACGACAGGGATTCGGCAGGTTCGCGTGAGTCCGGCGGTCTCCCGCCCAACCCGCCCGGCTATTTTCCGCCGCGCCCTCCCGCCGGGGGCGGCCAGGAACACCCGGGGATGGCGAATTACCCCACAAACCCCGGCGGTGACCATGGTGGCGGTTACCGCCGGACGCGATCCAACCCCACGCCCAGCGCCAACCGGTGGCTGCCGCCGCTCGACGATTCAGCGCGGTCGCGTGCCTCCGGACCGCCGCCGCGTTCTGCCGGCGCCGCGGCGGGCGAACGCGTCGCGGTGACCAGAGCGGCCGCGCAACGCAGCCGCGAGATGGGCTCCAAGATGTACGGCCTGGTGCACCGCGCCGCCACGGCCGACGGCGCCGACAAGTCGGGCCTGACCGCGCTGACGTGGCCGGTGGTCGCCAACTTCGCGGTCGACGCCGCAATGGCCGTCGCGCTGGCCGACACCCTGTTCTTCGCGGCGGCCTCCGGCGAAAGCAAGGGCAAGGTCGCGCTGTACCTGCTCATCACCATCGCACCGTTCGCCGTTATCGCCCCGCTGATCGGGCCCGCGCTGGACCGGCTACAGCACGGTCGCCGCCTCGCCCTTGCGACGTCGTTCGTCCTGCGCACAGCGCTGGTGGTGGTGCTGATCGCCAACTTCGACGGCGCCACCGGCAGCTTTCCGCCGTGGGTGCTCTACCCATGTGCATTGGGAATGATGGTGCTGTCCAAGTCATTCAGCGTTTTGCGCAGCGCGGTGACTCCCCGGGTGCTGCCGCCGACGATCGACCTGGTCCGGGTGAACTCGCGGCTGACGATGTTCGGCCTGCTCGGCGGAACCATGGTCGGTGGCGCCGTGGCCGCGGCGGCGCAGTATTCCTTCCGGGTACTGGAACTGCCCGGCGCGCTGTACGTCGTCGTCGCCGTCTCGGTTGCCGGCGCGGCACTGGCGATGCGGATCCCCAAATGGGTCGAGGTGACCGCGGGCGAGGTGCCCGCGACACTGAGTTACCACGGCCGCACCGGTGAACTGCGCCGCGAGCCCGAACCACGCAAGTCGGCACCCGCCCGACAACCGTTGGGCCGCAACACCATCACCGCGCTATGGGGCAATTGCACCATCAAGGTGATGGTGGGCTTCCTCTTCCTCTACCCGGCATTCGTTGCCAAGTCGCACGACGCCAGCGGTTGGGAACAGTTGCGCATCCTCGGGGTGATCGGCGCGGCTGCGGCGATCGGTAACTTCATCGGCAATCTCTCCAGCGCGCGCATGAAACTCGGCCATCCGGCACAGATGGTCGTGCGCTGCACCATCGCGGTCACCGTGAGCGCGCTGGCCACCGCCGTCGCGGGCAATCTTCTGGTGGCCGCGATCGCCACCCTGATCACATCCGGCGCAAGCGCGATCGCCAAGGCGTCGCTCGACGCGTCGTTGCAGGACGACCTGCCTGAACGGTCACGCGCATCGGCCTTCGGACGTTCAGAGTCGTTGTTGCAACTGGCGTGGGTCGCCGGCGGCGCGATCGGCGTGCTGATCTACACCGAGTTGTGGGTGGGCTTCACCGGTGTCAGCGCGGTCCTGATCCTCGGTCTGGCCCAAACGTTGGTCAGCTATCGCGGCGACTCTCTGATCCCCGGCCTCGGCGGCAACCGTCCGGTACTGGCCGAGCAGGAGGGTGGGCGTCGCCCTGACAATGCGGCGGTGGCGCCGGAGTGAAACGCGTCCTCGCCATCCTGGCGGTCGTGGTGGTCATCGCGTCCGCCGCAACCGGGATATTGATCTGGCGGCTGGCCCAGCATCCGGCGTCCAAGCATCCGGAGATCAGCGCGTACACGGACGGCCAGCTGGTGCGCATCGGGCCGTACCGGTACTGCAACGTCCTCAACCCGACCGAGTGCGAATCCCCGCAGACTGACGGCGAACTCGTCGTCGACCGTGATCATCCGGTGCAGCTGTCGGTTCCCCCCGCGATATCGCGCGGACTGTGGGCATTGGTGCGCTCCTACGAGGACGGCGATGTCGTCGAGACCTTCCGGCCGGACACCACGCTTGCGGTGACCATTCCGACCTTCGATCCGCACCAGGGCCGCCTGTTCGGCCTGGCGGTACAACTGCCGACATTGGTGCGCGACCAGGAAGGCAACGAGTTCCCGTTCCCGCACGCGGAGTGGTCGGTACGGACCGTCTGGCCTCAGTCCGCTCCGTGACCGGCCGGAACTCGCTCGCCTTCGAGCGTCGGGCCGGGGGCCGTGCCATCGCCAAACGGCCTGCCACCCAACACCTCCCGGCCGTGCGGGGTCAACCAGTTGGATAGGTCCGGGCCCTTCGGCACGATCTGTGTCGGGTTGATGTCTTTGTGCACGATGTAATAGTGCTGCTTGATCTGCACGAAATCGGTGGTGTCACCGAAGCCGGGCGTCTGGAACAGGTCGCGGGCGTAGGCCCACAAGACCGGTGACTCAGCGAGTTTGTTCCGGTTGCATTTGAAGTGGCCGTGGTAGACGGGGTCGAAGCGGGCCAGCGTCGTGAACAATCGCACGTCTGCCTCGGTGAAGGTGTCGCCGACCAGATATCGCTGATTCTCGAGCCGTTCGGACAGCCAGTCCAGCGCGGTGAACAACCGGTCGTAGGCCTTGTCGTACGCGTCCTGCGAGCCGGCGAATCCGCAGCGGTACACCCCGTTGTTCACCTCGGTGTAGATGCGCTTGGCGACATCGTCGATCTCGTCGCGCAGTTCTTCGGGATACAACTGCGGCGCACCTTCGCGGTGGTACTTCGTCCACTCCGTGGAGAAGTCCAGCGTGATCTGGGCGAAGTCGTTGGTCACCACCTCACCGGTCGGCACGTCGACGATCGAGGGCACCGTGATGCCCTTCTCGTAGTCGGGGAACCGCTTGAGGAAGGCATCCTTGAGGCGCGGGATCTTCAACACCGGGTCGACGCCGCCGGGGTCCAGATCGAACGTCCAGCTGTCCTCATCGTGTGTCGGCCCGCAAAAGCCAATGGACAGAACGTCTTCCAGTCCCAGCAGCCGACGGACGATGATCGTCCGGTTGGCCCACGGGCAGGCGCGCGCGACCACCAGTCGGTACCGGCCGGCCTCGACGGGATACCCGTCGCGACCGTCGGCGGTGATTCGCGTGGTGATGTAGTTCGTGTCGCGGTTGAAATCGCCACCGCTGGCGACATAGCTCATGTCTCCAGCATGCCTGATCGTCGAATCTGAAGATATGCGCGAGATTTCTGCAAATCCTCGAAAATATCTTCAGTTTCGGCATGGAACTGCCGCCGCGCGATCACCGTCTTATCGGCCATGGAACCCGAACCGTTCATCGGCACCGAGGCGATCGCAGCCGGGACTGTCAACCGATATCGGCTTACCACCAGATATGAGGCCGTACACCGCAATGTGTATGTACCCCGCGGGCATGTGCTCACCCCAGTGCAGAAGGCCGTTGCCGCGTGGCTGTGGTCTGACCGAAAAGCGACTGTTGCCAGCGTCTCCGCTGCGGCGATGCATGGTTGCCGCTGGATCGACGCCCGATTGCCTGCCGAACTCAATCAACGGAGTCAGCACAAGACGAGAGGGATCGTGCTCCACAGTGATGCTCTGCTCGGCGACGAGAAAATGATGCTGCGCGGCGTCCCCGTTACGACACCCGCGCGAACGGCCTTCGACCTCGGCCGCCGCTACGGGCGCACACTCGGCGTCATTCGTGTCGACGCGCTGTTGCAGGCCACCAACCTCAAACTCTGCGACGTCGAGTCACTGGTCGACCGGCATCGCGGGGCTCGCGGCATCGTGCAACTGCGCGAAGTGATCGCGCTCGCTGATGAGGGCGCGGAGTCGCCTCAAGAGACACGAACCCGACTGGTGCTCACCGATGCGGGCCTACGGCCGACGCAGACCCAGATCAACGTGTTCGCGGATTCCGGCGATCACATCGGCCGCATTGATATGGGCTGGCCGGAATGGCGGGTCGGCGTGGAGTACGACGGCGAACAACACTGGACAGACCCCAAGATCCGCACGCGAGACGTCGACCGTCAAGCCGAACTCGAAGCACTGGGCTGGCGCATCGTGCGCGTCAGCGCTGACATACTCCGCTACAGACCCCACACCATCGTTGAGCGTGTCGCCGCCGCCCTGCATGCCACAGGTGCCCTGCTCTAGGCCCCGAACCTGAACTTATGCACGAGATTTCGTCGAATTTTCGAGCACAAGTTCAGTTTCGGCGGCAGAAGCCATTTAAGCGTCGAGCTCACTTGCGACCGCGCGCACCACTTCGGATACGCGTCGCGCGACCTTACGGTCGGGATAGCGACCCTTGCGCAGCTCGGGCTGAACGGCACCTTCCAGCAGCGTGATCATGTCCTCGACCATGCCGTGCAGTTCGTCCGGTGTGTGCTTGTGCTCGGCGGCGGCCGCCTCACGGCGGGTGCGCGTCAGGCTCGGCGGCGCGTCGAGGATCTTCACACTCAACGCCTGTGGGCCGCGGCGACCTGCGGCCATGCCGAACTCGACCTTCTGCCCGGCCTTGAGTCCCTCGACACCCGACGGCAGCGCGGAGGACCGGACGTAGACGTCCTCGCCCTCCTCCTGCGATAGAAAGCCGAAGCCCTTCTCGGCGTCGTACCACTTAACCCGGCCGGTCGGCACTGGTCTCACCTGCTTGTCTTCTAATGCGCTCAACATAAGGAAAGCGTCCCGTGCGTCGGGACGCGTCTCGGGTGATCCTACTCGGCCCTCGAACCTCCCTCACCCCCTTTACTCGGTAGGCTGGAACGACCGCTGGAGGGAAGATGCGCCTGATCCTGAACGTCATATGGTTGGTCTTCGGCGGCCTCTGGCTGGCGCTGGGCTATCTGCTGGCCGCGCTGATCTGCTTCATCCTCATCATCACGATCCCGTTCGGCTTCGCGTCGTTGCGCATCGCGTCTTATGCACTGTGGCCGTTCGGTCGTACCGTCGTCGATATGCCGGGAACGCGGCCGGGCGCGCTGATCGGAAACATCATCTGGGTGATCCTGTTCGGCATCTGGCTCGCCATCGGCCATGTCGTCACTGCGGTCGCGATGGCGGTCACGATCATCGGCATTCCGCTGGCGCTGGCCAACCTCAAGATGATCCCGATCTCGTTGCTGCCCTTGGGTAAGGAGATCGTCCCGGTCGATCAAGTGAACCGATCCATCGGGGCCGCGGCATGACGGTCATCGACCTGGGTGTGCCGTCGCTGGGACCGGTGCATCCGGCACCCGCGGACGGTCCGCTCGTCGACACCTTCGGCCGCATCGCTACCGACCTGCGAGTGTCGCTGACCGACCGGTGCAACCTGCGCTGTACCTACTGCATGCCCGCCGAGGGGCTGGACTGGCTGCCCGGCGAACAACTGCTGACGCCGGCCGAACTGATCCGGCTGCTGCGCATCGCGGTGACCCGGCTGGGCATCACCAGCGTGCGCTTCACCGGCGGCGAACCGTTGGTCGCCAAGAACCTCGACGACATCGTCGCGGCCACCGCCGGGCTGCGCCCACGGCCCGAAATAACGTTGACCACCAACGGCGTTGGGCTCGCGAAACGCGCGGTGAAGCTGAAGGACGCCGGTCTCGATCGGATCAACGTGTCCCTGGACACTGTCGACGCCGCGCGGTTCAGCCGTATCACCCGTCGCGACCGACTCAACGATGTGCTCGAGGGTCTGGCAGCCGCCAAGGCCGCCGGGCTGAATCCGGTCAAGGTGAACGCGGTGCTCGACCCGGTGACAGGTCTGGACGATGCCGTAGAACTGTTGCGGTTCTGCGTCGAGCACGGTTACCAGCTGCGCATCATCGAGCAGATGCCGCTCGACGCGGACCATCAGTGGCAGCGCGGTAAAGCCGTCGGTGCCGATGACGTCCTCGCCGTCCTGCGCCAGCATTTCGACCTCACGCCGAACACGGCGCCGCGCGGGTCGGCGCCCGCCGAACTGTGGCGGGTCGACGGTGACCGCGGCTTGGTGGGCATCATTGCCTCGGTCTCGCACGCGTTTTGCGCGGCATGCGACCGCACCCGTCTGACCGCCGACGGCCAGGTGCGCAACTGCCTGTTCGCGACGCAGGAGACGGATCTGCGCCACCTGATGCGCACGGGCGCCGATGACGACACCCTCGAAGCCGCCTGGCGCGCCGCGATGTGGGCCAAAGCAGCTGGACATGGCATCAACGACCCCGATTTCGTCCAGCCGGACCGCCCGATGAGCGCAATCGGCGGGTAGGTATGGCCTCTCCTTCCAAGACCGCCACTATCGAGGTGACAGTTCGGTTTTTCGCCGCCGCGAGGGCAGCCGCCGGTAACGAAGTGGAGACGATCCGGCTTCGTCCGGACACGACGCTCGCCGAACTGGTCGCTCAACTCAGCGCGCGCGACGAGAATCTCGCAAAAGTGTTGATGCGCTGCTCGTTTCTGCGCGACGGCATCGCGGTGCGGGATGCCGACGTGGCGCTGATCAACGCCCAGACCGTAGATGTTCTTCCGCCCTTCGCCGGCGGGTAATGGTGATTTGCATCACATAACGAAATGGTCACAGACTGGCTACGGGCAGGTGGAGCGTCGCAAACACCTGCAAGAACGGCCGCATCTCCTGCGGGTTTAGAGCTCTTTTAGGATTTGCCCGCGGCGAAAACGCCGTTACCCGCAAAAGATGACGCCTACGGGCATACCCATTACCGTCACTTTCCAAGTCCCTCGACCTCAATCGGGTGACCCGCTGTGCCCCGATCGCGCCGAGCTCCGTCCAGTCGGGACCCAGCCAACAACGAACAACTTTGGACGGAGGCGGGGGACCCACCGGTCCACCGAACATCAAGGACCTGGAGCCGATTTCGGCTCCTTGGGGTGAAGCCGGCGTCGTCTCGACGCCGCCGGCCGGGCAACCTCTCCAGCCCGAACCCGACAGCTGACCTCGCGGGCGCCGAAGAGAGGACACCAGCGCACCTATGAGTGGACGGCATCGTAAGCCCACTGCATCGGCCGTAAACGTCGCGAAGATCGCCTTCACAGGCGCAGTGATCGGCACCGGGGGCATGGCCCTCGCCGGACAAGCCAACGCCGCCACCGACGGCGAATGGGATCAGGTCGCCAGCTGCGAATCTGGCGGTAACTGGGCGATCAACACCGGCAACGGATATCACGGTGGACTTCAGTTCTCCCCCAGCACCTGGTCGGGCCACGGCGGCGGCGAATATGCGCCTGCCGCATACCTCGCCACCAAGGAAGAGCAGATAGCCGTCGCCGAGCGCGTGCTCGCGGGCCAGGGCAAGGGCGCCTGGCCGACCTGCGGCACCGGACTGTCGGGACCCACTCCGCGCAACGTCGTCGACGACGCAATCGCCAACCTCAACAACCTGCTGCCGCCTCCACCGCCGAACCCGTTCGCTCCGCCTCCGCCGCCTCCGCCTCCCGCGCCGTTCGATGCGCTGGCCGCCCCGGTTCCTCCGCCGGTCGACCCCATGGCTCCGCCACCGCCGCCGGCTCCGGTCGACGCCATGGCCGCTCCCGTGCCTCCGCCGCCGCCCCCGGCTGCCCCGTTGCCACCTCCGCCGCCCCCGGCCGACGCGCTGGCCGCTCCCGTGCCTCCGCCGCCGCCCCCGGCTGCCCCGCTGCCACCTCCACCGCCTCCCGTCGACGCGCTGGCCGCCCCCGTGCCGCCGCCGCCCCCGGTCGACCCGATAGCTCCGCCGCCGCCACCAATCGACGCGCTGGCCGCCCCCGTGCCTCCACCGCCTACCGACCCGATGGCACCCCTGCCGCCCGCACCGATCGACGCGCTGGCCGCCCCCGTGCCTCCGGCGCCGCCCGCCGACCCGATGGCACCCCCGCCGCCGGCACCGATCGACGCGCTGGCCGCCCCCGTGCCTCCGGCGCCTGCCGACGTCGTACAGCCCGTGGCCAACTGGGATGTCGCCGAGGGCATCGTGCCCGGCGACCAGCCTCAGGTGTGGGCGCTGCATGCGGATGCCCCGCTCCAACCCGCCCCGCCGGTTCCCCCGGCCCCCGCGCCGGATCCGCTGGCCCCCGTCAGCCTGCCGCAGCCGGCGATGGACGCGGCCAATCAGGCCGTGTCCGGTGAACTCCCCGTGCCTGCCGAGGTTCCGCACCTGTCGAGCCCGGAGAACCTGAATCCGGGAACGACGACCGACCGTGGCGCCGTCACGACTGACAGCCCGAATGTCTCGTACCTGAAGGAAATCTGGCACGCGATCCAGACCCAGGACGTCACGGGCAAGGATGCGCTGCTGGCATTGACTCAGCGTCCGCTGACGACCCCGGACCGCGCCACCGGTCAGGCGCCGAACCTGCCTGGCCAGGTCCCGCCGGATCCGGCGCTCGCGCCTCCGCCACCTCCGGCACCGGGACTGCCCGCTCCCGCGGCACCTCCGCCACCCGGCGCTCCCCTGCCGCCGCCTCCGGCACCGCTACCGCCGGCCTGAGACCAGGCTCTAGCCCGATGTCGCCGCCGGGGCGGCTCCTAGGCCGATCCGACCCACTCTTCGGAGCCGTCGGAGAAGAACTGGTGCTTCCATACCGGTAGCCGTTCCTTGACGGTGTCCACCAACCGCTGGCAGGTTTCGAATGCCGCGCCACGATGGTCTGCGGCCACGGCTGCGACGAGTGCGGCATCGCCGATGTGGAGGACGCCGACGCGGTGGCTGACCGCGATGGCCCGCACTCCCCGACTGTCGGCGGCGATCTCGGCGGCCACCTCGGCGAGTGTCTGCTGCGCCGTGGGATGCGCCGAGTACTCGAGCCTTGTCACGCCACGCCCACCGTCGTGGTCGCGGACGACCCCTGCGAAGCCCACCACCGCACCCGCGGCTTCATGTGCCACGAGCGCTTCGTGTTCGGTCAGCTCGATCAAATGCTCGGTGAGCTCGGCGCGCAGGACGACGGTCATCGTGGATGGTCCCCTCCCGCAAGCTGATCCAGCGCATGCTCGAGCACCTTGTCCAGCACCGCGAGACCGTCTTTGACGCCGCCGGTCGAGCCGGGCAGGTTCACGATCAACGTACGCCCCCTGACGCCGCAGACGCCCCGTGAGAGCACTGAGGTGGGCACCTTGTCTTCACCTGCGCGACGGATGGCGTCGGCCAGACCAGGGATCTCATAGTCGACGATGGCCGCGGTCGCCTCGGCGGTGCCGTCCGTCGGCGATATGCCGGTGCCGCCGGAAGTGATGACAACGTCGACGTTTTCGCCGACTGCGGCGAACAACGCCCGGTTGACTCCGATTCCGTCGGCGACGACGGTCGGCGCGGGCGTATCGATGCCTCGTTGATTGAGCCAGTCGGCGACGATCGGTCCGCTGCGGTCCTCGTACACGCCTGCCGCCGCGCGGGTGGAGGCGATCACCACCCGACCCGACCACGTGCGCGCAGTCGTCACCGGACCCACGTGCCGGACTTGCCGCCTTCTTTTCGCAGCACCCGGATGTCGTCGATGCGTGCGGCCGGGTCGACCGCTTTGATCATGTCGTACAGCGTCAGCGCAGCGACGCTCACCGCTGTCAGGGCCTCCATCTCCACCCCGGTGCGGTCGGTGCTGCGCACGGTCGCGGCGATGGCCACCTGGGCGCCGTCGATGACGAAGTCGATGTCGACCCCCGTCAGGGCCAGCTGATGGCACAGCGGAATCAGATCGCTGGTGCGTTTGGCCGCAAGAATCCCGGCCACTCGTGCGGTCGCCAGTGCGTCCCCTTTGGGCAGCCCACCCGATGCGATCAGACCGACGACCTCGGCGGTGGTGTGCAACGCACCTGCGGCGACGGCGGTGCGCTTGGTGGCGTCCTTGGCGGTGACGTCGACCATGTGCGCCGCGCCTGCTTCGTCGATATGCGAAAGCGCGGGGCGGGCGGAGCGCGCGGCCGCGGCTCCAGCCGGTTCAGTCACTACTTGTTGACGACCGTGACCGGGTGCAGGTACAGGACCTCGTCGGTCGGCATCGGGAAGGTCAGGTCCCCGAATGGCGACAACGCACCGGTGCGATCGGTAGCCAGCTCGCTGACTGCGTGATCGTCGTCGCCGTCGGTCGCGGGCCAGCCCGGGTCGACATACTGCTTCTTCTGCCGTTTGTTGTCAGCCACGCCTGACATTGTGGCAGGCAACGCGAGCAGTGGCGACACCGGCGGGCTGCTTTACGCTGGTCAGCAATGACCGAAAACGCGCCGGGCATCCCTCTGGGCGCCTGGCTGGCCGAACTCGGCGATGAGCGGCTGATCCGGCTGCTCGAGTTGCGGCCTGATCTGACACAGCCCCCGCCGGGGACCATCGCGGCGCTGGCGGCGCGGGCTCAAGCACGCCAGTCGGTAAAGGCTGCCACCGATGACCTGGACTTTCTTCACCTCGCGGTGATCGACGCGCTGCTGGTCCTGCATGCCGATACGACCGCGGTACCGCTGTCCAAGCTGCTGGAATTGATCGGCGCGGAGGCCGAGGCAGTGGTCACCGCGGCCGTCGACGACCTCCGCGAGCGCGCGCTCGTGTGGGGCGATGATGCGGTGCGGGTGACGACCGAGGCCGCGGTCGGCCTGCCCTGGTATGTCGGTCAGGCCACTGTCGAGGACACCGTGGCGACGGATCTCGCGGAGAGCCTCGCCGGACTCGACGAGGCGCAGTCCGACCTGCTGCAGCGTCTGTTGGACGGCTCGCCGGTGGGCCGCACCCGCGATGCCGCTGCCGGCACCCCGCCCGATCGCCCGGTGCAGCGGCTGCTGTCGAAAGGACTCCTGCGTCAGGTCGACGACGAAACGGTGATCCTGCCCAGACTCGTCGGCCAGGCCCTGCGCGGTGAGCTTCCCGGACCCGTCGGGCTGACCGCACCCGATCCTGTGGTGTCGACGACCACCACCGCCGATGTCGATGCAGTGGCCGCGGGCGCAGTGATCGATCTGCTGCGAGAGGTCGAGGTCGTGCTCGAAACCCTCAGCGCCGCACCGATTCCCGAGCTGCGCAGTGGCGGGCTCGGCGTCCGCGACGTCAAACGGCTGACCAAGATCACCGGCATCGACGACAGTCGGCTCGGACTGATTCTCGAGGTGACCGCGGCGGCCGGGCTGATCGCGACCGGCATGCCGGAACCGGAACCGCAGGACGGCACGGGCCCGTATTGGGCGCCGACGGTGGCCACCGACCGCTTCCTCGAATCTCCGACTGAGCACAAGTGGCACCTGCTGGCGTCGACGTGGCTGGAGCTGTCCGGTCGGCCGAGTCTGGTCGGCAGTCGCGGGCCCGACGGTAAACCCTATGCGGCGCTCTCGGATTCGCTGTACTCCACCGCCGCACCGCTGGACCGACGGCTGCTACTGGAGTCGCTCGCCGATCTTGCGCCCGGCGCCGGTGTCGACGCCACCTCGGCGGCGCGCGCGATGATCTGGCGACGGCCCCGCTGGGGAAATCGGCTGCAACCGGGCCCGGTGGGCGCGCTGCTGTCGGAGGCACACATGGTCGGCGTCGTGGGCCGCGGGGCGATCTCCAGCCCGGCCCGCGCCCTGTTGACCGGTGCGCCGCCCGAGGATGTCGTCAAGGCGATGGACAAGGTGCTGCCGCAGCCGATCGACCATTTCCTGCTGCAGGCCGACTTGACGGTCGTGGTGCCGGGCCCGCTGGAACGCGATCTGGCCGAGCAGTTGGGCGCCGTCGCAAGGGTCGAGTCGGCGGGTGCGGCGATGGTGTATCGCGTCAGCGAGGCGTCCATCCGCGTCGCACTCGACACCGGGCGCACCGCAGCAGACCTGCACGCCTTCTTTGCACGGCACTCGAAAACGCCTGTGCCGCAGGGGCTCACGTACCTGATCGACGATGTGGCCCGCCGGCACGGGCAGTTGCGAGTCGGCATGGCCGCCTCGTTCGTGCGGTGTGAGGACGCGGCGCTGCTGGCACAGGCGATCGCCGCACCGGCCGCCGAACAGTTGGAGATGAGGCTGCTGGCCCCGACCGTCGCGGTGTCGCAGGCACCGATCTCCGAGGTGCTGGCTGCTCTCCGGAACGCCGGCTTCGCCCCCGCGGCCGAGGACTCGACGGGCACCATCGTCGACATACGTGCCCGCGGTGCCAGGGTGCCCGCCCCGGCGTCGCGCCGGCGCTCCCACCGGCCGTCATCCCCGACCAGTCAGACGCTGGGCGCGATCGTCGCGGTGCTGCGCAAGGTGGCGGCCGGACCGTCCATCGGCATGCGGTTGGACCCGACCGCCGCGATCACCCAGCTTCAGGAGGCCGCCCACCTCCAGGCGTCGGTGGTGATCGGCTACGTCGACCCGGCCGGAGTTGCCACCCAGCGGGTGGTGGCCCCCATCAACGTCCGCGGCGGGCAGCTGACCGCCTACGATCCGGCGTCCGGCCGGGTCCGCGAGTTCGCCATCCACCGCGTCACCTCGGTGGTGTCGGCCGACTCTGGATAATGGAACGAATGACCGACGGCCCCCTGATCGTGCAGTCCGATAAAACGGTGCTGCTCGAAGTCGACCACGAGCAGGCCGGCGCGGCCCGCGCCGCGATCGCCCCCTTCGCCGAGCTGGAGCGTGCTCCCGAGCACATCCACACCTACCGCATCACCCCGCTGGCGCTGTGGAACGCGCGCGCCGCGGGGCATGACGCCGAGCAGGTCGTCGACGCGCTGGTGTCGTTCTCCCGGTACGCGGTGCCGCAGCCGCTGCTCGTCGACATCGTCGACACCATGGCGCGTTACGGGCGTCTGCAGCTGGTGAAGCATCCCGCACACGGTCTGACGCTGGTGAGTTTGGACCGCGCGGTGCTCGAGGAGGTGCTGCGCAACAAGAAGATCGCACCGATGCTCGGCGCGCGGATCGATGACGACACCGTCCAGGTACACAACAGCGAGCGCGGCCGCGTCAAGCAGATGTTACTCAAGATCGGTTGGCCCGCAGAGGATCTCGCCGGATATGTGGACGGCGAAAAGCATCCGATCAGCCTCGCGCAGGACGGCTGGCATCTGCGCGACTACCAGGAGATGGCCACCGACTCGTTCTGGGAAGGCGGGTCCGGCGTCGTGGTGTTGCCGTGCGGTGCGGGTAAGACGCTCGTCGGCGCCGCCGCGATGGCCAAGGCGGGCGCGACGACGCTGATCCTCGTGACCAACACGGTGGCGGGCAGACAGTGGAAGCGCGAGCTGATCAACCGAACGTCGTTGACGGAGGACGAGATCGGCGAGTACTCGGGCGAGAAGAAGGAGATCCGTCCGGTCACCATCGCCACCTATCAGGTGATCACCCGCCGCACCAAGGGCGAGTACAAGCACCTCGAATTGTTCGACAGTCGCGACTGGGGCCTGATCATCTACGACGAGGTGCACCTGCTGCCCGCACCCGTATTCCGGATGACCGCGGACCTGCAGTCGCGGCGACGGCTGGGCCTTACCGCCACGCTGATCCGGGAGGACGGCCGCGAGGGCGACGTCTTCTCGCTGATCGGGCCGAAGCGGTACGACGCACCGTGGAAGGACATCGAGGCCCAGGGCTGGATCGCCCCCGCCGAATGCATCGAGGTGCGGGTCACGATGACCGACAACGAGCGGATGCTCTACGCCGTCGCCGAACCTGACGAGCGATACAAGCTGTGCTCGACCGTGCATTCCAAGATCGCGGTGGTGAAGTCGATCCTGGAGAAACACCAGGGCGACCAGACGCTGGTGATCGGCGCCTACCTCGACCAGCTCGACGAACTCGGCCAGGAGCTCAACGCCCCGGTGATCCAGGGCTCGACGAAGACCGCGGAGCGGGAGGCGCTGTTCGATCAGTTCCGTCGTGGCGAGATCCCGACGCTCGTCGTGTCCAAGGTCGCCAACTTCTCGATCGATCTACCGGAAGCCAATGTGGCCGTTCAGGTTTCAGGCACGTTTGGGTCGCGTCAGGAAGAGGCGCAGCGGCTGGGCCGACTGCTGCGGCCCAAGGCCGACGGCGGCGGTGCGATCTTCTACTCGGTGGTCTCACGCGACAGCCTGGACGCCGAGTACGCCGCGCACCGCCAGCGCTTCCTGGCCGAACAGGGCTACGGCTACATCATCAAGGACGCCGACGACCTGCTTGGCCCCGCCATCTGACCGGCAGACTAGGTATGCGGCCCAACGGGTTTGGAGACGGTCAGTAGCACCACCGAATCCTGGTCGGCGCGCAAGCCGTGCCGGGACCTCGGGATGACGAGGTGATCGCCCTCGGACCCGTCCCAGTGCACGCCACCATCGGTGAGCTGCACCCTGCCGTGCAGCACGTGCAGCGTCGCCTCCCCGGGACTTTCGTGTTCGTCCAACTGAGTGCCCGCGGTGAGTGCGATGAGAGTTTGGCGCAGCGAGTGTTCGTGACCGCCGTAGACGGTGTGGGCGCTGCGTCCGCTTTTCGCGGCCCGCGCTGTTTCCAGATGCTCCCGCGCGAGCGCCTTGAGTGAAACCTTGGTCATACCCGCATCTCCTTTCAGACGATCGGATACGTCGTAGACCGTATTGACCTTGAGTCGTCTCGACTCGGGCTGGTGAATTCGAGACATGACCACGGCAATAACACCATTCTCGTCATCGGCAGCAGCGGCAAGGGCCGAACGCCGATTGCGGGCGCTTAGAAGCCGTAACGCCCCGACTGGGCCGGACGACTTCACTGACATCGGCCTGGACTGCGCACGGGCCACGCATACGCGTTAGCCTCGTCACGAGTCGGCAGCAGCCCACGGGCTCTAGCAGGAAGCACACACGCCACACATGAGCGGACATACCTCCTCACTTCGGCAGGTCGCGAAGATCGCGCTTGCCGGCGTCGTGATCGGCCTGGGCGCGCTGGTCGCGTCGACCCAGGCCAATGCCCAGCCAGCACCGCCACCGCCACTCCCGGGCCAGCCCGCACCTCCTGGTCAGCCCGTGATGGAGGTTCCGGGAGCCGAGCCGGTGGCCGCGCCGGCGCCGCCGCCGATCGGTGCGCCGCCCGTGCCGGAGATGGCCAACCAGCAGTACGGGCAGGGCAACACCTCGGGACCGTTGGGCTTCCTACGGGATGCCTGGCACATGGCCCAGGACCCGCAGAACTACACCGGCTCGATGCAGCCCGGCGACATCAAACCGTCCGTCCCCCCACCGGGAGCCGGTCCGGCGCCGCAGCTGCCACCCGGATACACGTCGCTGACCGACCCCGCGTCCAACGGGCCGGCGCCCGCCGGGACCAGCACGGGCGGGCCGCCGCTGCCGGAGGGCTACTACCCGTTGACCGGTCCGCCGCCGCCGGGATACTTCGACGCGCCGCCGCCTCCGGGCACGATCGCTCCGGTCGACCCGAACGCAATCCCGCCGGGCGGTCCCATTCCCGTCACGCCGTAGCGGTTACGTCAGCGCGGGGATGACCTCCCGCTCAAAAAGCTCGATCCCGGTGCGGTCGTATGCCGCCTCCGGGAAGTACATGATCGCGTACTCACAGCCGAGTTCCTGCATGCGCTTGAGCTTCTCGATCGCCTGCTCTGTTGTGCCGGTTGCGGATTCAGGTGCGCTGACGGTGCCCAGCATGACGTCGACGGCGGCTCCGTCCGCTTTGGCGACCTGCTGGGCGCGCAGTCGAGCCATCCGTTCGGAGACGTCGCTGTCCGACGTACCGATCACTGCGTTGAAGTTGGCCGACCGCACGATCGCGTCGTAGTCGGTGCCCACGGCCCGGCAGTGGTCGGCCAGGATCTGCGACTTGTGTACGAAACCATCTGGCTCCGAAGTGAAGTTGGTGTACTGCGCATACTTCGCGGCGATGCGCAGCGTCACTTTCTCGCCGCCACCGGCGATCCACATCGGCGGTCCGCCATCCTGCAACGGTTTCGGCGCGACGATCGCGCCGTCGACCTGATAGTGCTTGCCGGCAAGGCTTACCCGCCCGTCACGCCAGGCGTCGCGCATGATCTGGACGCCCTCGTCGAGCATGCCGAGCCGGGTGCCGGCCGACGGAAACCCGTAGCCATAGGCCTCCCACTCGTGCTGATACCAGCCGCCGCCGATCCCCATCTGCACCCGGCCACCGGAGATGATGTCCGCGGTGGCGGCGACCTTGGCGAGGTACACCGGGTTGCGGTAGCCCATCGCCGTGCACATTTGACCGAGCTTGATGCGCGATGTGCTTGCGGCGTAGGCCGACATCAGCGACCACGCCTCGTGGGTCGCCTCGTCCGTCGGCACGGGAACGGTATGGAAATGGTCGTACACCCACAGCGAATCCCAAGGGCCCGCGTCGGCATACGCGGCGAGGTCGCGCATGACGGGCCATTGCTGTTCGGTCGGAATGTCGACGAGATCGAGACGCCAGCCCTGCGGGATGAAGAGTCCAAAGCGCATGGCTTGCAACTCTATGCAAACAATGGCGGCGGGCGCCATCCTCCAAACACCGCTTCGAGCCGACCCGCGACCGCGAGCGCCGTCGCGTCCTGCCACGGTCTCGCGACGATCTGCACACCGATGGGCAGACCTTCCCTGGAGGTGCCGCACCGAACCACCGCGGAGGGCCAGCCAGTCAGGTTGTGCGCCATCAGATGGGAGAAGTCCGAGATCTCGACGAGTCCGTGGTGGTGGGGCTTGGCCGCGGTCGGCATCACGGGACCGACGAGCACGTCGTAGTCGGCCATGAACTCGAGCATCTCGATGCGGTAGGTGTCGATGTCGGTCAGCCTGCTCCGCGCGTCGGACAGCGAGAAGTCGACCAGGCGTGCCTGTTTGAGGAACTCGGAGAGTTCCTCGGACGGATTCGTCGCACCGATGGCCGCCAGGTCCGCCTCGAACCCCTGCCCCCGATCGCCGCCGAGGAACACGGACTCCCACAACAGCGCCATCGTGCGTTCGAGGCAGGGCGGGCTGTTGTGCTCGACGAGGCCGACCATCCCCTTCAGTGCCTGGACGGCGTCCCCGACGACGGCGGCGACGTCCTCGTTCGGTGGCGAGATGCCGTCATCGAGATAGGTGGCAACGCGCAGGGCGCCGACGTCGACGTCGTCCGGGTTGCCGAGCGGCGCGGGCACGGCGTAGGGATCGCGCAGATCCGGGCCGTTCATGATCGACAGGGCGAGATACAGATCGGCGACCGTCCGGGCCAGCGGGCCGTAGCAGTTGAAGGGCCCGAAAATGCCGATGGCGTCGCCGAACACGCTGCCGGTGCGCGGGATTCGACCGTGGGTGGGCTTGAGCCCGGCGATTCCGGTGTTGTGGCACGGTTGACGGATGCTGCCGCCGCCGTCCGACCCGACGCTCAGTGCGGCACCGCCGGCGGACACCAGGGCCGCCGATCCGCCGCTGCTGCCGCCTGGCGTACGGGTCAGGTCGAACGGGTTATTGGTGCGACCGTAGACGTTGTTGTTCGATTCTCCGCCGCGGCCCATCTCGGGCACGTTCGTCAGGCCGAGCACGATGGCGCCTTCGCCGCGCAGCCGCGCGACGGCTGTCGCATCGGTGTCGGCGGTCGCCCGCAGCACGGGACTTCCGCCGGAACATTCCAGCCCGGCGACATGCATGACGTCCTTGACCACGATCGGCAGCCCATGCATCCGGCCCAGCGGGGCGCCGCGGGCGACGCGCTCATCGGCATCGGCTGCGGCCGCCAGGCACTGCTGCGGGTCGGTGGCCTGCACGAGGGCGTTGAGGGCGGGGTTGACCGCGTCGATGCGTTCGAGGTGCGCCTGCACGACTTCGCGACACGAGATCGCGCCCCCAGCAATTAGTTCAACTAACTGATGGGCCGGCAACTGACAGGGATCCGTCATGCTCGCTCGTCTCGTATTTCCCCGGGGTTCACGTCGCAGTGTCCACCAGAAACGTAGTGGTCGGGCCGTTATCAGGCTGCAACGGCGACATCTTCTGATCGCCTTCGCGCAAGCCGGATCGGTGTTGTATGGTGTGGCTCACATAGCAAACATCTATGTGACATATGCCACAGAGGAGGCGGTTGTGGTCCGTGACCCGCTAACGGGGTTGGAGTCGCACCCGGTTCGTGCCGACAGCCATCATCACGTTCGGTGGTTCTACGTCCTCCTGCTTGTCGTGATCGCCATTGCGGCGATCGCGGGCATCGTCAGCACCATGGCGATGGGACAGCCGCAGGTGGCGTTCATCATCGGTCTCGTGACCGTGGCGTTCTTCTCGCGAATCGGCTGCTGACGCAGCTCGGAGCCACCTGACGGGGGCCGGCGCTAGCCTGGCGCCATGGCCCTCTCCAAGGACGAACGCGAACAATTTCTCGCCGAGCCTCATATCGGGGCGCTGTCGGTTAGTGCTGGCGACAAGCGCGGACCCCTGACGGTGCCGATCTGGTATCAGTACAGTCCCGGCGGTGAACCGTGGGTGCATACGGGCGCCGGTTCACGCAAGCATCGCCTGATCGAGTCGCAGGGCGAATTCACTTTGATGGCACAGCGCCTCGAGCCGACGGTGCGCTACGTCGCGGTCGACGGGCCGGTCAGCCGCATCGAGCCGGCCACCGACGAACAGCTTGTCGAGATGGTCAAGCGCTACCTGCCGCCGGACAAGGTCGACGGCTATCTCGAATTCGCCCGCCGCGAGCACGGCGAGGGCGTTGTCATCTACATGAAGCCGCAGCATTGGCTGTCGGCCGATCTCGGAGCGGTCTAGCCCGACGGGTAGAGCGCGGCCACCGCGGGCAGGCTCACCTTCAGCGCCGGGTTGCGCGGTAGGTCGTCGACGACGGTGAACGCCACCGGTACGTTGTAGACCGGTAACTCATGGCGGACAAGGTCGGCGAGCTCGTCATCCGACGGTGCCTGCGCCCCCGGAACCACCTCGATTGCCGCGAACGGCACCTGCCCGAGCCGTGGGTCGGGTACACCGACGACGCATGCGTCCCGCACGGCGGGATGTGAGATCAGCACGCGCCGAACGGTTTCCGGCATGATCTTGAAACCGCCGCGATTGATCGCGCCGTCGGCACGACCGTGCAGGTAAACAAAGCCGTCGGCGTCGATCGAGGCGATGTCGGTGGTGCGGATCCAGTCCGGACTGATCGGCGCCACCTTCGCTTCGAGCAGACCCTGCTCGCCTGTCCGCAGTTCCGCCCCGGTTTCCGGGTCGACGATACGAACCCGCGTGTCGGGCAGCGCTCTGCCGACACTGTCGCGTTTGGCTTCGCCGAACTCGTCGACGAGGCCCGGTGTCCACGCGCACACCGAACCGGCGAATTCTGTTGCACCGTAGGCCAACCGGATGGGAATACCGAAGTGCTTCTCGAACTCGGCGCGGGTCTCTGGGTCAAGTGGACCCGACGCGCTGATCAGAAAATCCAGCGATGCGAGATCCTCTTTGGCGACCTCGGCGTCGAGCAGCATCCGTACCACCGCGGGCTGCACACCCGAACGTGTGATGCCGTGTGTCTTGATCACATCGACGAACCCATCGACCGAAAAGCGCTCCAGCATCACGATCCGTCGGGCGTTGTACACCCCCGCGACGAGCTGGCAGACCCCGATGCCGCCGAACTGCCAATAGGCCAGTTCCGGCGGAGCGTCCGACGGCGCAGTCTCTCCACTGGTCACGCTGAACACCGTCCGCTCCAGCACCGGCGTCATTATCGCCTGACGCTTGGGCGGTCCAGTGGTACCGCTGGTCAGAATCTGCAGTGCCACACCGGGTTCGACGTCGGCGTGCGTGCGGGACTGGTCACGGCGCTCAAGGCCCCCGACCGTGAGCACCGTCGGGTCGGTCAGCGAGATCGCCACGCCCGCACAACCTGTGCGCCTACAGGCGGCGACTACTTCGTCGGTCCAGTCCTCGCGGTCGGCGACGACCGCGGACAGTTCCAGCTTCTCGATGTCGCGGCCGATCGCCTCGGGCGACTGGAAGGAGTAGATCATCGAGATCGGCCGGCCCACGGCGAGAAAGCCGATGATCGCGGCCGCGTGCTGCAGACGGTTGCGGACCACGAGACCGACGGGAGAGTCGTCGACCACCCCGGCGTCGCGCAGCGCATCGGCGATCGCAGCACCGTAAGCGGCGATCTCGTCACCGGAGTACCACCGGCCCTCGAATTGGATGCACTGGCGGTCGCCGTAGCTCGCCAGGCCTGCGGCGAACGACTCGGTGAAGCTCTCGGGCATCACGTCAATCTAGCGAGTCAAGTTCTCCGCGCGACCGCCGAGATGCTTTGCGAGGAATCGATCGGCTCGGCGATAGAAGTCGAGGCGGTTCTCGGGCTTGACGAGACCGTGGCCTTCGTTCTCGTACAGCGCATACTCGTAGTCGATGCCGTGCTCTTTCATGGCGGCGACGATCTGCTCGGACTCCGCCTGCTTCACGCGCGGATCGTTCTCGCCCTGCGCGATCAGTATGGGAATTCGAATGTTGTCGACCTTGGACAGCGGCGAACGCGACCACAGGAAGTCCTCGTCGTCGCCGACGCGCTTGTGGAACATCGACAGCAACGGTTTCCAGTATTCGGGAATCGACGCGATGAGCGTGTTCAGGTTCGACGGCCCGACCATCGAGATCGCACATCTGAAGGTGTCGGGGGTGAACGTCGCACCGATCAGCGCGGCATATCCTCCGTAGGAGCCGCCGTAGATGGCGACGCGATCGCGGTCCACAATGCCTTGCGCGACAAGGTATTCGACAGCATCCAGTAAGTCGTCGTGCATCTTGGCGCCCCACTCGCGGTCCCCGGCATTGAGGAAGTTCTTGCCGTAGCCGCTGGAGCCGCGGAAGTTCACGTGCACACCCACGTAGCCCCGGTTGGCCAACCACTGCGCTTCGGGGTCAAGGCCCCAGCCGTCGCGGACCCAAGGGCCGCCGTGCACGATGAGTACCGCTGGCAGACCGGTGCGCTCGACCCCGGCGGGGGCGGTCAAATAGCCGTGAATCGTCAGCCCGTCGCGCGAGGTGAAGCTGAACGGTTCCATCGGCACCAACGGGTAGTCGTTGAGCTGCGGTCGGTGGTCGAACAGGAACGTCGCCGTCTTCGTGCCGCGGTCCCAGGTGTAGAACTTCACCGGTCCGCTGTCGTCGTCGAAGGTCACCAGCCAGGTCGTGTCGTCGTCGCTTCGATCGCTGATCGACAGATCCCCGCGGCTCAGCTTTCGCAGCGCTTCGATGTCACCACGTATCGAGTCGTCGAATACCTGATATTCCAGGCGATCCCGGTACACCAGCACCGCTTCGATCTCGCGCGTATCCGGGTTGAGCATCGCGCCGGTGATGTCGTACTCCGGATCCTCGGCGATCACCTCGAAAGCCCCGGTCGCGATGTCCATCTTCACCAGACGACCGGTGTTCGCGTCGACAGAGGTCTGCACATACATGCTCTGGCCATCTCTGGTGAAGCCGAGCGGCCCCGTCGTCTCCGCATCCTCCGGCGGCACCTCGAGCAGCGGACGCCAGTCCGACGACTCGTCGTCACGCACCAGGAACACCGCGCCACCGTCAGGCAGCGGCTGCACCGCGCCGCGGACTTTCAGATCGACGTCGACGACCCAGCCGACGAATCCGGGGTTCTCGACGACCTTCTCGAGTTCTCCCGTCGTCAGGTCCAGGCGGTAGATGTCGTGTAGTTGAGGATTGTCCTTGTTCAGGCCGAGGAGCACGTCGTTCGGAAACTCCTTGCGGTGAGCGATGATCTGGCATTGCACGCCGTCGAACGGAGTGAGGTCGCGCTCGACACCGGTCTCCATGTCGACGTCATAGAGGCGGTAGTTCTCGCTGCCGTCCCTGTCCCGCACGTACATGATGTGGCGGTTGTCGTGCGTCCAGAAGTACCCCTGGATCCCGCGCTCGGCGTCGTGGGTGACCGGCCGCTCGTTGCCCTCCCCCGCGTCACCGACGAACACGTTCATCACGCCGTTCAACGGCGCCATGTACGACAGGCGCTTGCCGTCCGGCGAGATCTGCGCTCCCGCTCGCTCCGGATTACCCAGCAGTACTTCGAGCGGAATGAGCTTCACGTCGGCCATCGAAATATCGTCACTGATCTGGCGAACAGACGCAAAAACCCCCGAAAGTTCGACTTTTCGGGGGTTTTCGCGCCTGCTCGGCGTAGGGCCTAGAGCAGCGACTTCGGCGGGTTGAACCGATCGCCGTACTTGGCCGCCAGTTCCTTGGCGCGTGCGACAAACGCTTCCTTACCGACGCCGCCGGGACCTTCGTAGCCGACGATGAACTGCGCCGACCCACCGGTGTACGGCGGGAAGCCGATGCCCATGATCGAGCCGATGTTTGCGTCGGCGGTCGACGTGAGCACCCCTTCGTCGAGGCACTTCTGGGTCTCCAGCGCCTCGGCGAACAGCATGCGGTCGATCATGTCCTGCAGCGGCGGAGTCGACGAGCCCGACTTGAAGGTCTCCGCCAGGCCCGGCCACAGTCCGGTGCGCTTGCCGTCGACGTACTCGTAGAAGCCGGCGCCCTTCAGTCGCGACGGGCGATCCAGCTCGATCATCTTCTCGACGACCGCCTCGGCCGGGTGCGGCGTGTAGGTGCCGCCCTCGTCCTCGACGCCCTTACGGGACGCGACGGCGATCTTGTGCATCAGCTCGAGGTTGAGCTCGTCGGACAGCTGCAGCGGCGGCGCCGGGTAGCCGGCCTGCGAGCCCGCCTGCTCGATGCTGGCCGGCGCGACACCCTCGCCCAGCATGGCCAGCGCCTCGTTGACGAACGTGCCGATGACGCGGCTGGTGAAGAAGCCGCGGCTGTCGTTGACGACGATCGGCGTCTTGCCGATGGCCAGCGTGTAGTCGAACACGCGGGCCAGCGCTTCGTCAGAGGTCTTCTCGCCCTTGATGATTTCGACCAGCGGCATCTTGTCGACGGGTGAGAAGAAGTGGATTCCGATGAAGTCCTCCTGGCGCTTCACGCCGGACGCCAGACCGGTGATCGGCAGCGTGGAGGTGTTCGACCCGAGCAGCGCGTTGGGCTCGACGATGTCCTCGATCTCCTGGAAAACCTTGTGCTTCAGCTCAACCGACTCGAACACGGCCTCGATGACGAAGTCGACACCCTTGAGGTCGGCGGCGTCGGCGGTCGGCGTGATGCGGGCCAGCAGCTTGTCGGACTTCTCCTGCGTGGTCTTGCCCCGCTCCAGAGCCTTGGCTTCCAGCTTCTCGGAGTAGCCCTTGCCCTTCTGCGCGGCCTCGATCGAGACGTCCTTGAGGACGACGTCGAACCCGGCCTTGGCCGAGACGTAGGCGATGCCCGCGCCCATCATGCCCGCGCCGAGCACGCCGATCTTCTTGATCTCCTGCTTGGCGATACCGTCGGGTCGCGAGCCACCACCGTTGATGTGTTGCAGGTCAAAGAAGAACGCCTGAATCATGTTCTTGGCGGTCTGCCCGGTGACGAGCGTGGTGAAGTAGCGGCTCTCAATACGGCACGCCGTATCGAAATCCACCTGCGCACCCTCGACTGCCGCGTCCAGGATGGCCCGCGGCGCGGGCATCGGCGCACCCTTGAGTTGCTTCTTCAGCAGCGCCGGGAACGACGGCAGGATGCCGGCCAGGCCGGGGCTGCTCGGCGTACCGCCTGGCATCTTGTAGCCCTTGGCATCCCACGGCTGGGTGTGCGCATCGGGGTTGGCCTTAATCCACGCCTTGGCGGCGGGCACCAACTCGTCGACGCTCGGCAGCACCTCGTCGACAAGGCCGATGTCCTTGGCCTTGCCCGGCTTGAAACGCGTGCCCTGGCTCAGCACCTCCATGAACGCCTGTTGGATGCCGAACATCCGCACACTGCGAGCGACGCCGCCGGCGCCGGGCAGCAGGCCCAAGGTCACCTCGGGGAAGCCCACGACCGCGCCGGGCACGTCGGCGATGATCCGATGGTGGCACGCGAGACAGATCTCGAGGCCGCCACCAAGAGCCGCACCATTGATCGCGGCAACAACGGGCTTGCCGAGGGTCTCCAGGGCGCGGAGATCGCGCTTGGTGTCCTCGACGAGGCTGAAGGCTTCGCCTGCGTTCTCCGGGCCGATATTGATCATCGCCTTGAGGTCACCGCCGGCGAAGAAGGTCTTCTTCGCACTGGTGATGACGACGCCGGTGATCGAATCCTTCTCTGCCACCAGCTTTTCCACCGCGTTGTGGATGGACTCGCGGTAGTGGTCGTTCATCACGTTGGCCGAACCGGTCGGGTCGTCCAGCGTCAGGGTGACGATGCCGTCGGCATCCTTGTCCCACTTGATGGTGTTCTCTGCCATGGTCTTTCGTTCTCCTAGACGCGCTCGATAATGGTGGCCACGCCCATGCCGCCGCCGATGCACAGCGTGACGAGCGCACGCTTGGCACCGCGACGCTCGAGCTCGTCGACCATGGTTCCGGTGATCATGGCGCCGGTGGCGCCCAGCGGGTGGCCCATCGCGATGGCGCCACCGTTGACGTTGAGCTTCTCGTCCGGGATGTTCAGGTCCTTCTGGAACTTCAGGACGACGGACGCGAAGGCCTCGTTCAGCTCGAACAGGTCGATGTCGTCGACTGTCAGGCCGGCGCGATCGAGCACCTTCTTCGTGGCGGGCGTCGGGCCGGTCAGCATGATGACGGGGTCGGCACCGCTCGTGGCGGTCGCGACGATGCGCGCCCGCGGGGTCAGGCCCTGCGACTTGCCCGCCTTCTCACTGCCGACGAGCACCAGAGCGGCGCCGTCGACGATGCCCGAACTGTTGCCGCCGGTGTGGACGTGATTGATGCGCTCGACGTTGTGGTACTTCTGCAGCGCCACGTCGTCGAAGCCGCCCATCGCGCCGATACCGTCGAACGCGGTCTTCAGCTTGCCCAGGCCTTCGAGCGTGGTGTCGGCACGCATGTGCTCGTCGTGGTCGAGGATGACGAGACCGTTCTGGTCTTTCACCGGGACGACGGACTTGGCGAAGTACCCGCCCGACCATGCCGCGGCGGCCTTCTCCTGGCTGCGCAGCGCGTAACGGTCGACGTCGTCACGGGAGAAGCCCTCGATGGTGGCGATCAGGTCGGCGCCGATGCCCTGCGGGACGAAGCCGATGCGGTAGTTGGTCTCGGGGTCGGTGGCCCACGCGCCGCCGTCAGAGCCCATCGGCACGCGGCTCATCGATTCGACGCCGCCGGCCAGCACCAGGTCGTCCCAGCCGGAGCGGACCTTCTGCGCTGCGGTGTTCACGGCCTCCAGGCCGGACGCGCAGAAGCGGTTGAGCTGGAATCCGCCGGTGGTCTCGGGCAGCTTCGCCACGAGCGCCGCGGTGCGGGCGATGTCGCCGCCCTGGTCGCCGACGGGCGACACGACGCCGAGGATGACGTCGCTGATCAGGTTCTCGTCCAGGTCAGGAAAGCGGGTGCGCAGCTCGTCGATGAGGCCGACGACCAGGTTGACAGGCTTGACCTCGTTGAGGGCGCCGTTCTTGTTCTTGCCGCGAGGCGTGCGAATGGCCTCGTAGATGAAGGCTTCTTCAGACATGAAGATATTTCCTGTTCAGATGGGTTTTGTTGGGAGCCGGCCCACATAGGCGGTAGTCCTCTCCCCGCAGCCTAACAGGCTCGGCCAACCTGTTGGTTGGTCGGTCTAAGTACCCACGTTCGCGGCGGCATTAGGCTCGGACACCGTGACAGTCCGACGTCTGCAGCCGTATGCGGTCACGATCTTCGCCGAGATGTCGGCACTGGCCGCGCGCATCGGCGCGGTCAACCTCGGCCAGGGGTTTCCCGACGAAGATGGCCCGCCCGCAATGCTCAAGGCCGCGGAGAACGCGATCGCCGAGGGCGTCAACCAGTACCCGCCGGGTCTGGGCATCGCGCCGCTACGCGAGGCGATCGCCGGGCAGCGCAAGCGCAACTTCAGAACCGAGTACGACCCCGACTCCGAGGTGTTGGTGACGGTCGGCGCCACCGAGGCCATCGCCGCCTCGGTCATTGGTCTCGTGGAACCCGGCTCAGAAGTGCTGTTGATCGAGCCGTTCTACGACTCCTACTCCCCCGTACTCGCGATGGCGGGTTGTGAGCGGCGTGCCGTCCCCATGGTGGCCGACGGCCGTGGATTCGCGATCGACGTCGACGCACTGCGCAGAGCCGTGACGCCGAAAACCAAGGCGCTGATCGTCAATTCGCCGCACAACCCGACGGGCATGGTCGCCAGCGACGCCGAACTCAAGGCGCTCGCGCAGCTCGCGGTCGATAAGGACCTGCTGGTGATCACCGACGAGGTGTACGAGCATCTGGTGTTCGACGACCACAGACACCTTCCGCTGGCCAACTATCCCGGTATGGCCGAGCGCACCATCACCATCTCCAGCGCGGCGAAGATGTTCAACGTCACCGGCTGGAAGATCGGATGGGCTTGCGGTCCAGCCGAACTCATTGCCGGTGTCCGCGCCGCCAAGCAATACCTGACGTACGTTGGCGGCTCACCGTTTCAGCCGGCCGTCGCCCACGCGCTCAACACCGAAGATGCCTGGGTGAGCGCACTGCGCAATTCGCTGCAGACCAAGCGGGATCGGCTCGGCAATGCGTTGGACGACCTCGGGTTCGAGGTACACGACAGCTTCGGCACGTACTTCCTGTGCGCCGACCCCCGACCGCTGGGATTCGACGACAGCACAGAATTCTGCGCGCAATTGCCCGAGAAGGCCGGCGTGGCCGCGATCCCGATGTCTGCGTTCTGTGACGCGGGTGCCGCGCATGCCGACGCGTGGAACCACCTGGTGCGCTTCGCATTCTGCAAGCGCGACGACACCCTGGACGAGGCGATCCGACGGTTGGGCGTGCTCAAGCGGGTCTGAGGATTACTCGGACTCGCCGGTAGCCCGGTCAAGCACCCGCTTTCGCAAACCCTCGGTTTGGGCCTCGATCACCGCCGAACCGATCCGGTTGAGCAGGAAATGCGGAATGAGCGAGTCGGGCTCGACAGTCAGTTCGACCCGCAGCACGGTCGACGTGCGGGTCGGGTCGGGCCGCAGCGTGTACTCGATGTGCTGGGCGTTCTGCAACGCGGATGGCTCTCCATCCCAGACCAGCCAGTCTGGCCCCCAACGATATTCGAACGTCTCCTCATCGACGCGTCCCAGCACCCTTATCGCGATGCGTACATGGTGCGGGCGTCCGTCCTCGTACCTGTCGATGACCTCAGCGCGTCTGTATGCCGGCGAGTAAGTGGGCATCGCTTCGACGTCGGCGAGCGCGTCCATGACGGCTTCCGGCGGTGCCTCGATCACGATTTCTCGTGACGTGCGGACAGCCACGATGATCCCGGTTTATGTCGTCCCAGCCATCACGCGCTTACGCAGACTCTCGGTCGCGATGGCCAGCACCATTTCCTTGCCCCGCCGGACGAGGAAACGTGGAACTGGCGTCGCCAGATCCATGATGATGTCGAACCGCACGCGCGTCCTACCTTCGCCCTCGGGGGTCAGGGTGTACTCGGCATGCTGACCCCGCTGCTGACCAGTTTCGGTCGCATCCCAGACCATCCAGTCGTCGCCCCAGTGGTACTCGAGCAGCTCCTTGTCGGTGATCCCCATGATGCGGAACGTCGCTTTGACGTGGTGCGGTCTGCCATCCGGGTGGCGGTCGAGGACTTCGGTGTGCTTATGCAACGGCGACCACGACGGGACGTGTTCGATATCGGCGAGCGCGTCCAGGATCGCCTCAGGAGAGGCGTCGAA
This sequence comes from Mycobacterium sp. NPDC051804, assembly GCF_044452905.1. Taxonomy (NCBI): domain Bacteria; kingdom Bacillati; phylum Actinomycetota; class Actinomycetes; order Mycobacteriales; family Mycobacteriaceae; genus Mycobacterium; species Mycobacterium sp. NPDC051804. Next base: position 494,735 of record NZ_JBITCD010000005.1, on the reverse strand, counting down.
AACCACCTCTCTCGACGCGCGAACGGTCATAGTGGCAAATAATAGCTACCTGGCGTGCCTCATGTAATGGAATTCGCAGCTAACCCCAATTACCAGCCAATCTCCTCGACGGACGTGGCGGCCTGCGGCGGAGTCCCGACCGTACCTGCCGGAGTGCGAGAGAACCGCGGCGCCGGAGCCGCCTGCTCGACGCCATGGGCGGTCATCACCGTCGAGCGCGCCAGCAGGTGCTCGTTCTGCGCTGCTTCTGTCCATGTGAACACGGGCGTGACGCACGCATCGGTGCCCGCGAAGACGGCGGTCCACTCGTCGCGGGTCTTACTGGCGAACCGGTCGGTGAAGACCTTGCGCATCTCTGGGTACGCGGCGGCGTCGAACTGGTTGGGCACCTCGTCGGCCGACAGCCCGAGACCATCTAGCAGCTGCGCGAAGAACTGCGGCTCGATCGAACCGACGGCCATGTACTTGCCGTCGGCGGTTTCGTAGGTGCGATAGAACGGTGCGCCGCCGTCGAGCATGAACGACTCGCGTTCGTCCTTGAGTGTGCCGCCGGCCTTTATCGTCCACATCATCTGCGCCAGGATGCTGACGCCGTCGACCATCGCGGCGTCGATCACCTGGCCCTTGCCGGAGCGTTCGCGTTCGTAGAGCGCGGTGGCAATGCCCAGCAGTACGAGCATCGACCCACCGCCGAAGTCGGCCACCAGGTTCAGCGGCGCGACGGGTGGCCGGTCGCGATATCCGATGGCCGAAAGCGCACCGGTTTGCGACAGGTAGTTGATGTCGTGCCCCGCGGTCATGGCCAGCGGGCCGTCCTGGCCCCAACCGGTGATCCGCGCGAAGATCAGTCGCGGATTGACCGCAGCGCAGTCGTCGGGCCCGATTCCGAGACGTTCACACGTGCCGGGGCGGAAGCAGTCGAGAAGCACGTCGGCTTTGGCGGCCAGGTCAAGCAGAACCTGCGGTTCCTTCTTGACGTCGAGATCGACCGTTCGCTTCCCGCGGTGCATCAGGTCGATGTTCTCCGCGGGCATCTGGAGACCGCCGGGCCGACGCACTCGAACGACGTCGGCGCCCAGATCAGCGAGCACCATCCCGGCGTGCGGCCCGGGCCCGATACCGCCGAGTTCGATGACCTTCACCCCGGCCAGGGGTCCCGTGTTCGTCACGGGTGGACGCTAACTCAGCCGCCCTTCTTGACCTTCAGCACCTGCTTGCGAAGGCCGTCGGTGGCTGTCTCCATCGCGCCCTTCATCGCCCGCTTGAGCACGAACCCCGGCATCGGCACCGACAGATCGATTTTGATATCGAACTTGACCTTGGTCTTGTCGCCGTCCGGGGTCAATGTGTACGACGCGTCCTGCGCCTTGAGCGCACTGGCACTGATGAGAGTCCAGCTGGCCTTGTTGTCGGTCCAGGTGTACTCGACGACCTGTTCGTCGGTGATCCCAGCAGACTTCACCTTCATCTTGACGCGCCGAGGCCGGCCGTCGTCATAGGACTCGAGGATTTCCGCGCTCTGATACTGCGACGACCAATCTGGTGTCGACTCGACGTCGGCGATGACGTCGAGGATCTCCTCGGGACTTGCTTCGATCACGACCTCGCGGGAATCGCTGGTAGCCATGGCGTGACCCTAGCCCGATACGGTTGACCGCATGGAACTTTGGGAGCTTTCGGCGCGCGAGCGGATCCGCGACACCCTGGCCCGCTACAACTGGTCGGGCGATGCGATGCGGCTGCCAGAGCTTGCCGAGTCCTTCTGCATCGACGGCGAACTCGAGCTGCGCGGCGCTGAGCCGGTGCGTGGGCGCGAGGCGATTGTCGAGTTCCTCGGCGGCGCAGTGGCATCGCCGAATGTGGCGGCCCGGGAATCGGGTGTGCGGCGCATCGTTCGCCACAATGTGACGAACATCCGGTTCACCGAGTTGACGCCTCAGCGCGCCGAAGTCGCCTGCTACTTCACCGTCGTCACCGAGATCGGGCTCGACCACTACGGCCGCTACCGGGACCTCTTCGTGCCCGCCGGCGACGAGTGGCTGATCCGCCACCGGTTCGTCTCGACTGACTGGCACGCACCCAACTCGACCATGGCCGGTTAACCCGGCGGCACCAGCATTGACTGCCAGGTCTGGTTGCCTGCAGGCGCCAGGTTGCCCTGGGTGTGCCGCTGACCGTCGGGGCCGACGTACTCGCCGGTGGCGGGGTCGTAGGGAACCGCCACCGTAGGGGGCGGCGGACCGGAGGGCGGGATCGCTGCACCCGTGCCCGCCGGCGGCGGCAGTCGCGGGTCGAGCCCGGGCGCGTACTGCGGTACCCCCTGACCGGACAGCGTCGCGTTGGGGTCGCCTTTCCAGTTGTAGCCGTCGTTGAGCGGAACGTACTGCTCGTCGCTCTCACATATCTCGACCGTCGGCGCACGCTTGCCCGGCACCGTCTCGCACGGAATATTGCGCACGCCACGGACATTCAGATCGGAGTCCTGCGGCACCCGGCAGTACAGCTCACCGGCCGGCCGCTCGGGTGCGTCCTGGTCGGAGGGCGAACGCTGTTGGCGGACGGGCAGAAACCCGGTGTTGCACGGCGGGGGCAGGTTCAGGTTGAGGTTGAAGTCGAGGTAGACGCCCTTGTAATCCTGTTTGGTGCCGGAGTTCGGCAGGATGATCGATGACATCACGGCGGTGCCCTGCGGGAACAGCACCAGCAGTTGCTCGATGTCGCTTCGATAGGCCACCGCGATGTCGCCGAGGCTGACCATATTGGCCAGCAGTATCGGCAGCGCGGGGGCGACCCGGTCGAAGAACGCCCTGCCCTCTTCCAGAGCAGGGCCACCCTGAGTCAGCAGGCCTGCGAACGCGGTGTCCTGTGCCTGCAGTTGACCGGTGATCGAGGCCATGCGATTTGCCCATGTCTCGATCGAATCCGCTGTCCGTACTTGAGAATCGAGGACCGGTGGTGACTGGTCGATCAACGTCGTGATCGGGTCGATGGTTTTGTCCGCGTCAATCGCGAGCGCGGTCGACCCGTCGACGATGCGGGACAGTTCGGGCCCCAGTCCGGCGACCGCGGTACTGGCTTCGTCGACGACGGTGCGCAGGTTGTCGCGGGGAATCGCCTGCAGGGCCCGGTTGGTCGCGTCGAGGAGGCTGCCGATCTCGGGCGGCACGGCAACTCTGCCCACCGGAATGACATCGCCGGCGCGCAGGCTCTCCGCGTCGGAATCGTCTGATTGCGGTATCAACTGGACGAACTGCTCGCCGACCGCCGACCGGCTGTGCACCTCCGCACGGACGTCGGACGGAATCTTGGTCGACGAATCGAGCTTGAGTACGGCCTGTACGCCGTCGCGTGTCACATCTACCGACGTCACCCTGCCGACTTCGGATCCGCGATAGGTCACCACGGACGTCGGGTAGAGACCGCCGGATGCCGGCAGTTCGAGCGTCACGTTGTAGCGGCCGATACCCGACAGTGCGGGCACGTTCACGAAGCCGAAAGCCATGATGCCGCCGGCGATCACCGTGACTGCCGCCAGAATCGCGAGCTGGATCCATACGGTGCGGGGCAGGCGCAGCATGTCAGTAGGCCCCCCATCGGTAGGGAGCGATCAACGGGTTGCCCGCGGTGTACGGACTTGGCTTCTGGCCGATCGTCCGGCCCCACTGCAGTTCGAGCTCGGTCAGATCGCCCTCCCACCTCGTCCCGGTGAACAGACCTGCATCCAGCCGGCTCAGCGTCAAGTCGATGACGAGCGTGATGTTGGCGAAGTCACCCCGGAACCAATTGGGGACAGTGCTTTTCACCCACGGATAGGTCGACAGGAAGTCCAAACCCTTGGTCAGGGCCGGTCCGGCGTTGGCGAGTTCGCGGAAGACGGGCGCGATGTTGCGCAGATTGGCGATCAACGATTCCTTGGTCTGATTGATCGTCGAGGTGGCGATGGCGCTGAATTTCCCGAGCGCGTCGATGGCGTCGGCCAACTTCTCACGTGAATCCGCGAGTACCGCGATCGCCTGCGGAATGGTCGTCAGCGCCCGGTCGACGGTCTCGTCCTTGGCCGCGACCTGTCCCGCCAAAGCGTTGAGACTTTCGGTGGCAGAGATGATGTCATCGGTCTGCACGTTGAGCTGCGAGATGAAGACGTCCAACTGGGTCAGCAGGCTGCGCATGTCGTTCTCGCGCCCGGCCAACGCCCTGGCGAACGTCTGGTTGATCTCCTGAAGCTGCCCCAGCCCGCCACCGTTGAGCAGGACCGACACCGATGCCAGCGTCTGTTCGGTGGTCGGATAGGTACTGGCGGACGAAAGCGGGATCACCGCACCGTTTTTCAGTTCGCCCTCGGGCGGCACGTCGGTGGGCGACGCCAATTCGATGTGCATCGAACCAAGCAGGCTGGTGGTCCCCACCTTGGCGGTGGCGTTTGCGGGCAGATGCACGTCCTTGTTGATGCGCATGGTCACCAGCGCGTGCCAGTCCTGCACCTCGATCTTGGTGACGTTCCCGACGTTGACGTCGGCAACGCGCACTCGGGTGTTCTGCTGGATGACAACCACGTCCGGCAGCTGCGCCTGGATCGTGTATGACCCGTCCCCGTCACCTTCGGTGCCGGGCAAGCTCAGTGAATTGAGGCCACGCCAATCACAGCCGGCCAACACTGTTGCGCAGGCGATCGCGAGGGCCGCCGCCAGCAGACGCCTCACGGAGGACCCCCGGGAACCATCAGCCCTTCCAGTCCCTGCGTCGGATCGGTCGACGTGACATTGGGCAGCGGCGCAAGAGGTAGTTCCGCTTCCGCAGGCAGGGGTGCGTCGCTCAGGCTGGCCAGCGGTGACGGTGGCAGGTTCGGGTTCAGCCGGTTCTCGCTGTAGGTGATCTCGTTGGGTCTGGCCGAGGCGCCCGCGAACGGGTTGATACCGAGCGGGAAGAAGTTGTACTGGCGATTCTTGATGATCGGCGCCAGATACTGCATGCACAGCTTGGACGACTTCTCAAAGCCCTGACGTGAAGCCGCTTCGATTGCGCTGCAGATGAATTGCACGGTGTTTGCGAAGTTGACCGGCGCGAGGATTCCCGTCACGGAACTCTGTGCGGGCTGGTAGATGTTCATGAAGTTCTGGAACACCGTCGGCGTGATGTGCAGGACCTGTTTGATGTCTCCGCGGCTGTCGTTCAGCGCGGTGGTGATCGAGGCGAGCCGGTCGACGATCACGCCTACGCCTTCGCGGTTCTCGGCGACGAACCCGCGTAGGTCAGTCACCGCGCCGTCCAGGCCCGCCGTGGCGTCGGAGACCTCATTGGGCGTGTTGGACAGCACCGTGGTGATGTCAGCGAGGTTCGTGTTGAACGCCGCAAGCAGATCGCTGCTCGATGACAGGGCAGACACCAGCAACTGCAGATTGCGCACCGTGCTGAAGATGTCGGTGCTGTGGTCGCCCAGCGCCGAAACCGCCTGGGACAGTTTGATGACGGTGTCGCGCGCCGTCTCCCCGTTGCCGCGCAAATTGTCCGCGGCGGTGTTGATGAACTCCCCGACCGGGCTCACACCCCCCGGCGTCGTCGGCTGCAACGAGTCGGTGAGCTTCTCCAACTGCTGGCGGAAGTCGTCCCATTCGACGGGCACCGCGGTGCGGTCCTGCGGAATCGCCGCCCCAGCAGCCAGTTTCGGGCCGCCGGAGTAGGCAGGGACGAGCTGGATCGCTCGCGCACTGACCAGTGACGGCGACAGGATTGCAGCCTTGGCGTCGGCCGGCACCGAGACGTCCCGGTCGACCGAGAAGGTGACCTTCGTCCGGTTCGGCTGCGGGTCGATCGCGTCGACGGTGCCGACCGCGACACCGAGGACGCGTACCTCGTCGCCGGTGTAGAGGCCGTTGGCATTGGCGAAGTAGGCGACGAACGTGTCTTTGGTTACCCCCCACGGTGTGGCCACCACAGCGATCGCGGCGACCAAGATGACGACAAGGCCTGCCCCCAGCGCGATCCGCAAGTTCCGGGTCGACATGGTCACTGCCCTCCCTCTACGGGCTGTGGCACCGGCGGCCCGACCGTCGGCGGCGGCAGTTCACCGGGAGCAGGTCCCAGCGCCGGCGGTCCGGGTGGCGGCCCTCCTGGCGGCGGTGCGGGCAGCGGTGCACGGTACGGGTAGCAGCCAGTGGGCCCTGGCAGCGGCAGACCGGGCGGACCGCAGCCCGGGTCGCCGGGGTTGCCCGTAATCGCGTCAGGCAGATTCAAGTGCGGTTCGCCGCCCTGGCCCGTCCGTGGGTACGGCACCGGAAGAGCCGGGGTGCCGGGCTGACCGACACCCGGATCGACGAGTTGCGACGGAAGCAACACGTTGGGGTCCAAGCCGAGATCGGAGAAGGCCGCGTCGATGAACGGCTGGGCGAACTGGCCGGGCAAGAGGTTGACCAACGAGGCCTTGAAGAACGGCCCAGCACCGAGCACCTCACCGAAGGACATGGCATACCGCCGCAGCAGGTAAAGCGTGCGTTGCAGTTCCTGCTTGCGACTGTCCAGGATGCCCAGCACACCGTTGACCTTGTCCAACGCGGGCTTGAGTTGGGTCCGGTTGTCCTCCACCAGTCCCGAGATCTGCGCGGACGCTGCGGTCAGGTTACTCATGAGCGCGTCGACGGAATCCCGTTGCGACAGAATCTCACTCAGTAGCGCATTGGTGTTGACGACCAGGCTGGCGATCTGATCGCTGCGCTTGCCCAGAACCGCGGTCACCTTGTTGGCGTCTGCGAGGAGACTGCGCAGCTGCGCATCCCGCGTGTTGAGCGTGTCGGAGAACCGCGCCACGCCCTCGAGCGCGATCTTCAGATCCGGCGGCGTGTCCTTGAAGGTGTCGGCCAATGTTGTCAGCGCCGAGGACAGTTGGGTGGTGTCCAGGGCACTTATGGTGGTGGTCAGATCTCCCAGCGCGGTGGGCAGGTCGTACGGCGATGTGGTGCGTTCGAGCGGAATGGCGCCTTCGAGGCTCCCATCTCCGCGGGGTGTGACCTCGAGCATCTTGTTGCCGAGCACGGTTTCGGTCTTGATGGCGGCCTCGGTCCGGTCGCCCAGTTCGACGCCGTTGCGAACAGTGAAGTCCACCAACACCTTTGTGCCCTCGAGCTTCACATCAGACACCCGGCCGACGGACATGCCCGACACCCGAACATCACTGCCGGGCTTGATGCCGCCGGCTTCCGCGAAGTATGCCGAGTAGTCGGACGTCCCCTTGATGAACGGAAGCCTGTCGTAGGAGAAGGCCGCGATGACCGCCAGCACCACGACCAGAATGCCGACCACGCCTACGGCGAGCCGATTGCGGTCGGCCAGCGGCTTGATCTGTGGTCGCTTTCGTGTGAATCGTGTCATTTCGCTGCGCACCGCCCCGTGTCCTGACCGACGAGTTTGACGAAGACCGGCTGCCCGCCCTTGCCGTTGAGTTTCAGCACGGCATCGCAGAGGTAGAAGCCGAAGTAGTCGCCGTAGAGCCCCTGGCGTGCCAGAACCTGATACGCGTCCGGAAGTGTCTTGAGCAGGTCGTCCACGTACTCGTGATCGGACATGATCTGACCCGAAACCCGGTCGGCCTGGGTCACTGCGTCCTTGATTGGTTGGCGTGCGTCGGTCAAGAGGTCCGCGACCGTTCCCGCCGCCGCGTTGATATGGGCTGTCGCGGTGGAAATGTCGTCCTTTCGATCGGCGAGTCCCTGCGCGAGCTGTGAAAGCTTTTCCAGCCCTTCGGAGAATTGATCATCGCGGGTCGCGAAGGTCCCCAGTACCGTGTTGAGATTCTTGATGACCTCACCGATGAGCTGATCGCGGCCGGCCAACGTCGAGGTCAGCGCCGACGTCTGCGACAGCACCGACGAAATGGTGCCGCCCTGGCCCTGGAAGACGCGCAGCAATTCACCGGACAGCGCATTGACCTGATCGGGATCCAGTGCGCGGAACAATGGCCGGAATCCGCCGAGAAGCGCGTCGATGTCAAGCGCAGGTGAGGTCTGAGACAGCGGGATGGTTCGTCCCGGTTGAAGTTTGTGTACCGAACCCGGACCGTCCTCTAGCGACAGGTACCGGTCGCCGATCAGATTCTCGTAACGTACCGCCGCCTTGGTGCCCTCGGTGAGGGTTAAATTTCGGTCGATGGCGAATTCGACCGTGACCGTACCGTCCTTGTGCAGGGTCATGTTCCTGACCTTGCCGACCTCCACGCCGGCAATGCGGACGAAATTACCGCCCTTCAAGCCTGAGACGTTCGAAAAAACCGCGCTGTAGCTGGAACTCGCGTCGAACCGGAACTGCCCGAAAACCGTGACGAGAACGAACATGAAGGCGAAGCACATCACGGTGAAGAGCACAACGCGGGTCAGGGCGCGCCCAGTACCTTTCATGGCTGCCCCACTGGTATCGGTGTCCCAGGCATGACCTGCGGCGGTACGCCGGGAGGCGGCGGCGGATAGAGCGGTGTGCCGTCCGGGGCGTACAGCGCTGCGCCGTACGGGGGCGCACCAGGATAAGTGGGCAGTGGACCCGGCGCCGGTCCGCCGGGATAGCGGATCCTCGGAGGTTCGGGGATGCCCTTCGTGACCGGGAAGTAGTTCGCGATGCCCGGGAACCCGATGCCAGGATTCGGCCGGACATCAAGACCCGTACCGAATCCGGTGTCGGTGACCAGATACTTCACCGGATAGTTCTTGCTGATGTCGGGCAGCGAGCCGCAACTGGGCTTGCCGCCGGGCCCGCCTGTCGCGTTGACCTTCGGCAGATGCTGGGGGAAGCGATACGGGTCGTCACCCATCAGCAACGCGGCATCCATGATGACGGATTTTCCGTTGCCGCCCAGCGCGTCTCGACCACCGTTCTCCAGAAACCACTGCGCGCCCAGGAACAGGCATGTGTATGTCGGCGAATACTTGTACAGCAGATCCGTCGTGGGCACCACGGTGTTGATCGCGCGTATCAGGTTGGGCTGGTTGCCGCCTATCGTGTTCACCCCCGACTGCGAGAAGCCGACTGCCGAAAGCAGCAGGGAGTCGAGCGCGGATGCACTGTCAGAGATCGTGGTGCTGGTCGTCGAGAAGGAGTCCAATACCGACAGGATGTCCTGCGCCGCATCCGAATACGCCGCAGTGGTCTGGCCGAACAGCTGCCAGTCCTTCCGCACGGTGTCCATCCGCGGGTTGACTGCGACCAGCACGTCGTTGCCGCCGGTGATCGCCTGCCCGATGACGTCGCCCTTACCGCGTAGAGACTCGGCTACGGCGGTCAGCACCGCATTGAGCTTCGCCGGATCGATGGCCTGCACCACGGACTGCAGATTCTGGAACACCGTGTTGACTTCGACCGTGACGTTGCGCGAGTGCAACACCGAACCCGGCTTGAGTGGCTCGGGACTGGCGCCGGCAGGTGGCACGATGAGGTCGACGTACTTGGCGCCGAATGCGGTGCTGGACTTGATCTCAGCCTCGAGATTGCTCGGCAGGTATCGGAACGGGCCGGGGTCCATTTTCAGCGTCAGCGTGGAAAGCTCACCGCCGGCACCGGGTTCGGTGCCGATGGATCTGACCTCACCGATCGGCACACCACGCAGCTTCACCTTGGCGCCGTCCTCCATGACCAGACCGGCCCGGTCGGAGACGAGTGTCAGCTGGACCTTCTTGGACAGCGTTCCGGAGAACAGCATTGCCGTGAGCGCGATCAGCGCGGCAGCAACGAGGAACAGGACGGGCGCCCACCAGATGGGGTCGATACCCCGGCGGCGAGGTGAATTCAGCGGTGCAGTCATGCGATCACCCCGACAGATGGAAGTTGCCGGACTGCCCGTAGACGGACAGTGTGATGGTCAACAGGATGAAGACACCCGCGGTGATCGACATGCGTACCGCACGGCCGACCGCCTCACCCACACCCGCCGGACCGCCGGTCACGGTGTAGCCGTAATAGGTGTGAATCGCCATGACGGCGGCGGCCATCGCCAACGCCTCGACGAAGGACCACAGCAAATCCGTCGGGTGGAGGAACGAGGAGAAGTAATGGTCGTAGACGCCTACTGATTGCCCGTAGACGACCGTGGTGCCGAACCGGGTGGCAAGAAAGGACATCAGCACCGCGATGGTGTAGATCGGGATGACCGCCACCACGCCCGCGACGATTCGGGTCGACGCCAGGTAGGTGACGACGCGGATGCCCATCACCTCGAGCGCGTCGATCTCTTGGTTGATACGCATCGCGCCGATCTGTGCGGTGGCGCCCGCGCCAATGGTGGCGGCCAGCGCCACACCCGCGGTGGCCGGCGCGATGAATCGCACATTGAGGAAGGCGCCGAGGAAGCCGGTGAGGGCTTCGATGCCCACATTGGACAGGGTGTTGTAGCCCTGCACGGCGATCAACGCCCCGGTGGACAGGGTGAGAAACCCGACGATGACCACCGTGCCACCGATGACGGCGAGAGCACCGGTCCCGATCCCCATGCCTGCGATCTGGCGCAGCACCATCGTGGGATAACGCCGGACGGCGTCCGGAGTGGACGCCAGCGCCTGCCCGTAGAAGGCGGTCTGCTCCCCCAGCTTGCGGGTGCGCTCGGCAACAGTCACGGCGCGACCTTCACACCGAACGCGGTCGCCAGGATGTTGATGAGAAACAGGGCCATGAAAGCGAAGACGACGGTTTCGTTGACGGCTGTGCCCACCGCGGTCGGCCCGCCGCCGACGTGCAGCCCTTTGTAACAGGCGATCAGGCCAGCCGAGAGCCCGAACAGCAGCGCCTTGACCAGTGACACGATCACCTGTGGCAGCCCTGTCAACAGCGTGAGGCCCGCGACGAAGGCGCCAGGTGTGACGTTCTGGACGTACACGACGAAGAAGTAGCTGCCTGTCAGCCCGACGACCGCCACCACCGAATACAGCATCAGCGCAACGAAAGTCGCCGCGATCACGCGCGGCACGACCAGCGCCTGGACAGGGTTGACGCCGATGACCTTCATCGCGTCGATCTCCTCGCGGATGGTCCTGGCGCCGAGGTCCGCGCACATCGCTGTCGCACCTGCGCCGGAAACGACGATCGCGGTGACGACGGGGCCGACCTGGGTCACCGATGCCAAAGCCGCGCCCGCGCCCGACAGGTCACCCGCGCCGACCTCGATCAGCACGATGTTCAACGTGAAGACGATCAGTACGGTGTAGGGAATCGACAGTACGAGCGTGGGAACGATGGAGACCCTCGCGACGAACCAGATCTGCTCGAGCAGTTCGCGGAGGGCGAACGGCCTGCGGAATATCGCGGCGAAAGTCTCGCCTGCGAGCACCACGAAATCGCCCATTGCGATGGCCGGCTTAGACCAGGCCGCCTCCGTCATGGCCACCTGATTTCCTATCGTCGCCAAGCTTTCGGCGAACGTTAGGAGAGCTCTGATTAGCTGTCAACGCGTGCATATCGCCGAACAAGGCCGTCAATTACGGCAATTCGCAGGCTGCGTCAACACATTTGGTTTCGCTCATCAGGATCGGATCGCAGTGAGTTAAATGGTTGCCCGCGTGCGTCGCCGAAATCTCCTAGGCTCATCACCTATGAGCGATGCCGTCGACCCGAACGTCCCGCCGAGCGGCACCGGGTGCGTGGAGTGCGATGAGCACGGCGGGTGGTGGGTGCACCTTCGCCGCTGCGCCGCGTGCGGCCACATCGGATGCTGTGACGATTCGCTGGCCCGGCACGCGTCGGCGCACCGACGCGCCACCGGACATCCGATCATCAGGTCGTTCGAACCCGGTGAGGACTGGTTCTGGAACTACGACACCAACCAGTACTACGACGGACCCGAACTCGCGCCGCCGGAGAGCCATCCCGAGGACCAGCCCGCGCCCGGGCCGGCCGGCCGTGTCCCCAAGGACTGGATGGCCCAACTTCGGAGTCGCTCCGACTGACTTTGGGTACCCGGGCGGGCATGACTGAGAACAACCCCGACAAGCCGGACACCGCTGCCACCGAGGCTGGCCCCAAGGGTGCGGACGACGACGTCGAGAGCGACCCGGCCAAAGGCGACGAGGACACCGCGGACTGGTCCGACGAGGGCGGAGCGACGCCACGTGGGCCCGCGGACACCGGCGACCACACGCAGTGACCTAGAGGGACTGACCCAGCGCCGACAATGTCTCGGCGCCAGTGTATTTCGGCGTCCACCCCAGCTGTGTCTTCGCTTTGGTCGTGTCCATGACGACCGAAGTGCGGCTGGCGTGCAGCCATTCCAGCGACGATGGGATGAACGGCAGCCTGGCCATCACCTCTGATGCCGCGGTCGCGGCGGCCTTCGGTACGCGCACCGGTCGAGCGCCGAGTTCTTCGCCGACTTCAGAAATCGACACCACGCCGTCACCCGCCAAGTTGTAGGCGCCCGGAGGAGCCGTCGTGGTCACGGCCAGAGCAATGGCGGAAGCGACGTCGTCGTGATGCACCAGCTGCATCGGGGTGCCCGGATCGGGAAGCGGTGGCTTCAACAGCGGCAGCATTTGCGTCACGCGTTTGACCGGTCCGGGCAGGTGATTCCACGGCATGACGTCGGCCAGGGCTGGCGCTTTCGGGCCGGCGACGATGCACGGCCGCAGTACATACACCTCGAGATCGGACCCGTCGGTGATCTCGCGAAGCGCTTTCTCGCACAACGCCTTCTGCTCGGAGTAATAGTGCTCCGGCGAACCGCGCGGTGGTACATCCTCGGTGATCGGAGTGGAATTGCCGGAGTGGTAGCCGTAGGCGGCAACTGACGAGGTGTAAACGAGGCGTCGCGGGTGTTGCGCGGCCACGGTCGCCTCGAAGACGTTGCGTGTGCCTGCGAGGTTCACTCGCGCGCTCTCCTCGCGCGTGCCCATGATGATGAAGGCCAGATGCACGACGACGTCGGCCTCAGAGACCAAACCGTCCACCGCGGCACGCTCGGTGATGTCGCCCTGCCGGTATTCGACCTTGGACCAGCCCTGGCCCGCCGGGTCGAACGGGCGACGGGCCATTCCGATGATCCGATCGACGACAGGATCACGGTCCAGCGCAGTGACGGCCGATATCCCGATTTCGCCTGTCGGACCGGTGACCGCGACCGTAATTCCCATACCGCCCTGAGTGCCCGCCCCCGCGGGATCGAAACGGACGCCCTTGGAGGTGCAGAGCGCGTTCCCGTCAATTCCCTTGTGCCCCTTTAGTTTCAGTAATCACATTTGCCGCCGAACTTGTCGGTGATCGAATGTATGTTCGAATGGTGTTGGCGACCCCGGTGCAAGTAGCGATGACCGCACTGCGGTCCGCGCACGAATCACTGGCCGCCTGCGATCTGGAGATACTGACCCACCGCGAACTACTGGATGTGCTCGATGGGCTGGAAACCCTGTCGTGCCAACTCCCTTCGCAATGGCGCCGCGCGTTGGTGCGGCTGCAAGCCGAGACGACGCCTAAGGCAATGGGTGCCAAGTCGTGGAAGGACGTGCTGAAGATTCGGTGGCGCATCTCGGCTGGTGAGGCTGGGCGACGAGTATCCGAGGCCGAGGTGCTCGGGCCGCGACGCACCCTGGCCGGCGAACCACTGGCGCCGGTGCTCGCCGCCACCGCGGCTGCCCAGGCCGCAGGTCGGATCACCGGCGAGCATGTGGACAGGATCCGCGACGCGATGCACCTGGTCCCTGGGTTCGTCGATGCCGCGACGCGTGAAGAGATCGAAGCCGACCTCGTGCGCATAGCGGAAGAGGTGGGCCCGGTCGAACTGAGGAAGGCCGCCGAGACGATGCTGTTCCTGCTCGATCAGGACGGCCCCGAACCCGATGACAGCGAACGCCAACGCAAACGGGGCCTGCAGGCCGGTCCTCAACACCGCGATGGCACCGTCGAGATCAAAGGCACCCTCACCCCCGAAGCATGGGCGGTCATGGAACCGATCTTTGCCAAATGGGCCGCACCCGGCATGTGCAATCCCGACGACGAGAACCCCTGCGTCAGCGGCGCACCGTCACAAAACCAGATCGACACCGATTACCGCACGCTCGCGCAGCGCCAACACGACGCCCTGCTCGCCCTGGGCCGCAGCGCACTGGAATCCGGAGAGTTGGGTCAGCACAACGGGTTGCCGACCTCGATCATCATCCGCACCACCTTGCAAGACCTCGAATCCCGCGCCGGGGTGGGCGTCACCGGCGGCGGCACCATCGTTCCCATCACCGACGTCATCCGCATGGCCAGCCACGCCAACCACTGGCTGGCGGTCTTCGACAAGGCCACGGGGCAAGCTCTGGATCTCTTCCGCGCCCGACGGGTCGCCTCAGGCGCCCAGCGCATCATGCTCATCGCGCGCGACGGCGGCTGCACCAAACCGTGCTGCGCCGTCGGCGCATACGGCAGTCAGGCCCACCATGCGCTGGCCGATTGGGCCGATGACGGCAACACCAATGTCAATGACATGGCGCTGGCCTGCGGGCCGGACAACCGCCTCGTCGACAAGAACGGCGGCTGGACCACCACCATCAACGAGCGCGGTGACGTCGAATGGATCCCACCACCCGACCTCGACACCGGACAGGCCCGCATCAACTTCTACCACCGCCCCGAACTACTTCTCCGACCGCCGGAGCGACTCACCGAAAACCCAGAACGCGGACCGTAGAGACCGTCCGAGGCCTACTTCGCGTCGGCGAGCGCTTGCTTGGCGGCGTTGTACCCGGGAACGAACGTGATACCGGGACCACCGTGGCAGCCGGCACTGGCCAGGTAGAGGCCGTCGAGCGGAATAGGTTGGTCGACATAACCTTTCGGGCCGGGCCGGTTGGGACCCATCTGATCGGGGTGGATCAGCCCATGGCAGTAGTCACCGCCCGGTGCCCCGAACATGGTGCCCATGTGCTTGGGAGTGAAAGTGGTGTGCTTGAGAATCAAGCTCTCGAAATTCGGCGCCAGCCTGGTGATCTTGTCGATCACCCGCTGGCCCATCTCGGCCTTCATCTCGCCGTAGCTCGAATCCGACTCCTCGATCGGAAACCACAGCGAGAACGCCGAGGCCGCATGCTTGCCGGCCGGCGCTAGCCCCGGGTCGTTCACCGACGGAATCTGCAGCGCGATCGACGGGTCGGCAGGCACTATGCCGCTCCTACATTCCTCCCACTGCCGCTGCAATTCCTCAGGCGTGGAGAAGATTCCGATATTCGACTGCATCGCCGGATCGTTGAGCAGTTCATAGGGTGCCGCGAATTCCGGGATACCGTCTAGCGCGAAGTGCATCTGCAAGTAGCTGCCGCGGTGGTCCTGGCCCGAGAAGCGCTCCCGAACGTCAGCGGGCACCGCGGTGGGGTCGACCATCCCGTTGATCGTGAGATCCGGTGCGATGCCTGAGATCACGATCGGCGCCGTGATGACTGAACCGTCCTCCAGCCGGACACCGCTCACCCGACCGTCGTGGACCTGGATCTCCTCGACCTTGCTGCGCAGCCGCAGTTCGCCGCCCGCCGAAGCGAACACGTCAACCAGGTGCGACGTCAAGGCGCCGATGCCACCCTGGAGTTTCTTGACCAGAAGCGCGTTCTCGTCCGGAACGGCGAATCCGTAGGCCAGCGCCGCCGCCGTACCCGGCGTCGCGGGACCGCGATAGGTGGTGTTGCACGCCAGCAACGAGAGCATGCCGCGCAGCGCGCCGTGCTTCTCCCGGTCGGGCAAATAACGATCGATCACATCGGTGACCGATCCGAACAGCAGATCGGTGATCGTCGAGCGCTCGAATTCGTTTGTCGCACATGCATACATCTCGTCGAGCGTCTTCGGCGGCTGGCCGGCTTCGAACCGTCCCAGCGCACGTGTCGGCGCCTGGCACCATGCCATCAAGCCGGCCATCCCATTGACGGCCTCTGCGCCGTGCACCTCGTTGATGTGCGTCATCAACTTCATCGGGTCGGTGTAGTAGACCAGCGGTTCGTCGCCGACGCCGCGCAGCGACACCGACATCACGTCGAGGTCCACGGTCGGCAACTCGTCGAGTCCGAGTTCGCGGCTGACAACGGCCGAGGTCGGGATCTGCACCGAACCCGCGATCTCGAATCGGAAGCCGTCGAACAACTCGACGGTGGAGGCCATACCTCCGGCATAGAGCTTGGAGTCGAGGCAGAGCGTGCGCAGCCCCGCCTTCTGGAGCAGTGCGGCAGCGGTCAACCCGTTGTGGCCCGCACCGACGACGATCGCATCAAAGTCAGCCATGCGCTGAGGTTGGCACGCACTCCATGTTTTGTCAATAATGACAAAACTTTCAGCCGATCCCCTTCGTCAGGGTGTCCAATGCCTCTCGGGTCAGCCTCGATAACTCGGGCAGCGACCGCTCCTGGCCGAGCATCCACACCTCCATCGCACCGAAGACCGCCGCCGCGATACACCGCGCGGTGATGGCTATGCGCATCCCGTCGTCGCCACCCGGTGCGGGCGGGTTCTCCTCGGCTAACTGCTGCACGATCGCCTCGGCAAAATCGGCCTCGACCTGACGAATGTGGCGCACGATGCGGTCCGGTTCGATTTCCTGCGCACGCAGGGCGGCGGTCTGCGCGACGGCCCAGTCGTCGTACGGCCGCGCCATCATCGCGGCGTGGACCGAGTCGAGAATCGACTCGTCGGGAGCGCGCTCGGACAACGCCGCCCTGAACCACTCCAGGCCCGCATAGTCGGCGAACAACAGATCGTGCTTGGACGCGAAGTGCCGGTAGAACGTCCGCAGCGACACCCCGGCGTCGGCGGCGATCTGCTCGGCCGAGGTGTCCTCGACGCCTTGGGCGAGGAAGCGCACCACGGCGGCCTGCCGCAACGCCTCGCGCGTGCGTTCACTTCGCGCCGTTTGGGCGGGTCGAACCATGGGGAGAAACTACCGCACAGAGTTATGTCATTATTGACAAAACTTGAGCCCGAGGTGAGACTCCGTCTTTATGGTTTCGCTGATCGTCCACCTCGTCCTCGGCTTCGCGACGATGGCCTTCATCGTCAAGACGAATCCGGCGATATTCGCGCGCTATTCGTCCGGTTCACAAGTGACCGGGCTTGAGCTCTTCTACTGGGTCGCGGGCATCGCGTCGGTCGTGCTCGGCTACTACTTCAACAACCAGTACGTCGCGGAGTACGCGCCGGCTGGCGGTGTGCACAACTTCATCTGGGGCCCAGGCAGCTGGTGGGAGTTCATCACGCTGGGTTACGCCAACCCCGCCGCGAGTTCGGCCAGCCAGGACTACACGATCATGAGCGTTCTGCTCTTCCCCGTGTGGTGCCTCGTCGACGGCCGCAGGCGCGGCATCAAGCATGCCTGGCTGTTCATCGGGTTCATCCTGTTCGCCAGCTCCGCATTCGCGTGGGCGGCATATCTCGCCGTCATCGAGCGCCAACACCGGCACCAGCAGCTAGGGGCACCGCTGCAATCCGCGGTCTGACCCCTGGGCGGCGGCATAAGGTCGACGCATGATCACAGACGATCTGCGCGACCGCCGCCTCGAGGTGATCCGGGAGCACATGGACACCGAGGTCACCAAGGAGTTCGACCGCACCCTGGCCACCTTTAACGGCCATCCGCACTACGAGATCATGGCCACCGGCCAGGTCTTCGACGGCGACGACGAGGTCATGGGTTACTACCGGACCACCCGCACCGCATTCCCGGACCAGCGGCACGACAATGCCCGGTTCCATGTGGCCGACGATGCCGTCATCGTCGAATTCGACCTACTGGGAACCAATCTCGGCGAGTTCTACGGTCTGCCTCCGACGGGAAAGGCATTCCGGGTACCCATCATCGCGGTGTTCTATTTCGACGGCGACCGCGTTGTCAACGAACGCATTTACTTCGACTCGGCGAGCCTCGTCACGCAAATCGGTCGCGGCGAACTCCTCGCCCTGGCGGGATCGGGTGAACTGTGAAGGTCCATCACCTCAACTGCGGGACGATGCACCCGTACATCGCGCCGAAGATCGTCTGCCACGTCCTGCTCGTCGAGACCGACAACGGTCTGGTGCTCGTCGACACCGGATACGGGACGCGCGACTGCGACGACCACGGCCGGGTCGGGCCCACCCGCCACCTCTTCAAGCCAGTGTTCGACCACGGGGAAACCGCGCTGCGCCAGGTGGAGCGCCTCGGGTTCACTCGAGCCGACGTCCGCCACATCGTCGTCACGCATTTCGACATGGACCACATCGGCGGCATCTCCGACTTCCCCGACGCCCAGATACACGCCACCAGCGCCGAGATACAAGGCGCTGTACGCGAACCGACGTTCCAGGAGAAGATGCGCTTTCGCGCCGCACAGTGGGCGCACGATCCCAAGATTGTCGAGCACAACCCCGACGGCGAGAAATGGCGGGGGTTCGCCGCCGCCAAGGAACTCGACGAGATCGCGCCGGGAATCGTCCTCGTCTCGCTGCCCGGCCATACGCGCGGACACGCCTGCATCGCCGTCGACGCCGGCAACCGGTGGGTGCTGCACGGCGGAGACGCCTTCTACCACCAGGGCACCCTAGACGGCATCTCCGAGGTCCCCCGACCCATCAGGATCATCGAGCCCCTTCTCGCATTCGATCGAAAGAAGGTGCTGGACAACCACGCTCGCCTCACCGAGCTCTATCAGCGTCAGGAGCCCGACATGCTGATCGTCTGCGCCCACGACGCGGATCTGTACGAACACGCGAAAGCGACGGCCTAAGCCATGCGCGCCGTCGTCATCACCAAGCACGGCGATCTGTCGGTGCTCAAGGTCGAGCAGCGTCCCGACCCGCCGCCTCCTGGGCCCGGTCAGGTGCGCATCGCGGTGCGAGCATCCGGAGTGAACTTTGCCGACCATCTCGCCCGCGTCGGCCTCTACCCCGAAGCACCGAAAACGCCGTGCGTGGTCGGCTACGAGGTCGCAGGGACGATCGAAGCGGTCGGTGACGGTGTCGACAGCTCACGTGTCGGCGAAAGAGTTTTGGCCGGAACGCGTTTCGGCGGCTACTCCGAGATCGTGAACGTCAAAGCTGCCGACACGGTCCACCTGCCGGACAGTCTGACCTTCGAGCAGGGCGCCGCCGTCCCGGTCAATTACGCAACCGCATGGGCGGCGCTGCACGGCTATGGATCACCGAAAGCGGGGGAACGCGTGCTCATCCACGCAGCCGCCGGCGGTGTCGGCATCGCGGCCATCCAACTCGCCAAGCCCACCGGGGCCGAGATTCACGGCACCGCGTCACCCGGTAAGCACCAGGCGCTGAAGGAGATGGGTGTCGACCGCACCATCGACTACCGACGTGACGGCTGGTGGAAGGATCTGCCTCCATACGACTTCGTGCTCGACGCGATCGGCGGATCGTCGCTGCGCCGCTCCTACAATCTGCTGCGACCCGGCGGCAAGCTGATCGCATACGGGATCTCTGCGTTGCAACAGGGCGAGAAGCGTTCTCTGCGAACCGCTTTGCCGCAGTTGCTGCCGATGCTTCGCGGGTTCAATCTGACAAAACAACTCTCGGAGTCCAAGGCCGTCATCGGCCTCAACATGCTGGCGCTGTGGGACGATCGCGGCACCCTCGAACCGTGGATCGGTCCGCTGTCGACGGCGCTGGCCGACGGCTCCGTCTCACCGGTCGTGCACGCCGCCATACCGTTCGACAACGCGCGCGAGGCGCACCGCATCCTCGCCGCGCGCGAGAACGTCGGCAAGGTCGTGCTGGTCCCCTAGCTGGCCGCGCGCTTCCTCAGGACGCTCTGCAACCTGCCGAGCACGTCGTAGTAGCGCGTCGGCGCCACTCGCGCCAAGGCGTCGAACATGTAGGCGTCGGGTCCGACGAGTATTCGCGCCTTGCCGGACTCGACACCGCGATGGATGATCTCGGCAGCCTTGTCGGGCTGCGTCATGGTGATATTCGCGAACTCCTGGGCCATCTGCTCCTGGGTACGGCCTCGACCCTCGGGATCGTTGCGCATCCGGCCGTTGCGCACGATGTTCGTGTTGATCCCGCCCGGGTGCACGTTGATGGCCGTGACGCCGGTTCCCCGTAGCTCTTGACGAAGGGCATCGGTGAAGCCGCGGACGGCGAACTTGGCTGCGCAATAGGCACTCTGAGTCGGCATGCCGACGAGACCGAAGACGCTCGACGTGTTGACGATCACGCCCTCATCCTGCTCGACGAGGATGGGCAGAAACGCCCTTGTGCCGTTGACAACGCCGCCGAAGTTGATGCTCCAGAGCCATTCGTCGTCCTCCGGGACAGCGTCGAGCACGCTCGACCCGACCGCTACACCGGCGTTGTTGAACACCGCGCCTATCGGCTGGGGCGCCCAGTCTCGTACCTCTGTCGCGAAGTCGCGCTGCGCTTGCGCATCGCTGACATCGAGCACCCGCAGTAGGGCTGGGCCACGCAGTGAAGCCTCGGTTTCCTTCAGGCCCGCCTCGTCGACATCGGCGATGGCGACCGGGCAGCTGTGCGCGGACAGCCGTTGCGCCAACGCGCGGCCGATACCCGATGCCGCGCCGGTGATGACCGCGGTGCGGCCACTTATCGTCCTGTGCCGCTTGGTCATGCGTTCTCCTCGCGCTCGGTGTGAGTAAGGGCTGCACCGCGGCGGGCCGCGAATCCAGCAAACGTGACGTGTTCGGTGATGAGGTCGATGATCCGGTCCCATGCCCCGACGGGCAGGTCGTGGCCGAGGCCGACGATCGTCTCCAGGCGTGCGCCCGGTATCGCTCGGACGGTCGCAGCTCCACCGGTCGGATGAACCATGCGGTCACGGTCGCCGTGGATAACCAGGGTCGGGACGTCGATGTGGGCGAGTTCGGCGGTCCGGTCGCCAGACGCGAAGATGCCCGTCAGCTGCCGCACGATGCCCGCTGGGCTCGGATCGCGATCGTAGGCAATTCCTGCGTACGTGCGTACCGCCTGCTCGTCAAAGGGGAAGCCGTGCGATCCGATGTGGGCGAAGATGTTTGCAGCACGGTCCATTTCCTCCGCCCTGGTCCGCGGCGGTTTCGACGTCAACATCCTTCGCCACGTGGACAGAGCGGGCCGTCCGAGCCGGGGCGCCCCCGTCGTCGACATGATCGACGTGAGGGTACGGACCCGCCCCGGATGGTGCGCGGCGACGGTCTGCGCGATCATCCCGCCCATCGAAACGCCGACCAGGTGCGCGTCTGGATATCCGAGCGCATCCATCAGACCAACGGTGTCGCGCGCCATGTCGCCGAGGTGGTACTGGTGCCGGGGGTCGCCTCCGCGGAACATCGCCACCGGATTGGCCGGCCGATAGCGCATGTGGGTGGAGCGGCCCGCGTCGCGGTTGTCGAACCGGGTGACGTGGTAGCCGCGGCCGACGAGCCTCGCGACGAATTCGTCGGGCCACGAATGCAATTGCTGGCCCAGCCCGGCGATCAGCATGACGGGCGGATCGGCCGGATCACCGATCTGTTGGTAACACAGTTCGATGCCGCGGCCGACGTCGACGATCGTCTCGTTCGCCGTCACGCCGATACCCACGCCGCTTTGGAAGGGCTGGTCTGCGGAGCCGCGGCGCGGCGGCGGTAGACGACCGCCCGGCCGCCGCGTCCGGGCGCAATGGCGACGCCGCGGGAATGCCTGCGCTCACCAGCGGTGTAGGTGGTGCCGAATTCGAACTCGCGCATCAACGTTCGCAGCGTCACCGTCATCTCCATGTTGGCGAACGCGGCTCCGATGCAGCGTCGGACGCCGCCACCGTAGGGAATCCACGCGTAGTTGTCCGGCGGATTGCCGACGAACCGGTCGGGATCGAAGGCCGTCGCGTCGGGGAAGCTACCGTCGGCCGAGTGCGCCAGCGTGATGCTGGCCATCACGACGTGACGTTCGGGAATGACCCATTCGCCCAACCGCATTCGCGCCTTGGTCATTCGTGCGGTCCCGTTGATCACGGACCTCGTGCGCTGGACCTCCCAGATGGTTGCCTGCACGAGCTCGGATCTACCCGCATCGACATCGGCGGCCAGACGGTGCAGCAGGCGCGGGTGCCTGCGCAGCCGCTCGACCGTCCACGCCAGGGTGGTGGCCGTGGTCTCGTGGCCGGCGGCCAGCAGCGTCAGCAGTTCGTCGGCCACGTGGTCGTCGGATATCGGCGACCCGTCCTCGTACCGTGCCTGCAACATGAGCGACAGGACATCGGTGCGCTCCTCGAACGCCGGGTCGCTGCGGATGTCGGCGATGAGTCGACCGATGATCTCGTCGTAGCTCCTTCGGTTGTCGGCCAGTTTGCGGCCGGGACTGCGCCGACCGAAGTCCCGGCGTAGCACCGGCGGCATGACGGCCAGCCGAGAGGCGTAGAGCACCATCTGCGGCAGGGCTTCGCGCAGCTCGTCCAGAGCGCGACCCTCGGCGCCGAACACCGTCCGCAGAATCGCGTTCAGGGTGATGCGCATCATCGAGGGCATGGTCTCGAATTCCTGGCCCTCGGGCCAGGACGCGATCTCACGCATGACCTCTTCCTCGACGATCGCCTCATAGCCGGCCATCCGCTTGCCATGGAACGGCGGAACCAGCAGCTTGCGCCGTTCGCGGTGCTCGGCTCCCTCGAGGCTGAACGTCGAACCGGGGCCGAACATCTCGCCGAGCACCCCGGCGCGCGCGATCATGTCGGGCTTGGCCGTGAACAGTTCCTTGATGAGGGCCGGATCGCCGACGACGACGGTCGGTCCGAAGATCGGCAGGTTGAGCGTGAACGTGGGGCCGTGTCGCTTGGCCACCGCCGCGACCGACTTTTCCCTGGCGGCAAGAAACCCCACACCTTGCAGAAGTTTCGGTATGCGCGGTGCCGGAGGCATGCGCACCGGATCCGTCGTCAGCTCAGCCATCTAATCCCTCCGTGGTACACCATCGTACCAACGGAAGGTATGCGCTCGTCCGAGATCGCGCAACCCTCGAAGGGCAGAAAGCAGCGGCGCCGTCTAATCCCGACGGGTCGTAATCGCGTACTCAACGTATGTGCCGTCAACCTTGCTGATCTGCAGATACGCGGTGTACGGCCCCTCGGGACCGGTGAACTGACACTCGAACTGCTGTCCCACCTTTGCCTGCACTCCCGACGGGCACGTCACGTCGGTCGGAGTGAAAGCGGTGTTCTCGGAGACCACGTCGACGACCGTCTGCGCGGCTGCCTCGGGAATGACGGTCACCGGCGCGGGTTCGGCCTGTGCGATTCCCGCGACCAGTCCCAGCGCGGCCACGCTCAGCCCGCCGGATACCAACAGAGCCGCTAATGGTCGTTGTGTGGCAGATCGGTTCATCGATCGTTCCTTTCGCACCCGGCCGCGGTGGCCGGTCCACGCAAGGATGCGGGCAAGGCCTTGACGGATTCTTGGGAACCGAGGACACGCGACGAATCAGCGCTTTAAGACGAGGGAAAGTCGAAGCAGACCAGGGCCGGGATCGACCCTTCGACCTTCCGCTTTAGGTTGATGATCCTCGACACGCGGATGCAGTTCCCGGTTGGTCTGTGCGCATTGGGCTTTTGATCGAGCTATACCCCGGCTCGTTCCCAGTGACTCTCGCTGTGTCGCAGGCATTAACGACGAATTACCGTCAAGTAGGAGGTGGTGACCCGAAGCTGTTGCTAACGCGTCGCGGGCGCCCGACTCAGTAGCCGCGCTCTGAAAGTTCGCGATGACTGCATCGCCAAACCTAGCTCGCTACAGCCCGCAGAAGGGGCGACTCCAGTGAATACCGTTCCTTGGCCTTGGTTTCCGCGCCTTCCACTCAGACGATCCTGACCGAGGTGACAGTGCCGCTGCCGTTCTTGCTGATGTACATCTGCTTTCCGTCGGGACTGACACCGAGCAGGTTTGTGTCGAACGCGTTTCCTGCCCCGGAGTTGTAAGTGAAGGTGGTGATCACGTTGTTGGTCACCGTGTCGATTACCGTGACCGTTCCGTCGGCGGAGTTGACCACGTAGAGCACGCTGCCGTCCGGACTGACGGCCGCGTTGAGTGCTGCAGTGCCAGCCGGGATTCCGTCGATCTCCGGAGTCGAAGTGTCCCCGTCGACAATCGTGTTGAAAGTCGGGCTGTTCGGGTCGATATCGATCACAGTCACCGTAGAGGCAGGGAGCTGCCCGGGATTCTGAACGAAAGAGGGATCCCAGGTCGGGGCGTAATAGCGCGTCCCGTTGGTGGCGGCGAGACCGGGCGCGAAACCGTCGATCGGGATGAAATCCACCGCAGGCGTCGTGGTGTCCGCATCCAGAACAGTGTGGTAGGTACCGCTGGTCGGATCGGTGTCGATCACCACCACACTGATCTCTGGAACTTGCGCGCCGGGAGCCCCGTTCGCATGCATGACGTAGAGGCGGGTGCCGTCGGAATTGAACTGTCCCATCGCCAACTGATTCATGTCGCCGGTGTTGAAATCGGTCGGCGGGGACACCACAATCTCGTCGATCACTTGGTTATAGGTGAGGCTTTTCGGGTCGCTGTCGATCACATACACGTGACCGTCCATTAGGTTGCTGACGTAGACGCGATTCCCGTCGTGGCTTGCCGTCGGGGAGTACGACCACGGCTCCATGGTGATTGCTTCGACGACGACCGTGTTGTCGCGGGTGTCGATCACTGTGACGGTCGAGGGCGGCGCTTGCTCGGGATTTTGATAGGAAGCCACCGTGACGCCCGTGTTGACCACATACAGGTTGTGGCCGGCCACCGTACCCACGACGGGCGCGCTGCCCGTGTCGATCGTGGTGATCACCTTGTTGTAAGTGGCGGTGTCGTCGGGGTCCGCGCCGATGACAGCGACGCTGCCGTCCTCTTCGAAGTTCATGATGTAGGCGTACTTCTCGGTGACCACGACACCTGTCGGCTTGCCGCCGACTTCGATCGCGTCCTCTACAACCTCCAGGTTGGCGCCCGGGGGCTGTGGCAGCGGCGTCCCGCCGCCGGGATCGTCCAGCGCCGCCATCATCGCCGACCCGGCACGCAGCGAGAACGTGGCGAACTGCGTCTGGGTATCACTGGCAGGTGTGGCTTGCAGCGTGAACGAGTCATTGAGCGTCACGTTCTGGCCCGCCAGCAACTCAGCGCCCAGCGTTGGTTCCAACACCGCCACGAATGTGCCAGTCTCGGGGTCGTAGGTCTGTGACACCACGCGCCAATACTGCGGCGCCCCAGGCTGACCCGCTTCCGGGATGACCACGTCCTCGAACTCGCCCGGGCTGCCGTAACGCAGCTCCATGTCGAAGGTGCCGTCCTCGTTTGGAGTCAGCTCGGGACCCTCGTGCACGCTGGTGATCACCGACACGGTGCCGTCGCTGAAGTTGGCGACGTAGATTGTGTTGCCGCTCACGGCGATCCCCGCCGGGAAGGCGCCCACCGCGACAGTTTCGACCACCGTATTGGTGGTGGTGTCAACGACGGTCACGGTGCCGTCCAAGGGACTGGAGACGTATACGCGGTCGCCGCTGACCGCCACCCCGCCCACAGGGTTGCCGACGGTGATGGTGTCGACGACGGTTTGGGTGGTGGTGTCGATGACGGTCACGGTGCCGTCACCGCTGTTGGCAACGTAGAGCCGGGCGCCGCTGGCTGCCACGCCGATCGGACCGCTGCCAACGGTGATGGGGTCTATCTCCAGAGTGGCGGGTTTGGCGTCGACGACGGTGTTGGTGATGGTGTCGACGACGGTCACGGTGCCGTCGGCTTGATTGTTGACGTAGAGGTAGTCGCCGTTGACCGCTAACCCGGACGGAGTGGTGCCGACGGGGATGGCGCCGACGACGGTGTAGGTGGTGGTGTCGAAGACGGTCACGATGTCGTTGTCGTGGGCGACATAGAGGCGGTCACCGCTGGCCGCGATCCCGGGCGAGTTGATGACGTCGCCGACGATGATGGGATCGGGCTCGGGGGTGGCCAGGTTGGTGTCAACGACTGTGTTGGTGGTGGTATTGATGACTGTCACGGTGCCGTCCTGGCCGTTGGCGACGTAGAGGCGGTCACCGCTGACCGCCACCCCGATCGGGTCCGAGCCGACCGGAATCGTGTCGACGACAGTGTTGGTGGCGGTGTTGATAACGGTCACGGTGCCGTCGCTAGAGTTTGCGACGTACAGGTAGCCGCCGCTCACCGCCGCTCCCCACGGGCCGTCACCGACGCCAACGGTGTCCGTGACCACAGCTTCGGCGGGATCGATGGGCGCCGACACGGCGATCGGTGTGATCGCCTTGTTGTCGGTGGCGTTAATGGTGAAGTCGACGTCGTCGTCGATGTCGGTCAGGTAGGCATCCAGCCGGGCGTCCGGCTCGGGGGTGAACGTCCACGCGCCGGTGGTCGGGTTCACGTCGATTACGCCGATCTCGGGGTTGATCGGGCTGGCAAGCGCATAGGTCACTGTGTCGCCGACATCGGGGTCGGTGGCGCTGACCTGCCCGGTGACCACGCCGGTGAGCTGGTCGATCACCGGATCGGATGATGCGCCCGCCACCGGTGGGTTGTTGGTCGGGGTAACCGCGGACACGGTGACCGTGATGGAATCGCTTGCCGTGTGGGCTTGTCCGGCGCCGTGGATGTGGTAGCCGGCGAGTTCGTCTGATGCAGTGATGGTGAAGCTGTCGGATCCGGTGTAACCCTCATTGGGCTTGTAGGTCCACGTGCCTGCCGCGGCGTCGATGGTGACCGTGCCGTTCGTGGGGGCGCCCACCCCACTGGTGGGCACGCTGTAGGTCAACGCGTCGTCGTCGGGATCTGAACCGTTCAGCGTGCCGTGGATTTCGCGGTCATCAAGATCTTGCTGACCGGTGGTCTGCAAGTCCACGACCGGCGTCGAGTTGGCCCAGGCCTGATTGGTCTGGCGGCGCACCGCCTCGATCGCGCCCCAAATCACCGAGTTATAGAGCGGCGCACCAGGACCGAAAACCGGGGCCAGCGCCGCGCTCACCGCATTGACCACCTGGCTGATGATCGACCCAACGAACACCGATATTGCCTCAAACGGATCCGGAGCTGGCGGTGGTGGCGCCGGTTCATCCAACGTCGTCAAACCCGCCGAAAAATCAGCGGCCATCAGATTCTGAGGCTCATCTACCCCGGTCGGGCCCGACATCCGCAACCCGAACTGCCCGGCACCAGGGTCAGCGCCGCCGTCGAATGCGGTGATCATCGTCGTCCCCGACGGATCACCCTGACCATCGACGAAGTTTTGCGAATCCCCCACGCCCGCGTTCAACTCTTGCGCACCACCTTCAGGGGCAGTGGCGGGCGGGTCAGGTTCGGGAACGGTCGAACTTATCGGCTCGGGAACGGTGCTTGGCGGCGGCTCAGGGGTGTAACTCGGCTGCGGCGGAGTCGTCGGTTCCACCGTCGCGGTCGGCGTGGCTTTCGCGGTTGTCGGCGCGCTGGACGCCGGGGTCTGCTCAGTGGTCGTACCTGACAGGTCGACCGTCGACCCGCTGATCGTCACCTGAGGCGAGCCCCCACCACCGATGACCGTGGTGGACTGACTACCCGTCGTCGTCGTGGTTGGGGCGGGGGTCACACCGCCCGGATTCCCCGGATTGGAATCTCCCTCGTTGCCCCCGTCCTCAGCTTCGTTGACCGGTTGCGGATTGGCCGGCCCGCTATCGACGGAGGCGGTGTCTTCGCCGGTGCCCTCAGCCCAGGCCACACCTGGCGCGAACGCGACGGCTGACCCGATGCCTAGCGCGACCGCCAGCGCCCCGACTCGACCGATGTAGGTTGCGCAACTGAAATGGCGCGATACGGCTGCGAGGTGCCGGCCCCGAAGGGCATGGTGAAGTGACGTAGCTGTGCGCATTAAGGTCCCCGGTGTGAAGACCGGGTGAACCGGTCGTTCTCGACAGAATTTCCCTGAGAATTCTCAGGCCCCGTCGCTAGCTTAGAAACGATGTCGCCAAGATCACTACCCCGCGGGCAAACTAGATGCGCCGGTTGTTGCATACGCTACGAGTTTGCTGATCGCTATTTGAATTTGACCACGCTAACATTGCAGGTCACAAAAGCTTCTGACCGGGTCTTGAACGATCAAGTGTCAGCCAGATTCAGTGTGAACTGCAGTAAGGCGGCTTACGGATATCCCTTGTTCTCTGCCCTCAAGGCTTGCGCAGAACACGAGTGCAGACTGCTAAGACATGCTCCTTACTTCCCTGCGTGCCCCGACGGCCCTCACCCGGGCAACGAGCAGCCCTCGAGAACCCCACCATTACGGTCACCGCACATGAGCCCACCCTGAGTCGTGATTGCCGCCCAATAATTCCGGCCAAGTTATCTGTAACAGATCTGGCCGGGCTGAGGTCCCAGCTTGTTGTTTCGGCCTCGCGCCAAACGCCGCTTCCAAAATTTACTCGCTTGGAAGGAGGTGACGCCTCCTTCCGGCGCGAAGCGTCAGGCGGGGTGAACCTGGAAGTTCAGCAGCGAGCCTGCCCCGCGACGCCACCCCGGACGGTAAGCAACGCACAACCCTTGCGTATTGTTTCAGCGAACTGGCGACAGGAACGAAAATTAGGTTAGTGCAGTCTGTAACTTTCGCCGGTTGCTGCAGAAGGTCCGCCGGGCCGCGGAGGGGTTTGCCCGGCGGACCTTTCAGCTATTTTGCCGATTCGACCGTGCTCCGGTAAGGGGGTTTTCCCTACTGGTGCATCCAACGGCGTAGCTAGTGTTCGGCCGCTCCCACTCTCTTAGTGGGCGTGACCGGTTTCATGATTCGATGCTGCCAAGGCCAAACCCCTGGGGCGCCGGGTGAACCCTTCAGCAAGACAACCGCGATTGAGATTGGCGTGGTGCGCATCGATACCGAAACTTGCCGTGGCTGGGGTGATCTTCCCGTCGCACTGGCACGCTGCGGGACCCCGACAACTTCGGCAAGCAGTGGCGCGAGGTCCGTGAATCGCTCGGGCTACCGGACGTCTCGTCGCATTCATCCTGGAAGACGTTGGCCACCTTGATCGATGACGCTGGCATATCGGCGCCGACCGACTGGGACACGCCCGCCCTCGATGACTCAAGACGTCTACATGTCCCGCGGCCAGGTGCACACAGAAGTACGTACTCGATCGAGCAGTCGGCAAGATCGACGAAGAGACGTCAATACTGGGTGGCGCTAAGCGCAGAACACCTCTGACGTGGCCAGGGCCGGGATCGAACCGGCGACCTTCCGCTTTTCAGGCGGACGCTCGTACCAACTGAGCTACCTGGCCGGAAGGCACCGGCCATCTCGATAACCAAATGCCTCGCCACTACATGGCGACCCTGACGGGACTCGAACCCGCGACCTCCGCCGTGACAGGGCGGCGCGCTAACCAACTGCGCCACAGGGCCTTGCTTTTGCGACCCATCGTAATGCGTCGCGCGTACCCCCTACGGGATTCGAACCCGCGCTACCGCCTTGAAAGGGCGGCGTCCTAGGCCGCTAGACGAAGGGGGCCCAGCCGAATCTCTCCGGGGTACTCACAACGCTGTGACGCTGGGAGCCTCGCTAGCTTAGGGTACGGGCACCCCAATCCTCAAACGCGGTGCCCGGCGACATTCCCGGGTCGCCCCGCTCCTGCCCACCGGAGCACCCAGTATCCTGATGCCTCGCGCCCCTATAGCTCAGTTGGTAGAGCTACGGACTTTTAATCCGCAGGTCCTAGGTTCGAGTCCTAGTGGGGGCACCAGAACTGCCCGTCGACAAGCTGCACCGACGGGCCCGATACGCCCGAACCTCGTCGGAGCCTTGCGACTCCGCAACCGTGACGAGCATCAAACCACTCCGTCAGCCCTGTCGCGAAACAGTCAAGATATCTGGAAACCCTTGGCGTTCAACGTGTCTTAGTTCTTAATGTCGACAGCGGCGGTGGGGCTCTTCGGGTTCCGCCTCGTCTGTCAGAGTGTTCGCGCAGGGCGGCTTAAATATGAGAGCTCTTGTGGCGCTCGGTGGCTAATCACCCGCTCGAGCGCGCGAATGTCGGATTCGATGAGCCTCGACAGCCAGTACGCAAGCACGAACCCGGCAATTCCCCCGATGCACAGCACCCTGATCGGGACGATGACTGCGGCGATCTCGGGGGCGGTCAGGAAGCTGACGGCCACAACGCCGAGCAACGGCACGGAGGCTGCGATCGCCAAGTAGCGCGACAGTCGGCGGCTGAGCGCATTTAACTGCTCGGCCTCTCCCACATTCGTCTGTCCGTATGCGACCAGTTCTGGATAGACGCTGCGCACGATGTGGAAGGTCAAAAGGAAGAATGGGTACGCGATCGCGATCGCGCCGCACACGGTGATCGACCCGAAGAAATGGATTGCAGACCTACCAGGTATCCCACCCGCTGCGAATTGCATGGTGAGCGGAAATGTCAGCCCTGACAGCAACCACAAGCTGAACACGACGACCACCGCCCGGTCACCTGCGACAAGACAGTCGTGGCGAGCTCGGGCCAAGGTCTCTGCGGGCGGCGCTGGCCCACGCCGCAGACGTCGTGGAATTAGGATGATGTAGCGATACCAATAGAGCAGAACCGCAGCCCCCAGGGGGAAGAAAACTAAGTTGACTATTGTGGTGACCAGCACGAACCGGTCCTGGGCCTGTGCTGTGAGCTGGTTGACGATAAGCAGCTGGTTGTGCTGAATGTTGTATGCGCTGGCGATCAGATTCGGAACCAGGATGGCCAACGCGGCGATCGGCAGAAAGAACGGCCGCAGCCGAAGGCGCCAACTGTTCGCCGGCGGATCCACCAAGTCGCGAGCTTGAGGGTCAAGGCACAGCTGGAGTTGTTCGGCGAGTTCCGCGCCGGAGGCCCAGCGTTGATCGCGATCGGCCCTCAGCGCCTTCAGCAGAACTCGGCGCAGCGCGGCAGGGCAGTCACTGGGTAGCGCGGCGATTGCCTCCGGCGTAACCCCTCTTGCGCGGGTGGTCAGCATCAGATCGAGCGCGGTGGTGTCACCGACCGATCGGGCCGAGTCCTCGCGAGCCGCTCGCGCCTCGGAGTCATCGAATGGTTTCCTGCCCGTCAGCAATTCCCACAACACCACCGCGAGTGAGTAGATATCGCTGCGCGTATCGAGGTCTAACGCCTCATGCGTGTGTCCGGGCCGGGTAGCCATGAGCTGCTCGGGAGACATGTACGACAGTGAGCCGCCGAAATAGTCGAAAGGGCTTGCGCCCGAAACATTGCGGGAGTAGCTGACGTTGAAGTCGGCGAGTTTGGGGGTGCCATCGGGGGCGAGCAGGACGTTCGCGAGCTTGATGTCGCGGTGCAGGACGCCCCGTGAATTCGCATATTGCAATGCTCCAGCGAGTCGTTTCCCCAGCCACGCAACAGTCTCGGGCCAGGAAAGGGTCGCTAGCTCAGCGCGATTGATTGATTCTGTTGGCCGGCTCTCGCCGCGGGATTCCAGTGCGATGTCTACCGCGTCGAGCAACGCCTGACCGGAGTCAGGTGGCCGCTCCCCAGCGAAAATCACTCGACCGAGGTCGAGCAGCGTCCCGCCGGGCAAATACTGCATGTACAGCAGCCGCCAGTCTCGATCGCGGAGAATGCGCTGGTCGAAGACTCGAACGATGTGGTCGTGATCAAGCTGAGCGAGGGTTTGTGGTTCGTGGCCGCGGTTCGCGGATATTTTGACCGCCACCAGTCGCTGCAACGACAGTTGCCGGGCGAGAAAGACTCGCGCGAACGCGCCGCTGCCGAGTTCGACGAGCAGATCGAAGTCGTCGAGGCGCTGGCCGACCTCGATCTGTGTGATCTCGACGAATGGCCTGGAAATGTCATACGCCGAGCCGAGTGTTCCGGTGCCGCTTCCGGTTTCGTCCGCGGTGTCGGTCGACACCCGATTTTGAGTGAACTCGGCGGGCTGGCGGACAGTCGGATCGGTCATGCGCACCCTCGTTCCAGGTCACCTAAATCTTAGCGCTGTGGCACCGGTGGCCTGGGAGTTCCTGGTGAGGACGTGCGACTTCGACGGGAACGTCCAGCGCTACAAACGCCTGACGGTGGTGACGAAAGCCGTGCGCTGCGGTGATGATCGGCGCGCCTTGCGCCGCTCCGATCGCACGCCCCAGATGAGGAGCAGGATCAACCCGATCGCGAGGGCGCCGAAGACGATAGTCAGAACCATGAACGTCGTCTCGCCGGTCGTGCACAGGCCCCCTCGGCTGCCGCTTCCGCACGCGTACACCCGGTTGGCCTCGTCGGTGCCCAGCCATTTGTAGCCCATGACGGCCGTGGCGACTGTGAACGCGACGATGCCCAGCACCGCGATTGACACGTTGAGCCATAAGCCGGCTTTCGTCACTCCCGTATTCTGCCTCGCCGCGCGCTGCTGAGCTGGTGTTTCGCGCCGCCACCCGCAGGGCGTAATCTCACGACATGCTCTACGAGCACATCCCCCGCGCCTTTTGGCGACGTCACCCCGTGGTCACCGGCGTCGCGGTAGTGATGACGTTTTGGTGGCTCGTGAACGGTTGGTACGAAGCGATCGCCGTGACCGCAATCGTTGGACTACTCCTGTTCGTCAACCGCCGCAGGAAGGCTCTCGCCATCCGCAACGCCGGCTTACGCGCCCGCGCGGACTACGAACACCGGTTGAGCCTGCGCGGCGATCAGCGTGGCGTGTTCGGCCGGTATCCTCCGGTGCAGGCGGGCTGGTTTGCAGATCCTCAAAACCATTGCCGGATAAGATATTTTGACGGGGTCGCCTGGACGGCGCACACCGTTTTACGTTAGGTCTCAGACCTTCGGCGAGTAGTAATGCGGGTTGTCGCGATATTCCAACGGCGGAAGATTGCGCGCGGGCGTCTCGACCAACGGTGAGTCCGCGGGCAGTCGGCCGCTCGCGCGATCCCATGCAGATCGCTTGCGCGGGTGCATCATCACGCGTTGGGGTAGCAGCTTGACGACCCGGTACACCACCTTGCCGAACAGCTTGTGCAGCCGCTCCTGGCGGGGTGTCCAGGTGTACCCCATCAGCTCGCGCACCGCAGGATCGAACAGGCCGACGGTGGTGAAGTTGAAGAACCGCTGCATCCCCGCGACGTTCAACTTCCACATCCAATCGGGCATCCACTCCAGGGAGGGGTGCTTGGTCATCGACGACAGATCGAGCACCTCACGTGCGGCCCAGTTGTTCTCTAACACGTTGTTACACATGTGATCCCAGTACTCCTGGAATTCTTCCCACGACTTCGGCACCGGCCGCATGCTCATGCCGTACATCGAGTACCACACAATGTGCTCGTCGAAGAGTTGGCGCTTCTGCGCCTCGGTGAGGCCACCGCCGAGCCACTCTGCGGCCAGCAGTGTCGATTTGAAGAACGTCGCGTGTGCCCAATAGAAGACATCTGGATTAAGTGCGCTGTAGCGACGACCCTGATCGTCAACACCCTTGATCCCGATGTGGTAGTCGCGGACCTGCGCACCTGTCTTGGGCGCGCGATCACCGTCGAAAACCACGCCGCCGATCGGATACACCGACCGGTACAGCCGAGGCATCCGCTCCATGAAAAAGATCGAATGCTCCTGGACGGCGGCACCCAACTGCGGGTGCATGTTCTGCATCGAACCCGCCCACGGCCCTTGCAGCATCCCCGTCCACCGGCCGAAGTACTTCCACGTCAGCGAGTCGGGCCCCAACGGCTGCGGCAGGGCGTCATATCCACCAGACGAAACAGGGCACCCGGCCGTGACCGGCGCCTCGTCGTTGGCCACGGGGCATGTCGCGGACGTATCTTGAGTCACTGGGTTAGCTCCCCATCCAGTCGGAATGACCTATCCTGACTACAGGCGTTGTCAAAATGAAGTCTAGGAGGGATGTGCCTTCGGGTCAACGACGGGGCAGATGGTCGGGCGTACCGCTGGAAGACCGCCAGGCACTGCGCCGTGACGAACTGATCGCCGCCGGTGTCGCACGCCTCGGCGGCGCGCAAGGCCCCGCCCTCACCGTGCGCGGAGTGTGCCAATCGGCCGGCCTGACGGAGCGGTACTTCTACGAAAGCTTCGCCGACCGCGACGAGTTTGTCCGCGCGGTGTACGACGACGTCTGCGCCAGAGCGATGTCCGCGCTGACCACGGCGAACACCCCACGCGATGCGGTGGAGCAATTCGTCGCGCTGATGGTCGACGATCCGGCGCGCGGGCGGGTTCTGTTGCTGGCACCCGAGAAGGAGCCGGTGCTGACCCGCTCGGGCGCCGAATGGATGCCGAGCTTCATCGAGCTGGTACAGCGCAAGTTGACGCGCATCAGCGATCCCGCCCAAGCGGCCATGGTGGCCACCGGACTGATCGGTGCGCTGACGGCGCTGTTCACCGCCTATTTGAACGGCAGGCTCGCAGCATCACGCGAGCAGTTCATCGACTACTGCGTCGAGATGCTGCTGAGCCGAGTATCGAGCTTCTGACCGCTATTCGCCAGGCGTTTCGGGCGCCGCG
Source organism: Mycobacterium sp. NPDC051804 (assembly GCF_044452905.1). Taxonomy (NCBI): domain Bacteria; kingdom Bacillati; phylum Actinomycetota; class Actinomycetes; order Mycobacteriales; family Mycobacteriaceae; genus Mycobacterium; species Mycobacterium sp. NPDC051804. Next base: position 460,360 of record NZ_JBITCD010000005.1, on the reverse strand, counting down.
AGCTCTTCCTCTTCTTGCTGCGCGGCCTCTTCTTCAGCCTGGGACTTGGCCTCGCGACCGAGCGGATTCTGCGTCGACGCGCCGGGATTGGTAGCCGTGGCGTAGGCGCCGCTGCAGTTCAACACAACGTTGACCTGAGAATCGTCGGACGAGTCGATACGCAGGAACGACGCATCCCAGGCATTGGTGACGATGCAGTCACCCTCGTCGAGCTTGTCGCCGAAACGCGACGCGACGACCGCGGTGCCTCCACCGTCCTTGATCGCCTCTTCGGCATCCGAGTACTTGTCGCCCACGACATCAGGGGCGGCTGCTGCGATGCCCGCCCCGAACAACAGAGACGACGCAGCCGCGACGGCGAATACCGAGCCGGCCCCAAGAACGATGAGCTTCTTCACGTGCGCCCGACCTCCACAGTCCATGGACCTAAACGGTTGATGACCGTAGCCTATGGCCTCCTGGCGTGCGCCGCTACCGCAGAAGCTATCCGTTCGGCGCTGCCGTCTGGGCCTGCCGCTGCTGTGCTGCTCGTTTGGCCGCTTCCTGCTCGGCCTCGAGCTTTGCCTCACGACCGACCGGACTCGCCACGGAGTTGCCCGAAGAGCCCGGTCCAGCGAGAACACCGTTGCAGTTCAAGGCGACCAGCACCTCGTTGTTCGCCCGCATGCCGCCCCGGACAATGCGCTGATAACCGGCATCCCAGGCGTTCACCACCAAACATTTTCCGTCTTCGAGCGCCGCGCCAGTTCGCGTCGCGATGACCGCGGTGCCACCTGCTTGCTGGATCATCCGCTTGGCGTCGTTATAGGTGCGATTGACGACATCCGGGGCAGCGTTCGCGGTCCCCGCGCCCAAACACATTCCGGCACTCGCGACTGCGGCCGCCAGCATCCCGCCGGTAACGATCTTGAGCATGTCCACTTGTGCCCGTCCTCCGACTCGTCTTCGCCTGGCTTCCGGGCCGCAAATTGTTTGCCCGGCGAAATATTAGCCAATGCAAGTGGGTCCTGTGTTGCCTATGTGACACACAGCGTGGCGACTTGAATGTCACCGGGGTACACAGATATATTGAGTGCAACCAACAGGTACAGATAACTCGGGAGGGGCCCATGTCGAAAGACCTGACCGACCTACAGCTGCTCACCGAGCTCGAGCCAGTGGTCGAGAAGAACGTCAACCGACACCTGACCATGCGTAAGGACTGGAACCCGCACGACTACATCCCGTGGTCGGACGGCAAGAACTACTACGCCCTCGGCGGCAAGGACTGGGATCCCGAGGAGTCCAAGCTCTCCGAGGTCGCCCAGGTGGCGATGCTGACCAACCTGTTGACCGAGGACAACCTGCCGTCGTATCACCGCGAGATCGCGATGAACTTCAGCATGGATGGACCGTGGGGCTTCTGGGTGAACCGATGGACCGCCGAGGAGAACCGGCACGGCATTGCGTTGCGTGACTACCTCGTTGTCACCCGCTCTATCGATCCCGTCGAGCTCGAGCAGCTGCGCATCGAGCAGGTCACCCGCGGCTTCTCCCCCGGCCAGAACCAGCAGATCGAGGCCGACCTGTTCGCCGACTCGCTGTTCGACTCCGTCATCTACGTGACGTTCCAGGAGCTGGCGACCCGCGTCTCGCACCGCAACACCGGCAAGGCGTGCAACGAAACCGTCGCCGACCAACTGCTGCAACGTGTTTCGGCCGACGAGAACCTGCACATGATCTTCTACCGCGACGTCTCGGCCGCCGGGTTCGACATCGCTCCCAACCAGGCGATGCACTCGCTGCACAAGGTGCTGACCAACTTCAAGATGCCCGGATACACGATCCCGGACTTCCGTCGCAAGGCGGTCACGATCGCCTCCGGCGGTGTCTACGATCCGCGGATCCACCTCGACGATGTGGTGATGCCGGTGCTCAAGAAGTGGCGCATCTTTGAGCGCGACGACTTCACCGGTGAGGCCTGCCGACTGCGCGACGAGCTGGCCGCGCATGTCGAGGAACTCGAGGACACCTGCGTGAAGTTCGAGGTCGCCAAGCAGCGCAGGCTCGAACGCATCGCGAAGGTGGCCGAGAAGAAGGCCGCCAAGAATCTCCTGGTGACCTCATCAGCGTCCTGACCGACGCTCGTCCCGCTCTGCGGATCGGTTCCATCGCGCTGCGCAGTCCTGTCGTGCTGGCGCCGATGGCGGGCGTCACCAACGTCGCCTTCCGCACGCTGTGCCGGGAGCTGGAGCTGGCCAGGGCCGGCACGGTCAGCGGGCTTTACGTATGCGAGATGGTGACCGCGCGGGCGCTGGTCGAACGTCATCCGTCGACCATGCACATGGTCACCTTCGCCGAGGACGAGACACCGCGATCGCTTCAGCTCTATTCCGTCGATCCGCACAACACCTATCTGGCAGCCAAGATGATCGTCGACGAGGGCCTCGCCGATCACATCGACATGAACTTCGGGTGCCCGGTCCCGAAGGTCACCCGGCGAGGCGGCGGTGCGGCGCTGCCATACAAGCGCAAGCTGTTCGGCCAGATCGTCGCAGCGGCGGTGCGGGCGAGCCAGGGCACTGACATCCCCGTCACGGTCAAATTCCGGATCGGGATCGATGACAATCATCACACCCATCTCGACGCGGGCCGGATCGCCGCCGAGGAAGGTGCGGCCGCCGTCGCGCTGCATGCGCGCACTGCCTCCCAGCGGTACTCCGGCGAGGCGGACTGGGAGCAGATCGCGGCGCTGAAACAGCACGTCACCACGGTTCCTGTGCTCGGCAACGGCGACATCTTCGAAGCCGCTGACGCGCTGGCCATGATGGACGCGACCGGCTGCGACGGCGTGGTCATCGGCCGAGGCTGTCTCGGTCGCCCCTGGCTGTTCGCCGAATTGTCGGCGGCCTTCACCGGTACCGCGGCGGCCATCCCGCCGAATCTGGGCCAGGTCGCGGCGATCATACTGCGCCACGGCGAACTCCTCGCCGCCCATTTCGGCGAGGACAAGGGCATGCGCGACATTCGTAAGCACATCGCTTGGTACCTGCACGGCCTGCCCGCCGGTGCCGACCTGCGACGGGCGTTGGCGCTGGTCAAGACCCTGGCAGAACTACGAACGCTTCTCGAAGGTCTCGATCCGGAGGTTCCGTTCCCGACCGCGGCGACGGGGCCACGGGGCCGGCAGGGTTCACCCGCCGCGGTGTCGCTACCCGAGGGCTGGCTAACGGACCCCGACGACTGCACCGTTCCAGCGGGTGCTGAGGTCATGCATTCAGGAGGTTAGTTTGTCTCAAAGTCGTCTCCCACCTGAGACGACTCTGACATCACATCTCTCAGGATGTCTCAGTACGATATGAGTCTCGTTCGTAAATCGGCTCCAGCGTCGGGGCCACCAAGGTGCCGCTGGGTGCTGTGACCTGTAAGGAAGCGCCCGCGTAAGTCGGAGCAACGTCGCGTACGGCGGTTGATGAGTCGGAGGCCGGTAGAAGGATGAGTGACGGCGATAACGCCACTCCTGGCCGTCATGGCCGGGATGAGTCGTCGTCGCCGGACGGCCCGTCCGAGACCCATCAATGGCTTACCCGAAGTGCCCAGCCATCGCCAGGCGCCGCGCCGTGGGAGCGCGCACGCGTTTCCGGCGACGACGAATCGGCAGCTGAATCGACGCCCGGGAACCACACCGACGGGGTCACGGTTGCCGACCTGATCGCCAAGCTCAACGGCGCCCAGGCAGTCCCCTCAGAACTCAAGCGGCACCGGCCCGAAGTCACCGCACAACCGCCGGCTCCGCCGACGTCCGCACCACCGCCGGCTCCGCCGACCGAAATCATCGACGCCGTGCCCGCATACGGCCGGCACGAACGACCCGACGAACCGCACCTCGAAGCGCCCATCGAAGCGCCCGAGGTCGAGGACTACTTCGACACCGAGATCATCCCCGCGGTCGACGCCGAGCTACCGGACCTGACCTCGGCCCACCGGCCGGGGCGCGTACCGCCGTCACACATCGGCTCGGGCCGGCGCCGGACCGATGAGCATCACCCACGACGAGGGCATCGCAGGTCGATGGTCGTTGGCCGCGTGGTCACCGCCCTGATCGCCGTGCTCGCCCTTGCCCTCACTGGTGGGGCGTGGCAGTGGCAGTCGGCGAAGAACAACATGCTCAACCGGATCTCCGCACTCGATCCCGATTCCCGCGACATCCTCGACCCCAACGCACAGTTCGGTGACGAGAACTTCTTGATCGTCGGCGTGGACAGCCGCATGGGCGAAAACGTCGACATGGGTGCGGGGACCACCGACGAGGCCGCTGGCGCGAGATCCGACACGGTGATGCTGGTGAATATCCCCGCGAACCGTGAACGCGTTGTCGCAGTGTCGTTTCCGCGCGATCTGGCGATCGAGCCGATGCAGTGCGAGCCGTGGGATCCCCAAACCGGGGAATACGGCCCGATCACCGACCCCGAATCCCCCATGTACGGGGCCGACAAGGTCTACACCGAGTACAAGCTGAACTCCGCATATGCGGTCGGTGGCCCGAAGTGCCTGGTAAAGGTCGTCCAGAAGTTGTCAGGCCTGTACGTAAACCGTTTCATGGCAGTGGATTTCGCAGGCTTTTCGAAGATGGTCGACGCACTCGGCGGTGTCGAGGTGTGCAGCACCACCCCGCTGGAGGACTACGAGTTGGGCACCGTGCTGCCCAACGCCGGCCGCCAGACAATCGACGGCCACACCGCACTGCAGTACGTGCGGGCCCGCCAGGTCACGACGGAGACAAACGGCGACTATGGCCGCATCAAACGTCAGCAGCTGTTCCTGTCCTCGCTGTTGCGCTCGATGATCTCCAGGGAAGTGTTCTTCTCGCTGTCCAAGCTCAACAACGTCGTCAACATGTTCATCAACGACAGCTACGTCGACAACATGGACACCAAAGACCTCGTCACGCTTGGCCAATCGATCCAAGGCATCGCTGCGGGCCGAATCACTTTCCTCACGGTGCCGACTACCGGATACATGGACGAGTACGGCAACGAGCATCTCCGCGAGGAAGACAACCGGGCCATCTTCGACGCGATCATCAACGATGATCCACTGCCCGAGGAGAAGAACGCCGACAACACCCCGGTGCCCGGCACGCCTGAAAGCCAGACCCAGGCGCCGAGCCAGGACGCCGCAACCCCGACCGAACTCGTCGACACGATCACGACCAACCCGAACGACATCACCGTGCAGGTGTCGAATTCGACCGGTGAGGACGGCCTCGGTGCGACGGCGGCCGGCGAACTCCAGACGCACGGGTTCAATGTCATTACGCCCGACGACTACCCGGGTCCGCTGGACACCACGACGGTGTTCTTCTCGCCGGGCAACGAGCAGGCAGCCGCGACCGTCGCCGCGTCATTCCCCAACTCGACCATCGAACGGGCCACCAACCTCGGCGACGTCGTGCAGGTGGTGCTCGGCAGCGACTTCTACGCGGTGAGTTCGCCTCCCATGAGTGGGTCTCCGGTGCAGGTGCACGTCGTTCACGGCTCCAGCAGCACTCCGACCAACCTGCCCGAGGATCTCACCGTCACCAATGCCGCGGACACGACCTGCGAATAGTGCTGTCCGCGTAGCCACGTCAGCTTTTGGGCATGTGCCATTCACTTGGCGTTCACCCTGCACGCCGTGACGTCCGACCTGCTCAGACCGTAGGGTGAACGTATGCGAACCGCGTACCACGACCAGTTGGATCAGCTATCCGAACAGCTCGGCGATATGTGCGGGCTGGCCGGTGCGGCAATGGAGCGCGCAACCCAAGCTCTGCTGCAGGCCGATCTCGTCCTGGCCGAGCAGGTCATCAGCGACCACGAGCAAATCATCGCCAGCAGCGCACGGGCCGAGGAAGCCGCGTTCGTGCTCCTGGCGCTCCAGGCGCCGGTGGCAGGCGATCTGCGCTCGATCGTCACCGCTATCCAGATCGTCGCCGATGTCGATCGGATGGGGGCCCTGGCCCTGCACGTCGCCAAGATCGCCCGGCGCCGCCATCCCCAGCACGCGCTGCCCGAAGAGGTCAACGGCTACTTCGCCGAAATGGGCCGGGTGGCAGTCGAATTGGGCAATAGCGCACAAGAGGTGCTGCTCACCCGCGACCCCGAGAAGGCCGCACGCATCAGCGAAGAAGACGATGCGATGGACGATCTGCACAAGCACCTTTTCACCGTGCTGATGGACCGGGAGTGGAAACACGGCGTCACCGCTGCGGTCGATGTGACCCTGCTGTCCCGGTTCTACGAGCGCTTCGCCGACCACGCGGTCGAGATCGCGCGGCGGGTCATCTTCCAGGCCACTGGAAACCTTCCGGAAGGGGACCAGCTGGCCTCGCGCTAGCTTTTCCGCCTCAATCGAAAAAGCAAAAAGCCCCCGAGAAATCGGGGGCTTTCGCTTGTCGCCGTAGCGTTAACCAAAGCGGCCGGAGATGTAATCCTCGGTCGCCTTCTGGGACGGGTTGGAGAAGATCTTCTCGGTGTCGTCGATCTCGACGAGCATGCCGGGCTTGCCGGTCGCCTCGAGGTTGAAGAATGCCGTCTGGTCACTGACGCGGGCGGCCTGCTGCATGTTGTGGGTGACGATCACGATCGTGAAGTCCTGCTTGAGTTCCGCGATGAGATCCTCGATGGCCAGCGTCGAGATGGGGTCGAGCGCCGAGCACGGCTCGTCCATCAACAGCACATCGGGCTGCACCGCGATGGCGCGGGCGATGCACAGCCGCTGCTGCTGACCGCCGGACAGGCCGCCGCCGGGCTTGTCGAGCCGGTCCTTGACCTCGTTCCAAAGGTTGGCACCCTTGAGTGAGCGTTCGGCGACCTCTTCGAGCGTCTTCTTATTACGCACACCCTGCAGCTTCAGACCGGCCACCACGTTGTCGCGAATCGACATGGTGGGGAACGGGTTCGGGCGCTGGAACACCATGCCGATGGTCTTGCGCACGCCCACCGGGTCGACGCCGGCGCCGTAGATGTCCTCGCCGTCGAGCAACACCGAGCCCTCGACGCGGGCGCCGGGGATGACCTCGTGCATGCGGTTCAGCGTCCGCAGCACCGTCGACTTGCCACAGCCGGACGGGCCGATGAACGCGGTCACGCTGCGGGGCTGAACGGACAGCGCCACGTCCGCGACCGCCTTGAAAGAGCCGTAGTAGATGTTGACGTCTTTGAGATCCAGCCTCTTGGCCATTTCGAATTTCTCCTAAACCTGCTCAGACCTTTTTAGGGGCAAAGAATTTGGCGATGAACCGGGCACCGACGTTCAGCAGCGCGATCAACACGATCAGCGTGAAGGCCGCACCCCAGAGCCGGTCGGTGGGCACCGGGTTGGCGCCGGCACCCGCTGACGTCTGGTCGTACATCATGCCTGGCAGTGAACCCATGAAGCCGCTGAACATGTCGAAGTTCATTGCCTGGGCGTAGCCGACCAGAATCAGCAGCGGTGCCGTCTCGCCCATGACCCGAGCCAGCGCGAGCAGGATGCCGGTGACGATGCCCGACAGCGCTGTCGGAATCACGATGGCGGAGATGGTTTTCCACTTCGGCACACCCAGCGCGTAGCTGGCTTCGCGCAGATCCATCGGGACGATGCGCAGCATCTCCTCGGTGGAACGCACGATGACGGGGATCATGAGCAAGACCAGTGCCAGCGACACCGCGAAGCCCGACCTCTGGAAGCCGAGTGTGGCGACCCAGAGCGCGTAGATGAACAGCGCGGCGACGATCGACGGCACACCAGTGAGGATGTCGACCATGAAGGTCGTCACCTTGCCCAGCCGGGTGCCGCCGCCGTACTCCACCAGATAGATGCCGACGAACACGCCGACCGGAATGGAGATGATGGCGCACACCAGACCCTGCAGCAGGGTGCCCACGATCGCGTGATACGCACCGCCGCCCGCCTGGAACGCCGTCATACCCGCCTGCGAGTTGTACCACCAGGTGCTCGACGTCACCACGCCGAAGCCCTTCACGATGACCGTGAGCAGCACCCACACCAAAGGGATCACCGCGACGACCACCGAGGCCGTCACGAGCACGGTCGCAACGTTGTTGGTGACCTTGCGGCGCAGGCTGACACCTTGGAAGGTGGGCGCCTTGACCGGCTTGTCCAATGTCGAGGTCATGATGCGGACCGGTCCTTTCCGGACACCGCGGCGCGGGCCAGTGAGTTCACCACGAAGGTCAGGATGAACAGCACCAGGCCGGCGGCAATGTAGGCGCCCGCCTTGTACTGGTCGTTGAATTCAGAAGCGGCCGAAGCGATCTTGCTCGCGAATGTGTAGCCCGCGTCGAACAGCGACCATCCGAACGCCTGCTGCGTACCGCGCAGGATGATCAGCAGCGCGATCGTTTCACCGAGGGCGCGGCCCAGGCCGAGCATCGCACCGCTGATGTAACCGGAGAGACCGAACGGCAGCACTGTCGTACGGACCACCTCCCACCGCGTGGCACCCAACGCGAGCGCCGCCTCGATGTGCCCGCGCGGAGTCTGGATGAACACCTCGCGCGCGACCGCGGTGATGATCGGCAGGATCATCACCGCCAGCACGATGCCGGCGGTGAAGATCGTTCCACCGCCAGCCACCGACGCGTTGCCGGTCTGGAACAAGAAGAACCAGCTGAGGTTCTCGTTCAACCACACCGCCAGCGGTTTGATCACCGGCGCAAGGACATACAGACCCCACACGCCATAGATGATCGACGGCACGGCGGCCAGGAGATCGACCATATAGGCGAGCGGACCCGATACCCGGCGCGGCGCGTACTGAGTCAGGTAGATCGCGATGCCCAACGCCACCGGCATGGCGAGGAGCAACGCGAACACCGAGACGAACACCGTCACCTGCAGCAGGTCGAGGATGCCGAACTTCATCGCGGACGTGTTCGTGGTGACCCAGTTACCGCTGTAGAGGAAGAAGTTCGCGTCGTTGCGGGCCAGCGCCGGGATCGCACGCCATAGGAGGAAGAAGCCGATCGCCGCGATGATGACGACGATCAGGATTCCCGAACCTTCCGCAAGCCAGCGGAAGATCCGGTCCCCCATCCGCACTTTGGCGTTCTTCGACGGATCGGTGGAGATGGGCTCGGGCTCGCCGAAAGGCATCGCTAGTGCCTCGCCTGAACCTGCGTCCAATGGATTCGGTGTTGTCACTTCGACCCTATCGGTCATTTCTCAGGCACCCATCTTCGCCGTTTTGGTGCTGCCGCGCCACAGATCAGGATGTCGAGCTGATGGCGTCGATGGACGTCACCAAGCGCTCCTTAAAGGCGTCAGGCAGCGGAACGTAGCCAGCGGCGGACAGGTTCGCCTGGCCATCGTTAGCAGCCACCGTGAGGAACGACTTCACCGCTGCTGCGGTCTCCGCGTCATAACCCTTCGAGCAGACGATCTCGTAGGTGGCCAGCACCAGTGGATAGGCACCAGCCTCCTGCGTGCCGTACAGCGACGCGAGGTCCAACGTCAGGTCATTGCCCTCAGCGGCGAACTTGGCCGCATCGATGGCCTTACCTGCCGACTCGTCGGTCAATTCGACTGCGCCGCTACCGTTGTCGATCTGCGCGTAAGAAATGCCAGCCTGATCGGCGAAGCCCTTCTCCACGTAGCCGATGGCACCGGGGGTCGCCTGCACGGCCTGCGCGACACCGGCGGACTTCTGCGCACCTTCACCGGCACCGCCCTGGAACTCGCTGCCGTCGCCCTTGGTCCACGCGCCGCCGGAGGCGGCCTCGAGGTACTTCTGGAAGTTGTCGGTGGTGCCCGAGGAGTCCGACCGGAAGATCGGGGTGATGTCGGTGTCGGGCAGCGTGGCGCCCCCGTTGAGCGCGGCGATTGCGGGGTCGTTCCACTTCTTGATCTGACCCTGGAAGATCTTGGCGAGCGTGTCGCCGTTGAGCACCAGCTTGTCGACGCCTGGGACGTTGTAGGCCATCGCGATCGGACCGAACACCAGCGGCAGGTTCCACGCCGGGTTGCCACCGCAGCGCTCGGCGGCCGCAGCGATCTGCTCCTCCTTCAGCGCGGAGTCAGAACCGGCGAAATCGACGTTGCCCGCGATGAACTGCTCGCGACCTGCACCCGAACCGGTCGGGTTGTAGGAGAGGTTCTTGCCCGAGCAGCTCTGGCCCCACACCTTATTGAACTCTGCGATCGCGTTCTGCTGGGCCGTCGAACCCTCAGCGGTGACGGAGTTCTTGCCGCCGCAATCGGCGGAAGAGGATGATCCCTCGCCACCGCCGCTGCCGGTGTTGCCGGCGTTGTTGTCGCTACCGCACGCGGACAGCGTCAGCGCAGCGATCGCCGCCACAGACAACGTCATGCCGACGTTCTTGCCAATGCTGTTGAGCTTCACTTATCCCACTTTCGGTTGACGGCTTTGAACTCCCCGGCAACGTATGCGGCCGCGGTGGACAGTGCGGGCATGGAAAATGAACGGCCGGTGAACAGGTCCAGCTAGTTCACAGGTGAATACGCATAAGCGGCATCGACGGATTTCACATCGAACCCAAGCCGTCGGTAGGTCTTCACCGCCGCGGAGTTATCTGCTTCGACGTAAAGCATCACTGTTGACTGTGAACTCGCTGTTAGAGCCTCGGCCAAGTGATGCAGCCCGATGAGGGTCAACGCAGCGCCGATTCCACGACCCTGCGCCTCGGGGTCGACGCCGACGACGTAGACCTCGCCGAGATCGGGAGTATCGACTTCGCCGCGGGACGCGGAATGGATTTTCGTCCAATGGAAGCCCAACAGCTTCTCGGTCGTCTCGTCAAACGCCAAGAAGAGTCCGTTCGGGTCAAACCACGATTCGCCGCGACGCTCTTCGATGTCGACATCGGTCCAGCCGCCCTGCTCGGGATGCCAGGCAAATGCGGAGTTGTTGACGCGCAACAGTTCTGCGTCATCACCGGGCCCGGAATACGTGGTGATGCGCACGCCGTCGGGGACGGTCGTCGCGGGCAGGTCCACGAGCGGCCGGCGCATCTGTAGCAGCTCCCGCACGGTGACCAGGTCCAGTGCCGCAGCGGTCGCACGCGCGGCCTCGATGTTGCCGTGCGCCCAGATCCTGGCGTCGGCACCGCCCTCGGCTAGCCCCTGCCGCGCCATCGTCGAACCGATTCCGCGACGTCGCGCCGACGGGTGCACCACGAGTTCGGCCATCGCCGAAGTCTGTTCGTCGGCAGGCGCCAAGTTGAGGTATCCCACGATGTTCCCGCGATCCTCACCGTCGACGGCGAGTAGGTGCCGGGTGCGGTCGTGGCTCAGCTCACGCAGCACCTGGTCGCCGACCGGGGCGACACCGTCGACCGCCGTGGCGGCGTCGATGAGCTCGCGAACGTGCACCTGATCGTCGGGGGACAGGCTCGTCCGCCAGTCGATGGCCGGACGGGTCACTGACTGTGCAGCGGGTCGGCAAGTGGCTCGGGTATCGCGTCGAATTCGTCGGGGTCGCCTGGTTCCTCGGACGCATCGGCGGCCGGCGCCGGTGCCCGGCCTCGCGCGGGCCGAACCGCCTTGTATCCCACGTTGCGCACGGTGCCGATCAGCGACTCGTACTCGGTGCCGAGCTTGGCCCGTAGACGCCGTACGTGCACATCGACCGTGCGGGTGCCGCCGAAGAAGTCGTAGCCCCAGACCTCCTGAAGCAACTGCGCGCGCGTGAACACCCGGCCCGCGTGCTGCGCGAGGTATTTCAGGAGTTCGAATTCCTTGTAGGTGAGGTCCAGCGGCCGGCCGCGCAACCGCGCGGTGTAGGTGCCCTCGTCGATGACTAGCTCGCCCAAGCTGATCTTGCCGACGTTCTCCTGGTTGGCCGCGCCTCCGCGGCGCCCGACCAGTAGGCGCAACCGCGCATCGATCTCGGCGGGCCCGGTGCTCGGAAGCAGAATTTCGTCGAGACCCCACTCCACGTTGACGGCCACCAGGCCGCCCTCGTTGACGACCGCCACCACCGGCACCGACGTACCGGTGGTGCCGAGCAGACGACACAGGCCGCGCGCGGCGGCCAGATCAGTACGCGCGTCGACGATGGCCACGTCCGCATTGCCGGCCTCTAACAGAGAGGAAACCTCGGTCGGCGCCGTCCGCACGTTGTGCGCGAGTAGCGACAACGAGGGCAGGACGGATTCCGGATGGGGATCGACGGTCAGTAGCAGTAGATCCAACTGGCCCTCCAGCAGCCATGGGGACCTCGCCTGGACAACAATGTCGGTCGGTGACTTCCCAGATTCATGCCTGACATACAGCCGTTACCCGGCCGATGGTCACCTAACGATAGCGCGACACCTCCTGGTCAGCTGACTCAATGCGGCCCAGCGGGCGCGAGTGGGCAAGAATGTGCGGGTGCGAAAGCTGCTGATCGGTGTTGTGGCGACCGCGACCGCCGTGGTGGTGGGCGCCCTCGGAGCCGATTTCGGCGCCGCCATCTACGCCGAGTATCGCCTGGCCAGGAGCGTGCGAAGCGCCGCTGACCTGGCCTGGGACCCATCGGTGGGGATTCTGGGTTTTCCGTTCATTCCCCAGGCGGCCGACCGCCATTACGACGAGGTGGAGATTCGCGCCGCCGGTGTCAGCCACCCCGTGGTCGGTAAGGCCTCGCTGGAGGTCACGTTGCATTCGATCGACCTCCTGGACTCGTCGTGGCTGGTCAACCCGGAAGCCAAGCTGAGGGTGGGCAAGGCGGAGAGCCGCATCATCATCGATTCCACCCACGTCGGCCGATTCATGGACATTCCGGACCTGCTGGTCGAGGCGCCGACGCGGGAAAGTAACGACTCCACGGGCGGCACCACCGAATCAGGCATATCCAGCAATCGCGGAGTGGTGTTCACGGGGACCCCGAAGTCCGCGGGCTTCGACAAGAGGGTCAGCATCGCGGTGGACCTGTCGATCGTCGGGCCAAGTCAGACCACCCTCGTTTTGACCGCCACCGACGTGCTGACTGGTGCGGGCACCGCTGACCAGGCCGTTCCCGACGACAAGAAGGACGACGTGCTTGCCGCGTTCTCCACGAGCCTGCCCGGGCAGAAGCTCCCGTTCGGGCTCGCGCCCACCGCTGAGGGCGCCCGCGGCTCCGATCTCATCATCGAAGGCATCGCCGAGGGAGTAACCGTGCCGCTGAGCGGGTTCAATCTGTCATGAGCTCTTCATGGGTCGTGGCGATCGTCGTGCTAGTCGGCGCGCTCGGGCTGGCCTATGTGATCGGCAGGCTGCTCACGCTGCGGGCCGGGCTCATCAAGGCGAGCGAGGACGCCGCCAACGTCGACACCAGTGACCTTGGATTATCCGAAACGGGGCCGACTGTGCTGCATTTCAGCGCAGAGTGGTGCGGGCCATGCGCAGGCGTGCGGAAGGTCGTCGAGCAGGTATGCGACGAGCTGCCCGGGGTCGCGCACGTGGAGATCGACATGGACGCCAATCCGGAAGCGGCCAGGCGGCTTTCGGTGCTATCCCTGCCCACCACGATCGTCTTCGATGCCGACGGGCGGCCGCGCTTTCGCACCCACGGCGTTCCCAAGCCCGCTGACCTGCGGTCCGCGCTGGAACCACTGTTGGCTTGATCACCATGTCATTGGGTAAGCTGTCGCTCGTGTCCGCCCGCCTTGAGCCGATGCTCACCAAGCGCCGCGCAGTCGATCTGTGCCGCGTCGCGGGTTGTTGCTGTTGTTGTTGTAGCTGCTGAGTAGCCGCGCTTTTCTTTCGCGCCGCACTCGGGAGCGGCCCCTTGTGGCCTGCCCTCCCATTCCAGCCAGCCCATCCATGCAACAGGAGCACATTCATGTCAATCAGCACGAACGTCAGCGCCCCGCCTGACCAGGTGGACGTGCGGGGTCCGCGCTTCGCGGCATGGGCTACCACCGCCGTCCTCATCGCGACACTGCTCGTGTCGGCTGTCAGCCCGGAAGCCGCCGCTGTGATTCTCGGGGTGCAGACCGTGGTGTTCGCGATCGGCGCGTGGCGCGGGCCACGGCAGCACCCGTACGGCCTGGTGTTCCGGTCGTTGGTGGCCCCCCGGCTCGGACCGGCCACCGAGAGGGAGCCGGTACCCCCGCTCAAGTTCGCCCAGCTCGTCGGTTTCGTGTTCGCAGCTGTGGGCGTCGCCGGTTTCGCCGCCGGAGTTCCGCTGCTCGGACTGGTCGCCACCGGTTTCGCACTCGTGGCGGCCTTCCTCAACGCAGCCTTCGGCATTTGCCTTGGCTGCCAGATCTATCCGCTCGTCGCACGTTTCCGCCCCCACCCCGCATAACTTCAAATAGCAAGCAACCGAAGGGATCTCCTACATGGCACGCTCCGACGTCCTGGTCACGACTGACTGGGCCGAGAGCAATCTCGATGCGCCGAACACCGTCTTCGTCGAGGTCGACGAGGACACCACCGCCTACGAGGGCGGCCACATCGCCGGCGCTGTCAGGCTCGACTGGAAAACTGAGCTGCAAGACCAGGTCAAGCGTGACTTCGTCGACCAGCAGCAGTTCTCGAAGCTGTTGTCCGACAAGGGCATCAGCAACGACGACACCGTGATCCTGTACGGCGGCAACAACAACTGGTTCGCCGCGTACGCGTACTGGTACTTCAAGCTGTACGGCCACAACGACGTCAAACTGCTCGACGGCGGACGCAAGAAGTGGGAGCTCGACGGTCGCCCGCTGGTGACGGAAGTCGCCGACCGTCCCACTACTTCGTACAGTGCCGCGGCGCCGAACAACGCGATCCGCGCCTTCCGCGACGAGGTCATCGCCGCGATCGGCGAGAAGAACCTGGTCGACGTGCGCTCACCCGACGAGTTCTCCGGCAAGATCCTCGCGCCCGCACACCTGCCGCAGGAGCAGAGCCAGCGGGCCGGCCACATCCCCTCCGCGATCAATGTGCCGTGGAGCAAGGCGGCCAACGAGGACGGCACCTTCAAGTCTGACGACGACCTGGCCAAGCTGTACGCCGAGGCCGGGCTCGACGGTCAGAAAGAGACCATCGCCTACTGCCGAATCGGTGAGCGTTCGTCGCACACCTGGTTCGTGCTGCAGGAGCTGTTGGGACACCAGAACGTCAAGAACTACGACGGAAGTTGGACGGAATACGGCTCTCTCGTGGGAGCCCCGATCGAGTTGGGAAGTTGATATGTGCTCTGCACCGAAGCAAGGTCTGACGTTGCCCTCGAGCGTCGACCTCGAGCGGGAGACCGTGATCACCGGACGTGTCGTCGACGACGCGGGCCAGGCGGTCGGCGGCGCGTTCGTCCGGCTGCTGGACAGCTCTGACGAGTTCACCGCGGAGGTCGTCGCGTCGGCTACCGGCGATTTCCGGTTCTTCGCCGCCCCCGGCACCTGGACCCTGCGTGCGCTGTCGCCCGCCGGCAACGGCGATGCCAGCATCGCACCGTCCGGCGCGGGGATCCACGAGGTCGACGTCAAGGTCGCCTGAGGTTCCTGACGCGAGCGTGCGTGTCGGCAGGCGACATGCCGCCGAAAAGTGAGCAATCACGCACGCTCGCGTACGACCTCAGTTCGGAACCAGCTACTGCGACGGACTAGACTTCCTGCCGTGGTGCTGCTTTTCGAGATCCTGTTGATCGCCGCGGTGGTGGTCATCACCTGGTTCGCGCTCTACACGCTCTACCGCCTCATCACCGACGAGTCGTGACGTCAGGCGACGACGCCGTAGCGGCCGCGGCCGAGCGCGCGAAAACGACCGCAGCCCGGAACATTCCCGGCTTTGACGATCTCCCGGCACCGGCTGATACCGCCAATCTTCGCGAGGGCGCGAACCTCAACGATGCGCTGCTCGCGCTGCTGCCGCTCGTCGGTGTGTGGCGCGGCGAGGGAGAGGGCCGCGGCCCCGAAGGTGACTACCGCTTCGGCCAGCAGATCGTGGTCTCGCACGACGGCGGCGACTATCTGATCTGGGAGGCCAGGTCGTGGCGCATCACAGAGGAGGGCGAGTTCGACAGCGCGTCACTGCGTGAGTCCGGATTCTGGCGGTTCGTCGACGACCCGGGTGACCCATCCGAATCCCAGGCCATCGAGCTGCTGCTGGCCCACTCGGTCGGCTTCGTCGAACTGTTCTACGGCCGGCCGCTGAACCAGGCATCGTGGGAATTGGCCACCGACGCCCTGGCACGCACCAAGTCCGGCATGCTCGTCGGCGGAGCCAAGCGGCTCTACGGGATCATCGAGGGCGGTGATCTGGCCTATGTCGAGGAACGTGTAGACGCCGACGGCGGCCTGGTGCCGCACCTGTCCGCGCGGTTGTCGAGGTACGTGGGCTGATGCGGTTGACATGGTTGGCCGCGGCGCACACCTTGGTCGCCGCAGGCATCCTGGCGGGGTGCTCGTCGAATCCTCCGGCTGAGCAGTCCACCACCGAAGAGTCATCGGTCGCACCGACCGGTCACGGCTCACTGGCGCAGTGCCTCAGTGAGCACGGAGTGCCCTCGGCTCCCGGCCCCGCTGGACCCCCGCCGGGCGTGGATCCCGACAAGTGGAACGAGGCCATGCAGACCTGCGCGTCGCTGGCCCCTGGGCCGGCCGGCTAGCGCAGTACAGGCGCGCTCCCGGCGTCGGCCAATCACCACCTCTTGCCCATGTGCGGCATCATCGCGCGCGGATGGTGCAGGCGCCCCCACTGGAGTTCCCCAGATATGGGTCGGCCCCCGAGCCGTTGTTCCTGGTTGGACAAAACCGAGGGCTCGGGGGCCGGGTGGCTGCGGGGAATTCGCCGGCGCGTAGGCGGACTGATCCCCTGACGCTGCTAGCTCGCAGCCACCTCACATGTCCATAAGTCAATCAATTTGTCGGACCACCTCCTTCCCTGTGTACGAGCGACGGTACCCGCGGATGCATAGGGCGACAACCGATTTTCGCCGGTTACGCGCTCAGCGATCGCTGACGATCGCGGCGTCGACGAGCTCAGAAATATCGGCTTGGGGCGACGAAGGCAATGCCTTCCCGTCCAGCGTGTGCACCCGAGCGGCGAGCGTGATGCTCGAGACAAGCCAAACCCCTTGTGCCGCAACCAAATCAGCAGGCCGTAGCGGCTGGTAGTCGCACTTGTACCCTTTGTCACGCGCCACCTCGAACAGCGCCTGCTGCGTGGTCCCACGCAGGATCGGGAACCAGGGCGGCGGGGTCAGCAGCGCAGCGGCGCCGTCGACCTCGGTGGCGATCACCACCGTCGACCGCGGCCCCTCCAGGATCAGACCGTCGGAGCCGACGAACACGACGTCACCGGCGCCGAACCGCTCCGCGTGCCGCAGCGCGGCCATGTTGATCGCATAGGACAGCGTCTTGGCACCAGCGAGCAGCCACGGCATCTCGGTGGTGCCCTCGGCAGAGAGCCCACGTGCCAGCGTCACCGCCGCGACCCCGTCTCTGCGCGCGTCGGCCACCCGGGCCGGCACCGCCCCGACGGTCGCGAACGCCGTACACGGCGAACCGCTCTCGCGCCCACGGCTGTACACCAGGCGCAGCACACCCTCGCCCGCGGAGTCGGTGAGCCAGCGTTGCACCGCGACCTCCACAGCCGCACGCCACCGCGGCAGGTCGGGCGCAGGCAGATCCATCAGCTGTGCCGACTGGGTGAGCCGCTCCAGATGAGCTTCCAGCAGACAGGGGCTGCCATCGCGGATCAGCAATGTTTCGAAAATGCCGTCGCCGCGGACGGCGGCGAGGTCGTCGGCGTACAGCAGCGGGGCGGCCGGGTCGTGCAGTTCACCGTCGAGTGTGACCACGACCGCAAGTTGGCTCGCCATGGGGAGCAAGCGTAGCGCCGTAAAGTTGAGGTATGTCAGCTGTGCCAGCCCCGGACCCTGGGCCCGACGCCGGAGCCGTCTGGCATCACGGCGATCCGCTCGGAGAACAACGGGCAGCGGCCGATGATGCGGTCCTCGTGGACCGATCGCAGCGAGCCGTGATCACCCTCACCGGCGGGGATCGCAATTCATGGCTGCACAGCATCTCCACCCAGCACGTCAGCGATCCCGTCGACGGCACCGTGACCGAGAATCTGAGCCTCGATGGTCAGGGTCGTGTCGAGGATCACTGGGTCCAGACGGAGCTCAACGGCGTCACTTATCTCGACACCGAGTCGTGGCGCGGCGAACCCCTGACGGCCTACCTGCGCAAGATGGTGTTCTGGTCTGACGTCGTCGTCGAACCCGCCGATCTGGCTGTACTGTCGCTGCTCGGCCCACGACTGGCCGACCCGTCCGTGCTCGAGGCGATCGGTATCGCGACGCTGCCCGCCGAAATGACGGCCGTGGCGCTCCCCGGCGGTGGCTTCCTTCGCAGCATGGCCGGTCCGGACGTGGAGCTCGACCTGGTCATCCCCCGCGATCAGGCTGACTCATGGCGCGATCGTCTCGTCGCGGCCGGAGTACGCGCTGCGGGCGTCTGGGCCTACGAGGCGCACCGGGTCACCGCGCTGCGGCCACGGCTTGGGGTCGACACCGACGAGCGCACGATTCCGCACGAGGTCGGCTGGATAGGTTCTGCGGTACACCTGGACAAGGGCTGCTATCGCGGCCAGGAGACCGTCGCGCGTGTCCATAACCTGGGTAAACCACCACGAATGCTGGTGCTGCTGCACCTCGACGGGTCCGGCGACCGGCCGGCGACCGGCGACCCTGTCCTTGCCGGCGGACGGACCGTCGGCCGGATCGGCACCGTGATCGACCACATCGACGAGGGGCCTATCGCCCTGGCACTGCTCAAGCGGGGCCTGCCGGCTGACACGGAGCTGATCACCGGCGGGCAATCGCAGGTGGCCGCCGTCATCGACGCCGACTCGATACCGCCGCCCGACGTGACGGGTGCCGGGCGCGTCGCGGTCGAGCAGCTGCGGGGTGGCCCACGCTGAGTGGCGATATTCGCTGGGTCGCGTGCTCGAGCCCGTCCGGACGGGCCTGCCAGCACACCGCTCCGCGGCACGGTAAAGTGTTGGCAGGACGATAAAACACACTCAGATCGGAGCCGCCTGAAATTTGGGCCGCTCCGTTATTGCGCGAGGGGGTCCCCCATGGGCCGCGGCCGAGCAAAGGCAAAGCAGACCAAGGTCGCTCGTGAGCTCAAGTACAGCTCACCGCAGACCGATTTCGGACAACTACAGCGCGAACTTGCAGGCGCTGACGATCTCAACGGCACCGACAGGTTGTCCGACGACGATTCGCTCGACGACGACGACTGGCGTCGCTGAACCCTAGAAGCGCGGGTGCTGGCCCACGAGCTTGGCTCGTGGGCTGTCCTTACCGCCCTTGGTGACGGTCCCCAGAGTCCAGCAGTTGAGATGGCGTGCCGTCAGGACGGCCAGCGCGCGATCGGTGTCCTCCGGCGCGACGACGGCAACCATGCCGACGCCTAGGTTGAATGTCTTTTCCATCTCGACACGCTCGACACGGCCGCGTTGCGCGATCATCGTGAACACCGGCGCGGGAGTCCATGTGCCACGGTCGATTTCAGCCGTGAGTCCGGGCGGGACAACCCGTTCGAGGTTGCCGGCCAGCCCGCCGCCGGTCACATGGCAGAAGGTGCGGACCTGCGTTTCCGCGATCAGCGCGAGACAGTCCTTCGCGTAGATACGGGTCGGCTCCAGCAACTCTTCGCCCAGCGTGCGCCCGAACTCCTCGACATGTCCGGCAAGGTTCATCCGGTCGATCTCCAGCAAGACCTTGCGGGCCAGTGAGTAGCCGTTGGAGTGCAGACCGGTCGACGACATCCCGATGAGCACGTCGCCGGGCTTGACCCGGTCGGGACCCAGCACGTCGTCGGCCTCCACGACGCCGACCCCGGTCGCGGAGATGTCGTAATGATCGGGAGCCATCAGGCCGGGGTGTTCGGCAGTCTCCCCGCCCAGCAGGGCACAACCCGCCATCACACATCCGTTGGCAATGCCCGCCACAAGTTCGGAGATCCGCTCGGGAACCGTGCGCCCGACCGCGATGTAGTCCTGCAGGAACAGCGGTTCGGCGCCGCATACCACCAGGTCGTCAACGACCATCGCGACGAGGTCGATGCCCACGGTGTCGTGCTTGTCCATCGCCTGGGCAACGGCAAGCTTGGTCCCGACGCCGTCGGTGGATGACGCCAGCACGGGTTCCCGGTAACTGCGCAGTGCGAACAGCCCGGCGAAGCCGCCGAGACCGCCCCGCACTTCAGGTCTGGTGGCCTTCTTGGCCAGCGGTTTCAGAAGTTCGACGGCGCGGTCACCGGCTTCGATATCGACCCCGGCCGACGCGTAGGAGATGCCGGCAGGTTCGGCGCGTTCGGTCATCGGCCACAAGGCTACCGGTGATGACGTCGCGAGGTTGATCGTCCTCCCGGAATGGCATTCAGTCCGAACCATCACGAACGGCACGCAGGGTATGAGAATGTGTCCGACCATGAAACTTGTTCGCTGGTGCACGCCTGTCCTGCCCGTGGTCCTGACTGCCGCAGCCGCCATGGTGGCTCCGGCGGCCGCCGTCGCGACCCCACCCGTCATGGTCGATTCGGTCGTCATCAACCAATCGACGGTTGACGGCATCGACTACATCACCAAGCGGATCACGATCCAGCCCGGCGGCAGCACGGGTTGGCACTATCACGATGGCCGGGTGTTCGGCGTCGTCAGGGAGGGCACCCTGACCCGCACGCTGGCCGACTGCAAGGACGTCGTCGACCCGACGGGCGCTGCGGTCACCGAAGGATCCGGGCCGGACCATGCGCACAACGGCCGCAACCTGGGGCCGGTTCCGGTGGTGCTGTGGGTCGACTACATCCTCCCGGCGGGAACTCCCACCACATTCGACGTCCCGCCGCCGCCTGGCTGCCCCATCTAGGTTTGCCGAGCGCACAGAACGGCCATTACGCGTGGGTGTCTGCTGACAAGTCCCATTGCCTCGTGACCGGTGCGACCGGCTACATCGGTGGCCGGTTGGTGCCGCGACTGGTCGGTCGCGGCCACCCTGTCCGGGCGCTGGCGCGAAACCCCGACAAGCTCGCCGACGTTCCGTGGCGGGACCGGGTCGACGTCGCACGAGGCGACCTGAGTGATCCGGACTCGCTGAAACAGGCCTTCGACGGCGTCGACGTCGTCTACTACCTGGTGCATTCGATGGGCACCTCGAAGGATTTCGTCGCGGCGGAGGCGGAGTCGGCTCGTAACGTCGTCGAGGCGGCGCGAAGTGCCGGCGTGAAGCGGCTGGTGTACCTGGGTGGGCTGCACCCATCGGGGGTTGAGCTGTCGCCGCATCTGCGCTCACGGGTCGCGGTCGGTGAGATCCTGCTGGAGTCCGGCATCGAGACCGTCGTGTTCGAGGCGGGGATCGTGATCGGTTCCGGCTCGGCGTCATTCGAGATGATGCGCCACCTCACCAACCGCCTGCCGGCGATGACGACTCCGAAGTGGGTGCACAACAGGATTCAGCCCATCGCGATCGACGATGTCCTGCACTACCTCGCCGAAGCCGCCACAGCCGACGTTCCCGAGTCGCGCACCTGGGATATCGGCGGACCGGACGCACTCGAGTACGGCGAAGCGATGCAGGTCTATGCGCAGGTGGCCGGGTTGAGGCGGCGGATCATCATCGCGATTCCGTTCCTGACGCCGACGATCGCCAGCCTCTGGATCGGTCTCGTCACACCCATGCCGCCAGGCCTAGCGCGACCGTTGATCGAATCGCTCGAGGTGGACGCGGTGATGGACGAACACGACATCGACGCCGTCATCGGACCGCCGCCGGGCGGTCTCACCGGATACCGCGATGCGATCGCCTACGCGCTGAATCATGGCCCGCTGCCGAGCGATCCGCAGTGGGCAAGGGCCGGCCGTAAAGGCTAAGGACGCTACGACGGCCGAGCCGTCAGGGACGCCTGAGCGCAGAGACGTTGTCGTTGTCGGACTGCAGCGGGATACCGGTACGGGCCGCGGTGGCGAGCATGTGCTCAATGACGTTCTTGCCCAACGCCGTTTCGCCCGGCAACTCGATCGGGTAGTTGCCGTCGAAGCACGCCGAGCACAGCCGCGATGCTGGCTGCTCGGTGGCCGCGATCATGCCGCGCTGCGAGATGTAGCCTAGCGAATCAGCTCCGATGGCGTGCCGCACACCCTCGAGCATCTCGCCCGCATCGCCTTCGGTGCTGGCGGCGTTGGCGATCAGCTCTGCCGGGGTGGCGAAGTCGATGCCGTAGAAGCACGGCCACTTCACCGGCGGCGACGCGATGCGCACGTGTACCTCGACGGCACCGGCCTCGCGCAGCATCCGGATCAGCGCCCGCTGCGTGTTGCCACGGACGATGGAATCGTCGACAACGATGAGCCGCTTACCGCGGATCACTTCCTTGAGCGGGTTGAGCTTGAGGCGGATACCGAGCTGACGGATGGTCTGCGACGGCTGGATGAACGTGCGCCCGACGTAGGCGTTCTTCATCAAGCCCTGCCCGTAGGGGATGCCGGACTCCTGCGCGTAACCGACGGCGGCCGGGGTGCCCGATTCCGGCACACCGATCACGAGGTCGGCGTCGACAGGCATCTCGCGGGCCAGCCGGCGGCCGATGTCCACGCGGGCGGCGTGCACCGAGCGGCCGGCGATGGTGCTGTCGGGCCGGGCCAGGTACACGTACTCGAAGACGCATCCCTTGGGCTCCGGGTTGGCGAAGCGGGTCGAACGCACGCCGTCGGCGTCGATGGCCAGCAGCTCACCGGGCTCGATGTCGCGGACGAACGAGGCGCCGACGATGTCGAGCGCCGCCGTCTCCGAGGCCACGACCCAGCCGCGGTCCAGACGCCCCAACGACAACGGCCGCACGCCATAAGGGTCGCGGGCCGCATAGAGGGTGTTCTCGTCCATGAAGGTCAGGCAGAACGCGCCGCGCACGGTCGGCAGCAGTTCGAGTGCGGCCTGCTCCAGCGTTGCGTCAGCGGCGCCGTGGGCCAGCAGTGCGCCGAGGATGTCGGAGTCAGTGGTGGCCGCCGGGGCGCCGCGGGTGCCCAGCAGGCCTGCCTCGCGAGCCCGGGTGGCCAGATCGGCGGCGTTGACGAGGTTGCCGTTGTGACCGAGGGCGACGCCAGTGCCAGCTGCGGTGTTGCGGAACACCGGCTGCGCGTTCTCCCAGGTGGTGGATCCGCTGGTCGAATACCGGCAGTGCCCGACGGCGACGTGGCCTTCCATCGCAGCCAGCGTCTGCTCATCGAAGACCTGGCTGACCAGGCCCAAATCCTTGAACACCAGCACCTGGGAACCGTCGGCGACGGCGATGCCGGCGGCCTCTTGGCCGCGGTGCTGCAGCGCGTAGAGGCCGTAGTAGGTGAGTTTGGCGACTTCTTCACCCGGCGCCCAGACGCCGAATACGCCACATTCTTCGCGGGGTTCTTGATCGGTCTGCTGGCCGGTCACGATAGGGCTGCTCCCAGGGCGGTGTGGGTAGACGCGTTCAGTCTACGGTCATCACCGGTTAATCACGGAAAACACCGGCGATGTCGTCGAGAAAAACAACGACCTCGGCGTGTCGGAAAATTCCTGGCGTGTCGAGGACCGGGCGGTGAATCGCCAGGTCAACCGAGTGTCACTGAGGGCCGGGCCTGAGCATCTGCTCGTGCACAGGTGTGGCGAAGTTAACCGTCGAGGCGCACCAGCGGCAGCCACCCCGCGATCTCACCGGCGCGCGCACCCGACAACGTCAGCCCGCCGCCGGCAGCGGCGTCCGCAGTGTCCAGCAGGCCGGTCGCGAGCAGCAGCCAGGTCCGTGGATCGGCCTCCACCACGTTGGGCGGATTCCCCCGCCGGTGTGCGGGTCCTGAAATACATTGCACCGCAACAAATGGCGGGATGCGGACCTCGACACTGTTGCCCGGCGCGAGCGCGGCGAGTGTGCGAGCCGTCAATCGCACCGCCTCGGCGAGTTCGGCGCGCGCGGGAGCGCGTTCGGTTTCATCGCGCAGCCACTCGGCGATGACGGAAACGGCGGCCCGCGTCATTGCCGGATCGGCCCTACGAGGGGTGGGCATACTTTAGATTCTCAAAGTGTTTGTCGACCGCCACAATCCGCCCTATCGGATGGCGGGCGCGGTCTTGTTGGTCATCGCCACGGTCGTGGCGAGCCTGATCTACATGCAGTTCCGGGGTGACTTCATCCGGTCCACCGAACTCACGCTGGTCTCCTCGCGCTCCGGCCTGGTCGTCGAACCCGGTGCGAAGGTCACCTACAACGGCGTGGAGATCGGCCGGGTCGCGCGCATCGGCACCGTCGACGTGGATGGCACCGCCAAGGCAGAGCTGTCCCTCGACGTCGACCCCGACTACATCAAGCTCATTCCGGCCAATGTGGTTGCAGACGTGCAGGCCACCACCGTCTTCGGCAACAAGTACGTATCGTTGAATTCACCGGAAGATCCGTCGTCACAACGAATTTCGAGCAGGGATGTGATCGAGGTGTCCTCGGTCAGCACGGAGTTCAACACCCTGTTCGAGACGGTGCTCTCGTTGGCCGAACAGGTCGACCCGGTCAAGCTGAACCAGACGCTGACCGCCACGGCCGAGGCGTTGACGGGACTGGGCGATCGGTTCGGTGAGTCGCTGTCGAACGGCAACACCATCCTCGACGACCTCAATGCGCAGATGCCGCAGATCCGCGAAGACACCCGCCTGGTCGCGGGACTGGTCGACGTGTACGCCGACGCGTCACCGGATCTGTTCGACGGTCTCGAGAACGCGGTCACAACCGCGCGCACGTTCAATGCGCAGTGGGACGACATCGACACGGCACTGATGGCCGCGCTGGGCTTCGCCGACACCGCGGCCGACAGTCTGAACCGCGGCGGACCGTACTTGGTGAGAGGTGCCGAAGACCTGTTGCCGACGTCGAAACTGTTCGACACATACAGCCCCCAGCTCTTCTGCACGCTGCGCAACTTCGACGAGATCGAGAAGAAGGTCGCGCAGACGCTGGGTGGCAACGGCTACTCGCTGGCGACGTCCTCGGGCGCGTTCGCGGGTGCGGGCAACCCGTACATCTATCCCGACAATCTGCCTCGGGTGAACGCCAGGGGCGGTCCTGGAGGTCGTCCCGGCTGCTGGCAGAAGATCTCCCGCGAGTTGTGGCCCGCGCCCTACCTTGTGATGGACACCGGAGCCAGCATCGCGCCGTACAACCACGCCGAGATCGGCCAGCCGATGCTGATCGAATACGTGTGGGGCCGCCAGTTCGGCGAGCTGACGATCAACCCGTGAGCGTTGACATCAACAATTGTTGAGGTTCTACGGTTTCGGCATGACGTTCAAACCGCACGAGATCGAATATCTGCGCCGCGCCGACCTCGGCCGGCTGGCCACCATCCAGCGCAATGGGACACCGCAGAACAGTCCTGTCGGGTTCACCTTCAACGAGCAATTCGGCACCATCGACATCGCCGGCTATCAGATGTCGAAGAGCCAGAAGTATCGCAATATTTCGCACAACGACCGGGTCGCGTTCGTCGTCGACGACATCGCGTCGCGTGACCCGTGGCGCGTGCGTTGCCTCGAGATCCGCGGCATCGCCCAACATGCTGAGATCGCGCCGCCGCAAGGTGCCGCGGGCGACCACTTGGACACCGCGATCATCCGCGTCACCCCAACGCGCATCATCAGTTTCGGCATCGACGACCAGGAAACCGAGCCGCATCAACTGAGCGCAGATATCCGGGACGTTTAACCCCGACAAGGTTCACACTTGTTGGCATGCCGAAGAAGCGGATATCCGAATCGGCAGAGGCGAGTGCCGAATTAGGTGCGCCACTGCTTCCCGCATGGCAGATCGCGGGTCTGTCGCTCGCGGTGCTCGTCGGGCATGTCTTCAACGGGTCCGGCGCGGTGGTGTTCGGCGTGGTGGCGGTCGGCGTGATTTGGACGTTGTACCGCCTACACGCGCACGCACCCGAGTCGCGGTCGACGGCAGCGCTTATCGCGTCGGCACCCGGCGCGGCGCCCGCCCGGACCGTCAGCATCCTTCAATTCGTCGCATACCTCGTCATCGGCGCGTACGCCGCTAAGAGCATCGCGTCCATGATGCTGCCTTGGCTGTCCGGCCCGAATGACGCGGGCGCCGACTGGTGGGGGCCCGCGCTGGCCGTCGCCGCCGTCGCGGTGACGGCAATCCTGGCAGGCGCGTTGCCGACGAGACTGCTGGCACCTGTCGCGACCGTGCTGGCGGGATTCGGTCTGCTGGTGTACTTCTATGTGGCACTGGCCGTCATCGCCAAGGTGGCATCGGGCACCATGCCTGTCGACCCGCTCATGCGGCTGAGTACTTCCCCGGCGCAGACCGAATGGGGTACCGCGGCGCTGCTGGTATCACTCGCACTCGCGTACGTGGCTTTCGAAGTCCCGACGACCGTCAGCGACCGGCTTGGCTCCGTGCGCAGTCCGCTCGGAGCAGCGATAGGCCTCGTGACGTTGTGCTCGGTCCTGGCTTGGGTGGCCACCAACATGGGCACTGCGGGCGAATTCCGTTACGACGCAGGCGACCTCGTGGTTGTCGCCACGGAGATGCTTCGTGACCTGGGTGGCGTCTGGTTCCTGGCGGCCGCGACTATCGCCCAGGCGGTCGCCGCTCTGCTCGTGCTGATCTGGGGCGCGACGCGCGTCGTACGCAGACCTGGGACCGAGAGTCTTCTTCCGCTCGTGTCCACGGCGGTCAGCATGGGTGTGCTGGCGGTTGCCGTCTGCACGAGTTGGGGCGCACCAACGCTGTGGGGCGTCGGCGCCCTTCTCCTGTTCGTCGTCTACCTGGCTGCCGCGCACGCGAATTCGCGACTGGACGACTCAAGCACTATCTCATGGGCGTGGTTCGCGACGATGGCCATCATGGTGGCGGTCATCGCGTTCCTGACTGGTGCGAGCGAGGGTTGGTGGCCCGTCGGGGTCGCCGTCCTCGTCGTCGCGGCCGCGGCGGCTTGGGCAGTTCAGTCGGGAAAGTCCGAGCGTCTCAGGCGGGAAAACCGAACATCTTGACGACGCCGTGGTCGCGGCCCGCGGTATAGCCGCCGTCGACCGCGATCGCCTGCCCGGTGACGAACGACGCATCGGTGGACACGAGAAACGCAGCCATCGCGGCGATCTCCTCGGGCCGGCCTCTGCGGGCAAGCGCGTGTTCGGAAGTGATGGACTGCAGCGGACCCTCCATGCCCTCGAGTCCCATCACACTGTTGAGCATCGGGGTGTCGATGAAGCCGGGGCAGATGGCGTTGGCGCGGATACCGCTTGGGCCGTAGTCCAAGGCGATGTTCTTCGTCAGCAGTACGACGCCGCCCTTGGACGCGTTGTACGCGCTGCCACCCGCCGTCCCTTCCAGTCCCTCGACGCTGGCGAGGGTCACGAGTGAGCCTCGCTCGCCGTCGACCCTCGGCTGCTCGATCATCTTGGCCAGCGCCGCCTTCGCCACGAGGAACGTGCCGGTGAGGTTGATGGAGATGACACGCTCCCATTCGTCTTTGGGCAGCAGGTGCACCGGTCCGCCACCCGCGACGCCTCCCGAGTGGACCACCCCGTCGACGCGGCCGCGGACCGCAGCGAATACCTCGGCAACCGCCGACTCGTCGGTGATGTCGGCCGCGACGAACGCGAAACGCTCGCCGAGGTCCTCGGACGGTGCGGCCAGGTCGGTGCCGACGACGGTGCCGCCCTCGGCCAACAGTCGCCGTGCGGTGGCCAGGCCGATGCCTGAGGCCGCGCCGGTGACGACGAACGTGCGGGATGCGGATCTGTCGGTCATGCGCAGACCATACGCAATTTCATTTGTGTCAGACGGTATTGGGGTCCGCCACGGTCACTCCCGACGGCAGATCGCCCTCGCGGAGCGCGGTGAACGACCGCGAGATCGGCTGACACGGCGACGCCGACTCGACAAGCTCTCCGGTCAACGTGGTATCCGATGCGGTGAAGGACATCGTGGAGATGCCCGCAGTCTTCTTGCCCTCGCACGTGAAGCCTTGTGCCTGGCTGGAGATGTACCGGCCCCCGCTTTGGCGGAAGACGTAGGTCGTCGATACACCGCCGACGTTCGTCGCCGTCGCGACGCATCCGGACGGTGGACACGCCGAGCGGATCGCCAACAGCCAGGTGTACGGACCACGCGGCTCGGAATAGTCGAAGTCACTGGGCTCGGTGCCCGCGAAGCTCAATCGATAGAGGCCATCGGGCACTGGCCTCGCCGCTGCAACCGGCGACGAGCAAACCGCGAAAGCCGAGCCGGCGACAATGCCGACCGCGGCCACGAGGCTTACGGGGCTGGCGGCCCGCGCGATGGTCATAGGCCACTATCACAGAGAAATCGCACGTGCACGGGTGTTTTGCACTGTCAATGCCGCGACGGCGCCGGCCTCATTGATCGCCAGATGGGCCAGCATCGGGGCGATGAGGCTTCCCGAGCGTTCGTACAGCCAGCCGAATACCCATCCGGCGAGGCCGGTGATCAGCACGGTGGGCACCACAGGCTCACCGGTGCTGCGGGCGTCGGCAACGTGCGAGAACCCGAACGCCGCTGCTTGCAGGAACCGACCGCCGGTCGGTCCGAACGCCTCAGCGGCGAGGGTGCCCAGCGCACCGCGGAAGGCGGCCTCTTCGGACCACACTGTGCCCAGCGGAATTCCAACCAGAAGCCATCGCAGTGCGCCGTCGGGCAGCTCGCGCCCGGCCATGTCTTCGCGCACCCGCGGCACCGCCGTCGCCGCGGCGACACCGAACACGACCGGGACGGTAGATCCGAGGCCGAACCGCAGACCCGGACCGGGATGCCGGAATCCGACCGGAGCACGCGTGAGGGCGGCAAGTCCGGCGCCGACGATCGCGTGCGGAACGGGATGCCACCGCGACGGCAGCCGTGGCGCCACCAGGCTCCACGTGACCAGCAGAGCCGCCAGGCCGACAGCCTTGATTCTGTTGGTGCGCACTAGTATTCGGGACCGTCTTCAGCTTCGGTCTTCTGGAGCGCAGCCCGGATCCGGTGAGTGTCCTCGCGCGTCCAACCGTCGGGCGGCGCGACCGCGGCCCAGCCGTCGAGGATGTAGTCGCCGTAGTTGTGCCCGTGCCCGCCCGGCACCGAACCGGCATTTGTCATGTCCGCGGCAACCTGCCAGAACGTGATGATCGGGTACCACCGCATCGACGCCGTGCGGTCACGCCCAGGGGGCTCTCGCAGCCAGTCGGGTCTGCTGAAAAGCAGGTCCTCTGACCACCACACGACCGGGTCCGACGGGTGCTGCATGAACAGCACGCGAGTGCCCTCCCAGGGCTTTTCTCCTTCCGAGTCGATCTCCTGGGCGTCGGTGGCCTCGGAGAACCGCACGGTCCTGCCGTTGTCGTAACGCGGCCTGACCTCAGGGGTACCCGGATCGCGGCGTTCGGTGATGGCGCGCCACAGCGGGCTCGCGTTCGGCGGACCCACCCACAGCACCGACGAGAAGCCCATGTCGTCGATGTCGGGCAGCCACGCGAACGCACCCTGGCCGGCCATCGAACCGAGGCTTTCGCCATAGAGCACCAGCTTCGGTCGCCGGTCCGGTGGCAACTTCGCCCAGCGTTCATGGATCGCGTTGATCATCATCCGGCCGGATTCCATTGACTTCTGCTGGTCGCCGAGAAACGAGATCCAGCTCGGCAGATACGAATACTGCGAGCCGACCAGCGCGGTGTCGCCGTTGTACATCATTTCCAGGGACCGCGCCGCGACCGGGTTGATCCACCCCGTGCCGGTCGTCGGGATGATGACCAGCAGCTTGCGTTCGAACGCTCCGGTGCGCTCGAGTTCGCTGAGCAGCACCGCCATTCGCTGTTCGTCGGTGTCGGCCGTCTGCAGGCCGACGTAAGCGCGGATGGGCTCCTTGGCGGGGCTGCCGTTGATCTGGGTCAGCTCCTCGGCGTCGGGCCCGGTCGCGACGAAGTTCCGGCCCTGGTATCCCAGCGTGTCCCACGGGGCGAAAGAATCTGGGCTGCCTGACTTTTCGGGCTCAAGCGGCTGGACGATCCCGGCCCGCGTTGTGAAGTCCTGCGGCTGGAACACCCGGTTGGCGCCGGCGAGGAAGCCGCGGAGCAGCACGCCGTTGATGAGCGTGATTACCAGCACCACGACGATCGCGGTGCCGATGAACAGGGCCACCTCGTCGTTGAGCCGCCAGCGCCGGATGAATACCCGCGCCATAGTTTTGATCAGGTCGATCAGGACCCGGGCGGCGCCGACGCACGCGCCACCCGCGAGCACCGCGATGATCAACGTCCGCAGGTAGCCCAGCGTGGTGGGGCCTTCGATACCGACCACCGCGGAGACCTGGCGCTGCCACGCCGCGGCCGGGAACAGCATCAGCACGCATGCCGAGATGGCCAGCACCACGGTCGCGGTCTTGAATACGTACTGCACCCGCTTCGGCGGCGGCCAGCCCTTGCGCCTGCGAATGACGAAGCGGCGGAACAGCCGCCAGCCGAATACGCCGATGCCGTAGCCGATGGCCGCATTGAGCCCGCCGATGAGTCCCTGGAAGAGCCAGTCCCGCGGCAGCAGCGACGGTGTCAGCGAGAGGCAGAAAAACAGTGCGCCGAAAGCGATTCCGACGAAGTCGAGTCGGACCAGGCTCCATGCCCAGACATAAAGAGGGTGTCGTTCGCGGGTCTGCGCAATCACCCGAACAACCCGGGAAGCACGCCCTCCGACGTGCTTCGCAGGTCCTCCAGAGTGGCGGTGAACAGGCCCTGCACCTCGACAGTTGGCTCTCCTGCATGCGGTCCCGGGTCGACCACACCGACGCGGGTCGCCGGAAGCCCGCGGGCCTCACACATGGCCACGAAGCGGCTCTCCTCGGTCCGCGGCACCGCCACCAGTACCCGGCCCGTCGACTCCGAGAAGAGAAAGGTAAACGGACCTGTGCCTTCTTTGAAATTTTCGGGAACGACGATGCGGCAACCGGTTTCGCCGGTCAGCGCAGCCTCGACGACGGCTTGGATGAGTCCGCCCTCGGACAGATCGTGGGCGGCTGACACCAGCCCGTCACGCGATGCCGCCGCCAACACGTCGGCCAACAGCATCTCCCGGTCAAGGTCGACCTTCGGCGGCAGCCCACCCAGATGGTCGCCGGTGACCTGCGCCCAAATCGAGCCGTCGAACTCGTCGCGGGTGTCGCCGAGCAGAATCAGCGTCTCGCCGGCTTCGGTGCCCAGCCCGGTCGGGATGCGGCGCTTCACGTCGTCGATGACGCCGAGCACACCGACCACCGGTGTGGGCAGGATTGCGGTGGTCCCGGTCTGATTGTAGAAACTGACGTTGCCACCGGTGACCGGAATCCCGAGCTTCGCAGCACCATCGGCGAGTCCGCGGACAGCCTGGCTGAACTGCCACATGACCCCCGGATCCTCCGGCGAGCCGAAGTTGAGGCAGTTGGTAACCGCGACCGGTGTGGCGCCGGTGACCGCGACGTTGCGGTACGCCTCGGCCAAAGCGAGTTGGGCGCCCGTGTACGGGTCGAGCGCGGTGTAGCGGCCCGACGCGTCGGTCGAGATCGCGATGCCCCGACCGGAAGCCTCGTCGACACGCAGCACTCCGCCGTCGGCGTTTTCGGCGAGGACGGTGTTGCCGCGGACGTAGCGGTCGTACTGCTCGGTGATGAACGCCCGACTGCACAGATGCGGGCTGCCAAGCATCGCAAACAAAGTCGCGCGCAGTTCATCGCCGGTCGTGGGCCTCGGCAGATTCGCCGAGGTGTCGGCGTTCAGCGCGTCCTGGGTGCCGGGGCGTTCCACGGGGCGCTCGTAGACGGGTCCCTCATGAGCGACGGTGCGCGGTGGCACGTCGACGACGGTCTCGCCGTGCCAGGTGATTTCGAGGCGGTCCCCGTCGGTGACTTCACCGATGACGGTCGCCAGCACGTCCCACTTGCGGCAGACAGACATGAACGCGTCGACGTTGGCCGGTGTGACGACCGCGCACATGCGCTCCTGGGACTCGCTGGAGAGGACCTCCGCGGGCGTCATGTTCGCCGCACGCAGCGGGACGGTGTCCAGTTCGATCCGCATACCGCCGTCGCCAGCCGATGCGAGTTCTGATGTGGCGCATGACAATCCGGCGCCACCGAGGTCCTGAATACCGACTACCAGATCGGCGGCGTACAGCTCGAGACAGCACTCGATGAGGACCTTCTCCATGAATGGATCGCCCACCTGAACCGAGGGCAGCTTCTTGCGCCCGGCGGCTCCGCCTTCGTCACCGCCGAACGTGTCCGACGCCAGCACGGACACGCCGCCGATGCCGTCGAGCCCGGTGCGCGCACCGAACAGGATGATTTTGTTTCCGGTCCCCGATGCAAACGCCAGGTGCAGGTCCTCTTTACGCAGCACCCCCACGCACAGTGCGTTCACCAAGGGGTTGCCCGCGTAGGAGGCGTCGAACACTGTTTCACCGCCGATGTTCGGCAGGCCCAGCGAGTTGCCGTATCCGCCGATGCCGCGCACGACGCCGTCGACGACGCGGCGTGTATCGACCGCGTCGGCCGCGCCGAATCGCAGCTGGTCCATCACCGCCACCGGGCGAGCGCCCATGGCCATGATGTCGCGCACGATGCCGCCGACGCCGGTGGCCGCGCCCTGATAGGGCTCGATGTAGGACGGGTGGTTGTGGGACTCCACCTTGAACGTGGCTGCCCACCCGTCGCCGATGTCCACGACGCCGGCGTTCTCGCCGATACCGGCTAGCAATCCGGCGCGCATCGCTTCGGTGGTGGTCTCACCGAAGTAGCGCAGGTGCACCTTCGAGGACTTGTAGGAGCAGTGTTCGCTCCACATCACCGAGTACATCGCCAGCTCGGCATCAGTGGGCCGACGGCCGAGGATCTCGCGGATCCGCTGGTACTCGTCGTCCTTGAGACCCAGCTCGCGGTGCGGCTGAGGCTGGTCAGGTGTGGCGGTGGCGTGTTCGACGGTGTCGAGGGCGTGGGTTAGCTCCGACGTCACCCCGCCAGTCTAGTTCGCACGCCGCGCACAGCGCCGTCAGCCGCCCGCGACACAGAAGGCGTTGCCCTCGGGGTCGGCCATGACGACCCAATCGAACTCCGGGCCGAAGCTGTTCCGCGCGGTCTCCCGTGCGCCGAGTTCGACCAGCCGAGCCACCTCGGCCTCCTTGTCGGCGGCGTGGAAGTCCAGATGGACCTTGTTCTTGCCGGGTGTCGGATCCGGTACGCGCTGAAAGCCGAGAGCCGGCCGTCCTTCACTGGTGACCATGACGAATTCACCTGGTGCGACGGCATTTACGTCGCCTCCCGCGGCGCGCGCCCACCAGTCGGCAAGGGCGTCAGGGTCGGCGCAATCGAACGTGATCATCTCCACCTTGAGTGCCATGGGGCTGACCCTAGAGCAGCCCGGCGACAATTCCCGGTCAAGGGCGCTTACGTCCGGCGTAATTGAGCGACGGCGCAACCGCCAGCAGGCTTGCGGCATGACTGAAACCCAAACCCCGATGAAGTTCAGCGCCGAGATGTGGGCCGCGTTCTGGGCCGCACCCGACGCGTCGCGGATCGGCGACATCCTGGCCGACGACATCGTCGGCTACTGGCAGGGCGAGCCGAAGCCGGTGCACGGCCGCGAGGCGTACACCGCCAAGATCGCCGAACTCATCGCTCAAGTGCCCGATTTACGACTGGAGCTCATCGACAGCGCGACTGTCGACGGGGACGCCCACGGCGAACAGCTGGTGTACCTGCACTACGTCGGCGGCGGCACCGGGCCCGCCGGGCCGATCGCGATCCGTGGTCTGGATCGGGTCCGGGCCCGCGACGGCGTCGTGGTGGAGAACGTCATCCGCTACGACGAGGTCGACCCGTCCTGAGGCCCGCTCGCGCAACGCAATGTCAGTCTGACGGCGCCGGCATGGATATATATGCACGGAGCGACTGTCAGGGCGACATTGCGATCGGTCCGCTCAGGCCGGCGACAGGAACGCCCCGAGCGCAGCGGCGTACGCCGCGACGTCGTCGGCACCCATCACTTCACGTGCGGAATGCATGGCCAACTGGGCCGCACCCACGTCGACCGTCGGGATGCCGGTACGCGCCGACGTCATCGGTCCGATCGTCGATCCGCATGGCAGATCGGCCCGATGCTCGTAACGCTGCAACGGCACACCGGCCTGGGCGCACGCCAACGCGAACGCCGCCGCGGTGCGGCCGTCGGTGGCGTAGCGCAGGTTCGGCTGCACCTTGAGCACCGGTCCGGCGTTGACCTCGATGAGGTGGCCGGGTTCATGGCGCTCGGGGTAGTTGGGGTGCGTCGCGTGGGCCATGTCGCCGGACGCGACCATCGAGCCCGGCAGCCGCCGCAGGAATTCCTCGCGACCGCCGCCCGCGGCCAGCGTGATGCGCTCGAGCACCGTGAGCAGCAGTTCGGACTGGGCGCCATGATCGGACTGCGAGCCGACCTCCTCGTGGTCGAACAGCGCCAAGACGGGCACATGGCCGCGGGGCTCGGCCGCAAGAAACCCCTCCAGGCCGGCGTAACAGGTCGCCTGGTTGTCCAGCCTCGGGGCGCTGAGCAGTTCGTTTCCGGCACCCGCGATCGTCGACGGGGTGAGGTCGTGCGTCATCAGGTCCGCACCGAGCACGTCGGCGAGGTCGACATCGGCGCGATCGGCGACGTAGGCGAGGAAGGACCGGGTCCCACCACCGACGCCCCACACGGCGTTGACGTGACGCTGCGGGTCCAGCGTCACCGCTTTGCGGTCCTCGGCCAGATGGATTGCCAGCTGCGGTACCCGCAGGATCGGCTCATCGATGCGGATCAGCTGGTGCTCGATCGCGTCGCCGTTCCGGGTGGACAGCCGCCCGCTGATGCCGAGGTCGCGGTCCAGCCAAGAGTTGAGCCACGCCCCGCCATAGGGCTGCAGCGCAACGACCTGCCAACCGGATACGAAGCGGTCCGGATGCTGTTTGACGCGCAGATTCGGGCTGTCGGTGTGGCCCCCGACGATGCGAAACGGTGCTGACGGGTCGGCCGCGTGCCAGGCGACCAGGGAGCCGGCCCGCACGGTGAAGAAACGGCCCTCCGACCTGGATTCGCGGCTCGCCGCGGAAGGCCACGCGTCCCGCTCGGACAGCTCGGTGTAGCCCGCGGCACGAAGCCGCTCGGCCGCCGTCTGGCAGACATGGAACGGCGACGGCGACGCGTCGATGAACTCACACAGCCCCTGTGGACTTGCCGACATGGTTCTACATCTTCTCCGATCATCGCCGCCGATCTTGAATTAGGGTCACATGGTGCCCGCACCACTGCCGCAGCCGGTTACGGCGCCGCTGACACCTGCAGCGATCTTCCTGGTGGTGACCATCGACGAGGGCGGCGAGGCGGCCGTCCACGACGGGCTCGGCGATATTTCCGGTCTGGTGCGCGCGGTAGGTTTCCGCGACCCCGACAAGCTCCTGTCGGTGGTGACGTCGATCGGCTCGCATGCCTGGGATCGACTGTTTTCGGGTCCGCGGCCCGCGGAGTTGACGCCTTTCCTCGAGTTGTCCGGACCGCGCCACCATGCGCCGTCGACGCCGGGAGACCTGCTGCTGCACATCAAGGCGATGTCGCTGGATATGTGCTTCGAGTTGGCGGGCCGGATCGTCAAGGCGCTGGGTGCCGTCACCGTCGTCGACGAGACGCACGGATTCCGCTTCTTCGACAACCGTGACCTGCTCGGCTTCGTCGACGGCACTGAGAACCCCGAGGGCCCACTCGCGGTGTCCGCCACGGAGATCGGCGACGAGGATCCCGATTTCGCCGGTGGCTGCTATGTGCATGTGCAGAAGTACGTGCACGACATGTCGTCGTGGGATGCGTTGTCGGTCACCGAACAGGAAATGGTGATCGGACGGAGCAAGCTCGAGGACATCGAGATGGCCGATGACGTCAAGCCTGCGAATTCGCACATCGCGCTGAACGTCATCGAGGACGAGGACGGCAACGAGCTCAAGATCGTGCGGCACAACATGCCGTTCGGAGAGATCGGAAAAGACGAGTACGGAACGTATTTCATCGGCTACTCGCGGACAGCCGCGGTGACCGAGCAGATGCTGTCCAACATGTTCATCGGCGACCCGCCGGGCAACACCGATCACATCCTCGAGTTCTCCACCGCCATCACCGGAGGAAAGTTTTTCACCCCACTCGTCGATTTCCTCAATAGTCCACCGCCACTTCCGGACTCAGAGACAGAGGATCAGCCAGCAGTTACCCCTGCGCCCGTCAGGGACGGCTCGTTGGGCATCGGCAGCCTGAAAGGAATTCGTTGATGAACAATCTCTATCGCGAGCTCGCTCCGATCACCGAAGCCGCTTGGGACGAGATCGAACTGGAGGCGACGCGGACGTTCAAACGGCATATCGCCGGGCGTCGCGTCGTCGACGTGAGCGATCCCAGTGGGCCGGTGACAGCTGCGGTCAGCAGCGGTCACCTGCGTGACGTGCCCCCGCCCGGGGAGGGCGTGGTGGCTCACCTGCGCGAGAGCAAGCCGCTGGTGCGGCTGCGGGTGCCGTTCACGGTGAGCCGCGACGCGATCGACGATGTAGAGCGGGGCTCGCAGGACTCGGATTGGGATCCGGTCAAGGAGGCGGCCAAGAAGTTGGCGTTCGTCGAGGACCGGGCGATCTTCGAGGGCTATGAGGCGGCGTCGATCGAGGGTATTCGGGCCTGCAGCAACAATCCCGCGCTGGCCCTGCCGAGCGATGTTCGTGGAATTCCCGATGTCATCAGCCAAGCGCTGTCCGAGCTGCGGCTGGCCGGCGTCGACGGACCGTATTCGGTGCTGCTGTCGGCCGATGTCTACACCGAGGTGAGCGAGACGACCGAGCACGGCTATCCAATCCGCGATCACCTCAACCGACTCGTGGACGGCGATATCATCTGGGCGCCCGCGATCGATGGGGCGTTCGTATTGTCCACCCGTGGCGGCGATTTCGATCTGCAGCTGGGCACCGATGTGTGCATCGGCTACCTTTCGCACAACGCCGAATCTGTTGAGCTGTATCTGCAGGAGACCATGACGTTCCTCTGCTACACCGCGGAAGCCTCTGTCGCGCTGACGAAGTAGCGCTCCTAGCCTGGTGCCACCAGAGAGAACAGTTGGTCGTTGGTGCGTTGGATCAGCGTCGTGTGAACCTTCCACACTTCTTTCGCTTCGTTCGGCCCGGAACCGGGAATGGTCCATAGGACGTCGCATGTCGCGAGGTCGACGCCATGCATCAGCCCGTCCTCGGCATGCGCTACAACTACTTCGCCGTCAGAGGCGATGTAGTACACACCCAGGCTGTCACCCTCACACGTCTTGCCCTGTTCGCCCGTGTTCAAATCGAACTGCTTCCATACACGGTGGTCCGCGTCGGTGGCGATGTAGAAGCGCGATCCGATCAGGCGAGCGTTGGGCGGAGCAGTCGAACGCGGAAGCTCGAGAAGCTCCTGACCATAGATGGTGAACACTCGATCGTTTGACTTCGATCCGACGATGGGTAGATCGACTGAACGGGTTTCAAGTTTGCCATCTGGTTTCGGTTCACCGAGCTTCTTACCTGTGTTGTCGAAAAGAGCCACTCTCTCCGATGTGTAGTCGTCCGCGGGCGAGTACTCGTATCCGAAGCCTCCGGGATAGACGAATGCTCGCCCCAATTGAACATCCTGCGGCAACATAGGTTTCACGATCTTCCCATCGACGACAGAGAACACCACGTCGGCTTGAGTACCTCCATTTTGGGCTGCGAACGTCGAAGGCGCGGTGTCACGAGGGAACCGATCGAATTGCGATGGCAGTATTCCGTCGCCCGGCACGAACCAGGTCAAGTCGGCACGAGGGCCGACACCGTGCATGCCCGTGCCTTGCGACGCCGCAATTGCGTAGTCGCCGATCTGTTCAAGACGGGGTTGACCTTTCGCGAAGGCTACGCGCAGATCCGTTGGCCCGTCGTAGGTCACCTTGCCCGAGCCTGTATCGACCACCCACGCTGTCGAAGGCACGCTGAGGTCAGGCCCTTGCCGAACGCAGAGAACCATGGGCGGTCCGTTGATGAAGCAGTTGAAATCCGTTGCATCATTTGCCGCTCCGAGTCGCGTCGGACCGAATTCGCGCTCCCCGCTTGTGACATCAATTCCGAGCAGCCACCAGCCCTCGTCGGTAATCCCGAGAAAGACACCTAGCTCGTCGATGTTTCCGATCGGGCGCACGACGGTGCTGGGCGGCAGATCAAGGTCCTCGACGGTGGCTGTCCATCCCGGCACCGGCTGCTGCCGCATCGAGGATCTCAAGAGTGATTGAACTGGCAACTCGGGCGACTCGCGCGTCGTGTCGGTCGTCGGCCCTCCCTGGGTGATGTTGCCCGAACAACCGACCAGTACGAGCAGCGCGACGACCAACAACAATGAACGCCGCTTCAACCTCATGTCGTACCTCGGCATTCCGCTTTGAAACGGCTCTCCGCTCGACCGTCGACGAGTTCGGCGCGAGCCTCGGGATGTTCCCAATAGAACTGCACCAATTCCCGCAGTACTCGACCGCCCGGTGTGTACCAGTCGGATGGCAACGTTCGGGTGTGCCCGTTAGCCGTCATGATGTACGTCGTCCCAGTGGATCGATGCCCATTTCGCGGTCTGTCCGCTATGTCGGTGAGTTCATCCCAGGTGTGACGTTTCGTCGAAACCGCACCACCCACCTCAATGCCTTTCGTCGTCATCCGGAGACGACTCATCCCACGCTGTTTGACGATCTGCCACATGCTCGGCAGACCCACGAGCACCCCGGCGATGCATGCGTACACGTACTGCCGCTGGTTCCCACTTGGCACGGGGATAACGAGCATGCCCTGAGGCGCGAAGATCGCATAGACCAACATCCCAAAAAACACTGCGACGCTGGAGATCGTCAGAAAGCCGTCCACCTTGAAGTCGGGGCGGAAGGTGGTCCCGGCGTCATCGGATGTCGCCCTGGGGATCGTTCTTTTTCCTGCGACGACCAACAACATGACTACGAAACCCCCTGCGAATAAACCGAACCCGAGTGCAACGAGGCCGGAGAGGTACTCAGCGCGGGCGAAATAGATGAAAGCCCATACCAGACTGAACATCCCGAATGGTGCGAACAAGAGGCACAGATAGACCGCGGCGACTCGAAATCTCACGGGCCACACATCACATTGCCGACCAATTTTCCCACGTAACCGAAGACGAAACCGCCCAACGCATTACCGCCCATCGCAGCGATCGGGCCCACTCCAGGTATAGCCCCCACGACGACAGACGTTGCGATGCCGCCGGCGAATCCGACGCCCCCCGACCACGTCGCAACGCACTGCTCATATACCGTGTCCGCCGTATAGACACCGAGAACAGCTTGCGCAACACCCATCGCCGGGCCGCCCCACTTCGCGCCGGCTTTCAGTCCGTCGAGCACGTCGGGACTCAGTCCTTGAATTCCTCTGCCTGCCTTCACCTCAAGTCCCGACAGCGCACCACCGGCCAGCGTCGGAATCGGGTCCTGAAAAAACGAATCGGGCAAAACGGCAGGTTCGCCGTCGGCGGTAATGCAACTACCGGATCGAGTTCCGTCGGCGTTCTGCGAGATGATTATCTGTGTCCCGTCGGCCCACCAGACCTCAGTGAGCTTGCCTCCGTCCTCGCGAGGGGTCGTCGACGTCAGCGACACGGTATTGCCGTTCTTGTCGGTGTGCAGAACCGAGATCGTCCCAGCGGGATAGACCTGTTCACTCGGCAAGCCTTGATCGACATATTCGGTCGCAACGTGTTTACTACCATCGATCATGGTGTAAGTCGTGACCCGGTTCCCATCCTTGTCTGACGTCTCGGTGACGTCGCGAACGCTAGTCGCCACATCCTGCGCTCTCGCGATCTCTTGAAACTGCTTCCCTTCCTCGGTCGACGGATCAAACACATCGTCACCCGGGGGCGGCGGCACGGGACCGGGCGGCCCGTATTCGAGATTCTCGAATACGCCTCCTTCAATCCTCGCCAATAGCAGCTGTTGCGTGGTCCAATCGTCGGCTTCACCGACTGCCAACAAAAGCTCGTTGACATCAGCTTGTGCCGCGGCAGCTTCCCCTTGCAGTTTGGCTGCTCTCTCGGCCGACATGCCCGCTGGGTCGATCATGACGACCCACTGGTCTGTGACGTTGAGGGGTCCGCTGTCGATTTCGTCTGCCTTGGTGAGCAATTCGACTCGGGTCTTGTCGATCCGTGCGAAACCGTCGGCGAGAGCGGTGGCGAACGCATCGGCGTAATCCTTGAAGGCAGATGACCTGACCGTCGCCCGACCGAACATCTGCTGAGCCGCTGTCTGGGCTTCGCCTGCCCAATCTCGCGCCTCGGGCATTCGATCAATGCGATCGTCGAGTCCGACGACAGCGTTGTAGATCGATTCGCTGGCGTTCCTGATCGTCGACGCGCGCGACAGCAGCGACTCCGGGTCCCAGCCCTGCAACCGCGAACGTGATGGCAGCACTGTCAGAACAACTGCTTGAACGTGCCCGCCAGGCTGGCGTCATCCACTTCATAGCGATCGCCTGCACCGCGCACGGCCGAGCCCATGGCACCAATGTCTTTGACGATGTCGTTGGCCGCCAGGCCCAGATGGTGGCCAACCTCGCTGGCCACCCATTGAGTGGAGGATCCAGCCAGCCCATCACCTGCGTTGGTAGCCATCTTGCCGACGTCGAGTGCGCCGATCGCCGCTGCGGCGGCACCCACCTGTGCAGCAAACGCGCGCAAGACTTCTGGATCGACTAACACATTCTCGAAATTAGCACCGGTCTCAGGGCCGTCAGCGCACCAGTTTCAGCGCCGCCCTAGGCGGCGAGCACCTGGTCCAGGGCGGAGTAGAAGAGGCCAAGCCCGTCATCGGACGGGCCGGTCAGCGCCTCGGTGGCGTGTTCTGGATGGGGCATCAGGCCGACGACCCGGCCGTTGGCGGACGCGATACCGGCGATATTGCGCATCGACCCGTTCGGGTTCTCGCGGTACCGGAAGACGACCCGACCTTCACCCTCGAGCTTGTCGAGCACGTCCTCGCTGGCGACGTACCGCCCCTCCCCTGACTTCAGTGGCACGAGTATGTCGGCACCCAATTCGTAGCGTGAGGTCCACGCCGTCGTGTTCGATGCCACCTCGAGCCACAGGTCGCGGCAGACGAAGTGCAGACCGGCGTTGCGCGTCAGCGCACCGGGAAGCAACCCCGCCTCGCACAGGATCTGAAAGCCGTTGCAAATACCCAACACTGGAAGACCTTGCGCCGCCGCGCGCACCACCTCGCCCATGACGGGAGCGAACTTCGCGATCGCGCCGGTCCGCAGATAATCGCCATACGAGAAGCCGCCGGGCACCACTACCGCGTCCACCTTCTTGAGGTCGGCGTCGGCGTGCCAGAGGTCGACGGACTCAGCACCGGCCAACCGGACGGCCCGCGCGGCGTCGACGTCGTCCAGCGTGCCGGGGAAGGTGATCACGCCCACCCTGGCCGTCACGACGGTTCCCTACTCACCGACCAGTCCTCGATCACAGTGTTCGCCAACAGCGACTCGGCGATCTCGGCGAGCGTGTCGTCGTCGATGCTGTCGTCGACTTCGAGCTCAAACCGCTTGCCTTGCCGGACATCTGAGACCGCACCAAAACCGAGACGTCCCAATGCGCCGACGATCGCCTGCCCCTGGGGGTCGAGGATCTCGGCCTTGGGCATCACAT
Source organism: Mycobacterium sp. NPDC051804 (assembly GCF_044452905.1). Classification (NCBI taxonomy): domain Bacteria; kingdom Bacillati; phylum Actinomycetota; class Actinomycetes; order Mycobacteriales; family Mycobacteriaceae; genus Mycobacterium; species Mycobacterium sp. NPDC051804. Next base: position 418,656 of record NZ_JBITCD010000005.1, on the reverse strand, counting down.
GCACTACCACCCTTGCCACGGCGCTCACTCTACCTGCGGGTTCTTCCGGGCCGCTTCACCGGCACGATCCGATGTACGCGTCGCACAGCGGGGCGGCCATCGCGTCGAAAACCTGCGCGTCAGGCACCGCTGGCCAGCGCACGAGCGGCGGCAGTGTCGACCACATGGCCAGTTCGACGACGGTGCTGCTGGACGCGTGGGCGAACAGGTACTGGTGGAGGACCCGCTGACCGGGCACGCTGATGATCGCGGCCAGCCGAAACGGGTCGCTCGTGGTGAACGACGGGGACGTCAGCGGGGCGGTGACCTGGCAGTCCCGCAGCCGGGCCCTGGCCAGGTCGAGGGTTTGCGTGGCCGTCGGCCCGAACTGCGCGGTAGGGCCGCGCCAGTGAACGACCTGCACCCGCAGCTGCCACTGGCCGGGCGGATTGGTCACCGTCGCCTGCGCGGCCACCGCATAGTCCCTGGCATCACCGATCAGCGGCGGCGAGGCGCACATCTCCTCGAACGTGAACCGTGGCGCCGGCGCTCTGACGGCGAGACCCGCGAGGCCGGGCCAGTGATAGACCTCATCGAGCGGCACGGCGGTGGGCGCGATCCACGCCGAATCCGGGATGGAGTCGCAGATCGGCGGGCAGATGCCGGGCACGGCCGAGGCGGTGGCCGGGGCGATGGCCAACCCGCACGTCGCGACGGCCAGCGCCAACAACAATCGCACGTCTGCACTACCCCCTGGAGAATGCCTGCGCGCACAATATAGGAATGCAATTGACGCATTTCGGCCATTCGTGCTTACTCGCCAACTTTCGCGACGATTCGGCGAACGAAACCACGATTCTGTTCGATCCGGGTACGTTCTCGCACGGATTCGAGGGCATCACCGGCCTGTCTGCGATCCTGATCACCCATCAGCATCCCGACCATGCCGACACGTCGCGGTTGCCCGCACTCATCGACGCCAATCCGGACGCCGCGCTGTACGCCGATCCGCAGACGGCTGCACAACTCGGTGGCTCGTGGCAGGCGGTGAACGTCGGCGACGAACTGAGCATCGGACATCTCACGGTTCGCGGCACGGGCGGGCGACACGCGGTGATCCACCCGGAAATCCCTGTTATTGACAACATTTCGTATCTCGTCGGCGATGGCGGTCACGCTGCGCGACTCATGCATCCCGGCGATGCGTTGCACGTTCCCGGTGAGCCGGTGGATGTGCTCGCGACACCGGCCGCCGCACCGTGGATGAAGATCTCCGAGGCGGTCGACTACCTGCGCGCGGTGGCGCCGACGCACGCCGTCCCTATCCATCAGGGCATCGTCGATCCCAGCGCCAGGGGCATCTTCTACGGACGGCTGGAAGAGATGACCGACACCGACTTCCAGGTGCTCGATGAAGAGAACGGCACAGACTTCTGACCAGGCTGGTATTCAGCGGCCATATCGCGGGATTCGGAACCGAAGCCGGTGTCCGGATGGTCGTCGGCGCGTGGGATAGATCTCCATTCGGCGGTTTCGCCGACGTGATGATCGAAACGCAGGACGGCGAACGTGTTTTGCTCGCGCCGACATCTGCTGTCGCCGAGTTCGTCTCGCAGACTTATACTTTCGACCGGATTGAACTGGGAGCCGTCGACGTTCGGTACACCGCCGCAGGTTTCCGCGTCACCGCTCCCGGGCTCACGGTCTCCGCCAGCCTCGGAGGTCCCGCGCCGTTCGACTGGCTACTCCGGTTGGTCCCGCCGCCCCTGACAAGGGCGCCGGCCTGGCTGCACCTCATCAATCCCGTCGCGACGATGCTGGTACCGGGTGTGCGTACCGCGGGTAGCGCCGGCAACGGGCGTCGCGAGTATTACGGGGTCCAACGCACCAGGCTCATCACAGCCGTCGACGGCACATTCGATGGTGAGGACGTCGGCGGCCTCGCGGCGCTGCACCCGCCGGTGCGGTTCGGGTTCTCGTCCGCACCGTCGACACCCCAGTGGGTCTCGGTGACCACCACCATCGACCTGCCCTAACCGACGTCCCTCGCCGCCGCACGGCCCGCCGCACGCCCGGAGAACACGCAGCCGCCGAGGAAGGTGCCCTCCAGCGAGCGGTAACCGTGCACGCCGCCGCCCCCGAATCCGGCTGCCTCGCCCGCCGCATACAAGCCACTGAACGCGGAACCGTCCGACTTCAATACCCTGGAATCGAGGTCGGTTTCCAGGCCGCCCAACGACTTTCGCGTCAGAATGTGCAACTTCACCGCGATCAGCGGGCCGGCCTTGGGGTCGGTGAGCGGATGCGGGGCGACGACGCGACTGATCTTGTCGGAGATGAACGCGCGCGCACCGTGGATCGCGGTGATCTGGCTGTCCTTGGTGAACTTGTTGACGGTTTCGCGGTCGCGGGCGGTGACTTCCTTCTCCACGATGTCGTAGTCGAGCGGCTCCACGTCGGGCACGGTGTTCATCTTGGATACCAACTCCCGCAACGAATCCGCTGTCACGAAGTCGATACCTTTGTCGACGAACGCCTGCACTGGCGGCGGTGCGCCCGGCCTGACGCGGCTCAGCACCTGGCGCACGCTACGCCCGGTCAGATCGGGGTTCTGTTCCTGTCCCGACAGCCCGAACTCCTTCTCGATGATGCGGGCGTTCAGCACGTACCACGTGTAGTCGTGGCCGGTTTGGGCGATGTACTCCAGCGTGCCGAGAGTGTCGAAGCCGGGGAACAACGGCGGCGGCAGACGCTTGCCGGTGGCATCGAGCCACAGCGATGACGGGCCGGGAATTATGCGGATACCGTGCAGCGGCCAGATCGGGTCGTAGTTGGTGATGCCTTCGGTGTAGTGCCACATCCTGTCGCTGTTGATCACCCGCGCCCCAGCCGTCTCGCTGATGCCGATCATCCTGCCGTCGACATGCGCGGGCACACCGCTCAACAACTGTTCGGGCACCCGCCCCATCCGCTTGGGCCAGTTCTGGCGGACGAGGTCGTGGTTGCCGCCGATGCCGCCGCTGGCGACGATGACTGCCTGTGCCCGCAACTCGAAGTCGCCGACTGTGTTTCGGGACGACGCCTCACCACGGGCCGCGTTCGACGGCTCCAGCACCGCGCCGCGCACACCGACGACGGCGCCGTCCTCGACGATGAGTTCGTCGACTCGACGGCGATGCGCGAAAGTCACATTCGGGTTGTCCTGCAGGCGGCGCGCGAATACCTCCACGATCGCCGGGCCGGTCCCCCACGTGATGTGGAATCTCGGCACCGAATTGCCGTGTCCGCGAGCGTCGTAGCCACCGCGCTCGGCCCATCCCACCACGGGGAAAGTCTTCAAGCCGCGCTCGCGCAACCAGCCGCGCTTCTCACCGGCGGCGAAGTCGACATAGGCGTGCGCCCACTGCCGCGGCCAGTGGTCTTCGGGCCGGTCGAATCCCGCCGCGCCGAGCCAGTCCTGTAGCGCCAGGTCAAAGCTGTCGCGGATGCCGAGCCTGCGCTGCTCGGGACTGTCGACGAAGAACAGCCCGCCGAACGACCAGTACGCCTGACCACCGACGTTGTCGGCGTTCTCCTGATCGACGATCACGACCCGCCGGCCAGCCTCGACGAGCTCACACGCGGCGACCAGACCAGCAAGACCCGCACCCACGACAATGACATCAGCGTCCGCCATGACGCCACGTTAGCGGGAGACGGCTATGCGGCGTCTGTCAATGCGCTGTACGGCGTCCACTCGTAGACGCCCGGCGTGCACTGGTGCATGAGGGCGAGGTCGACGGCATCGAGCATCGCCTGGCGTGGTCCGGGCCTGCGCAGGTGACGGGCCGCGACGGCAACCCGCACGATGCCGTCGCGCCGGGCCGTGCGCTCGGCGGACAGCACAAGCGTGCGGCACCACCACGGTTCACTGAGAAAGCCTTCACCGATGCCGAGCACCCGGGCGCGCACCGTCGTGTGACGAACCAGATCCGTGATCTCGTTGAGTGCCGCAAGCATCCGAAAGCCGTTGCGCGGTAGCGCAGTCACCGTTCCCGGCGACACCGTCCAGCCGGGCGCGGCGAACAGGCGCGTGCGCAGTCCGACGTGTTCCATCACCCGGTCGGCGGCCATCAGTCGCAGGTTCGCCTCGTGCGCGGGCAGGGTTGCGAACTCGCCACGTCGCTTCTTGGTGCTCGCTTCGTCGAACCCGTGCAGCACGATGGCGTCACCCGCGTCCCGCCTGGCGCTCAGCCACCTGATGGTGGGGGCGTCCTCGTCGAGCCGGTAACCACCCTTGATTCGCGGGGCCACCAGAAACGACACCGGTACGTTCCGTGCATCGAGCTGACCGCAGAAGGCTTCGACCTCGGGCATTGTGCGGTCGCTGATCCCGGAAACCGAGACGATCAGTTGTCCAGCCACGCGCTCATTGTGGCAACTTCAGGTGTCCCAACGGTTTCTGACACCCTGCGTGAAGTTGTCCATCCGGTGCGACTACCGGGGCAGCACCTCTTCGATGGCCGCGATGACCTCCGGCGCGTCCGGCTCGGTGCGGGGCCTGATCCTCTTGACGACGGCACCGCCCGGCGCGAGCAGGAACTTCTCGAAGTTCCACTGGATGTCGCCCGCTTCACCTGCATCGTCGGGCGTCTTGGTCAGCTCGGCGAACAGGGGGTGCCGGCCGTCGCCGTTGACGTCGGTCTTCTCCAGCAGCGGGAACGTCACGCCGTAGGTGGTCGAGCAGAACTCCGAGATCTCCTCGGCCGTTCCGGGCTCCTGACCCATGAACTGATTGCACGGCACACCGATCACGGTGAGCCCACGGTCGCGATAGTCCTTGGCCAGCCTCTCCAGGGCTGTGTACTGCGGCGTGAGGCCACATTTCGAGGCGACATTGACCACGAGCACTGCGCCGTCGGCGAGTTGGCCCAGCGTGGTCGATTGGCCGTCGATCGTGGTCAGTGCGATGTCGGTGAGCGATGTCATGCTTGGAAACGCTACTCGCTCCCGAAAAGCATCCCCGCGACTCGGTGCACCGTCTCCATCGGATCAGCTTTGTCATCAAGGGTGGAGTCGATCGCTTTGTTCAGCCACAGCAACGAAAAACCATGCACCAGAGACCATGCCGCCAACGCAGCCGCCTGCGGGTCCTTGTCAGCACGCGCATCGTCGAGAGTGCCGACACCGCGGGCGAGTTCGGTGCCGGCTGCGTCCTGTGCCGCGATCAGCTCCTGGTTCTCGGGGTCGACGAGTGAACGATCGAACATCACCGCGTAATGCCCGGGGTGGTCAAGGGCGAACCGGACGTATGCCCGTGCAGCATCGATGAACTCGGGCCGGGCGCCGTCGAGAGCGGCTGCCAGCTTGCGCCAGCCTTCGGCGGCCAACGCGGTGAACAGCCCGCGACGATCGGTGAAATGATGCGCCGGTGCGGCGTGGGAAACTCCGGCGGCGCGGGCCAATTCCCGAAGTGAGATCCCATCCGCTCCCCGCTCGGCCACCAGGTCGGCGGCCTCGGCGAGGATGACGGCCTTCAGGTCGCCATGGTGATAGGAATCCCTGCGCATGCCGAGATCATACCGCCGATCTTGACAATGCCTAGATATCTGCTAGCGGTCGAGCAGCTCTTCTTCGTACGCACCACCGTCGTGGTTGGCCTTGGCCGCGTCGAGCAGCCATGCGTACTGGAACGCCGCTTCCTTCCACCGCTCGTAGCGTCCGCTGATGCCACCGTGGCCCGCGTTCATCTCGGTCTTGAGCAGCACCGCGGGTGCACCCTCGGGCTGGGTATGCCGCAGGGCCGCCACCCATTTCGCCGGTTCGACGTACAACACCCGGGTGTCGTTCAACGACGTCATGGCGAGAATGGGTGGATAGCGCTTGGCGGCCTCGATGTTCTCGTATGGCGAGTAGGACTTCATGTAGTCGTATACGTCGTTGTCCTGCAACGGGTTGCCCCATTCGTCCCACTCGGTGACAGTCAGCGGAAGCGACGGATCGAGGATCGTCGTCAGCGGGTCGACGAACGGCACCAGGGCGAGCACTCCCGCGAACAGCTCAGGGGCCATGTTGGCGACGGCCCCGACCAGCAGACCGCCCGCACTTCCGCCGTAGGCGACCATGGTGTCGGCCCGGGTGATGTCGGTTTCGACGAGATGCTGTCCGACGGTGATGAAGTCGGTGAACGTGTTCTTCTTCTCGAGCAGTTTGCCGTGTTCGTACCAGGGACGGCCGAGCTCACCGCCGCCGCGGACGTGGGCGACCGCGAACACCATTCCGCGGTCCAGCAACGAAAGGCGGGCGATGGAGAACCGCGGGTCCTCGCACGACTCGTAGGCCCCGTAGCCGTACAGCAGTGTGGGCGCCGGGTACTGCAGCCCGATGCGGTGGACGATCGAGATGGGCACCCGAGCGCCGTCGGGAGCGACAGCCCAGTCGCGACGTTCCACGTAGTCCTCGGGCCGGTAGTCGCCGAGCACCGGTTGCTCGCGCAGCAGTGTGCGCTCGCCCGACGCCAGGTCGATGTCGTAGATCCGCACCGGGATGACGAACGACGTCGCGCCGATCCGCAGCTTGGGTGAACTCCAGTTGGGGTTTCCGCCCAGACCCGCTGACATCAGCTCCGATTCGAAGGTGAGTTCCTCGGGGTGGCCGTAGGTGCCGTTGGCGTAGATCGGCCAGAGCTGGATTTTCGGCAGCGCCTCGGCACGGTAGCCGACGACCAGATGCCCCTCGAACGCGTCAACCGAGTCGAGGCGGACGTCCTCGCGGTGCTCGATCAGCGTGCGGAACGTCGTCGGGTCCGCCACCGGCGCCTCGACGAGCGTGAAGTTCTCCGCACCGTCGTTGTGCAGGATCAGGAAGCGGTCCTCACCGCCGACGATGGCGTGCTCCACCGAATACTCGACGAGTTCGCGGCGCGGCCACACCTGAGCGAACTCCGTCTGCGGGTCGGCGGCGTCACCGTAACGGACCTCGGTCGTGACGGCGCTGCCCGCGGCGATCATCACGTACTTGTCGCTGCGCGTACGCCCGACCCCGAGCCAGAATTTCTCGTCGGGTTCGTGGTACACCTGCTCGGCGGGCAGACCGGATCCGATTCGGTGTCGCCATACGGTGTCCGGACGCCAGGCGTCGTCGACCGTCGTGTAGTACACCGTGCGGTTGTCGGCGGCCCACGTCACGCCTGCGCCGATGCCGACGATCTCGTCGTCGTACATCGAATCGGTGCGCAAGTCCTTGAACCGCAACGTGTATCGCTCGTCGCCCTTGGTGTCGATCGAGAACGCGAGGACGTTTCCGTCAAGGCTTACCCCGGCCGCGCCCAGCGCGAAGAACTCGTGCCCGTCGGCTAGGACGTTCTCGTCGATCAGCACCTGTTCGCCCGGAATCTCGGTGTGCTCGTCGAGTTCCGGGGGCACCCAGTCGTCGAAAGCACCGATGGGGCAACGGCAGTGCACGTTGTACTGCTTGCCCTCGAAGCTACGGCCGTAATACCACCAGTCGCCGCGCCGAGTCGGTACCGAGAGGTCGGTCTCCTTGGTACGGGCTTTGATTTCGTCGAAGATCTTCTGCCGCAGGTCCGTGAGGCCCTCGGTGGCCTTGTCGGTGAAGTCGTTCTCCGCCTTGAGGTAGTCGATCACCTCAGCGTTGGACTTGTCCCGCATCCACTCGTAGGGGTCGACGAACACGTCGCCGTGATATTCACGCCGATGGTCAACGCGCTTCGCGATTGGTGGCCTCACGATTGTGGCCCTATCCAGGAGGAGAACTTCAGGCCCGAGATACGTTCGTAGGCTTCGATATAACGCGCACGGGTCGCATCGACGATGTCGGCGGGCAGGGGCGGTGGCGGTTTGTCCCCGTGGCGATCCCAGCCGGAGTCCGGGCCGATCAACCAATTGCGCACGAACTGCTTGTCGAAGCTGTTCTGTACGACGCCTTCGGAGTACTCGTCAGCGCGCCAGTAGCGTGATGAGTCGGGCGTGAAGATCTCGTCGGCCAGCCGCAGGTTGCCGTCCTTGTCGACACCGAACTCGAACTTGGTGTCGGCGACGATGATGCCCTTGGTCAATGCATGGTCGGCACCCTGGATGTAGGTCTGCAGTGTGCGCTCGCGCAATTGGTTGGCCCGTACCGCGCCGACCATCTCGATGACATCGTTGAACGAGATGTTCTCGTCGTGGGCGCCGAGTTCGGCTTTGGTCGCCGGGGTGAACAGCGGCTCGATGAACCGGCTCGCCTCCACGAGACCCGACGGCAGCGGGATGCCGCAGACCGAGCCGGTCTTCTCGTAGTCGATGAGCCCGGAGCCGGTCAGATAGCCGCGGGCCACCGCTTCGACCGGCAGCATCTCGAGTTCTTCGACGACGAGTGCGCGGCCGAGGACGTCCTCAGGGATGCGCTCGTCGTCGGGCGGGCCTGCCAGATGGTTGGGTGCCTCGACGAGGTCGAAGAAGAACACGCTCATGGCGGTCAGGATGCGGCCCTTGTCGGGAATCGCGCTGTCAAGGATGTAGTCGAAGGCCGAGATGCGATCGGTGGCGACAAACAGCAGGTGCCCGTCGTCGATCCGATACAACTCGCGTACCTTGCCGCTGGCCAGATGCTGGTAGTCGGACAGAGCGGGGCGCATCGGGTCAGCCTATCGGGCAGCATCTGGATCATGAGTTCGCGGTTTCTTCCCTATGCCACCACGCCGACCCGGCTGCTGGCGCAATTGATCAGCGACATCGTCGTGATCGCCTGGACGACGATCTGGGTGCTGGTCGGAATGGCCGTCCATGCCGCCATATCGACCATCGCCGAAGTGGGCAGGCAGGTGCAGGATGGCGCCAACGGTGTCGCCGACAACCTCAGCTCGGCCGGCGACAACACAGACGACTTTCCGCTCATCGGAGACTCGCTGGCCAAACCGTTGCGAGCAGCCAGCGAGGCCGCCCTGGACATCGCAGGCGCTGGCCAGAGCCTCGACACCACGGCGTCGTGGCTGGCGTGGGTGCTGGCGTTGGCCGTGGCGGCGCCGCCGATTCTGTTCGTCGCGATGCCGTGGCTGTTCCTGCGTATCCGGTTCTTCCGTCGCAAGTGGATTGCGATCACGCTGGCGCGAACTCCGGCGGGTGAGCAGCTGTTGGCGATGCGGGCGCTGGCCAATCGGCCGTTGAACAAGCTGCTGGCGGTCGACGACGATCCCGTGGGGGCGTGGCGCAACTACGATCCCGTCGCGATCCGCGGTCTCGCGGCATTGGAATTGCGGGCTGCCGGCGTCCGACGCGTCCGCCAATAGGCGATTTGTGGAGTTTTAGCCGCGCTCACCGCGGCTGCGGCTCCACAAATCACGGGGAAGGGAACCGGCGACGGGGTGGCGGCCGTCAATAGGACGTGCTCGATGACTATCTCCGTCGCCACGACGGCGTAATCACCCGCGCGCAAGCCCGTCAATGCGGCCTGAGCCAAGACGCAATCGACCGGATCGTTAAGTCTGGCCGCTGGCAGCGGACTTCCCGAAGCGTCTACTTCGCCGCCGACCGGCCCTTCACCGACGCGGCACGCATACGGACAGCAGTTTGGAGCTACGGCGATGGGGCAGCAGCGAGTGGATTGGCAGCCGCTTGGTGGCACAGCATGACTAGATTCGCTCCCGGCATCATCGAAGTCACCGTTCGGCGCGACGCGCGCTTGCAACACCGGACAATGACTCGCTTACGTAGGCGCGACCTCGGGCCAAAGGATGTCGTTGAGCGGAGGGGACTTCGCGTCACCGAACCTGCACTCACCGTCGTCGAAGCGTCCGTCCGCAGAGGCGGCGGCGCCGAGTTGATGGACAGAGCACTGCAGGGCGACCTCGACCTCACCCAGCTGTGGCGAGCTCATCTTCGCAACAAGGGTCGGCACGGTTCGCCATCAGCACGCCGCCTACTCCAAGCGGCATCCGACGGCGCCCGCTCGGAAGCTGAACGCCTCATCATCCGACTGCTGCGAGGGGCCAAGATATCCGGCTGGAAAGCCAACTATCCGGTCGGCGGGTACGTCGTCGACATCGCGTTCCCGAGTCAGCGAGTCGCGATCGAGGTCGACGGCTGGGCATTCCACAGTGACCAGAAAACGTTTCAGCGCGACCGCACGCGACAGAACGCCATAGCGCTCAGTGGCTGGCAGATCCTCAGATTCACGTGGCTGGATCTGACGGAGTACCCGCAGCGCGTAATCGCTGAAATCGCAGCAGCTCTCCGACAGCCACGATGAGCCACGCCGAGAAAGCAGCCCAGAAGAACGCCAGCGAGATCCCGATGAACCATCGCCAGCCTGTCTCGACCGCCATCGCATACGTCGCCGACGAGTACATGCCGAGCGGGAACACCGCGGGCCACCCAAGCCCCACCGATCGCCGCACGGCCACGTAGAACAGCACCGGGATCCACGCCGTCGCCACGATCCACGTTCCGATCGTCACCGCTCGCACAGCGTCGGCGATCGGGCCGGGATACATGATGTGATGCAGATGATCGCCCGCCAGTGTGGCAATCGCTATGCCGCCCATCAAAATCCAGACGTCCGGTTCCCCCAGCTCAGGCGACGACGCATCGTGCCGCACCCGCCACAGCACCAGCGACGTCATCACCAGGTACAACAGCAGGCCGAGCACCCAGAAGATGAACGCCCAGAACAGAACATGAAGTTCGGAGAAGACGATGGACAATCCGGACGTCGCGACCGCCGCCAGCTCCCACCCTCCGCGGGCACGGTCGCGCAATCCGGTCCACCGGTTCCGCCACATCGAACGCGCGGCCAGCGGCGCCAGCGACAGCCAGCCCTGTAATGCCATACCCGCCAAAACCCACAGCACGATCCGGTGCTCGGCCAGTCGCGCGCCCACCACCGCGCACGCGGCGACGTACGTGAACAGCGGCAGCGTCACGTTGTGGTCGCGCATGTCGAACCCGCGCCACGCCCTGGCCACCAAGTACATCAGCACCGGCAATGCCACTGCCGCAATGACAATCAAGACCTCGCTGATGACACCGAAGCCGTGATCCGCGGCAGCGATCGACACGATGCCGGTCGCCATGACCGCCGCGAATACGTCGGGTCTCACGGCCGTAATTCGACCACCATGTGACGGATACCGGTATGCCGATTGCTTCGCGTCCACTCGACCGGCTTGACCAGTCGCACCGACCCGAACCGGGTCAGCAACTCCTCGTACAGCACCCGCAGCTCGAGCCGCGCCAGATTCGCGCCGAGACAGTAGTGCACTCCCTGACCGAAACCCAAGTGCGGATTCGGTTTCCGCGTGATGTCGAACGTATCCGGGTCGACGAACACCAGCGGATCACGATTCGCCGAGCCCTCCCAGATCTGCACCTTCTCACCGGCCTTGATCGCACAGCCCGCCAGCTCCACATCCCGCGTCGCGGTACGCCGCTTCGACGGTGACGGCGACGTCCACCGCACCATCTCCTCGACCGCGGTCGGCAGATGCTCCAGATCTGAACGCAGCGCCTGGAATTGGCCGGGATTCTCGATGAGCGCCAACAGGCCGCCCGCGACGGAGTTCCGCGTCGTCTCTGCCCCGGCGCTGAACAGCAGGCTGAAGAACAGGTACAGCTCCATGTCCGAGAGGCTCTCGTCCTCCACGGTCGCGTTCGCCACCACGGACAGCATGTCGTCGGTCGGCGCGGCGCGCTTCGACGCGATCAGCTCCTGGCCGTACGTGAACATCCGCGAGCCGGCCTCCTCAGCCGTCAACTGCCCGACGGACGCCTTACGCGAACCACCGAAGTCGAACTGCGGCTCGATCGCCTCGAACAGCCAATGCCGTTCGGTTTCAGGAACTCCCAGAAGGATGCAGATCATCTGCATCGGCAGTTCGGCGGCCACGTCAACCAAGAAGTCAAACGGCTCCCCCGGCGTCACCTCATCGAGTAGCCGACGGGTGCGGGTCCGCAGATCGTCCTCGACGCGGGCGATCATCCGCGGCGTCAAACCCGAGCTGACGAGCCGGCGGATGTGCGAGTGTCGCGGATCGTCCATCATGTTGAGAACCTGCCCGGCGACCGCGAGATCCTGCAGAAGCGTGCCGCCGAATGGCCGTGTACCGCCGGTAACGGATGAGTACGTCACCGGATCACGAAAGACCGCAAGGGTTTCCGCGTGTGTCGCGACGGACCAGAAGCCTTCGTTGTCGGGTGTGTTGGCGGTCGGCTCATGCCAGTACACGGGCGCCTCGCGACGGTGCACCGCGAACAGCGCATGCGGAAAACCGTCGGCGAAGTTGTCGAGATCGGTGAAGTCGATCCCGGCCAACGCGCCCGCGAGCGTCACAGAATCGCGCCCGACGTGTACTTGGCCGCCTCCGGATACCGGCTGACCAGCTCGCCCACGGCCTCGACCACCCGGTCCACCTGATCTCCCGCCGCACCTGTGAACGCCTGCTTGTCGGCCAGCGCCGCATCCAACGCCACCCGGTCCAACGGCAGCCGCGGATCGGCAGCCAACCGGTCCAGCAGGTCGGGCTCCTGACCCTTCTCCCGCATCGCCAACGCCACCGCGACGGCATGTTCCTTGATCACCTCGTGCGCGGTCTCTCGACCGACGCCCGCTCGGACGGCCGCAATCAGGATCCTGGTCGTCGCCAGGAACGGCAGGTAGCGGTCCAATTCCCGCTGGATCACCGCCGGATAGGCACCGAACTCGTCGAGCACGGTCAGGAACGTCTCGGTCTGCCCGTCGATCGCGAAGAACGCGTCGGGCAACGCCACCCGCCGCACCACCGAGCAGAACACGTCACCTTCGTTCCACTGCGCGCCCGCGAGCTCGGCGGCCATCGACGCATAGCCGCGCAGCACCACCTGCAGCCCGTTGACGCGCTCGCACGAACGGGTGTTCATCTTGTGCGGCATCGCGGACGAACCGACCTGGCCGGGCGCGAACCCCTCGGTCACCAGTTCGTGGCCCGCCATCAGCCTGATCGTGTGCGCCATCGACGAAGGTCCCGCACCCGCCTGCACCAGAGCTGAGACGACGTCGTGGTCCAGCGACCGCGGATACACCTGGCCGACGCTGGTGAAAATCTCTGTGAAACCTAGGAATTCGGCGACGTGACGTTCCAGATCGGCCAGCTTCGAGGTGTCACCGGAGAACAGATCGAGCATGTCCTGCGCTGTGCCCATCGGGCCCTTGATACCGCGCAGCGGATACCGGTCGATCAGCTCACGCAGCCGCGTCAACGCGACCAGAAGTTCCTCGGCGGCCGAGGCGAACCGCTTGCCCAGCGTGGTCGCCTGTGCGGCCACGTTGTGCGAACGTCCGGCCATCACCACGTCGCGATAGACCACCGCGCGCTCTGCCAGCCGCGCCACGACCGCGACTCCGTGTGAGAAAACGAGTTCCAGGGAGCGACGAATCTGCAGCTGCTCGACGTTCTCCGTGAGGTCCCGAGACGTCATGCCCTTGTGCACGTGCTCATGGCCCGCCAGCGCGTTGTATTCCTCGATGCGCGCCTTGACATCGTGGCGGGTCACCCGTTCGCGCGCCGCGATCGACGACAAGTCGACGTCCTCGAGCACCCGCTCGTAGTCCTCGACCACGCCTGCAGGTACACCGACGCCCAACTCGGCCTGCGCTCTCAGCACCGCCAGCCACAGCCGCCGCTCGGCCATGACCTTGGCTTCCGGCGACCAGATGGCCACCATCTCATCGCTGGCGTATCGATTGGCCAGCACATTCGGGATCGACACAAACACACAGCTTACGGCCCGGGTAAGGCAGTCTTGCCGTATGTACTTCGTTGGGCTCGATCTCGCATGGGGTGAGAAGAACCAGACCGGCGTGGCCGCTATCGACGCCGACGGCAGGCTGCTGCACGTCGGCACCGCCGGAGATGACAACAGCATCATCGCCGCGATCAAGCCCTATACCGGCGACGCGTGCCTGGTCGGTATCGACGCTCCCCTGATCGTGAAGAATCCGACGGGGCACCGACCGGCCGAGGCCGCCTACAACCGCGACTTTCAGCGTTTCGAGGCCGGCGCACGCCCGGCGTTCACCGACAAGCCCGAATTCAAGCATCCCCGCGGCGCCCGACTCGCCGAAGCGCTGGCCCTCGATATGGACCCGTCGTCAGAGTCGGCCAGGCAGGCCATCGAGGTCTTTCCCCATCCCGCGACGATCGTGCTGTTCAATCTCGCCAAGACCCTCAAGTACAAGCGGGGACCGTTCGACGAGCGCAAGGCTGCGTTGCTGAACCTGATGACCCACATCGAGGGTCTCGACGCCGCCACTCCGAGATTGCGCGTCAATCGCAACGTCGCGTGGGTCGCGCTGCGCAAGCGGGTCGAGGCGGCAACCCGACCGTCACAGCTGGACCGCGACGAGGATCCCGTCGACGCGGTGATCTGCGCCTACGTATGCCTCTACTGGTACGACCGGCCTGAAGACGTCACCATCTACGGCGACGCCGAAACCGGCTACATCGTCACCCCGACGCTGCCCGGTGACCGTATCAAAGCGCCGAAAAAGTCTGTGGGACAACCGGGTTCGGACGATATTGTTGCTCGGCTGGAGCAGGTGCAGCAGATGATCGAGCGGGCTCAGCGCGAGCTCACCGCAATCCGCAGACAGCTCGGGGGTTAGTCGGGCGTCTCGGCCAAGTGCGTGGGATCGGTGATGCCCTTCTGCTTGATTCCGAGTTGCTTGTTGATCGCCATGGTGATCAAGAACAGCACGATTCCGACCAGCAGCAACGCCCCGGCCAGTAGATACTGCGTCGAGGGCCGACCGGACAGCGGAGTCACAAGGTACAGCGAGGCAATACAACCGATCACGGGCAGTGCCGTTGGCGTCTTGAAATGCCCGCCTGCCTCCTTGACGTCGCGACGTAGCACCAGCACCGCGACGTTGACCATCGCGAAGACCGCAAGCAGCAGTAGCGAAGTCGTGCCGCCGAGCACCGAGACCGCCTTGTCGCTGGCGAACGCGGACACGTAGAAGATCAGCCCGAAGGCGATCGTCGTGGTGAACAGAATGGCGACCCACGGGGTGCGCCGGGTCTTGTGCACCGAACCGAGCACGGGAGGCAGTACGTGTTGACGGGCCATGCCATAGATCAACCGACTGGCCATGAGCATGTTGATCAGCGCCGTATTGGACACCGCGAACATCGTGATGAACGGGAACAGCTCGTCGATCGGTAACCCGGGGGCCGCAGCCTCGACGACGTCGACAAGCGGGGTCTTGCTCTCCTTGAGGTCACCGATGGGCACCAGCGCCACCGCGATGATCGACACCAGCACGTAGACGATGCCGGCAATGGTCAAGCCGCTCAACAGAACCTTCGGGAAGATCCGCACCGGATCCTTCGTCTCCTCGGCCATGTTGACCGAGTCCTCGAAGCCGACCATCGCGAAGAAAGCCAACGAGGTTGCCGCTGTGACAGCTACGAAAGTACTTCTATCACTTTCACTTTCGAAGAGGATGATCCGCGAGAAGTCGAGGTTGTCACCGCCCTGCGTGAATGCCCAGAGCCCCACCATGATTACCAGCATCAGGCCCGTGATCTCCACGATCGTCAGGAAGACGTTCAGCTTCACACTTTCGCTGACACCGCGGAAGTTGATCGCGGCCAGGGCTGCCATGAACGACAACGCGATGACCGCGATTCCGACCTTGCCCCAATCCAATCCGAATCCTTTGATCAGGTTGGACGCGAAGGCCTGCGACGCGGTGGACGCTGAGGTGATACCAGAGCACATCACTACGAAGGCAACGATGAAGGTGAAGAAGTGGATGCCGAATGCTTTGTGCGCGTAGAGCGCTGCGCCCGCCGCCTGCGGATACTTGGTCACCAGTTCCAGGTACGAGAATGCGGTGATGGTCGCGATCACGAACGCGAGCAGGAACGGTAGCCATGCCGCGCCGCCGACCTCACCGGCGACCTGCCCGGTCAGCGCGTAAACCCCGGTGCCGAGGATGTCGCCCACGACGAACAGCAGCAGCAGTCCGGGGCCCATCACCCGCTTCAGTTCTGGCTGTTTTTCCTCGGTATCCGGCTTAGTCACGATGCGCCTCCTGCGAGTTCTGTGTGAACTGCATTGTTCCGGTCATCGACGAAACCGCGTCGAGGAATCGCGCAACCCGTTCCGGATCCTCGTAGCGCTGCCACCCGAACGTCGTTGGCCGCTGGGCCCTGTCGTGCCAGAAGTGGCCCGCACTGGACTCGGGTCGCGTGGCGACCAGCCACACCGCAGTGTCTGCGCCGTCTGCAGTATCGCGCAGCAATGGACGTGTCACCACTCGGAAAACTGGCAACGCGCCGGCGACACCAGGCGTCTCGACCCATCCCGGGTGCATGCTCTCGACGCGGATGTCCTCACCCGCCAGTCTGTGCGCCCACGCGTTGGCGAGCACCACCTGCATTCGTTTGGTTCTCGCGTAAACCCGAATGCCTTCGTAATCGTCGGATTTCGACTCCATGTCGTGGGCCGACAACGGTGACGTGTACATGCCGCCTGAGGACATGAACACCACCGAAGCACCGTCTGCGTCGCAAAGCAGCGGCAGCAATCGTTCCGTCATCAGGTGCGGGCCGAGCACGTGACACGCCAGTTGAGTCTCATGCCCCTGTGGTGTCTCCACGCGATCATCAGGTATCGCACCCGCGTTGTGAACCAGCCCATGGAGCTCTTCGATGCGACCCGAGAGGTCGTCACACCACGCGCGAACCGCGTCGAGGTCGGAGACGTCGCAGACCTCTTCTACCACCATCGCACCGGAGACGGCGCGCCGAATCGCACCGGCGGACTGCTTGACCTTGTCGGCATTGCGGCCGAGAAGATGGACGGTCGCATCGAGTTCGGCGAACGAGCGGGCGATCGCCTCCCCGATACCCGCGGTGGCACCCGTGACGACAACCCGCTTCCCCGCCATAGCCTTTGGCGGCGGATCCGGTGGCCACCACATCCGCCGCAGTCGCGAACCGATTTTGGTGTAGCCGAGCACCACCGACCGGTCCAGAGCGCTGTCGAGAACCCTGGTGATCATCATCCAGACCTAGTTATCCAGGATGCGAAGCTTGCAAACTTTCGGTCACACCTGAGCGACCTGTTCGTCGATCGGCGCCAATACGTCGATGACGTCGACCAACGTTGCACGGGCGGTCGCCCGCGGGCCGTCACCGTCGCCTACCAGCGCCGCGACCACCGCACCGTCCACCGCGCACACCAACGCGGTGAGCAGTTCCACCCGCACCGCCCGCCCGGACCGTTCGACGACTTCGACGACGGCGTCGGTGCGCTGCTGCAAAATGCGGCGCTCGATATCGCGCAGTCCGGGCTGGCGCGCGCACGCGATGTAGCGCTCGTAGCGGGAGATCAATTGCTCAGTGACGCGCAGTCCGTTCGCCTCCCCGACCAAGAGGTCGACCAAGATGTCGGCCGTCGACTCCGCTCCGCGACGCCGACGCGACAGAGTTGACACCCGCACCTTCAGCTGCTCGGCCTCGCGCGTGCCCGCGTATTCCACCGCCTTCGCAATCAGGTCCTCGAGCGAGGAAAAGTAGTACGTCGTCGACGCCAGGGGCAGGCCAGCGCGACGGGCCACCGCCCGGTGCCGCACCGCGTCGAACCCGCCTTCGCAGAGCAGGTCGGCAGCAGCGCTGACCAGGGCGTAGCGCCTTCTTTCCCCCTTTGGAGTGACCGCTGCTGTCACGTACAGCATGCTGCCAGCCCGCAAGGCACGGCATCGGGCTTTCGGCTAATCATCAGGCTTTACTCAGAGAAGCCCGCACTTCTGCTCACGGCGGCCCAGCGCTTTGCCTCCGCATCCCGTTCGGCACCACTGGCCAATGCCAATTCGACGGCGTCACTTCCGAGCAACAGCCGCCGTGGCGGTTCGGGCGATTCGACGACATCGATGATGATGCGCGCCGCGCGAGCGGGGTCACCTGATTGATTTCCGTTGGCGTTCCGCCGCAATTCATGCATGACGCCCAACACCTCGCGGTACTCGGGACCGGGATCTTGCATCGTCATCGACGACCCCATCCAGTCGGTGCGGAACGCACCGGGTTCGACGATGATCACCTTCACGCCGAAGCCCGAGACCTCATTGGCGAGCACTTCCGAGAAGCCCTCGACGGCGAACTTGGCGGTTTGGTACGCACCCAAACCGGGTGTGCCACCGACGCGTCCACCGATCGACGAGAACTGGACGAACACGCCGGATCGCTGGGCACGCAGAACCGGCAGTGCGGCACGGGTGACATTCACGACGCCGAAGAGGTTCGCCTCGATCTGGGCGCGAAAGTCTGCCGGCGCGGTCTCCTCGATCGCAGCACTGTTGGCGTAGCCGGCGTTGTTCACGACCACATCGATGCGGCCGAATTCGGCGACCGCGAATTCGACTGCCGCGGCGGCGGCCTCGGGATCGGTCACATCGAGCGCGAAGACCCGCGCTCGGTCCTCGTGGCCGGCTAGGAACGCGCGCACCTGCTCAGGGTTGCGCGCGGTGGCAACAACGCGATCGCCATGCGCGAGCACGGCGCGAACCAGCTCCGCACCGAAGCCGCGTGAACTCCCCGTGATGAACCAAACCTTGCTCATGTCTTCTCTCCTGTCAGGCAACGCTGCGAATGGTGCGGCGAGGGCGGCCCGCTGGCTCGTCGGTCCCACGTCCACATGTCTACATACGTAGACTTCGTCGGTTTCATTCCCTAACGTCGTGATATGACTGCCTCACCGAAGAAGCGGCCGCGCAATGCAGCCGCTACCCGGGACGCGATTCTGCAATCGGCCATCGCCGCCTTCGCGCGCGCCGGATACGACGGGGTGGGCGTGCGGGAGATTGCGGGCGACGCCGGGGTGACGGCGATGATGGTCAACCGCTACTTCGGTTCCAAGGAGAAACTCTTCGCCGAAGCCGTCGAGGCGGCGTTCGCCCCGTCGGTCGTCGTTCCCGACGATTCCCGGTCACTGGCCCACGATGCGGCGGTCAACGTGGTCGGCGCGACGACCCCAGGCCCCGCGTACCAGATCATGCTGCGGTCGGTGTCGAACCCCGGCGCGCTGGCGATCGTGCGGGACGCGATATCGAGGCACGTCGGTAGGCGCCTCGCGCGCCAACTCCCCGAACCGGGTCGATCCCTGCGCAACGAAATGATGCTCTCGGTGATCGCCGGCATCTTCATGATGCGCGGCATCATCGCCAGCCGGGCGCTCACCCAAACCGATCCGGAACGATTGGAGCGCCTGGTGGAGGCGGTTTTCGAGTCGATCATCGAAACGCCTCTGCCGGGGCCGTGAGGCGCCGATGGCATGATGGCCGCCATGCCCGAACTGAGTCGACGCGCCCTTCTGCGCCTCGGTGTCGGCGCGGCGGCGGGGGCGGCGGCACTCCGTCTGTCGCCACCCGTGACCGCGGCCCCCGCCCCTACGTACGTCGACGGTTCGTTCGTCTCGGCGGCCCGCGGCGGCATCTCGACCAACTGGGCGATCGCGCGCCCGCCGGGCCAGACCGCGCCGCTACGGCCTGTCATCGCCCTGCACGGTAAGGGTCAGGACGCCGCGGGCGTGATGGCCGGTGGTGTCGAGAACGGACTGGCACAAGCGGTCGATGCGGGCATCCCGCCCGTCGCCGTTGTCGCGGTCGATGGTGGCGGCAGCTATTGGCACAAGCGGGAATCCGGAGAGGACTCCGGCACGATGGTGCTCGACGAGCTCATCCCGATGCTCGGCGACCAGGGTCTGGACACGTCACGCGTCGCTTTTCTCGGCTGGTCGATGGGCGGATACGGCGCGCTGCTGCTCGGCGCGCGTCTCGGCCCCGCCCGCACCGCAGCGATCACCGCCGTCAGCCCGGCCCTGTGGACGTCTTCGGGTGCGACCGCCCCAGGTGCGTTCGACGGCGCCGACGACTACGAGGCCAACAGCGTGTGGGGGCTACCAGCACTGAATTCGATCCCGATCCGGATCGACTGCGGCGACAGCGATCCGTTCTACTCGGCGACCAAACAGTTCACTGCCCAGTTGGCCAACCCGCCCGCGGGCGGCTTCTCCCCCGGCGGCCATGACGGCGCGTACTGGAGTTCACAGTTGCCCGCCGAGGTGGCGTGGATGGCGCCGCTACTCGTCGCTTAGGAGACCGACGTGCGGCCTTCGGCCGCGGCCTGCCCGATGTCGCCACGAAAGTGGCTGCCCGGCAACCGAATCGACTTGATCAATGCGTAGGCGGCGTCACGCGCGGCGGACAGGTCGGCCGCAGTGCCGACCACCGAAAGTACCCGGCCGCCGGATGACACGATCGCGCCGTCGTCGCGACGCGTGGTGCCCGCGTGCAACACCCCGTCGGCCTCCGATCCGGTGATGACGTCTCCGACGCGGGGACGGCCGGGATAGTTCTCGGCGGCCAGCACGACGGTCACCGAGGCACCGCCGCGCCACTCCAGTTGCGGCTGTTCGGCGAGTTTCCCGGTCGCTGCGGCGTACAGCAGCTGTCCCAGCGGGGTTTCCAGCAGCGCCAGCACGGACTGAGTCTCCGGATCGCCGAAGCGGCAGTTGAATTCGACCACCGCGGGCCCCCGCGACGTCAGCGCCAGCCCCGCATAGAGCAGGCCCGAAAACGCGCTGCCACGCTGAACCAGTTCGGCCGCAACGGGTTTGACGATGTCATCGACGATCGTGGCGACCACGTCGTCAGGCAGCCACGGCAGCGGCGCGTATGCGCCCATCCCGCCGGTGTTGGGCCCGGTGTCGCCGTCACCGACACGCTTGAAGTCTTGAGCGGGCAGCAGTGGCACGACGGTTTCGCCGTCGACGACGCAGAACAGCGACACTTCCGGACCATCGAGGAACGACTCGAGCAGGACCGGGTGTCCGGAATCGAGCAGGCTCGCGGCATGCGCCCGTGCCGCATCGCGGTCGGCGGTCACCACCACACCCTTGCCCGCGGCCAGACCGTCGTCCTTGACCACCCACGACGGATCGCCGGCCGCGGGACCGAAGCGGTCCAGTGCCGCGTCGAGGTTGGCGGGGTTGTCGACGATCTCGCTGGTTGCGGTTCGCACGCCGGCGGCGGCCATCACGTCCTTGGCGAACGACTTCGAGCCTTCGATGCGCGCCGCGTCCTTCGTGGGCCCGAAACAGGCGATGCCCGCGCTGCGCACCGCGTCGGCCACGCCGAGCACAAGCGGCACCTCGGGGCCGACCACTACCAGGTCGGAACCGATGCGCTTGGCGAGCGCGACGACGGCGTCGCCGGAGGTGATGTCGACGTCGTACTGGTCGGCGATGATCGCGGTGCCGGCGTTGCCGGGCGCGACGGCCAACTCCTCTACCTCGGGGTCGCGACGCAGTGCGAGCAGCAACGCATGTTCACGGGCACCGGATCCGATTACCAGGACGCGCACAAGCGCACACCTTAGTGCCTCCCGCGATACGGCCACTGCCCAGTTTCGGCCATACACTTGACTCCGCAGTGTATGGTCGGACTATGACGCAGAGCACATGCCCTTTCGGAGCGGGTTTCGACTTCACCGACCCCGACGTCCTGCTGCAGGGAATCCCCGTGACCGAGTTCGCCGAACTGCGCAAGACCGCGCCGGTGTGGTGGAACGACCAGCAGGAATCGATCTTCGACGACGGTGGCTACTGGGTGATCACCCGTCACGAGGACATCAAGGCGATCTCCCGCAACGGCGATCTATGGTCGACCAACCGCAAGGGCGCTGTGATGCGGCTGCCCGACGGCGTGACCAGCGAGCAGCTCGACCTCACCAAGGCGCTGCTGATCAACCATGACGCCCCCGAACACACCCGCCTGCGCAAGATCGTGTCGCGGCTGTTCACCCCGCGCGCGGTCGCCTCGCTCGAGGAGAAGCTCGCCGTCTCCGCGCGTGAGATCGTCGCCGCGGCGAAGGAGAAAGGCACCGGCGACTTCGTCGACGACATCGCAATGAACCTGCCGCTGATGGCCATTGCCGACCTGATCGGCGTGCCCGAGGCCGACCGCGAGAAGCTCTTCCACTGGACGAACTCGATCATGAACACCGACGATCCGGACTTCGACTCCGATCCGACGACCGCCAACGCGGAACTGATGGGGTACGCCTACACGATGGCCGAGGAGCGGCGACGCTGTCCGGCCGATGACATCGTCACGCGCCTGATCCAAGCTGACATCGACGGCGAATCTCTCGGCGATGTCGAGTTCGCGTTTTTCGTCATCCTGCTGGCCGTCGCAGGCAACGAGACGACCCGCAACGCCATGACGCACGGCATCAACGCCTTCTTCGAGAACCCCGACCAATGGGAGCTGTTCAAGCGAGAGCGTCCGGAGACCACGGTCGACGAGGTCATCCGCTGGGCCACGCCCGTGCACTGCTTCCAGCGAACGGCGTTGGCGGACAATGAGATCGGCGGCGTGACGATCCGTGAAGGACAGCGCGTCGGCCTGTTCTACAGCTCGGCGAACTTCGACGAGGACGTGTTCGAGCGGCCCTTCGAGTTCAACATTCTGCGTGACCCCAACCCGCACCTGTCGTTCGGCGGCAACGGCGCGCACTTTTGCATCGGCGCGAACCTCGCCCGGATGGAGATCAAGCTGATCTTCAACGAGTTGGCCGATCAGATTCCGAACATCGCCAAACTGGATGAACCCCAACGGCTTAGGTCAGGGTGGATCAACGGGGTCAAGGCGCTGCCTGTCTCATTCTGAGGCTGAGTACTATCCGAGGATGCGTACCCACGGCTGGTCCGGATCGGCGCCCGCCACCGACGAGGAGGCCATCAGCCGCATTCTCGAGGCGGCAAGCAAGGCGATCGACGCTCGTGGCGCCGATTTCTCGATCAGCGATGTGGCCCGCACGCTCGGCGTCACCCGCCAGACGGTGTATCGCTACTTCCCCAGCACCGATGCGCTGCTGATCGCCGCGGCCGTACACGCAGCCAGCGGCTTCCTCGACCGGTTGGCAGCGCATCTCCGCGGGATCACCGATCCGGCTGACGCCATCGCGGAAGCCGTCGCCACCGCACTTGAATGGTTGCCCAAAGACAAGCACATCGGCCTGCTGATCATGCCGGGCCAGCCGAGCCGCCACACCGAGTCGGTGACGTCGGATGTCGCCATGGATTTCGGCCACTCACTGGTGCGCAGATTCGACGTCGACTGGGCAGGACTCGGGTACAGCGACGCTGACCTAACCGAACTGGTCGAGCATCTGCTACGGATCATCCAGTCGTTCGTCATCGACCCGGGCAGACCTCCGCGTCAGGGCGTCGAACTCCGCGACTATCTGCGCCGGTGGGTGGGCGGGGCTATACGACCGTCAGTGGAAGCGACTTCCGCTCCTCGAACACCCACGACGCACCTGCACTGAACTCGGTCACCTCGACCTCGGACAGTTTCTTTGCCGCGGTGTCGGTTTCGATGACGCGTACGGTCCAGTCGGACTCGGTACCTGACACCTCGGCACGCAAGTGCGGATCGACCGCCTGCACAATCGCCTGCAACGGCAGATCAGCGACGGGTGAGACCAGCGAGATCCACGAACCGTCCTCGTAGGCGGGCGATTTGCGCACGTGGACAAAGTTCGGGTCGATGTCGGCGTAGACGTACGCCACCGGGTTCAGCAGCGGGTGAAGCTCGAGGACACGTAGCGCCCCCTTGACATCCTTGGAGAGCTTGAGCGCCTTGTGAATTCGCTCAGCGGCCACGCCGGCGATGCCGATGAGCTGCTTGGTGCGGATCGACCGCGCCAGTGCCTCATCATCCTTGGCGCGCTTCTCCACGGCTATCGTGAACGCCTTTACCAACAGGTGCATCTGCAGACACACCTCGTCGGCGATCCGGACCAGCGCCGAGTGGGAGAACGCACCGAAGTCGACATCGGCGAGCAACTCTCCCGAATAGTCCGCCATGCCTTCATCATTCGGGTCGATCGGCTCGAGTTCACACGAGTAGGCATGGGTGGCGCCGACGATGTCCAACTCGGGGATGAACGGGACCTCGGGGTAGGACTCGTCGATGATGACCGTCCACCGGCAGTGCGGGTGCTGGTCTGCCGGCGTGCGCGGCGGTCGGTGAATAGGCCTGACCTGTGCCTTGCGGTTGGTGGCCAACGCGGTGGCATCGAACGTCGGATCCTCGATGTCGTGGCACATGCCCTTGACGTAGTCGGGTCCCATGGGCTCGACGTCGAGCAGCGCGCCGCAATGGTCGAGGTGGAACTCCCCGTGCCAGCGGTCATGGACGGTGTAGCGGAAGTCCATGAATTGCGGCGGCGCACCGATGTCGAGCTGCAGCCCTTTGAAAAGGGTGAAGATGTCGATGCCTTCGTACTTCAGCGCCTTCTGCATCCGCTTGGTGTAGAGCGGGCTGGACGCGGCCCACTCCTCGATGGCCACCTGCAGCATCTCCTCGCGTCCCCACGCGCTGATGCAGTGCGCCATCCCGGAGCGGTCGATGAGCTGTCCGATCAACAGCAGTTCCGGAACAAGAGTGGCCAGTTCTTCGCGCGACAGCGCGGCATACCTACTCATCATCGACCGAGCCCCCCGAGTGCATTTGGACCGCCGCGTTGACGTTCGCCTTCTTGTCTTCGCCCTCGCCCCGCTCGGCCGCCTTCTTGCGCTTCTTGACGACCTTGCTGACCGCACCGTCGAACTTGGAGCCCAGCGGGAAGCCGAGATACTGCGTCAGGAAGACCGCCATCTCCTTGAGTTCCTCGCCGGTGATCTCGTCGTTGTGCAATGCCGCGTTGGCTTGGATCTCGGCCAGGGCGTCGTTGCCGAGAGCAGCGACAGCGGTGAGGGTCATGATGCGCTTGTCACGCATCGACAAACCGGGCCGGTTCCAGATGGTGCCGAAGAGGTGGTCGACAGTGAGGTCGAAGAAAGGATCGCCCTCGATGTTCGGCATCTCCCAGCCGTAGACCTCGTTCATCTTTTCCAGGCCCTTGCGGCGCAGCTCGTCCATTGACTTACTCCTTCGTGGTCGAACTCTTATGTGGCACACCGAGTCCGGCGGCCAGATCCCGCAAAGCAATCTCGGCCAGCGGCAGTTCCACACCCTTGGCCTCGCCGAGCGCGAGGGCGAGGTTCAGATCCTTCTCCGCCAGACCGCGCGTGTGGACGAACATGTCGTACAGGAAGTGATCGGGCGCAAGGGGTTTGGTGTCATCGCGGGCCATGATGGCGCCGGGCCCGCCGCTCTGCGCATCACTGTGCCGCACCACGCGGCCGAGCTTCTGCAGATCGATGCCCGCCGCCTCGGCCAGCCGCGACGCTTCGCAGGCCGCGGTGAACCCGATGAATGTCAGCATGTTGCGGGCGATCTTCATCCGGGTACCGGCGCCTGGCTCGCCGGCGCGGACCACCATCGACGCCCACTTCTTGAAGACCGGCTTGACCGTCTCGTACGCCTCATCGTCCGCGCCGACCATGACAGCGAGTTCACCCTTGTCGGCGGCACCGGCGCCACCGCTGACCGGGGCGTCGACGACGTGGATTCCCTTGAGCTTCAACTGTTCCGCCAGTTCGGCGGCGGTGTCGGGCTCGATCGTCGAGTGAATAGCGATGACGGTGCCGGGCTTCGCATGCTCACCCAGTTGGCCGACGACGTCACGCACCTGCGCGTCGTTGAGCACCGTGACGCTGATGACGTCGGCCTTGGCGACATCGGCCACCGAGTCCGCCAGGGTCGCGCCCAGCTCGGCCAGCGGCGTCATCGCCTCGGTGCGGACGTCGAATACGATCAGCCCGCCCGGCCAGTCGGCGAGCCGTTTGGCCATCGGCAGACCCTGATTGCCCAGACCGATGTACCCCAGCGAGCGCTCGTCGGTCATCTGATGATCTGTCCGCCGTCGACGTTGAAGATCTGCCCCGTCACCCACTTGGCCTGATCCGACAGCAGGAACAGGCACATGCCGGTGAGATCGTCAACCTCGCCCATGCGCGACAACGGGATTCCCTTGACGATGTCGGCCACCATCTCCTGCGGCGTCGTCGTCCGGTTGGCCTCGGTGTCGATGGGGCCGGGCGCGATGGCGTTGACGCGAATGTTCTGCCCACCCAGTTCCGTCGCGAGCTGCTGAGTAAGGCCGTTGATGCCGACCTTGGCCAGACCGTAGAAATTCGAGTACAGCCATGCCGCAGTCGAGGATTGGTTGACGATCGCACCACCTCCGCGCTTGGCCATCTTGCGGTACACCGCGCGGGTGCAGACCAGCGCGCCGTCGAGGTTCACGCTCATGAACTTCTTGTAGTAATCCCAGTCGACGGTGATGAGGAAGTCGAGCTTCATGCCGCCGAAGATCGCGGCGTTGTTGACCAGGTAGTCGATGCCCTCGAATTCGGCCAGCGCCTGCGCCGCCATCTCCTTGGCCGAGTCGGGATCGGAGACGTCGACCCGGACCGCGAGTGCGTTGCCACCCTCACCCTTGATGCCGTCGGCGACCTTCTGCGCACCCTCGACGTTGATGTCGGCGACCACCACGGCCGCGCCCTCACGAGCCAGCGCCTCGGCGTACGCCTGCCCGATACCACCACCGGCACCGGTGACGATCGCGACCTTCTCCCTGAACTGATCTCCGTACAGACCCACGCACGTCTCCTTAATTCATTTCCGAAAATCAGACGGAAGTCGCAATGGCTTTGATTTCCAGGTACTCCTCGAAACCAGCGAGCCCCATCTCCCGGCCGATGCCGGATTGCTTGTATCCGCCGAAGGGCATGTCGGCTGAGTACCAGACACCGCCGTTGATGTTCACAGTGCCGACGCGCAGCCTCGCGGCCACCGCATTCGCACGATCGAGGTCCGGTGAGAACACCGTGCCCGACAGGCCATAGGGCGAGTCGTTCGCGATGCGCACTGCATCGTCGTCGCCGTCGTGGGCGATGACCGTGAGCACCGGTCCGAAGATTTCTTCGCGCGCCACCTTGGCGTTGTTATCCAGGCCCGCGATGACGGTCGGCTCGATGAAGTAGCCCCGATCGCGGTCGGCGGGACGTCCTCCGCCACAAGCGAACTTGCCGCCCTCGTCGGTCGCGGAGTCGAGGTAGCTCTGGATCCGGTCCCGCTGACGCTCTGAGATGACCGGACCACAGATGGTGCCCGCGTCCTGAGGGTCACCCGGCTTGAGCCCGCCCATCGAGGCCGCCGCCGCCTCGACGGCTTCGTCATAGCGGGCCCGAGGCACCACGAGTCGGGTGGTGATCGCACAGCCCTGACCCGCGTGCATCGACGCGGTGAAAGCCGCCATCGAGCACGCGCCCGCCAGATCGGCATCGTCGAGCACCAGGAACGCCGACTTACCGCCGAGTTCCAGGAACACCTTCTTCAAAGTGGCCGCACCGTCGGCCATCACGGCGCGGCCGGTGTTCGTCGACCCCGTGAACGAAACCATGTCCACCCGTGGGTCTTTCGACAACAGCGCACCGACGCCGTGGTCGCTGGAGGTGACGATGTTGACCACGCCCGCCGGGATGTCGGTGTGCTCGAGAATCAGCTCACCCAGGACCGCGGCGCACCACGGCGTATCGGGTGCCGGCTTGAGCACCACCGTGTTGCCCGCGGCCAGCGCCGGACCGATCTTGGCGAGGTTGATCTGGTGGGGGAAATTCCACGGCGTGATCGCACCGACGACGCCGACGGCCTCGCGGGCGATGGTGCGCTGGGTCTTGATGCCCATCGGAGACGCGATGCCGAAATCCGAGGTCCACTCATAGGACTCCGCGGTGTCGGCGCAGAAGCTCAGGTCCTCGACGGGGCCTTCGAGCTGGGCCATCGACGTCAGCATGCGCGGAGCGCCGACCTCGGAAATGGTCAGTTCCCTCAGCTCTTCGGCGTTGTCGCGCATCGCCTGCTGGAGCTGGCGAATGCCGCGGACCCGCAACTCGGTGTCGGTCGACCAGCCCGTCTCGTCGAAGGCGCGGCGCGCCGCCTCGATCGCCCGGCCCATGTCGTCGGTGCTTGCGTCGGCGGCGACACCGAGCACCTCCTCGGTGGCGGGGTTGACGGTCTGGAACGTGCCGCCGCTGCCGGCGACAAGCTCGCCGTCGATGAGCAAACGACTCTCGCGATCGGCGAGGATTCCCATCCGAACTCCTGTGTTCGCGTTACTGGACAGCTGTCCGACTGCTTACACTCGAACCTTAGCCGCACTATGCGGCGAGAAGCAAGAGCACCCAACTTCACCTGTGCACTTGCCTGATGACAACTGAGTCGGATAAGTTGGACATGTGTCCAGTGATCCTGTGGTTGTGGTCACCCAGCCGTCTTCCCTCCAGCCTGGGGAATCGCCGCGCAACCGCCGCCAGGAGGAGACCTTCAACAAGGTCCTGACCGCCGGCGTCGAGATGCTCCGCGAGTCCTCCTACGCGGATCTGACGGTGCGCGCCGTCGCGGCGCGGGCCAAGGTCGCCCCCGCGACCGCCTATACCTACTTCTCGTCGAAGAACCATCTGATCGCCGAGGTCTACCTGAGCCTGATCCGCCGGGTGCCCTACTTCACCGACGTCAACGACAGCAGGGTCACCCGCGTCGAGAAGACGCTGCGCAGTATGGCGCTGACGGTCGCCGACGAGCCCGAGGTGGCCGCCGCGTGCACGACCGCGCTGCTGAGCGGAAACGACGAAGCGGTGCGTTCAGTCCGCGATCGCATCGGCGCGGAGATCCACCGGCGCATTCGCTTTGCCGTCGGCCCGGACGCGGACCCGCGCACACTTGCCGCGCTGGAGATGACGTTCTTCGGTGCGTTGGTCAATGCCGGAAGCGGCGCCTTCACCTATCACCAGATCGCCGACCGCCTCAGCTATGTGGTGGGCCTCGTCCTCGGAGAGGACCAATGAACCCGAGCCTCGGAGAGGACTCATGACAGTCCATACCAGCGAAGTGCTCCTCGACCCATACGACTACGACTTCCACGAAGACCCGTATCCGTATTACAAGCGGCTGCGCGACGAGGCGCCGCTGTACCACAACACGGACTTGGGTTTCTGGGCGTTGTCGCGGCACCAGGACGTGCTGGCCGGATTCCGCAACAGCACAACGCTGTCCAACAAGTTCGGAGTCTCGCTGGATCCGGCGTCGCGGGGTCCGCACGCGTCGAAGACCATGTCGTTCTTGGCGATGGACGACCCGGCGCACCTGCGGCTGCGCACGTTGGTCTCCAAGGGCTTCACCCCACGTCGCATCCGAGAACTGGAGCCCCGCGTCACCGAGATCGCGATCCAGCATCTCGACACGATGATGGAGAAGGCGGGCTCGTCTCCTTCCGAGACCGTCGACTACGTCAACGAATTCGCGGGCAAGCTCCCGATGGACGTCATCTCCGAGCTGATGGGCGTGCCCGTAGAGGACCGGGATCAGGTGCGGGCGTGGGCCGACGGCGTGATGCACCGCGACGAAGGCGTGACCGACGTGCCACCCGCGGCCATCGAGGCGTCACTCAACCTGATTGTCTACTACCAGGAGATGGTCGCCCAGCGCCGCAAGCAGCTCACCGACGATCTGACGTCGGCTCTGCTCGAGGCCGAGATCGATGGCGACCGGCTCACCGACGACGAGATCCTCGGGTTCATGTTCCTGATGGTGATCGCGGGCAACGAGACCACCACCAAACTGCTTGCCAATGCAGCGTTCTGGGGTCACAAGAATCCCGATCAGTTGGCCCCGGTCTACGCAGATCTGGAGCGCGTGCCGCTGTGGGTGGAGGAGACGCTGCGGTATGACACCTCCAGCCAGATCCTGGCGCGTACCGTCGAAGGCGAGCTGACGCTCTACGACACCACCATTCCCGACGGTGACGTGCTGCTGCTGCTTCCCGGCTCGGCGCACCGCGACGAGCGGGTTTTCGAGAATCCCGACGACTTCATCATCGGCCGCGAGATCGGGGCCAAACTCCAGAGTTTCGGCAGCGGTGCCCACTTCTGCCTCGGTGCGCATCTGGCCCGGATGGAAGCCCGAGTGGCGCTGACCGAACTGTTCAAGCGAATCCGCGGATATGAAGTGGACGAGGCCAACGCCGTCCGCGTCCACTCCAGCAATGTCCGCGGATTCGCTCACCTTCCCATGACCGTGGAGATTGTCTAAATGCCGCGTTTCGCACCACTTCCCGACCGCCGACCGGCCATCGTCGCGGGTGCCTCGGCAGGCATCGGAGAGGCCACCGCCATCGAACTGGCGTCTCGCGGCTTCCCCGTCGCGCTCGGCGCCCGACGCGTCGAGAAGCTCGATGACCTCGTCGGCAAGATCCGCGCCGAAGGCGGCGAAGCCGTCGGTTTCCACCTCGACGTGACCGACCCCAACTCGGTGAAGTCGTTCGTGGCCAACGCTGTTGACGCGCTCGGCGAGATCGAGGTACTGGTAGCCGGTGCCGGCGACACCTACTTCGGCAAGCTCGCCGAGATCACCACCGACGAGTTCGAATCCCAGCTGCAGATCCATCTCGTCGGGGCCAACCGGCTGGCGGCCGCGGTGCTGCCCGGCATGCTCGAGCGCCAGCGCGGCGACCTGATCTTCGTGGGCTCCGATGTCGCACTCCGCCAGCGTCCGCACATGGGCGCCTACGGGGCGGCCAAGGCCGCATTGGTCGCGATGGTGACCAACTTCCAGATGGAGCTCGAGGGCACCGGTGTCCGTGCCTCGATCGTGCATCCCGGCCCGACCAAGACCAGCATGGGCTGGAGCCTGCCCGCGGAGAAGATCGGTCCCGCACTTGAGGATTGGGCGAAGTGGGGCCAAGCCCGGCACGACTACTTCCTGCGCGCCTCCGATCTCGCCCGCGCGATCACATTCGTCGCCGAGACCCCGCGCGGCGGGTTCATCGCCAACATGGAACTCCAGCCCGAAGCCCCACTGAACAGTGCGCCGGCCGAGCGTCAGAAGCTGGTGCTGAACGAGGAGAACCTGAACTCATGACCACTGCGATCGTGCCCCGGGTCTCCGGCGGCGAGGAAGAGCACGGACACCTCGAGGAGTTCCGCACCGACCCGATCGGTCTGATGCAGCGCGTCCGCGAGGAGTGCGGTGACGTCGGCTGGTTCCAGCTGGTCGACAAGCAGGTCGTCATGCTGTCGGGGTCGGAGGCCAACGAGTTCTTCTTCCGCTCGACCGACGCCGAGCTCAACCAGGCCGAGGCCTATCCGTTCATGACACCGATCTTCGGTGAGGGCGTGGTGTTCGACGCCGATCCCGAACGCCGCGCGGAGATGCTGCACAACACCGCATTGCGCGGCGAGCAGATGAAGGGCCACGCCGCGACCATCGAGAACGAGGTCAAGAAGATCATCGCCGACTGGGGTGACGAAGGCGAGATCGAACTGCTCGACTTCTTCTCCGAGCTGACGATCTACACCTCGACGGCCTGCCTCATCGGCCTGAAATTCCGCGAGCAGCTGGACCGCCGGTTCGCGGAGTACTACCACGATCTCGAGCGCGGCACCGATCCGCTGTGCTACGTCGACCCCTACCTCGACATCGAGAGCTTCCGTATCCGCGACGAGTCACGCGTCAAACTCGTTGCGCTGGTTCAGGAGATCATGGACGGTCGCATTGCGAACCCACCGAAGGGCAAGGAAGATCGCGACCTGCTCGACGTACTGGTGTCGATCAAGGACGACGACGGCAACCCCCGGTTCTCGGCCAACGAGGTCACCGGCATGTTCATCTCACTGATGTTCGCGGGTCACCACACCAGTTCCGGCACCTCGGCGTGGACGCTCATCGAGTTGATCCGCCACGCCGAGACATACTCCCAGGTGCGAACAGAACTCGACGAACTCTACGCCGACGGTCAGGAGGTCAGCTTCCACGCGCTACGCCAGATTCCGAAGCTGGACAACGTCGTCAAGGAGACGCTGCGGCTGCATCCACCGCTGATCATTCTGATGCGCGTCGCACAGGGCGAGTTCGAGGTGGCGGGTTTTCCGATCCACAAGGGCGACTTCGTCGCAGCGTCCCCCGCGATCTCCAACCGCATCGCGGAGGACTTCCCGGATCCGGATGCGTTCAACCCCGACCGCTACCAGAAGCCGCGCCAGGAGGACCTGGCCAACCGGTGGACGTGGATCCCGTTCGGCGCGGGCAAGCACCGCTGCGTCGGGGCCGCATTCGCGCAGATGCAGATCAAGGCGATCTTCTCGGTCCTGTTGCGCGAGTACGAGTTCGAGATGGCGCAGCCCGCCGAGAGCTACCACAACGACCACTCCAAGATGGTCGTGCAGCTAGCCCAACCGGCGAAGGTGCGCTACCGCAAGCGGGTCAAGAGCGGCTAGAAGGTCAAGGATAGCCATGGGCTGCTACCGCGTCGTCCTCGACGAGGACCTCTGCCAGGGCCACGCGATGTGCGAACTGGAGGCCCCGGACGTGTTCGCCGTGCCCAAACGCGGCGTCGTCGAGATCCTCGACTCAGAGCCACCCGACGACATCCGTGAAGACGTCGAGCGGGCGATCGATATGTGTCCCACCCAAGCAATTTCCATCGAACAGAAGGACTGACAATGGCGTCTTTTACCCGTGACCAACTCGACGACTGGACCGAACGCTGGCTGGAGGCCAACCGCGAGGCCGAACGCAAGGGCGACTGGAAGGGTCTGGCCGACTTCTACACCGACGACGCGACCTACGGCTGGAACATCGGGCCGAAGGAAGACGTCATGTGCATCGGCAAGGACGAAATCCGAGATGTGGCACTCGGTCTCGAGATGGAGGGCCTGGAGAACTGGGTCTACGAGTACCAGAAGGTGCTCGTCGACGAGAAGCAGGGCGAGATCGTCGGCTTCTGGAAGCAGATCGTGAACAAGTCCGACGGCACGCAGGACGAGATCTACGGCATCGGCGGCAGCTGGTTCCGCCTCGACAGCAATCTCATGATCGAGTGGCAGCGTGACTTCTTCGACTTCGGCCACGTGGCCTACATGTTCGGCAAGCTCATCGGCTCTGGCGACCTCAGCGAGGGTATGCAGAGGCGGATCGAACGGTCCGTCGCTGGCGAGAAGCTGCCCGGGTACTACCCGCTCGGCGAGGCCCCAGCAAAGATCTGGTAGCTCCCGGCCAAGCGGTTGCTTGGGGGTGCGTGTGACGCACCTAACTACTGGCTCTAGTCTGACCTCACAGGCACTAGCGGAAGGCACATGCGGATGAAGACAAAGGGCGCTCTCATCTATGAGTTCAACCAGCCGTGGTCGATCGAAGAGATCGAGATCGGCGACCCCGTCAAGGACGAGGTCAAGATTCAGATGGAAGCGTCGGGGATGTGCCACTCCGACCACCACCTGGTCACCGGCGACATCCCGATGGCCGGGTTCCCGGTGCTCGGCGGCCACGAGGGCGCGGGCATCGTCACCGAGGTCGGACCGGGCGTCGAGAACGTAGCCGTCGGCGACCACGTGGTGCTGTCCTTCATCCCCTCATGTGGTGAGTGTCCGACATGTCAGAGCGGCCAGCGCAATCTGTGCGACCTGGGTGCCCTGCTGCTCACCGGCACCGCAGTGTCCGACGGCACCAACCGGGTCCACACCGCCGACGGCAAGCCCGTCATCCCGATGACCCTGCTCGGCACGTTCAGCCCGTACATGGTCGTGCACAAGAGCTCGGTGGTGAAGATCGACCCGACCATCCCGTTCGAGGTGGCCTGCCTCGTCGGTTGCGGTGTGACCACCGGCTATGGCTCGGCCACCCGGAGCGCAGACATCCGCCCGGGTGAGGACGTCGCGATCTTCGGCATCGGCGGTGTCGGCATGGGCGCACTGCAGGGTGCGGTGAACGCCGGTGCCCGCCACATCTTCGCGATCGACCCGGTCGAGTGGAAGCGCGACCAGGCGCTGAAATTCGGCGCGACACATGTCTATCCGGACGTCTTCTCGGCGATGGGTGGTATAGCCGAGGTCACCGCGGGCGGCATGGCGCGCAAGACGATCATCACGACCGGTGAGCTCAAAGGCGAGGACATCGACAACTACCTCAACTGCACGTCCAAGGGCGGCACCTGCGTGGTGACCGCGGTCGCCAACATGGCCGAGATGGACGTGAAGCTCAACCTGGCTCTGCTGACCCTCATGCAGAAGCGCCTGCAGGGCACCATCTTCGGCGGCGGCAACCCGCACTACGACATCCCGCAGCTGCTCTCGATGTACAAGGCCGGCAAGCTCAACCTCGACGACATGGTCACCCGGCAGTACAAGCTGGAGCAGATCAACGACGGCTACCAGGACATGCTGCAGGGCCGCAACATCCGCGGCGTCATCCGCTACACCGACGAAGATCGGTAGCCTGCAATAAGCCAGTTCGCAAACCTGTTGGCGCCGGGCAGGATCGGCGCGATGTCGCTGCGCAACAGGCTTGT
The DNA here is from genome assembly GCF_044452905.1 of Mycobacterium sp. NPDC051804. Lineage (NCBI taxonomy): Bacteria > Bacillati > Actinomycetota > Actinomycetes > Mycobacteriales > Mycobacteriaceae > Mycobacterium > Mycobacterium sp. NPDC051804. The sequence continues at coordinate 384,362 of NZ_JBITCD010000005.1, read as the reverse complement.
GATGTCGCCGATGGAAACCCTCTACGGAACACCGGAGGGATTGCCGTCCGAGCGCACCCGTGACTATTTCGTGGCGCGCGCTGCGGGCGGCGTCGGCCTGATCACGGTGGGCGCCACCGGGATCGATCCACTTCACCCGGAGACGCCCGGCGGGCTCCACCTCGGAAACGATGCCTCGGTCGCGGCCCATCGAGCCCTCGTCGATGCCGTGCACGAACACGGCGCCAAGATCCAGCCGCAGATCGTGCACGCCGGCCCGGACGGGCTCGGCCCCGAAATGCACGGTGTCGATTCGATCGGACCGTCGGTGATCCCGTCTTACCTGACCGGGCGGCCATCGGCCGAAGTCACCCGCGAACAGCTGGTCGCGGTCCTGGACCTGTTCAAGGCCGCCGCGCGGCGCGCGGCCGAGGCCGGCTACGACGGCATCGAACTACACGCCGCGCACGGCTACATGTTGCTCGGATCGTTCCTGGCCCCACAACGGAACCGCCGCACCGACGACTACCGCGGCGACCGCGTGTACGGCCGCATCCGCATCGTGCTCGAGGCGTTGGCCGCCATCCGCTCCGAGATCGGTGACGCGTTGCCCATCACGCTGCGCATCTCGGGCTACGAGCGGGTCGCCGGTGGCCGGCCGATCTTCGAAACCGCCCAGGTGGCACCCGAATTGGTGGCAGCGGGCGTCGACGCATTCCACGTCAGCGGTGGCGTGATCGACCGGCTGGTGACGGGCATGGTCAACGCCGCGGACGACGGTGATGCGCTCAATGTCGGCGCCGCAGCGGCGGTCAAAGAGGTCGTCGACGTGCCGGTGATCGCCGTCGGGCGCATCCACGACCCCGAGCGCGCCGAGCAGATCCTCGCCGACGGCCGCGCCGACTTCATCGCGATGGGACGGCCGATGCTCGCCGACCCGGAGTTGGCCCGCAAGCTGACCGACGGCCACGCGCACCGCGTTCGCAAGTGCATCTCCTGCGAGAACTGCATCGATGCGATGGAACAACGCTTTTCGGTGGACTGCGCGGTCAATCCACGCACGGGCAAGGAACGCGAACTGGCGGTGCGCCCCACCAATCGCGCCAAGAAGGTGATCGTGATCGGCGGCGGACCGGCGGGTATGGAGGCCGCAAGGGTGGCCTCCGAACGCGGCCACCGGGTGACGCTGTTCGACCGCGACGACCAGACCGGCGGTGCGCTGCGCTGGGCGTCACTCGTGCATCCGGAGAACGAGCCGTTCCTGGACTACCTTCGCAACGAGATCGCCACGAGCTCGGTCAAGGTCGAGCTGGGACAGGATCTTTCGGCCGACGACATCGCCGACCTGCGGCCCGACGCGGTCGTGGTGGCCACCGGCGGGCTGGTCGTGCAACCCGTCATCGAGGGATCCGATTTGCCGAACGTCCGCGGCGGGTTCACCGCTGTCCGCGCGATGGCGCAGGGCTGGGCTCCCGAAGGCCGACGCGTCGCCATCGTGGGAGCGGACCTCGGCGCGCTCGAAATCGCTGAATTCCTCGCCGCCCGTGAGCATTTGGTCTCGGTATTGGAGCCGGGCAAGACCATCGCACCGCTGGTCGGCAACAAGCGCAAGACCGAGCACATGGACCGGCTCGACCGTGCCGGGGTGACGGTGCACGTCCGGGTGTCGGTCGACCGCATCACGCCCCACGGCGTCGCGTTCACCCCGCACGGCGGAACCAGCAGGCAGCTGCGCGCGGACAGCGTCATCGTGGTGGGCGCCCTGGAACCGAACACCGAGCTGTTCGACAAGCTCGTCACCGTCCTACCCGACGTCCACGTCGTGGCGGCGGGCGACTGCACCGGCGCAGGACTCATCCGCAAGGCAACCGAAGACGGCGCCCGCGCCGCCTGCACCATCTAACAAAGGAGTGAAAACCATGTCCGACAACAACACTGAGACCGTCGAGAAGACACCGGTCGTCACCGCCTCCGAGGCGTCGTGGCGGTGCGTGATGGCCGGCGACAAGGACGGCTGGCTCGCGCTGATGGTCGACGACATCGTCATCGAGGATCCGATCGGCCCGTCCGTGACGAACCCCGACGGCGACGGCGTGCGCGGTAAGGCGGCGGTCGGCGAGTTCTTCGACACCAACATCGGACCGAACAAGCTGACCGTCACCCGCGAGGCGACGTTCCCCTCCAGCTCCCCCAACGAGATCGCCTACATCCTGGTGCTGCGCACCCTGTTCCCCAACGGCTTCACCGCCACCGTGCGCGGGGTGTTCACCTACAAGGTCGACGACGCCGGCCTGATCACCAACCTGCGCGGGTACTGGAACATGGACGCAATGGAGTTCGGCCAGGAGGGTGAAGCGAATTAGCACGCCCCTGCGGGGCCGCGGCGCCGTCGTCGTCGGCGGCACCCGCGGCATCGGCCTCGCGGTGGCGCAATTGCTCGCCGAACAGGGCGCCGGCGTAGTGCTCAACGGACGCGACCCCGATACCGCCACAAAGGCCGCCGAAGGGATACCCGCAGCGGTCGCCCACGCCGGCTCACCCTCGGACCCCGAGGTGGCCGAGGCCCTGATCAACAGGTGCGTCGACGAGTTCGGCCGGATCGACATCCTGATCAACTGCGCTGGGACGCCGGGACTGGCCGGCGAGTCGATCCTCAAGGTCACCAGCGCGGTGTTCCGGGATCTGATCGACGCGCATCTGATGACCACGTTCGAGACATGTCGGGCCGCCGCGCCGAAAATGGTCGACCAGGGCGGCGGGTCGATCATCAACACCAGTTCGTTCGCCTACCTCGGCGACTACGGCGGCACCGGTTATCCCGCGGGCAAGGGCGGGGTCAACGGGCTGACGATGGCGATCGCCGCGGAGCTCAAGGAGTACGGGGTGCGGGCGAATGTGGTGTGCCCCGGCGCGAAGACGCGGCTATCGACGGGCGGGGAGTACGAAGCCCACATCGCGGAGCTGAATCGTCGCGGGCTGTTGGACGACGTCAGCACGCAGGCCGCGTTGGATGCACCTCCGGCCGAGTACGCCGCGCCGACGTACGCCTACCTTGCCGGCGATCTCGCCAAGGACGTGACAGGCCAGATCTTCATCGCCGCAGGCGGTTTCGTCGGCCGCTTCGACCGTCAGACGCCCGCGATCATCGGTTACCGCGACCACGCCGACTCACCGCCGTGGACCGTCGAAGAGCTGGGCGATCTGATCAAGTAGGTCGCCCCGTAAGCTCGGGCACATGGCGAGCATTTTCACCAAGATCATCAATGGAGAGCTGCCCGGTCGTTTCGTCTACGAAGACGACGACATCGTCGCGTTCCTGACGATTGCACCCATCACGGTCGGCCACACGCTGGTCGTGCCGCGCGCCGAGATCGACAACTGGCAGAACGTCGACCCGGCGGTGTTCGGCCGCGTGATGGAGGTGTCGCAGTTGATCGGCAAGGCGGTCGTCAAGGCCTTCCCCGCCGAACGCGCGGGAGTGATCATCGCCGGCCTCGAGGTGCCGCACCTCCACGTCCACGTCTTCCCGACGAACAACCTCGCAGACTTCGGTTTCGCGAACGCCGATCAGAACCCGTCGCCGAAGTCCCTCGACGACGCTCAGGCGAAAATCAAGGCCGCGCTGGCCGAATTGCGCTGACGCTCAACCGACATGGGCGGGCACGTCGGCGATCCGCGGTAGCTCGACACGGAACCGACAGCCCTGTCCTGGCGCGGTCGTGACGCTGACCGTGCCGCCATGCGCGTACACCAGCGAGTCGACGATCGACAGCCCGAGCCCGGTGCCGCCGCTGGCCCGCGCACGCGACGAGTCGGCGCGGTAGAACCGCTCGAATACGCGGTGCGCGTCCTCGGAATTCATCCCAGGCCCCTTGTCGCACACCTCGATCACCGCGGTGCCTTCGTCGGTGCCCACCCGCACCGTCACATCAGCGGTATCGGGGGTGTGCTGCAGCGCGTTGGTCATCAGGTTGGACAGCACCTGCCGCAGCCGCGGCTCGTCGCCCAGCACCTCGGGCGTTCCCGGACCGTCGAAAACCTCCATCGTGATCGTGCGTTTCGGCGCGATCGAGCGCGCGTCGTGCACCGCATCGCTGGCCAGCACCAGCAGGTCGACCCTGCGGCGATCCAGCGGGCGCTGCGCGTCGAGCCGGGCCAGCAGCAGCAGGTCCTCGACCAGCAGACCCATCCGGCTCGATTCGCTTTCGATGCGGCTCATCAACATCTCGACGTCGTTGGCTGCGCCCTGTCGGTACAGCTCGGCGAAACCACGAATGGTGGTCAGCGGCGTGCGCAACTCGTGGCTCGCGTCGGTGATGAATCGTCGCATCCGCTCCTCGGACCCACGCGCCTTCTCCGCAGACGACTCCGACGCCGCCATCGCACTCTGGATCTGGGCGAGCATGCCGTTGAGCGCCAACGACAATCGGCCGACCTCGGTGCGCGGATCACGTGTCGGAACACGACGGTCGAGCTGGCCCGCCGCGATCGCCGCGGCGGTCTGTTCGACTTCGGACAGCGGTCGCAGGCTTCTGTGCACGACGGCATAGCTGGCTACGCCGAGCACCAACAGCACCGCCAGCCCGATGCCGAGTTGCGCGTAGGTCAGGGCCCGCACCGTCGTCTGGACGTCGGACAGGTCGATCGCCACCGTGGTGAGTTCACCCTGCGGGCCACGCACGGTCATCGCGCGCCATTCGACGCCCGAGTCGCCGACGGAGCCGATGGTGACCGGGACCGGTCCCACATCGTTGTCCTCGGGCAGCGCCGGCTCGGCGTCGCGGTCGTTCACCGCCATCCACACGTTGCCGTCGGGACCGATACCCCGGACGTAGAAGTTCGACGGTGGCCGCGCCGGGTTGGGGCCCTCCATGGGCAGCGCGGGCAGGTGGCGCGGCGCCTGGGCCCAGCTGCGGGAGGCATCGAGCAATTCCTGGTCGACGCGGTTGCTCAGCGTGTGGCGCAGGATCGAGGTGACCGCTACGTCGGCCGCGAGCAGGCCACACGCCACCAGTACGAGGGTGGCAGCCACGAGCCCAACCCTCAGCGGGATGCCTCGTCCGCTCAGTGCGCCCACACGCCTATTGTTCAGGTCGGCGGTCTGCCCGACTAGCAAGCGCTCATCGCGGCTCACGCAGGACGTAGCCGACGCCACGCAGCGTGTGCAATAGGCGTTGTTCGCCGGTGTCGATCTTGCGGCGGAGATAGGAGACGTAGGACTCCACAACGTTCACGTCGCCGCCGAAGTCATACCGCCACACGTGGTCGAGGATCTTCGGCTTCGACAGCACGGTGCCCGCGTTGATGATGAAGTACCGCAGCAGGGTGAACTCCGTCGGTGACAGGGCCACCGGCTCGCCGGCCTTCCACACCTCATGGGTGTCCTCGTCGAGCTCGATGTCGGCGAAGGTCAGCCGGGAACTGCGCGTCTCCTCGACCGCGCCGCGACCCGAACGCCGCAGTATCACCCGCAACCGGGCGACCACCTCTTCGAGGCTGAACGGCTTGGTCACATAGTCGTCGCCGCCTAGCGTGAGACCGGCGATCTTGTCCTGTAGCGAGTCGCGGGCCGTGAGGAACAGGGCCGGGGCGTCGATGCCGTCGGCGCGCAGTCGGCGCAGCACGCCGAAACCGTCCATGCCGGGCATCATGACGTCGAGGATCACCGCGTCCGGCTTCACCTCGCGGGCCTTGTCCAGAGCGGCAGAGCCGTTGGACGCCGTGTAGACCTCGAACCCCTGGAACTTCAGACTCACCGAAAGAAGCTCGACGATATTCGTCTCGTCATCGACGACGAGGACCGTGGCTTCTGGGGCTTTTTCGGGTGCAGCAGGCATCGCCATCTCGCCACTCTCCACCCGTCGCCTTGTCATGATCCTGCTCGATAGCTGTGAGCTTCCTGTGAGTTTATGCTTGCGCGCTCCATAGACTGGGGAAATGAACCTGGGCAAAGCCGTAACCGACCTGGCCACGGCGCCGGTGCGGGTCGGGCTGGCAATGGCGGAGACAGGACTTTCGATGGCTGGCGGCGCGCTCGGCATTGCGCAGCGGACCATCGGTGAAACCGGTACGGAGGCCGGCGGGTCGGCATCGTTCGCCCACATGCTGGGCCTCGACGATGCCGTCGAGCGCGCGAACCGCCTGGCCAGGCTCATGGATGACGACGCGCCGCTGGGCCGGGCGCTGGCGCCCAACGGCCCGCTCGACCGGTTGCTGCGCCCCGGTGGGGTGATTGACAAGGTGACCGCCGAGGGTGGGCTACTGGACCGGCTGACCGAGGAGAACGGCGCCGTCGCGCGGGCGCTGGAGCCGGGCGGGATCGTCGATCAGGTGACCGCCGAAGGTGGACTGCTGGACCGCATGACCACCGACGACGGCGCGATATCGCGGGTCATCGCCCCTGGTGGGCTAGCCGATCAGCTGCTGGCCAACGACGGCCTGATCGAGCGGGTGCTGCGCGAGGACGGCGTGGCCGACAAGCTGCTGGCCGAGGGTGGTCTGCTCGACACCCTGACCGACGAGAACGGACCGCTACTCAAACTGGCAACGGTCGCGGACACGCTCAACCGGCTGGCACCTGGGCTCGAGGCACTGGCGCCGACGATCGATGCCCTGCACGACGCGGTCATCACCCTGAGCCAAGTGGTCAATCCGCTGAGCAATATCGCCGACCGGATTCCGCTGCCGGGTCGACGGCCCAGGGCGCGCTCCAGGGCGGAGGCGTCGCGGACGGTGACGTCGCAACGGATCATCGAGGCCGACGAATGACGTCAGCTCTCCGCTTCTAGGGCCCCAACGAGGTTCGCGACGCCCTCGGGTTCCGGCGGTTCGCCTTCCGGCCGCCACTCCTGCAGCAGCAGGACGGCCGCGCCACGCAGCATGCGCACGTACTCGTCGACGTCACTCGCGCTGTAGGACTCGATGCGCCCAGCCACCTCGGGCACAAGCGGCTTGAGCGCGGTGGCGATGGAGAGGCCCATGCTGGCCTCGGTACTGGCGCTCTGGTCGAGGAGAGTCAACAACCGCTCGACCTCCTGCCGGGACAGCCCGGGATACACATATTTGAAGTCGCTGAGCAGATCGTCTTTGACACTCACACCGCAGGTAGTTCCCCGTACACGCGACCCGATAAACTAGGGCTACGCCTCCTTAGCTCAGCGGTAGAGCGGCGCTCTTGTAAAGCGTAGGCCATCGGTTCGATCCCGATAGGGGGCTCCATTTTCCGGCCGCAAAGGCTTGTCGGTGGTCCGTCGTAGTTTTCGACCATGAGGCAGTGCCGCGGTTGTGGTTTGGAACTCACTAAGCGTAGCCAGAAGGTCTATTGCGGTAACGCTTGTCAGCAGGCGTTCCGACGCAAGGCCAGTACGGAACTCTGGCTCCAATCTGGCCAGGCGCGAATCGACGGCCACCAAGGCCATTACATCCGGGAGTACATCGCCGACGCCCAGTCGCGATGTTGTGCGATATGTCGAGCACCAAGCATCTGGCTGGATCTACCGCTCGCACTCGTGATGGACCACATCGACGGCGACCCAACCAACAATCAGCGGGACAACCTACGGCTGATCTGCCCGAACTGCGACTCGCAGCTCGCGACGTACAAGAGCCGAAACCGGGGCAAGGGGCGCCACTTCCGCCGGCAGCGGTACGCCGACGGCCAGTCCTATTAGGGCGAGCGCAGGATGACGATCGAGTTGTCGATCTTCTTGAACGAACTGAAAGTCTCTGCGGGAACGCCGAATACGGCCGAGAGCACCCGCGGTGGCAGCCTGCTGAGCGACTCGCCGATGCCGATGTTGTCCTTGTCCTCGGGCGCACTGGTGTTCTGGATGATGATGATCGTCAAGTCGTCGGTGCCGCGGTTCTCGAAATAATGGAATGACCCCTGAGGCGCGAAAACCAGGTCGTTGACCTGTTGTTCGAAACTTTCGTGGTTGCCGTTTCCGTCGATGACCACCCACGTCGCCACCCCGCGGGTGACGATGTTCAGTTCCCACGCGCTGGGATGCCAGTGCGGCTCGCGGATGCCGCCCGGCTCCAACGTCAGCATCAGCAGGCTGGCTTCCTGCCCCTTGAGGATCGGAAAGTTGTCCTCGTTGGCCTGCTGGAACCAGCCACCGTCATGGGTGCTGCGCGGCTGCTCGCCGAGCCGGAACAGGTGCGACTGCGAGGTGATCGTCTCGGCGGGTATGCGGGGGTCACCGAAGCGCGCAGCGTCGTCAGAAACAGTCATGGGTGGTGGAGCTTCCTTGTCAGGGACATTGCCCGAGCCGCTGGAGATGAGGCGATCGACGCCCACGCCGGTCGCGGCGCCGGCGCCCGCCAGGCCTGCCGCACCTAAGACTTTGCGACGATTCACCGTCACGTCCGGGAGCCTAGCGTCGGCCGTCCACCTGCGACGGAAGTCCGGTCAGTTCGCCCCGAATTCACCCAGCCGGACCCTTGCTGGGCCATCATTGTTGGGTTCGGTAGCCAACGTCGGGCTCTGTACTTGGCCGCACTGGCGACGCGACTCATGCGCGCCCCGACGAAGGAGAAAGATGATCAACCGAATCGCGAAGATCGCGGTGGCGACTGCCGGCCTGGCGCTGGCCGGATTGGGGTTGGCAACGACCGCGTCTACCCAGGGCCCGAGTTACCAAGGCGGCAACTGTCCGCCGGGCCAGACGTGCACCCACTGGCTGCCCGGCCAGCCACCGCCGCCGGGAGGTCAAGTGCTGACGTGGGACTGGAACGTCCCGCACGACTGGTATTGGACCTCCGAGGGCATCGTCGACGTCACGACCAACACCATGTACCCCTGGTCGGGCTCACCGCATCCGGCCTCGCCGCCGCCTGCTCCGGTCGGCACGCCCCCGGCCCCGCTGCAACCGCCGCCGGGAATGCCGTTCTGCAGCCCGCGCGGATCGCTGATCATAATTCCGCCGATCTGCGATGAGATCGGCTACGACTGGCCGCCCGGCTCGTTGCGCTAGTTTCTGACCGTTGGGCTGTGGCCCACGGTGGCACGCGGTGTCCTACGCGGCTGTTGACTTTGCGCCATCGCGAAGCACACGCCGTAATGGCCTCCCGTGCAGGTGATCCCGTTCATCGTCGGGGCGGGACCACCGGACCTGTTCGTCGGGACGCCATTGGCATCGGTCGCCGGATATCCCGGCGTGGGTTCGGCGAGCGCGGCCGGTGCGGTGGCGATCACGGCGGCACAGATGCCACCCACGACCACCGCAGCCGACCACATATCTGCAGGTTACGCCTGCCGTGAGGACCTCCGCTAAAAGATCAGGCCCTGCGCCTTGCTGGTCGCCGCGGCGAACCGGTCTTGGACGTCGGCCCAATTGACTACGTTCCAAAACGCTTTGACGTAATCGGCTTTCACGTTTTTGTACTGCAGGTAGTACGCGTGCTCCCACATGTCGACCTGCAGCAGCGGGATGATGCCCAGCGGGACGTTCGCCTGCTGGTCATACAACTGGAACGTGAGCAGACGCTGTCCGAGCGTGTCGTAACCCAGCACGGCCCAGCCTGAACCCTGCAGACCGTTGGCGGCGGCGGTGAACTGTGCCCGGAACTTGTCGAACGACCCGAACTGGTCGTCGATCGCGTCGCCGAGATCCCCGGTCGGTTTGTCACCTCCGTTGGGAGACAGGTTCTTCCACCAGATCGTGTGGTTGACGTGACCGCCTAGGTGGAACGCGAGGTTCTTCTCGTTGAGGAAGATCGCGCCGTGATCGCCGTCGGCACGTGCCTCGTCGAGTTTGGCGATGGCGTCGTTGAGCCCCTTCACATAGGTGGCGTGATGCTTGCCGTGGTGAATCTCGTTGATCTGACCGGAGATATGCGGCTCCAGCGCACCGTAGTCGTAATCCAGGTCAGGAAGCGTGTACTCGGCCATGACCCGACCCTACGCTCATCTGTCCAACTGAACAGATGATGTGATAAATTGAACACGCGGACCGGCCGAGTGCGACGTCGATGCAGCACATCACGTTCCGACTTGCCGAGCGGCAGGGTAAGGCCGGTCCGCGTACAACCTTGCGGTTGAACCGGATTGGGCTCAGGCCAGCGGAGCCAGGCCGGACCTGACGAGGTTCACACAGGTGGTTGTCATCTCATTCAGGTCGCCGGTGCAGCCGCCGCGTCCCCAGTTCTCCACCGCGGTCACCAGCGCCGCCGCCATCGTCGCACCGGCCACCTCCGCGACCAGTTCGATGTCCGGCGTGTCCGCGTAACGCTGCGCGACGAAGGTCGTGATGACCCCGGCGAACGACGCTTGAACCACCCGCAGGTGAGCGGCGATTCGGTCGGCGGTGATCAACTCCGTGCGGGCGCTCGCCGCCTGCCGCACCACCTCGATGTCGTGCGGGAAGCTCATGATCGCGGCCAGTACCGCGTCGAACACCGACTCCGAATCGGGCCGACGCACCAGCGCGTCGGCCAGCCATTCGACCTGCGTCTCGTAGTCCTGAAACAGCACGGCTTCCTTGGTGGGGAAGTGCCGGAAAAAGGTGCGCTCGGTGACACCGGCCTCGCGGGCGAGTTCGGCCACCGAGACATTCGAGAAACCCTTGCTGGCGAAGCTCGCCAGAGCGGCCTGCCGCAGCGCCTCGCGCGTGGTCCGTCGCCGCAGCTCATGCAGGTTCGGCGAGGCAGTCATAGCGCGGCGATCGTATCCCACCCCGAGAAACTTTTGTCAGTACTGACATATTTTGTGTCAGTACTGACATAATCCCGGGCATGAGTGATTACGACGCAATAGTTGTCGGTGCCGGCCACAACGGGCTCACCGCCGCAGCGCTCCTACAACAGGCGGGCATGCGAACCGTCTGCCTGGAGGCGAACACCTACAGCGGTGGGATGGCGGCAACCGTCGAGCTCATCGACGGGTTCCGCTACGAGATCGCCGGCTCGGTGCAGTTCCCCATGCCGCCGCAGATAGCCAAGGAGCTCGGCCTCGACACCCTGCACACCGTCGACTCCGAGGTGATGTCGGTCAATTTGGGCGACGACGGCGACGAGGCGATGATCTTCTATCGCGACCCCATGCAGTTCATGACCCACCTGACCGAGAAGCACGGCGTCGACGCCGTCACCGGAATGGCCGGTCTGATCGGGTGGAGTCAGGGTCCGTCAAAGGCGCTGGGCCGCTTCGATGTTCGGACACCACCCAAGACCATCGACGAGATGTACGCCTGCGCGGCCAACGAGGCCGAACGGCAGGCCATCCACGATGTCCTGTTCGGCACCGCGATGGACGCCATAGATCGCTTCCTCCCCGACCGCCAGAAGCACGCCGTCATGCGCGGCATGCTGGCCTTCCTTGCCATCAACTCCACCTACCGCGGGCCATACACCCCGGGCAGCGCAACATGTCTGGCGTTCGCGCTCGCGGTACCCGACGACGCCACCGCGATGATGACGAAACTGGAGGGCGGGATCGGCGCACTCTGCGACCATCTGCTCGAGCTGTTCGTATCCAACGGCGGCGAGGTCAGATACCGGGCCAAGGTCGACAAGATCCTCGTCGACGGCGACCGCGTCACTGGTGTGCGTCTGCGCGACGGCTCCGAGATCACTGCACCCGTGGTGATTTCGAACCTGTCCCCCGACCACACGCTCGTCGACCTCGTCGGTGCCGAGCACCTGCCCGCCGACCTCGTGACGCGGCTGGCCGGACGCGACCACCGGGCGTCGTTCGTCCAGATCCACTTCGCGCTCGACGGGCTGCCCGAGTTCGCACCGCCCTACGAGTTCCTCAACGAGCCCGGCATGCAGGGGTCCATCGGGATCTTCAACTCCCCCGAGGAACAACAACGCCAGTGGGACGAGTGCCGGCGTGGCGTCGTTCCCGAAAACCCGTCGATGGGGATGCAGATCCCGTCGGTGCACGACGCCGGCATGGCGCCGCCCGGTAAGCACGCGGCCAGCGCCTACGCGTATGCGTTCCCGGTCGAAGCGAACCGCGACCAGCACGGCCATCTCAAGAACGTGATGGCGGAGAAGGTGATCGACAAGATCTCGCGTTACGCCCCCAACTTCCGCGACATCCTGATCCGCCACATCACGTTCGCGCCCTACCACATGCAGACGATGTTCGCCGCGCCGTCGGGGGACTTCTGCCACGGCCTGCTGCATCCGGATCTGATGGGCCCGAACCGGCCGGGGCCCAAGGGATTTCTCGATATGCCGGTACCGATCGACGGGCTCTACCTCGGCGGGGCGGGATGCCACGGCGGTCCCGGGATCACGTTCATCCCGGGATACAACGCCGGGCACCAAGTCCTCGACGATCGCAACTAGGCGCGAGCCGCCCAGTCCGCCAGACGGGTGTCGTACAGGGTGGCATCGCCGCCCGGCGTGAGAGTGTGCGCACCGAGTTCGGCACCGAAGTAGCGCGCGCTCGGATCCGCGAGGACCGTGCGCGGATCGTTGCGCGAACCAAGCGTCCGACGCACCAGCTCGTCGAGCTGGAACTCCTCCGGGCCACCGATCTCCTCCACGGCGTTGCTCGGCTCGCCGACCGACGCCTTCGCGACGGCTTTGGCGACGTCCGCCGATGCCATCGGGCGGATGAACACCGGTGCGAGCCGCACGGTGTCGCCCTCGGTGGCCGCGTCGGTGATGCCCTTGAGGAATTCAAAGAATTGCGTCGCGTGCACGATCGAGTAGGGGACGTCGGACTTCGCGATGAGCTCCTCTTGCGCCCGCTTCGCCTCCATGTAACCGCTTCCCGCCTCGGCCATCTCGTCGGTACCGACCACCGACAGCGCGATGTGATGGCCGACGCCGGCGGCGGATTCTGCGGCGAGCAGGTTGCCCGTCGACTTCTGGAAGAACGCCAGCGCGGCATCACCTTCCAGCGACGGCGAGTTCGATACGTCGACGACCGCCGACGCGTCGGTCAGGGCCTCAGCCAGACCTTCGCCGGTGATGGTGTTCACCCCGGTGTTGGGTGACGCCGCGACCGCGTGGTGCCCGTGGTCCGTCAGCAGCTTGACGACCTGGGAGCCGATCAAACCCGTTCCTCCGATAACGACGATCTTCATGGCTGAACCCCTTCTCCTTGCGCTGCACAGCCGCGGATAGCCATCCAGTCGGAACTAAGGACCGGACAGCCCCTTAGTTCGTGACATGTGATCCGTGACAAGCCCTGTCACATATCGGCGGTCCGCGGTGTCATAGGGACATGAAGTCCTTCGAACGGCAGATCGCCACGTCTGTGCTCGTCATCGGGACCGGAGGGTCAGGTCTGCGAGCGGCAATCGAACTGGCGGAACGCGGAATCGACGTGTTGGCGGTCGGTAAGCGCCCCAAGTCCGACCCCCACACGACACTCGCCGCAGGCGGCATCAACGCCGCGCTGGCGACGATGGATCCCCAAGACAGTCCCGCACAGCATGCGGCCGACACGCTCAAAGAGAGCTACCTGCTGGCCAACCCGCACACCGTCCAGGTCGTCACGGAAGGCGCCGCCGAGGGCATCCGCGACCTCGAACGGTATGGCATGCACTTCGCCCGCGAACAGGACGGCAGGATCTCCCAGCGGTTCTTCGGGGCACACACGTACCGCCGCACCGCGTTCGCGGGCGACTACACCGGTCTGGAGATCCAGCGCACCCTCGTCAAACGTGCTGAGCAGCTGGACATCCCGATCCTCGACACGGCTTACATCACCAGGCTGCTGGTGCATGACAACGTCATCTTCGGGGCGTACGGCTTCGACCTGGGCGACGGGACGCGGTACGTGATCCGCGCCGATGCGGTCATCCTCGCCACGGGCGGCCACACCCGTATCTGGCGGCGCACCTCCTCGCGGCGCGACGAAAACACCGGGGACTCTTTCCGTCTCGCCGTCGAGGCGGGCGGCCGGATCCGCGATCCGGAGCTCGTCCAGTTTCATCCGTCGGGGCTCATCGAACCGGAGGACTCCGCGGGCACGCTGGTCTCCGAGGCCGCCCGCGGCGAGGGCGGCATCCTGTTCAACAGTCTCGGCGAACGCTTCATGAAGCGTTACGACCCAGAGCGGATGGAGTTGTCCACCCGCGATCGCGTCGCGCTCGCCGCGTACACCGAGATCAAGGAGGGCCGCGGGACGCCACGCGGCGGTGTCTGGCTCGACGTCTCGCATCTGCCGCGCGAACAGATCATGGAGCGTCTGCCGCGGGTCTATCACACGCTGATGGAGTTGCAGCTGCTCGACATCACCACCACCCCGATTGAGATCGCGCCGACGGCGCACTACTCGATGGGCGGCGTATGGGTGCGGCCCGAGGACCACACGACCGACGTGCAGGGTCTCTACGCCATCGGCGAAGCGTCCAGCGGACTGCACGGCGCCAACCGCCTCGGCGGCAACTCACTGATCGAACTGCTGGTCTACGGCCGCATCGTCGGGACCGACGCCGCTGCCTACTCAACGGCACTCGGGGCCCAACAGCGTTCTGCCGCCGCGGTTTCGGTCGCCAGGGACGAGATCGACGCACTGTTGTCGGCCAAGGGCGGCGAGACCGTCAGGTACCTGCAGCGCGGTGTCCGCAACACCATGACCGAACACTGCGGTGTGGTGCGCGAAGAGGGTGGGCTGCGCGCGGGCCTGCACGAGCTCGACGCCATCGACGAGCACGCCGCCCAGCTCGGGGTCCATCCCGACATCGCGGGATATCAGGACCTGGCCCACGCCTTCGACCTCAAGTCGAGCTTGCTGGCCGCGCGCGCCACGCTCGAAGCTGCCCTCGAACGCCGGGAGTCCCGCGGCTGCCACAACCGCTCCGACTACCCAGAACTCGACGAGTCGCTGCGGGTGAACTTCGTCTGGTCGGGCCCGGGAAACCTGACCCGCGAAGCCATCCCCGAGATCCCGTCCGAGATCGCCGGGCTCATGCGCGAGGTCTCCGCCGACGGCAAGCTCGTCGAATAGCCCGGGCAATGACTTTGTCACAAATCCCGGCCGAGCCCGGTCCTCAAGGTGTACCCGCGAAACGCAATCGAAGGAGCCGCAGATGACCACACCGAAGCAACGCAGCAACGCGTGGCAGACCGCGGTCACCGTCCTGCAGGAGGCCATGCCGCCCGACGTCGCCCCCGGTTCGCACGCGATGACTGTCGCCGTCGAGTTCCCTCCCGGTGACCCCGGAACGCCGCCGCACCGCCACAGCGGGCCTGCGTTCGGCTACGTGCTGGAGGGCGAGATGCTGTTCGAGCTCGAGGGTGAGGCGCCGCGCGTCGTAAGGGCCGGTGAGACGTTCTGGGAGCCGGGCGGCGACGTCATCCACTACTCGGATGGCAACGCCCGTGACGACGTCAAGGTCCGCTTCCTCGTCACGATGTTGTGCACTCCGGGGCAGCCGATGCTCACCCTCGTCGAAGAGGACGAACTGATCGCGCGCCGAGACCGGCGCGTGCCCGCCGCCAAAGCCTGAGTGGGATAAGGGATTCTGATGTCGAACATCCTGTTGCAGACGACGATCGTCGAGCACCCCGACGACTGGGACATCACCCGGTTCTCGCTGCTGGCCGACGAGCTGCGTGCCGCGGGCCACCAGGTGACTGCACGCAACCGGCTCAGCCGAGCAGACGATCCGATCCTGAGCCGGCTCGACGAAATCGACTACGACCAGCTCTGGCTGATGGCCGTCGATGTCGGCGACGGTCTCACCGGCGCCGAGTCGCAAGCGATCGTGCGCTTCCGCGAGAACGGCGGCGGGGTACTCACCGCCCGCGACCACCAGGATCTGGGCAGCTGCCTGATCGGTCTCGGAACTCTGGGCGATGTCAACCATTTCCACGAGAAGAATCCCGATCCGGCCAGGATGCGAGACGACCAAGACACGCCGACCATCTCGTGGCCCAACTACCACTCGGGCGCCAACGGCGACCACCAACCCGTGTTCGCGGCGGAGCCAGTGCACGAGTTGTTGCGCACCTCCCGCACCGATAGCGGCCGCATCGAGTGGTTCCCCGCCCACCCCCATGAGGGTGCGGTGTCGGCGTGCGTGGACTCAGCGACGGTGATCGCACTGGGCCGCAGCACCGCGTCGGGCCGGCAATTCAGCCTGGCCGTCGCGCTGGACGGTGAACGGACCGACGACGGCAGGCCGATGGGTCGCGCACTGGCGGCCTCGACCTTTCACCACTTCGCCGACTACAACTGGGATCTCGGCTGCGGTGCACCGACATTCGTCACCGAACCCGAAGGCAGGGGGATCAAGGCGGACCCCTCGCGGCTGGTGGCGTTCAAGGATTACGTCCGCAACATCGCCGCGTGGCTACACCCCACTCAGGATTCGCGCGCCTCGATGACGACGCCTGCCGCGGCTTCGATCGGCTTGACGATCGAGGTGAAGTCGGAGTCGGGTCCCTCCGCGGCCAGCGTGCTTTCCCACAGCGCAGCGATGGCGCCGGCCAGCGCGGTGTCCAGCCCCATCGCCCTGGCCTCGTCGAGGTACAGCCGGACGTCCTTGACCATCAGGCCGGTCGCGAAACCGTAGTCGAACGTGCGCGGCAGCACCGCGCGCGGGAATTTGTCGCGACTCGCGTGCGTCCCGCCCGATCCCGCGTTGAGCACGTCGATCATCACCTGGGCATCCAGACCGGCCTTGACGCCCATCGCCATGGCTTCGGCGGTGACCGCAAGTGATGACGCCGCGATCAGATTGTTGACGAGCTTCATCGTCTGCGCCGCACCGGGTTTCGGGCTGATGAAGGTAGTGCGCCCGATCGCGTCGAACGCGGGCGCGCATTCGTCGAAATCGGCGCGCGGCCCGGAAACCATCACCGCGAGCGTCCCCGCCTCGGCACCGTGCACACCTCCGCTGACGGGGCTTTCCAACGCGGCGACCCCATGCGATGCCAGTAGCTCGCTATTACGTTGCGCTGTCTGACTTCCCACCGTGGAGAAGTCGATGAAGCGACGGATGGCGGATCCGCCGGACACGGCCTCGGCAACAGCGGCGGACGCCTGCGGTGTCGGCAGGCTGGCCATGACCGTGGCCACCCGGTCGGCGACGTCGGCCGCCGACGCCGCGGCTTGGGCTCCGCGCGCCACCGCGTCGTCGACAACAGCTGCGCGGGTGTCGAAGACGACGACGCGATGTCCGGCCGCCACCAGCCGGCACGCGATCGGAAACCCCATGTTGCCCAGCCCGATGAAGCCGATGTCCATACCGAACCCCTAGCCCTGCTCGATCTCGTCGAATGCTGCCCGCGCGATGCGGAAGCTGTCGACGGCGGCGGGAACTCCGCCGTAGATCGCCACCTGCAAGAGGATCTCCCGAATCTCCTCGCGCGTGACGCCGTTGGTGAGCGCACCTTTGACGTGCGTCTTCAACTCGTTGGGCCGATTGAGCACCGCGAGCATCGCGAGGTTCAGCATGCTGCGCGTCTTGAGCGGCAGACCGTCGCGACCCCACACCGCACCCCAGCAGTATTCGGTCACCAGATCCTGCAGGGGTCCAGAGAAGTCGTCGGCATTGGCGGCCGCCTGCGCGACGTACGCCTCGCCGAGGACCGCGGCGCGGATCTCTCGGCCCTTGTCGTATGTGTCTTGGTTCACGCGCGGCCTCCCTTTTCGCCGATTCTCGCAGTCGAGCCGTTACCGTTGCGCCGTGGGGAACTCGCAGGACCCGCTCGACCGCGTCGCCGGGCTCGCATCCGGTGCTGCGCGGTTCTGGCTTCGCACGTCGATACGAACCCAGGAACACCTGATGGGCTGGCTCGGCGACGACTCGGATAAGCCCGATCCCCCGCCCGAGCGCCCGGCGCCAACCGCGGCCGAGGCACCAAAAACCGATGGTCTGAGCTCGAAGATGCGGGACCTGCTCGACCGCGCCCTGGACCACAGCACACGCAGCAGCCAGGTCGAGCTGTTTCACCACATCCTCGACCAACTGGTGGCCGACGAAGCGCGCATCATCAGCGCGCTGTCCGACGGATCGTCATCACCATTGGTGACAGTGCACGACTGGGTCCGGCGCGCCGTGCCGGGACGGGCGGTCCTCGAGAACGCCTCGCTGATCGGTCGCACGGCCAATGTCGCCCTGCCCGCGATGGTGCCCACATACGTCAGCCACCTGCTGTCGCTGGGGCTGGTCGAAATCGGTCCAGAAGATCCCGACCTGAAGGACGACTACGAGGTACTGCTGGCGGAGACCGCGGTGCTCGATGCGATCAAGAGCGCCTCCCGCGGCCCTTTGGTCGCGAAGGTGGACAAGTTCGCCTTGACGCTGTCGAACCTCGGCACGTCACTGTGGGAGGCGACCATGCAGCAGGGCGGCCCGTGACAGATCTCGTTGTCGCCATGCAGTCCTGGAGCGAGATCAAGAGTGACTTCGGCGCCAACTGGCTGATCTACCTATCGATGCCACTCGTGGCCGCCTTTGTCGGCTGGAGCACCAAAATCGTTGCGCTGGAGATGATCTACCGCCCGCGCGAATTCAAGGGCATCGGCCCGATCGGCTGGCAGGGCATTGTGCCGCGGCGGGCGGGCAAGGTCGGATCCAAGACCATCGAGTTGCTCACCACGAATCTGCTCAAACCTGAAGAGCTGCTGGAACGCATCGACGCCGCGGAGGCCGTCGAGGCCTTACGCGGCCCATTGGTCCAGGCCATCGACGAGATCACTCGCGACCTCGCCGAACAGATTCGGCCCGGTCTGTGGGACTCCTTGCCGGAGCAAGCGCGCCGAGCCATCCAAGAGCGGATTCAGGCACAGGCGCCACGGGTCACCGAGAACATGCTCAACGAGATGAAGTCGGACCTGAGCCGCTACGTCGATCTCCAGTTCCTGGCCGTCACCACGCTGGTGCGCAACAAAGAGAAACTCGTCAAGCTGATGCGCGGTGTCAGTGACGACGCGATGGCCTTCGTCCGGCGCAGCGGAATCTATTTCGGCCTTGCCATCGGTCTGGTGCAGATGATCGCGTGGGCGCTGTTCAAGAACCCGTGGATCATGCCCGCGTTCGGTTTCGCGGTCGGCTTCCTGTCCGACTACATCGCGCTCAACATGCTGTTCCGGCCGGTGCACGAGAAGAAGTTCCTCGGGTTCATCCCGTTCCAGGGGATGCTGCACGCCCAGCGCGAAAAGATCACGCGCGACTACGCGAAGATCCTGGCCGACGATCTGTTCTCACCGGAGATTCTCTTCGACGGCATCCTCAAGGGTCCCGGCTCGGACAAGTTGTTCGCGCTGGCCGCCAAGGAGATCGAGGCCGCCATCGATGCGCAGACCGGTATCGCCGGCCCGCTCGTTGTGCTCGCCGTCGGCACAAAACGCTATCGCGCGCTCAAGGACCGGGTGGTCGAGCTCGTGCTCGAACGTCTCCCCGAGACGCTGCTCGAAGCACAGGACTACGCGACAAGCGTCATCGACCTCGAGAACACCATCGTCGAGAAGATGAATCAGCTAACCAACGAAGAGTACGAGTCGATCCTTCGACCGATCTTCAAAGACGACGAGCCGTTGATGATCACCGTGGGCGGCGTCCTCGGCGGTGTGGTCGGCGAGTTGCAGGTCCTCATCATCGAGCAGTTCGGACATTGATCCACTAAAGCCAGTTCGTCGACGCCGGCTCGAAGCGCAGCGGCACTGCGCGCGGGAGGAGCCGCGGCCGCGCACCCGTGGATATCGAATCGATGAGCAGGGCAACGTAACGCCGCCAGCCGTCGCTGTCGGAATCCATCGTCGACAGCACGCCGTAGAGCATCGCGATGAAGCGGGGCAGATCATCGGCGACCACGTCGGCCCGGAGGACCCCCGCGTCCCGGCCGCGGGCGACCAGCTCGGCGAGGGCATTGTTCAGCTCGGCGGAGACGTCGGATCGCAGCGCACCCGCCCGACGCGCCGCGGTGAGCATGTGGTGCTCGCGGGCGCCAAGCGAAATCGCCGCCTCGATGAGCGCGACGAGGCCTCGCATCGGATCCTTGTCGGCCAGGGCCTTCGCGATCGCCGGGGTGAGGTCCTCGGCGATGCTCTGGTCCAGTGCGGCGTTGATCAAGTCACCCTTTGTGGGAAACCGCCGATACAGCGTCCGTTCGCCGACGCCCGCGCGGCGAGCGATGGCCTCCACGGGCGCGTCGGCACCCATCTCGCCGTAAACGTCGCGTGCGGCGCGAAGGATGCGCTCCGCGTTGCGCGCTGCATCGGCGCGCAGCGGCCGATCGGCGACGTCGGTCATCGCACCAGTCTATCTGACAGTTGACTGCCACTCTTGCGGGTTCTACGCTCGGGGCTAATTGTCAGATGACTGACACTTAACGGAAACGCCGGTGATGACAAGCACTTCCACAGCCACAGAATCCGATCTCCCCGCAATTCCCGCTGCGCGCTCGGCGACCTGCCCCTTGCGCCCGCCCGCGGAGTTCGCGCAGTGGCGCGACGAGCCCGGTCTGCGGCGCGCGATCTACCAGGGCCGGCCCACGTGGGTGGTGAGCCGGTACGAGGACATCCGGGCCGCGCTCGTCGATCCGCGGCTGTCCGCCGAAACGATTCCGTCGGAGATGATGCCGAAGGACAGCGAGAACAACACCCCGGTGATGTTTGCGCGCGTCGATGACCCCGAACACCATCGGATCCGGCGAATGCTGACCAGAGACTTCACCTTCCGGCGGGTCGACGCCATGCGCGGGCAGATCCAGGAGATCGTCGACAGCTACCTCGACGCGATGCTGGACGCCGGGCCGCCCGCTGACCTGGTGAGCGCCTTCGCGCTACCGGTGCCCTCACTAGTCATCGCTCACCTACTCGGGGTGCCCAGTGACGACCTCGAACTGTTTCATCACCACACGACCGTCGGACTGGACCGCCGTACCTCCGACGAAGAAAAGGCGCAGGCCTTCGGGGAGATGTTCGCCTATATCGCCGAACTGGTCGAGCGTAGGAAGGCCGAACCCGGCGACGATCTGCTCGGCCGCCTCGTCACCGATCATGTGGTGAACGGCGACATCAGTCCGGAAACCGCCACTGTCACCGGCGCCATCATGATGCAGGCCGGTCACGAGACCACAGCCAACATGATCGCGCTGGGAACCGTTGCGCTGATGGAACATCGGGCGATGTTCGAGCTACTCGGACACACCGACGACCCATCCGTCATCGCCAAGATTGTCGAAGAATTGATGCGCTACCTTGCGATCGTCCACAGCCAGGTCGACCGGATCGCCACTGAAGACCTCGTCCTCGGTGGTCAGCAGATCCGCGCCGGCGATTGGCTCGTGATGAACCTGCCGGCCGGCAACTGGGACCCCAACTTCGTCGACAACCCCGAGATCCTGGACGGTGACCGAAACGCGCGTGGGCACTTGGGTTTCGGCTACGGCGTGCACCAGTGCATCGGCGCGAACCTGGCCCGTGTCGAGATGCAGATCGCCTTCTCCACACTGGCTCGCCGGGTGCCCGGCTTGCGCTTGGCCGTCGACGTGGAGGAATTGCAATTCAAGGGTGAATCCGGCATCTACGGCATGAAGGAGCTACCGGTCTCGTGGTGACACCGAAGCTGCGATTCGCCGGGCAGGTCGCCGTGATCAGCGGCGCGGGCGGCGGTCTCGGAAGGGAGTACGCGCTGCTTCTCGCCTCGCGCGGCGCGCGCGTCGTCGTCAATGACATCGGCGGATCCGTGACCGGTGACGGCTCCGACCGCACGGCCGCCGACACCGTCGCAGACGAGATCCGCGCGTTGGGCGCGGAAGCGATCGCCGACCACCACAGCGTCACCTCGCCCGAGGGTGGGCAGGCGATCATCGACGCCGCCGTCGAGGCGTGGGGACGGGTCGACATCCTCATCAACAACGCGGGCATCGTGCGCGACGCCCCGTTCGAGGACATCACCCCGGACCGCCTCGATCCGCTGGTGGACGTGCATCTCAAGGGCGCGTTCAATCTGACGCGACCGGCGTGGAAGGTGATGCGCGAGCAGGGGTATGGCCGCATCCTCAACACGTGCTCGGCGGCCGGACTGCTCGGCGCCGAGCGGATGAGCAACTACGGCGCCGCGAAAACCGGTCTGGTCGGCCTCACCCGGGTGCTCGCGGCCGAGGCCGCCGGCAGCGACATCAAGGTGAACGCCATCGCTCCGATCGCCTACACCCGGATGCTGCAGCACTCGGTCGACACCGCACCACAGCAGGACGACGCCGCCGCACAGGCGATCCTGGATGAGCTTGCCGGCCAATACCTCCAGAAGCTCGACCCCGCGCTCGTCGCACCGGTGGCGGCCTTTCTGACGCACCGCGAGTGTCCGGTGTCAGGCGAGATCTACACCGTCGGTGCGGGCCATGTGGCGCGTTTCTTCGTCGGCAGGACGAAGGGCTTCTACAGTCCCGAGCTGTCGGTGGAGGACGTCCACGAACACCTCGGCGAGATCCGCGATGAAGCCGGCTACACCGTTCCCGGCGGTCCGGCCGACGAGATGGCCGAGTTGTTCGCGGCCATCACTGCATCGGGGCCGACATAGGCATCGGCGCCGGGAGCGCGCCTGGTGCCGGGACCGGAGCCGCGGGAGCCGGCCTGAGCCGTGCCACCGTGTAAGCCGCGGCGTCGTTGGTGCTTCCATTCACGCCGTACATCGCGTGGGCGAAGCTCGGCGGACCGGCCGGTTGACCGTTGCAGATCGTGTCGTCCGGTGCACAGACCTTGAGGGTCTTGTCGACGTACGACGGACCGATCGTGATGGGCGGTGCGCCTCCGCTGGCCAAGAACTCCGGCGACGGCAGACCGATGAGGACCACGGACGCGACATGATCGGCGACCTCCGAGGGCATCGGGTTCGGGATGAACTCGCGGTACTCGGCCGGCACCTCCTGTGGGATCTCGGCCGAGGTCACGTAGCCGGCGAGGGCCGCGCCCTGGGAGAAGCCACCGAGGACGATCTGGGTGTCGGGGCAGTTCGCCGCCGTCGCCTCGATGTGCAGACCCGCATCGCGGATGCCGTCGACGACGGTCCTCGCGAAGGCGATGCGATCTCCCATGAAGTCGCTGCTCGCGGCGTAGTTGACCGGATAGACGTTCACGGACCGGGGCGCGGACTGCGTGCGCACCGCATCGACGAACGCCTGGCCGACCCCACCGACACCGGGCGGTTCACCGGTGCCGCGGGCGAAAACCACCTCGACATCGGGACAGCCCTGAGCTGCGGCATAGGGGACCGGTGAAAGCAAGAGGGCGGCGACGGCTGTGACGGCGACGCCGAGCAAACGAAGGAGATTCGACACCATGTCCGTCTGTACCCCCTTTTGCCGCCGGGTACTCAGACCGATTTCGGTTCGCTGATCTTCACCAACATCTTGCCGATGTTGGCACCGGTGAAAAGCCCGTTCATGGCGTCGACGCAGGATTCGATGCCGTCGTAGATCGTCTGGCGGTGGACCAGCTTGCCTTCGTCCGACCATTGGCGCAGCGGACCGAACGCCTCGTCGAAGCGGCTCCACTCGTCGAGCGCGTTGAAGCCCTGCATCGTCGCGGTCTTCGAGAGCAAATTCACGTAGTTGGCTGGGCCGGGATGTTCGCCGGTCAGGTAGCTCGAGATGACACCGCACAGCACGACGCGGGCCTTCGGTGCGAGGCGGCCGAGCACGGCGTCCAGAATGGGCCCGCCGACGTTGTCGAAATAGACATCGACCCCGCGTGGGCAGTGCTCCTTGAGCGCCGCCTTCATGTTGTCTTCCCGGTAGTCGATGCACGCGTCGAAGCCGAAGTCCTCGACCACCGCCTTGCACTTCTCCGGCCCACCCGCAATACCTACGACGCGGGCGCCCGCGATCTTGGCGATCTGGCCCGCCACCGACCCGGTGGCGCCCGCCGCGGCGGACACGACCACCGTCTCCCCCTGCTTCGGCTTGCCGATGCCGACCATCCCGAAGTAGGCGGTGGCACCCGTCGGGCCGTAGACCGACATGACCGCGAGTTGGTCGACCTTGTCCTGCGGTCCGGGCACCGGCGTGGTGAAGATGTCGTCGCGACAGATCACGTACTCCTGAAAATGGGTCAGCGTCGTCACGACGTCGCCGACCGCATACGCGTCGCAGCGCGATGCCACGACCTCGCCGATGCCCGCGGCCCGGATGACTTCCCCGATCTGCACCGGCGGGAGGTAGCCCGGCTGATCGTTGAGCCAGGTTCGCGCGGCTGCGTCGATACCGATATACGTGGTGCGGATCAGCGCTTCGCCTTCGGCCGGTTCGGGCGCGGGTGTGGTGACCAACTCGGTGTCGCCGGGCGCGACCAGCCCGGTCGGACGACGACGCAACACGATCTGCCGGTTCATCAGCTCAGCCACGCCCGTGAAACTACCCGTCGACGATCTCGCGCATGAAGCGTTGGCTCGCAAGGAGGTAACAGATGATCGCGACCACCTGGGCCACCGGCACGATCAGCAGCGCACCTCCGAGCGACATGTTGCCGAGGTCGGCCTTGAGCGCGTCGCTGATGACGCCGGTGAGGAACGGACCAAGGGATCCGACCATGGCGCCGAAGAACAGGAAGATCGCCGACGCCGTTGCGCGTTGTTCGGCGCGGGCCAGGCGTTGAATCGCGGCGATCGACGGCGCCATGTAGGCCGTGCCCACGACGTAGCTCAAGGCGATGAACCAGATGCACAACGTGCGGTTTTCAACCACGAAGGCCAGTGCCGAAAACGGAACCATGGCAGCGGTCATCGCCGCCACCAGCCACAGCGACCACCGAGGATCCTTGGCGGACAAGCGATCCGCGACACGGCCGACGACCAGCAGGCTCAGGATTCCGGTCAGGCCGCTGGCGAGACCGTATTGGACACCGACCTCGCCGAGTGACATCTCGCGGGTCCGGATGAGGTAGGCGGGGGCGAAGGTGGTCAGCGAGTACCCCGCGAAGGAGATGAACGCGGCGCCGATGACGACGGCCAGGAAGCTCGGTTTCTTCAGCAGGTCCAGCACTTTGGCCGCCTGCACTTCGTCGCCTGCGGATGCTTGCGCGGCGGGCACGGGCTGGCGGCGTCCGAGGACGACGAGCACCAGCGGGGCGAACACCACACTGATCGCGCCCATCACGACGAACGCCGTGCGCCACCCCAGCGACTGCGCGAGCAGACCGCCGCCGAGCAGGCTGGCGGCGCTGGCCAACGGAATCGACATGGTGATCACGGCCAGCGGTGCCGCGCGGCGTTCCGGCGGAAAGTTCCGCGCCACATAGGCGTGCGCGGCCGGCGTGCTACCGGCCTCGCCCACCGCCACACCGACGCGGGTGAGCGCCAACTGGAACGCCGACTGGACCGCGCCGCCGAGCATCGTCATGGCGCCCCACAGGGTCAGACACGTCGAGATCACCAGACCGAACGCGCCGCGGTCGGCGATCCTGGCAATGAATAGGCCCAATACCGCATAGACGGCCAGGAACCAGAAGCCGTTGATGACACCGATTGCGGTGTCGGACAACGCCAGATCATTCTTGATCGGCTCAGCGAGGACGGCGGGCAGGAACCGGTCGGCATAGTTGAGCGTGCCGACCACCGCGAGTAGCGCGACCGCCGCCCAGGCCCGCCGTGTGCTGTGGGTCTGCTCAGCGACGAACTTGTTCGCGGCAACGTCGGTCATGGCTACTCCGCGAAGGATATCGAGGTCTCGTCACATCGCGTGACGGACCGGTTGGGCGGGAAGGTCGACGGATCCGCTTCTGCAACAACGGAATTCCGGTAGTAGGCACGGCGTGCATCGGCGGAGCACTCGAAGTCGGCGTTGAGTACGCGGAAGCTCTGCGGGTCGGCACCCTCGATGGGTTTGCCCATCCAGTAGACGCGTGTCGCGTCAGCGGCATACGGACCGTCGAACACCCGGAACGACGTCATGTCTGCGCCGACGATCTGGTCGGTGAAGTAGTACACCCGATCGTTGTCGGTTGCGTACGCGCCCTGCAGCACTTCAAATGTCGCGGGGTCGGCACTCTCGATCGGGTTGCCGTTGACGTGGACGGTCCTGGCGTCCTTGGTGAACAGGTAGTTCTCCTTGTCCGAGATGATCGCGAAGGTGGCGGGATCGTCGGAGAGCACATCGCCGTCGCTCCAGTACACCGCGGTGCTGTCTTTCGACAGGTCCCCGTCGAGTAGTTCGAAATGCGCCGGATCGTCACTCACCCGGCGATCGCGTTGGTAGACGTGGTGAGCGTCCTTGGCGAAGGCGGGGCGGTCGAGAAGTTCGAAGGTCCCGGCGTCGGCGCCGGGCAGCGGGTGCCCGTCGACGTAGACGGTCGACTTGTCGCGGGCGTACGTCTGGTCGAAGGCGTGGAACGACGCGGGGTCGGCGCCGTCGATCTCGAACGCGTCGCCGGGAAACGAACGAAGGTAGTAGACCTTCTCGCCGCGCACGTGATATCCGCCGGCATTGAACAGCGAACTGGGCGGGGCATCGCGATCACATGCGGGCAGAAGCGCGACCGCGAACAGCGACACCGCTGCGATCAACCTGCGCACCGGGGAATCAAATCACCTAATTCACAGGAACATCGAGAATCGGGTGGTTGGTGTAGGCGCCGGGTGCGTCGAAATGCCACCACTCGCCCTGGTAGACGGTGAAGCCGCCCGCGGCCATCGCGTCGCGTAATCGGGCGCGGTTGGCCTGCGCCGCGGGGCTGACGCCGTCGGTGGCGTACGCGTTGGCGCGGGGCGTGAACTCGTCGAAGCCCGTTCCCATGTCGACGAGCGCACCGTCGTGCTCCAGCGTCACGTCGACCGAAAGCGCCGCCTCGTGGCTGCGCGCATACGGCCCGGGCTTGCTCACCCAGCCGGGCTCGGACACGACGTCGTACATCTGGACCTGGACCGCGTGCGGCCGGTAGCAGTCCCAGAAGACGAGGACGTCGCCGTCGGCGCGCAGCAGGTCGGCGGCGGTCTTGAGGCCGTCGGCCATCGACTCAGCGATGAGGCACCGAGCGTCGGCCGGATACATCGCCAGTCCGACGAAGTTGTTCGGCGTCGCGTACCGAAGGTCGATGACGGCGTCGGGCACGACGGTCCGAACGTCGATCAGTCCGGCGGCACGTGCCGCATCCGAAACCGGCGGGATGTCGGGGGCCGCCGTCGCGATGCCTGGCCCACCCCACGCCACACCGCCCGCGACGAGCAGTCCTGCGATGACGTGTCGCACTGCGTACCTCGTCTCCTCTTGGGTCTCTCCGCTTTGGGGTAGTCGCCTACGCTAGTCCGCTGCCCCGCCCCGGATCGACCATCGAAGTGTCCTTCAAACGCCGGGGAGGCCCTCATGACCATCACGCTGGAACCCACCATCGTCGACCTGCCGACAGTGGACTACGAAAACGCATCCGATCCGCAGGAAGCGCATCGACGACTGGCCGTGGCGCTGAGCCAGGGGCCGGTGGTGATGGGTGCGCACGGCCCCGAGATTCTGAGCTACGAACTGGCCCGCACGGCCCTTCGCGATCACCGCATGTGCGTGCCGGAAGGTCTGGGCCTCGAGACGCAGGGAATCACGTCGGGTCCCATGTGGGATCGCGCGACCTCGACCATCCTGAGCATCAACGGTCCGGACCACGATCGGCTGCGCCGTCTGGTGTCCAAGGCGTTCACGCCCCGCGCGGTCGGGCGGCTGGACACGGTGATCACCGACATCATCACGCAATTGGTCGAACCGCTGCTGTCCGCGGGTAGGAGCGAGATCGTCGCGGACATCGCCCGGCCGTACCCGGTTCCGGTGATCGCGGAGCTGCTCGGCGCGCCGAGTGAGGACTGGAAGTTGTTCTCCGAGTGGGCCGATGACTTCTTCAAACTGTTCACCTGGAATGTCGCCGAACACGAGCAGGTGATCCTGCAGGCGTGGGCGGAGCTCGACGACTACATCGACGCGATGGTCGCCGAACGTCGCAACTCGCTCACCGACGATCTGATCTCGGATCTGATCCGCGCCGAGGACGACGGTGACCGGCTGACGACATCAGAGCTGCGCATGCTCGCGGCGGGAATCCTGATGGCGGGCACCGACACCACCCGCAATCAGCTCGCCGCTGCGGTGGACACCCTGTGCGATCACCCCGACCAGTGGGAGCTGCTCGCCGAGCGTCCGGAGCTGGCGATGAACGCGGTCGAGGAACTGATGCGCTTCAACCCCGTGGTCTTCGGTGCGATGCGGATGACGATCGAGGACGTCGAGTTCGGCGGTGTGACGATCCCGGCGGGCACCTTCGTCATGGTGAACACGGCCGCAGGCAATCGTGACCCCGAGGTGTTCGACGACCCGCATCGCCTGGACATCACGCGTGAGGGCGCGGCACCGATGCAGACCTTCGGCGCGGGTGCGCACTACTGCCTGGGCGCGAACCTGGCACGACGCGAGCTCGCCGAAGCCCTGGTGGTGATGACGCGGCGGATGACGAACGTGCGGCGCGCGGCACCCGCGGAGTACAAGCCGCTGGTGGGCATCACCGGTCCCGCGGTGCTGAAGATCGCGTTCGACGAACGCCGCTGACGATCTACCAGGTCGCGGCGCGGGCCGGGCTTACACTTCGACGGTGCGCGACGTCCTCGATGAGTTGCTGACGGTTTGGCGGACCGGCGGCACCGCGGGCGTCGCCACCGTCGTACGCACTATGCGGTCCGCGCCGCGGCAGCCTGGTGCGACGCTGGTCGTCGCACCCGACGGCACGGTAGCCGGCTCGGTGTCCGGCGGTTGCGTCGAGGCGGCGGTCTACGAATTGGCGAACGAGGTCGCGGCGTCGGGACGGGCGGAGTTGCAGCGGTACGGCCTGAGCGACGACGACACATTGGCACCCGGGCTGACCTGCGGCGGGATCATCGATGTCTTCGCCGAGCCGATGTCGCGCCGGACGTTCCCGCAACTGGAGACGATCGCCGACGACATCACGGCTCATCGCCCGACGGCCGTCGCGACCGTGATCGCACATCCGGACCCGCGGCGGGTGGGGCGCAGGATCGTCGTCGCACCCTGTGCGGTCGAGGGATCGCTGGGATCGGATCGGGCCGACGCCGCTGTCGCCGATGACGCTCGGGGTTTGCTGGACGCGGGGCGGTCAACGGTGCTGTCTTACGGCGCCGACGGGCAGCGGCAGGAGACGGGCATGGAGGTGTTCGTCGCGAGCCATGCCCCGCGTCCCCGGATGCTGATCTTCGGTGCGATCGACTTCGCGGCCGCGCTTGTCAGACAGGGTTCGTTTCTGGGTTATCGCGTGACGGTGTGCGATGCGCGCCCGGTGTTCGCAACACCGGCGCGGTTCCCGGGTGCCGACGAGGTCGTCGTCGATTGGCCGGACCGCTATCTCGCCTCGCAGGCGGACGCGGGCACGATCGATGCCAGGACGGCGATCTGTGTGCTCACTCATGACGCGAAATTCGACGTTCCGGTGCTGCGGGTTGCGCTGCGGCTGCCACAGGTCGGATACGTCGGCGTGATGGGCTCGCGGCGTACGCACGACGACCGGATCTCGCGCCTGCGCGAGGCCGGCCTTTCCGATGCGGAGTTGGGCAAGTTGTCGAGCCCGATCGGCCTCGATCTAGGCGCGCGGACACCGGAGGAGACGGCGGTGTCGATCGCGGCGGAGATCATCGCGCGACGGTGGGGCGGTGAGGGTCTGCCTCTCACCGAGACGGACGGCCGGATCCACCACGATCGGTGAGGCATGGTGGAGACCATGAGGATCGGGTTCGTAGGACTGGGAAACATGGGCGCCGGCATGGCCGCGAATCTGCTCGGAGCCGGGCATGAGGTGACGGCGTACAACCGCTCGCGCGACAAAGTCGCCGCGCTGGTCGAGCGGGGCGCTTCGGCGGCGCGGACCGTGGCCGAGGCGTGCGGGGGCGATGTAGTCATCACGATGCTGGCCAACGACGATGCGGTGGAGGCGGTGACGTTCGGCGAGGGCGGCATCCTCGCGTCCCTTCCGTCGGGCGCCATTCATGTTTCGTCGAGCACGATCAGCCTCGCGCTGGCGGAGCGGCTGACGGCAGCGCATGCCGCAGCAGGGCATCGAATCGTCGCGGCTCCGGTGTTCGGGCGTCCGGAGGCGGCGGAAGCGGCGAAACTGTTTGTGGTGGCAGCCGGTGAACCCGCTGCAGTGCAAGCACTTTCGCCGGTATTCGATGCGATCGGTCAGCGGACGTTCGTCGTGGCGGAACAGCCCATGGCCGCGAACCTGATCAAGCTGAGCGGAAATTTTCTCATCGCTTCGGTGATCGAGTCGCTCGCGGAGTCGATGGCACTGGTGGAAAAGGCCGGTGTCGACAAGCGGGACTATCTCGAGGTGTTGACGTCGACGCTCTTCGATGCGCCGGTCTACAAGACGTACGGCGCATTGCTGGCCCGCGAGGAGTTCGAGCCCGCCGGCTTCGCCGCCTCCCTCGGCCTCAAAGACGTCCGTCTTGTGCTCGCCGCGGGCGAGTCGCTAGAGGTGCCACTGCCGGTGGCCAGCCTTATCCGTGATCGCTTCCTCACCCTGCTCGCCAACGGCGGCGCCCACCTCGACTGGTCGGCGCTCGGCAAGGTCGCCTCTTGGGAAGCCGGCGCTCAGAAGGGTGCTGGGTCGTCGTAGTCCGTGGGTGGTCGGGGTGGAAAGTAGGCTCAGCGAGCCGATAGCCACCAGTCATACAACGAGGCAGTATCACGGCCCGACGCGACGACGACGAGCAGATCGGCGGTCTTGGTCCACATCAATGCATTCCCGCTCCGGCTGTTGTATGAGCACACGACCATGCCGCCATCCCAGGCAACCGGGCCCGGACCTGTTCCTTCCGAGCATGCGATCGGATCGCCAAGTTTCCTGCTAAAGACGCTGTTCAAGTCGTCGAGACTGCCGTAGAGGGAGTAAGTAGCACCCGTGGGCCCACCCTCCCGGCTGTTCGGGCCGCAGCCGAGGCGTGCGAGGAAGGGATCCTCGGCATACTGCTTGCTGGCCTGGCAGTCGGCCGGGGTGTATCCCCCAGACAACAGCCCGAAGAGTTTGTCGTTATTGGCCTGATTGTCTGCTGGGTCCGCCGTCGCCGTCGGAGAAACACCGACAAGCATGACGACCGCCAGACAGGAGATGGTGGCCGCTCGGGCGGCCCGGATCAAAGTGGACATCGCTGCTCCAGTTCCGGCGGTTCGCTGCCCGGATAGGCCCCGACCTTACTCGGCAACCGGGGATTACACGCCGACTCTGAGACTTCCGTCGCCGCTGATCCAACTCGACGAATCGGACTGCTCGCCCTAGCGGCGATCAATCGCAGACGTGGTGCCCCAGATCAATCACCGCTAGGTGCAGTCGATTTACGAAACCTCGTGAGTCAGAACGGGACAACCCCGCCCGACCTATTGCGCGACGACCCCGCGTAGGCCGTCAGCACCGAAGAGTGGTTCGAGCATCGCCGAGTAGTCTGGCCCGCGGCGCACCAGGACCCCACCGTCGACGTTGATCACCTGACCGGTGATGTAGCTAGCGGCGTCACTCAGCAGGAACACCGCACAGTTCGCGATGTCCTCGACCTCACCCGGTCGCGGCAGCGGCGTGATGTTCGCGTAGTCGGCGCTCAACTCGGCCGAATCAAGCACCGGCGCAACGAGTTCGGTGCGGATGAGGCCCGGCCGTATGCAGTTCACCCGTACCCATGACGCACCCAGTTCGTCCGCCGCCAGCTGCATCAGATGGTCGATGCCCGCCTTTGAGACGCCGTAGGCGCCGAACCACCGATGCGTATTGCTCGCCGCGATCGACGAAATGCCGATGAAAGATCCGCCACCGCCGCGAACCATCTGCTGCGCGGCGTGCTTGAGCACGTACATGGTGCCGTTGATGTTCAGGTCGACGGTACGTCGCCACGCCTCGGAGTCGATCTGCGTGACCGGTCCGATGGTTTCGCTGCCGCCGGCGCAGTGCACGACGCCCTGCAGCCGTCCGGACCATGCTGTCGCCGCGTCCACGGCACGCGCGACCTCGTCCTCGTTGGTGACGTCGGCAGGCTCGTACAGCACCTCCCCCGGTCCGCCCAGGGCCTTGATCTCGTCAGCCGCAGCCGAGAGCCTGTCGGCGTTGCGGCCGACCAGCATCGCATTGCCGCCCGACGCCACCACCGCGGCCGCGCAGGCTTTGCCGATGCCACTGCCACCACCGGTGACCAATACCGTTTGCCCCGTCAATGACAGCTGCACCGCAGACTCCTTCGTCCGGTAACTAGAACAGGTTCTAGTTATACGTCACGGCTCGTCGTAGCGCGCAGCCTTGGGGGCTCCCAGCGTTCGCCAGTCCGGCACATCCGGTGGCAGACCCACCGGGTACCGGTTCTCGTTCGCCGCCGCCCAGTGCGCGTGCCCGAGCTCGTGGATGTGGAACGCGTGCCGAAGTGCCTCGGTGAAGCCCATTGCATCAGCCGCCGCGTTGACCGAATCCTTGACCAACAGCGCCGCCATCGTCGGCCGCTCGGCGATGCGGCGAGCGAAGTCCAGCGTCTTGTCCTCGAGGTCGGCGCGTGGGAAGACCTTCGACACCATTCCCAACCGGTAGGCCTCTTCGGCGTCGATCGAATCACCAGTCAGCAGAAGCTCTTTGGCCTTGCGAGCGCCGAATTCCCATGGGTGCGCGTAATATTCCACGCCGGGCATACCCATTCTGACGGCGACGACGTCGCTGAACTTCGCGTCGTCGGACGCGACGATCAGATCGCACGCCCAAATCAACATCAAGGCAGCCGAAATCGCGTTACCCTGCACCTGCGCGATGGTGATCTTGCGCAGATCGCGCCAACGGCGGGTGTTCTCGAAGAAGTAGTGCCACTCCTGCAGATAAGTCTTCTCTGCGACGCCGTGCCTCGTCGCACCGTTGATCGAGAACGTCGGATGCTGGTTTGGGCCCGGTTGGCGCTCCAGCAGAGCTTCCTCCGACCCGAGATCGTGTCCGGCCGAGAAGTTCTTACCGCGGGCTGCCAAAATCACGACGCGGACCTCGTCATCCGCCTCGGCGCGGCCGAACGCCTCGTCCAGCTGAACCAACAGGGTCCGCGACTGGGCGTTCTGCGCCTCGGGCCGGTTCAGCCAGATGCGTGCGATACGCCCCTCGTCCAGCGTCTCGTAAGTGACCTGTTGGGGCGCTTCGCCTCCGGCCGGTTCGGCACTTGTCACATCAGGGTTAGCCACAGCCGTCCACCTCGTTCGCGTAGTAAGACAGCTTGCACATTACGGGGCTGCGCCAAGCGGTCGCTCAGCGGTGCCACAGGGACCGTTCAGCGAACTCACAGTCCGAGCAGGCCCCTGGGAACCTGAACCACACTCACCTCGTAATTCCCTTGATTACGAGTACACTTGAGCCATCCAGGGCGCAACGCAGGCAAACTACGTCAGGATTCTGGACGTATACAGCAAACTAAAGGAAGTGCGAAGAGATGGCCACACAGCGGATCAACGCATCGCGACTCATCCTGGCCGGCGGATTCGCGTTGGCAGCCCTCACCGCACCGGTGACGGCGGCGTTGACGACCTCCGAGGCGCCCGGGGTCCAGGCTTGTCCCTCAGGCGAATCCGAGGATCTGTACACCACGACGTGCACCCCGGAGCTCGTGCCGAACCAAGGGGGAGCGAACGCAGGCTCGCCGTATTCGACGATCCCGGGCAATCCGGACTTGCCCGCGATCGACGGAATCCCGTGCGCTGGCCACAATTCGGGTCAGTGCATGGGCCTCGCCGAGGAGCAGCAGGCCCAGACACCCCTGGTTCAGCCGCACACCAGCGTGAGCTCCAGCCCCTGACCACGGCAACGCACTCCCGCCAGAAGATCCACAGAAACGCGCTGCGATCACTAGAATCGCGAAATGGCCTCTTCCTCTTTCGCGATCCGTCGACACCTTCTGATCGGCGCCTTCGCTGCCGCGGCGGCGGCCGCACCCGCAGTCGCCGCGTATTCGATGCCCGAACCCGGGATTCCCGTGGCGCAATGCTCCGGTGGTGAGGAACCAGACCAGTTCACAACCACGTGCGTTCCGTTCATGGTGCCGAACGCCGGCTCCCCGTTCAGTACAACGGCGGCCAACCCGGATGTGCCGGAAATCGACGGCATTCCGTGCATTGGACACAACTCGGGTCAGTGCATCGGCCTGGCCGAGGATCAGGCGCTCATCCCGAATGTCACGCCGCGTTCGACAGTCAGCTCAAGCCCGACGGTGACCGGCGGATAGCTGTGAACCAGCGAACTCTCGGAAGCTGTGCAGAAAGTTGGCAGCTTCCATAGAATCTTGCCGACGACACGGTCTAACTAGAGAAAGCGTGACGATGGCGACCTTCCAGCTCTCAGCTCGACGACTGATCCTTGCCAGTGGCTTTGCGGTCGCAGTTGCCGCGGCGCCCGCGATCGCCGCGCTCGCGGTGCCGGCCACCGAAATCACCCCGATCGCCCAGGGCTGCCCGGGCGGGGAAGAGTCCGACCAGTTCACCGGCGTCTGTGTTCCTCACACGGTTCCCAATTCGGGCTCCTCGCCGTACTCGACCACCCCGCAGAATCCCGACATGCCGACGGTCATGGGCATCCCCTGCGCCGGACACAACTCGGGTCAGTGCATGGGCCTTGCCGAGGAGCAGCAGGCCATGACGGTGACGCCGCCTCCGGCACCCGTCTTCGGCAGCAGCCCGACGGTCACGAACTAGTCGGAAGCCTCCGAACAGGGGCTACGGCACCGTCCCCTAGAGTTGTCGTATGCCTGCGAAATCTGATCCCGCCGAACTCGGCGATGTCGAACCGCTTGCCGATAGCACTGCGCGCCAGGCCAGGCGCGTCGTGGCTGCGTACGCCAACGACGCCGACGAGTGCCGGGTTTTCCTGTCGATGCTCGGTATTGGACCCTCGAAACTCGAGGCGTAAATGAGTCGGGGGGGCGGCCGGAAGGTCAGCTCCGGAGATTCCGACTTCGTCGTGGTCGCCAACCGGCTGCCGATCGACATGGAACGGCTGCCGGATGGCACCACGACGTGGAAGCGAAGCCCTGGTGGCCTCGTCACCGCCTTGGAACCACTCCTCCGCCGCCGTCGGGGTGCCTGGATCGGTTGGCCAGGCATACCCGACGCCGGCGACGAGCCGATCGAGCAGGACGACATGCTGCTATGTCCGGTCGACTTGTCCGCCGAAGACATCGCCAAGTACTACGAGGGCTTCTCGAACGCGGCGCTGTGGCCGCTGTATCACGACGTCATCGTCAAGCCGATCTACCACCGCGAGTGGTGGGACCGGTACGTAGAGGTCAATCGCCGGTTCGCCGAAGCGACGGCCAAGACAGCCGCCGACGGCGCCACGGTGTGGGTTCAGGACTATCAGCTGCAGCTGGTTCCGAAGATGCTTCGCCAATTGCGGCCCGACCTGACGATCGGCTTCTTTCTGCACATCCCGTTCCCGCCGGTCGAGCTGTTCATGCAAATGCCCTGGCGCAGCGAGATTGTCGAAGGTCTGCTGGGCGCCGACCTGGTCGGCTTCCATCTACCCGGTGGCGCCCAGAACTTTCTGATCCTGGCGCGCCGGCTCCTCGGATTCAACACCTCGCGTGCCAACATCGGCGTGCGTTCCCGATTCGGTGAGATCCAAGTCGGCACACGCACCGTCAAGGTCGGCGCCTTCCCGATCTCCATCGATTCGACGGCACTCGACCAGCAAGCACGTTCGCGCGCTATCCGCCAGCGGGCCAAGGAGATTCGTCACGAACTCGGCAACCCCCGCAAGATCCTTCTCGGCGTGGACCGGCTTGACTACACCAAGGGCATCGACGTCCGGCTCAAGGCATTCTCGGAGCTGCTCGACGAGGGCCGCGCGAATCGGGAGGACACCGTCCTCGTTCAGCTCGCGACGCCGAGTCGGGAGCGCGTCGAGAGCTACATCGCGATGCGCGAGAGCATCGAACGTCAGGTCGGCCACATCAACGGTGAACACGGCGAGGTCGGTCATCCGATCGTGCACTACCTGCACCGACCGATACCGCGCGACGAGTTGATCGCCTTCTTCGTCGCGGCCGACGTCATGCTGGTGACGCCACTGCGCGACGGAATGAACCTGGTCGCCAAGGAGTACGTCGCGTGCCGCAGCGACCTCGGCGGTGCACTGGTCCTCAGCGAATTCACCGGCGCCGCAGCCGAACTACGCCAGGCATACCTGGCGAATCCGCATCACCTCGAGGGCGTCAAGGATGCCATCGAGACAGCGCTGAACCAGACCCCGGAGGAGGGCAGGCGCCGCATGCGAGCGATGCGCCGCCAAGTTCTGGTGCATGACGTCGACCTATGGGCGCAGTCGTTCCTGGAAGCGCTGACCGCGACCCGAGAAGACTAAATCGGCGTGATGTAGTTGATCAGCCACTTGCCGTCGATCTTCTGATAATCGACGCGCAGACGTGCACCGTCGTAGATCGGCTGCTCGCGGTTCGTCTTGTCCGACACCGTCCGGTTGATGTAGACCATCACCGCCGCCGAATCACGCTGCGCATCAAGTACTCCGACGCCCACGACGTTGGCTTGGCTGACCAGTTCCCGCTGCCGTGCCTGCGGAATGATCTCGGAGTTCGCCCTGTCCTCGAACTCCTTGCGGTAGCTGGGCGTGAGCATGCTGCCCGCATCGGTCAGGTTGCGCTCGACGGTCTTGTAGTCGTAGGTGAATACACTCGGAATTTGTTTCTGCGCAAGCGGTCCGAGCTCAGCGCGGGCTGCTTGCTCACTACGGATCTCGACCCGCTGCCAGTACAGTCCGCCGCCCACTGCGGCGAGGCTCACAAACGCGACAGCCACCAGCGCGACGATGACGCGCACAATCCAGCGCATCAGTTGCCCCCGTTGGGGTAGTTGAGGTCGTAGGCCGTCATCCGCCCGTCGTCGTCCTCGTGCACGATGATGCGCAGCCGGTACGGCTGCGAGGGCCTGTTGTTGCCGTTCATGTCACTGGCGGTTACCCGCGCCGAAACCAACACCGTTGCGTTGTTGCTGACGTCGTCGAAGCTCTCCAGCGCGGCGCCGTTGATCACCGTCTCGGAACTGCCGCCGGTCTGCCGGAAGATGGCCTTGAGGTTCTCGACATTGTTGCTCTGACTGAACATGTCGCGCAGCGGTCCACTGGTGTTGTTGTAGAACTCGTCGACGCTCGTGTCGATGGTGTCCGGCTTGAAGCTGAACATGTTCACCACGGTCTGCGTCGCGGTGTCGACGAATCGTTGATCCCGCGCCTGCGCCTCTTCCGCGTGGTTGTGTTGCACGATCAACACGGCCACGGCAGCACCGACGATGCCGGTCGCGACAAGCCCACAGGCCAGCGCCACGACTGTGACGAGCCGACTGGGCGCCAACCGGCGGGGCGGCGGCGCCACCGGTTTGGGAACCTTGCGAACGGGGGTCGCACTGACCGGATCAGCCGTCGCAACGCGCACGGCGGTGGCCTCGGGGGCCTTGCCGTTGGTCGGACCTGCCGGCCGGGAAGCGCGCCGGCGGACGGGCTTCCCCGGTGGTGTCGGGGTGGACGTCATTACACCTGCTTCGGATACAGCATCAGATCAAGCCAGTTTTCTGTTGGCCGCAGATCAGCGGCGCCGGGCGCGTACACCCCCGTACCGCCGGCCGGGTCAACGAAGACTCCTGTGTGCTGATCGTACGTCCCGTAGGAAGCCCCACTGGCCGCAGGTGGCAGTCCCGGAGGCGGCGGTGCCGGCGCGGGCGGTGGTGCCGGACCGTAGGGCCCGGCGAAGATGTCCGGCGGATTGGTCGGGTTGGTCGCCCAGCCCGGCGGGATCGCGGGCGGAGGCCACGCGTTCGGATACGGTGCCGGCGGGATCCACGCCGTATACGGCGGCGGTGGCGGTCCCGAGTTCGGCGGCGGAATGTACGGCCACGGCTGGTGTGGCGCCGGCCCGGGGCCCCTCGGCGCGTCCGGCGGAAGGAGACCCGGCGCGACGGGATATCCCGGGTCCGGATCGGCTTCCGGCGGGATGTACGGGAACTTGTTGGGCGGCAGGATGTTACGCCCATCCTCGGGCGTGTCATCCTCCATGACGTCCGACGGCGTGCCGATCGGCACCGGCGGTCCGCGCCACGGGTTGTTGCCGAGCGGCACGTAGCCGACTGGGTCGCGGCACAACTGGATCGTTGGCGCCCGTTTACCGGGGAACTCCTGGCACGGGTAGTTCCTCGCGCCACGCACCACGCTCGGATCGTTCTGCGGAACCTTGCAGTACAGGTCCGTGGGCAGGTTACGAATGGTCGTGTCACCGGGTGTGCGGATGTCCGCGCCCGGCAGGAATCCGGTGGTGCACGGCGGCGGGTCGTTGATCGAGATCTTGAAGTCCTGCTTACCGCCCTCGCTCACGGGCAGCTGGCCGCCGATGGTCAGCAGTGACGCCTGCAGCGCGGGAAAAACGACCAGCGCCTGTTCGATCGACTTGTGATAGATCACCCCGACCCGGCCGAAGTTGGCAAGGTTCGCGGCAAGCACCGGGAACGAAGGCCGGATGCCCGCAAAGGTCTCGCTGGCCTCGGCGGCGGCTCCCGGCGCGGTGGCGAGCAGGTTGCGCACTTGGGAGTCGGCACCTGCCACTTCAGTGGTGAGGCGCGCAAGACCTTCGGAGAACGACCGGATGTCATCGCCGCTTTGGATCTGCGCGTCCAGGAACGGTCCCGCCTGATCGATCAGCGTCGAGGTCTGCGGCCAGCTGGCATTGGCCTCGTCGATCAACTTTCGTGCCGAGGAGAGCAGTCGCGCGAGTTCGGGCCCCGAACCGTTGAACGCAGCGAACGTCTCACGCAGCAGGTCCTGAAGGCGGGTGTTGTCGAGGCTGGTCACCAAGCTCTCGGCCTCTTGCAACAGCTCGGCAACGTCCTGCGGGATCGCCGTCCGATCCTCGGGAATGGTTGCGCCGTTGCGCAACAGCGCCTGCGAGGGATCCGCGGGCGGAACGAAGTCCACGTACTGCTCGCCGACCGCCGACACGCTCTTGACGGTGGCGGTGGAGTTCTCCGGGATCTTGACGCTGCTGTTGATCCGCATACGCGCGGCCACACCGTCATTGGTCAGTTTGACGGACTCGACCCGGCCTGCCTGCACACCGCGGAAGGTGACGTTGGCGTTCTCGTACAGCCCGCCGCCCGCAACGAAATTCGCGGTCACCTCGTACGTACCGAGGCCCAGTCGGGCGGGGATCCGCACGTAGAGCAGGGCGATCGCGCCGACGGCCATCACCGTCACAATGGCGAAGACCCACAACTGAATTCGCGTAGTTCGGCTGTACATTACTCCGCTGGCACCTCCTGGCCCGACGCGGTGCCTGCCGGGATACTGAACGGGTCAGCGGCCTGGCCTGACAGGTTGGCCATCTCTCCGGTGAGGAATTCCGGCGGACTCACTACTTCGGCGAGGCGCTTCATGTTCGGATCGAAGAACGATGTCGTGAAGATGGTTTCGCCGAGCCGTCGGATCGTCAGGTCGAACGTCGAGAAGACGTTGAAGTAGTCGCCTCGCGCAACCTTATGCAGGTTCCTGCCGGGGAACGGGAACGTCGCCAGGCTGTCGAGGCTGGACACGAGATCGGCGCGATTGTCGTTGATCGGCTTGATGACCGAGTACAGGGCGATCATGTCTTGGGTGAAATCTTCGGAGGTCTCGGAGAGGATGCGTGACGCCACGGTGCCGAGACGTTGCAGCCCGGCGAAGGCATCGACGATGTGGCCCCGGTTCTCGTTCAGCACCCGTAGCGCTCCCGGCAGAGTGTCGAGCGCCCGACCCAGGTCGTCCTTGCTGCGCGCGAGGACACTGGCGAATCGGTTCAGGCCCTCGGCCGTCGCGATGATGTCGTCGGTCTGACGGTTCAGCGACGAGGTCAGTTCGGCGAGCCGCGGGATCAGGCCGGCGAACTGCCCTTCGCGGCCGGCGACCGCATTGTAAAGCTCCTGTGTGATGTCTTGGAGCGCACCGAGATTGCCCTTGTTGACGACCGTACCCAACGCGGACAGCACTTCCTCGGTCGTCGGAGCGCGGCTACCGTCGCTCAGCGGAATCTGCGCTCCCTCACGCAACTGGCCGACTGGCGCCTGCCCGATCGGCGGCGCCAGCGCGATGTGCTGCGACCCCAACAGCGAGGTCTGCCCGACGCGCACTGTCGAGTTCTCCGGCAGTATGACGTTCTCGTCCAGCGACAGTTTCACCGCCGCGAAGAAGCTGCCATCGGGACGCTGCACGGCCTCTATTCCCGAAACGCTGCCGACTGTGACGTCGTCAACCAGCACCGGCGAGTTCTGTGGCAGCGTGGCCACGTCGTGAACTTCCACCGTGATCGAGAAGGAGCCCTTGCCGTGTCCTGCGGTACCGGGCATGTCGAGCGAGTTCAGCCCGCCGAACTGGCAGCCGGCCAGCAGCATCGCGCCGGAGCCGATGGCCAGTGTTCGGGTGGTCGCGCGCTTGCGTGTCACTGTCCACCTCCATGCGGGACTCCGCCGGCTTCGGCTGGAAGCGGACCGGGCGGAATGGGTGCCGGCGCACCCGGAACCGGACCAGGGGCGGGTGCTGGGCCTGGCGGCAGTATCACCGGGCCGAGCGTGTACGGCTGTGCCGGCGGCGGCGGGCCCGGAACTGCGGGTTGCGGCAGGAGCAACGCGCTGGGGTCTCCCGGATCGCCTTGCCGTGGCGGGAAGCGCCCGTCGGCCGGCACCCACTCGAGGTACGGGATGTACGTCTTGGCCTTGGCCTCGGTCGCCGGGGTGTCGTAGATGACCTGACCCTTGTAGGCGGTGATCGTATTGATCCCGTGCTCCATGAACGGCGGGAAGTTCATCGCGAGGCGCTTCAGCACCGGAGCCATCCGCTGGCGGCAGATCTCGGCCCGCTTGTCGTAGTCGGGCATGCCGGCGCCGTCGAAGTTTCCGCAGATGAACTGCACCGGGTTCTGGAACTCCGGCAGGCCGAGCAGACCGTTGGCGGTGCCCTGGGCCGGGTTGTAGATGTTGTAGAAGTTCGTCATCGCGTTCGGCAGGACGTGCAGGATCTGCTCGACGTCGTCGGTCTGATTGGTCAGGATGCTGGTGAAGTCGGTCAGCCTGTCGATGCTGCCGACGAGCGTCTCGTTGTTCTCGTCCAGGAAGCCGCGGACGTCTGAGAGCGCCTGGTTGAGGCTTCCCAGCATTCCGTCGAGTCCCACGGTGCTGTCCGCCAGCACCTGAGACACCGAGGCCAAATGCCCACTGAATTGGACGATCTGCTCGTTGCTCCTCGACAGCGCGTCGACCAGGATCTGCAGATTCTTGACCGTGCCGAACAGGTCGGTGCTCGAGTCACCCAACCTTCCCGCGGTCTGTGACAGTTCGCGCAGGGCATTGCGGAACGAATCGCCGTTGCCGTCGAAGGTGTCGGCGGCCTGATTGACGAACTCGCTCAGCGGCCCCTGAACCTGGCCTGCCGACGGACCGAGCTGCTGGCTCAGCCTCGTGAGCTCGGTCTTGACGTCGTCCCACTCCACCGGCACGGCAGTACGTTTCAGGTCGATGGTGCCGCCGTCCTGCATCTCCGCGCCCTCCTTGTAGACAGGAGTGAGCTGAATGAACCGGGCGGCAACGATATTCGGTGACATGATCACTGCACGGGCATTGGCCGGAACCTTGACGTCGTCGTTGACCCGCATGGTGATCTTGACGGCATCGGCCTCGGGCGTGATCGATTCGATCTTGCCGACGGGAACGCCGACCACGCGCACTTCGTCGCCCGGGTAGACGCCTGCAGCTGAGGCGAAGTAGCCGACGACCTTGTATGTGGTGACACGCGGGAAAATCACGTACAGGCCACCGATCAGCGCCACCACCAGGGCGCCGATGATTCCGAAACGCACGAGCCGGCTCATGGTGACTTCGGCTTGATGATCAGGCGCTCGTTGATGAATCCGCGCAGGAGGTCAGAGAGGCTGTCGGGAATCTTGCCCGGCTGGAAATAGAGGTCCAACAGCGCAGCTTCCTGAGTGGTGTTCGGAATCGCGTTGGGCAGGTTGACCATGAAGCCCGAACCCGAACCAACCGACTCACCGAGCGCGGTGGCGTACGGCGGAAGACGCTTCAGCGCCTCGCTGATGTGCTCACGGCGCTCGAGCAGGTTGTCCAACACCAGATTCAGTTTCCTCAGGGCCGGTCCGAATTCGCGACGGTTGTCGCTTACGAAACCCGAAAGCTGCTGTGACACATCGTCAATGCCCGCGATCAACGTACTGAGGGCGGCGCGTCGCTCGTCGAGCGCGGCGAACAACTTGTTGCCGTCGGTGACGAGTTGGTTCACCTGACCGGCCCGATCGGCCAGTGTCCCGGTCACCGTCTTCGCACGCGTCAGCAGCTGGCCCAGTGCTTCGTCGTTGGCGTTGATGCTGCGCGACAGCGTCGCCACACCGTCGAGCGTGCGACGAAGTTCGGGCGTTGCATCGCGGAACGAATCCGTCAGAACACCCAGCGCCTGGGTCAGCTGCTCCTGGTCGATCGCGCTGGCGTTCTGCCCGAGGTCCTGCAGGGCCATGTTCAGGGTGTACGGAACTGTCGTGCGGGACACCGGAATTGAGGTCACCGACCCGCCGCCCGCCGGGGAGATACCGAGCGATCGCTCACCGAGAACGGTGTCCGTCCGGATTGAAACGAGGGTCTGATCGCCCAACCTGATGTCGCGGTCGACGGTGAAGTCCACCTTCGCGAACTCTCC
Source organism: Mycobacterium sp. NPDC051804 (assembly GCF_044452905.1). Taxonomy (NCBI): domain Bacteria; kingdom Bacillati; phylum Actinomycetota; class Actinomycetes; order Mycobacteriales; family Mycobacteriaceae; genus Mycobacterium; species Mycobacterium sp. NPDC051804. The sequence continues at coordinate 341,758 of NZ_JBITCD010000005.1, read as the reverse complement.
GGCGAGGGCGACCTCACTCACTTTGCCGACCGTGATGCCCGAGATGTTGACGTCGTTACCCGGCGATATGCCACCGGCATCGGCGAAGAACGCTTCGTACTGCTTGCCCTGCGGAAGGAACGGCAGGCTGCTGTAGCCGAACGCGACGATCAGGACCATGACCACGATCGCGACGCCGAAGATGCCCGCTCGGAGCGTCTTATCCATTGACTGAGCACCTGCCCTTCGAGAGGTCCGGCACGCCGCCTATCGGGAGGAGGATGTCGCTGCCTGCCGGCCCGTTGAACTTGAGCGTCGCCGAGCAAATGTAGTAGTTGAAGTAGGAGCCGTAGGCACCAAGGGAATTCAGCCGCAGATAGTTTTCTGCGAGCGGTTCGATGACCGCGTTGACCTCGGCCTTGCGGTTGTCGAACTCGGTGGCCAGTGGACGGAGGTTCTCGAGTACGCCCTGAATCGGCCGTCGCGAATTCGCCAGCATGTCCGTCAGATTCGACTCAGCGGACGCCAGCGGCGGAATCGCGCCGGCGATCGGGTCCCGGCCCTCCGCGAGTCCGGTGACCAGCTTCTGCAGTTCGTCTACGCTGGCATTGAATTCGGCACTCTTGGAGTCGATGGTCCCCAGCACCTGGTTGAGGTTCTGGATCACCTCCGAGATGACCTGGTACCGATCACCGAGCGTCTGGCTGAACGAGCCTGTCTCCGAGAGCAATTGAGACAGTGCACCGCCCTGGCCCTGCAGCAGCTCGAGGATCGCGTTGCTGATCTGGTTGACCTGCTCGCCATCGAGACCCTTCACCACCGGGCGCAGTCCGCCGAGCAGCGCGTCCAGGTCGAGGGCCGGCTGCGTGTTCTCGCTCGAAATGGTGCTGCCCTTGGGCAGCTTCCTGAGTTCGCCCGGACCCGAGGTGATCTCCATGAAGCGATCGCCGACCAGGTTCTCGTAACGGATCACAGCTCGCGTCGACGTGTAGAGCTGGTACTTCTTGTCGAGCGTGAACTGCACATCGACGGTGTTGTCGGGGTTCAGCTTCACACCTTCGACCGTGCCGACCGGAACGCCTGCGATTCGTACGTCGTTACCGCCCTCGAGCCTCGACGCGTCCTTGAACGTGGCGTGGTAACTGTTGGTCGACGCGAACCGGAACTCGCCGAAGATCACGATCAACCCGGCGCTGACCAACAGCATCGCCACCACGAAGATGCCGACCTTCGTCAGAATTCCCCTCATCAGAAGTCGTCCCGTTCTGCGAATGCACCATTGAAGAGGAACTGGAACGTCGACGGGGCGTCAACCTGCACCTCGGTGAACGGCTCATACGGGATGAGCGCGTTGTCGGTGACCAGGAACGGTGACCGGAAGTACGAGCCACCGAACTGCAGGTTAGGGATGTTCGGCAGGCCACGGCAGTTCGGACCACCTGTCGCGTTCACGATCGGCAGGCTTTCCGGATACGTGTACGACGGCACACCCAGCACGAAGCTGGAACTGACCATGGCGCCGGGCTTGTAGCCACCGAGGATGTCTGCGCCGCGCTGGCGGCCCTTCGCGACGCCCTGGATGATGCAGCCGAGGACGGGCGAGTAGTCGTGGAGCACCTTCAATGGTGCCCGGATCCGCTGGATCCCGGCGATGTAATCCTCCGCCCCGGGTTCCAGGGTCTCGGAACCCTCGTCCGCCAACCCGATCGTCGCGAGCAGCGTCGCGTTCAGGTTCTCCTGCTGATCGACGACGGTCTCGCTGATGGCCGGCACGTTCTTGATCACGGTCACCAGGTCGGGGCCGGCGTCACCGTAAATATTGGCCACCGTGTTCGTCTGCGCAAGAACCGATTCGACCTGCGGCAGCTTGGGATTCAGCTGCGCGAGCCACTGATTCAGTCCCGCCGAGCTGGCACCGAAGTCGTCACCGTGACCGCGCAGGCCCTCCGCGAGCGCCGACATGGTCGCGTTCAGGTGAATCGGATTGACCTTGTTCAAGACTTCGATCAACGTCTGGAACAGCGTGTTCGCTTCCAGCTGGACATCGTCAGCCTTGACGGCCGCCCCCGCGGCCATCGGCTTACCCGAAGGCTGTTCCGGCGCAAGGAATTCCACCGACTTCGCGCCGAACACCGTCGTGCTGCCGATCCGGACCGGCGCGTTCGACGGCACGTAGCGCAGCTCGCCCTTGTTGATGGCGAGCGTCAGCTTCGCATCGTCACCGGTATAGGAGATGCTTTCGACCTTGCCGATCTGGATACCGCGGTACTTGACCTTGGCGTCGCGGTCCATGACTAGACCGGCCCGCTTCGAGGTGACCGTCACGGTCTCGGTCGGCGTGAACGCGGCGGAGTACGAGAGATAGGTGAACACCGAGAACGCCACGATGATCGCCGCCAGCACCGCGGCGGCGATCCTGATCGCGGCTGTCCTCGACATGGTTTCTCTTCCCTCTAACCCGACAGGTTGAAGTTTCCGGTGGCACCGTACACGGCCAGGGAGATGCACAGAGTGATGATGACGACGACGATCAGCGACGTCCGGACCGCCTTACCCACGGCGACGCCGACGCCGACGGGGCCGCCGGATGCGTTGTAGCCGTAGTAGGTATGGACGAGCATCACCGCGACGGCCATCACGATGGCCTGAGCGAAAGACCACAGCAGATCGGTGGGGATCAGAAACGTATTGAAGTAGTGGTCGTACAGACCGCCGGACTGTCCGTTGACATAGACCGTGATGGTGCGAGCTGAGAAGAACGCGGCCAGCACGGCGAGCGAGTACAGCGGGATGATCGCGACCAGCCCGGCGACGATGCGGGTCGACACCAAGTAGGACACCGAGTGCACGGCCATCGATTCGACGGCGTCGATCTCCTCGGAGATGCGCATGGCACCCAATTGGGCGGTGGTGCCCGCGCCGATGGTCGCGGCGAGCGCGATGCCGGCGATGATCGGTGCGACGATCCGCACGTTGAGGTAGGCGGACAGGAACCCGGTCAGGGCCTCGATCCCGATGTTGCCCAGCGATTCGTAACCCTGCACCGCGATGACACCGCCGGAGGCCAGGGTCAGAAAGGCTGCGACGCCGACCGTGCCGCCGATGAGGATCAGGGCGCCGGTGCCCAGCGTCATCTCCGCGATCAGCCGGGTCGTTTCCTTGCCATACCGCCGCACGGCGTTCGGCATGTACCGGACCGACTCGGCGTAGAACAGTGCCTGCTCGCCGAAGTTGTCGACCGCCTTGGGCACCAGGCCCAGCGCTCGCCGCATCTTCAGTGTCACGTCGTAGCTCATCAGCCGAGGACCCGAACGCCGATTGCGGTCATCAGCACGTTGATCACGAACAGGCAGATGAACGCATAGATGACGGTTTCGTTGACCGCCTCGCCGACGCCCTTAGGACCGCCCTTGACGGTCAGGCCTCGATAGCAACCGACGAGGCCTGCCATCACACCGAAGAGCAATGCCTTGACTTCGGAGATCACCAACTCGCCCAAGCCGGTCAGGATCGTCAGACCGTTGATGAACGCGCCGGGGTTCACGCCCTGCAGAAGTACGGAGAACACATAGCCGCCGACCAGGCCGATCGCGATCACCAGGCCGTTGAGCAACAGCGCGACGGTGGTCGAGGCCAGCACGCGCGGAACCACAAGGCGCTGAATCGGATCGATGCCGAGCACCCGCATCGCGTCGATTTCTTCACGGATGGTGCGGGCACCCAGGTCGGCACAGATGGCGGTGGCCCCGGCGCCGGCAATCACGAGCACAGTCGAGATGGGCCCCAGCTGAGTCACGGTGCCGAACGCGGTACCGGAGCCGGACAAGTCGGCGGCGCCGATCTCGCGCAAGAGGATGTTGAGAGTGAACGCGACCAGGACCGTGAACGGGATCGAGATCAGCAGGGTCGGGATGAGTGAGACCCGTGCGATCATCCACGTTTGATCGAGGTACTCCCGAAACTGAAAGGGGCGTCGAAATATCTTGACGAACGTGTCCATCGACATTTCGAAGAAGCCGCCCACGGCCCGAGTCGGTGCCGCGAGCTGTTCGATCAACCTCGGGCTCCGTTTCTCGTGCAGTGCGGGCTGTGGGCTCGCGTGGCGAAGACTTCGGGACGCGGGCCTGACACCCTTGGTTTAAGCGCTGCTCTTAGTGAGCCGGATCATACTAACTAGAACAAGTTCACAGTGTCAAAGAACTGGAAAAAAGGATCAAATTGTTATATCAGCGCTGGTCAGAACCGGTGTGACACAGGCCACGCTAGAACGTGTTCTAGTCCCCCGGGTGCGCGGCACTCACGAATATCGACCTTATGAATTCATAACCTGAGTCGCCGCGAAATTTGCATCCGAACCACGTTCAGCAAAGTAGTCCCGCAACGTAATTGACAGGTCCGCAGGTTTCCAGGCGTCGTCTGACGCGCTGAACTGAGCCTCGACCGTCGGCGCGGCAACAAGCGTCACAGTAGGACCGTAAACGATGAACAGTTGTCCGTTGACGCCTTCCGCGGCGGGCGATGCCAGGAACCGCACCAACGTGACGACGTGCTCTGGTGACAGCGAGTCGATCTGCCCCTCGGCCAGTTCCGGCGCATCGCCGAATACGTCGGCCGTCATCGCGGTACGGGCACGCGGCGCGATGGCGTTGGCTCGCACGCCGTAGCGCTCCAGGGCCCGTGCCATCGTCAGCGTCAGCGCGGTGATGCCGGCCTTCGCGGCACCATAGTTCGCCTGGCCGACCGGCCCGACCAGGCCGGCCTCCGACGAGGTGTTGATGACGCGTCCGTAGACCTGGCCATCGTTCTCCTTGGCCTTGGCACGCCAATACGTGGCGGCGTTGCGGGTCAGCAGGAAGTGACCACGCAGATGGACCGCGATGACCGCATCCCAGTCCTCGTCGGTCATGTTGAACAGCATGCGGTCACGCGTGATGCCCGCATTGTTGACGACGATGCTCAGACCACCGAGACCGTCGGCGGTGGACACCAGCTCGTCGGCCGTCGACCGCTCGCTGATGTCACCGGCGACTGCGACTGCCTTGGAACCCGCCGCGACGATCTCGTCGATGACGTCGGATCGGTCCAACGCGCCGGCGATGTCGTTGACCACGACGGTGGCGCCGGCACGCGCAAGCCCGATCGCCTCGGCGCGGCCCAGCCCCGCCGCCGCGCCGGTGACGACGGCAACGAGGCCGGAAAGATCAGTCGCATCTGCAGTCATTTATGAATACCTCTAGTCTCTGCGGATCAGGGCTGCTCGAGGGCACTCGGCGATCGACTGCTCGGCCAGCTCCTCCTGGTCGGCAGGCACGGGATCAGCCTTGATGACGGCGTAATCCTCGTCGTCGAGATCGAACAGGTCGGGGGCGATTCCCACGCATACGGCGTTACCTTCGCAACGGTCACGGTCCACTTCCACTCGCATGACGCTCTCCTTGCGCTCGGGGCTGCATCGCGCAGCCAGTGTGGCACCGGCCTGGACCCCAAGACTAGAACGTGTTACAACCGGGGGTGAAGTCGGGCTGGACTTCGGTTCGAGCCTGCCGGTGCCTCTTACAGAAGTTAGGACAAGGCGATGCGGATCGGCTACACCCCAGAGCAGGAGGAGTTGCGTCGCGAGCTGCGGGCGTACTTCACCAAGCTGATGACCCCCGAGCGCGCCGAGGCGCTGGCCTCCAGCGATGGCGAGATGGGGCGGGGCAACGTCTATCGCGACACCGTCGCCCAAATGGGCAAGGACGGGTGGCTGACGCTGTCGTGGCCCAAAGAGTACGGCGGCCAGGAGCGCCCGCCGATGGACGGGCTGATCTTCAACGACGAAGCGTCCATCGCCAATGTCCCGGTGCCGTTCCTGACGATCAACAGCGTCGCGCCGACGATCATGCACTTCGGCACCGAGGAGCAGAAGAAGTTCTTCCTGCCCAAGATCGCCGCCGGTGAACTGCACTTCGCGATCGGCTACTCCGAGCCGGGCGCGGGCACCGATCTGGCCGCACTGCGGACCACGGCCGTACGCGACGGCGACGACTACGTGATCAACGGTCAGAAGATGTGGACCAGCCTGATCGCCTACGCCGACTACGTGTGGCTCGCAGTGCGCACCAATCCCGAGGCGAAGAAGCACCGCGGCATCTCGATGCTCATCGTGCCGACGACGGCCGAGGGCTTCTCGTGGACTCCGGTGCACACGATGGCAGGCGTCGACACCAGCGCGACCTACTACCAGGACGTGCGGGTGCCGGTGTCCAGCCTTGTCGGCGAGGAGAACGCGGGCTGGAAGCTGGTCACCAATCAGCTCAACCACGAGCGCGTCGCACTGGTCTCCGCGCAGCCGATCTTCTCGGCGCTCGACGGGGTCCGCGAGTGGGCGCAGAACACCAAGGACGCCCACGGCAGACGCGTGATCGACTCCGAATGGGTGCAGCTGAACCTGGCGCGGGTGCACGCCAAGGCCGAGGTGCTCAAGCTCATCAACTGGGAGCTCGCGTCTTCCACGGATTCCGCGCCCTCCCCCGCCGACGCGTCGGCCGCGAAGGTCTACGGCACCGAACTGGCCACCGAGGCCTACCGGCTGCTGATGGAGGTGCTCGGCACCGCCGCCACCCTGCGCACCAACACTCCGGGCGCGCTGCTGCGGGGCCGCATCGAACGCATGCACCGCTCGTGCCTGATCCTCACCTTCGGCGGCGGCACGAACGAGATCCAGCGCGACATCATCGGCATGGTCGCGCTCGGCCTGCCCAGGGTCAACCGGTAAGGACTGAGAGACAATGGATTTCAAGACGACTGAGGCATCAGAGGATCTCGGCGGACTGGCGCGCACCATCGCCGAGTCGGTCAGTACGCCGGAACGCCAGCGCGAACTCGACGGCCTCGAGGAACGCTTCGACAAGACGCTGTGGAACAAGCTGATCGAGGCCGACATCCTGTCCACCGCTGCGCCGGAGTCCCTGGGCGGCGGCGGGTTCGGCGCACTCGAGCAGGTCGCGGTACTCGTCGCACTCGGCAGGCAGTTGGCGGCGGTGCCGTACCTGGAGTCGGCGGTGGTCGCGGCGGGCGCCCTGGCGAAGTTCGGGTCGGAAGCATTGCAGCAGGAGTGGGCAGTGCCAGCCGTCAACGGCCAGAAGATCCTCTCCGCAGCGCTCGACGGCGAGATGGGCGAAGGCCCGGTCCAAGCGAGTGCGAACGGCGACGGATACCGATTGACCGGCAGCCGCACCCAGGTCGCCTACGCCCCGGTTGCCGACGCGTTCCTCGTCCCTGCTGAAACCGATTCGGGCACCAAGGTCTTCGTGGTCGCCGCTTCCGACTCCGGCGTGACGGTCGAATCGCTGAGCACCACCGGCCACGGCAGCGTCGGGCACCTCGAACTGCGGGGTGTCGAGCTGGCTGCGGACCGGATCGTGGGTGACTCCGGCTCAGCCGGCGGCGAGGTCGTCGGTTGGCTCACCACGCAAGGCACGTTGGGCCGCAGTGCTTTCCAGCTCGGCGTCGTGGAGCGGGCGTTGGAGCTCACGTCCGAATACGCCCGCGAGCGTGAGCAGTTCGAGCGGCCGATCGGCAGCTTCCAGGCGGTGTCGTCCCGGCTGGCTGACGGCTACATCGACGTCAAGGCGCTGCGCCTGACGGTGACGCAGGCGGCGTGGCGGTTGTCCGAGGATCTTCCCGCCGAGGTCGAGGTCAACACTGCGGCGTTCTGGGCGGCTGAGGCCGGCCATCGGGTCGCGCACACCACGGTGCACGTCCACGGCGGCGTCGGGATCGACACCGATCACCCGGTGCACAGGTACTTCTTGGCGGCCAAGCAGACCGAGTTCGCGGTCGGCAGCGCCACCGGGCAGCTGCTTCGCATCGGACGCGAACTGGCCGACACTCCCGCTTGAATCCGGCGACGGGAAGCGAGCTCCCCACCGTAACCTCGCTGATCGCACCGCTGGTCGAGGTCGACGACCGCGGGGTGTACTTCGAGGACACGTTCACCTCGTGGCGCGAGCACATCGCCAACGGTGCTGCGGTGGCGGCAGCACTGCGCGCCCGCATGGATCCCGACAAGCCGCCGCATGTCGGTGTGCTGCTGCAGAACACACCGTTCTTCTCGTCGGTTCTGATGGCGGCCGCGCTGACGGGCCTGGTGCCGGTGGGCCTGAACCCGGTGCGCCGGGGCGCAGCGCTGCAGCGCGACGTCGACCATGCGGATTGCCAGGTGGTACTTGCGGATTCGGCATCGGCGGCCGTCGTCGGCGACATCGAGCACATCGCGGTCGACTCACCCCAGTGGGCTGCCGAGGTGGCGCGCTACGCCGACGAACCCGTCGTCGCGTACGACGCCGACCCGGGTGATCTGTTCATGTTGATCTACACGTCGGGCACCAGCGGCGACCCCAAGGCGGTCAAGTGCAGCCAGGGCAAGGTCGCCATCGCGGGCACAATGATGACGCAGCGGTTCGACCTCGGCTCCAGCGACGTCTGCTACGTGTCGATGCCGTTGTTCCACTCCAACGCGGTGCTGGTGGGCTGGTCGGTGGCGTTGGCCTCGCAGAGCTCACTTGCGTTGCGGCGCAAGTTTTCCGCCTCGCAGTTCCTGCCGGACGTGCGCCGGTTCGGCGCCACGTATGCCAACTACGTGGGCAAGCCCCTGTCGTATGTGCTCGCCACTCCCGAACAGCCCGACGATGCCGACAATCCGTTGCGCGCGGTCTACGGCAACGAGGGTGCGCCTGCCGACGTCGAGAGGTTCGCCAGCCGGTTCAACACCTTGGTGATGGACGGGTTCGGTTCGACGGAGGGTGGTATCGCGATCGGCCGCACACCGGACACCCCGCCGGGGGCCCTCGGCCCACTGCCCGCAGGAACGGAGATTCTCGACGTCGAGACCGGAGAGCCGTGTCCGCCCGGTGTCACCGGCGAGTTGGTGAACACCTCTGACGCAGGACGTTTCGAGGGTTACTACAACGATCCGGGCGCCGATGCCGAGCGCATGCGCGGCGGGTCGTACCACAGCGGCGATCTCGCATACCGCGACGAGAACGGTTATGCGTACTTCGCCGGCCGGCTGGGCGACTGGATGCGCGTCGACGGTGAGAACCTCGGCTCGGCGCCGATCGAACGAGTGGTGCTGCGTCATCCCGACGTTGTCGAGGTCGCGGTGTACGGGATACCCGCGCCCGACGTCGGAGACCAAGTGATGGCGGCGGTGGTGTTGACCGAGGGCGCGTCGTTCGACCCCGAGCAGTTCCGGGAATTCCTAGCCGGGCAATCCGACCTCGGACCCAAGCAGTGGCCGTCGTTCGTGCGCGTCGGTACCGATCTGCCGCGGACCGAGACGTTCAAGGTGATCAAACGCCGGCTGCAGGCGGAAGGCATTGACTGCGGCGATCGGGTGTATCCGATTCGGCACTGAGAAATCGGTGTCCCTTGGTATGGACATCAAAAGTCGAATTGATGTACATTGCCATGGACATGAACATGCGCAAGTACGACATGCGCGCGCGTCAGCTGGCAAAAGACGCCACCCGGGACGCGATCATCGACGCTGCGATCGACGCGTTCGAGGCGGAACGTAGCTTCTCGATCACTTTGCCTGCGGTGGCTGAGCGGGCGGATGTCACAGTCAAGACGGTGCTGCGTCATTTCGGGAATCGCGACGCGCTGATCGACGCTGCGTGGCAGCGGCTCTTCGACGATATCCGCGCCGAGCGTGAGCCTCCTCCTGACGATCCGGACACCGCGCTGAAAGTACTGATCGAGCACTACGAGCGTCGCGGCACCATGGTGCTCGCCATGCTCGCGCAAGAAGACAAAGATCCCCGAGCACAACGGATGAACAGCGTGGGCCGCCGTGGCCACCGTGCGTGGGTGAAGCAGGTGTTCGACACCCAGTTACCCGAACCACCCGCCGCGCGCTCCCGGCTGGTCGACATGCTGGTGGTCGCAACCGATGTCTATACCTGGAAACTGCTGCGCCACGACCGCGGACTGTCGGTGGACGACGTCTCCGATCGCATGCTGCTGATGACGGAGGCGCTGCTCACTGCGCCTACGCGTCACCGCACGGGGGGATAGGGGAGACGCGATGAAAATTCTGTTCGTCATGTTCGATGGCGGCGGCAACATCCCGCCACAGGTGAAAGTTGCACGCGCACTGCGGAACCGAGGCGCCGACATCCACGTCCTCGGTCATGGGGGCATACGGGAGCGCATCGAACGCGAAGGGCTTCCATTCGAGGTGTTCGCCGACGGTCGCCCGTTCAATCCGGTCGCCCAACGCTCGTTGCCCGCAATGATGGCCGACTTCGCCAAGGTCACGATGGATAGGCGCTACGGGCACTGCGCGGTCGACGTGGCACGGCGTATCGGAGCCGATGCCGTCGTGGTCGACGTCGTGTTCGCCGCCGCTATCACCGAGACGTTGAAAACGAACATCCCGACGGTGGCCTTTGTGCACTTCTTCTACCGGGGTGTCCAAGACTTCCTGTCAAGTCCCGTTGGATGGCTGCAGCGGCTTCGCGGCATCACGCCGCTGCGTGCCGACCCCGGTGATCTGTTGCAGATCGTCACTGCACGAACAGATCTCGACCCCGTGCGGGGCTGTCCGCCGGTGCGCCACGTCGGGGTGGTGTGGCAAGGCCCACCGACACAGGCGATCCCGGCTCCGGTACCGCGAATTCTGGTCAGCCTGAGCACATGTGCCTACGCCGGGCAACGGCGCATGCTGCAGAACATCCTCGACGCCATCGAACCCCTGGCCGTGGAGGCGACCGTCACCGTGGGGCCCGCCATCGACTCCGCTGGACTGCGGGTGCCGGCCAATGCGTCCATGCATTCATGGCTCGACCATGACGAAGTGCTCGCTGGCGCGTCGCTGGTGGTCGGGCACGGCGGCCACAGCACCGCGATGCGCGCACTGTCATTCGGTGTGCCGATGGTGGTGATGCCGGCCAATCCGCTCATCGACCAAAGACGGGTCGGAGCGCAACTGGCTAAGGTCGGCGCCGGCATTTCTCTGCCTAAGAATGCCGGCATCACACGTATTCGCGAAGCCATCGAGAAGGCGCTGAATGACCCCGCGTACCGCGCTGCCGCCTCCGGCATCGGGGCCCGAATCCGAGAACACGACGGCGCCGACATGGCAGCCGATGCGATCGAAGAGTTTCTGCGCTCAACAGCTGTCAGCCGGCATCGGTAGCGTGGCGTACGTGGGATACCGCAAGGTCAGTTGTCTCGCCGAGAATCGCGTGCAGCACCAGGTCGGCCTTCGACTCCCACCGATGGCTGACTCGGACGACTGACACCCGAACGCATTGCGATCGTCCGCATGCTGTCGCGGCGAAAACCCGCGCGTCGATCGACGCGTCACGGGGCCGTCCGGCGGCCTTAGCGTCCTCCACGCCGGCAATTCAACCGTAGGAGGGCGTGGATCTAGTGATCCCGGGGACATACGCGGTATACCTCAAACATGTTGGCCGAGACGCCGTTGTGGTTGGTACTCGATCTGGTGGGCACCTTCGCATTCGCGCTCAACGGCGCGTTGACCGCAGTGCGCTCCGAGCGACTGGACATCGTCGGTGTGATCACACTGGGCATGTTCACCGGACTCGGCGGGGGTACCATCCGTGACGTTCTACTCGATGCCCTGCCGCCGGCCACTTTCGTCGACTGGCGCTACCTGGCGGTAGCCGGGGCCGGCGGGTTGATCGCCTTTGTGCTCAGTCGTATGCTCGACCGCCTTGCTGTCGCCATCAACATTCTCGATGCGATCGGACTGAGTGTCTTTGCGGTCCTAGGCGCCTTCAAGGCGCTTGATATGGGGTTCGGTGTGGTTCAGGCGGTCATTGTCGGGGCGATCACTGCCGTTGGCGGAGGCACGATCCGCGATGTGCTGATCGGCCGGATACCCACGGTTCTTCGCAGCGAGTTGTACGCCATACCCGCCCTTATCGGTGCGGGCTGCGCGGCGGTCGCCAACGGCCTCGGCTATCACGGGACGATGGCTGCAGTCGGCGCCGCTGCGGTGTGCTTCGCGGTGCGCGTGATTGGCATCAGATTCGATCTGCACGCGCCTGCGCCGCCGGGCTGGCGTGGTCCCACGGATAGCCGGTGATGCTGTTGTGAAGCGCTCCCCCTTCAGACTCCCACCGCGCAAGCGCGATTGAAGGTAACACGCGCTCGTCGTTGCGCGCGGCTCGCGGGGGCCCGGGCGCATCGCTCGGACCGATGATCGAGGTGGTCATCGTTTTTTCGTTCTCAGCTTGCCGCAGCGTTGTGCAGACCGTATGGAACCGCCGTGAGCATCGTCACGGAAAGCTCAGCGCCACTTGGCAGTCGGTATGCGCGACGCTCACCAGCGCGCGCGCCTAAAATGGCGGCGCCAAGGGGAGATTCGATGGAGTAGACCTCAGTATCACCGTGCTCGACCCCGCGGAGACCGAGGAGAAACGACTCGGTTTCACCAGTGTCGTCGTAGCAGATGGTGACAACCATGCCCGGCTCGGCGATACCGTCATCAGGCGGATCCTCACCCACTACCGCGTTGATGAGCAGGTCGTGGATCTGTTGAATGCGCTTCTGGCGGGCCCGCTGAATGGCAGTGGCGTTCTCGCCTGTTTCCCCGTCCTCAGCTGCCGCCGAACATAATTCACGCAGTGCGGCCAGTTCTTGGTGCAGGCTTTCGTGCGCCTGCGGGGAAATCCAGACACGTTTCATGCCAGTCATTTCAGTCCTTTCGTGATCATCTGTTCGAGAAGTGGTCGCCGTCAGGGGCGGGCTCCAGCAAATGCGCCGCCCCTGACGACTCGCGATGCCCTCACAGGGCCGGGTCCTGGCCTAGGCCACAGCTCGCCGCAGCGGATCGAACGGCCGCAGCGCTTCGGATTGCTTGCCGGTGGTGATTTGTTCGGTGAGTAATCGGCCCGTCACAGGTCCGTGGGCCAAACCCCACATGCCGTGGCCGCCGGCGACGTACACATTGCGCGACATCTCACCAATCAACGCCAGTCCGTCCGGCGTGATCGGGCGCGGACCGACCCAGATGTCACTTCGTTCGGACCACCGAACGCCGTCCAGGAAGGGGCTTGCGGACGCGACGATCGCACCTATGCGCTCAGCTATCACTGGCTCACGAGGGTCTCGAAACTCCATTGTGCCCGCCACCCGAAGCCCACCGTTGTACGGAGTGCACGCCACGCGAACGGCGGGCAAGTAGATGGGTCCGGGTATGGGCCGGTCCACGGGCACGGTGAACGAGTAGCCGCGACCCGACCCGACCGGCACCCGCAGTCGCCGGTCTGTCAGTCGCGACAACCAGGCACCCGTCGCGACCACGACAGCATCCGCCGTCAGCGAGTCGCCGTGGCCCAGCAGGACGGTCGCTGTGTTGCCGGAGCTGAACACGCCGCGCACATCATGCGTCTGCATGGTCGCCCCGCGCTGTGCAACCGACTTCCCTAGGGCCGTGACGAAGCGCCCTGGATCGACGTATCGCTGGCCGTTGACGTTGATCGCGGCGGTGATCGCATGCGACGCCAATGGCACCTGCTCGCGCAATGCCTCACCAGATAGCCCAGTCACGAACAGCGATTGCCCGGCGTTCTGCACTGCACGAAGATCGCGCATCATGTTCTCCGCGTCATGCGTGGTGCGGAAGACCGCGGTGATAGGCGCGTCGGTCACCGGGGCTTCAACCCCGTTCCCCAGGAGGACGTCGAAAGCCTCGATGCACTCCTCGTTGAGCGGGACGTTAGCCCGTACCGCGCGGTTCCACGTCGAGGATCGGCAGTTGACGGTGAACTGGGTAAGGAATTGCCACTGCGAACTATCTGTCGTCAGCGGGATATGCAGCGGAGCGTTCCGGTCGCAGAACGAACGCAGCGCGTAGCGAAGGACTTTCGGTGAGTTCAGTGGCATCGTCAGTGCGGGCGCTATCCACCCGGCGTTACCCCACGAGGCACCAGCGGCGACGCCGGCGCGGTCCACCACGGTGACGTCTACACCCCTCTCCTGCAGGAACCACGCCGTCGACAATCCGACGATCCCCGCGCCGACCACGACCGCTGACCGCGGTCCGCCATCGAATCGCTCGCCGCCGACCATTGCCTTTACCTCCATCATTTGACCCACACGGACAAGTTCAATGGTTGCCCGCCCGAGCCGGCGACGGTTGCCTCAACGGAACAACCAGCGATGGTGCCGTTGTGATGATCCGACAAGCGACCTGGTCAGTCGGAGTCGGTCGCGGCAAGTTCGATCATCATGGCTAGCCGCTTGCGGGCGTCGCCCATCTGCAGGTCAGTGAGCTCACCCATCTTGCGCAGCCGATAACGCACCGTGTTTTCGTGGACGCCCAATCGGTCGCCGGCCTCAGCTGGGTCACCTAGCGCCTCCAGCCACGCCCGCAAAGTCGACACATAGTCCGTGGCGTGATCAGAGTCGTGGCGTCGCAGCTCAGCGACGGGCCCACGATCCGGCGTCCGGCCAGAGAGCCCCGCAGTCCGAAGCCGCTGTAACAAGATCTCGTCCCACGATTCGTCATACGCCGGTGGAACGGAATCCAGCCGCTTTGTCTCATGCAGCGCCAGGCATTCGTCGGCTTCCTTGCGCGCCGCAGGCAGGTCGGTCGTATCGGCCGACTTACTGATTCCAGCCACCACGGTGATCCGATCGGTCAGCGACGTCCGCAGGGCAGCCACCCACCGCCTGGCCCCCACCGCCTCCTCGCCGGGCAGCAATGTATAGACAGTGTTGCCCGCCAGAGCACTTCGCCCAGGGCGAGACCAACCGAAACCGGTTGTCGCCCCTTCAAAAGCCAGCAGGAGCCCCGCGTCGCGATCGGGGCCGATGAACGCCTGCACGGCGATGACCCGCATGGCGCCTTGCGGCAAGCCCAGTCGACTGGCCAAGGCTGCGGAGTCGGCGCTGCCATTCAGCAATCGAAGCACCAATTCAGATTCGACTTGGCGCTCCAGATCCGCACTTGCGCGGGACCGCAGCAAATGCAACGCCACTGTGCGTGCACCGTCGGCCAGCGCGGTGCGTTCGGGTTCGACGAGCGGCTTCACGCAAGCAACCCACAACGACCCCATGAGTTCCCGGCCTGAGCGCACTGCCGCAACCATCCGACCCGTCACTCCGTGCTCGGCGGCCGGGCTGACGAACACCGGCTCGTCAGAAGTCGCGAGGTGGGCGAAAACTCCTCGCGCCTCGAAGAATTCACGTAGCGAAAGCGGTGCCTGCCTGTCCATGACCGTCGCGATACGAGCGGGGTCGGCGTTCTGCTGCATCGTTGAGTACGCGAGCACTCTCGACAAGGGATCCTCGATGGTCACCGCACCACCTGTCGTCTCAGCAAGGCTGTCGGCTAATGCGAAGAGATCTGTTGGACCACGGCCGGATTCGGTCTCGCGGCCCTCCAGAACCAACCCGTATACAACTGCAGAAATCTCACTCCACGACACGGAGGCGTCGACGACCATTACTGCGACACCCTCAACCATTCCCGTGAACACGGTGTCGTCATCGCCATCACGCAGGAGTACGACGACCGCGCGCGCCGCGACCGCCCACCGTAGGGCCTCGTCGACCGAGCGGGCGCCGACAGCCAGCAGCACGTCCCCGGTGATTGTGCCAGCGCCTACAGTCTCGTGAATGACGACGCTGCCCAATTCTTGGGTACGCGCCATGGGACAAACTCGCAGTCGGACGCCGTAGCTGCCCAGCACATTCACCAGGCGGTCCAAGGTGACCACACGTTTCTCCTTCTCACGCCGAGTCTATTGTCGGTCACCGTGGGATACCGCGAGTACGCACCGCCCACTGAATTGAACGACCTGATCGAGGTCGCGTGGGCGATGGACGGACCGCCGGCACCTGTGCGGGTGCTGCCAGACGGGTGCATGGATCTCATCGCGATGGACGACGGCATCGTCGTCGCAGGTCCGGATACCGCCCCGGTGATGACGACGCGTGACGGTGACCCCTACGTCGGCCTGCGGTTTCGCCCCGGCATCCTCCCGCGGCTGCTCGGCATTCCGGCAGGCGACATACGCGACAGCAGGGTGCCACTCTCGGACCTGCGACGGCTGTCGAAGGCCCGTTCGCTGACGGAGTTGACCACACGACTGGCGGCCGACGGTCCGCGCCCTGAAACCGCGCCGTGGACGTTGCCGCAGCTGAGACATGTCACCGGCAGCCTCGCGGCCGGATCCGGCGTCGCCGCCGTCGCGCTGGACCTCGGCTGGTCACCGCGCACCCTGCAGCGCCACTGCACGGCGGTCTATGGCTACGGTGCCGCGACGCTGCGACGCATCCTGCGATTCCGCCGTGCCCGACGCATGCTGGACGACGGTCTGCCATTCTCCGACGTCGCCGCCCTCGCCGGTTACGCCGATCAACCGCATCTGCATCGTGAGGTCCGTGCGCTCGCAGGCGTCCCGCTCGGATGGTTCGGTCAGGACTCCAGCGGGGCGAACAGATCCACCCAGTTGTCATCGGGATCTGCGACGGTCGAATAGCGCTGCTGCCACGGCGCATCGTACGGCGTCAGCACACCGGAATACCCTGCTGCCGTTACCTTTTCGAAGAGTGCATCCACCTCCCCGGGTGTTCCCACACCGAGCGCGAGCGCGAGCCTGCTGTGCGACGACCGAGGTGCCGCCCAGTCGGGATGCATCGCGGCGATGGTCTCCTCGTTGTCGAACGACAGGGTATTGCCGCCGGGCAATTCGACCACCACATGCGGTGCGTCGGCGTCCGGCACCGGAAGGCCCAACAGCCGGTAGAAGTCCAGCGATGCTGTGAGATTGCTGGTGAATCCTGAAAGACGGTAAATGTCAGACGAATGTCCATGCCGCCGACGGTATGTCGATCGCACCCGAGGTGTCGTGAACAAATCGGACACCGTCCATGAAGCGGGTTTGCCCATTTCGAATCGAGTAGATCTACTCTCCCGTCATAACCGCCCTTTTGGATTACGCTTCGTCACGACCTATGCAACCGGACATGTTTGCCGACAACGGTGACAGGCGGTGCACAACGACAGGAGTTGACTGATGAGGCGCACGGCGATCACCGGAGCGGCTGCGTTGGCTGCCGCCCTGGCCCTGGTGTTGTCGGGCTGCGGTTCGGACACCAAGACCGAACCGAGCACCAGCGAGTCGGAGACCACGACAAGCACCACGACGACGGCCAGGGCCGAACCAACGACGACGGCGAAGGTTGCTCCGCGCGAAGAGGATGCGGCTGGCCCGAATCCGACGATCGCCAGCTACATCGCGGAGAACCAAATTCAGGAGACTCCCGTCAAGCCGGGGGATGCCGGCGCACCGACCATCGATCTGCCGATCCCCCAGGGCTGGGAGCCGGCCGGTGAGAACAAGCCAGAGTGGGCCTACGGCGCCATTGTCTACACGGGCCCCGAAGCCGAAGAGTACTCGCCGAGCATCGTCGCGCTGCTTTCGAAGCTGACGGGCAATGTCGACCCGCAGCAGATCATCGATCTGGCTCCTGGCGAGCTGCAGAATCTGCCGGGTTGGGAAGCGTCCAACGACGGTCGGACGAGCACCCTCGGTGAATATCCCGCCTATCAGCTCGCCGGCACCTGGGAGTCGGAGGGTAAGCGGAAGATCGTCGCCCAGAAGACCGTGGTGATTCCGGGCGCCGACGGCCTCTACGTATTACAGCTCAACGCCGACGGTCTGGAGAACCAGCGCGACTTGGTCAACGCGGCAACGGAAGTCATCGACGCGGAAACGAAAATCACGCCGTAATCAGCAGTGAGGCAACGCCGCCCAGCGCTCACGCGTTCGGGCGGCGTTTGCGTTGGGAAGAGTCGGGGCCGGGACCCGGTCAGCGGTCTCGTCATTCGACGAAAATCTCCGATCGGACTGGTCATACTGGTCCACACCTACGTGGCAACCCACCGATTTCGGCAGCTGAGGGAACGGCGATGCAGGGAACGGACTTCGGTCGCTATCGCCTGTTGGAGCTGTTGGGTCGCGGCGGGATGGGCGAAGTCTGGCGTGCCGAGGACACCGCCACCGATCGGATCGTCGCGGTCAAGGTACTGCTCCCGCACTGGGCCGCCGACACCGTCTTTCAAGAGCGTTTTCGCCGCGAAGCGCACGCCGCAGCGGGTCTGAACGAGCCGCACGTCGTCCCCATTCACGACTACGGCGAAATCGACGGCCGTCTCTTTGTGGACATGCGGTTGATCAAAGGAAGTGACCTGCAGACAGTTCTTCGGGCCGGCCCGTTGATTCCCGGTCGTGCTGTCTACATCGTCGAGCAGATCGCGATGGCCGTGGAAGCGGCGCACGAGGTCGGACTCGTCCATCGGGACATCAAGCCGTCCAACATCTTGCTCGCAAAGTTCGACTTCGCCTATTTGATCGACTTCGGTATCGCGCATGCGACCGGCGACGGCAGACTGACCAACACCGGAAGTACGCTCGGCACTTGGCATTACATGGCGCCGGAGCGTTTCACCTCTGGACAGGCGGATACGTCCGCTGACATCTACGCGCTGACCTGCGTCCTGCACGAATGCCTGACCGGAACCCGGCCCTTTCCGGGAGACAGTGCGGAACAACAGATCACCGCGCATCTGATGACGCCACCGCCGCGGCCATCCCTGATCACCCGGGGAGTGCCGACGAACTTGGATACGGTGGTGGCGAGGGGAATGGCCAAGAACGCCTCCGATCGCTATCGCTCACCGATGGATCTTGCCCATGCCGCACGGGCAGCTCTCGACACCTCGCCAAGTGGGCCACTGCCGCAAGCACCCGCGCCAACTCCGGCGCCGTTCGCCGCATCGCCGAGGAACATCGAAACTGTATCTGCACCAACGTATTACGCCTCCCAGTACGAGCCTCCACCTCCACCATCGCAGCAACCACCACCAAGCGAACCGGCGCCCAAGAAAGTGCAGAGCAACAGAGTCTTGCTCGGTGCAGCTGTTCTCCTTGCGGTGGCCGTGCTGGCCGTGACGATCATCGCGGTCGTGGTCTCCCTCAGCAGAACCGACACCGCCGCGGCGCCGACTGCGTCCCCCGACACCTCGACTTCTGGTTCCACCACGACGAGGACCAGGCCCACCCCCACGCCGTCCGTGGCACCGCGCGACGAGGACCCGCCAGGGCCCCAGCCGACCATCGCCAGCTACATCGCCGAGAACAACATCCAGGAGACTCCCGTCAAGCAGGGGGACCCCGGCGCGCCGACCGTCGAGCTACCGGTCCCCCAGAGCTGGGAGCCGGCAGGCGCGGACACCCCGGAGTGGGCCTACGGCGCCATCGTCTATACCGGACCCGAGGCCGCCGAGTACTCACCGAGCATCGTCGCGCTGCTCTCGAAGCTGACCGGCAACATCGACGCGCAGAAAATCCTCGAGCTCGCTCCCGGCGAACTGCAGAACCTGCCCGGCTGGGTCCCATCGAACGACGGCGAGAAGACCACCCTCGACAACTTCCCGGCCTACCAGCAGGGCGGCACCTGGGATTCCGAAGGCCAAACCAAGGTCGTCGCCCAAAAGACCGTCGTCATCCCCGCCGCCGACGGCCTCTATGTACTGCAGCTCAATGCAGACGGTCTGGAGAACCAACTGGACATCGTCGGCGCAGCCACGGTTGTCGTCGACGAACAGACGAAGATCACACCGTGAAGATCAGCGCCCCGTCAACTGATTCAACAGCGCAGCAAGCATTCTCGGGCGTGAGTAGAACGGTGAGTGACTTCCGGGAATTTCTATGGGCTCGGCGTTGAGCCAGTCGCGTGAGATTCGCCTCGACCAATCGGGGTTTACCATCCGATCATCGCTGCACAAGACGTAGGTGGTGTCGACGGCGGGATACGCGGCCAAAGAGGACGGAAGCTTGTAGGGCGCCAGGGACTGCTGACGGAGCCGCATGAACGCTACGGATGCCGACGCTTCGTCGCAGTCACCGTAAAGATGGAAATGTGCTCGTTCTTTGTCGACCCATCCCCGTCGCCCTGCGGAATCCTTTTCACCGAGGCCCCGCTGATAGTCGACATTGAGCATTTCCGATTCCTCGGCCATCTGCTGCACGAATGGTTTCCCCGGAATCGGAGGGACCCCGCAGAGGTAGACAAGGCGTAGCAGTGGTCGCCGCCCTGCCACGATCGGGACGGTCTGTCCGCCCATCGAGTGGCCGACCAGCACTAGGTCCTCATCCGTGACGTCCTTCGTGGCGTCACACACCACGGTCGCGTAATCGTCGAAAGTCGCCCCGCTGTCCTCGATCGGGAGATCCATCGCGATCACCCGATGGCCCATGCCTTCCAGTTCGGGTGTCAGACGTTCCCAGCACCATGCTCCGTGCCACGCTCCGTGCACCAGGGCATAGGTCGCCATGTGCGAACGATACGCCTACGGATGGTTTAGCCCCCGCGAATGCCGTCGAGTCGCTTCGAAGCCTCGTCGAAACCGGAGACCAGCTCGGCGATGATGTCTGCGACGGGCCGGATTTCGTTCATCCGGCCGACGATCTGACCGACGGGCATCGCGACGGTGTCGGGATTGTCCGACTCGTTCATCCGCTGGTGTGCCTCGCTGACGAGGATGTTCTGCAGCGGCATCGGCAGCGGCTCGGGCGCATCGGGCGCATCCCAGGCGTCGGTCCACTTCGACTTCAACAGGCGCGCAGGCTTACCCGTGTAAATCCGGCGGCGCACGGTGTCGCTCGAGGTGGCCCGCAACAGGGCCTCCTGGATCGTCGACACACCCGACGGCTTGCGGTGGCCGAGGTCGTATTCGGCCGACGTCAGGAACGCCGAGCCCATCCACACCCCTTGTGCGCCGAGGGCAAGCGCCGCGGCAACCTGCCGACCGGTACCGATACCACCGGCCGCGAGCACCGGCGCCTTACCGTCAAGCGCGTCAACGATTTCCGGCCATAGCACCATCGAGCCGATCTCGCCGGTGTGTCCGCCCGCCTCGTGGCCCTGGGCCACGACGATGTCCACACCGTTCTCCACGTGGCGCTGAGCGTGCTTGGCGCTACCGGCCAGAGCCGCCACCGGCACACCGGCCGCGTGCACCTGATCGATCACGTCCTTCGGCGGTGAGCCAAGGGCGTTGGCGATCAGCTTGATCGGATGCTTGAGCGCCACGTCGACGTGCGAGCGAGCCACCGAATGCAGCCAGCCGAGCACGCCGGCGCTGCGCTCTTCGTCCTCGGGGAGCGGCGGAACACCAAGATCGGCAAGGGTTTTGTCGATGAAGTCGCGGTGGCTCTGCGGGATCAGCTTGCTGATATCGCTGGCCGTGCCCTCCTGCGGAATCTTGGCAGGCATCACGACGTCGACACCGTACGGCTTGCCGTCGGTGTTCTCGTCCATCCAGCACAGCACGTTCTCGAGGTCGTCGGCGTCGTTGAACCGCACGCAGCCGAGCACACCGAGACCGCCGGCCTTGCTGACGGCGGCCGCGACCTTCTCCGACGGCGTGAAGACGAATATCGGATATTCGATGCCGAAGCGGTCACACAGTTCGGTACGCATCTACGTCGACGACCCCACGTGATTGGCATGCGCGTCATCGGCCGGCCGCTCTTCGGTGGTGTCCTTGGCCCAGCGGTAGTCGGGCTTTCCCGCAGGCGTCCGGTGGATCTCGTCGACCCACCAAACCTTGCGCGGCACTTTGTAACCCGCGATCTCATTGCGGACGAACGCGTCGAGTTCGGCCAGCGTCGGATTGGTGCCCGGCCGACGGTGGATGACCGCCGCGACGCAGTTGCCGTAGCGCTCGTCGGGGACGCCGACGACCAGCGCGTCGAACACGTCCGGATGACCCTTGAGCGCGGCCTCGACCTCTTCTGGGTAGATCTTTTCGCCGCCGCTGTTGATCGACTGCGATCCGCGGCCGAGCATCGTCACGCTGCCGTCCTCGTCGACCTCCGCGAAGTCACCCGGAATCGCATAGCGGACACCGTTGAAGGTCTTGAACGTCTCGGCGGTCTTCTTCTCGTCCTTGTAGTAGCCGACCGGGATGTTGCCCTTCTTGGCGATCATGCCGCGCACTCCGGAGCCTGGCTTGACCTCGTTGCCGTCCTCATCGAGAACGACGGTGCGGTGGTCGATGGTCACCCGCGGACCGCCGGTGTGCGACTGGCCCTTCGCCACGATGCTGGTGCCGCCGAAGCCGGTTTCCGACGAACCGATCGAGTCGGTGATCACCCGGTTGGGCAGCAGTTCGAGGAACTTCTCCTTGATGCTCGTCGAGAACAACGCGGCAGTACTGGCGAGCAGGAACAGACTCGACAGGTCGGGTTCGTTGCCCGCGTCGTGCAGCTTGGTCAGCGCGTCGAGCAGCGGACGGGCCATCGCATCGCCGGTGAAGAACAGCAGGTTCACCTTGTGCTTCTCGATGGTCGCCCACACTTCGTCGGCGTCGAACTCCGGTGCCAGCACGGTGGTCTGGCCCGAGAAGATCGACATCCAGGTGGCCGACTGGGTGGCGCCGTGGATCATCGGCGGGATCGGGTGGCGGACCATCGGCGGGTTTTCTGCGGCGGCTTTGGCCAGGTCGTATTCGTCCTTGACGAACTCGCCCGTCGCAAAGTCGGTGCCGCCGAACAACACTCGGTAGATGTCCTCATGGCGCCACATCACGCCCTTGGGGAATCCGGTCGTGCCGCCGGTGTAGAGCAGATAGATGTCATCGGCACTGCGCTCGCCGAAGTCCCGCTCCGGCGATGCCTGCTCGAGCGCGGAGTAGAACTCGACACCGCCGTAGCGCTGGTAGTCGTCGTCGCTGCCGTCCTCGACTGACAGGACGGTCGTGACGTTCGGCGTCTCGGGCAGCACGTTGGCGACCCGGTCGGCGTAGCGGCGCTCGTGCACCAGCGCGACCATGTCCGAGTTCTCGAACAGGTACTTCAGCTCGCCCTCGACATAGCGGTAGTTGATGTTGACGAGGATGGCGCCCGCCTTGACGATGCCCAGCATCGCGATGACGATCTCGATGCGGTTGCGGCAGTACAGACCGACCTTGTCGTCCTTCTTCACACCCTGGTCGCGGAGGTAGTGCGCCAGGCGATTGGCCTTCTCCTCCAACTGGGCGTAGGTCAGCTGTTCGTCGCCGGAAATGAGGGCGACACGGTCTGGCACGGCGTCGATGGCGTGCTCGGCAAGATCAGCGATGTTCAGGGCCACGGCACCTAAACTAGAACGTGTTACATTTCCAGACAAGTCTGTGGCATCGACGCTGGAAGGCGGACCCCTGTGAGCGACCATCAAAACGGCCCCGACGCCCTCGTTGAGCAGCGCGGACACACTTTGATCGTCACCATGAACCGGCCGGAGAAGCGCAACGCACTTTCCACCGAGATGCTCTCGATCATGGTGGACGCCTGGGACCGCGTCGACAGTGATCCGGAGATCCGTACCTGCGTCCTGACCGGCGCGGGCGGCTACTTCTGCTCGGGGATGGACCTCAAGAAGGCCGACCAGCAGTCGCCCGGCGACAGCTTCAAGGGTGGCTTCGACCCGACGCGCATCGACGGACTGCTCAAGGGCCGCCGCCTGACCAAGCCGTTGATCGCGGCCGTCGAGGGCCCGGCCATTGCCGGCGGGACCGAGATCCTGCAGGGCACCGACATCCGGGTCGCGGGCGAGAGCGCCAAGTTCGGCGTCTCGGAGGCCAAGTGGAGCCTGTACCCGATGGGCGGCTCCGCGGTCCGTCTGGTGCGTCAGATCCCCTACACGATCGCCTGCGACATCCTGCTGACGGGACGGCACCTCACCGCCGCTGAGGCCAAGGAGATCGGGCTGATCGGCTACGTTGTGCCGGACGGTTCGGCGCTGGACAAGGCGCTGGAGATCGCCGAGGTGATCAACAACAATGGTCCGCTCGCCGTGCAGGCCATCCTGAAGACGATTCGCGAGACCGAGGGTATGCACGAGAACGACGCCTTCAAGCCGGACACCCAGAACGGCATTCCCGTGTTCCTCTCCGAGGACTCCAAAGAGGGGCCCAAGGCGTTCCTGGAGAAGCGCAAGCCCAACTGGAAGATGAAGTAACCCCGCCGAGCGTGCGTGTTCCCCGCGCTTCGCGGTGGGCCCAGAGGGCAACACGCCGTTGATTGGCCGGACTCTACGCACGCTCACGAGTAGACGTACGCGACGGCCGTCGGCACTGGGCACGACGAGCGTGCGCGGAATCGGGTTTTTGCGCGGTGTGTCGCCGTCAGACACGCACGCTCGCCAAGGCCGCTAGGCGAGGGGCTTCGACGGGGTGAACGTCACCGGCATAGCCTCCAGGCCGCTGACGAAGTTGGCCGGCCGCAGCGGAAGCACAGCGTCGGATGCCAACTGCAGATCAGGCAGGCGCTTCAGAACCGCGCCGATCATGTTGATCAGCTCGATCCTGGCCAGCTGGTTGCCGAGACAGAAATGCGTGCCGAAGCCGAATGCCAAATGGCTGTTGGGATCTCGCTGGATGTTGAAGTTTTCGGGATCACCGAATTGGGCCTCGTCGAAGTTCGCCGACTCGAACATCAGCAGCATCTTCTCGCCCTTGCGCAGCTGCGCTCCGTGAAACTCGGTATCGGCGGTGATCGTGCGCGCCATGTTCTTCAACGGCGAGGTCCAGCGAAGCATCTCCTCGATGGCTACGGGGACAAGGTCGGGGTTCTTCTGCAACAGCTCCCACTGCTCAGGGTGGCGGATGAGTTGTTCGATCCCGCCGGAGATGGTGTGGCGCGTCGTCTCGTCGCCGCCAACAAGGATGAGCAGAGTTTCCTGCAGGATGTCGTTGTCGGACAACCGTTGGCCATCGACCTCGGCATGCACCAGGACGCTGATCAGGTCCTCGGTCGGCTCTGCTCGACGCTGTTCGATCTTGTCCATCGTGTAGTTGTTGTATGCCATGAAGGCATCCAAGGTGACCTGCATATCAGCCTCGGACACAGTGGAACTCAGGCCTTCCATCATGTCGTCAGACCACTTGAGGAACAGTTCTCGTTCTTCAGGAAGCACCCCGAGCATGTCGCCGATCACCGCCATCGGCAGCGGCGCGGCGATGTCTTTGACGAAGTCGCACTCACCCTTTTCGCAGACCCGGTCGATGAGGTAATCACACAGCGAGCTGATCGAATCGCCTTGAACCTTCAACCGCTTCCGCGTGAAGCCGGCATTGACGAGCTTGCGGCGCAGAAGATGTTCCGGATCATCCATGTCGATCATCATCGGCAGCGCGTCTTGATCGGGACGGATACCGCCGGCGTTCGAGAACAACTCGGGGTTTCGCTCCGCGTCGATCACGGCCTCGTAGGTTGTCGCCGCAGCCAATCCGTTGCGGTCCCGGAACACCGGCTCGTTGGCGCGCATCCACTTGTACGCGTCGCGGGATGCGGGCCGGTCGGCGTAGAACCCGCCGTCGGCAAGGTCCACGTCAGGTTTCGTCGATACCGTCGGCGCCACCATGTCAAACCTCCTGCGCGTCTGCGAATGTCATCTCAACGTTGCCCGCCGATCCGGAGACCATCGCGCGTTTGGGGAAGCCTAGCGAGGCCAGTTCTTTCGCGTAGGGATGTTCGCCGAGCCGAACCTTCGCACCACCCGGGCGGTAGCGCACATCCGTCGACCTCATCACCCCGACGGTCTCGCGCAGCACTCCATCGCGATAAGCGTAGGTGGGCGGGTCCTGCGGCTTCGAGGTGAATGCCGCCGGCACCCGTAGTCCGCGTTTGAAATCCATGCCGATCGCAAATTGGCCGTCGATCGTCACATCGAACGAGTACGTATGTCCGTCGCGAATCGTGAAGTCGGCCATCACCTTTGGGTAACCCCAAATCTTCGTACCGGCCTCGAGCGTGAACTCCTGATCGACGGGAAGGTGATGGATGAATGCACCCGCGGACTGCAGCGCGCGCGGACCCTTCGCCTCGGAACCCGGCGGGTTGACCATGACGTTGGTGCCGTACTCGTAATACTGACCGAGATCGCCGTCGATGTAATGCATCAACATCAGCGCGACTACCGCTTTCCCCGGCAGGTAGCGGCAGACCTGCAAACCGCTGTAGTCGATCATCGCTTGGGCGGCGTCGGCGTCGACCGAGAACATCGCCACGTGCTGTTCGGCCTTGCGGATCTCCACCGGCATGGTGAGCACGGTGCCCGCGATCGTGTGCTGGCTAGCAGTCATCGGGTCAATCTAGAACGCGGACTAGACAACTAGCAAGGAAGTGTCTACTCGGGTTGGATCGGCGGCTCGCCGCCGAGGTCTACACCTGTGCGGCGAGATCCCTGATCTGCTCGACCGAGCGCGCGCCGACGACCATCATCGTCACTCCGGCGGCCTCCCACGCCTTGATCTGTTCCTGCACGTAGGCCAGGTCACCCACGATCGCCGAGTCGTCGACGAGCTCGTCGGGGATGATCTTCGCCGCCTCGTCCTTGCGGTCGGTGCGGAACAGTTTGGTGACGTCGTCGACGACCTCGGCGTAGCCCATCCGGCGGTAGACGTCGGCATGGAAGTTGGTGTCCTCCGCGCCCATCCCGCCCATGTAGAGCGCCAGGTGCGGCTTCATCAACTCCATGATCTCGGCCCGGTCGTCGGTGACGACCACCTGGGCGGTCGCGCAGATCTCGAACGTCTCGCGGGTCCGCCGTGCCCCCGGCCGCGCGAATCCCTCGTCGAGCCACTCGTTGTACATGCCCGCGATGCGCGGCGAGTAGAAGATCGGCAGCCAGCCGTCGCAGATCTCGGCGGCCAGCGCGACGTTCTTCGGGCCCTCGGCGCCGAGCATGATCGGAATGTCGGCACGCAGAGGGTGGGTGATCGGCTTGAGATTCTTGCCAAGGCCGGTGGTGCCCTCGCCGGTCAGCGGCAGCGGGTAGTGCGGCCCGTCGCTGCGCACCGGCGCCTCGCGCGCCCAGACCTGACGCATGATGTCGATGTATTCGCGGGTGCGGGCCAGCGGCTTGGGAAACTTCGCGCCGTACCAGCCCTCGACGACCTGCGGCCCGGACACCCCGAGACCGACGATGTGCCGGCCGCCGGACAGGTGGTCCAGCGTCAGAGCGGCCATCGCGCACGCGGTCGGGGTTCGCGCCGAGAGTTGCAGCACCGACGTGCCCAATCGCATCTTCGTCGTCTCGCGGCCCCACCAGGCCAGGGGCGTGTAGGCGTCTGATCCCCAAGCCTCCGCGGTGAACACCGTGTCGAACCCGGCTTCCTCGGCCGCTGCCACGAGTTCGGCATGGTTCTCCGGCGGCTGTGCGCCCCAGTATCCGAGCTGCAATCCAAGCTTCATTAGCCCGCCTTTCGACCCATGGTTGAAACTATTATTAGAACCTGTTCTACTCGATGCCGTGACCACAGGCCAAAGCAGCCCGGTGCAGATCGACAAGCATGAGCGGCCTCTCTCAGCGCCGCTGAGGCTCTCATTCGACTACACCCGTTCAGTCGGACCACTCCTGTCCCAGTTCTTCACCGCCCTGCGCGAGCGACGGATCGTCGGTGTGCGCGGTTCGGATGGGCGGGTTCACGTGCCGCCCGCTGAGTATGACCCCGTGACCTACGACGCTCTGACCGAGGTTGTTCCGGTCAGCAGCGTCGGCACCGTCGTCTCGTGGACCTGGCAATCCACCCCGCTGGAGGGTCAGCCGCTGGACAAGCCGTTCGCGTGGGCGCTGATCAAGCTCGACGGCGCCGACACCCCATTGCTGCATGCGGTCAACGCCGCATCGTCTGACGAGCTCAGCACCGGGACGCGGGTGCACGCGCATTGGATCGATGAGCCGGTCGGCGCGATCACCGATATCGCGTATTTCGTGGCGGGTGACGAAGAAGAGGCAGTCGAGCCCTCCTCAGATTCCGACGACCGCGAGCCGGTCAAGATCCAGGTGACGCCGTCGGCGATCGAGATCCAGCACACGGCATCGCTGCCCGAGAGCAAGTTCCTGCGCGCGCTCGAGGAGGGCAAGCTGCTCGCGGCGCGCACCGGGGACAACGGCAAGGTCTACTTCCCGCCCAAGGAAGCCGATCCGGCCACCGGCCAGGAGCTCGACCAGTTCCTCGAACTCGAGGACAAGGGCACCGTCACCACCTACGCGATCATCAACATCCCGTTCCCGGGACAACGGATCAAGCCGCCCTACGTTGCGGCCTATGTGCTGCTCGACGGCGCCGACATCCCGTTCCTGCATCTGGTCACCGAGATCGATCCGGCGGATGTCCGGATGGGCATGCGGGTGCAAGCGGTGTGGAAGCCCCGCGAGGAGTGGGGCCTGGGCATCGACAACATCGACTACTTCCGGCCGACGGACGAGCCCGACGCCGACTACGAGTCCTACCGGCACCACCTGTAAAGGGACACAAACACATGACTGACATTGCAGTGGTGGGCTTCGCGCACGCGCCCCACGTTCGCCGTACCGACGGCACCACCAACGGCGTCGAGATGCTGATGCCGTGTTTCCACAAGCTCTATGACGAGCTCGGACTGCAGCAGACCGACATCGGCTTCTGGTGCTCCGGATCCTCGGATTACCTTGCCGGCCGCGCGTTCTCGTTCATCTCGGCGATCGACTCGATCGGTGCGGTGCCGCCGATCAACGAAAGCCACGTCGAGATGGACGCGGCATGGGCGCTGTACGAGGCCTACATCAAGCTGCTGACCGGCCAGGTGGAGACCGCGCTGGTCTACGGCTTCGGTAAGTCCTCGGCGGGCACGTTGCGCCGGGTGCTGGCGATGCAGACCGACCCGTACACCGTTGCGCCGCTGTGGCCGGACTCGGTGTCGATGGCCGGTCTGCAGGCGCGGGCGGGTCTGGACGCGGGCAAGTGGACCGCCGAGCAGATGGCTCAGGTGGCGCTGGATTCCTACGCCGCCGGCGGCCGCACCGACAAAGAAGAGGTCACCGGCAGCATCGACGAGTTGTTGTCGCGCCCGTTCTTCGCCGACCCGCTGCGCCGTCACGACATCGCCCCGATCACCGACGGCGCGTCGGCCATCGTGCTGGCCGCCGGCGACAAAGCCAAGGAAATGCGCGAGAACCCGGCCTGGATAACGGGTTTCGAGCATCGCATCGAGACACCGGTCCTCGGCGCGCGTGATCTGACCACCTCACCGTCGACGGCAGCGTCGGCCAAGGTCGCGACCGGCGGAGACGCCGGTTCGATCGACGTGGCGGAGATCTACGCACCGTTCACCCACCAGCAGCTGATCCTGAAAGAAGCGATCGGGCTGACGGACAATACGAAGGTGAACCCCTCGGGTGGCGCGCTGGCTGCCAACCCGATGTTCTCGGCAGGCCTGGAGCGCATCGGCTTCGCCGCACAGCACATCTTCAACGGCTCCGCGCAGCGGGTGCTGGCCCACGCGACCAGCGGCCCTGCGCTGCAACAGAATCTGGTTGCCGTTCTGGAAGGGAAGAACTAGAAATGGCGGGCCAACTCGCAGCGGTGCTGGGCACCGGGCAGACGAAGTACGTCGCCAAGCGCCACGACGTGTCGATGAACGGCTTGGTTCGCGAGGCCATCGACCGAGCGCTGGAGGATTCCGGTTCGACGTTCGACGACATCGACGCCGTGGTGGTGGGCAAGGCGCCCGACTTCTTCGAGGGCGTGATGATGCCCGAACTGTTCATGGCGGACGCCACCGGCGCGACGAACAAGCCGCTGATCCGGGTGCACACCGCCGGTTCGGTTGGCGGCTCGACCGCCATCGTCGCGGCCAGCCTCGTGCAGTCCGGCAAGTACAAGCGCGTGCTGACGATGGCGTGGGAAAAGCAG
Source organism: Mycobacterium sp. NPDC051804 (assembly GCF_044452905.1). NCBI lineage: Bacteria > Bacillati > Actinomycetota > Actinomycetes > Mycobacteriales > Mycobacteriaceae > Mycobacterium > Mycobacterium sp. NPDC051804. Next base: position 312,027 of record NZ_JBITCD010000005.1, on the reverse strand, counting down.
TCCGAGTCGAACGCCATGTGGGCGTTGAGCATTCCGGTGCCGTTCACCAAGCCCGTCGGTGCGGGTGCGGGCGGATACTTCGCTCCGCACATCCGCGCATATATCCGTCGCTCGGGAGCACCCAACCACATCGGCGCGATCGTCGCCGTGAAGGATCGCCGCAACGGCGCCAAGAACCCGTTGGCGCATCTGCACCAGCCCGACATCACCGTCGAAAAGGTGATGGAGTCCCCGATGCTGTGGGACCCGATCCGCTACGACGAGACCTGCCCGTCGTCGGACGGTGCGGCGGCCATGGTGATCGGCAATGAGGAAGCGGCAGAAGCGCATATCGCCAACGGCCATCCGGTCGCGTGGATTCACGCCACGTCACTGCGGACCGAACCGCTTGCCTACGCGGGCCGCGATCAGGTCAACCCACAGGCCAGTCGCGACGCCGCCGCTGCCCTGTGGAAAGCGGCCGGCATCACGAGCCCCATCGATGAGATCGACGCCGCCGAGGTGTACGTCCCGTTCTCCTGGTACGAGCCGATGTGGTTGGAAAGCCTGGGCTTTGCGGCCGAGGGCGAAGGGTGGAAGCTCACCGAGGCCGGCGAGACCGAGATCACCGGCAAGATCCCGTTGAATGCCTCCGGCGGTGTGCTGTCGTCTAATCCGATCGGCGCGTCGGGCATGATCCGGTTCGCCGAGTCGGCCATTCAGGTGATGGGCAAGGCGGGCGACCACCAGGTTCCCAACGCACGTAAAGCCCTAGGTCACGCGTATGGCGGTGGCGCGCAGTACTACTCGATGTGGGTCGTTGGGGCTGACAAACCATGACGCGACCGACGAGCGCTTGCGCGAGGAGACATGGATGATGCAGTACACCATCAGCATCGCGTTCAGCCCACTCGACCAGCTGATCGAAATCGCCAAGGCGGCCGAAGAACTCGGCTTCGACAGCATCGCGCTGCCGGACTCGATTTTCTATTTCGAGAAGCAGTCCGTCGACTATCCCTACACTGCCGACGGCAAGCGGATGTTCGACGAGAACTCGCCGTGGGTCGACCCGTTGATCCTCGCGGGTGCGTTGGGTGCGGTGACCTCGAAGCTGCGCTTCTACACCAACGTGATGAAGCTCGGTTCGCGGAATCCACTGCTCCTGGCCCGACAGGTCGGGTCGGTGGCGAACCTCACCAACAACCGGTTCGGATTCGGCGTCGGGATCGGCTGGGCTCCAGAGGAATTCGAGTGGTGCGGGGTTCCCTACGCGAAGCGCGGCAAGCGAGTCGACGAGATGATCGACATCATCAAGCTGGTGCTCGCCGGCGGCATGGTCGAACACCACGGCGAGTTCTACGACTTCGATCGGCTGCAGATGAGCCCGGCACCGTCGAAGCCCATACCGTTCTACGTCGGCGGGCACACCGATGTCGCGCTGAAGCGCGCCGTCCGGATCGGCGACGGCTGGACCAGCGCGATGATGACGTGCGACCAGCTGGCCGAGACGATCGCCAAGCTGAAGACACTGCTTGCTGAAAACGGCCGTGCCGACGACCCGTTCGAATACCAGGCCGTGTGTATCGACAAGTTCGGTGTCGACGGCCACCGCGACCTGGTCGCGGCGGGTGTCACCGACTACATCGGGATTCCGTGGGTGTTCGAGGGGCTCGCCTTCGACGCCCCGGTGGACAAGAAGATCGATTCGATGAAGCGGTTCGCCGAGACGTACATCCACTCGGGCTGGCAGGACTGAGCCGTGACCGTCACGGATCCGAACGCACCGGTCCACTTGGCGGGTAAACGCTCACGTGAGGCAGCGATCGCCCACGATAAAGACGCGTGGCTGGCGAATTTCGCCGACGATGCGATCGTCGAGGATCCGATCGGACCGTCGCACTTCGACCCCGACGGTACGGGCCACCGCGGCAAGGAAGCGATCGCGCTGTTCTACGACAAGGCGATCGCGTCCAGCGACCTGACCTTCCATTTCGAGAAGACATATCAGTGCGGCAACGAGGAAGCCAATGTCGGTCACATCGTGATCAGGGCCGCAGGCTACGAGGTGAAGGCCGAGGGCATCTTCACGTACCGCGTGAACGACGAGGGCAAGATCGTTGCGCTGCGGGCGTTCTGGGAAGTCGACAAAGCGACGGCGAGCGCACGAAAGATCTGACGCCACGGCACTGTGGCACCGTGGACGTATGAGATCCAGAACGACCATCGCATTGGCAACGTTGATGTGCGCGGCAGCGATCGGGTGCGATTCCTCCGGCACTACCCCCACCGGCACCGTTCCGGGTCTGCCTGCGTCGACGACCTCATCGTCATCGGCCGCTCCGACCACGACCAGCGAGGCCAACAACCAGGTCGACTACAGCCGGTTGCTCCTTCAGCCTGCGGACCTCAGCGACGATGAGGACACCTTCACCGAGCAGTCGAGCACACCGTCCGGTCCGGACGGATTGCCCGGTGCCAGTGCTCTGTTCGTCAACCAGGACGACACCAGGGCCATCTCCAGCACGATCGTGATCTATCCGGACGCCGACACCGCGGCCAACACGTTGCAGGCGGCCCTGCCCACGATCGGCAATACGATCACCGGCGCGACCCCACGACCGGTTGCCGTCGGCAGCAACGGCACCATGGCCGTCGGCATGTCGAAAGACGGCAGCAAGGCGGCCACGCTGCTGCTATTCACCGAGGGTCCCGCGCTGGTGCGCCTGGAATTCCAGAGCGCGCCGGGCGACGTCACGACCGATGAGTTCGTGATCAATGTCGGCAAGATGCAGCAGATCGCGCTGAGGACCGGGTTGCCTAGGTAGTGCGGCGCCGAGGACCCGCCGAATGCAGGTAGCTAGCGCGAGAACCGGTCCATCGCCGACGTCGCCACCCCGAACGCGAACCGTTTCGTACGGCGGGCGACATCGGCGAGCGCACGATGCTTGGCCTCCTTCAGCGCCGCCTCGTCTCCGACATTGACCGTGCCGCCGGTGGCCACCCAGCAGTAACTACCGAGGCATCGACCCGCCCGGCCCGCGACCGCCTTGGTGATGCGGCGGTCGACCTCGATGCCCGGTTGCGCGCGACTCGGCACAACGCAGCGGATGGTCGGCATCGTCACGTCGAGCACGACCCCGCCGAGCGAGAGCTGTCCGCCCGTCCACTGCGACTCGGGCAAGCCGTCGGCCGGATTGGTCAGCGTCAGCAGGATGTTGGGGCGGAAGCGGCGCGGGTCGACCTGGGTGGCGTCACCGCCGAGTTCGGCTCCGATGGTGTCCAGGCTGGTCCGGGTCATGACGTGGACGGGCGCGAGGTCGACGAACATGCCCGGCGGGGTCGAATACCTGCCCAACAGGGTGAGGTCGGTGACGCGGAACATCGACATGTCCGGAAACTTCTCACCCTCGGTGATTCCGAAGTCTTTGCGCAGCGCGGCGATCGACATGTTCTCGCGCTCGTCCTTGCTCAGCTTGTGCAACGAGGTGTCGTCCGCCGGCGGCAGCGCGGTCAGCCGGACGTCGCGGTCGACGAGTTCGGACAGCTTCTTGTGCACATCGGGATCGTTGCTCGAGCACACGGTGCCGTCGGGAAAGCTGATCTCGACCTCGGGCGCCTTGCCCGGACCGGCGTCGGGCGCGACCGAACCCACGTAGCGCGCTGTGGCGCCGAGCAGCTTCGGGATGCGCCTGGCCGTCGCGGTGACGTCGCGTTCGAGGTCGCGTACCGCCCACAACCGGTCGCCCTGCGGACCGCGAGTACCGATGTCGATCTGGTCGACCTGCTCGCCGCCGAGCGACTTGACCGGGTAGCGCCACAACGCGGTGACCTGACCGAACGACATGCGGCTAGGTTACTTGGGGCACGCGCTACTCGGGGATCGGTTGTAGCCCCGCGATGTAGCGACGGGCCAGATCCTGATAGGCGCCAGGGTTGGTTTTCACCCACATTTCCGCGCCCGTGCCCGCCACGGGTCCGCGCACCTTGGCGGGTGCACCGGTCACGACCACCTCGTCGGGGATCTTGGTGCCGCCGATGACCAGCGAATGCGCGGCGATCAGGCTGCGGGCGCCGATGACGGCGCCATCGAGCACGGTGCAGTGGTTGGCCAGCACGGCCTCGGCGCCGATGTGCACGCCGTGCACGACGCACCCGTGCGCGATCGTGGCGCCCGGGCCGACATCGACCGGGATGCCCGGCGGGGCGTGCAGTACGCAGCAGTCCTGCACGTTCGCGCCCTCGCGGATCACGATCGGGGCGAAATCGGCCCGGAGTACCGCGTTGAACCAGACCGACGCACCCGCCTCGACATGCACGTCGCCGACCAAAGTGGCGGTCGGGGCGACGAAAGCGCTGGGATCGATGATCGGTGAGCGCCCCTCGAACGAATACAACGGCATTCTTTAGATATACCGCAGATGGCTGGCGATGAGTGCGTGCACGAAGAGGCAGGTAAATGAGTTTCGATTGCGCGTCAGGAGGTAAAAACTGTAACGTGTTCTAGTTAGAGCCACAGAAACGGGAGGCCCACCGTGACTACCGAAACAGCAGCCATTCGCGAAATCGACACCGGCGCGCTTCCGGACAGGTTTGCGCGCGGCTGGCACTGCCTCGGCCCTGTCAAGGATTACCTGGACGGCAAGCCGCACGGCGTGGAGATCTTCGGCACCATGCTGGTGGTCTTCGCCGACTCCAAGGGCGATCTCAAGGTGCTTGACGGCTACTGCCGTCACATGGGCGGCAACCTGTCGCAGGGCACGATCAAGGGCGACGAGGTTGCCTGTCCGTTCCACGACTGGCGCTGGGGCGGTGACGGCAAGTGCAAGCTGGTGCCCTACGCCAAGCGCACCCCGCGACTGGCCCGCACCAAGGCGTGGCACACCGACGTCCGCGGCGGCCTGCTGTTCGTCTGGCACGACCACGAAGGCAACCCACCTCAAGAAGAGGTGCGTATCCCCGAGATCCCCGAGTTCGCCAGTGACGAGTGGACCGACTGGCGATGGAACACGATGCTCATCGAGGGCAGCAACTGCCGCGAAATCATCGACAACGTCACCGACATGGCGCACTTCTTCTACATCCACCTCGGGTTGCCGACGTATTTCAAGAACGTCTTCGAGGGCCACGTTGCGTCGCAGTACCTGCACAATGTCGGCAGGCCCGATGTCAGCGACATGGGCACCACCTACGGCGAGGCACATCTCGATTCCGAGGCGTCGTACTTCGGACCGTCCTTCATGATCAACTGGCTGCACAACAACTACGGCGGCTTCAAGGCCGAGTCGATCCTGATCAACTGCCACTACCCGGTGAGCCAGAACTCCTTCGTGTTGCAGTGGGGCGTCATCGTCGAGAAGCCCAAGGGCCTGGACGAGGCGACAACCGACAAGCTCGCGCGGGTGTTCACCGAGGGCGTCAGCAAGGGCTTCCTGCAAGACGTCGAGATCTGGAAGCACAAGACCCGCATCGACAATCCGCTGCTCGTCGAGGAGGACGGCGCGGTTTACCAGATGCGCCGGTGGTATCAGCAGTTCTACGTCGACGTCGCCGACGTGACCCCCGATATGACCGACCGCTTCGAGATCGAGGTCGACACCACGGCGGCCAACGAGAAGTGGCATGTCGAGGTCGAAGAGAATCTGAAGGTTCAGGCCGAGCAAGCCGCGCAGGACGAGAAAGAGAAGGCAGAGCACGCAAGCTCATGACCCCGCGTGAGGACGCCCCCGACTCCGGCCAGATTGTCGGCCCCGCCGACGTCGGCCAGATTGTCGGCCCCGCCGACGTCGACCAGATTGTCGGCCCCGCCGACGTCGGCCAGATTGTCGGCCCCGCCGACGTCGGCCAGATTGTCGGCCCCGCCGACGTCGACCAGCTGGCGAGGTCGATGCTGCTTCTGCACGGCGTTCACGATGACGACGACCACTCCCACGGCGACGGCGATGTCGGCAACGGGCGTGGAACCTGGTCTAAAGCACCGGCTTTCGGTGACGATCGCGCGGAAGCCCTGCGGGAGGCCACCGCGCGCGACCGCGAGCGCTACCTGACGTCGGGCCTGGTGTCGGTCGACTGCCGGTTCTGCCACGTTGCGGTCGATGTGAAGAAGCTCGGGCCTGCCCACACGTCGGTGCAATGGAACGCCGAGGCGACGCGGCGCTGCGCCTACTTCAACGACATCCGGGCGTCCGGCGGCGACCCCGCGCGGGAGCGGTCCTGCCCCAAGCTCGCCGGCAGTATCAAACACGCTGTCGCCGAAGGCTGCCTGGAGGAGATGTCCTCGGCACCGTCCCCCGGCGACGGCTAGCTCCTACACTGTCAGCCATGACGGCGCGGTGGTCATGGCTTCTGCTCGCGATCGCGGTCAGTGGCTGCACTCAGGTCATCGACACCCCGCCGAAGCCCCGCACACCCGTCGCACCGATCACCGCCGGACAGGTCAGTGACCTGTTGAGTTCCAAGGTCGAGAAGTACGACGGAAATCTGTTCTCCACCGTCGAACCCGAGAAATGTGCCGGCGTCGCCAAAGAGGTGGATCCGCCGTTCATCTTCGACCTCGATCCCGCGGCGACCGACGGCGGACACTGGATGGCCGAGGGCGTCGGTCACCCGGTGTACATGGAGGAGATGGTCGGGGTCTATCCCGCGGACTACGACGCGAAGAACGCACTGGCGCAGGCGAAACGGACCCTGGAGTCATGCGTCGACGTTCCGTTCACGGTCACCGACATGAAAGGCCGGTCCTACGACTTCACGCTGCTGCCTCTACAGGCGTCGAGCTCGCCCAACATCCTGCTGTGGTCGTTCACCGCGAGCGACTGGGCGTGCGACAGCACGTTCGTCGCAGCTCACAATGCGGCGATCGAGATCTCGACGTGTGCCGCGGTGGGCGGCTACCCGGTGGACACCCTGGCCACCGAAGCATTGAATCGCATTGAGACGCTGGCCAATACGACAGCGTGACCATCACAGCCCCTTGAACTGCTCCTTGACCTGCTCGTCGGTCAGCCCGTAGTCGGCAAGCGAGTACGTGTGCTTCGGTGCACGGGGGCCCTGTTGACTCTCGGTGTGGCTGTCGGTGATCGCCTTGCGGGCCTCGTCGGTGAACTCGATGTCGAAGTGCGAATAGATGCCCTCGACCGCCGACACCGGATCCTTGACGAACTCGAAGTAGTCGACATCGCAGAACTGCGCCTGGTCGTGGTCAGCCCGAACCTCGTTGAACCGCTTCAGACCTCGCGTCCACGTCTCCATTGCGTCCTCGCCGATCTGCGCACCGACGAACGAGTTCGACCACCCTTCGGTCGTGTGCTGAGCCAGCGAACACATCGAGGCCATGATGGTCTCGGCCGGTCGGTGGCACTGCACGATGAGCGCGTCGGGGTAGGTCGCGAAAATCGCGTCGAGTGCGAACAGATGGCTCGGATTCTTGAGCACCCAGCGCTTCTCGGCGTCGTTGAGACCGATCAGCTGCAGGTTCCTGCGATGCCGCTGATATGCCTTGGTCCAATCCTGCTTCGCCAACCACTGCGAGTACGTCGGCAGATGCGACAGCGTCTCGTAGGACACCGAATGCAGCGACTGGCGCAGCAGTTGCCAGCACTCCTCCACCTCGTCGGCGGTCATGTAGTGCAGTCCGGTGTAATCCGGATTCTCGGCGTGCGCTTTGGCGAACTGAGCGTCGATCTGCGCGAAAACCGGGTTATCCGACCATGTCTCGCGCGGTGGACGGGGTTGCGGGAACTCTGCCAGCCAGAGTTCCAGACCCTGGTGCCGCGGGTCGGCGGTGAGTAGCCGGTGAATGACGGTCGTGCCGGTTCGCGGCAGCCCGGTGACGAAGATCGGGCGCTCGACGGTCACGTCGGCGTGCTCTGGATACTGCTTCCACGCCGCCTCCGACACCAGCCGCGCCACCAGCGCGTTACGCACGAAGAACCGGTTCATCTTGCTGCCGATTTCGGTGAGGTCGGCGTCGCGCCGGAACGACTCCAGCAGGACGGCCAGCGCCTCCCGGTAGTTGTCGTCGTCGACACCGAAGTCGTCGAGTCCGCATGCCTTCGTCGCCGAGGCGTGCAGATCGTCGACGGTACCCACATTGGTCCGGCCGGAAGTTCCACTCATTTCAGGCCTTGTACTCCCCGCAGTTGACATCCAACGCCTGCCCGGTGATACCGCTGGACAGATCGCTGGCCATGAACAGGATCGCAGACGCGACCTCGTCCTCGGTGGGCAGCCGCTTCAGGTCGGATCCCGCGGCGGCGGCGTTGTAGATGTCGTCGACACTGGTGCCGTACTTGCCGGCCTGGTGCTCGAAGTAGCCCTTCAGCGTGCCGCCCCAGATATAGCCGGGTAGAACGGAATTGACTCGAATGCCTTGCTCGCCCAGTTCGGTCGCCAATGTCTGCGACATCGCCAGCAGCGCAGACTTCGCCATCTTGTACGCGCCGTACTTGGCCTGCGAATGGCGCACGACCATCGAGTTCACATTGACCACGGAGCCCTTGGACTCGGCCAACGCCGGCGTGAAGCCCTGAACCATCCGCAATGCGCCGAACACAGTCAGCTCGATGGCGTCCTTCATGTGCTCGAACGTCGTATTGGCGAACGGTTTCATCGACGGCACCCTGAAGGCGTTGTTGATCAGCACGTCCACCTTGCCGTACGCCTCGAGCGTCTGCTCGACGAGATTGGCGACCTGCGCATCGTCGGTGATGTCGGTGCCCACCGTCACCGCACGCCTGCCGATGTCGGTGATCTGCTTGGCGACGTCTTCGAGCCGTTCAACCGTGCGAGCGGCCAGCACCAGATCCGCACCCTCCTGGGCGCATCGCTTGGCAAGCGTGGTGCCCAGCGCCGGGCCGACACCACTGATGACGACAACCTTGTTTTCGAGCAGCACTTCTAACCCACCATCCTGTCGCCGATCAGCTTCTGGCGCAGCGCGATCCGCGCTCGCCAGTCCTCGTCTGAGATTTTGTTGGACTCGTAGTAGGGCAGCGCGGCGGCGACCTTGTCGACGTCAACGACCTCGAGCGTCGGACCGTCGGCCTCGGTGAGCTCGCGCGACACCCGCTGCCAGCGGAACTGAAGGTAACCCTTGGCGTGGCCCAGCGTTTCACACCAGTTCGTCACGCCGGGATTGCTGTCGGAGACCACGATCCTGATCTTGTCGTCCGGATCCGCCTGTGCCTGAGTGCCGTTCAGCGAGGTCTGATGGTTGATGTAGTCCAGCGAGATGTACCACAAGCTGCCCAGCTGGAAGCCGAGGTACGGCGCGTCGGTGACAGGAAGCGTGATGATGATCGCCTGGTCCGGCGCGAGGTCGAAGTGGCCGACCGACGAATACTGCGTCGCCAGACCGCCCGGGGTGAGGCGGGGAGCTGTCAGAGTGTTGACAGGCAGGTCGTCATAGAACCACTTGGGGAACTGCAGCCAGGTCTTGACCCGCTGGACGAGCTGCTTACCCGCTACGGCATAACGCTTCTCGATCAACTCGCGCGTCAGCGCCGGTGGTGCAGTGCCCTCGGTGTCGGTACGCGCGATGGCGAAGGTCCCCCGCTGCGCGGACCAGTCGTTGTAGACCTCGCGGATCACCAATTGCGATGGGGTGTCCGGAGTGAATCGCCACTCGAACGTGCCGTCCGAGGCGATATCGAGCTTGCGATCGTCGAATGCCGTCTCGCTGTCCGGCACGACCTCGTCGGTGTACTCGCCGCCGAGCAACTGGAAACTCACGTCGGTCGTGGTGCCCCGCGTGCCGGTGACGACGTACTCATGGCCGGGCTGCACTCGCGTGCCGAAGTACATGGTGTCCGGGTTGTCCAGGCCCATCTTGGTGAACGGGCCGGTGCCGCTGTGCAGGAAGGGATGGTCGCGGTCGTAGTCGAACGCCACGTGCGTGCATGCCGCAATACATCCTGCGAGGTACTGCAGCCCCTCGAGAAGATCGGCTTCGGATTCGATGAAAGGGGCGGCGACGACGAGGCTCTCGGCCTCGGCGATCGCGTCGGCCAACGGCTGTGAGTACACCCCATGAAACTAGAACGTGTTCCAGCAAGAGTCAATATATCGACCAGCACGGTACATATATGGAACGCGATGTATGCTGCGCACGTGTCCGCTCCCGAGTCCTCCGGCCGTGCGTCCCCGCCGACGGATCGAGTTGTCAAAATCCTCGACTACCTCGCGGGCCGTCCCACGGAACGCTTCGGAGTGTCCGACTTGGCCCGTCGCATCGGGCTGAGTAAGCCGACGTGCCTCGGGATCGTGACTTCGCTCGCCGAGGCGGGTTACCTGGTTCGCGACGCCGCCGACAAGACCTATCGCCTCGGCCCGTCGCTGATCACGCTCGGCCACAAGGCGCAGGAGTCGATGCGCGTCAGCCCGGCGGCACGCGAAGAACTCCGCCGGCTGTCTGCACGATTCGGGGTCACCGCGGCACTGTCGGGCGTCATCGACGACCGGATCACGCTGCTGGACCTGGTGGCCCCGGCCGGCGCGCCGCCCGGGGTCGAGGTCGGACAGAGCTATCCCTTCGCCCCACCCGTGGGCTTGATGTTCGTGTTGTGGGACGAAGAGGCCGAACGCAATTGGCTCGCCAAGGAACCGACGATCCCGCTGCGCACGCATTCGGACCGGCTCAACAGGGTGATCGCCAGGTGCCGCGACGACGGCTATCTGGTCGAGCGGCTGACGCCCGGCGGCCGACGGTTGTATTCGTTGATGGCGGGAATGTCGAGCAACCTGCCCGACGAATTGCGCGCACTGCTTGGCGAATTGGTCTCCGACATCGGCGAGCGCGTGTATCTGCGCGACGAGAACGGCCCTGCCGGACGGAAGCGTCATGACATCAGCGTGATCTCCGCGCCGGTCTACGACCACTATCAGCGGCAGGTGATGGTGGCCTCGATGCATATCGGAAAAGCTTTGACAGACAACGAAATCGTTGAGCGCGCGCGTGCCCTGGTCAAGACCGCGGATGCGGTCAGCACCCAGCTTGGCGGGGTGAAGCGCCAGCCCGTCTAGCCAACCATCCTGTTGCTGATCTGCTTCTGGCGCAGCGCGATCCGCGCTCGCCAATCCTCGTCTGAGATCTTGTTGGACTCGTAGTACGGAAGCGCGGCGGCGACCTTGTCGATAGCGACGACCTCGAGCGTCGGACCGTCGGCCGCGGTGAGCTCACGGGAGAGCCGCTGCCAGCGGAACTGCAGGTAGCCCTTGCGATGCCCCAAGGTCTCCACCCAGTTCGTCACGCCGGGATTGCTGTCGGACACCACGATCCTGATCTTGTCGTCCGGATCCGCCTGCGCCTGAGTGCCGTTCAGCGAAGTCTGATGGTTGATGTAATCCAGCGAGATGTACCAGAGGCTGCCCAGCTGGAAGCCGAGGTAGGGCGCGTCGGTGACGGGCAGCGTGATGATCATCGCCTGATCCGGCGCGAGGTCGAAGTGGCCGACCGACGAATACTGCGTCGCCAGACCGCCGGGCGTCAGCCGGGGCGCGACCATCGTGTTGACCGGCAGCGTGTTGTAGTACCACTGCGGGAACTGCAGCCACGTCTTGACCCGCTGCACCAACTGCCTACCCGCTACGGCGTAACGGTTTTCGATCAGCTCCCGGGTCAGCGGCGGCGGGGCCGTTCCCGCGGTGTCCGTTCTGGCGATGCTGATGAATCCGCGCTGTGCCGACCAGTCGTTGTAGACCTCACGAACCAATAACTGCGACGGACTCGTGGGGGTGATCCGCCACTCGTAGTACCCGTCGGCGTCGATGTCGAGCTCACGGTCGTCGAAAGCCAGCTGGCTTGGTGGCACGTTGGCGTCGGTGTACTCACCACCGAGCATCTGGAAGCAGAGGTCGGTGGTGGTACCCCGGCGGCCGGTGACGACGTACTCATGACCGGGCTGCACCCAGGTGCCGAAGTACATCGCATCGGGGTTGTCCAGGGCCATCTTCGTGAACGGCCCGGTGCCGGATTGCATAAAGGGGTGGTCGCGGTCGTGATCGAACGCCAGATGCGTGCACGCCGAGATACAGCCCGCTAGATACTGAAGACCCTCCAACAGGTCGGCTTCCGATTCGATGAACGGTGCGGCGGCGACGAGGCTTTCCGCTTCGGCGATCGCGTCAATCAATGGCTGCGAAAACACCTCATGAAACTAGGACGCGTTCCAGCAGGAGTCAATATATCGACCGCTAAGGTACATATATGGAACGGCGAGAAAGCCACACCCCAACCCGGAGGCAGGCGGTGCCAACGTCGATACGCGTCGGAAATCGTTGAACGACAAACGACATCGTGGAGTACGGAGAACACTCAATCGCGCCGGCGGGACAGCCGACGCGATTGAGCGGTGGAGATTCAGTTAGTCTTTAGACGTCAGTCAGCGCCTCGGTGATCGGGGTGGGCGCCACCTCGACACCACACTGGTTGGCCAGATCGATTGCCGGCTGGTTGATCGTCTTCAGCTCGGACTCGACCGTCGGATTCTCAGCAAAGTACGTGCGGAAAGCCTGCGTCGCATCAGCCGGCGACGTCTCCACGATCTGCGTCAGCGCGGTGTTCGCGTCGGGGTTCGACGCCAGGTACGCGCTCGTGGACTCCGACACCGTGCGTGAGGTGTCGGCGATCGTGCTGATGCTGCATTTCTGGGTTTCCGTCCCCGGACCCGGTGCGGGCTGGGCATTAACGACCGGAATCACGATCGCCGCGGAACCGAAAGCAAGTAGACCCCCGGCGAACATGCCGTACAGGCCGCGTCGCACGGTCTTCTCGGACATCTTCATCGAATCACTCCTCTAGTTGGCGACCTCGTGGCCGCTGCAAAAGGCGTAACCGATGTGGGGTGGGGCCTAAACAAACTCCTGGCCAGCTCGGCGTGTCAGCTGGTGGCGGCCAGCGTGAAGGGGAGCACGGCCACAGCGCCGGCCGTGCGCAGAACCCTGGCCGCCATGGTCAGCGTCCACCCGCTGTCGGACAGGTCGTCGACGAGCAGCACCGGCCCGCCGGCGGAGGCGACGAGGCCGGGATCGGGATTCGTCCATGCCCCGGTCAGGGCGGCGACCCGATAGGCCGAGTTCGCCGCTGTCACCGCCCGCCGAGTCGGCGAATACTGCAGGGTGCCGAGGTGGGCCAGCCTGCCCAGCCGCGCCAGTTCGCGACTCAGGGAAGAGATGAGCAACGGGTGGCGGTCGGAATCCAACGCCATCACGGCCGCCGGTCGCTGCGCCCAGTCCCAGGAGGCCAGCACCTTGACCGCGGCGGCGACCAGGTCCTCGGACGCCTCGCCGTCGGGCTCGTCGAGCACGCGGCGCAACCGCGCACCCCACCCGAGGTCGGTCAGCCTGCCGATGGCGCGACCCGGTTCCGGACCGTCGGCGATCTTGCCGCTCAGGTCGATGCCAAGCTTGGCCAATCCCGACGGCCACTGCTTGCGCGGCGCGAGTTCGACGCCGGGACGCATGAGCCGTTGCCTCGTCTCCTCGGTGGTGACGGCATCGACGTCGCCGCTGACGTGTTCGCCCGTGCAGTTGTCGCATCGGCCGCACCGCTCGCCCGCCGTGAGCGAGGGATCGTCGAGTTGCCCACGCAGAAAAGCCATTCGGCAGCCGTCGGTCGCCTGGTAGTCGAGCATCGCCTGCTGTTCGCGCTTGCGCGCGTCGTCGAGCTTCCGGTACCGCGGCTCGTCGTACGCCCACTCCGCTCCGGTGCCGACCCACCCGCCCTTCACGCGGCGTACGGCGCCGTCGACGTCGAGCACCTTGAGCACCATTTCCAGCCTGGACCGTCCCAGATCGACGAGCGGTTCCAGCGCCGGTGTCGACTGCGGCCGCTCGAGATCCAGTGCGTCAATCACGTTGCGCACCATGGACTCCGACGGAAACGCCACCGAAGCGAAGTAGCGCCACACGTCTTGATCCTCGTGGCCGGGCAGCAGCACGACCTGTGCGCTCTCTGTGGACCGTCCCGCGCGGCCGACCTGCTGGTAGTACGCGATCGGCGAGGACGGCGCGCCGACGTGTACAACGAAGCCGAGGTCTGGTTTGTCGAACCCCATGCCCAGCGCCGAGGTGGCGACAAGCGCCTTGACGTTGTTCGCCAGCAGATCCGCCTCGAGCTGTTCGCGTTCGGCGGCCTCCGTCGACCCGGTGTAGGCGGCGACCTGATGGCCCTGCTCACGCAACAACGAGGCGACGTCGTGCGCCTGGGCCACGGTCAGGGTGTAGACGATCCCCGATCCGGGCAGCGAATCGATATGTGCCGCAAGCCAAGCCGCGCGCTGTGCCGGATTGCCGGCCTTGACCACCGAGAGCCGCAGCGACTCGCGGTCCAGGCCGCCGCGCAGCACCAGCGTGTCCTGCCCGCCGACGCCGAGTTGTGCGGCGACGTCGTCGACGACCCGGTCGTTGGCGGTCGCGGTGGTGGCGAGGACGGGAACGTCGGCGCCGAGCTCGCCGATCAGCGTGCGGATGCGCCGGTAATCGGGGCGAAAGTCGTGGCCCCAATCCGAAACGCAGTGTGCCTCGTCGACCACGACGAGGCCCGCGTCATGGGCGAGCGCGGGCAGCACCTGATCGCGAAAGTCGGGGTTGTTCAACCGCTCTGGGCTGACCAGTAGAACGTCGAGCTCACGACGTTGCACGCGTTCGTTGATCTCGTCCCAGTCGGCGACGTTGCTCGAGTTGATGGTGGCGGCGTGCACCCCGGCCCGTTCGGCGGCGGCCACCTGGTTGCGCATCAGCGCCAAGAGCGGCGACACGATCACCGTCGGCCCGCGGCCCGCGTCGCGCAGCAGTTTGGCCGCGATGAAGTACACCGCCGACTTGCCCCATCCGGTGCGCTGCACAACCAGTGCCCGACGCCGCTGCACGACGAGCGCCGCGATCGCCGTCCATTGATCGTCGCGCAGGACGGCAGTCGGTCCCGCCAGCTGTTCGAGTAGTGCCTGAGCCTGCTCGCGGGTCGTCATGCGCCCATCGTGCCTGCCGGTACCGACGGCGACGCGCGGACCTCGCTGTTCTCGCCGACCCATATGGTCGTGGCATGGACACCCCCGTGCTCGCCAGTGGCTCCGCCGAGATCGGTGGGGTGGCCGGCTGGGCGGTGTCGTTGATGGACATGCTGGGCGGACTGGGTGCCGGCGCCGCGATCGCGGTGGAGAACATCTTTCCGCCGCTGCCGAGCGAGATCATCCTGCCTCTGGCGGGGTTTGCCGCGGCTCGCGGCGAGATGACGCTTTGGGAGGCGATCGCCTGGACGACGGCGGGTTCGGTCGTCGGGGCCGTCGTGCTCTATCTGGTGGGCGCCTTGCTCGGGCGGGACCGGGTGCACCGGTTGGTCGATCGGCTGCCGTTCTTCTCGATCGACGATCTGGCCAAGAGCGAAGCCTGGTTTCACCGCCACGGCGCCAAGGCGGTGCTGTTCGGCCGCATGATCCCCGTCGTCCGCAGCCTGGTATCGGTGCCCGCCGGGATGTACCGCATGCCTTTCGTGCGGTTCATCGGGCTCACGGCAGCCGGCAGCGCGGTGTGGAACGGCCTGCTCGTGGTGGCCGGATTTCACCTGGGCGGAAATTGGGAAGCGGTGTCGTCCTGGGCGTCGCGCTACCAGTACGCGGTGTTCGCCACCGTCGGCGTGTTCATTGTGGTGTGGCTGGTGCGGCGCCGCCGCGCCCAGGCCGGCTAGGCCGGTGCCGCTTCTTGTTCGCGCTTGATCTCCAGCGCGATGTCGATGAGTTGGTCTTCCTGGCCGCCGATCAGCTTGCGCTGGCCGGCGCGGTGCAGCAGTTGATGCGCCGGCACGCCGTAGCGCTCGGATTGACGGATGGCGTGTTTGAGGAAGCTGGAGTACACACCGGAGTAGCCCATGATCAGCGCGTTGCGATCGAGCAGGCACTCCTGGGGCATCGCGGGTGCGACGACCTCTTCGGCGGCGTCGGCGATGTCGAAGAAGTCGATCCCGGTCTTGACGCCGATCTTGTCAAACACCCCGATGAGCGCCTCGACCGGCGCGTTGCCCGCACCGGCGCCGAAGCGGCGGCACGACCCGTCGATCTGCTTGGCACCCGCCCGCACAGCCTCAATGGAGTTGGCGACGCCCAGGCCCAGGTTCTCGTGACCGTGGAAGCCGACCTGGGCGTCATCGCCGAGTTCGGCGACCAGCGCTGAGACCCGGTCGGCCACACCCTCGAGCACGAGTGCGCCCGCCGAGTCGACGACATACACGCACTGGCAGCCGGCGTCGGCCATGATGCGCGCTTGGGCGGCGAGCTTCTCCGGCGGAATGGTGTGGCTCATCATCAGGAAGCCGACGGTCTCCAGGCCGAGTTCGCGGGCCAGGCCGAAATGCTGGATCGAGACATCGGCCTCGGTGCAATGGGTGGCGATCCGGCAGATCACCCCGCCGTTGTTCTGCGCCTCCTTAATGTCTTCCTTGGTGCCCACACCGGGAAGCATCAGGAAGGCGATCTTGGATTCCTTGGCCGTCTCGGCCGCGAGCTTGATCAGCTCCTGCTCGGGCGTTTTGGAGAACCCGTAGTTGAAGCTGGACCCGCCGAGCCCGTCGCCGTGGGTGACCTCGATGACCGGCACGCCCGCAGTATCGAGCGCCGCCACGATGGCACCGACCTCGTCCTTGGTGAACTGATGCCGTTTGTGGTGACTGCCGTCGCGCAGGGACGTATCCGTCATCCGGATGTCCCACATCGGGTCGAAATAGATGTCGTCGATGCCACTCATGCCTGACCTCCCGCTGTCGTCGCAAGCGACTCTTTCGCGATCTCCTCGCCGACCTTGGTCGCCGCGGCGGTCATGATGTCCAGGTTTCCAGCGTAGGTCGGCAGGTAGTCCCCCGCACCCTCCACTTCCACGAACGTCGTGACCACGTGGTTGCCGCCGTTGACGATCGACGGCTCATCGAACTGCGGCTCGTTGAGCAGCCGGTAGCCGGGCACGTAGGTCTGCACCTCGGCCACCACCTCCTTGATGGAGTTGGTGATCGCGTCGTGGTCGGCGTCCTCGGGGATCGCGCAGAAGATGGTGTCGCGCATGATCATCGGTGGATCGGCCGGGTTGAGGATGATGATCGCCTTGCCGCGCTTGGCGCCGCCGATGACCTCCACACCCGCACTGGTGGTCTTGGTGAACTCATCGATGTTCGCGCGCGTTCCCGGGCCCGCCGATGCCGAGGACACCGACGCGACGATCTCGGCGTAGGGCACATCAACCACGCGCGACACGGCGTACACCATCGGGATGGTGGCCTGACCGCCGCAGGTGACCATGTTGACGTTCGGCGCATCGAGGTGGGCGCGCAGGTTGGCCGGCGGGATGACACCTGGCCCAACGGCCGCGGGGGTCAGATCGATCGCCCGGATGCCGGCCTCGGCGTAGCGCGGTGCGGCGTCGCGGTGCACGTAGGCGCTGGTGGCCTCGAACACCAGATCCGGCTTCTCGCTCTGGGCCAGCAGCCAATCCACGCCCTCATGCGAAGTCTCCAGACCGAGCTTGCGCGCGCGGGCCAGACCCTCGCTCTCGGGGTCGATCCCGATCATCCAGCGCGGTTCCAGCCAGTCGGAGCGCAGCAGTTTGTACAGCAGGTCGGTGCTGATGTTTCCCGACCCGACGATCGCGACAGAAGATTTCTGCGGCATGTGATTTCCCTACTACTCGAAACTCAGGCGAACTGAACCTAACCCGGCGAAGTCGGCGACGAAATTGCTGCCCGGGGGTGCATCTATCGCACGAGTGCACGACCCCGGCAGCACGATGTCGCCGGCCTTCAGTCGGACTCCGAAACTCTCGACTTTGCGCGCCAGCCACGCCACCGCGGTGACCGGGTTACCGAGCACCGCATCGCTGCGGCCCTCCGCCACGACCTCACCGTTGTTGGTCAGCACGGCGTCGATGTTGCGGATGTCGATGTCCTTCGGCGAAACCCTCGCCTCTCCGAGCACCCAGCCCGCCGACGACGCGTTGTCGGCGATGGTGTCGCACAGTTTGATCTTCCAGTCGGTGATACGGGTGTCGATCAGCTCGATCGACGGAGCGAATGCGGCCGTCGCCGCCAACACATCGTCCTCAGTGCAACCGGCACCAGGCAGGTCGTCGGCCAGAATGAAACCGACCTCAACCTCCACCCTCGGGTACAGAAACCGGTCGGACCTGACTGGTTTGTCCTCGAAGACCTGCATCTCGTCGAGCAGGTGCCCGTAGTCGGGTTCGTCGACGTTCATCATCTTCTGCATGGCCTCCGACGAGAGGCCGACCTTGTGCCCGATCACCCGGGCGCCCTCGGCCACCCGCTGGCGGATGTTGATCAGCTGGATCTCGTAGGAGTCGACGACGTCGATATCGGCGTGCGCGTCGGTCAACGGGGTGATGGGGACGCGGCTGCGTTCGGCCTGGGCCAGGTCGGCTGCGAGCTGTTCACGCACCTCAACGCTGAGCATTTGCGAAGTCCCCTCGTTTGTTCGACCGGCGCAGTTGTCCTGCGGCCGGGCAATTCTATAACGTGTTCTACATGACTGGTCAGGAGTATGACGTCGTCGTGGTGGGAAGCGGCGCCGCCGGCATGGTTGCCGCCCTCACCGCCGCCCACCAGGGACTTTCCACAGTAGTCGTCGAGAAGGCTCCGCACTACGGCGGTTCCACTGCGCGGTCAGGTGGCGGCGTGTGGATCCCAAACAACGAGGTCCTCAAGCGTGACGGGGTCTCCGATACGGCCGAAGCGGCACGCACCTACCTGCACGCGATCATCGGCGATGCCGTGCCCGCGGAGAAGATCGACACCTACCTGCAGCGCGGACCCGAGATGTTGTCATTCGTGCTCAAGAACTCGCCGCTGAAGATGTGCTGGGTGCCCGGTTACTCCGACTACTACCCCGAGACACCGGGCGGACGGCCCGCGGGACGTTCGATCGAGCCGAAGCCGTTCAACGCGCGCAAGCTCGGCCCTGACGAGAAGGGCCTCGAACCGCCGTACGGCAAGGTGCCGCTGAACATGGTCGTGATGCAGCAGGACTACGTGCGGCTCAACCAGCTCAAGCGTCATCCGCGCGGCGTGCTCCGCAGCATCAAGGTCGGCGTGCGCTCGGTGTGGGCCAACGCCACCCGCAAGAACCTGGTCGGCATGGGCCGCGCGCTGATCGCGCCGCTTCGCATCGGGCTCCAGCAGGCAGGGGTGCCGGTCCAGCTGAACACCGCGCTGACCGACCTCTATGTCGAGGACGGCAGGGTTTGTGGGATCTGGGCGCGGCCTTCAGATGCCCCGGAATCGGCTGAGCCGCAGCTCATCCGCGCGCGCCGCGCCGTGATCCTCGGGTCGGGCGGTTTCGAGCACAACGAGCAGATGCGGGTGAAGTACCAGCGCGCTCCGATCACCACCGAGTGGACAGTCGGTGCCAAGGCCAACACCGGTGACGGGATCCTGGCCGCTGAAAAACTCGGCGCCGCACTGGAGATCATGGAAGACGCCTGGTGGGGGCCGACGGTTCCGCTGGTGGACGCGCCGTGGTTCGCACTGTCCGAACGCAACTCCCCCGGATCGATCATCGTGAACATGGCCGGCAAGCGGTTCATGAACGAGTCGATGCCCTACGTCGAGGCGTGCCACCACATGTACGGCGGTCAGTATGGCCAGGGCCCAGGTCCCGGCGAGAACATCCCGGCGTGGCTGGTGTTCGACCAGACCTACCGCGATCGTTATATCTTCGCGGGTTTGCAGCCCGGACAACGGATTCCGAACAAGTGGATGGAGTCCGGCGTCATTGTCAAGGCCGATACCATCGCCGAACTGGCCGAGAAGACCGGCCTGTCCGCCGATGCGCTGACCGCGACCATCGAGAGATTCAACGGCTTCGCACGTTCGGGTAAAGACGAAGACTTCAAGCGCGGCGAAAGCGCATACGACCGCTACTACGGCGATCCGACGGTCAAGCCGAACCCCAACCTCGGAGAGATCAACAACGCGCCGTACTACGCCGCGAAGATGGTGCCGGGCGACCTGGGCACCAAGGGTGGCGTCCGCACCGACATCAACGGGCGCGCGCTGCGCGATGACGGTTCGGTCATCGAGGGTCTCTACGCGGCGGGCAACGTCAGCTCACCGGTGATGGGACATACGTATCCGGGTCCGGGTGGGACAATCGGACCCGCCATGACATTCGGATACCTGGCGGCCCTCCACATTGCAGGAAAGAACTGATGCCGATCAATCTCGACGAGGCGCTCGGCGCTGAGCTTCCGCCCGCCGAATTCTCTTGGACCAGTAGCGATATTCAGCTCTACCACCTCGGCCTCGGCGCCGGCGGCGACCCCATGGACAAGCGTGAACTGCGTTACCTGACCGACGGGACCCCGCAGGTGCTGCCGACCTTCGCGAATGTGGCGCAGAGCTTCCACATGACCGAACCGCCCAGCGTTCAGTTCCCCGGCATCGACATCGAGCTGTCGAAGGTGCTGCACGCCAGCGAGGCGGTATCCGCGCCCGGGCCGATCCCACCGTCAGGCACCGGCATCGCTGTCACGCGGTTCACCGACATCTGGGACAAGGGCAAGGCCGCGGTGATTTGGTCGGAGACCACGGTATCCACACCTGAGGGCACGGTGCTGTGGAAGCAGAAGCGGTCGATCTTCGCGCGTGGTGAGGGCGGCTTCGGCGGCGAACGCGGTCCGTCGACATCCTCAGAACCCCCTCAGCGCGCCGCGGATTACGAGATTTCGATCGCGGTGTCGCCGCAGCAGGCGCTGCTGTATCGCATGTGCGGTGACCGCAACCCGCTGCATTCCGATCCCGAATTCGCCGCCGCGGCAGGCTTTCCGCGGCCGATCCTGCACGGGCTGTGCACCTACGGTATGACGGCCAAGGCGATGGTCGACACCCTGCTCGACGGTGATACCGCGCGCGTCGGCAGCTACGGCGCCCGGTTTGCGGGTGTGGTGTTCCCCGGTGAGACGCTGCTGGCGAGCATCTGGAAAGAGGGTGACGGATTCACCGCCGTCGTCACCGCGCCCGAGCGCGACAACGCGGTGGCACTGGCGGGCGTGGAGCTCATCCCGACCTGAGCGGAGAAGCCCGACGGGTCAGCATCAGACAGCGAGCAGCGACTCCCGGCTGGCGAGCTCATCGAAAATCCATCGATACGTCTTTTCGAGGCCATCAGCCAACCGGACCGACGGTTCCCATCCGTAGATCTCCTGGATCAGGGTGTTGTCGCTGTTGCGGCCGCGCACACCTAATGGGGCACCGAGTTTGTAGTTCCGTCGGACCGAGATACCCGCGATCTCCTCGATGATGTCGACCATCTGGTTGATGCTCACGAGTTCCGAACTGCCCACGTTGACCGGGACGGCGCTGTCTCCCGCGGCGACCCGTAACGTGCCCTCGACACAGTCGTCGATGTACATGAAGCTGCGGGTCTGCTCGCCGTCGCCCCAGATCTCGATCTCGCGACGACCGGACAACGCAGCTTCGGCGACCTTGCGGCACAGTGCAGCAGGAGCCTTCTCCCTCCCGCCCTCGAAGCTGCCGATGGGGCCGTAAACATTGTGATAGCGGGCGACGCGCGTCTTCATACCGAAGTCCTCGAGGAAATGGCGCGCCATCCGCTCACTGAACAGCTTCTCCCAGCCGTAACCGTCTTCGGGCATGGCCGGGTACGCGTCGTCTTCCTTGAGCGCGGTCACATCGCTGTCGACCTGCTTGTCGGCCGCGTAGACACATGCGGAGCTGGAGTAGAAGAACCGATCGACGGCGGGTCGCGCGCCGCGAGCAGCATGTGGGTGCTGATGAGCACGGACAGCATGCAATCCGCCTTGTGGGTCTCGATGAAACCCATGCCGCCCATGTCCGCGGCCAGGTTGTAGACGGTGTCGACACCCGCCACGGCCTCACGACAGTCGTCGAGCTTCGCCAGATCCAGTTGGAGCGCTTCAACTCCCTCTGCGATCTGATGCCACTCGCTGAACGGCTTCACGTCTGCCCCGCGCACCTTGAGGCCTTGTTCCGTCAGCTTGGCGGCGAGGTGTCCACCGATGAACCCTCCGGCGCCGGTAATCAGCACCGTGCCACTCGAGCTTGCCATGGGAACCTTTCTGATCGCTACGTCACATTCAGCGATGCAATTTAAGAAGTCAATATATTTGCTCTGAGAGAGTAACGCGTCTCAGCCGCCGCGACAATCAGGAGCAGATCCGTCAATATATGATCCGCATCACTGCTTTACGCTGGGCAAAAGCTCGACGTCGGCGCTCGCTACTGGATGTACTGTTTCGACATCTGGTTTGCTAACTTTGCATGTTCATGCATTTAGCACATATTGAGATAGTTGCTATTGCTCGGGGATGGTCGCCGCAGGGACTGTCAAGCGACCGCTGCAGCCAATACGGCCTCGAACACTTCACCGACCGCCACGACATCGAACTTCGTCTCCGCGTATTGGCGTGCCGCGCTCCCGAGTTCCTCACGCCGAAGGGGGTCGGCAAGCAGATGGTTGAGCGCAGCTGCCGCCGCATCCGGGTCTCCGGGATCCACAACCACGCCGGCCTGAGCGGATTCGATCATGTGCGCGACGGCGTTGTCCGGTGGCACCAAACCGAGAACCGGTCGCCCGGCGCAGAAGTAGTTGAGAACTTTCGACGGAACCGAGTATCGGCTGGCGTCGCGCTCGAGTACGGCGATGAGCACGTCGGCGCTGCCCAACATGTCCGGAAGTTGTTCATAGGGCTGATAGTCGAGCAATTCCAGACTGGGGACGTCGACGGCGTGCCTCTCCAACCACTCACGGCCCTGGCCCTGGGACACGACCACGATGCGCGCGCCGGCGGGCGCAGACTTGGCGATCTTGGCGAGCAGCGAGGGATCATGCTTCAGGCCGAGGGTCCCTGCATACATCGCCACCGGGACACCCACGTTGTCGTGTGCCCGTGCCCACGCATTGTCGCGATCGCGCTGCGGCATTTCATCGACCGCCGCCCAGTTGGGGATCACCCGGATCCTGGATCTCGGGATCTTCCACGAATCGAACCGATCGAGAAACGCCTCACTGATGGGAACGACGCCCGACGCTCCTCGAGCCGCCGTGCGCTCAGCACGGTCGGCAAACCAGCCGATCACGCCTCCTACCCGCCCAAGCCGTTGCCGGGCAACGACATTGATCGCATCGCTGTAGACGTCCTGTTGCCAGAAGACGTAGGGAATCCGGGTGACGCGCAGTGCGATCGTGACGAGGAAGAGCGACAGCAGTGGAACATTGGACAGCACCGCAACGTCCGGGCGCACGCGCACGATGCTCTGGAGCGCAAGGCGCGCGTACCGCAGTTCCTGATACAGCCGAACGAGCGGTGAGTACCGGGCGAATTCCCGACCGAGATCCAGCGCGCGCACCGAAAACGTTTCGGGGTCGCCCTCGCGGCGCTCCGTTGCACCCCGGCCCGTGGTGTACGAGGCGCAGTACTGGTGCTCCACCTGATGGCCCCGGCGCGCCAATTCCCTACTGAGGTGGACCTGTCCCGGATGGCCGGCGTAATCGTGAATGACTAGTTTCATCGCCAAGCCTGGATCCTTTTCCTACCGGAGCGACAATTTTCGCAAACTTCTTTGACTTCGCCCCGGAAACGATAGCAGCGCACCAGGTGCGCGCCAACACTGTTATGTACCTCGTGGTGTCGCGACGAACCACAGCCAGTATGAACTGCAGTTAAGGTGGATTTGAGTGCTGGAAGGTCCGGTGCGTCGGGTGCGACTCCCGCGGGTGGTGCTGCCGCCCATGAGCTTGTAAAGTCGTTCGCCAAGTATATTTTCGCAATCATTTGGTCCCCCCCAGCGCGATAGGCGATTTGCACGATGCATCTGAGCAGTCACACCCGACCAACTGAGTCTCGAACTCGCCGCAGATCGCTGTCTGGCTTCACCGGGGCGGGCTACGACAAGGGACGAAGTGTGCTGGTGCAAATCGCATGGCTCGCCAGTTCGGGCATGGTTGTCACCCGGTGGTGGTGCCCGAATCGACTTCGTCTCGCGATCTTGCGTGCGTTCGGCGCGCAGATCGGCAAGGGAACGCTGATCCGACACCGCGTCAGAGTCCATTGGCCCTGGAAATTGGTCGTCGGCGAGAACACCTGGATCGGCGAGGGCGTCTGGATTCTCAACCTCGAGCCGGTATCCATCGGAGACGACGTATGCATCTCGCAAGAAGCGCTTCTGTGTACAGGTAGCCATCAGCGTCGTTCGCCAACATTCGAATTCGACAACGCGCCGATCAGAATCGGCGACGGGGCATGGATCGCCGTTCGGTCGACGATCCTGCGTGGCGTCACGGTCGGCGAGGACGCCGTAGTGGGTGCGACCGCATTGGTCACGTCTGATGTTCCGCCCGGTGCGCTTGTGCTGGCGCAACACTCACAATCGGCCGACGGTGCATAGAGCAGGCCCTCATGCGAATTCTTCAGGTGGTAACCCTCCTATCTCCAGACGCGTCCTACGGCGGACCGGTTCGAGTCGCTGTCAACCAGAGCAAGGAGCTCCGCGACAGGGGCCACGAGGTTGTCATCGCGGCGGCGGCAAGAGGCTATGACCAGTTGCCGACCGGCATCGACGGCATACCCGTCCAGGCGTTCCCGGCCAAAACCGCACTACCGGGCATCGGCTTTGCCGGTACCCGCGGCGCAGGCATGTCTCGCTGGATCGCTGACAACGCCAAGCACTTCGACGTAGCGCACATTCACCTGGCGCGGGATTTCGTCACATTGCCAGCTGCGCGAACGTGTTTGAAGCGCAGTGTGCCAATTGTCGCGCAACCTCACGGGATGATCGACCACAGCAGCCGGCTCCTGGCAAAGCCGCTCGACCTCTTCTGGACCGCACCGGTTCTCCGATCGGCCAGCACTGTGCTGTTTCTCACCTCGCGTGAACGCGACGACCTTCGAGGGGTGGCTCAGCCACTGCCGAATCTACGGGAATTGAGCAACGGTGTGCCGCAGGCTGTTCCGCGCGACACGACGAACATGCAGGAGCCACACGAGGTGCTGTTCCTGGCCCGGCTGCATCCACGAAAGCGACCGGCCATATTCGTGGAGATGGCCCGTCGGCTCGTGGAGCGAGGTGTCGCGGCCGACTTCGCAATCGTGGGACCGGACGAAGGCACCTTGTCCGAAGTCAACGCATTGATCACCAGATACGGCCTGCAGTCACGCATGCGCTATGAGGGGGCACTCGCACCTGACCTAGCGGCAGATCGAATGCGGCGAGCCGCGATCTATGTGCTTCCGTCCATCGACGAGCCGTTCCCCATGAGTGTGCTGGAGGCCATGTCGGTCGGGGTGCCCGTCGTCGTCACCGATACGTGCGGGCTAGCTTCCCTCATTGAGGAAACGGGCAGCGGCAGCGTCGTAGGCTCCGATCTGGACTCGCTGACCGACGCCGTCCATCGGTTGCTGGAATATCCGCACCTTCTCGCGACCGCGGGAAGGAATGCCTACGACACCGCGACAGATAGGCTGGGGATGTCCCTCGTCGTCGACGCACTCGAGGACATCTACAAGCGCGCGGTGGAGTGACTGATCAAGCCTCAGGTGACTATTCAAGTGGCGCAGGTGTTCACAGGGGCAGCTCCCACGAGGCGCTCCTGAAGCCAGGCAGCTACGCGCGGACCCGCGTCGAGGTTGTACTGAGTTTCGCCGTCGCGAATCACGAATTCGACGGTGTCGCCCAGCTTGCACGCCTCCTCGACGGCCGACGTCACCCACTGCGGACGCACCACATCGTCTTCACTACCCGTGATCACCAACATCGGCCCGCTCGCAGGTCGTTGCGGAACTGCGTAGTCCGCCAACGCCTTACGTAGGGAATCGGTCGCGGCCGGTGAGGTCGGTACGCTGTCGGCGACCCCCACCACGACTGCTCTGGACTCTTCGATCGCAGGGCCGGTGCAGGCCAAGAACAATTGCTTGTTTGCCTCCAGCGCGCCGTGCAGATAGTCGGTGGGATCGATGCCGGGATGGGTTCTCTTCAAGCCTTCGACCAATAGCGGAAGGAGTACCTGTTGAGCGCGTGTGAGCCAGCCGCCGGAGGCGAGTTCGGGCATATTGGACAGATCCGCGAAGGGTGATTGCGAGGTCGAACCGAGGAACTGGAGACCGTCACCGTACTCGCCCGCCAGTTCATTTGCGGCCCAACTGGCTTGACCACCTTGGGAAACGCCGACCGCGAACCACCTGGTCGACGTGTCGGGCACGACGTTGCGCGCAGCGCGGACCGCGTCGATCATGTTGAAGGCCGCAGTCCTTGGTTCCAAGAACGGATGTACGCCGGGTTGGCCCAATCCCTCGAAATCGGGCACGGACACGACAAATCCGAGAGCCACTAGCGACGCGACCACGCTGTCGTAGCCCAGTAGATCCGGAAACGCGGAGGGACCACAGTCGGGCGAGAGACCGGTGGTGCCGTGGCCGTATGCGATGAGCGGCCAGCCGCCAGTCGGAGGTGGACCCGGCGGAACGAAAACCGATCCGGACACATCGCGAAGAGTTCCGTCGATTCCCGACACCGACCGGAACACGACGTTATAGCGGGTGGCAGCGACCTGTGTCAACGGCTCAGTGGTATTCCAGTCCTCGACTGTGTTGACAACAGTTCCGCGTTGGTCCCGGATCTCAGTCGCGATGGAGGGGATCGGTAACGCTGCGTTAGGCGTGGCCGCCGTGCTGACGTACTCTGCCGCGGGTTGAGTACACGCCGGTACGGTCGCTAGTGCCACCGCAGTCAGCAGTGCCAGAAGCGGAGAACCAAACTCCCTGAACCTGTTCGTGGGCAAGTGAACTCCTTGGATTGGTCGCTTGGGTCTGCAACATGACGTAGGAAAGGTCCTGATAGAGCGGGTTCGCGATGATGCGGTCGGGCGAAACGAGTTTCAGAACGGTCGACCGGCCGCGGAGCACCTCGACGCTGACCACAGACCCTTTGGGAGTCAGCGCTCCGATCGGAGCAAGGCATTCGGACACACCGGCGGAAGCGTCGCAGACGGTGACCGTGTCACCCACCCGAAGGATGACCTTTGCGGGGGCAGTGAGAAACGTCAGAGCCTCGACGGCGTCGCGACCAGGCGAACTTTTGCTTCGCAGTCTTGCCAGCGCGCGTTGTCGGCTGGGCCTCGAAGCAACTGATTGGGTCCGGTGCGACAAGAACACTTTGTCCTCAGTGATCGATGGCGGTTGGCCGCATTTGAAATACGCGATGTAATAGGACATCAGCTCGAGCAAGGCGTATCCATGTCGCGTACTCGGAGCGACTTGGGTGTTCTCCGAATAGTCATTCCAGGTGATGAGCTGCACCCATTCCGCACCACTGTCGATCGCGATCTGCCACGTGTTCCGGAGGTTCGTCGTGTTCTCCGACTCGTCGTAGGTCTCGTCTCGCGGTCGATAATCCTGCATGGCGACGGGCTGCATCCACACATCGGACTTGCTGTGCACCTTGCGCACCGTGTCCAGGGGGAAACCGCTTACCGGGCTGTTCGACGGACTCCTCGGGCCCCAAGCGGACATGCCATAGGAGATGGGTGCAAACTTATCGATATTCGCGTCCGAAGGGTCGAGAAATAGCGGCACTAGCGCAATGTCGATGTTGCGCGTCTGCATAGCCGCCATGAAATCTCGCCACCACGCCACCGGACGGTTTTCGGCCAGATAGGGCGACACGACGAGCCTGCCGTCGGCGAGCCGAAAAGCAGCGGGACTCGCGGCCAGCAAGGCGATTTCGTCTGCCATCCCTTGCGGCGACATGTCGCCGAGTTCTCCAGTCATGTCGGGCATCAACATGATCTTGAATGCCGGATCGGCCGCTTCCGCCGCCTGCAGCATCATCGATGGGATCGGAGCGATCCACGCGCCGGGACTGTCGTGGGCGACAAGGATGTCGACACTGAAACCATCAATACCCGCGGACATTGCTTGACCGATTTCCGTCGACAAGTCTTGTTCGCGCCAATCTTGTTCTGGTCGCGGTGCTCTCGGCAGAGGGCGGTCGCGAAGAAAGCCACCGTACTCAGCGTGAATGCCCCGCTCTCCTCTCGGGGAGAGGTAGTCCGTCGAATAGTAATCGGAGGCCGCATCTCGATTGTCGATCGAGATCGGATACGGCGGAAAGTAGTGCGCGAACACCATCTTGGCTGTGCCGGCCGTCAGCCCTGAATCAGACACATCAACGCGGGCAGGCTCGGGCACGAGGAGTCCACCGACCAGCAGGATCGTGAGGATGCACGCCAACAGCGGAGACCTGAAGGAGATTCTGCGCAGCACGCCCCGTATACGAGCTAACGAGGACACGGCCACCCGACTTTCATCGGGCCTCCGTCAGCACCACGCCAAGAATTTTTGCACCGGTTTGGCGCATGGCGTCTGCGGTTTCCTTCATGCTGCTGACAGCTGTTTTTCCTTGCGCCGCAACCAGGATCACACCGTCGCACGCCGAGCCGGTGACTGCTGCGTCGACGGTGGCCAACAGTCCCGGAGTATCTACGAAGACGAAGTCGTGGGTGTTCCGAAGGTCGGCAAGCGCCTTCTCCATGGCGTCGGACGCTACGAGTTCGCTGGCAGCCTTGGTCGACTGGCCGGCAACCATGACGTCGATTCCGGTGCCCGAGATTTGCATGAGTTCGTCATCCACACTGGCCGACGAAGCCAATACCGACGCGAGCCCACCCTCAGACTGCTGTCCGAGATAACTGGCCAAGCGGGGTTTGCGAAGGTCTGCGTCGACGACGGCGACCTGCCGGGCAATGCCATCGAGCGCGACTGCCAGGTTGGTTGCGGTCGCCGTAGTCGACGTACTCGATGTCGGTGATACGAAGGCAATGGACTTCGGGGGATTGTCGACGTCGACGTACAGCAAGTTGGTGCGTAGCCGTCGAACAGCCTCCAGGTATTTCGATGATGCGTGGAGGTCGATGTCCAGCCTCGTCGCGCTCCTTTTTTTGTCACGCGGAAGCACACCCAATACGGGCGCTTCGGCGGCGTCACCAAGCTGTTCGGGCGAACGTATGGTTCGGTCAGCGCGCTGCAACGCCCATTTCGCGAGAAATCCGAGTAGGAGACCGACCACCAAACCGATCGCTCCGTAGAGCCAAAGATCGACTCCGGCAGGAGAATCCGGCTGCTCGGCCTGCTGCACAACGCTGAGCGTGGAACTCGGAACCGGCGCTCCGGCAGGCGTCTCCAATCTCGCCACATACTGCGTGAAGGCAGTCGCATACGCGTTGGCGATCTCAGCGGCGCGCTGCGGTGACCGGTCAGTCACCGAAATGTTCAGAAGCACAGTCTTCGGAACCTGTGACGCCACCACTTCGGTGGAGAGTTCCTCAGGCGTCAACTCGAGCCTGAGATCGTCGATGACCTTCACCGCCAGGTCACGATTGCCGACCAGGCTCACATAGGTCTCAGCACGTTGCTGGGAGAACAGATCGCCGTTGTAGGCGCCCGCTGAATCGACACTCGCCGGCGAACCCAGGAATAGCGTGGTCGTGGCCGTGTAGGACTTCGGCTGCATGTCTCCGACTAGAAAACCGGCCGCGAGGCCGAGCACAAGCCCGAGACCGACAACCCACCACCGACGGGCAAACCTTCCCATGATCAGACTCCCATTCCCGCCATTGCTTCAGTCCGGTGGCACTTCGCTTGATCTGGGCTCTTCGGGGACAGCACTACTGTTCCGACGAGCCCGATGTTCCAATGGTTCAAGCGCCTTGTGGCATTCGCTAATTCGCCCCGCTTGACTTGTCCTTCGTTGGCAATGAGGACCACGCCGTCGATCGAGTCATTGAAGGCGGTGGCAACTGCGGGATTCAGGAAGTCAGGGTGGTGTACGAGCACGACGTCATACGAGCTTCGTAACTCGGAGATCAACTGGTGAAATCGCTGAGATCGCAGAAGTGGCAGCCAGTTGTCGGGGCCGGCGCCGCCCAGGAGATCGAGCGTGCCGGCATTACCGTGTCGTATTGCGTAGGCCAGCGGCAGATCTCCGGCCAGGACGGCAGCGAGGCCTCTGTCCGGGGAAGGGTATGCCATCGCCTCAGTGGCAGCAGAATCACCGATCGCGACCAAGACGGCACGCGCCCTGTTACCGCGTAGATCAGATGCAAGTTTGGCCACCGCCGTTTCGGGAATCGCGGTACTCGTTGTCACACTTGCGAGTGCGACGACTTGAGAGTTGCCCCCGGCGGTCGAACCATTGTCTGTTCGCAGCGCGCTACTGACGTCGAGATCGGAGTCGACAGTAGCCAAGAGCGGCCGCCCCGTGATCCGCTTGATCACACTGACTCCACGCGCGGCGCGGGCACTGCCCCACCAGGCGGCGCCGGTGATTCCTGCGAGAAACCCGAGCGTCAGCCCAACTGCCAGATAGATGACGATGTTGGGCGAGCTCGGCTTCTTCGGTTCCTGGGCAGCTTGAGTGAGGACCGGATCCACATTGGGGATCAGCACGCCGCCGGGGAGTTCCAGCGCCCGGATGTCGTTGGCGAGTTCCGAGGCCACCGCGTTGGCTAGAACCATTGCTTCCGAGGGGGATTCGGATTCGACGGTGACATCGATGAGGACTGTGTCGGGCTTCGCTGACGCGGATGTCGCCGCGGATAGATCCTCGGGTGTCATGGGAAGCCGAAGTCGCTCGACGACTCGGCGGGCGAGGTCGTCTCGAGTCGCGAGTTGAACGTAGGTTCGGGCTCGCTCCTGTGAGAACGCATCAGCGAGGTATGGACTTGCCTCGGTGGTCGCAAGAGATCCCATACTCGCATAACCAGGGGTCGCCAGAAACAGCTCCGCCGTCGCCGCGAACTTGGCTGGTGTCACGAGGATCAGGCCCATCGCGGCGATGACCCCGGCCAGCGATGAGCAGGTGATGAACTCCCAGTGCTCACGGAGGAAAAGGGCAAATGTTCGCCAGCTCATCGGCTATCGCCTCTCGGTGTGATGCCGTGGCTTGCCAGCGACTGCTGAAGCTTGTCGGCGATGTGGTGATGGCCCGCCTGATTTGGGTGCGCGGAGTCCGGTAGAAGCAAGGACGCAACGTCAACCCCCTGATACCAGCCCTCTGACACCGGGTCGACGACGATTCCGCCGACCGACGCGGCCGCATCCTGGATCGCCTGTAGTCGACTCGTATAGATCTCCGCCGGTTCAGGCGACAGGAAGGTGGGCGCAACGACCACGATCTTTGCGTCGGGCCAGCTTCCAGCAGCGCGTGTCAGGTACTGCGAGAGCGCATCGGCATAGACCGGCACTGGCTGATCCAGATCGTTGCGGCCGGCATCCACGATGAGGACATCGGCGGAATACAGTTTCTGATCTGTCGCAAGCCTGTCGATGAGCGCACTGTCCGCCGCGGCGTCGGATGTACTGACTAGACGGGTGCCTGCGCTCGCGTCGACATTGCAGACGAACTGCATGTTGTTACACACGATTCGCGGATACGCATTTCGACCGATGCCGCCGTATCCCGCGGTGAATTCGTCGCCCACAAAAAGCGCAGTGGACCGCGGAACCTTCGCCAGGGGTACCGATGGGTATGAAGTCTCGATGGATCCGTGGGATGGCGCCCCATGGCCAGTCCTCACCCAGATGGCCGAGGCGAGAACCACGATGATGATCGACGCCGCAACCAAGTAGACGGTGTAGCCGCTCGGTCTATCGCGTGTGACGCGCTTCATCGGGCGTCGACCTTTCGCCATCGGGCCACAAACGCTGTGCACGCGAGGATCACCGTGAGATAGGACATCGCCTGGAGCAGCGAACCACGGAGGAGGATCACCAGATAGAACGGCATGACGCACGCCAGGATGCCGGGGGCCCGGGCCCGCTGGAGGCTTTCCTCGATACGTCCGTCCAGCTTCCGGACCAGCGCGCCGGCGAGAATCATGCCGAGGATCAGCAGGGGCCAGCCGGCGTTCACATACAACTCTGACCACAACGGCGCGGACAAATTCTGAAAACTGTACGAGCGTGAAGCGGCCAAGAGAATCCCGGTGTCGCGGGGCTTGTCAGGCCAAATGCCCCGTGGGACCCAGAACAGCAGGACGCCGACGGCTTGTTCGCCGTCGGTGAAGCCATGCCGGTCCACATAAAGCAGTGTGTTGTTGATCTGGGCGAATGCATCGAAGTCTGCGGACGTCAGAGATTCGACAACAGATCCCGCCTTGATCTCACCCTCGCTGGAGTATCGGAACGCGTCCGCCAAGGGGAATAGTCCGATCAACGCGACCACCCAGAGTATTGCCGTGGTGCGGAATAGTCGTGGGGTTGCGAACAGTCCGAAAAGAGCGGCGACGGCGAGTGCGGCTGTGCCGAAAACATATCGGGGACTCGTGATCGGATTTGCGACAACCGCCAGCACGACTCCAACGCATACACAGAGCGCAACTAGTGGCCAATCACGGCTCCGCGTCTCCCGAATAGCGTTTACCAGCGCGATGAATGACACCAGCAGCGTCATGACCGTGAAGCCTGAAATAAGGGCGGCGACGGAACTTTCGGGCCATGCCGCTGCTACAGCGATCACCGCCTCGTCGCGCGTCGAGAAGAGCGTGCCCAGCCCGATCTTCCCGATGTAAAACACCGCGCTCAGTAGCGCGACGAACGCGAGCAGGACTGTGCGCGTCAGATCAGCGCCGTCGTGGACGTACCGCCCACGGAACAGCTTCCGATGAGTGGGGGCGGTGAAGCTCAAGCCGACGACGAACGCGGCCAACCCGACGATGACCACGACCATTGCGGCCTGCTGGAGGTCCGCGTCGAGTCGCGGCGTTGTTTGTGGGTTGATGCCGCTGCGCATCTGTACCAGCGGGGCTACCCCGAGGAAAACGTAGGTGAACACCCAGAACGACATCTCGAAGAGTCGCCTGCGACCTTCTGCAACGATCCATGCCCATCGCAGTGCTGACAGCGTTGTCACTATCAGCGAAAGCCACCAGACGCTGCTCGCAGTTGACGGAGTCAATAGGACGAGGGCGGCCGGAAACAGCACAGCCATGGCGGCTCCGGCCCACGCTGCGAGAATCCACGAACCGAGGCCGCTGCTATCGATCGGGTCGCGAGATTGGCTGTGCAGACCACGCGTGAGCGCAAGGTCGCTGCCCGCCAAATGTGTCACTCGCGTATTCCTTCGAAGAAACCCTGCATCGATCGCGCACAGAAAATCCGCTACGCGGTGTACCACACCATACAAGAGAGATAACCACGAAGCATCATGGCAATTGTATTTAGTGTTCTCTTAGACTTGGCCGCAGGTCGCGCCGGATTGGGCGACATGCTAGATTCGGGCGGGAGTTGAGCGGCCCTACGGTCAGCAATTTAGCAGGTAGGTGGCAGGAATTGTGAGCAGGCCAGTTCACCGGTCGAAGACGTCCGGGTCCTCTCGTTTCGGCGCGAAACGACTGCAATTCATCCCGAGTGTGCGAATCCAGCGACTTGTCATTCTGTTGCTTGCCATGACCGCGATCACCGTCACCGCCGTTGCAGTCGCCAGTACCGGCCTGCCAAGAGGCGAACAAGGTGGGCAGCGGTCGGTGTTGTTCATCGGCGACAGCTTCACCGCGGGGGCGACGATTGATGAGGCGCAGGCGTACCCCGCGCTCATCGCGCACCGCGAGGGATGGAGACTTCACGTCGACGCCCAAGGCGGCACCGGTTTCATCGCCGACGGCCAGGGAACCGGGAACGGCGACACCTCCAAGCTGATCGACCGAATTGCGCAGGACGGCCGAATGTTCCCCGACGTCGACCTGGTAGTCCTCGATGCGGGTCGGAATGACCTGAGTTTCCCGGCAAATGAAGTCGCAGAGGCGATGTCGCAGTGCCTCATGGCAGTCCGGCATCAATGGCCCGATGCGAAGATAGCTACCGTCGTGCCGTCTTTCCTCTCGCCCGATTCCTACGACGGCTATCAAACGCTGGTGCGCCGCCTCGCTACTGCTTCGGCTGCAGTTGGCGGAGTCGTCATCGATCCCGTCGCCCAACGCTGGTACGACAGTGTCGATTCCACGGCTATGGTCAGCGCTGATGGCGTGCATCCCAACGCCGACGGAAGCACCTATATCGGCGAGCGGCTCCTCACATCGCTGCGTGATCATGGCCTCGCCGGAGCAAGCTGAGTACCGCGAGACCATGGGGAAGCATCACGCAACGGCAAAGCACCGCGCGCCTTCGACCGGCGGAGCGGGCAGACGCGCGAGGTCGGGAACCTCGCGCCTAGTCGGGTTCGGTCTCTCGATCGTTGTATTGGCCCTGGCGTCCCTGGCTGCCATCCCGGCGATGGTGGCGGCTGACGGCAGAGTGGCTTGGGGCGCGATCGTCGTCGGCCAGGCCGTTGGCGGCGTCGCAGCGGTTGTCGTTGGCTACGGCTGGGGTGTCTTCGGTCCCGCGCGGATCGCCAACCAGTCGGCAACTGTACGCCGAGTGGAGTATATCGAGGCAATTCGCGCCGAGTTGGCCTTGCTTATCCCGATTTCAGCCATCGCTGCGGGTATCGCTTGCGTCCTGGCGCCAGATGCCAAGGAACTCGCAGCATTTGGAGCGATCGCCATTACGAGCGTCGGTCTGACACCGCAGTGGTACTACGTGGGAGTCGGAAAGCCCTACACGATGTTGGTACTCGACACCTTCCCACGAGCTGGTGGAACCACGGTCGGAATCGTCTTGATGCATGCCGGACACAGTGCACTAACAGGGCTCATCGGAATGCTCTCGGGTGTCCTCGCCGGATTCGTCATCTCGACTGTGTGGGTGCTGCGTTCGACTGTCCGCGAAGGTGCCGAGCTTCGACGTCCCCGCACGCTCCGCACAGTACTGTCGGCGCATCGTCACGGCATCGCGTCGAGCCTTTGCGCGGCTGTCTATTACTCCGCACCGCTGATGATCGTCTCGGTCATCGCTCCAGGAATACAGCCGTCGTTCGCGCTCGCTGACAAGATCCAGACACAGGCGGCAAGCGCGCTGTCGCCTGCGAGCACGGTGCTTCAGGGCTGGGTTCCCCGCGCCACCGGGGCAGCTCTGGTCGGACGGATCAAGGCCGCGCTTGTGGCCGGATCCGCGTTTGCCGTCGTCATCGGCATCTGTGCTGCCGTGCTGATACCACCGCTAGCCAATTGGCTTGGTAACGGACAGATCTCGCTGTCCATCGCAACGGTTGGTCTGATGTCTGCCTGCATCGCGGTCGCATTCATCGAGCGGGTCGTCGAAGTGGCTGCGCTGGCCCCAGTGCACCGTCTCGACGCGATCACCCGTGCGATCGTGATCAGCGGACTCATCGGAGCGCCGATGGTCGCACTCGGAGCGATGTACGCGGGCACCACCGGGGCACTTGTCGGCGTGCTGTCCAGCCTCGTGTTGTGCGTCGGAATCGAATGCCTCGAGTGCGCTCGTACGACTCGAGAACTCGGCAATACGACCAGAGTGCGTGTTGACCCCGTCTGGACTACGTTGCCGACACTTCCGATTCTGATCCCGGCACGTAACGGGGACGCACCACAACCGGCTCATAGCGACCCCGAATGGAATATGTTCCCGACGCTGCCAATTCGGATCCCGGGACACAACAGTGGCACTCCACGACCGCGAACTCGACCAACTCCGCTACGTAAATCCGTTCGGGGGGTCGGCTCGGCGAGCGCTACGCTCTCGCGCGGTGACGCGGGATGGTCAGCTCGATCGACGTCGCCGCATCCTCGAGCTCGTAACGGCGTCTCACCATCGCGTCTGTCTCATTCAGCCCTGCGATAGAGAGGATCTGGCTCCAGCGGTACACATGGTCGTGCCGCCGAAGCGAATTCACCATATTGGTCTTGCTGATCCGCTCGAGTCTTTCTGGATCGGCGGCCAATTCGGCTATCACGTCAGCGATCTCGCCAGAATCGAACGGAAGTGGGATGACCGAGTCCTGCCAGTCGAAGAACTCGTCGAACAATTCGTTGCGCGGGACATCGCCGACGAGTACTGCTCCACCGGCCGCGCCCTCGAAGTAACGCAATCCCAACACGTGCTGGCTACCGATGCGATCGCCTTTGTGCCATGACGCGATGTTGACCAAGAAGAATCGGGAGCGCTTGATCATGTCCGCCAAACGCCTGCGGTGGTCGACGTGGCTTGTGACAGGCGAGTTCGACACCGTGTCGTACATGTAGTACCAATCACCGCCCTCCGCCATCTGCAGTAGCGCCTTGTGCGTCTCCGGCGGAGTATGGCCCATCGCATAGAAGTCGATGGCACGGGCGGGGTTATCCGGATACGCACAGAATTTCAGTGCGTCAACGGAGAGTTGAACCTCATGGCACGGTCGACCGGTGGCCGCCGCTAGCGGTTTCACCGTTTCTCGATTCTCAACGAAGATGTGGTCGAACTGTTTGAGGATATTCAGCACGCTGCCCAAGTTCGGGACATCCGCAGCCCAGAGTTCCTGCACGTAACACACTGAGACACGGGCCCTCGAGCGCCACATTGCGAACGGCGCGAGGTTATAGAGGTCGCCAGGTGCCTCACAGTTGACCAGCA
The DNA here is from genome assembly GCF_044452905.1 of Mycobacterium sp. NPDC051804. Classification (NCBI taxonomy): domain Bacteria; kingdom Bacillati; phylum Actinomycetota; class Actinomycetes; order Mycobacteriales; family Mycobacteriaceae; genus Mycobacterium; species Mycobacterium sp. NPDC051804. The sequence goes on along the minus strand of NZ_JBITCD010000005.1, from coordinate 275,523 downwards.
ACATCTCATAGTTGCGAGAGGCGTCCTTTGGAGGCCTTCTTCGGCCAGTCAGCGGAAGCGCACCCTCGACTTTGACTTTGAACCGCCTTGAGATTTTCACAGCCAGTCGCTGGAGCGTCATGATGACGGCCTGCACCGCTGTGTCGGCGTTCTCCGGCACGACCAGCCCGGCCGGGGCTACGACGTCAACATCATCGACCGCGGCGACGAGGTCCTCGAACTCGTACTGCGCGCACCGCGAGATGACCGGCGCGACGTCCCGGTACGAAATGCAGAGAATGCGTGGATCCGGCGCCTTCGAACTGAAGCGGTATCTGTTCATCGCTTTCTGGTCCTACTCCTTGCACACTTGGCGACTGCACTGCGCCCTTCAGCTAATTCTTACATAGTGGCCTTGACATCGCAGGAGCCCCACCGCGAGCGACCTGCCAGCACGGCACCGAGGCTTCGTATTGCGGCGCTCGCGAGTGTGCACCTCGCGAATTGTGGCCCGCACAGCCATGCCGTACGCTGCTACGAGGACGCTTGCTGCCAGCACTCGTGCGGGCGCATATATCCGGAAAAAGGGCTATATCGTGGGACATGTCGCTTCGCTATCGCAGCTTCAAACGCCACCGTGGGCGCTTGTCAACGGCGAACTCGTACCATATGAAGACGTACGGATTCACATCAGCGCGGAAGCGCTTACGCGCGGGCTGAGCATCTTCGAGGGGCTCAAAGGATACTGGCAGCACAGCGGAAATTCATTCGCTATACGAGCTCCCCGCGAACACTATAACCGTCTGTGCCGATCAGCGGCGCTACTGCACGTGCCCATTGACTTCAGCTACCAGCAATTCCTGGAGGGTCTGCATACCCTGGCCGGCCAACTGCTGGTCCCCGACCGCGATCTCTGGTTCCGCGCCACTCTTTACGTCACGCACGGGCACTGGGGTGAGGGGACCGCAGCCGATTTGATCGTCACCGCCTTCACACAGCAGAAGCACAATCCCGAATCGATGCGACTCGGCGTCAGCACGTGGCGCAAGGCCGTCGATGTCGCGCTACCCGCGCGAATCAAGTGCAGCGCCAACTATGTCGGCGGACGACTGGCCCGCATCGAAGTGGGCCGCCTCGGCTACGACGACGCGATCATGCTCAACGATTCGGGACGTGTCGCCGAGGCTACCGCCGCCTGCGTGCTCATCGCGACCAAAGGCCGCATCGCGACGCCTCCCGCCCACGAAGGCTGCCTCGACAGCATCACCATCGACGCACTGGAACACGTTGCCGCAGAACAGGGAGTGCCGTTCGAACGCAGGCCGATTGATCGCAGTGAACTGCTCGCGGCCGACGAGTGCGGCCTGGCCGGCACCATTACCGAGCTGACCCTCGTCGAGGAGGTCGACGGGTTCCACTATGACCAATCTGGACTGCTTGCAGAGTTGCGCAGGCGGTATCTCCAAATCATGCGCGGCGAGACTGAGATGCCTGGCATCGAGATGGTGCCACTCGTCCACGAGCGTGCCCTTACTGCAACGAGTTGACGTCAATTGGCGTCGGTGTCACGACATCTTGGTGAACACAGCTGTTCCTGAACGGTCAGGAAGCACCACATAGGCGGCCCCAGATGTAGATGCGAACTCCCGCACCGCCTGTCGCACCCCCGGCGTGTGGCTTGTTCCGTAGTCGGCCACCAGCAGATAGCCATGGGCGGCGAGTCGCGGAAAGAACCACTGGAGTGCGGCGAGCGTTGGACGGTGCAGGCCGACATCCACGTGGACGAAGGCGAATGTTTCACCTTCCAGACCGGCAGCGGATTCGGGGAACCACCCAACGCGAAGGTCAACCAGTTCCGGATTCGGCAGATGGTCGCGTACCTGGACCGCGGACGCGACAGGATCCGGATACGGTTGCGACGGCAGGCCAGCATGCACATCGGCGTCCTGATCTCGCGAATCGAAGCCCGAGAAGGTGTCGAACAGATATAGCTTGCGATCGCTGAAGTAATGGTTGAGGAGCCACGCGAAATCGCCTTCGCCCACACCGACTTCGGCAACAGCTCCAGCTATGCCGCGTTCGACTATTTCGCGCTTCAGCAGCTCGGCGGTACTCCAACGCACGTAATCGACGAAGCCTCGCCGATTCATACGTCCGAAAGGACTTACGTCGAGCGACTCGTAGGGCTCGTACATGCTTCGCGCCACGTAGTACTCGAACCGCCCGCTGGTCGCTGCCAGTACGCGCTTCGCCATTCGGCGGACGCTTCTTCGAATTACTTCGACGGCCCTGGGCCGCGAATTCGACGTTGCGACGGTGGATTCAACAATCACGGCCTGCGGCCTCCAGACTGGAGGAACACATGATCGCTTCAGTACTCACCCACATGCCACCGTTGTTCTCGATTTCAGGCAACTGCGCGCGCACCTCATCCATGAGGTCGGGAAGCAGGAGAAGCACCCGATCGGGACTGGCGTTCAACAGTTCGGCCGGACTGACGATCGGGATGTCCGTCCCTGGCATGCGACGGCCCCACTTTGCCGCAGATGCATCGGCGACACCTGACAGCGTTGTCGCGTCCACTCCTGCCATTGCGAGCATGGCGACTGCGCGAGAAGCGGCGCCATAAGCGAACACCGTAGTCCCAGTGTCCTTTTGGTCCGCAAGCCAGGCCTGCAAACCGGCTGCCGAGAACTTCGCGCTCGACTCGAGCTGACTGACGTAGTCAGCATTCCGGATACCGAGCCGATCTTCATCCTCGAGGATTCTCAGGACGCTCGGATCGGGTGATCCACTGCGGGTGGCTGCAAGCAGGACAGTGCCGCCGTACAAATCGAAGCTCCAGGCAGTTCGCGCCTGAAAGCCCACGCGCGCAAGCATTTCGACAAGTGCCGACATCGAGTAATACGCGTAGTGACCTAGCCTGAGCATGTTCCACTGTCCTTGCCGGACAATGGCTCGTAGCTCGTGGTATTGAATGAGCAACACACCGCCGGGCGCTACCCGCTGCGCCCGCTCAGCGATCGCTGCCGCTTGGTCTCTCCAGTGCATCAAACCGAAACAGTCGACTACTACATCGGCGGTGTCGTGATCGCCGGCGACGGTCAACCCGCGGTCCGCGATCATCTGCAACCACGAACCACCGTGCGGACTTCCGTATTCTGCGACCGACATCCCCGGGCGCACCCAGCCGGCGGCCGCGACCCGTTCTACGGCATCGACCGATTGTGCAATCAACGCCGCGGGCTCGACACCACGTGGCTCTTCAGCGTCGGTGGGGTCATCCACCAGTTGCGCCAGTCCACACTCGGAGCAGAGCCACATCTGCAAGGCGTAAGCGGCATCTGGACCGGGATCGTCCAGAAGCGGGAAGTCGTCACATGCCGGTTGGTCGCCGAGGTCGAGGACAACGACGCCGGAGCTTCCGCGGCAGTGGCGACATGACTGACGTGACACGCTAGACACCGATACCGTCGTACTTCGGCACGCTGCGAGGTTCGATCATCCTGCGTCCATCGATGAGCAGGGGTGGCTCCGCCTTGTGCGAGATCAGTCGGGGAATGCTGTCGAACTCGGCCCATCGAGTCACGAGAAGTACCGCGTCGACGTCCTCGATCGCTTCTGTCAGCTCTTGGCATAACTTCACGTTCAGTCCCGCGAATGCGGCCGTGGCCGATTCCGCCGCGACGGGATCGTACGCCCGAACTTCGGCCCCACCACCCAAGAGCGTTCTGATGATCGGGATGGCGGGCGATTCCCTCATATCATCAGTTCCCGGCCGGAATGCCAAGCCCAGTACCCCTACCCGGAGGCCCACCAGGCTCGGATAGTGCCGGCGTAGTATCGCCAGCATTTGGTCTGGTTGCCCCTCATTCACGTGATCGACGGCTGCGAGGACCCGCATCTCGACGCCAAGCTCAGAGCCCTGTGCGACAAGCGCTTTGGTGTCCTTGGGCAGGCAACTTCCCCCGTATCCGCACCCCGGGTACAAGAATGTTGCGAGCGGGGCGGTCCGCCCTTCCCCATCGGTGAGATAGCGGGACAGGTGGACGCCCTTCATGACTGTCGGAATATCGATCCCGCCGAGTTCGGATGACAAGTTGGCCAATTCGTTCGAGAACGAGATCATGGTGGCGAGAAGCGTGTTGGATGCGTACTTGATCATTTCTGCCGAACGTGGATTGGTTCGAATGATCGGTACGCCGTCGAAGGGCTCATACATCGCGGCCATCGTGTCGATGCTGCGGTCGTCCAGACCACCGAGGACGATCCGATCGGGATGCAGGAAGTCGCTCACCGCTTCTCCCTCGGTCAGGAATTCGGGGTTCATGCCGACACCGAAGTCTGATCCGGCGACTTTCCCTGATGCCGCCTCCAGCATGGGCAACACGACGTCTTCGGTGGTTCCCGGCACTACCGTGCTCTTCACAACGACGACGTGGTAGTGCGGAGTGTCACGCAGGGCAATGCCGATCTGCTCGGCAGCCGTCTTCACAAAGCTGAGGTCGATTCTGCCGTCGCGCAACGGTGTTCCCACAGCGATGAATGACAAGTCGCTGCTTGTCACCGCCTCCACGAGGTCAGTGGTTGCTCTCAATCGACCACCGATGTGCCGTTGGAGCATCGGGGCGAGTCCATCCTCGTGAATGGGCGGTACGCCGGAGCGGATCTTTTCCACCTTGTGCTGGTCGACGTCGACGCACACCACGTCGTGGCCGAGTTCGGCGAAGCACACACCCGAGACCAACCCGACATAGCCTGTGCCGATTACTGTTATGCGCATCAGGCGTCGTCACCGCCACAGTTGGCTGCGTACCAGATGAGCATGCGGCGCAGGCCTTCATCGAGTGTCACGACCGGTTCGTAGCCGAGTTCGGAACGCGCCTTCGAGAGATCGGGGCATCGACGGTTGGGGTTGTCGCGCAGATAGTCCGGATCGCTCGTTCGGCCCAACACGACAGAACCGCGGTATCCGAACAGATCCGACGCGATATCCGCCATCCTCTGTGCGAGGTCGGCCATCGAGATCTCTGGGGCTTCCGTGCCGATGTTGTAGGCCTCACCGACCCCTCCACCGACCAGTGCTTTGTAATAGCCGACGACTGCGTCAGCCACGTAGCAGAAGGTGCGCATGGGGGTGCCGTCGGAGAGGATGGTGATATCCGTGCCGGCGAAAACGTCCCGCGCGAAGTCCGGCAAAACCCGCCGATCGGTGATCTTCAGACCCGGCCCGTAGTTGTTGAACGGCCTTGCCGCGCGGACCGGAAGGCCGTACTGCTGAGCGAAGTTGACGCACAGCGTCTCGCCGTACCGCTTCGCTTCGTCATAGCATGCGCGCGGTCCGGTGCAGGATACGAAGCCGCGGTAGTCTTCGGGCGTTGGAATGCACTCCGGTGCCGGGTCCCCGTAGATCTCACTACTCGACATGAACAGAAACCCGCCGACCTGCTTGCCGTCGATCTGCTGACGGTGGAAGTGGTCGAGCAGCGCCCGTAAACCGTTGACGTTGGAATCCATCGTCTCGATCGGGCGCTGCCGGTAATAGTTCGGGGACGCGATCGATGCGGCGTGGATGACGTACTCGAAATCGCCGATGCCCGCAGGGAGCGGCGCCGCGAGATCGTAGGCGAGGAAGCGGATTCCGTGTTGCCTGTCTAATTGCTTGGTCCAACCTGGAACACCGCGAACGTAGTTGTCGAAGACGGTCAGCGAAATCTGCTCGGCCTCGGATACGTTCCGATTGTGGTGGTGGATGGCATGGACGAAGTAGTAGCCGAGGAACCCAGCGCCGCCCGTGATCAGAAGGCGGGTGCCTGCCATCGTCGCCAATTCGTCCCGAAGCCGACGACAAATGGAATCCACGTCAGTGGCGACGACATCGTCGGCGTCCCGCAGCGGAATAGTCTCAGCCATCGGCGGGCACCAATCTCTCGTAGTCAAGCGCAACGTCTTCCGGCATTCGCTCGAAGTCACTCGCGCGTAGGAAGTCGCGCAAAGTCGAACCTGCGCAATCGGAGTCGAAGTTCGGTGCCTCGTGACGAGACTTGACATCGTCGATGTGCACAGTCCGAAAGTCGATGCTGAACCTGGTCCTGCCCGATGTGTTCGGCACGGTTGAATGCAGGTGATTGCCGGAGAAGATCATCACTCCGCCGGCTTCGGGCACCACCCGCAGTTGCGGTTCGAGCTGCACGGGCTCCTCCGGCTTCGGCTGTTCTCTGGTGTCGCTCTTGAGGTGCTGAGCGGCACTGGGCCGAATGTTTTGAGTCCACTCGTAGTAGTTGTGGTGGCGCGACCCATTCCGGACCGCGTTGCCCCAATATTGTGGATGGAAGGCCATGACGTTCTCAGCGACCACCGGATATATCGGAATCCACCAGTTCAGCTGGCTGAGCGGCGCCGAGTACCACGTATCGCGGTGTGGGTGGAACACGTAAGAGATGCCTGATGTCAGGTAGTTGTTCGACGTCGATGTGCGTAGGCGCGGCACGTCGAAGTAGGTCCGGTCGAGGTCACAGCCGAATGATGCCAGCAGCGCCCGCAAGCGTCTTTTTGACTCGTGATGATGGATGAACTTGGGCTTCAACTCGGCAAGCAGAGCCGCGTACTCCTCTATGGGCATGTCGAATTGGGCAGTCTGCGGATCCCTGGCGCCGAACGCATCGCGGATCAGGGTTTGTGCATGCTCGACCAATGCGAGCGATTCCGGGGAGGCGGAGTAGACCAGAACCTGGCCGTCGTACAGTCGGGTACGTCGCTCATCATCGGTGAAGTCCGGGTTTGACGAGACCGTCGTCACAAGCGTCACCTACCTTTCTGTTCCATTGCCAAAGTGGTCGGAGTCAACATGGTGCGAACGTCACCTTGGCCTTTTCGAGAATGAAACCTTCAGCATGCGCGCTGCGGCACTGCACACCGCGTAGACGGGAAAGACCCAGAAATGCTTGTTCGTCAAACCAGTCGCGGCTCGTCTGCGATGGGTAATGCTTCAGCAGGAGGCGCGCTTTCTCCTCGGCTGTGTCGTAGGAGATCGGGTGAAGGATCGTCGGACGGGCAGTGTCGTTCTCCCACTTGAGGATTTCGTACCCGAGGACCAGGTGATCACGGAACTCGGTCGGCAGCAACTCAGCCAGCAATCGATGATCCTGATGAGCATCGCCGCGTTGCGGTCCGAAGACGGCGTCAGGATTGCAGGATTCGGCGAAGTTCTTCAGGCAGTCTTTGATGCGGCCCCAGTGCGCTGGTGCCCGGCCGTCTGGAATGTCCAGAATCGTCAACTCGAGGTCCGCATCCGGGCAGAATGCTGCCAGTGCTTCGCGTTCCTCTGCCTCGCGCGCGGTGCCACCGCCGCACAGCACTAGCGCCCGGATACGCAGGTCCTTGCGACGGGAAACCGTCAGCAGGGTGCCGCCCATCCCGATAGCGATGTCGTCGCAGTGCGCGCCCACCACTGCAATCTCTTCGAGATGGCCTGTGCCGAAGGCGATCACGGGACGGATGTAACGCCGGCCAGGGCGCGATCGTAGGGCAGCTGATCCCATAGCATCCACGGTCGGTCGCCAAAGTTGTAACCGGCGTCCAGCTCAGCCCGTTCCTTGAACGTGTCTGCAGGCTTCCAGAAACCGTTGTAGCGATAGCCGAACAGCTTGCCTTCGCCCGCGAGCACGTGGCAGGCGTCGCCAACGAGATCTCCGCCGGGCGGGATGAGGTCGAAAACGTCCTGCGACAGTACGAAGTACCCGCCATTCACCCATACCGACAAGTCGGCGACCGGCATGATGTCCTTCACCTCACCCGCCTCGCTGACATCGACACAGTGAAATGACGACGGCGGCGGAACGATCATCATCGATGCGGTAGCACCGGATTGATGGAACTTGGCAATCAGATCGTTCAGCGGCGCGTCAGTGAGGGTATCGGCGTAGTTGGCCAGAAAGTACTCGTCTCCGTCGAGGTAATCGCGCACCCGGCGCAGACGTTCGCCGATGGCGGACTCGATCCCCGTGTCAACGAACGTGATTGACCAGTCATCGATGTCGGAATGCATGAGTTCGACCTTGCCGTCCCGCATCACAAAGTCGTTCGAAGCCGCTTCCTGGTAAGTCAGGAAGTAGTTCTTGATGTGGGCGGCACCATATCCGAGGCAGAGAATGAAGTCCTTATGGCCGAAGTGTGCGTAGTAGCGCATGATGTGCCAGATGAGGGGGCGCGGGCCGACCATCTGCATCGGCTTCGGCATGCCATCATCGGCGCTGCTTCGCATGCGCATTCCATATCCGCCGCAAAAAAGGACGACCTTCACCGGACTACCTCCTGTTGCTTTCGAAAGTCAAATTCGCTCGGTGCAGATCGGGCAGCGGAAAGACCAACTCGGCATCCCAGCCGGCGATATACGCCAACTGTGCGGTCAGTTCGGGTTCCAGGTTCCACGGAAGCGCGAGCACGACGTCGGGACGGTCCTTGGCGATCTGGTCCGGCTCGTAGATCGGAATTCGAGTCCCCGGCGTAAACCGTCCGTGCTTGTAGGGGTTTCGATCCACTGTGTATTCGAGAAGGTCACTGCGGATACCGCAGTAGTTGAGCAGAGTGTTGCCCTTCCCCGGCGCCCCGTAGCCGACAACCCGTTTGCCCTCGGCGCGGCAGTCAAGCAGGAATCGCAATAGTGTCTGTCGAATACGCTCAGCTCGGTGGCGCAGCTTCAGGTAGCCGTCGACATGGTGGAGCCCGGCCTCACGCTCGATACGCAAGACCTCGTCCACGCGTGGACTCGGGCGGCCGGCGCTTACGTCGGGCCGTGCCCACACCCGTATTGAACCGCCGTGGGTCGAGATCAGCTCGACATCGACCACCCGCAGGCCTGCAGTGGCCAAGGCGCGTGTAGCGGAAAGCACTGTGTAGTACTGGAAATGCTCGTGATATATGGAGTCGAACTGGCCGAGGTCGACGAGGTTGAGTGCATGGTGGACTTCAATGCTGAGCCAGCCATCGTCGGCGAGCAGACCTCTCAGGGATCGGGTGAAACCGAGGAGGTCGGGGATGTGAGCATAGACATTGTTGGCCACTACGAGATCGGCTGGGCCGTGCTCGGCGCGGATTTTCTCAGCGAATCGCTCGTCGAGGAATGCCGTGGCGGTTGGTACGCCACGCTTGCGCGCATCGGCACCGACGTTCACCGATGGTTCGATACCCAGGCACGGGATGCCCACGGCGACGGCGTGTTGCAGTAGATAGCCGTCGTTGCTGGCTACTTCGACGACGAACGAATCGCCGTCAAGCTGGAGGCGCTGCGCGGTCGCTTCGACAAACCGCTTGGCGTGTTGCACGAGCGTGTCGGAGTAGGACGAGAAATACGCGTACTCCGTGAAGGTTTCCTCGGGTGTGATCAGTGCCGGAATCTGCAGTAGCAGGCAATCTTCACAAATCCGTAGGTGCAGCGGATAGGTCGGCTCCGGTAGGTCGAGTTCGTCTGCGGTGAGAAACTTCTCGCACGGCGGCGTCGCACCGAGGTCCAGAACACTCACCAGACGGATGGAGTCACAGAGGCGGCACCGCATCAGTAGGCTCCTCTGCGCTGGAGCACTGCCCGCACTGTCTTCGCGATGATCAAGATGTCGCCGACCATCGACCAGTTGTCGACGTAGGAGAGGTCGAGCCGAACGGCCTTGTCCCACGGCAGATCAGATCGACCACTCACCTGCCATAGGCCGGTGATGCCGGGCTTGACGAACAACCTCCGATGTACATCGTCGTCGTAGAGTTCGACCTCGCGCCTCAATGGCGGGCGCGGACCGACGACACTCATCTCCTGCCGGAGCACGTTGAGGAACTGTGGGAGCTCGTCGATGCTGAAGCGACGCAGGATCCGCCCGATGGGGGTGACGCGAGGGTCTTCTCGGATCTTGAAGAGCACGCCATCGGACTCGTTGACACTCAACAGGTTTGCGAGTTCCTGGTCGGCGTTCTCCACCATGGTGCGAAATTTGAACATCATGAATGGTTTGCCGTCGATACCGATGCGCTCTGATTTGTAGAAGACCGGCCCGCGACTTGTGATCTTGATGACCAGGGCGGTGAGCAGTAGCACCGGCAGACTCACCGCGAGTGCGACCGAGGCGAGGCAAAAGTCGAACGCGCGCTTCTGAATCCGCTTGGCGCCCTGGTACTGCGGTTTGTCGATGTAGAGCAGGGGTAGGCCGGCGATCGGCCGCATCACGAGCCGCGACCGCGCTACGTCCATCACTCCCGGCGACACAACGAGCTCGACATCCATCGGTTCGAGCTCCCAGATGAGCCTGCGGATTCCCTTCACGCCGAAATGCTCTGTGCCTGCGATCGCGACAGTGTCCGCGCCGCAGCTTCGGACTGCCTGCAGGAGGTGCAGTTCTCCGCCGACGATGGGGACCTGATGGCCATTGACCAGTAGATGCTCTCCCGCCGGTGCGCCGTATCCGGGTATTCCCACACCGACGACGACGTGTCCGCTGTCGGGGTCGCTTGTCAACTCGGTGGCCAAGTTTGCGACTGCTTCCCTGTCCCCCACCGCCAAGACCGCGCTTTGGTACTCGCCTTTGCGGCGCCGACGTGCCAGGTAGGTCCGCCACCTCCAGCGGCTCAGCAGCAACCCGACGACCCCGAGTGGAAAGGCCACTGCGAGGTAGCCTCGCGATACTTCGACTTTCACCAGAAGCTCTACCATCGCCACCACACCGAACGTCCAGAACGACGCGGCCACGACTCGCCGATACTCCTCGATGCCCGCACCGATGTACTTCGGCGATCGAGAACGCAGTCCGGCCAGGGCCGCCAGCCATACGGCCACGAGAACTGCCGAATGAAGCGTCTCGGAGTAGCTCACCGCACCTGGTACTGCCGACGTACCGCCGAAGCGCAGATGCTGAGCGAGGAACACCGCGCCGCAGACGACCACGATGTCAGTCGACCTCAGGTATCGGGCGTAGCGGCGTTCCCAAACCGAGCGCCCGAACAACTGCGCCGGACTGTTGTCGGCAGTTTGGACGACGCTGAGCTCACCGCGCCCCAAGGTCGGTGTGCTGTCCGAAGCCCCGGCAATCGAAGTTGAGCCCTGTTGGATGACCAACGCCTACAGCCCTCCCTCTCGTTGACCAGCCCCGGCGGCCCCGACGCATTCCTGACGTTTGCGCAAATTTTCCGATATTAGCTGCGCCTTCGATTGCGCCCTATGGTTTGGGGAAGTTACCACTCGAACTTTCGCGTCGCAACACTAATCTAGCAACATCCTAGCGGGCCTTCGTTAGGAGGTGGCCGCCGGCCGTCAACCAGTCAGTGGCGATCGACGAACTAACCCGTTTTAGCTGGTCTTATACTTCCTCTTGGGTAACCTCGACGACGATAGGGTGATGTAGGTCACTTTGCAAAAAGCCCGCATGCATGCAGATTTAGCAACGCATCTAATTCTGCTAACGGAACTTGTCGATGTACCGTCGCGGCGTCTCGTGCAGTCGGTGTCTTGATCGCGTCCTGTGCTTTGGCAAATCCTCAGCTACGTGTGCGTGCCCAATGAAGAACCGCAAAATACTCCGAAACGACCGATAGCCCGACCGCATAGCGGTCGGGCGGTGTGATCGTGTGGCGGTTAGCCCAGAATCAAACCGGAGGTGGGGACACCGGTCCCCGCGGTGACCAGTACGTGCTCGACGTTGTCCACCGGATTCACCGAGGTTCCGCGCAGTTGTCGGACACCTTCGGCAATGCCGTTCATACCGTGGATATACGCCTCGCCGAGCTGACCACCGTGGGTATTGATCGGCAGCCTGCCGCCGATCTCGATCGCGCCGTCTTTGATGTAGTCCTTCGCCTCACCGGGCGCGCAGAACCCCAACTCCTCCAGCTGGATGAGAGTGAACGGCGTGAAATGGTCGTACAGGATCGCCGTCTGGATGTCGGCGGGCGTCAAACCTGACTGCTCCCAGAGCTGCCGGCCAACCAGACCCATCTCCGGCAGACCCAACTCCGATCGGTAGTAGCTCGTCATCGAGTACTGATCGGGACTGGAGCCCTGCGAAGCCGCTTCGATGACCGCGGGCCGATGCTTGAGATCCTTGGCGCGCTCGGCGGACGTGATCACCAGCGCCACACCGCCATCGGTTTCCTGACAGCAGTCGAGCAGCCGCAGCGGCTCGGCGATCCACCGCGAGTTCTGGTGGTCCTCGATGGTGATCGGCTTCTCGTAGAAGTACGCCTTCGGGTTGTTGGCCGCATGCCTACGATCGGCCACCGAGACGGCGCCGAAGTCTGCGCTCGTCGCCCCCGAGTAGTGCATGTACCGCTGAGCAATCATCGCCACCTGAGCGGCGGGCGTAGACAGGCCATGCGGATACGAGAACGAATTGTCCACGCCCGTGGAGTCGGCGTTCTCCACCAAACGCATCTGCACCTGACCGAAGCGCATACCGGACCGCTCGTTGAAAGCCCGGTATGCCACAACGCAATCCGCGACACCGGTGGCCACCGCGATCGCCGCTTGCTGGACCGTCGCGCATGCCGCGCCGCCGCCGTGATGGATCTTGGAGAAGAACTTCAGCTCACCGATACCGGTGGCGCGTGCGATCGACACCTCGGTGTTGGAGTCCATCGTGAACGTGACCATGCCATCCACATCGGCCGGTGTCAGACCCGCGTCGTCGAGCGCGTCCAGCACGGCTTCGGACGCCAGGCGCAGCTCGCTGCGGCCGGAGTTCTTGGAGAAGTCGGTGGCGCCGATCCCGACGATCGCGGCCTTTCCGGAAAGTTCACCCGGCATCAGGCGTTTTCTCCGATCGTGAGGGTCGCCTTGGCGATCACATGGTCGCCAAGGCTGTTGCTGCCAGTCACTTTCAGTGAGATCAGACCGTCCTCGACCGCCGTGACCTCACCTCTGAACGTCACCGTGTCGTACGCGTACCACGGCACACCGAGCCGCAGCCCGATCGTCTTGATGATCGCGTTCGGCCCGGCCCAGTCGGTGATGTAGCGCTGTACCAGACCGGTGTCGGTCAGGATGTTGACGAAGATGTCCTTGGAACCCTTGGCCTGCGCCTTGTCCCGGTCGTGGTGCACATCCTGGTAGTCACGCGTGGCGATCGCCGTCGACACGATGAACGTCGGGTCGCCGTACAGTGCGAGCTCGGGCAGCTTGGCGCCCACCTCTATCGTCGGTGCGCTCACTGTGCGGGCTCCCATGCGTAGTTCGTCCAGGCCGGCCCTGAATCCCCTTCAGGGAAATCGATATACGTTGCGCGGACCGGCAATCCGATCTTCACGCTCGCGGGGTCGACGTTGCGGAGCTCGCCGAGCATCCGCACACCCTCCTCGAGTTCGACCAGCGCGATAACGAAGGGCAGCGTGCGACCCGGCACCTTCGGGGCGTGGTGCACCACGAAGCTGAACACCGTGCCCTTGCCAGAGGCGACGACGTAGTCGGTCGGCGTCTCCTTGTCCTGCCACAGTGCAGGCACCGGCGGATGCACGAGCGTGCCATCGCCGCGCTTCTGGATGCGCAGTTCGTGCGCGTTGACGCCGTCCCAGAAGAACTTCGTGTCACGTGACGAAGCGGGACGCATCATGCTGTCCGCGTCGAGGTCGTCGGGCACCGATGTCGCCGAAGCCGCGTCCTGGTCGGCCGGACGGAACTTCATGATGCGCCACATCATCTCGGCGACGTCTTCGTCGCCGACCTGCCACGAGATCCGCTGGGTGATGAAGAAGCCCTCACCGAGTGCGGTTTGCTTGGGCCCGATGACGTCGGTCAGCTCGGCCGCAACGCTGACCTGCTCGTCGGGACGCAGGTAGCGGTGATAGGTCTGCTCGCAGTTCGTCGCGACGACGCCGATATAGCCTGCGTCGTCGAACAATCCGAGGATCTTGCCCAACGGATCGTCATCGGGGCGGTTGCCGCCGAGCCCCATCATGGTCCAGACCTGGATCATCGCGGGCGGGGCGACGGTGCCAGGATGACCCGCCGCCTTGGCGGCTGCCTCGTCGACGTAGATGGGGTTGTTGTCCCCCATCGCATCGAGCCAGTGGTCGATCATCGGCTGGTTCACCGCATGGCGGGCGACCCTCGGCTTGCTCTTGCCCTCGGCCTTGACGCGCTCGGCGGCAGCCTTGATGTCCTCGACAGAACTCATCGCTCTCCGTTCTTCGCGCAAGCGCTCATCACCGCGGAACCCTCGGAACCTTCAGACCTGCCGCAGCGATCATTTCCCGCATCACCTCGTTGACACCTCCGCCGAACGTGATCACCAGATTGCGCTTGGTCTGCGAGTCCAACCACTCGAGCAGCTCGGCGGTGTCCGGATCCGCCGGGTTGCCATACTTGCCGACGATCTCCTCGGCGAGGCGGCCCGCGTACTGGATGCGCTCGGTGCCGAACACCTTTGTGGCGGCGGCATCTGCGACGTCGATGTTCTCGCCGGACGCGGCGACCTGCCAGTTCAACAGTTCGTTGATCCGCCACATCGCCTTGAGCTCACCGAGTGAACGCTTCACGTCGTCGTGGTCGAGCGGGGTGTCGCCGTTGGAGCCCGGTTTGGCGGCCCAGTCGTGTACCCGGTCGTACAACGAGGCGACCCGGCCAGCCGGACCGAGCATGACGCGCTCGTTGTTCAGCTGGGTGGTGATCAGCCGCCAGCCGCCGTTCTCCTCGCCGACCAGCATCTCGGCGGGAACCCGAACGTCGTTGTAGTAGGTGGCGTTCGTGTGGTGCGCACCGTCGGACAGGATCATCGGCGTCCAGCTGTAGCCGGGGTCCGTGGTGTCGACGATCAGCATCGAAATGCCTTTGTGCTTGGCCGCTTCCGGATCCGTACGGCACGCCAGCCAGACGAAGTCGGCGTCATGGCCACCGGTGGTGAACACCTTCTGACCGTTGACGATGTACTCGTCGCCCTGTTTGACCGCGGTCGTGCGCAGCGACGCGAGGTCGGTGCCGGCCTCCGGCTCGGTGTAACCGATCGCGAAATGCACGTCGCCGGCGAGGATTCCCGGCAGGAACTTCTTCTTCTGCAAATCTGTGCCGTACTGCTGCAGCGTCGGCCCGACGGTCTGCAGGGTGACGGCAGGCAGCGGCACGTCGGCACGATGTGCCTCGTTGACGAAGATCGACTGCTCGATGGGTCCGAAGCCGAGGCCGCCGAATTCCTTGGGCCATCCGACGCCGAGCTTGCCGTCCGAACCCATCCGCTTGATCACCGCCCGGTACGCCTTGCCGTGGCGGTCGCTCTCCATCTCCTTGTATTCGTCAGAGGAGATGAGATTCGAGAAGTACTGCCGCAGTTCGGCTTGAAGCTGCCGCTGCTCGGGGGTCAGTTCTATGTACATTGCGCTCCCACCAGATCGAGTCGGTGCGACGGCCCGCCAACCAGGCGGGTCAAATCCTTGATGCTCGAGTAGTACCGGTCCATCGGATAGTCGATGTCCATTCCCATCCCACCGTGCAGATGGTGGCAGAGCTGCATCACCGGCGGCGCCTGCGATGCCAGCCAGTAGCCGAGAATGTCGATGTCGTCGTCGGCGTCCAGCCCTTCGGAAAGCCGCCACAACACCGACGTGGCAGCCAAGGTCAGTGTGCGAGAGGCGATGTAGACCTCGGCAAGCTGGGCGGCGACGGTCTGGAACGTCGACAGCGGCTTGCCGAACTGCTCACGGTTGGCGACGTAGTCCGCGGTCAGCCGCAGCGCGCCCGCGACCAGACCGGACGCGAACGCGCCGATGGCCGCGAGTGCCAGCTGGTTCACCCGTCGCGGCTGCGCACCGTCGAGCACTCCGTCGACCTCGGCGTCGGAGAACGTCACCGAGTACTCGTCGCCGTGGTTGGCAGTCGGTGTCTTGACGACCTGCACGCCCGCGGCTTTCGGGGAGATCACCGCGACCGCGTCGCCTGCCGTCACGATCAGCCAATCCGCTTGTTCCGCATAGGGAACCGCGACCTTGACCCCATTCAGCTTGTTCCCCGAAAGGGTGGTGCCGGGCCGGTCCGGCAGTGGTGCGCCGGGCTCGTTGAGCGCCGCGGTGAGCACCGAGCCCTTCGCCACGCCGGCAAGGTAGCGGTCCTGCTGCTCATCGGACGCCAGCTCCAGGATCGGGATGAGCCCGAGACCCAGGGTCGCAAGCGCCGGGCTGACGGTGCCGTGCCTGCCGATTTCGATCAGCGCCGTGCCGACCTCGGCGAGACCGAGCCCGTCACCGCCGAGGCGGTCGGGTACGCCGAAAGCCGTGATGCCGCCGGACACCAACGCGTCCCAGCTGTTGTCCCGGCCCAGCGCAGCTGTCACCACATCTGCGACAGCCTGCTGCCCTTCGTCTGGACTGAAGTCCACCCGAATCCTCCTTGATTCGATCTGATCAGGCGCTCGTACCCGTGTAGTCAACCTGCCAGTGTTTGATTCCGTTGAGCCAACCCGACATCAGCCGCTCGGGCTCGCCGGTCGGCTTGAGATCGGGCATTTCGTCGGCGACCGCGTTGAAGATGAGGTTGATCGTCATGCGGGCCAGGTTCGCGCCGATGCAGTAGTGGGCGCCGGTGCCACCGAAGCCGACGTGGGGGTTCGGATCCCGCAGGATGTTGAACTCGTGCGGATTCTCGAACACCTCGTCGTCGAAGTTCGCCGAGCGGTAGGACATCACCACCCGCTCGCCCTTCTTGATCTTCACGCCCGCGAGCTCGGTGTCCTCGAGCGCAGTGCGCTGGAACGCGGATACCGGTGTGGCCCAGCGGATGATCTCGTCGGCCGCGGTAGACGGACGCTCCTTCTTGTAGAGCTCCCACTGCTGCGGATTCTGGGTGAACGCGACCATGCCGTGGGTGATCGAGTTACGGGTGGTCTCGTTGCCCGCCACCGCGAGCATGACCACGAAGAAACCGAATTCGTCGTCGGACAGCTTCTCGCCGTCGATGTCGGCTTCGATCAGTTTGGTGACGATGTCCTCGGTCGGGTTCTTGGCCCGCTCTTCGGCCATCTTCATCGCGTACTGGATCAACTCGAACGAAGACATCGCCGGATCGACATCGGCGTACTCCGGGTCTTCACCGGCGGTCATCTCGTTGGACCAATTGAAGATCTTGTCGCGGTCATCCTGCGGCACACCGAGCAGTTCGGCGATCGCTTGCAGCGGCAGTTCGCACGAGACTTGTTCGACGAAGTCTCCGGAGCCTTCCGCCACGGCGGTCTGGGCGATCTTCTGGGCGCGAGCGCGCAGTTCGTCCTCCAGGCGTCCGATGGCCCTCGGTGTGAAGCCACGGGAGATGATCTTGCGCAGTCGGGTGTGCTGCGGTGCGTCCATGTTCAGCAACACAGCCTTCTGCAGGTCGATGGCGCTGCGCTCCATCCCCTGCGGCCAGGTCGGGATGGCGCCATCGGGTGAACTACCGAAGACGTCGCTGCGCTTGCTCACCTCCTTGACGTCGGCGTGCTTGGTGACAAGCCAGTAACCCTTGTCGCCGAATCCGCCGGTGCCGCCCGGCACGTCCACCCAGTGGACGGGCTCTGAGGCCCGCAGCTCCGCGAGCTCCTCCACCGGTAAGCGCTCGAGGTTCAGCGTCGCGTCGAGGAAATCGAAGTCCGCGGGAATTTTCAGGGGTGCCATGTTGCGTGCGCTCCTTACAACCGTTAATTGCAACGTGTTCTAGTTCCAGTAAAACATGCCTTCTGCGCAGATAAAAGGCAGGTCACCATCGTCGCTTGTCAGAGTAATGAAACGTGTTCTAGCCTGACGGAATGGGTAACCCTGTCATCGTTGAAGCCACCCGCAGCCCCATCGGTAAGCGGAACGGATGGCTATCCGGCCTACACGCCACCGAGTTGCTGGGCGCAACACAGAAGGCTCTCGTCGAAAAGGCGGGTATCGACGCCGGCGACGTCGAGCAGATTGTCGGCGGCTGCGTCACGCAGTTCGGCGAACAGTCCAACAACATCACCCGAGTCAGCTGGCTGGTTGCCGGGCTGCCCGAGCACGTCGGCGCGATGACGGTCGACTGCCAGTGCGGCAGCGGCCAGCAGGCCAACGGCCTGATCGCCGGCCTCATCGCAGCAGACGCCATCGACATCGGCATCGCGTGTGGCATCGAGGCGATGAGCCGCGTCGGCCTGGGCGCCAACGCCGGCCCTGATCGCGGGATCCTGCGGCCCGCGTCGTGGGACATCGACCTGCCCGACCAGTTCACCGCCGCCGAGCGCATCGCTCAGCGCCGCGGCATCACCCGCGAGGACATCGACCAGTTCGGCTTCGACTCGCAGCGCAAAGCCGCCCAGGCCTGGGCCGAGGGACGCTTCGACCGCGAGATCAGCGGTATCGAGGCGCCGGTGCTCGACGAGAACAAGCAGCCCACCAGCGACCGTCACATCGTGACCAAGGACCAGGGCCTGCGGGACACCACGCTCGAGGGTCTCACCTCGCTCAAGCCCGTGATCGAGGGCGGTATTCACACCGCGGGTACCTCGTCGCAGATCTCCGACGGCGCCGCCGCCGTGCTGTGGATGGACGAAGCCAAAGCCAAGGCTCTCGGCCTGAAGCCGCGCGCACGCATCGTCAGCCAGGCCCTCGTCGGCGCCGAGCCCTACTACCACCTCGACGGCCCGGTGCAGTCAACGGCGAAGGTGCTCGAGAAGGCCGGAATGAAGATGGGCGACATCGACATCACCGAGATCAACGAGGCCTTCGCGTCAGTCGTGTTGTCGTGGGCGCGGGTGCACAACCCCGATATGGACAAGGTGAACGTCAACGGTGGCGCGATCGCGCTCGGCCACCCGGTCGGTAGTACCGGCAGTCGCCTGATCACCACCGCGCTGCACGAGTTGGAGCGCACCGACAAGAGCACCGCGCTCATCACAATGTGCGCGGGCGGTGCGCTGTCCACCGGAACGATCATCGAGCGGATCTGATGTCCGCGTCGGATGACGAGCGCATCGCCGCGGCGCAGGCCTACATCGACGCGCTGGTCTCGCACAACGCGGACAAGGTGCCGTTCGCCCCTGGGTGCACGCGCATCGAGGTGGGGCTCAAAACCGGCTTTTCGGGAGATCATCTGCGCCGCAGCCTGAATCGCGGTTTGCAGTACCGGGTCATCCAGGCGACCACGGTGCCCGAGTTCACCGTCGTGGACGGCAACACCATCCACGCGAAGTTCGATTTGGTGACGAAGCCGTCGCTGCTGGGACGCAAGGTGGGCGCCCACATCGATGAGACGTTCTCGATCCCGGCCGACGGCCTGATCCATCACATCCGAGCGGGGATTCGCCCCTTCCTCACAGTGTCTTAGGCGGACTAGGCTCCTCAGCCATGGCCAAATCGCGTCCCCGCTTCATGGATACGAAGGCTTCCGACACCTTCATCAAGTGGATGTCGAAGCTCAACACCTACATGTACCGCCGCAGCGGAGGCGAAGGCTTCGGCAGCGACTTCCAGGGCATCCCGGTGGCACTACTGACCACGATCGGCCGCAAGACCGGTGAGCCGCGGATCAGCCCGCTGTATTTCCACCGCGACGGCGACACCGTCGTCGTCGCCGCGTCCAAGGGCGGCAGCGACAAGCACCCGATGTGGTACCTGAACCTGAAGGCCAATCCGAAGGTCCAGGTTCAGATCAAGAAGGAGATCCTCGATCTCACCGCGCGCGACGCCACCGAGGAGGAACGCGCGAAGTACTGGCCGCGGCTGGTCGAGATGTACCCGTCATACGACGACTACAAGTCCTGGACCGATCGGGTGATCCCGCTCGTGATCTGCGAACCGTGAGGCGCGGGTAACCCGATAAGGGTTTGTCATTGCTGCGCGACGGCTAGACACGCGGTATGGCAGGCGCTATTCGCAACTCGCGGCCGCTTCGGGCGGCGATGAAGTACTTCGCCCGCGGACACATCTGGGTCTATCGCCGCACCAACGGCCGCGTCGGCGCCAAGCTGCTCTGGTTTCCCGCGGCGTTGGTCACGACGACGGGGCGCCGGTCCGGGCGTCCGCGCACCACACCGACGTTGTATCTGGCGGACGGCGATCGGGTGATCCTGCCTGCCTCGTTCGGCGGGCGCGACGCGGATCCGGCGTGGTATCTAAACATCGAGTCCAATCCCGAAGTGCGCGTGCAGATTCGCGATCGGCAATTCGATCTGATCGCCCGCGACGCGACCGAGGACGAGCGAAAGCGCTACTGGCCCAGGCTGATCAAGATGTACCCGCCGTATCGGGGGTATCGCGAAGCTGCGCATCGGGCGATTCCATTGATCGTCTGCGAGCCATGATGACGTTCACCGTCGCGGCCACCGCCAGCAGGCCGGCACCGACGGCGATCGTGACCGGATTCAGATAGAGCAGTAGCGCCGCCGCCGGTATGCACAGCACCCGTTCGGGCCAGCCCGCTCGGCGGATCATCCAACCGCCGGTGACGACCGCCAACGCCGCCACCGCCAGCGCGGCGACCGCACCCGTCCACACCATGTCGGCGAACGACCGCAGCCCGAGCAGACCTTGACCGTTTGCGGTCAGCACGAACGCGAACGGTACGAGGAACGCGGGCAGCGTGTACTTCCACGTTTGCATCATCGTGGGGATGACGCGTCCGCCGGTGATCGCCGACGCGGCCACCGACGCCAGTGCCGTCGGCGGTGTGACTTCGGAGAGCACCGCGAAATAGAAAACGAACATCGCCACGGCAGGCGCGGCGACGCCGAGGTCCTGCAGCGCGGGTCCGACGATCACCCAGCTGATCACGAACGAGGCGGTGACCGGCACCGCGAGCCCGAGCACCGAGACGGCCAGCGCCGCGAATATCGCCGTGAAAATCAAGACGACGGTGGGGTTTTCGGAGATGACACGCGCGGTGTTGACGAGGATGGAGTTCAGCTGCAGACCCAGTCCGGTGCGCGTGATCATCGCGGCGACAACGCCTGCGGCCGCGCAGACCGCCGCCACGGCCAGCACGCCGCGCACCCCGGCGGCCAACGCGCGGTAGAGCCGCACGGGGGTCAGGCGGTGCTCGCGATCCAGGTACGACAATGCGATCTGGACGGCGATGGCGTAGACGACCGCGCGCATCGCAGACACATCCATCGCGAGGAACACGACGATCATCACCAGTGAGATCAGGTGGTAGCCGAACCTGCCGAGCAATCGCCAGAACGACCCGGCGTCGACATCGACTTCGCGCGTGTCGTACCGCCGCGCGTCGATCTCGACGGCGAGCAGGATGCCCAGGTAGTACAGGATCGTTGGCACCACGGCCCACACCAGGACGGTCAGATACGGCACCCCGAGGTACTCGGCGATGATGAACGCCGCGGCACCGAGCGTCGGCGGTGACAGTATGGCGCCGATGCCGGCGGCCGCGAGCATCCCGCCTGCGTTCTCTCGCGGGTAGCCGGCGCGGCGCAGCACCGGCCACGTCACCGAGCCGAGGCTGACCGTCGTCGCCGTCCCTGAACCGGAGACGCTGCCCATGAGGAATCCCGCCAACGTCACCGTTCGTCCCGGCGCGGCACGGGACGTGCGAAACGCGGAGAACGACAGGTCGATGAAGAACTTGCTGGCACCGGACGCTTCGAGCACCGCGCCGTAGATGGTGAACAACACGATGTAGGTCGCCGCGACATCCAGCGGAACCCCGTACAGGCCCGTCGACTGCATGAACGATGCGCTGACGATCTGAACCCAGTCCACCCCGGCATGGGCGATCGCCGCTCCCTGCGGCAGGTATCCGCCGTAGTACGCGTAGCCGAGCGCGAGCAGACAGACGATGGGAAGCGCCGCACCGGTGGTGCGCCGGCACGCCTCCAGGACGAGCAGTACGACGATCGTCCCGACGACGACGTCCACCGTCGCCGGTGCGCTCTGCCGGCCGAGGAATTCATCGAATCCCCCACCGCCGTCGCCGATTTGGAACGGCAGCACCGGGTACAGACAGACCACCAGCGCCGTCGCCGCCAGCACCCAGTCGAGCACCGCCTCCGCGCGGCCAGATGGTAAGCCGGATCGGTAACAGAGCAGCGTCAGCGGAAGCACCGCCGCCAGGAACAGGATCAGCGAGACCTGATTGCCCTGCGCCAGCGGGAAGAACACCTGATAGAGCGCGAACAGCCCGATCAGGACGCAGCCCACGGTCACCAGGTGGTGAACCCACCCGGTCAGCTGCCGGGCCGGCTTCTCGTCCTCGTTCAGTTCGCCGCGCCGAGGTCGTCAAGGGCACGCTTGGCGCCGGGGTGCAGCGGCACGGGCATGGTTTCGCGCGCGGTGTCGAGGGAGATGCCTTCGGCCGCTTGGTTGACCTTGATCAATTCGGGCTTGTGGTCGAACAGTGCCTTGGTCAGCACGCAGGCGGTGTTGCCGTCCATATCGTTCTTGACCAGAAGCACATTGGGCACCACGACGGTCGCCACATCCGTGGGCGTCTGATAGGTGCTCGCAGGGATGACGCCTTCTTCGTAGATCGGGTTGATGTTCTGCAACTTGGGCAGGGTCCCGGTCACATCGATGAATTTCACTTTGTCGCGCTCGCTGACGAACAGGTCGGTGATCCCGCCGGTCGGCAGGCCGCCCGACCAGAACATCGCGTCGATCGAGCCGTCCTTCATCCCTTCGACGGTCTTGCCCAGTTCGGTGCGCTGGGCCTGCACGTCGTTCTTCGGATCGAGGCCGGCGGCCTCGAGCATGCGGTTGGCGATGACCTCGGTGCCCGAGTTCGGCGATCCGGTGGACACCCGCTTGCCGCGCATGTCGAGGATCGAGTTGATGCCTGCCTCGCTGCGGACGATCACCTGGGTGTAATTGGGATACAGCCGACTGAGCGCGGCGATGGGCTGATCGTCGTCGAACGCCGCCATCCCGTTGACCGCGTCGGCCGCGGTGTCAGCGAGCGAGAACGCCACCTGATGGGTGCCCGCCACGAGTTGCTGGATGTTCTGCAGCGAGGCCGACGTCTCGGCGGCGGTGGCCTTCAGCGTGCCGTCGGTCTGCTGGTTGATCGCTTCCGCGTAGGCACCGCCGAGGGCGTAGTACACCCCCGTCGTATTGCCCGTCGCGATGCTCAGCCTGGCGTCGGACGTGACCTCACATGAGGTCGGCTCGGTCGCCGCCGCTCCGTTCTCGCCGCCACGCTGACCGCCACAACCGGCCACCACCAACAGGATTGCGCCGAGAGCGGCGCCCGCTACATACCGTCTCACCGCTCCATCATGGAAGGCCGCGCGTCATCGCATGGCATTTCGGCGCAATCTGCGGCGATCAGGCCCCGTAGACCGGCACCGGCGGGCGCGCCTCAGCGAGCAGAGAGCTGACGACGGGTCCGAGTTCGGCGGGATCCCAGCGGCCGCCCTTGTCGACCTGCGGGCCGTGCGCCCACCCCTCGGCGATTCGGATGATGCCACCCTCGACCTCGAACATCTTGCCGGTGACATCCTTGGACTCGACACTGCCGAGCCAAACCACCAGCGGCGAAACATTTTCCGGCGCCATCGCGTCGAAGTCCTTGTCCTGGGTGGACATCATCTCGGCGAACACCGTCTCGGTCATCCGGGTCCTCGCCGACGGCGCGATGGCGTTGACGGTGACGCCGTAACGACCCATCTCGGCGGAGGCGACAAGCGTCATCGCTGCAATGCCCGCCTTGGCCGCGCTGTAATTCGCCTGTCCCACACTGCCTTGCAGGCCGGCGCCCGAGCTCGTGTTGATGATGCGGGCGTCGGGAGTATTGCCGGCCTTCGACTGCGCGCGCCAGTAGGCGGCGGCATGGCGCATGGTCGCGAAGTGTCCCTTGAGGTGAACCGCGACGACGGCGTCGAACTCTTCCTCGCTGGTGTTGGCGAACATCCGGTCGCGGACGATGCCAGCATTGTTGACGAGCACGTCGAGACCGCCGAACGAATCGACGGCCGTCTGGATCAGGCCCTCGGCCTGCGCCCAGTCGGCGACGTTGGCACCGCTGGTGACGGCTTCGCCCCCCGCCGCGGTGATCTCGTCGACGACACCCTGCGCGGCGCTGCCGCCGCCCGCGGGCGAACCGTCGAGTCCGACACCGATGTCATTGACCACCACCCGCGCACCCTCGGCGGCGAACGCCAGCGCATGTGCGCGGCCGATACCGCCGCCGGCGCCCGTCACGATGACCACACGGCCGTCGAGCAGTCCCATATTTCTTATCTCCCTGTTTATTTGATGTCAGCAGTGGTTGTTGCCAGGTAATGCGGGGGCTCGCCGCCGCCGTGCACCTCCAGCGAGGCGCCGCTAATGTACGACGCGACATCGGAAGCCAAAAACGCTGCGGCCCAACCGACGTCGTCCGGTTTCGCGAGACGGCCCAGCGGAACGTTCTTCGATATCGCTGCAATGGAGTCAGCGTCGCCGTAGAACAACTCCGACTGCTCGGTCTCCACCATCCCGACGACCACCGAGTTCACCCGAACCTTCGGTGCCCATTCGACGGCCAGCGTCGAGGTGATGCTCTCCATACCCGCCTTGGCCGCGCCGTACGGTGCAGTACCGGGTGTCGGCCTGCGCCCACTGACGCTGGCGACGTTGATGATCGATCCGCCTTGCGCCTGCTCCTGCATCACCGCGTTCGCGTGGATCGACACCGACAGCGGGCCCAGCAGGTTGAGTTCCACGATCTTCGTATTGAACTTCGCCGACGATTCGGCGGCCAGCACGTAGGGCGATCCACCCGCGTTGTTGACGACTACGTCCAGGCGGCCGTGACGGTCGGTGACCGCTTTGATCAGTGCCGCCACCGAGTCGTCGTCGCGCACGTCGCAGCTGTGGAATTCGTAGGGCGATCCGTCTACCGGCCTACGTGCACACGTCACCACGGTCGCACCTTGAGCGGCGAACACAGAGCTGATGCCGGCGCCGACGCCGCGTACTCCTCCGGTCACCAGGACGACCCTGTCTTTGAGTCCGAGGACTATCTCTGGGCGGTCGGTCACTGTGCTAGCGTACCAAGCAAGTGCTTGCTTAGGTAGCGACCCCCAGAGTAACCGAGGTATCTCCCATGACGATCACCACCAAGACGGTCGAACCGGGCATCGTCTCGGTCACCGTCGACTATCCGAAGGTCAACGCGATCCCATCGCGCGGCTGGTTCGAACTCGGTGACGCGATCACCGCCGCCGGACGTGACCACAGCACCCACGTCGTGATCCTGCGCGCCGAGGGCCGCGGCTTCAACGCGGGTGTGGACATCAAGGAGATGCAGAACACCGAGGGCTTCACCGCGCTCATCGACGCCAACCGCGGCTGCTTCCATGCGTTCCGCGCGGTGTACGAGTGCGAGGTGCCCGTGGTCGCCGCGGTCAACGGCTTCTGCGTCGGCGGCGGCATCGGGCTCGTCGGCAACGCGGACGTCATCGTCGCCTCCGACGACGCGACCTTCGGTCTGCCCGAGGTCGAACGCGGCGCACTGGGTGCGGCGACGCACCTGTCGCGGTTGGTGCCACAGCACATGATGCGGCGACTGTTCTTCACCGCGGCCACTGTCGACGCCGCGACCCTGCACCACTTCGGGTCGGTGCACGAGGTCGTGCCGCGCGACGAACTCGACGAGGCCGCACTGCGGGTTGCGCGCGATATCGCCGCCAAGGACACCCGGGTCATCCGCGCGGCCAAGGAGGCGCTGAACCTCATCGACGTGCAGAAGGTGAACTCGAGCTACCGGATGGAACAGGGCTTCACGTTCGAGCTCAACCTCGCAGGCGTGGCCGATGAGCACCGCGATGCATTCGCCGGAACGAAGAAGGGCAAATGACCGACAAGAGAACGACTTTGGACGAGGCCGTCGCGTCCATCGAGAGCGGCATGACCATCGGCATCGGTGGTTGGGGGTCGCGGCGTAAGCCGATGGCGTTCGTACGGGCCCTGCTACGCACCGACGTCAAGGACCTGACAATCATCACCTACGGCGGTCCCGATCTCGGGCTGCTGTGCTCGGCGGACAAGGTCAAGCGCGTCTACTACGGCTTCGTATCGCTGGATTCGCCGCCGTTCTACGACCCGTGGTTCGCCAAAGCGCGCACCACCGGTGCCATCGAGGCCCGCGAGATGGACGAGGGCATGGTGCGCTGCGGGCTGCAGGCCGCAGCGCAACGCCTGCCGTTCCTGCCGATCCGCGCCGGGCTGGGCAGCGACGTCCGCGCGTTCTGGGGCGACGAACTGAAGACCGTGAGATCTCCCTACCCCACCGGTGACGGTTTCGAGGAACTCATCGCGATGCCCGCGCTGAACCTCGACGCCGCTTTCGTCCACATGAATCTCAGTGACGCCCAAGGCAATGCCGCATACACCGGCATCGACCCGTATTTCGACGACCTGTTCCTGATGGCCGCGCAGAAGCGATTCCTGTCCGTCGAACGAGTGGTGCCCACAGAGGAATTGGTCAAGGCGGTGCCGCCACAGGCCCTGCTGATCAACCGGATGATGGTGGATTCCGTCGTCGAGGCGCCCAACGGTGCGCACTTCACGACGGCCGAGCCGGACTACCGCCGCGACGAGAAGTTCCAGCGGCACTACGCCGAGGCGGCGGGATCCGACGAGACGTGGCACGAGTTCGTCAAGACCTATCTGTCCGGAAGCGAGGCCGACTACCAGGCGGCCGTGCGGAAATTTGGGGAGAGCCAGTGATGTCAGTGACCCGTGCCGAGGTGTGCGCCGTCGCGTGCGCCGAATTGTTCCGTGACGCAGGCGAGATCATGGTCAGCCCGATGGCGAACATGGTGTCGATCGGGGCGCGACTGGCGCGTCTGACCTTCTCCCCCGACATCCTGCTGACCGACGGAGAGGCCCGGCTGCTGGCCGACACCCCAGCGCTCGGTGCCACTGGGGCGATCGAGGGCTGGATGCCGTTCGGTCGTGTCTTCGAGACGCTGGCCTGGGGCAGGCGCCATGTCGTCATGGGCGCCAATCAGGTCGACCGGTATGGCAACCAGAACCTGTCCGCGTTCGGTCCGCTGCAGCATCCGACCCGCCAGATGTTCGGTGTGCGCGGCGCTCCTGGCAACACGATCAACCATGCTACGAGCTACTGGGTCGGCAACCACTCCAAGCGAGTGTTCGGCGACTCCGTCGACGTAGTATCCGGAATCGGCTGGGACAAGGTCGATCCCGAGAATCCCGCCTACCGCTTCGTCAACGTGTTCCGGGTGGTATCCAACCTCGGCGTGTTCGACTTCAACGGACCCGACCACCAGATGCGCGCGCTGTCGCTGCATCCGGGCGTCGAGGCCGAGCAGGTCGCCGAGAACACTTCGTTCGAGGTGCACGGTTTGGAGGCGGCGGATACGACGCGACTGCCCAACGAGGAAGAGCAGAAGCTGATCCGCGAGGTCATTGATCCGAAATCACTCCGGGACAGGGAAATCCGCTGATGAGTAAGCTGCGCACTCCGCTGACCGAGTTGGTCGGCATCGAGCATCCGGTGGTGCAGACCGGGATGGGCTGGGTGGCGGGTGCGCGGCTGGTGGCGGCGACGTCCAACGCCGGCGGGCTCGGCATCCTGGCGTCGGCGACCATGACGCTCGAGGAGCTGGCGACCGCCGTCACGAAGGTGAAGGCCGCCACCGACAAGCCGTTCGGCATCAACATCAGGGCCGACGCCGGTGACGCGAACGAGCGCATCGACCTCTTGATCCGCGAAGGCGTGAAGGTGGCGTCGTTCGCGCTGGCACCCAAACCCGACCTGATCGCAAAGCTCAAAGATGCCGGGGTTGTGGTGATTCCGTCGGTCGGTCTGGCCAAGCACGCCAAAAAGGTGGCCGGCTGGGGTGCCGACGCGGTGATCGTGCAGGGCGGCGAGGGCGGCGGTCACACCGGCCCGATCGCCACGACGTTGCTGTTGCCGTCGGTCCTTGACGCGGTCGACATCCCTGTCGTGGCGGCAGGCGGATTCTTCGACGGTCGCGGGCTCGCGGCGGCGCTGTCCTACGGCGCTGGGGGCGTCGCCATGGGCACCCGGTTCCTTTTGACCTCGGACTCGACGGTGCCCGATGCCGTGAAGCAGCGCTATCTCGAGTCCGGATTGGACGGCACCGTCGTGTCGACGCGCGTCGACGGTATGCCGCATCGCGTGCTGCGCACCGGACTGGTCGAGAAACTCGAGAGCGGCTCGAAGCTCCGGGGCTTCTCCGCGGCGGTCCGCAATGCGCAGAAGTTCAAGAAGATGTCGGGCATGACGTGGCGTTCGATGATCAGCGATGGCCTGGAGATGCGGCACGGCAAGGAGTTGACCTGGTCGCAGGTCGTCATGGCGGCCAATACCCCGATGCTGCTGAAGGCCGGCCTCGTCGAGGGCAACACCGACGCGGGCGTGCTGGCCTCGGGCCAGGTCGCCGGAATCCTCGCCGACCTGCCGTCATGCGCCGAACTGGTCGAGGCGATTGTGCGTGACGCGGTCAAACACCTGCAGGCGGCGGCGGCCTTCGTCGAGTAGCGGCCGCCTCGGCGGCGATGAATTCCTGCTCTGGACGGCCCGTGGTGCCATACCGCAGTCGCGTTTTGACCTCACCGGCCGCCGCGAGGGTGGCCAGATACCGCTGCGCCGTCGCTCGCGAGACCCCGATCGCCGTGGACACCTCCGCCGAGGACATCGGCCCCTCCGCGGCGCGCAGTGCCTTCAGGACAAGTTGTTTGGTGGGTGATGTGGCCGTGACCGACGTCTGCGGTGCGGCGACCTTGGGGCGCAGTGCGTCGAGTGCGGCGTCGACGTCCTGGGCGCTCAGATTCGATCCCGACAGGATTTTGCGGTAGCGGGCGTAGCCAGCAAGCCGGGCGGCCAGATCGGCCGGGACAAAGGGTTTGACCAGGTAGCTCAGTGCGCCTGCGGCGACCGCCGCCCGGACGGTCTCGGCCTCGGTCGCCGCGCTGAGAATGAAGCTGTCGCAGCGCAGTTCACGCACGAAGTCGACACCGGACCCGTCGGGCAGATAAACGTCGACCAGCGCGAGATCGACCGCTTCGGCCTCGCGTGCCGCGGCGAGGGTATTCACCGTCGCGGACACTGTGAAGCCCGGCAGCGCGCTGACGATACCGGCATGCATGTTGGCGACACGGAAGTCGTCGTCGACGACCAGCACCGTCAGTCCTGCGTCACCCATTGAGCCTCCTCCTCGATCAATACGCCCGGCAGCCGGGCGATGAACTCCGCACCATGCAACTCGGCATCGGGGTTTCCCGTGCTCGACAGTCGTAGGTCTCCCCCGAGGGCGTTGCTGATCTGGCGCGACAACGCCATCCCGATTCCACGACCGCCGGGTATCCCCGAATCCGGTTTGGTCGACTTGCCCTCGGTGAACACATGCTGAACAAAGTCCTGCGCGACACCGTCACCGGTGTCCGCGACGGTGATGTGCAGCGTCGAACCATCCTGCAGCAGTTCGACTTCCACGATCTTCGTCTCATCGGCACCGGTACGCGCGGCATCGATCGCATTGTCGATCAGATTGCCGAGCACGGTGGTGACATCGACGGGCAGCGCGAGCCGACCCGAAACCCAGGTGTTCTCGCCGATTCGCAATGTCACCCCGGCCTCGCGCGCGGTCGCGGCCTTCGCCGCGAGGAACGCCTGCAGGAACGCGTCGCGAATGGCATCCATGCCGGGCAGTGCCGATCCCAGCGGTCCCGAACCGAGCAGTTCCTCCAGGTACTGCTCGGCCTCCTCGACATGGCCGCTGTGCAACAGCCCATTCAACAGATGCAGCCGGTTGGCGAACTCGTGACGCTGCGCGCGCAGTGCGGTACTCATCAACTGCACCGCGTCGAGCTGCCGGGTCAGGGATTCCACGTCGGTGCGATCGCGCACGATCAGCACGGTGCCGAGGTCGTTGCCTTCACGTGAGACCCGGCGCGCGGACACGACGACGATGCGGTCCCCGACGGTGGCGATGGTCGGCGCCGGATCGGCAGATTTGAACACGTCGAGGACCCGGGGCGTCAATCCGATCTCCTCCACCGGACGGCCTCGCTCGTCGTCGATCTCGAGCAGATGGCACGCCTCGTCGTTGACGAACGTCGTCTTCCATGACGTGTCTGCGGCCAGCACACCCTCGCCGATACCGTGCAGGATTGCTGCCTGACCGCGGACCATCTCGGCCAGTTCGGAGGGCTGCAGTCCCAATGTCAGTGCGCGCCAGCGCTTGGCGAGCAGGAATGAACCGACGACGCCGATGAGCAGCGCTCCCCCGACCAGCATCGCGGCCGTTCGTACGTCAGTCCACAGCTGGTCGCGAATGGTCGATGTGGAGACGCCGACGCTGACCTCACCGATCACCTCTTGCGAATTCGGCCGCAAGACAGGCACTTTGGCACGAACGGACGGTCCAAGCGTGCCGGACTGGTCGATCACCGACTCACGTCCCGCCAGCGCATCGGCGGGGTCAGTGCTCACCCGCTTACCGAGTTCGTCGACGTCCGGGTGGGCGAGTCTGATGCCCTGGTCGTTGGTGATCACCACGAACAACACGTCTGTCCGCTTCCGCACCTCCGAGGCGATCAGTTGCAGCTGACCATCGGCCAGTTCGTCGGCCCGCTCCGGCCCGTCGGGCAACCCGGTGTCGTCGTAGCGCGCGACGTCAGCCCGTACCGCGGGAGCGAACGCCACCACCCGAGCCACGTCGAGGGCGCGGGTGCCGACTTCGGCCGTGATCCGCTGGTGGCTGAAGAACGCCAGCGCGCCGCCCGCGATACCGAGCGTGAGCGTCACCACGGCGACCTGCAGCAGCAACACCTGGGTGGCGAGCCGCACGTCGAACCGGGGCTTCAGGGCCATGCGCCGAGCGTACGGCCGACGTGTGAGCAGAATGCGCAAAAGCGATAAATCGATCACTTCGCGACTTGCGAGCACAAGCGAGCCTTTGAGCCTGCGGCTCCGTAACTTCAAATGCAACGGGACGAGAGAAAAAACCCGAATGGCATAAAAGGAGTTAGCGAAATGGTCGCATTGGGACCCATCAATTCATGGCAGCCGGCGCAGGGCCCGGTCACCACATGGACCGCCTCGGATGCTTCTCGCGAGATCATGACGACGTCCGACCGCGATGCGCTGCCGCCGAGCTTTCAGCAGGCTTCACATCTACGCGCCGCCTTCTACGGCCGGGCGCTGGGACGTCAACTACCTCGCTTGATGGTGGTGTCCTGGGAGATCGAGGGGACCTGCGACATCGTCGCGATGACCACCGCGATCAACAGCCACATCCGCCGCCACAACACTTATCACAGCGCCTTCGGGTTCGAGAACGGCAATATCTTCCGCCGCACGATCGCGAATCCGGAACAAATCGAATTCGTGCCTTTTTCGTACGGTGAAATGGCCGCCGAGGATATTCGTGAGCATGCATTGACGTCGACTCCGGACACCCTGGATTGGGACTGCTTCACGTTCGGCGTCATTCAGAAGGCCGACCATTTCACCTTCTACGCCAGTGTTGACCATCTGCACATCGACGGTATGTCCGCGGGCATCATCTTCCTGGACATCCACCTGGCGTATCAGGATCTGATCGCTGGCCGGCCGGTCGCGCAGACCGAGGTCGGCGGGTACCGCGGCTACACCGCCCGGCAGAGCGAGCAGGTGGCCGCCATGGACCTGTCGTCACCGGAGATCCGGGACTGGATCTCTTTCGCGCAGGACACTGACGGTGACTGGCCGAGCTTTCCGCTGGAGTTGGGCGACACCTGGTCGAACAACAAGGGTGACTTCATCACCGTCGACCTGCTCAACGACGAAGAGACCGAGGCCTTCGACTCGGCGTGCCGCAGCGTCGGCGCACGTTTCTCCGGCGGCGTCATGGCGTGCGCGGCGCTGGCCGAGCATCAGCTCACCGGCACCACCACGTATCACGGCTTCACCCCGTCGGACACCCGGCTGCCGGGCGACGAGACCCTGAGCGTCGGCTGGTTCGCCGGCCTGTTTCCGGTCACCGTGCCGATCGGGGACGGTTGCTTCGGCGATGCGGCCCGCGCCGCGCAGAAGTCCTTCGACTCCAATCGGGGCCTGGCAAGTGTTCCCGTCGAGCGCGTGCTCGAGGTCGCCCCGGTCGATCAGCTGGGCATCAAAATGCCGAGCAAGCCGACAATGATGGTGTCCTTCATGGACTTCCGCAAGATCCCCGTCGCGGCGCTGTGGGAAGAGACCGGCTTCGGCACCTACGGCGACAACCTGTCGCACGGCGGAATCAACATGTGGATCAACCGCCACGCCGGGCGTACCACGGTCACCGTCTCGTTCCCCGACAACTCCGTCGCACGCGATTCGGTGCACCGCTACATCGCGGCGCTGACGGGAGCGTTCACCGACGTCGCCCGGACGACCACCGAGGACTGGATCGAAGAAGTTGCCCGCCATGCCAATTCAACCGCTGTGAAATGAAAGGACGCAAGGAAATGAAGCGACGCATGAAGAACCACGAGGACACGAGCACGCTGCTGGATCTGGCCGATCAGGTCGTCTTCCAGGGTGAGCGCGCGACCGGGGCGACCAACCTGCTCCAGTGCGTGTGGACGTACAACCGTGCCATCGACATGGATGGGCTGCGCCAATTCCACCAGCACCTGCTGCGCGGGCGCCTGTCGCGTCACGTCGAACGGTCACCGTTGCCGTTCGGTCGCCATCGGTGGGTCGCAGCCAACGACGCACCTGCCATCGAGGTTGCGCCGGCCCGCCCCCGCGAGGAATTCGGCGCGTGGCTGCGCGAGCAGACCGCCATCGAATTGGATTATGAGCACGGGCCCGCGTGGCATCTCGCCGTGCTGCCGTTCACCGACGGCGGGACCGGACTGAGTCTGATCATTTCGCACGGCCTTGCCGACGGGGTGGGGCTCAGCACCGGGCTGGCCGACGCCGCAAGTGGTCGCGACGATTCCATCTCGTGGCCGGCCGCCGGATCACGACGCCGTTGGCGGGCGGTGCGCCAGGACGCCCGCCAGACCGCTCGCGACATGCCTTCTGTCGGCCGGGCGATCGTCACCGGCGCGCGGATGGCCCGGCGTGCCCGGCGCGAAGCGCTCGCCGCCGCACCGGTCTCGGCGCCCATCGCAGCCCCGAACGAGCAGATCGAGTTGCCCGCCGCGACGGTCTTCGTCGACATGGACGAGTGGGACAGGGTCGCCCGGTCGCTCGGCGGGACACCCAACTCCCTACTCGCCGGATTGGCCGCGAAGTTCGCGCAGCGGGCCGGTCGCGTCACCGCTGACGGAGGTCTGGCCACCTTGGCGGTGCCGATCAACGAACGCGTCGAAGGTGACACCCGGGCCAACGCTGTGGGCAACGCGGACGTGACGGTCGATCCGACAAGGGTGACGACCGACCTCCGAGGGGTCCGCGCCGCCGTCAAGGAGGCGCTGATCAAAGTCCAGGAAACGCCGGACGAGCGCTTCGCTCTGCTCCCCATCGTCCCCTTCCTGCCCAAACGGGTCATCAAGAAGTTGGTCACCGTGGCTGCGGGCGGTACGACAGCGGTCTGCTCGTCCAACCTCGGCGATGTCGCGGCCGCCACCAATCGGCCCGACGGCACGGAAGCCGACTCCTTCTCGATGCGCTCGCTGTATCCCAGGGTGACCCGTCAGACGATGGATCGCGCCGGTGGTCTGCTGGGGATGTTGTCCGGGCGCGTGAACGGACAGGTCTTCGTCTCGGTTCTCGCGTACGATCCGGCTCACCCGAGCACGATCGCGCAGTTGCAGGAGGCGATTTTCAGCACTCTCGCAGAATTCTCGCTCACTGCGACGGTGCAGTGGGATTCTCAGCTCAACGGGATCGCCGCAGAGATCGCCGCATAGAAGAGGTACGTGTGTGCTGAAGTCGTTGGGTCAGGTGGTGGTGCGCGCGCCGTGGCTCGTCATCGCCGCCTGGGTGGGCTTGGTCGTGGTGTTGGCGCTCGTCTTCCCCCCGCTGACGAAGATCGTGGAGAACCAGACGGTCCAGCCGCTGCCGCCGCAGGCGATGGCGGCAACCGAACAGATGGCCAAGGACTTCGGGGACTCCGCGCAGAACATCCTGATCGTCGTCATGTCCAACGATCAGGGGCTGTCACCCGCCAATGACAACACGTACCGCGCCCTAGCCGACAAGCTGCGCAGCGATGGTCGGGACGTGTCCTCGGTGGAGGACTTCGCGAGCACACCCGCGTTGCGCCAGCTGATGGTCAGCCAGGACAACAAGGCCTTCTACATGGCGGTGACGCTCAAGGCGCCGGCCGGCTCACCCGAATCGTCGGACGCGTACAAACGGGTCAGCCAGATCGTCGAACAAGCCACCGCGAACTCCGGGCTGACGACGCATGTGACGGGGCAGGCGGCCGTCATCGGCGACATGTCGATCGTCAGCGCACGCGATATGCACATGATCGAGATCGCCACCGCGATCATGGTGATGGTCATTCTGCTCGTGATCTACCGACGACCCATCACCGCGTTGTTGCCGCTGATCACCATCGCCATCTCGGTGGCATCGGCACAGGGAGTGGTGTCAGCCCTGACGACGATCGGCCTGAACGTCAGTGCGATGACGGTGGCGTTGATGACCGCGATGATCGTCGGCGCCGGCACCGACTACGCCGTCTTCCTCATCAGCCGCTATCACGAATACCTACGGACCGGCGTCGACTCCGACGTGGCGGTGCAGAAGGCGCTGGGCTCCATCGGCAAGGTGATCGCGGCGTCCGCTGCCACGGTGGCCGTCACATTCTGCGGCATGATCTTCACCCGGTTACCCGCATTCACCAGTGTCGGCCCGGCGCTGGCTGTTTCGATCGCGGTGGCGTTCTTCGCAGCGGTCACGCTGTTGCCCGCCATCCTCGTGCTCACCGGTCGTCGCGGGTGGGTCACTCCTCGGGCGCCGCTGACGAACCGGCTGTGGCAGCGCTCGGCGGTTCAACTCGTGCGGCGTCCCAAGTCCCATCTGTTCGCGAGCCTGGCCGTCCTGATCGCGCTGGGCGCCTGCGCGATGATGATGCACCCGACCTTCAACGACCGCATGCAGCTGTCCGCCTCGGCGGAAAGCAACCAGGGTTACGCCGAGATGGCAGAACATTTTTCGACAAGCGCCCTGCTACCGGAATACATCTACATCAGGTCCCCGCACGATCTGCGTAACCCGCAGGCGCTGGCCGACATGGAGCAGATGGCCCAGCGCGTGGCGCAGCTGCCGAACATCACGTCGGTGCGCGGGATCACCCGCCCGACGGGCCAGCCACTGGATCAGACGAAGGTCAGCTACCAGGCCGGTGAGGTCGGGTCGAAGCTCGAGGATGCTTCCTCGCAGATCAGTAGCAAGACAACCGATCTCGACGCACTCAGCAGCGGCGCTCAGAAGCTGGCCGATACCCTCGCCAGCATTCGCGACCAGATTCAATCGGCCGCCAGATCGATGACCGCGCTGACAAGCACACTCAACCAGGTACAGCAGCAGCTCTCCAGCGCACAAACCAGCCAGCTGCTTGACGCCGTCCGGTCGTACGCGAGCACCCAGACCAACACTGTTGGCGACAACGCGACTGCGATGCTCGCTGTGCTGAACAACAGCCCGCAGTGCGACGCCGACCCGGCCTGCAGCCAGGGCCGCGCCGCACTGCAGCAGCTGGCAGGCCAAAGCGGTGCGCAAGACGTGCTGACGAAGGTCGAAAACTTGGCCACCCTGCTGCAATCGGCGGCCGCCGATCTACGGTCCACGGGCAATCCCGCTGCCGCGCAACAGAAGGTCGCGCAGATGGAGCAGGGAGCCAACCAGCTGGCCGAAGGCAGCAAGCAACTCGCGGCGGGCGTGCAGATGCTGGTCGATCAGACCAAGAAGATGGGGGTCGGCATGAACCAGGCCGCCACCATGCTGAACTCGATCGAGCAGGGCGCGTCGCAACCGTCGATGGCCGGTATGTACATCCCGCCGAACGCGCTGACGACCGACACCTTCAAGAACGCCGCGAAGCTGTTCATCTCACCCGATGGGCGTTCCGTCCGCTATCTCGTCGAGACGAAGTTCGACCCGTTCAGCACCGAGGCCATGGACGAGGTCGCGCCGATACTCGACACGGCCAGGGCCGCACAGCCGAACACCAAACTGTCGGATGCGACGATCTCCATGGTCGGCCCGACGCCGATGTACAGCACCATTCGCGACTACTACGACCATGATCTGCGACTGATCGTCATCATGACCCTGATCGTCGTGTTCCTCATACTGGTCGCGTTGCTGCGGGCCCTCGTCGCACCGCTGTATCTCATTGCCTCGGTGGTCATCTCGTATATGTCCGCGCTTGGTCTCGGTGTCGTCTTCTTCCAGTTCATACTCGGTCAGCAGATCTACTGGAACGTGCCTGCGACCGCATTCATCGTGCTCGTCGCCGTCGGCGCGGACTACAACTTGTTGCTGATAACGCGTATCCGCGAGGAATCCCACAACGGCGTCCGCTCCGGCATCATTCGTGCGGTCCGCTCGACGGGCGGGGTGATCACCTCGGCCGGGATCATCTTCGCGGGCTCGATGTTCGGCCTGTTGTTCGGCGGCCTGTCCACGATGGTCCAGACCGGTTTCATCATCGGGGTGGGTCTGCTGATCGACACGTTCGTGGTGCGCACCATCACCGTGCCCGCACTCGCCTCGCTCATCGGCAAGGCCAACTGGTGGCCGTCAAAAGCCACCACGTTCACTCACTGAGCAGAATGCGCAAAAGCGGCAAATTGTCGTTTGCGCCAGTTGTGAGCACAAGCGAGAAGTGTTGGGGTGTCCCGTTTTACCGTTGAGGTAGATCAAGAGATCAACCCGAAACGGAGTACGAAATGAACGCCCTGAAGAGCCTGTTGATCGGCGCAGCCACCTGCGCCGCCGTCGTGGCCGCACCGGTCTTGACGGCACCGGCGGCAAGCAGTGCCGCGGTGGACGACACCAAGGGCGTCAAGGTGATGACCGTGCACGGCGACCGGGTCGCCTACCGTGACGAGGGTTCGGGCGAGGTCATTCTGCTCATCCACGGCATGGGCGGCAGCTCGCAGACCTGGAGCGGCGTGATCCCGCTGCTCGCCGGGAAGTATCGCGTGATTGCCCCAGATCTGCTGGGGCACGGACAATCCGACAAGCCACGCGGCGACTATTCGGTCGGCGCCTTCGCCGTATTGCTGCGCGACCTGCTGGACGAGCTCGGCATCAGCCGGGTCACGGTGGTCGGCCACTCGCTCGGCGGCGGCGTCGCCATGCAGTTCGCCCATCAGCATCGTCAGTACTGCGAGCGAATGGTGCTCATCAGCAGCGGCGGCTTCGGCGGTGATGTCGGCCGCGTCCTGCGGCTGCTGTCGTTGCCCGGCTCCGAGATCGTGTTGCCGATGCTCGCGTCGAGGCCAGCCGTCGCCGCGGGCAACGCGGTGCGGGCACTGGCGGGTTCCAGCCATCGCTTCGCCGCCCGGCCCGCTCTGGCCAACCGCGACAACAGGAAGGCGTTCCTGCGCACGCTGCGCTCGGTCGTCGATTTCCGCGGGCAGGCGGTGTCCGCGATCAACCGCCTGTGCTGCAGCGACGACCTGCCCGCGCTGATCATCAGCGGCGATGAGGATCGCGTCATCCCCGTCGAGCATGCGCGCGCCGCACACGCCACGATGCCGAACAGCCGGTTGCACGTCCTGGCCGGCGTCCACCACCATCCGCCTACCGAGGAGCCACAGCAGGTGGCAGACCTCATCAGCGAGTTTTTGGCCTCCTGAAGACATCAGCTTTATTCTCTGGTAATGAAGCTATAGTCTTCATATGACTGATATTAAGCGTGATGCTTCATCGGGGGTGCGCGCTGCGCTGATCGGCGACGTCGTGGGATCGCGCCGCGTCGCCGATCGCCCCGCGGTCCACGTTGCGCTGAATGACGCCTTGCGCGACGTGGGTGCAGGCGCGATCGACCCGCCCGCGTTCACTGTCGGCGACGAGTTTCAGGGCAGTTATCCCACCGTCGGCGCGGCGATCGACGCCGCACTGTCCATAAGGCTCGCCGTCGCGACCCAGATCGATGTCCGGTTCGGCATCGGCTGGGGGGCGGTATCGGTCCTCGATCCCGAGCGCGGAATCCAGGACGGTCCCGGATGGTGGGCCGCGCGCGAAGCGATCGAGTGGACGGCCCACGCGCAACGGCAACCGGGACTGGCGATGGTCCGCACGTCGTTCCGGATCGCTGGCGAAGACCGCGCCGACGCGGACGCGATCAACGCCGCCCTGCTGTGTCGGGACCATCTGCTTGGATCGCTGGACGACCGATCGATACGGATAGTGAAGAGCCTGTTGACCAGCCAGACGAAGAAGGACATCGCCGCCGCCGAGGGCATAAGTGCTTCGGCGGTCTCACAGCGCGCGGGGCGCGACGGCCTGGACTTAATCGTCGTGGCATCGCAGTACCTGCGGGGTGTCCCGTGAGCGCACTGGCGGTGATGCTGATCGCGATGGGCATCGCGGACGTGGCGCGGCGGCTGACCGACCGGTCGTGGGTAGCGCCGGTCGTCGCGCCGACTGTGGTCATCGCGTGTGCAGCGCTTGCGGGCCTATGGCACCCCCGCGACATCGTCCTGCTCGAGATCGCGATCGCGGCGAGCATCGCATGGGTCGTGCTGTGTGCGCGTTCCGAGCGAACCGGTGACGGTCAACTGGCACCGCTCATCGTGTTCGCCGCGGCGGTAGCGCTACTGATTCTGTTGTCAGGCTTGGGGTCTGAGGCAGGTGGCGTGGTACGACGGTGGTCGGCATGGGTCGACCTGCCTGGAGTCGCCGGCTTGGAGACCGACCGGCTACTCATGATCGTCGCGGTGGTGCTGCTACAGATCGTGACCGGAAACCAATTGGTGCGGCTGGTTCTCGCCTCGGTCGGCGCGGTGAAGCCAGCCGGTCAGCCGCAGGCATCCGACCGGCTCAAGGGCGGCCGTCTGCTCGGCCCGATGGAACGGCTGCTGATCCTCGGGCTCGGCCTGGCCGGTCAGCTGGCCGCCGCGACCGCCGTCGTCGCCGCCAAGAGCATCATCCGGTTCCCGGAAATCAACGCGCAGAAGTCCCGCGAGAACGGGCATATCGGCATCGATGACGTGACGGAGTACTTCTTGGTGGGCAGCTTCGCCAGCTGGATCGTCGCGCTCGGCGGACTGGTTCTCGCACAATAAACAGTAAGCCTTTCGATTCAGCCCAACCCGCGTCGCAGTTTCCCTAAACTCTCGCGCATGAAGACCAACGCCGCCGTTCTGTGGGAACTCAACAAGCCGTGGAGTGTCGAGGAGATTGACCTCGACGGACCGAAAGAGGGCGAGGTCCTCGTCTCATTCGAGGCGACCGGGTTGTGCCATTCCGACCATCACGTCCAGACCGGTGATCTCGCCGGCGTGACTCTTCCGACGATCGGCGGGCACGAAGGTGCTGGCGTCGTGCAGGAAGTCGGTCCCGGTGTGAAGGATCTGAAGCCCGGCGATCATGTGGTGGCGTCCTTCCTGCCCGCATGCGGCCGCTGCCGCTGGTGCGCCAGCGGACACCAAAACCTGTGCGACATGGGCGCGGTCATCCTGCTGGGCCTGCAGGCCGACGGCACCTACCGACGCCGGGCACAGGGTAAGGACGTCGGCGTCATGGTCGGCGTCGGAAGCTTCTCCGAACTGAGCACGGTCTCGGAGACCTCGTTGGTGAAGGTCGACGACGACCTGCCCCTGTCGCGCGCATGTCTGCTCGGCTGCGGCGTGATGACGGGCTGGGGGTCGGCGGTCAACACCGCCGACGTGACGCCGGGTGACACCGTCGTGGTGATCGGCTGCGGCGGTATCGGCAGCGGCGCGATCCAGGGCGCGCGGCTGGCCGGCGCCGAGCACATCGTGGTCGTCGACACCGTGGAATCGAAGCGGGAGAAGGCATTCCAGTTCGGCGCCACCCACTTCGTGACGTCGATGCCCGAGGCCATGGAGCTGGTCGCCGAACTGACCCGCGGCGTGATGGCCGATTCCGCGTTGCTGACCGTCGGCCTGCTCAAGGGGCCGATGATCAACGAGGCCATGGACATCGTCCGCAAGGGCGGCGCCGTCGTGATGACGGCGATCGCATCGATGGCCGACGTGACGCCGACGCTCCCGATGGCGATGGTGACGCTGTTCCAGAAGCGCCTGCTCGGCAGCCTCTACGGCGAGGCGAACCCGCGCGCGGACATCCCGCGGCTCCTGAACCTCTACCGCGACGGCAAGCTACTGCTCGATGAGACCGTGACCGCCGAGTACAAGCTGGCCGACATCAACGATGCCTACGACGACATGCTCGCCGGCCGCAACATCCGCGGTGTGATCGTCCACGACCACTGAGCCTTCGGTCAGAGGCGCTCGATGATGGTGACGTTGGCGGTGCCGCCACCCTCACACATCGTCTGCAGACCGTAGCGACCGCCGGTGCGCTCCAACGTGTTCAGCATCGTCGCGAACAGCTTGGCACCTGTCGCACCCAGCGGGTGACCGAGCGCGATCGCACCGCCGCTGGGGTTGACCTTCGCGTGGTCGACGTTGAGCTCCTTCATCCACGCCATGACGACGGGGGCGAAGGCCTCGTTGATCTCGACAGTGTCGATGTCGTCCATCGTCAGCCCCGTCTTCTTCAGCGCGTACTGGGTGGCGGGGATCGGGCCGGTCAGCATGAACACCGGATCGGCGCCGCGGGCGCTGATGTGGTGGATGCGAGCGCGCGGCTTCAGATTATGCGCCTGCACTGCGTTCTCTGAGGCGAGCAGCACGGCGCTCGCGCCGTCGGAGATCTGGCTGGCCATCGCGGCCGTCAGCCGGCCACCCTCGACGAGGGTCTTCAGACCCGCCATCTTCTCCAGTGAGGTGTCGCGCGGACCCTCGTCGATGACGAAACCGTCGACGCCGATGATCTCGTTCTCGAAATGGCCCGCGCGGATCGCCTCCTGCGCTCGCTGATGGCTGGTCAGTGAGAACTGCTCCATCTCCTCGCGCGAAAGGCCCCACTTCTCGGCGATCAGCTCCGAACCGCGGAACTGCGAGATCTCCTGGTCGCCGTAGCGATGCAGCCAGCTCTTGGATTCGTTGGTCGGCGAGGTGAAACCGAACTGCTCGGCGACCGTCATGGCCGACGAGATCGGGATCTGGCTCATGTTCTGCATGCCACCGGCCACGATCAGGTCGGCGGTGCCGGACATGATCGCTTGTGCGCCAAAAGAAATGGCCTGCTGGCTCGAACCGCACTGGCGGTCGACAGTGACACCGGGCACCTCTTCGGGGTATCCGGCGGCCAGCCACGACAGCCTGGCGATGTTGCCGGCCTGAGGTCCGATGGCGTCGACACAGCCGGCGATGACGTCGTCGACGGCACCGGGATCCACATCGACACGGTCGAACAGCCCGCGCCACCCGGCGGCGCCGAGGTCGACGGGATGCACGCCGGACAGTCCGCCGTTGCGCTTGCCGACAGCCGTGCGGACAGCTTCGATGACGTATGCCTCAGGCATTACTCAACTCCTTCTTTGGTGATACCGCCGAGAACGATGGCTAGGTACTGTCGGCCGACTTCTTCGGCCGTGAGTGGACCGCCCGGCTGATACCAGCGGACCGAAACCCAGGTGGTGTCGCGAATGAACCGGTAGACCAGGTCGATATCGATGTCGGGACGGAAGTACCCGTCTTCGATGCCCTGGTTGAGCAGGTCCAGCCACATCTTGCGCTGCTCTTGGTTTCTCTTCTCCACGTAGGCAAACCGCTCCTGGCCCGCGAGCCGCTTCGCCTCATCCTGATAGATGACGACCTGCGCGTGCCGGTCTTCGATCGCCTCGAACGACGCCATGAACAGGCCCTTGAGCCGTTCCAGCGGATTGGGCTCGGTGGCGACGATCTGCTCGTAGCGTTCGAAGAGCCAGTCCAGGAAGCCGCGCAACACCTCGTCGACCATCTCCTCCTTGGACGAGAAGTGGTGGTAGAGACTGCCGGACAGGATTCCCGCGGAGTCCGCGATGTCGCGCACCGTCGTCGCCCGCAGCCCGCGCTCGGCGAACATCGCCGCGGCGAGCTCGAGGAGCTCGTCGCGCCGAGTTGCCGGCTGACCGGCCGCGGGTGTGGTCATGCTCGCTGGCTCGACACCGAAATCACTTCTCCAGTCAGGTAACTGGAGTAGTCGCTGGCGAGGAATGCGATAGTGGCGGCGATCTCCCACGGCTCGGCGGCGCGTCCGAAGGCCTCGCCCTCGGAGAGTCGGTCCAGGAGCTCGGAGCTGCTGACCTTCTCGAGGAACTTGTGCCGCGCGATGCTCGGTGACACTGCGTTGATGCGCACGCCGTGTTCGACGGCTTCGATTGCGCTACAACGTGTCAGCGCCATCACACCGGCCTTGGCCGCGGCATAGTGCGACTGCGAGTGCTGCGCCCGCCAGCCGAGGACACTGGCATTGTTGACGATCACACCGCCGTGGTCGGCGTCCCGGAAGTACCGCAGCGCGGCGCGCGTCGCACGCATCACCGATGTCAGCGTCACGTTGAGAACGCGGTCCCACTCCTCGTCGGTCATGTCGACGACGGGCGTCTCGCCACCGAGACCCGCGTTGTTGACCAGTACGTCGAGCCGTCCCATCCGCGCAGTCGTCGACGAGATCAGCGCGTCGACCTGCGCGGTGGACGT
This sequence comes from Mycobacterium sp. NPDC051804, assembly GCF_044452905.1. Classification (NCBI taxonomy): domain Bacteria; kingdom Bacillati; phylum Actinomycetota; class Actinomycetes; order Mycobacteriales; family Mycobacteriaceae; genus Mycobacterium; species Mycobacterium sp. NPDC051804. The sequence continues at coordinate 232,956 of NZ_JBITCD010000005.1, read as the reverse complement.
CACGTCGCACGCGACGCTTTCGACGCGGCCGAGACCGAGTTCGGTCAGCTGATCGCGGGTTTCGTTGAGGCGACGCTCGTGGTGATCGGAGATCACGACGTCGGCCCCCTCGGCCAGCGCGCGCCGAGCCACCGACGAGCCGATGCCGGTGCCCGCGGCGGCGGTCACCACAACCACCTTGCCGGTCAGAAGTCCGTGGCCCTCAATCTCTTTGGGCGCTTCGGCCAAACTCATCAGCCCTTGACCTCTCGGGGTAGGCCGAGCACCCGCTCGGCGATGATGTTGCGCTGGATCTCGTTGGAACCGCCGTAGATCGTGTCCGACCGGGAGAACAGGTACAGCCGCTGCCATTCGTCGAAGTCGCCGTCGGTCAGCGTCAGACCGTCGCGGCCAATTACCTCCATCGCGATCTCACCGAGCTCGCGGTGCCAGTTGGCCCACAACAGTTTCGAGACGTTGTCCTGTCCCGGCTGTTCGACGTCCATGGTCGCCAGCGCGTAGGACCGCATGGTGCGCAGGCCTGCCCATGACCGGGCCAGCCGCTCGCGGATCAGCGGATCGTCGGCTGCGCCGTTGCTCTTCGCGAGCTCGGCGACACCGGAAAGCTCACGGGCGTACTCGATCTGCTGACCGAGCGTCGAAACGCCACGCTCGAAGGTCAAGAGTCCCATCGCGACGCGCCAACCGTCGCCCGGTTCTCCTACGACCAGTCCGGCCTCGGTGCGCGCGTCGTCGAAGAAGACCTCGTTGAACTCGGAGTCACCGGTCAGCTGGACGATGGGCCGCACCTCGACGCCGGGTTGATCGATCGGCACCAGAAGGAACGACAGTCCCGCGTGCCGCTTGGAACCCTTCTCGGTGCGGGTGACGACGAAGCACCAGTCCGCCCAGTGCGCCAGCGACGTCCACACCTTCTGGCCGTTGATCACCCATTCGTCGCCGACGAGCTCGCCGGTCGTCGCGACGTTGGCCAGATCGCTGCCCGCGCCGGGTTCGGAGTAGCCCTGGCACCACAGCTCGGTGACGTCGAGGATCTTCGGCAGGAAGCGCTGCTGCTGTTCGGGGGTGCCGAAGGCGATCAGCGTCGGTCCGAGCAGTTCCTCACCGAAGTGGTTCACCTTCGCGGGGGCGTTCGCGATCGCGTATTCCTCGTAGAAGGCGACGCGGTGCGCAACTGTCAGACCACGGCCGCCGTGCTCCTCGGGCCAGCCGAGACATGTGTAGCCGGCGGCCGCGAGATGCTGGTTCCATGCGCGCCGTTCCTCGAACGCCTCATCCTCGCGACCCGGCCCTCCCAGGCCTTTGATCGCGGCGAATTCGCCGGCGAGATTCTCGGCGAGCCAGTCGCGGACCTCGGCCCTGAACTCCTGGACCTCTATCACCCCTGTAGGCTAACCTACCAAGCACTTGCTTTGTTAGAGGAGCATCGATGACGGACGATCCGAGGACCATTCCGCAGGTCCTGGACCGGATCGCCGACCAATTCTCCGATCACGACGCGCTGGTCACCGACGATCGTCAGCTGACCTACGCGCAGTTGCGCACCGAGGTGCGGCAGGCCGCCGCAGCCATGATCGACCTGGGCGTGCAGGCCGGGGACCGCGTCGCGATCTGGTCGCCGAACACCTGGCACTGGGTGGTCGCGTGCCTGGCCACGCATTACGCGGGCGGCGTGATGGTGCCGCTGAACACCCGCTACACCGCGGGCGAGGCCACCGACATTCTGGCCCGCACCGCCACTCCCCTCTTGTTCGCTGCGGGTGAGTTCCTCGGCGCCGACAAGGCCGCGTCCATCGACCGGGACGCCCTGCCGGATCTGCGGCACGTGATTCGCGTCCCAATTGAGAAGGATGACGGGACGTGGGACGAGTTCGTCGCGCGAGGGACCGACTTCGACGGCGTCGACGCCCGCGTCGACGCCCTCACCCCGGACGACGTCTCGGACATCCTCTTCACCTCCGGCACCACGGGACGCAGCAAGGGCGTGGAGTGCGCACACCGCCAGTCGCTCGATGCGCCGGCAGCATGGGCCGCCTGCGGAGAGCTCACCAGCGCCGACCGCTACCTCTGCATCAATCCGTTCTTCCACAACTTCGGCTACAAGGCCGGCATCCTGGCATGCCTGCAGACCGGCGCGACGCTGATCCCCCAGCTGACGTTCGACCCGGAGCAGGCGATGGCCGCGGTGGCCGCGCATCGGATCACGGTGCTGCCCGGGCCGCCCACCATCTACCAGACACTGCTGGACCATCCCAAGCGCGGCGATTACGACCTGACCTCGCTGCGGTTCGCGGTCACCGGTGCGGCGACGATCCCGGTGGTGCTGATCGAACGCATGCAGACCGAACTCGACATCGACATCGTGCTGACCGCCTACGGTCTGACCGAGGCCAGCGGCTTCGGCACGATGTGCCGCGCCGAGGACGACGCAGTCACAGTCGCAACGACGTGCGGGCGCCCGATCGCCGACTTCGAGCTGCGCATCGACGACCCGTCCGAGGACGGCTCTGGTGAGGTGCTGCTGCGCGGGCCCAACGTCATGCTCGGGTACCTCGACGACCCCGAAGCCACCTCCGCGGCAATCGATCCCGAGGGCTGGCTGCACACCGGCGACATCGGGCGGTTGGACGAGCGTGGGAACCTGACGATCACCGACCGGCTCAAGGACATGTACATCTGCGGCGGCTTCAACGTTTATCCCGCCGAGATCGAGCAGGTGCTGGCGCGGCTCGACGGCGTCGCCGAGTCGGCCGTCATCGGGGTGCCCGACGAGCGGTTGGGCGAGGTCGGCAAGGCGTTCCTGGTGCTCAAGCCGGGCGTGGAGCTGGACGAAAAGATGGTGATCGCCTACACGCGTGAGCATCTCGCGAACTTCAAGGCTCCGCGATTCGTGGAGTTTCTCGACGTGCTGCCGCGTAATCCGGGCGGCAAGGTAGTAAAGCCAGTTCTCCGCGGGACGCGGAATTAGGAGTTCTGATGGATCTCAACTTCGACGACGCGACCCTGGACTTCCAGTCCGAGGTGCGCGAATTCCTTTCGGCGAACAAGGACAAGTTCCCGACGAAGTCCTACGACACCGCCGAGGGCTTCGAACAACACCGGCAATGGGACAAGGTGCTGTTCGACGCCGGCTTGTCGGTGATCACGTGGCCCGAGAAGTACGGCGGCCGTGACGCGTCGCTGCTGCAGTGGGTGGTCTACGAGGAGGAGTACTTCCGCGCGGGTGCCCCCGGCCGCGCGAGCGCCAACGGCACCTCGATGCTCGCGCCGACGCTCTTTGCGCACGGCACCGAGGAGCAGCTCGACCGCGTGCTGCCGAAAATGGCCAGCGGCGAAGAGATCTGGGCGCAGGCGTGGTCTGAGCCTGAGTCGGGCAGCGACCTGGCATCGTTGCGGTCAACCGCCACCAGGACCGACGGCGGCTGGCTGCTCAACGGCCAGAAGATCTGGAGTTCGCGCGCACCGTTTGGCGAGCGCGGGTTTGGGTTGTTCCGCTCGGATCCCGAGGCGCAGCGCCACAAGGGACTGACATACCTCATGTTCGACCTGAAGGCCGACGGCATCACGGTGCGCCCGATCGCCCAGCTGGGCGGCGACACCGGTTTCGGCGAGATCTTCCTGGACGACGTGTTCGTTCCCGACAACGACGTGATCGGCGAGGTACACGAGGGCTGGCGCGCCGCGATGAGCACGTCGAGCAATGAACGCGGGATGTCGCTGCGCAGCCCCGCACGCTTCATCGCACCAGCGGAACGCTTGGTGGCGCAGTGGAAAGACAATCCCGACCCCGTGTACGCCGACCGTGTCGCCGACGCGTGGATCAAGGCACAGGCCTACCGGTTGCACACGTTCGGCACCGTCACCAGGGTGAGTGGTGGCGGTGAACTCGGCGCCGAGTCGTCGGTCACCAAGGTGTTCTGGTCGGACCTCGACGTGGCGATCCATCAGACGGCGCTCGACATGCGTGGCGCCGACGCCGAGCTGGCCGATTCGTGGACCGAGGGGCTGCTGTTCGCGCTGGGCGGCCCTATCTATGCGGGTACCAACGAGATTCAGCGCAACATCATCGCCGAGCGCCTGCTGGGCCTGCCGCGGAAGTAGACACATGAACTTTGAAATCGACGAACAGCAGCGCGACTTCGCTGCCAGCATCGACGCCGCACTCGGTGCGGCCGATATGCCCGCCGCGGTGCGCGCATGGGCTGCGGGCGATCCCGCTCCCGGCCGCAAAGTGTGGGCACAGCTTGCCGACCTGGGAGTGACAGCCCTGATGGTTCCCGAGAAGTTCGACGGGATCGAAGCACACCCCGTCGATCTGGTGGTCGCCGCCGAACGGCTGGGCCGGTGGTGTGTTCCCGGCCCGGTGACCGAATCCATCGCGGTGGCACCAGTTCTGCTCTCCGACGATGAGCGCAGCGGAGCGCTGGCGTCGGGTGAGCTGATCGCCACCGTCGCGATGCCCCCGCAGGTGCCGCGGGCAGTGGACGCCGACACCGCCGGTCTGATCCTGGTGGCGGCCGACGGGATGGTCAGCGAGGGCACCGCGGGCGAAGAGGTGGAATCGGTCGACCCGAGCCGAAAGTTGTTCCACGTCAGCGCGTCCGGTGAAGGACAGGCCGCCGACGTGGCCCGCGCCTACGAGTTCGGTGTGCTGGCGACAGCGGCGCAGCTGCTCGGTGCCGGGCAGGCCCTGCTCGACATGTCCGTCGAATACGCCAAGCAGCGCAGCCAGTTCGGCACGGTGATCGGTACGTATCAGGCGATCAAGCACAAGCTCGCGGATGTACACATCGCACTCGAGCTGGCGCGGCCACTCGTCTACGGCGCGGCGCTGTCGTTGGCCGATGGGTCGGCGGAGACGGCGCGCGACGTCAGTGCGGCCAAGGTCGCCGCATCGGATGCCGCGCTGCTGGCGGCACGTTCGGCGCTGCAGACACACGGCGCGATCGGATTCACGCAAGAGCACGACATGTCGCTGTCGCTGTTGCGCGTACAGGCGCTGCGTTCGGCGTGGGGCGATCCCGCGCTGCATCGGCGACGGCTTCTGGAGGCATTGTGAGTGAAGAACGGGAACTGCTGCGGGGCACGGTAGCCGCACTGGTCGAGAAGCACGCGTCGCCTGAGGCCGTCCGCGAGGCGATGGACTCCGAGCGCGGTTTCGACGAGTCGCTGTGGAAGTTGTTGTGCGAGCAGGTGGGTGCTGCGGCTCTGGTGGTGCCCGAGGAACTCGGCGGTGCGGGCGGTGAGCTCGCCGATGCCGCCGTCGTACTCGAGGAGCTCGGCAAGGGACTGGTGCCGACGCCTCTGCTCGGCACAACGCTCGCCGAGCTGGCGCTGCTGACCGCAGACGAGCCGGATGCCGACATGCTCGAGGAGCTCGCGGCGGGTACCAAGATCGGCACCGTCGCGTTCGATCCGGATTTCGTGATCAGCGGCGACGTCGCGGACGTCGTGATCACCGCTGACGGTCAGCAGTTGAAGCGGCTGACGGAGTTCACCGCCCATCCTGTGAAGTCGATGGATCCGACACGTCGGCTGGCAAGCATCGAATCGAAGGGTGACGCCGAGATCGGCGCCGACCCGGGCCTGGCCGATACGGCGGCGATCCTGTTGGCCGCCGAGCAGATCGGCGCGGCCGCGAAGTGTCTCGACCTCACTGTCGCGTACACGAAGGACAGGGTTCAGTTCGGCAGGCCGATCGGCAGCTTTCAGGCGCTCAAGCACCGGATGGCCGATCTGTACGTCGCCGTGCAGTCGGCGCGCGCGGTGGTGAATGAGGCTATCGCCGAGCCGTCGCCGACGTCAGCGGCGCTGGCCCGGTTCTCGGCGAGCGAAGCGTTCTCCAAAGTGGTGGGCGAGGCGGTCCAGATGCACGGCGGCATCGCCATCACGTGGGAGCACGACATTCAGCTGTACTTCAAGCGGGCACACGGCAGCGCACAGCTGCTCGGGCCGCCGCGCGAGCATCTGCGCCGGCTCGAGTCCGAAGTGCTCTAACGTTGGGCCCGTGACGTCGCTGAGCTTCGTCTTGGACCAGAATCTGGGACTGCCCGCATGCGATGAGCCGTGGAAGACCACGCTCGCCGCAGCGGGTATCGCCGCTCAGGAGACTACCGACCTTACGGCGATCGATAAGGCACTGGCGGACCACCAGCCGGACTTCGCGTATGTGCCCACTGCCGATTTTCACCACCTGCTGCGAAGCGGTGACGAGCACTACCGCGGCTTGACGATCGCGACGTCGAAGTTCTCCGGCGATCCCCGCCAGAGCAGCTTGCTCGTGGTCAGGTCCGACGACGCCGCGACCGGGCTTGACGATCTGGCTGGCGCGGAATACGGATACATAAACACGTCGTGCACGTCGAGCTACTACGCGCCGGCCATTCTGCTGACGCAGCACGGCAAGACGTGGGACGAGTTCATGCATTTCGTTCCGGTTCCCCCGTGGCAAGGGCAGATCGACGCCGTCGTGTCCGGCGAGGTCCGCGCGACTATGGTGCTCGAGGACGTATGGAAGACGACACCCGAGAACGCGGAGAAGACGAAGATCATAGGCAGGTACGATAGCTGCCGACCGCCGGTGGTCATCGCGCGCAAGGAACTCGACCCAGACACGTGCACAACGCTTCTCGACGCGTTGGTCGCGTGGGTGCCTGATTGGAGCGGCGTGTACGGCGCACTCAAGCCGTTCTATTACGCCGACGTACACGGGTTCTTCCACGACCTCGATCAGTTGCCGGCCCGATGAACGTCGCACTGCGTGCGGGCATCCCGCCGTTCTATGTGATGGATGTGTGGCTGGCCGCCGCCGAGCGTCAGCGCAGTCATGGCGATCTGGTGAATCTCTCGGCAGGTCAGCCGAGTTCGGGTGCGCCGCAGGCGGTGCGCGCGGCCGCGAAGGCGGCGCTGGACAATACGGTTCTCGGGTACACCGTGGCGCTTGGTATTCCGGAGTTGCGCGCGGCGATCGCCGCGTCCTATCAGGATCGACGGGGGCTGACAGTCGACCCGGCGGACGTCGTGATCACGACCGGTTCGAGCGGAGGCTTTCTGCTGGCGTTTCTCGCGTGTTTCGACGTGGGCGACCGAGTGGCGATCGCGAGCCCGGGATATCCGTGTTACCGCAACATCCTGTCCGCGCTGGGGTGTGAGGTCGTGGAGATTCCGTGCGGGCCGGAGACGCGGTTCCAGCCGACAGCGCAGATGCTGGCGGAACTCGATCCGCCGGTGCAGGGCGTCATCGTCGCGAGTCCGGCCAACCCGACCGGGACGGTGATTCCGCCGGAAGAACTGGCCGCGATCGCATCGTGGTGCGAGTCGACGGGTGTGCGACTGATCAGCGACGAGGTGTACCACGGGCTGGTTTACGAGGGCGCGCCAGAGACGAGTTGCGCATGGTCGACGTCGCGGGAAGCCGTTGTGGTGAACAGCTTTTCGAAGTATTACGCGATGACTGGTTGGCGGTTGGGGTGGTTGCTGGTACCGCAGGAGCTGCAACGTGCTGTCGACTGCCTGACGGGCAACTTCACCATCTGCCCGCCGACGCTGGCACAGGTTGCCGCGGTCGCGGCGTTCACTCCGGAGTCGATCGCCGAGGCCGACGCGCTGCTGCATCACTACGCGAGTAATCGGCGCCTGCTGCTCGACGGACTACGGGGCATCGGCATCGACAAACTCGCACCGACCGACGGTGCGTTCTACGTGTATGCCGACGTGTCGCACCTGACGACCGACTCGCTGTCGTTTTGCTCGAAGCTGTTAGCCGATACTGGCGTCGCGATCGCACCGGGCGTCGACTTCGACACAGTGCGCGGCGGCTCGTACGTGCGACTGTCCTTCGCAGGCCCCGAGAGTGATATCGAGGAGGCTGTACGCCGCATCGGCGCCTGGCTCACCTAGAAGGGTGGCGGTGAGTTGTTATGTTCGCGTAGGGCTTTGATGCGTGCGGCGCGGTCGTCGGCGCGGGTGCGCCGGCGTTGGGGCATCATCACCCCGCGGTCGGTGCTGAAGGTCTGCGACTCCGATGGGGGCGGCAGGTCCCCGGTGTTGGTGTCCCAGTCCGGAAAATAGGCTCGCGACCCCGGATAGGTCGTGTACGTGTGCCCGGTCGGCGACGTCCACACCGCCGCCCCATCAGGGCGTAGCGTCAGTTGCCAATCGCCGGTCCAGAATGTCTTGAGCAGGTGATGTTTTCGGCATAGGCAGGCAAGGTTCGACGCATGCGTGGCCCCAAGCGGGTAAGGGATCACATGGTCGATATCGCAGACCTCCGCGGGGGCGGTGCACCCGGGAAACCGGCACGTCAGATCCCGGCCCCGCACAAACCGCGCCAGCTTGGCCGACGGCCGATAACCCGACTCCGGTTCAGCGTCGGGCGTGCATAGCGGTCGTAGCTTCGCGCCGGTGCGCAACAACTCGGCCAGCAGCGGAGTCGGCATCACCTCAGTACCACCCAACAGCGCCGTACCCGCCGACACAGCGGTGTAGGCCGCGGAAGTCTCCGGTGCTGGAGTCTCCATCGGATCCGCGGGCGCAGGAGTCAGGATCGGGGGTTCGGAAGTCTGTGGCGCCGGGCTCTGGACCGTCTTTGCGGTCAGAGCGTCGAGGGTGGCTTGGTCGGTGTAAACGTTGACCACGACCGAGGACTTGGGTGCGGGGTTGCCTTGCCGGGCAGGGCAGTTCGGGCAGTCACACCCACACGGCAGGTGGTCGTTGCGGTCGGCCATCGCCCGCAACGCATCCGCGCGACGCTCATGGGCCGATCGCGGATCGTTCTCACACACCGTGGCCACCATCGCCGCGATCGTCTTCTTCAACACCGCCGCATCCGCGGCCGACAACCGGCCCCACACCGACGTGGTCCCGTCCTCATCCTCACGATCACCGACCACGAAATCACGCGAGCGGGCCATGGTCTTACTGACCATCAACGCCGCCGGATCAAACTCCAACACCAACGCATCCACCGCCGCGACCAGCTTGTCCTCGCCCAGCGGACCCCACCGGCTCGCCCGCGCGGCGATCGCACGATCAATGAGCGCCCACACCGCCTCATCCTCGATGAACTGCGTACGCCACGTGATCGCCCCGACCACCCGCGCACTGAGCTCACCCCCGGAAAACAAGGCAGCCACACCGGGCAGGTGATCTCGTAAAGCCACCGCAATCCGCATCTGCCCGGATGCCTTACGCGTAGAGATGTTCATCGCCGCGGCCACCTCCGCCGCCGCGCTATCCCACCAATCACACGCCCACCGCGCCCGCTCATCATCCTCACCGAGCACCCGCCGACGCCTGAGCTCCGCGATCGCCGCCAACCGCCGCGCCGCGGTGGCGGCTTCAGCTCGGGTCAGCTCCGCGACCGCACCGACGACAGAGGCATCGTCAGCGCCGACGAACTCACACTCGAACATATGTTCGACACTACAGCCACCCACCGACAAGTCTGGATCGGCGAGCAAAACGCGCAAAAGGCGCACTATTTGATGCTTCGCGAGTAGTGCGCACAAGCGAGCCACCGCAGCGCATGGCCCGTAATTTCGAACTCGTTAAGGAAACGCCAAGTTCGATCCCTGATCTTGGGATCAGCCCTCTCAGAAAGGAGTACTCAGATGAACATCATCCTGACTATCACCGACGACGATGACGAGAACATCATCCGGTCGGAGAACTGACACGCTAGCGCTTCAGGCTTGCATACCAATCCAGCAGATCGGGGTCGTCGACGGCGGTGCGCTCAACCACCTTCGCAGCGTCAGCGCCGGCGAACAGCTTCTTGATCGGCACCTCGAGCTTCTTCCCGGTACGCGTATGCGGCACGCCGGGAGCCTCGATGATCTCGTCGGGAACATGTCGCGGAGAAACCTCCTCGCGAATGGCCTTCTTGATCCGCTCACGTAGCTCATCGGTGAGCGCAGCCCCCTCGGCCAGCACAACGAACAACGGCATCCAGTACCCGCCGTCCTCCTGCTCACAGCCGATCACCAACGCCTCGGCGATCTCCGGCAGTCGCTCCACCGACTGGTAGATGTCAGCGCTGCCCATCCGGATACCGTGCCGATTCAGCGTCGAATCCGAACGCCCGTGCACGATGATGCTGCCGTGATCGGTGATCGTGATCCAGTCACCGTGACGCCAAACCCCGGGAAACATCTCGAAATAGGCACTGCGATAACGTGATCCGTCGTCGTCGTTCCAGAAGCTGATCGGCATCGACGGCATCGGCTTGGTGATGACCAATTCACCGACCTCACCGCGCACCGGATTACCTGATTCATCCCAGGCGTCCAACGCGCACCCGAGGAACGGCGCTGACAGCTCGCCGGGCCATACCGGTACGGTGCGTACACCGCCGATGAACGCCGAGACGACGTCCGTGCCACCACTGATCGAGTTCACTTGGACATGCTCACCGACGTTGTCGCGCAACCACAGTGAGGACGACGGCGGCAGCGACGATCCGGTGATGCCGACCGTGCGAAGCGCGGACAGGTCGTGTTCCTCGCGCGGGACAGCACCTGCCTTGGCGCATCCGAGCACATATCCCGGGCTCGTGCCCAGGACGGTCGCGCGCAGCCGAGCCGCGATCTCCCACAGCGCATCCGGCCGCGGGGCGTTGGGACTGCCCGAATAGCAGACGATCGTCGCACCGACCAACAGCCCGGCCACCTGAAAGTTCCACATCATCCAGCTGGGGCTGGTGTACCAGAAGAAGGTGTCGTCGCGTCCGATATCCGACTGCAGAGCAACGGCTTTCAAGTGCTCGAGCAGAACGCCACCCTGACCGTGGACGATCCCCTTGGGCTTACCCGTCGTCCCCGACGAGTACAGAACCCACAGGGGATGGTCGAAGTCGACGGGTACCGTCTGCAATTCGCCGCCGGAGTCGGAGAGCTCGGAGGCCATCACGGTCGCCTTCAGTGACGGCAGTCCCCCGCGCAGGGCCTCGACGTCCTCACGCTTGTCGTAATGCTTACCGCCGAACTCATAACCGTCGGCCGCCAGCAGAACCACGGGCTCGAGCTGACCCAGCCGCTCCAGTGCGGCCTTCGCCGAGTAGTCCTGGCCGCAGGCGCTCCAGATCGCGCCGATGCTCGCGGTCGCCAGGAAGCCGATGACAGCCTCGGGAATGTTGGGCAGATATCCGGCGACGCGGTCGCCGACACCAACCCCCAGCGAGCGTAGCTTCTCGGCGAATGCCGCTGTGCGTCCCAGCAATTCGGCCCATGAGATCTCGACGTCGGTGCCGTCCTCTGACACCTGGATGATCGCGGGACGGTCGGTGCGCGCATTGCGGATGACCTGGTCGACGTAGTTCAGGGTGACGCCAGGAAACCATCGGGCCCCGGGCATCGTGTCGTTCTCGAGGACCGTGTCGCCGCGAGAACCCAACTCGAAGTAATCCCACAACGTCGACCAGAACGCGGCGGGCTCGTCCACCGACCACTGCCACAGCGACGCGTAGTCGGTGGTCGTCACCCCCGTGCGGTCAGCCACGAAGCGCGCGAAGTCGGTCACGCAGGCAGTGGCGACATCCTCATCCGTCGGCGCCCATTGCGGTGCGGTCATCGCGCGCTCCAGCCCCCGTCCATGGTGTAGGACGCGCCGGTCACCATGCCGGCGGTCGGCGACGCGAGCCAGCCCACCAGGGCCGCCACTTCCTCGGGTTCCACCAGACGCTTGATGGCGCTCTCCTTCAGGAGGATGTCGGTGACCACCTTATCCTCAGGAATGCCGTGGACCTTGGCCTGATCGGCGATCTGCTTGGTCACCAGTGGAGTTCGCACATAGCCGGGGTTTACACAGTTGCTCGTGACGCCGTGCGGTGCACCCTCGAGCGCCGTCACCTTCGACAGACCCTCGAGCCCGTGTTTGGCGGTCACGTAGGCGACCTTGAACTCCGACGCCCGCAGGCCGTGTACCGAGGAGATGTTGATGATCCGGCCGAAGTTCTGCCTGCACATGTGCGGCAGCGCGGCGCGGATGAGCAGGAACGGTGATTCGACCATCAACGTCATCAGATGCCGGAAGCGATCGGGACCGAACTCGGAGATGGGACTGACGTGCTGAACCCCGGCGTTGTTGACCAGGATGTCGGCTTCCAGCTGAAGTTCTTCGAGCGCCGAGACATCGGAAAGGTCGACAGCCCAGGCCTTTCCGCCGATGTCGTCCGCCAACGCCTTGGCGCCGACGTCGTCGCGGTCGGCGACCGTGACCACCGCCCCGCGCGCCGCCAGCTCCCGCGCGCACGCCTCACCGATACCGCTCGCGCCACCGGTGACCAGCGCGGTGCGGCCCGCGAGTTCGCTCATACGACACCGGCTTTCGCGAGTTCCTCACGGTCGGCCTCGTCGAGGCTCTCCAGATCGATGCCGTTCGTCTCGCGCATGAACACCGCTGCCACCAGGGTGATCACCGAGGCCGCAGCCAGGTATATCGCGATGGGCACCCACGTGCCGAACTCGCCGAGCAGCCAGGTGGCGATCGCTGGCGCCAGCGATCCGGCCACGATCGACGTCACCTGATAGCCGAGCGATACGCCCGAATACCGCATGCGCGTGGGGAACATCTCCGCCATGATGGCCGGCTGCGGCGAGTACATGATCGCGTGAATCACCAGACCGATGATGACCGCGGCCATGATCGCCAAATAGTTCGCGGTGTTCATCAAGGGGAAAGCGAAGAAGCCCCAGGTGCCCGCGAGAATCGCGCCGACGATGTACACGGGCCTGCGCCCGTAACGGTCGGAGAGCCGCCCGACCTGTGGGATGACGAGGAAGTGCACGAAGTGCGCGGCCAACAGCCACCACAGGATGTCACCTGTGTCAGCGCCGACGTGGTTCTTGAGATAGACGATCGAGAACGTGACGACGAGGTAGTACATGATGTTCTCGGCGAACCGCAGTCCCATTGCCGTGAAAACCCCACGGGGATAACGCTTCAGCACCTCAAACACGCCGTAGGACACGGCCTTGACCCGCTCCACCTCCTGCTGCGCCTGGAGGAAGATCGGCGCATCGGTCACCTTGGTCCGGATGTAGTAGCCGACGAGGACGACGACCGCTGACAGCCAGAACGCGACCCGCCAACCCCACGACAGGAACGCGGCTTCCGACAGTGTGCCGGTCAGCACGAGGAGCACGACCGTCGCCAGCATGTTGCCGACGGGGACAGCCGCCTGCGGCCAGCTGGCCCAGAATGCGCGTTCGCGGTTCGGGCTGTGTTCGGCGACGAGCAGGACGGCGCCGCCCCATTCGCCGCCGACGGCGAAGCCCTGCATGAATCGCAGAATGACGAGCAGTATCGGCGCCCAGATCCCGATCTGGCCGTAGGTCGGCAGACATCCCATGAGGAACGTCACGCTGCCGACGAGCAATAGGCTGAACTGAAGCAACTTCTTGCGGCCGTACTTATCGCCGAAATGCCCGAAGACGACACCGCCGAGCGGGCGCGCCAGGAATCCGACGCCGTAGGTGAGCAGTGCCGCGATGAGCGCGCTGTCGCCAGAGCCTTCGGCGAAGAACACTTTGTTGAAAACCAGCGTGGCCGCGGTGGCGTAGAGGAAGAACTCGTACCACTCCACGACGGTCCCGGCCATCGACGCCGCCACCACTCGCTTGAGGCCCGTCGGAACTGATCCGGGCTCGTTGTGAATCGTCATCGAACGCTCCCTCGATTGTGATGCACCGCACAGACCTCTGTGAGTATTCATGCAGGTACCCCTACCTGCAATGATCAAAACTGCAGGAGCTATCTGCAAAAATGCAGATATGCAGCCCAGCGCCGACGATCTCCTCGTGTTGCTCGCAGTTGGTCGCTCGGGCCGCTACAACATCGCTGCGGAGGAACTCGGCCTCAATCACACGACGATCTCACGCCGCATCGCCGCGCTGGAGCGGTCGATCGGCGGGCGCGTACTGGCCCGCGTCGCCGGCGGCTGGGAACTCACCGACCTCGGCCGTGAGGCACTGTCGGCCGCCGAGGCCGTCGAATCCGCCGTACGCTCGTTGTCCGTGCACGCCGGCGGCCAGCCCGCGCTCGAGGGCGTCGTCCGGATATCCGCGACCGACGGCTTCTCCGCCTACATCGCCGCGCCCGCCGCCGCGCAGGTGCAACGGGAGCATCCGAACGTCGCGGTCGAGATCGTCGCAGCGACCCGGCGCGCCACCCAGCAGCGCTCCGGCCTGGACGTCGAGATCGTGGTCGGCGAGCCGAAGGTGCACCGCGCCAAGGCGATCCGGCTCGGCGACTACTGTCTTGGCCTCTACGGAGCACGCGACTACCTGGCCGAAAACGGAAGCCCGGCGAGCGTCGCGGATCTCGCGCGCTATCCGCTGGTGTACTTCATCGACTCGATGCTGCAGGTCGACGACCTCGATGTGGCGACGAGCTTCGCCCCTGCCATGCGCGAATCCGTCACGTCCACCAACGTCTTCGTCCACGTCGAGGCGACGCGGGCGGCAGCGGGCATCGGCCTGCTGCCGTGCTTCATGGCCGACCGCCATGACGACCTCGTGCGGGTGTTGGTGAACGAGGTGGCGGTCCGCTTGACGTACTGGCTCGTCACTCGCCCCGAGACGTTGCGCAGACCCGAGGTGGCGGCGGTCGTCAATGCGATCCAGCAGCGGATGACCGAACAGCACGACGTGCTCCTCGGTGTGGGCTAGTTCGATCCGAGCAGTATCTGCGCGAGCCGCGTCGTCGTCTCGACGCCTTCGTCGTAGCCTCCCTGCCCGTCGAGCGAGTTCATGATCGCAAGGGTGAACCGCTGTTTCGGTCCAGCGAAGCCGACGCTGTTGACCACCCAGCCGCCCTCTTCCTGCGACCACCCGTTCTTGTTACCGGGCGCCATGGCGGGCCCCGACCCCCAGACACCCCACTGTTGGTCGCCGTCGACGCGCTGCATCTCGGCGACCACCGCAGCGGCGTTGCCCGGGGCGAGGCCGGTCAGAACGTAGTTCATCAGACCGTCGAAGTCGTCGGCCGTGCCCTTCTGGAACCCCCAGTAGGGGAACACGTCACCGAAGCCGCTCTGCGGACGGACGTTAGGCATCCCGTAGCGGGCGAAGTTAGCGTTGAACACCTGATCGGTTCCGCCGTACTGCGACCACAACGCGTCGGCGGCGGCATTGTCTGAACTGCGCAGCATGGCGACCATTTGTCGCCGATCGGCATCGCTCAGCCGGATCTGCCCTGCCTGCTCTCTGGTGAGCAGATCGGCGACCATCGCCAGTTTGATCGTCGACGCCGTCCAGATCGGGCTCGCCGCTTTGGCGTTTCGGTACTTTCCGCCCGTCACACGGTCCCGCAACACGAATCCCACTGTTCCGGGCCGTGTCGCCAGATACTGCTCAGCCGCCGCGATGCGCTGGCTCAGGTCGGCGTTGGCCACTGGGCTGGGCATTGCGAAAAGGACTGCGCAGACGAGCGATACGACGACCAGGGCGCGCACTACTTGAGCGCATCCTCGATGGCGTTGCGAAGGTCATCGGGTTGACGCAACCGGACCTCTTCGCCGTTGATAAAGAAGGTCGGTGTACCACGGACGCCGAGCGCCTCGCCGTCGTCGAGGTCGACGCGGATGCGTTGCGCGGTGGCCGGGTCGCCGTAGGCGGCATCGAACGCGGCCATGTCCAGCCCCAGTTCGGTTGCAAAGCCACGGAATACGTCGTCGGCCGGAGTCCGCTTCTCACCCCATTCGGACTGCGTCTCGTACATCTTGTGATACATCGGTTCGAGCTTGCCCTGCTGTGCGGCGGCCTCGACCGCGCGAGCGGCACGCTCGGCGTTGAAGTGTCCCGACAGCGGGAAGTACCGCAGCACGAACTCGACGCGGTCACCGTAGTCGGCCCGAAGCTGCTCGACGATCGGATACGCGGCCTTGCACCCTTCGCACTCGAAGTCGAGGAATTCGACGAACGTCACCTTCGCATCGGGGACCTCGTTGAGCCGATGACTGTCCTCGCGGACCACCTGAGCGGACGCGTTCGTCGCCGCACCGGGCTTGTCGTCGGCATTCCGGCTCAACAGAAGGAACACCGCCACGAAGGCAATGACGGCGACCGCGGCTGCGGTGAGCAGGGCCCGTCCAGTGGTTGTTTTCAGCACATGGTGTCTCCCACGATGCTCTCGACCTGCATCTACGTAGTAACTACGTAGAATAGTAGTGCAACTGCTTCGACGAACGACGGGACAACACCTATGCGGCAGGTCTGGTGGACGACGGCGACCGTGATGACCATTGCCGCGCTCGTCGTCGGTCTCGGCGCATGCAGCCGGCCGGCGCCGCCACCGCAGCCGCAGGTGATCGTCGACAAGGGCACGCCGTACGGCGATCTACTCATCCCGAAGTTGCAGTCGTCGGTAACCGATGGCGCCGTCGGGGTTGCCGTCGAATCACCGATCACCGTCAGCGCCGAAGACGGCGTGCTCGGCCCCGTGACCCTCGTCAACGCCGCGGGCCGGATGGTCAAGGGCGAATTGAGTCAGGACGGTCTCACCTGGCGCTCGGCCGAACCGCTGGGCTACAACAAGCAGTACACGCTGACCGCCGAAGCGTTGGGCCTCGGCGGTGCGACGCAGAGCAATGCGACATTCGAAACCCACTCACCCCAAAACCTGACGATGCCCTACGTGTTCCCCAAGGACGGTGAAGTCGTCGGCGTCGGTCAGCCCGTCGCCGTGCGGTTCGACGAGAACATTCCCGACCGGTTCGCCGCCCAGCGGGCGATCACCGTGAAGACCGATCCCCCGGTCGAGGGCGCCTTCTACTGGGTCAACAGTCGCGAAGTCCGCTGGCGCCCAGCCGAATACTGGAAACCCGGGACGAAGGTCGATATCAGCGTCAACACCTACGGCGTCGACCTCGGTGACGGACTGTTCGGCCAGGACGACGCGACGAGCCACTTCACGATCGGCGATGAAGTGATAGCGACCGCCGATGACACCACCAAGACGATGACGGTGCGCATCAACGGCAACGTCGTAAAGACGATGCCGATATCCATGGGCAAGAACAAGACTCCGACCGACAACGGCACCTACATCATCGGCGACCGCCACTACTTCCTCGTCATGGACTCGTCGACCTACGGTGTGCCGGTCAATTCACCCGACGGATACCGCACCGAGGTCAACTGGGCGACCCAGATGTCCTACAGCGGAATCTATGTTCATTCCGCGCCATGGTCTGTCGGCAGCCAGGGCAACTCGAACGTCAGCCACGGGTGCCTGAACGTGAATCCGCAGAACGCCCAATGGTTCTACGAGACCACCAAACGCGGCGACATCGTCGAGGTCGTCAACACCGTGGGGCCCACGCTTTCCGGTGTCGACGGACTGGGCGACTGGAATATCCCGTGGGAACAGTGGAAGGCCGGAAACGCCGGGGTGTAGAAGTAGTGGCCGTCAGTGGTGGCACAGCACGTTGATAACGGCGGGCGCGCAGACGATAGCCGAGATGGTGGCCGACACCAAAAGGCGGTGACGCCAACGTGTTCCGGGTTGCGCCGGATCGATCAATCGGGTCACACGCGCCACCACCGCGTTGGCGGCGACGGCCAGACCCGACGCGGGCAACGGCGCCGGCGCCGCCAACATGATCATCCCTGCGATCAATGGCCTCGTACCGTGACGGCGCGCGGCAGAGTCGTCGGCGCACATCTCCAGGAGGTCGGCCACCTCCGCGGCGCCGCGGGTGAACAACGGCAACGACGGCAGCGCGGCCGCAAGCGCCCGCAGCACCATCAGGATGTGGTGATGGCGGCCGGACAGGTGGGCCTGTTCATGCGCGAGCACCGCCGCGAGCTGTGACTCGTCGAGCGTCTCCATGGCTGCGGACGTGACCACGATGGCGTGCGGCCGGCCCACCACGCAATACGCCGCCGGCCGGTCGGCGGTCACCACGAACACGTCCGGACGGGCAGTGGGCACGCCGACGATCCGGGCAGCATGCGCGTGCTCGCGACTGCGCATCCGCAACCCCAGCACCGCCCGGGTCACCTTCACCGTCACCACCGCCGACGCCACCAGACCGACGACGATGAGGGCCGCCATGCTCGACGGACTCGGCGTCGCCGCGGGCAGACCGACAAGCTTCAGACAGAACTCCATCGCCGCGGTGTCCGAAATTCCCCGCACACCCGCCGCAACCAGAATCGACACGGCAACCGCCCACGCGAGCAGTGCACCGCCGATGCCCGAGAGCCAGGCGACGACACCGAGGCGCGGACTCACTCCGCGACGGGTGAGCCGGGACAGCAGCGGGGGCGACAGCCAGATCATGAGCGCGGTGTACGCCAGGAGAAGGGCCGCGGCGGTCATCGGCGCCGCTTCCCGGCACCGGAGCGGCGCAACGCCTCTCGTAGTTGGGCGGATTCCGACTCGGTCATCTGGTTGACGAAGAAGGCCAGCACCGCTTCGGTGTCACCACCGGAGTCAAAGGCCGCGCGCATCAGATTGGCCGAACGTTGCTCGCGCGTCATCGTCGGCCAATATCGAAACGCCTTGCCCTCGCGCTCCCGCTTGACCCAGCCTTTGCGGTGCAGGTTGTCCAGAGTGGAAAGCACGGTCGTGTACGCAATCTCACGCGCGTCGGCGAGTTCTTCGAAAACCTCGCGGACGGTCACACCGTCCTCGCGACCCCAGACCCGTTCCATGACGCTCGCCTCGAGGTCGCCGAATCCGCGCTGCTGCATTAATACCTCCTGGCCTGTGAAGGGTAGTCGATCGCGCTAGCGTCGAGGAATGCCGTTCATCGACCACCCGAGGGGCCGCGCGTACTACCGACACTGGGCCGCTGCCGAACCGCGCGCCGCGGTCGTTTTCCTGCACGGTTTCGGCGAGCACACCGGGGTTTATCACCGCTACGGATTCGCGCTCAACGCCGCGGGCATCGATCTCTGGGCGGTCGACCAGTTCGGCCACGGACTCAGCCCGGGCGACCGTGGCGAATTCGGGTCGATCGAAGACAGCTCCGACCTGGCCGACACCCTCACCGAACTGGTCGAAGGCGAGCGATCAGGGTTACCCCTGATCGCGCAGGGCCATTCGTTCGGGGCGGTCGTCACCCTTTTCCGGCTGCTCGACCAACCCGACCGCTACCGGGCCGGGGTCATCTCCGGCGCTCCCGTGGTACCGATCCCCGAACTGCTCGATACCGACACCACGTTCGGGCTCGAGCCCGGCTGGCTCTCGGCCGACCCCTTCTATGTCGACTCGCTCGAGAACGATCCACTGGCGTTCGTGGACGCCGACGGCACCTCGCTGGCCAGGGAACTCGACAGGGCCTGGGACCGGTTCGGCGGGGATCTGCCGAAACTGTCCGTGCCGACGTTGGCGGTGCACGGCGTCAACGATTCGATAGCGCCGGTCGGCGCCGTCCGCGCCTATGCCGAGCAGATCGCGCCGCTGCAGATCACCGAGTTCCCCGGCGGCCGCCACGACATCCTCAACGAGACCATGCACCGCGAGGTGGCGCAGACAATCGTCGAATTCATCGAATCGACAGTTGTAGGGTGAGTCGATGCTGACGAGGGTGGCGATCGCCGTGGTGATCGGACTGGGCGCGTTGGTGGGGCTCGCCGTACCGGCCGCCGCGCAGCCCGATCGTCCTCCGTGCGACCTCGCGCTGAGCTTCATCTGCAACATCATCCCGACGGCACCGGACCTCGACCACAGCGTCGACCTGTCCACGCAGGTGCCGGTGGATCCCAACGCCCCGGACCCGGAAATGCAGCCTCCGCTCGACCCCTGCTCGGCGGGCTGTATCTAGAGCCAGGTGTCGTCGGTGGTGGCGGTGAGGAACGCCTCGAGATCGTCGCGCCAATGCGCCGGGGTGTTCTTGTCCGGCTCGATTCCGGTGTACTGACCCTTGTAGAACAACAGCGGCCGCGGCTTCTTGTGCGGCACGTCCGACATCGAGTGCACTGAGCCGAACACCACCAGATGGTCGCCGCCGTCGTGCACGGAGTGCACCGTGCAGTCGATGTGCGCCAGAGTGTCCTTGATGATGGGCGATCCGAGTTTCGAGAGATGCCAATCGATTTCGGCGAACTTGTCCGGCTCCTTGGACCCGAAGCGCGCCGAGACGTCTTTCTGCTTCTCGTGCAGCACGTTGACGCAGAAGTGTCCGCTGGCCTCGATGGCCTTCCAGGATCGCGACACCTTCGTCGGGCAGAACAGCACCAGCGGCGGATCCAGCGACAGCGCGGCGAAAGACTGGCAGGCGAACCCGACCGGCTCTTCGTCATGCACTGTGGTGATCACCGTGATACCCGTGCAGAACTGCCCCAGCACATTTCGGAAGGTGCGGGGATCGATGGGAGGAGTCACTACTTGAAGCCGATGCTGAAGTCGTGGCCCCACAGGCTGACGGCAGTGCTCTCTCGGGCGACCCAGTCGTCATCGGTGACTTGCAGCCCCTCGCAACCGAACTCGACGTCGAACCCGCCGGGTGTCTTCATGTAGAAGGAGAGCATCTTGTCGTTGACGTGACGACCCAGGGTCGCCGACATCGGGACCTTGCGGCGCAGCGCGCGATCCAGACACAGCCCGACGTCATCGGCCTCACCGACCTCGACCATCAGATGCACTATGCCGCTTGGTGTCTCGCCGGGCATGAAGGCCAAGCTGTGGTGGCGCGGGTTCACGCCGAGGAACCGCAGCCACGCCGGCGCGCCATCGGCGGGACGGCCGACGAGCTGCGGGGGCAGCTTCATCGAATCACGCAGGAAGAAGCCGAGCACATCACGGTAGAAGTGCAGCGTCTCCGCATCATCGCGGGTGGTGAGCACCACGTGGCCGAGGCCCTGCTCCTCGGTGATGAACTTGTGGCCATACGGGCTGACGACGCGCCGGTGTTCCAGTGCGACACCGTGGAAAACCTCGAGACTGTTACCCGACGGATCGTCGAACATGATCATCTCGTCGACACGGCGTTCGGCGAGCTCGGTGGCCGACGCCTCTTTGTACGGCGTGCCCTCGATGTCGAGCCGGTTGCGAATCTCCTGCAGTGCCGCGGCGTTGGCCGTCTCCCAGCCCGACTGCAGCAGACGGTCATGCTCGCCGGGGATGATGACCAGTCGCGCGGGGAACTCGTCCATCCGCAGGTACAGCGCACCCTCGGTCTGGCCGGATCCCTCGACCATGCCGAGCACCTTCAGGCCGTACTCACGCCACGCGCCGACGTCGGTCGATTCGATGCGCAGGTAGCCCAGTGACTTGATGCTCACGACGCGCCTCCCAGGAAATCGACAGTCAGCTTGTTGAACTCGTCGAACTTCTCCACCTGAGCCCAGTGTCCACACTGTCCGAAGACGTGCAACTGGACTTTCGGGATCTGCTTGAGCGCCACCAGCGCCCCGTCGAGCGGGTTGACCCGGTCCTCGCGGCCCCAGATCAGCAAGACCCGCTGGCGCAACTTGTACACCTCGCGCCACATCATGCCGAGCTCGAAGTCCGCTCCCGCGAACGACTTACCCATCGCCTTGGTCGCCGCGATCGACTCCGGCTGGCTCGCGATCGCGAAGCGTTCGTCGATCAGCTCCTCGGTGATCAGGCTCTGATCGAAGACCATGATGCGCAGGAATTTCTCGATGTTCTCGCGCGTCGGCTCAGCCGCAAACCTGCCGAGCAACTTGACGCCCTCCGTGGGGTCAGGCGCGAACAAGTTCACCGAAAGCCCGCCAGGCCCCATCAACACCAGCCTGCCCGCTCGCCTTCCGTTATCCAGCGCGAAGCGTACGGCGGTGCCACCACCGAGCGAATTGCCAACCAGGTCAGCGCTTTCGATACCCAGGTGATCGAACAGATTCAGGAGCGCGGTCGCGCTGTAGCGGTTGTACTGCTCGTGTTCGGTGTGCTTGTCCGAATTCCCGTAGCCCGGCTGATCGACCGCCAGCACATGGAAGTGCTGAGCCAGCACAGCGATGTTGCGCCCGAAGTTCGACCAGCTCGACGCGCCGGGTCCGCCACCGTGCAGCAGCACGACCGTCTTCTCGTGGCCGACACCCGCCTCGTGGTAGTGCAGGCGCATGTCATCGCGAACCTGGGCGTAGCGCGACGTCGACTCGAAGGTGATCTCTTGCTGTTGTGCGGCTTCGGCGGCGAAGGAGGTCATCAGGCCTTCCAGTTAAACCATCGTGTCCTGCGGCGGCAGGCCGAACTCGTTGTTTCCGAAGATCAGGTAGGCGCGCTCGGGATCGTTGGCGGCGTGCACGCGTCCGGCATGCGCGTCGCGCCAGAACCGTTGCACGGGAGCGTCGTTGTTGAGCGCCGTGGCACCCGACGCCTCGAAAAGCCGGTCGATCGACGCGATGGCGCGGCCGGTGGCCCGAACCTGGTCACGACGTGCGCGGGTGCGCAGCTCGAACGGGATTTCCTTGCCTTCCTTGAGCAGCGTGTACTCGTCAGCGACGTTGCCGATCAGTTGGCGCCACGCAGCGTCGATGTCGCTGGCCGCCTCCGCGATCCGGACCTTCGCGAACGGATCGTCCTTGGCCTTCTCGCCCGCGAACGCTGCGCGAACGCGCTTGCCCTGGTGTTCGACGTGCGCGTCGTAGGCGCCGTAGGCCATGCCGACGATCGGCGCCGAGATGGTGGTGGGATGCACTGTGCCCCAAGGCATCTTGTACACAGGCGCGGTGTTGTTGGCGAGGCCACCCGCAGTGCGGTCGTTCATCGCCTTGTAGGACAGGAAGCGGTGGCGCGGCACGAACACGTCCTTGACCACCAGCGTGTTGCTTCCGGTGCCCTTCAGGCCGACGACATTCCAGACGTCGTCGATCGTGTAGTCGCCCAGCGGCATCAGGAAGCTGCCGAAGTCGACCGGCTTGCCATCCTTGATCACTGGGCCACCCGCGAACGTCCACGTTGCGTGGTCACAGCCAGACGACCAGTTCCACGAACCGTTGACGAGGTAGCCGCCGTCGACAACGGTGCCCGCCCCCATCGGCGCGTACGACGACGAGATCCGGACGGAGGGATCGTCGCCCCACACGTCTTCCTGGGCCTGCTGGTCGAACAGCGCGAGGTGCCAGTTGTGGACGCCGATGATCGAGCTGACCCATCCGGTCGACCCACAGGCGCTCGCGATGCGGCGCACGGCTTCGTAGAACACCGTCGGATCACACTGCAGGCCGCCCCACTGTTCGGGCTGCAAAAGCTTGAAGAACCCAGCCTCGTTGAGTTCGGCAACGGTCTCGTCGGGCAAGCGCCGCAGATCTTCGGTCGCCTGCGCCCGCTTTGCGATCAGCGGCAGCAGATCGTCGATGCCGGCTAGGACCGACTGCACGTCACGCTGTTCAATACTGTCTACGGATGTCACTGGCTACTGCCTCCCGGGAGTATGGGCCTAGATGAAGATTAGAACACGTTACGATTTGTGTCGAGAAGGGCCATCCTGCGGGGGCTGGACCTGGGCACATGCATTTCTGTAACCTGTTCTAGTTATAGGCCGCATATTGACACACTGAGGAAGGGTGAACGGTGACGGACGAGCCGCTCGGAAGCCATGTGCTCGAGCTGCAGCTGACCCACGTCGTCGAGGAGACCGCCGACGCGCGTTCGCTGGTGTTCTCCGTCCCGGACGGCGTTGAGATTCCAGCCGACCGACTGCGTTACTCCCCCGGTCAGTTCCTGACACTGCGGGTGCCCAGCGACCGCACGGGCTCGGTCGCGCGCTGTTACTCACTGTGCAGTTCCCCCTTCACCGATGATCCGCTGACAGTGACCGTCAAGCGCACCGCGGACGGATACGCCTCGAACTGGCTATGCGACAACGCGCACGCCGGCATGAAGTTGCATGTGCTGGCGCCGTCAGGCACCTTCGTTCCCAAGACTCTCGACACCGATTTCTTGCTGATGGGAGCTGGCAGCGGCATCACTCCGATGATGTCGATCTGCAAGTCGGCGCTCGCCGAGGGCAGCGGCAAGGTCGTGCTGATCTACGCCAACCAGGACGAGAACTCGGTGATCTTCGGCGCCGCCCTGCGCGAGCTGGCGGAGAAGTACCCCGACCGGCTGACCGTCGTGCACTGGTTGGTCAGCGTGCAGGGATTGCCGAGCGCGGCGGCACTCGCCGCCCTTGCCCAGCCGTACGCCGGACATGACGCCTACATCTGCGGCCCGGGACCGTTCATGGTCGCCGCCGAGGAGGCGCTCAAGTCCGTCGGCGCACAGCGCATCCACATCGAGGTGTTCAAATCGCTGGACTCCGACCCGTTCGCCGCGGTCGTGATCGACGAGGACGACAGCGACGAGGGCCCGGCGACGGCGATCGTCACACTCGACGGCGAGAAGCACGAGATCACCTGGCCGCGCAAGGCGAAGCTGCTCGACGTACTGCTGGACAAGGGTCTCGATGCGCCGTTCTCCTGCCGCGAGGGCCACTGCGGAGCATGCGCGGTGCTGAAACAGAGCGGCGACGTCGAGATGGAAGTCAACGACGTGCTCGAGCAGTCTGACCTCGACGAAGGCCTGATTCTGGGGTGCCAGGCGGTGCCGCGATCCGATTCGGTCGAAGTCACCTACGACGAGTAACGCACGGGCTACGATTCGCGCACCGAAGGGAGCATCTGAAGTGATGAAGCGGTTGGTCGGCGCATTCGTGGCGATCTCGGCGACAATGCTGACTCTGGGATTCGTCACTCCGATGGCGACGTCAGCGGCTGCCCTCGACACGGCGGACTCCTCGATTCCCGCCAATCCGGTGGACACAATTCAGATGCATGTGACCGCCAATTGCATTACGGCCGAAGCGAGATGCTTGTTCGACACCGTCGCAAACCTGCGCACCCCGACGGGCGTGATCGGATTCCCCGGTGATCTGTACGCCCGGCAGAACGTGACGCTGCGCACGATGGACCGCTCGGTCTACATCAACTCGAACGTCGCGACACCGAACACCCGGATCTTCAAGTCGCCGACCGACAACGAGATCTCGACGGTCTACTTCGGTGGCGGACCGCCGGACCGGGTCAGCCTGCACGGCGTCGCATGGCCCATCGACTCGTACACCGGCCGCCCCCGCACCGACGTCCCGTTGATCGTGTGCTCCTACATCCAGGTGGTGTACGCCGGCGTCAACCTCACGACACCCAACGCCTGCGCGCAGGCCGCGTTCAGCTAGCCCGCATCTAGCGGGGCAGACCCAACAGTCGCTCGGCGGCCATGGTGAGCAGGATCTGCTCGGTTCCGCCCGCGATGGTCAGACAGCGGGTGTTCAAGAAATCGAACACAGTCTTGTTGTCGACGACGCCCGCACCTTCGGAGAGTTCCATCCGCAGCTCGGACAGCGCCTGCCGGTACCGCACGCCGATCAGCTTGCGCGCACTGGCCTGCGGGCCAGGATCCTGGCCTCCCACAGCCAGTTCCGCGATCTTCTGGTCCAAAAGCGAGCCGACCTGAGCCGCCAGGATCAATGAGCCGAGCTGGTGCTGGCCGGTGGCATCGAGGTCCAGATCGGCCACGGTCCGCAACAACTCTTCCATCGGGTTGCCCAACGCGGTGCCGTGCGCCATCGCCACCCGCTCGTTGGCGAGCGTCGTGCGTGCCAGCCGCCAGCCGTCGTTGACCGGGCCCACCACCATCTCGTCGGGCACGAACACCTCGTCGAAGAACACCTCGTTGAAAAGGTTGTCGCCGGTGATCTCCCGCAGCGGGCGAATGTCGATGCCCGCCGATTTCATGTCGACGAGGAAGTAGGTGATGCCTTTGTGCTTGGGCGCATCGGGGTCGGTACGGGCCAGGCACACCCCCCAGGCCGCCTTGTGCGCCGCCGACGTCCACACCTTCTGTCCGGTGAGCTTCCAGCCCCCGTCGGCCCGTACTGCTTTGGTACGCAGCGCTGCCAGATCCGATCCCGCCCCGGGCTCACTGAACAGCTGGCACCACAGGAATTCACCCCGCAGCGTGGCGGGCACGAACTGCTCGATCTGCTCGGGAGAACCGTGCTCGAGAATCGTGGGCACCGCCCACCAGCCGATCACTAGATCTGGCCGGACCACCTCGGCCTTAGCCAGCTCCTGGTCGATGAGCAGTTGTTCGGCCGGGCCGGCCTCGCGGCCGTGCGGACGCGGCCAGTGCGGCGCCAGCAGCCCCGAGTCGGCCAACGCAACCTGCCGCTTCTCGGCTGGCTGAGCGGCGACTTCGGCTACCGCAGAAGCGATTTCGGGGCGCAGGTGCTCGACCGATTCGAGGTCGATGCGCAGATCGCGACGCACACCCTGTTGAGTGAGTGTCGCGACGCGACGGAGCCAATTGTCGGCGCCGCCGAGGAAGTGTGAGATACCGTACGCGCGCCGCAGATACAGATGCGCATCATGCTCCCAGGTGATCCCGATGCCACCGAGCACCTGAATGCAGTCCTTCGCATTGGCCTTTGCGGCCTCGATTCCGGCGGCCGCGGCCACCGCGACGGCGATGGAGAGCTGCTGTTCGTCATCCTCGGCCACCGCCCTGGCCGCGTCGGCCGCGGCCACCGAGGCCTGCTCGGAGCGCAGCAGCATCTCGGCGCACATGTGCTTGATGGCCTGGAAACTGCCGATCGGCTTGCCGAACTGCTCACGCACCTTCGCGTATTCCGTCGCGGTCTGCAGCGCCCAGCGCGCCAGCCCCGCGGCCTCGGCCGCCAGCACCGTCGCCGCCACGTCGGCGAACCGCTGTGGCGACGCGGACAGTTTCGTTGCGGGCGCGGAGTCCAGCACGACCCTGGCCAGCGGCCTCGAGAAGTCGGTCGGCGTCAGCGGTTCTACCGTGACGCCGTCGGCCGCGGCGTCGATCAACACCACGGAGTCTCCGGCAGGCAGCACCAGATACCCGCCAGGATCAGCGCCGAGCACGTATGTAGCGGTGCCGGACGCCTTGGTGCCATCGAATTCGACGTCGGCGTTCAGCGCCACCCCCGCAACCCGCTCACCTGTGATCAGCAACTCCAGTACATCGGCCTGCTCGACAAGGAGGGTGGCCAGCGCCGTCGTCGCGACCGGTCCGGGGACCAGGGCCGCGGCGGCCTCGTCGACCATGGCGCACAGATCCTCGACGGTGCCGTCAGCGCCGCCTTGCTCCTCGGAAAGCGCGACGCCGAA
This sequence comes from Mycobacterium sp. NPDC051804, assembly GCF_044452905.1. Lineage (NCBI taxonomy): Bacteria > Bacillati > Actinomycetota > Actinomycetes > Mycobacteriales > Mycobacteriaceae > Mycobacterium > Mycobacterium sp. NPDC051804. The sequence continues at coordinate 205,873 of NZ_JBITCD010000005.1, read as the reverse complement.
GATGCCGAGTTGGGCCAGTCCGTCGTAGGCTGTGCGCCAGGCGTCCGGCTGGCCTTCCTCGACCTTCCTGGCCGCCTCAGAGGCGCCTGATGCGGCTGCCCAGCTACGGACCAGTTCGCGCGCGGCAAACTGCTCGTCGGTCGTTGTGGCTGACACCGTCTGCTCCTAGCGTTTGGGCGAGAAGACCATGCTTCCCACTAGAACGTGTTCTAATAGTGCCAGCGATCGACCGTCAAGTCGACCGCCATAGCAGCAGGACACGTCGGTGCAGTGCCGGTCCTGAAGTGAGAAAATGAAGTTCGGAATGCGTATCGTTTTGCACGGGTGAACGTGCGAAGAAGGAGTAGTCGACCAGATGTCCGGCCTGTCACAGCCAAACCAGGGATCGGGGTCGGAATCACGACCGCGCCAGGTGATGACCGTGGCCGTATTGGCCGAGTCCGAACTGGGATCCGAAGCCCAGCGGGAACGCCGTAAGCGGATCCTGGACGCCACCCTGGCCATCGCCTCCAAGGGCGGCTACGAGGCAGTTCAGATGCGCGCCGTCGCCGAACGCGCCGATGTCGCAGTGGGGACGCTGTACCGCTACTTCCCGTCAAAGGTGCACCTGCTCGTCTCGGCGCTCGGCCGGGAGTTCGAGCGCATCGACGCCAAAACCGACCGCTCCACGATCGCCGGTGGCACGCCATACCAACGACTGAACGTCATGGTCGGCAAGCTCAACCGTTCGATGCAGCGCAATCCCCTGCTGACCGAGGCGATGACACGCGCCTTCGTGTTCGCCGACGCGTCAGCGGCCGGTGAGGTTGATCACGTCGGCAAGCTGATGGACTCGATGTTCGCCCGCGCCATGAGCGACGGCGAGCCGACCGAGGACCAGTACCACATCGCTCGCGTCATCTCCGATGTGTGGCTGTCGAACCTTTTGGCCTGGCTGACCCGGCGGGCGTCGGCGACCGACGTCGCCAAGCGTCTGGACCTCGCCGTGCGGCTCCTGATCGGCGATGGCGAGCACCCTAAGATCTAGGCGTGCTCCCGGTCGAACTGCAGCGCTCGCTCGATTCGATCTCCCGGATTCCCCGGTTGCTCGTGGTCTGCGATTTCGACGGCACCCTCGCGCCCATCGTCAGCAACCCGGCCGATGCTCGGATGCTGCCCGATGCCGCTACGGCATTGGTCGCGCTCGCCGAACTGCCGGACACCGAGGTTGCCTTGGTATCCGGGCGTGCGCTCGGCGTGCTGCGGACGCTGTCGGCGGTGCCCGACTCCATTCATCTGGTCGGCAGCCACGGGGCCGAGTTCGACACCGGCTTCACCCATGACATCGACGAGGGACTGCTGGCGCGAATCATCGCCGAGCTGAACGAGATCGCGGCCGCCAAGCCGGGAGTGACGGTCGAGACCAAACCGGCCTCGGTCGCCCTGCACGTACGCAACGCGAGTCCCGCCGACGGTGAGGCGGCACTCGAGCAGGCTCGCCGCGCCTCGGAAAGCTGGGATGCGCACGCCACCGCAGGCAAGGCGGTGCTGGAGTTCGCGGTCATCCACACCGACAAAGGTGCGGCGGTCGACATCCTGCGCGACCAGACCGCCTCGACAGCGGTGGTGTTCCTCGGCGATGACGTCACCGACGAGAAGGGGTTCGCGCGGATGCGCGACGGCGATGTCGGCGTCAAGGTCGGCCCCGGCGAGAGTGCCGCGCGGTTTCGGGTTGATTCGCCCGAGGACGTAGCGGAGGCGCTGGGCTATCTCTTGAACGCGCGTGCTGACCGCTGACGAGCTGAAAGCCCGTACGGCGCGGGCAGTTTCGGCTGCGACGGCGGCGGGTCGGGATCTCGGACTGGAGGTCTCGGCACCGCGCGTTCTCTACGACGTGTTCTCCGTAATCGTGCATCTTGCCCCGGCGCCCGTTGTCGTGCGGGTGCCCACAGTGCTTCCGCCGTCCTACTCAGCGGACCCGGAAACCCAGACAGCGCAGCAGTGTTCAGAGCTCGCCGTGGCGGGATGGCTGGCGGACCGCGGCCATCCGGTGGTGCCGCCGAGTCCGCTGGTGCCGCGTGAACCCGTTCGGCGTGACGGGTTGTCGATGACCTTCTGGCAGTTGATCGACGAAGTTCCAAACGCCGAGCCGGATATGACGCGCCGTATCGAGCAGACCGCCCGCCTGCACTCCGCATTGCGTGAGTACGACGGCGACCTCGCTTTCTGGGCGCCGTTCGGCACGTACATCCCCGACGGGCTGGCCGCACTCGAGCGCATGCCCGAACTGCTGTCCGCCGCCGATCTCGGACGGGCACAACGGGAATGGTCTGTGATCGCGCCGGTGCTGACGTCGCGCGAAGTCTTCGAGCAGACCTTCCCCGGCGTCGACGTCCAGCCCATCCACGGGGATGCGCCCTACTACAACATGATCAGCACACCCGATGGTGACCTGTGGTCGGACTTCGAGCTCGTGACGCTGGGTGCGATCGAATCGGACCTCGCGATGGTGGGACCTGACGGCATCGCGGCCTACGACGCTGCCGCCGCGGCCGTTGGTCTGCGCCCTGTCGACGAACGGGTGCTTCGGGTCACCGAGACGGCGGGCCGGCTGGCGATGGTGGCCGTACTGGCGATGGTGCCGCAACTGCCCATGCTGGGCGACGGTTTGGCGCCGGCACTCGACGAGTGGCGCGCAACGCCGCCGATCACCGAGCTCTAGGCGGGCGGGCCCGACGTGCGGCCCCGCACCACCTCGGTCTCGAGCACCTCGATCACCGGCAGACCGGAGCGCGGCGGGTTGTGGAGCAGCCGGCCCGCACGCCTGCCCTTCTCCATGCTCGGCTGAACCACGGTCGTCAGGCCGCGCCGCAACGCCTCGGGTACACCGTCGAAGCCCGTCACCGTCATCTGACCCGGTACGTAGATACCCTTTGCGCGTAGATGATCCATCGCAGACAGCGCCAGCACGTCGGCCGTGCACATCAGCGCCGTGATGCGTGGGTTGGCATCGAGCGCCACCTCTGCGGCCGCACCGCCGGATGTCGGCAGGTGTTCGTAGCTCTCGACGACGGTCAGCGATGCGGGGTCAAGGCCCGCGGCGGTCATCGCGTCGTGCACACCGTGAATACGCTCGCGCTGAACGTGGAAGTGCGGAGTCTGGACACGGTCCGGGTCGGCCAACGCGGGCTTCGCCCCGCCGTGCGGCCAATCGCGGCCCAGCCGCATCGTGAGCAAGCCGATCTCCCGATGACCAAGGCTCACAACATGTTCGGCGAGAAGTCGCATACCTTCACGATCGTCGATGCATACGCGCGAGGTGCCCGGCACATCCTTGGGCTGGTCGACGACGACGAGCGGGAGATGCCGCTGCTGGACCACCGACAGGTAGGGGTCGTCGTCGGAGGCCGAGTACACCACGAACCCGTCAACGCCCGCCGCGAGGACGGCCGCCGAACCGTCGTCGAAGCTGCGGTTCGGACCGATCGCCACCAGCAGCAGCCCCTGGCCCGCCTCCTCACATGACTCGGCAAGGCCTGCGACGAAGTCCAGCGCAGCGGGATCGCTGAACGAATAGTTGAGCGGTTCGGTGATCATCAGCCCGACTGCCCCCGCCTTGCGGGTGCGCAACGAGCGGGCCACCGGATCCGGTCCGGGATAACCCAGCTGCTTTGCGGTGGCGAGCACACGATCGCGGAGATCGGCGGACAACTGATCCGGCCGGTTGTAGGCGTTGGAGATGGTGGTCCGGGAAACCTTGAGCTCGGCGGCCAACGAGGCCAGGGTCGCCCGGCGCCGGGGCGCTGGACTCCTGGACATGCTGTGACGTTAGCGGATTGATTTGCGTTCCCCGGGATGCTGTGGGATAGAGTTATTGGAAACGGTTTTCATTTCTATTCAGCGGCTTACAGGAGATGCGATGCGGGCCAGCTTTGCGGCGATGACGGCGATCGTGGTGGCGATCGGTGCCGCCGGGTGCAGTGAGCAGGAATCGGCGCAATCCGGCCACGGCACCACAACCGTCGTCGCGTCCACCGATGTGTGGGGCAGTGTGGCCGGGGCCGTCACCGGCGATCATGCGGCCGTGACGTCGATCGTCAGCGGGACGGCCGCCGACCCGCACTCGTTCGAAGCCAGCCCCGCGGACACCGCGGCGATCACCGACGCCTCGCTGGTCGTGTTCAACGGCGGCGACTACGACCACTGGGTCGAGCACGTGCTCGAAGACCATCCAGACGTCCCGACCGTCGACGCCTTCGCGCTGCTGCCCGCGTCATCGCAGCCCGCCAACGAACACGTCTTCTACGACCCGGCGACCGCCAAGGCCGTCGCCACCCAGGTCGCCGACCGGCTGTCGACCATCGACTCCGCCAACGCCGACGCCTACCGCACCAACGCCGAGGCGTTCGGCGCCAAGGCAGACGAGATCCTGACGCTCGAGCGCGCGATCGGTCAGCAGCATCCGGGGGCCTCGGTCGTCGCGACCGAGCCCGTCGCGCACTACCTGCTGGCCAACGCAGGTATCGCCGACAAGACCCCGGAGGGCTTCGCGAACGCGATCGAGGAGGACACCGACCCGTCGCCAGCCGACCTGGCCGCCATGCTCGACCTGATCAACACCCGGCAGGTGTCCGCGCTGCTGTACAACCCGCAGACCGAGACCGCGGTCACCAAGCAGCTTCAGGACGCGGCCAACCGCGCCTCGATTCCCGTGGTCAACGTGACGGAGACGCTGCCTGAAGGCACCGACTATCTAACCTGGCAGCGCCAAACCGCCGAACAGCTGGCGAGCCAGTTGGATAAGGCACCACAGGCGAACCGATAATCAAGGGCGTGCCTGCTGTCGTCGTCGCCGAACTGACCAGCGCCCGGCTGGCGTTCGACGAACGCGTGCTGTGGGACCAGCTGGATCTGACAGTGCATGCCGGCGAATTCATCGCCGTGCTCGGACCCAACGGGACGGGTAAGACATCACTGCTCAAGGTGCTGCTGGGCCAACTGCCCCTCACCGAAGGCAGCGTGACCATCTGCGGGCAGCCGGTCGAAAAGGGCAGTCAGCGAATCGGTTACGTACCTCAGCACCGAGCCATCGACACCGGACTGTCGCTGCGCGGATGCGACCTCGTGGGTCTGGGCTTCGACGGTCACCGGTGGGGACTCGCGACCGACCGCTCGGCCAAACGCGCAGCCGTGCAGCGGGCGCTGTCCCAGGTCAACGGCGAAGCCTTGGGAAATGTGCCGGTCGGGGTGATGTCCGGCGGTGAACTGCAGCGGGTGCGGATCGCCCAGGCCTTGACCACAAATCCGGTGCTGCTGTTGTGCGATGAGCCGTTACTCAACCTCGACCCTGCCAATGCGCGGCTGGTGTCCGGCCTCATCGATGCGCGCCGCCGCGACGCGAACACCGCCGTACTTTTCGTCACACATGAGGTCAATCCCGTTCTGCCCTACGTGGATCGTGTGCTTTATCTGGTCGACGGGCGATTCCGGATCGGCACCGTCGAAGAGGTGATGACCTCGGCGACTCTGTCCGAGTTGTATCGCGCCGACATCCAGGTGGTGAAGGTCGGCAGCCGCTACGTCGTAGTCGGCGAACACGACCATTCGGCGCACGCGAGCGGACACGACCATGACTGAACGGCTCAGCGACCTGCTGACGCACCTGTTCTCGTTCGACATCACCCTCGACCTCTTGCGCCGCGACTTCGTCCAGCAGGCGCTGCTCGCGGCGGCTCTGCTAGCCCTGGTGTCCGGTTTGATCGGACCCTTCATCGTGATGCGGCAGATGTCGTTCGCGGTGCACGGATCAAGCGAGTTGTCCCTCACGGGAGCGGCTTTCGCGCTGCTCGCCGGTTTCAATGTGGGCGTCGGTGCACTCATCGGATGCGCAATGGCCGCAATCCTGTTCGGCATTTTGGGTCAGCGTGCCCGTGAACGGGATTCGGCGATCGGTGTCGTGTTGGCATTCGGACTCGGTCTCGCGGTGCTGTTCATCCATCTCTATCCCGGCCGAACCGGGACGAGCTTCGCGCTGCTGACCGGCCAGATAGTCGGCGTCGGATACTCGGGACTGGCGCTGCTCGCGGTGGTATCGATCGCCGTCGTCGCGGTCCTCGCGGTTTCCTACCGCCCGCTGTTGTTCGCCACCGTCGACCCCGAAGTCGCGGCGGGGCGCGGAGTTCCGGTGCGCGCATTGGGCATTGTGTTCGCCGCCCTGGTCGGGGTCACCGCCGCTCAGGGTGTGCAGATCGTCGGCGCGTTGCTGGTGATGTCCCTGCTCATCACACCCGCCGCGGCCGCGGTGCGGGTCTTCGCCTCACCGGGTGCGGCGATCGCGGCGTCGGTGGTCTTCGCCGAGGTGGCTGCTGTCGGGGGCATCGTGCTGTCCCTTGCGCCCGGGGTGCCCGTGTCGGTGTTCGTCACCACGATCTCGTTCGCGATCTTCCTGGTGTGCTGGCTGGTCGGCCGCCGCGGCCGGGCTCGCGGTTAGCCCTTCTCCACGGGACGCGTTGGATGCGAGGACCATTCGGACCACGAGCCCGGGTACAGCGCGGCGTCGACACCGGCTGCGGCGAGCGCCGCGACCACGACCGACGCCGTGACACCCGATCCGCAGTACGCGCCGACAGCACCGCTCAACTCGGGCACATCGGAGACGAACCGGCCGTCGCCGTCCAGCAGGCTCGTGCTCGGCACGTTGCGGGCCCCGGGAATGTGGCCGGCGACCGGGTCGACGGGTTCGACGTCGCCGCGGAAGCGTTCCGGGGCACGCGCATCCAGCAGCGTCAGGTCCGCGTCCGTCACCTGTTCGGCGGTCAGCGTCGGCAGTGCGCCGGCATACAGGTCGTCGTAGGTCACCGTGACATCGCCGGGTTGCGCACTCGCCGAACCGGTTTCGAGCGGCCCGGTCCAGGCGGACAGTCCACCGTCGAGGATCCGAACCTCGGTGATGCCCGCCGCTTTGAGCACCCACCAGGCGCGCGCCGAGCCCGCGCGGTTCCAGTCGTCGTACACGACGACTGGCACACCGGCGCGCACACCCCAGCGCCTGGCGGCCGCCTCGAGATCGCAGCCGGACGGCAACGGGTGGCGTCCGCGACCGGTGACGGAATGGTCGGACAATTCGTCGTCAAGCGAGACGTATACCGCGCCCGGAATGTGGCCTCGCTCGTATGCCGCGCGGCCGTCGGGTTCAGCGAGCTGCCAGCGCACGTCGAGAATCGTCGGACGCTCGCCGTCCTCGAGTCGCTGCTCCAGTTCCGCCGCATCAATCAATACCTGCTCACGGGTCACCCCGTCGATGGTGCCACCTAGGCTCTTTTACGTGACCGAGCACGCATTCAGCCCAGCGGAGCGAAGCGCGATCTACCGCGTGATCGCCGAACGTCGCGACATGCGACGCTTCGTCCCCGGCTCCGCGATCCCCGAGGACGTGCTGATCCGATTACTGCAGGCCGCGCACGCCGCGCCCAGCGTCGGGCTGATGCAGCCGTGGCGGTTCATCCGCATCACCGACTCCGATCTGCGCAGAGACATTCACGCCGTCGTCGACGAAGAGCGGCAGCGCACCGCGGAAGCGCTCGGTCCGCGCGCTGCCGAGTTCCTGGCACTCAAGGTCGAAGGCATCCTGGACTGCGCCGAGCTGTTGGTCGTCGCACTGGGCGACGGCAGGCAGGCCCACATCTTCGGCAGGCGCACGCTGCCGCAGATGGACCTGGCATCGGTGTCATGCGCCATCGAGAACCTATGGTTGGCTGCCCGCGCCGAAGGCTTCGGCATGGGGTGGGTGTCCCTCTTCGATCCGCGCCGGCTCGGGGAGTTGCTCGGCATTCCCGACGACGCCGAGGCCGTCGCTGTGCTGTGTCTCGGCCCGGTGCCGGAGTTTCCCGACCGCCCTCAACTCGAGATCGACCATTGGGTGGTCGGGCGGCCGCTGAGCGAATTCGTCGCCGAGAACAGGTGGGCCGCGCCCGCGCCGATCGTAGGCTGGTCGACGTGACCGTCGATCTCAACGCCGATCTCGGCGAGAGTTTCGGAGTGTGGAAACTCGGCGATGACGACGCCATGCTCGACATCGTCACGAGCGCCAACGTCGCGTGCGGATTCCACGCCGGCGACCCCGCGCTGCTGCTGCGGACGTGCCGAGCCGCCGCTGAACGCGACGTGCGGATCGGTGCACAGGTCGGTTACCGCGATCTCGCCGGATTCGGCAGACGTTTCATCGACGCCGACCCGGAAGACCTCAGGGCCGACGTGATCTACCAGATCGGCGCGCTACAGGCGATCGCGCATGCCGCGGGCTCGACGGTAAGCTACGTCAAACCCCATGGCGCGCTGTACAACACGATCGTCACTAACCACGATCAGGCGCGGGCGGTCGCCCAAGCGGTGTACGCCGTCGACCCTGCCCTACCCGTTCTCGGTCTGTCCGGTTCGGTGTTCTTCACCGAAGCACAGGACGTCGGGCTGCGCACCGTGCCCGAAGCGTTCGCCGACCGCGCATATCGCTCGGACGGACAGCTGGTGTCCCGGCGACTGCCCAACGCCGTGCTGCACGATGTCGATGAGATCGTCGAGCGGGTGTCGTCGATGGTGACGGCGGGCCGGGTGGACGCGGCCGATGGTTCCACGATTCCCATCACGGTCGAATCTGTTTGCGTGCACGGAGATTCGCCCGGTGCCGTGCGAATCGCCACCGCGGTACGGGAGCGACTGGGATCCGACGGGGTCGAGATCAGGGCGTTCACCTGAACAGATCCATGGTCGTGCTGGTCGTCGGCATGGTCGCACTGGCCGTCTTCGGCACCGCGCTACGCGGATTCGTCTTCGGCTCAGCGGATCTCGCGACCGCGGCCACAGTCTTCAGCGGTATCTTCGTGCAGGCCATTCCCTTCCTGGCCCTCGGGATCGTGATCAGCGGACTCGTCGCGGCGTTCGTGACCCCCGACCGGCTCGCTCGCTGGTTGCCGCGCAGGCCCGCCCCAGCCATCCTCGCCGCCGGTGTCGGCGGTGCGGCCCTGCCCGGGTGCGAATGTGGTTCGGTTCCCGTGGCGCGCCGCCTGTTTGGTGATGGTGCGGTCGGCGCCGCGGCGTTGACATTCATGCTCGCCGCCCCGGCCATCAACCCCGTCGTGCTGGTGGCCACCGCTGTCGCATTCCCCGGCCAGCCGCAGATGGTGGCTGCGCGGTGCATCGCGTCTCTGCTGACTGCGTTGATCATGGGTGGGTTGTGGGCGCGGTTCGGCCGGACCGAGTGGATCACCCGGCGTCTGCCACAACCACGCGATGGCGAGGACTCGCGGTGGACGGTCTTCACCGAGGCGGCCCGGCACGACTTCCTACAGGCGGCCTCGTACCTGGTAATCGGCGCTGCCGCCGCCGCGGCGCTTCGGGTGATCGTGCCGCCGTGGATGTACGAGAAGCTCGCGGGCCAGATCGTGCTCGGCATCGTGACCATGGCGCTGCTCGCGGTGGTGCTGTCGCTGTGCTCGGAGGCCGACGCGTTCGTCGCCGCCAGCTTGACGATGCTGCCGCTGCTTCCGCGTCTGGTGTTTCTCGTCGTCGGTCCGGCGGTCGATCTCAAGCTGTTCGCGATGCAGGCCGGCATGTTCGGACGCGCGTTCGCTCTGCGTTTCGCGCCAACGACGTTCGTGGTGGCGATGCTCGTCGCCACGGGCGTCGGCCTGCTGGTGGGCGCGCAATGACGCGCGAGACCGAGAACGTGATCCTGTTGCTCGTCGGCATGGCCACCGGAATCATCACGATCACCGGTGCGTACACCCGCTACGTCAAGCCGTCGCTGCTGCCGTGGCTGGCGGTGTCGGCGATCCTGCTCATCGTGCTCGCGCTGATATCCATCGTGCGCGACATCCGCCGCGGGTCGACAGACGCGCCCGGTCACGACGGACACACTCACCGAGCGTCGGCGGCCTGGCTGCTCATCGTGCCCATCGCGGTGCTCGGTTTCATCGTTCCGCCTGCCATCGCACCTCAAGCCGCGACCCCGTCGGTGACCGAGGTGTCCCCACCAACGGAGCGCCGGCCGTTTCCCGCACTGCCCGACGAGCGCGCGCCGGCCATCTCGCTGCCCGAGGTCCTCGTTCGAATTGCGCGCGATTCGGCGAACACCCTCGACGACAGGCTGATCACTGTCACCGGGTTCACGTTCAAAGAGGACGGCCGCACGGATCTGGCGCGCGTGGTGATCATCTGCTGCGCCGCCGACGCCTCGCTGGCGCGAATTCGAATCAGCGGTCCGGCCGCGCAGCAGGTCGACAACTATCCAGAGAACACCTGGCTGCGGGTCGAGGCCAAAGTCCCAACCGGACAGACCTTTTCACGCGACGGCCCGATCGCGGTCATGGAGGTCTTCTCCGCCACGCGCATCGACCCGCCCGCCAACCTCTACGAGTATTGATTCACAGGCTGAGCCGGCGATAACGCTGAAGGCGGCGAATGGCTGCCGCCGAAGCGTTTCCGTCGCCGGGGGCCAACACGTCGTCCAGAAGCGCTCGGACGTGCTCGGTGTCGAGATCCATCCCGATCGCGACGAGACTGTTCGGTGTCGCCGTGGCCGGAGCACCCGAGATGTGTATCGAGGGACCGACGAGATGCGCGACGTAGGTCCGCACTGCGGATCGATAACGCACGGCTATCGTGCCTTTGACCCGATAGACCCCGGACGGCGGATCCTCCAGCAGATCAAGGAGTTTGCCCGGATCGATACACCCCGAAGTGGTCACCGTGACCGCGTCGGCGTGGGCATGGTGGTCATCGTCGGACTCGAAGAGCAGGTCCCGGAACGAGAGCTGGCCCAGCTCGTCACTCGATCCGGGTAGGTCGTACAGCAGCGCGGGATCGATTCGCGCGCCGACCGTTCCGACGACAGGGGCATGAGGATTACGCTCACGGACGCGCTTCTCCACTCGCTCGAGCAACGGCTGCCGGTCGTCGATCGGCAGTTGATCCATCTTGTTGACGACGACCAGCGATGCGGCGGCATAGCGCGCGGGTGGACTGGTCTCGCGATCGACGACGTCGAAGTGGGTGGTGGCGTCGATGACGTCGACGATGCCGCCCGGCCGCACGCGGTCGACGCCGCTGAAGCGGATCAGTTGCGCCACGGCGACCGGGTCGGCCAGACCGCTGGTCTCGACAATGATGGCGTCGAGGTCGAGTCGAGGGTCGGTGAGCTTGGTCAGCGCGTCGTCGAGCCCGCCATTGTCAGGCAGACAGCACACACAGCCGCCGGTGATCGAGGCAGCCTCGTCGACCTGGCCGGTGACCAGCCCGGCGTCCACGTTGAGCGCGCCAAAGTCGTTGATGATCACGCCAAGTCGCGCTCTCGGGGTTCTCAGAACGTGGTTGAGCAGGCTGGTCTTGCCTGCGCCGAGATACCCGGTCAACGCGATGACTGGGATGCTGCTCACGCGCGGAGATTACCGCAGGGTGGCATACGGCAGCAGCGCCATCTCCCGTGCGTTCTTGATCGCGTTGGCGACCTCCCGCTGCTGCTGCACCGTCAGCCCCGTTACGCGCCGCGACCGGATCTTGCCGCGCTCGGAGATGAACGTCCGGAGCAGCTGCACGTCCTTGTAGTCGACGTACTCGATGCCCCGCTCGGTGAGCGGGGACTTCTTCTGATGCTTCGGTTCCGGAGCGGGATGCCGACGCGTTTGCCGTTTCTTGGCCATCACCAACTCGCCTTCGAGACGCCGGGCAACTCGCCGCGGTGAGCCATCTCGCGCATCCGTACCCGCGACAACCCGAACTTGCGCAGATGACCGCGCGGCCGCCCGTCGACGACATCGCGGTTGCGCAGTCGCACCGGACTGGCGTCTCGCGGCAATTTCTGTAGGGCCGCCTGCGCGATGGCGCGCTCTTCAGGCGTGCCCGTTCGGATGGTCTCCTTGAGCACCGCACGCCGTTCGGCATATCGCGCAACGGTTTTGCGACGCTGCTCGTTCTTGGCGATCTTCGAGGTCTTGGCCATCAGCGTTCCTCGCGGAAGTCGACGTGGCGCCGCACGACGGGGTCGTACTTGCGCAGCACGATCCGATCCGGATCGTTGCGCCGGTTCTTGCGCGTGACGTAGGTGTAGCCGGTACCCGCGGTGGACTTCAGTTTCACGATTGGCCGGATATCGGTGCGCGGCATTAGATTTTTGTCCCTTCACGACGTAGCCGAGCGACGACGGCCTCGATGCCGTCACGGTCGATGACCTTGATCCCCTTGGCGCTCACCCGCAGCGTGACGCGGCGGCGCTCCGAGGGCAGATAGTAGGTCTTGGACTGGATGTTCGGGTTCCACCGCCGGCGGGTGCGGCGATGTGAGTGCGATACGGAATTGCCGAAGCTCGGTGCTCGGCCGGTGACCTGACAGTGCGCGGACACGCCCCTCCTTTCGGTGCGTTAATGTAAATGATAATCGTTTTCAATAGTACAGGAGGTGCGCATGCGAACGCCGGTGGTCGTGGTTTGCGGTCAGGGCGATACTGAGGGCGTCGTCGACGTCGTGGGCAGACAACCCGGCACGGTCGTCGTCGAGCACCGATTCGACGGCCAGGTGGTCCTGCGGCGCGTCACCGTCGCCGGCGACACCACGGAATGGCCTCTCGAGCTGCGGAAAGGCTGTGTCACCTGCACGGTGCGCAACGACCTGCTGATCCTGCTCAGACGGCTGCATCGCCGCAGCGACGTCGAGCGCATCGTTGTGCGCCTGATGCCGTGGTTGGAACCCGAACCGGTCTGTTGGGCGATCAACAACGTGCGGGTGCGCGTGGGGCCCGGATACCTCGACGGGCCTGCCGCCTGCGACGTGCGGATCGACGCGGTGGTGACATGCGTCGACTCCGCGAATTGGCTGAGCCAATCCCTCGGTGACGACGACCTCTCCGACGGGCGCACGGTCGCGCAGGTCGTGGTCGCCCAGGCCGAGTTCGCCGACGCGCTCGTGCTCACCGAACCCGATAAGCGGACGCTGTCGGTGCTGCGCCGCCTGGCGCCGCTGGCACGCCTCACCGTCGGAGCCGAACGCGCCGAGACCGCGCTGGCCAATCTCGAACCCGACAGCCGCCGAGGCCGCAGCGACAATCCGCACGACCCATTGCTCGCCGGTCAGCCGTCACTCTCCGGCGACGGCGACGTTGGGTTGATCCTGTTCTCCGCGCGGCGGCCGTTCCATCCCGAACGCCTGCACGACGCACTGGATCTGCTGCTGGACGGGGTGGTGCGAACCCGGGGCAGGCTGTGGCTGGCCAACCGGTTCGACGACGCGATGTGGATCGAATCCGCCGGCTGCGGACTACGAACCGAGTACGCCGGAAAGTGGCTGGCTGCAATGACTTCCAACCAGTTGGCCTACGCCGACCCACAGCGGTGCGCACTGGCCTCCGCCGATTGGGACGACTCTCTCGGCGACCGCCACGTGGCGTTGACGGTGCTCGTCTGCGGCGCCGAACCCCAGGCCATCGCCGACGGCCTACAAGCAGCGTTGCTCACCGACGACGAGATGGCGCACCCGCACGAGTGGCGTACCTTCTCCGATCCGTTCGAGCACGCAGGTGAGGTAGCTAAGTATCACGAAGGAGACGAACGATGAAGCCCGATATCCATCCCGACTACCACCCGGTGGTGTTCCAGGACGCGACCACCGGTGACGCATTCCTGACGCGGTCCACGTTGACGAGCGAGCGCACTGTCGAATGGGAGGACGGCCGCACCTATCCCCTCGTCGTCGTCGACATCAGCGCCTCGTCACATCCGTTCTGGACGGGCTCCCGCCGCCACATCGATACCGCCGGGCAGGTCGAGAAGTTCCGCAGGCGCTACGGGAGCCGCGCATAAGGTTGGCGCTATGCGCCTCAAGCTCGGCAGGCCGAACCTGGCCGACTACGCAGGTTACTTCGACGCGCCCGCCGCGCCCGAGGGCGCGCCGCTGACTGTCACCTGGGCCGGCGTCACCACGCTGCTCATCGACGACGGTGAATCCGCCCTGATGACCGATGGCTTCTTTTCCCGGCCGAGCCTCGCCGAGGTCGGACTGCGGTCGTTGTCGCCGTCGGCGCCCCGCATCGACGGCTCCTTGGCGCGCCTCGGGGTGCAGCGCCTGGATGCGGTCATGCCGGTGCACACGCATTTTCGACCACGCGATGGACACCGCTGTGGTCGCCGAGCGCACGAGCGCGAAGGTAGTCGGCGGAACGTCGGCGAGACAGGTCGGCCGCGGCCACGGATTGCCCGACGACCGCCTCGTCGTCGCCACCCCGGGTGAGCCGATAACCGTTGGGGCGTATGACGTCACGCTGATCGAGTCCGAACATTGCCCACCCGATCGCTTTCCCGGCGTCATCACCGAACCCGTCGCGCCGCCGGTACGCGCGTCGGCTTACAAGTGCGGTGAGGCGTGGTCGACGGTCGTGCACCACCGCCCGTCCGGCAGGCGGCTGCTGATCGTCGGCAGTGCCGGATTCGTGCCCGGCGCGCTGGCCGGGCAGCAGGCCGACGTGGTGTATCTCGGCGTCGGGCAGCTCGGCGTACAGCCTGAGCGGTACCTGGTCGACTACTGGACAGAAGCTGTGCGCTGCGTCGGCGCGCGCCGCGTCGTGCTCACCCATTGGGACGACTTCTTCCGCCCGCTGCACAAACCGCTGCGCGCACTCCCCTACGCGGGTGACGACCTGGACGTCACCATGCGAGTGCTGTCGCGGCTGGCGCGCGAGGACGGTGTCGCGCTGCATCTGCCGACGCTCTGGCAGCGCGCAGACCCGTGGAGTTGAGCCTGGCGCTCGTCGCACTGGCCGTCGTGCTGTTGTTCGCCATCGTCCGGCCACACGGCTGGCCCGAGGCCATCGTCGCGGTCCCGGTGGCTTGCATTTTGCTCGTCGCGGGCGTCATCTCGGTACCCGAGGCGCTCGCCGAGGTGGGCCGACTGCTGCCCGTCGTCGGCTTCCTGGCCGCGATCCTGGTGCTCGCGAAGCTGTGCGCCGACGAGGGACTGTTCCGCGCGGCTGGTGTCGCGATGGCGCGGTTCAGCGCGGGCAACCCCAAACACCTGCTGTCCATGGTGTTCGTCGTCGCGTCTGCGACCACAGCGATCCTGAGTCTCGATGCGACGGTCGTGCTTTTGACGCCGGTCGTGCTCGCGACGGCACGCACGCTGGCGGTGCCGGCCAGGCCGCACGCGTATGCCACCGCCCACCTGTCCAACAGTGCGTCGCTGCTGCTGCCGGTGTCCAACCTCACCAACCTGTTGGCGTTCACAGCCGCGGGACTGACGTTCGTGCATTTCGCCGCGGTCATGACCCTGCCCTGGCTGGCCGCGATCGCCGTCGAATTCGTCTTGTTGCGTTGGGTTTTCAGGAGTGACCTGTCCGTCGAGTCCACTCACGTCGATGGGTCTGAACGCGTGGATGTGCCGGTCTTCGTCCTGGTGGTCCTCGCGCTCACCCTCGCCGGTTTCGCGGTGACCTCACTGCTCGGGCACTCCCCCGCATGGGCGGCCCTGGCCGGCGCCACCGTCCTCGGCGTGCGAGCACTCGCCCGCCGCGACACCACCGTCCACCGGATCGCGGCAGCGGTGGACGCACCGTTCCTGGCGTTCGTGCTGTGCCTGGGTGTCGTCGTCGACGCGGTGATGCTGCACGGCCTGGACTCAGCGATGCGCGACGTGCTGCCCACGGGCGACACGCTGCCCGCACTGCTGGGAATCGCGGCGATCGCCGCCGTCCTGTCCAACGTCGTCAACAATCTGCCCGCAGTGCTGGTCATGCTTCCGCTCGTGGCGGCATCGGGCCCGGCCGCCGTGCTCGCTGTGCTGATCGGGGTGAACATCGGGCCCAATCTGACGTACGTCGGCTCACTGGCCAATCTGTTGTGGCGTGGCGTCGTTCGCCGCGAGATGCCGGCGGGGTTCGTCGAGTTCACCCGCATCGGGCTGTGCACCGTGCCGCTCACCCTGCTGGCATCGGTCGCGGGTCTGTGGCTGAGCATCAAACTGTTCGGTGTGTAGTCCCGGTTACCTGCGCTCAAACGACAGTGGGACAACGTATGTCGATTGCGCCACCGGCGGCGCTGCGGGGTGCGCGTCGCCATAGCATCGGCCAGATTGGTGCTATGGCTGTATTCAGCAGATACGTAGCGCTCGGTGACTCGTTCACCGAAGGTATCGGCGACCCCTATGCAGCCTCTCCGAACGGTCTACGCGGCTGGGCCGACCGTGTCGCTGAAGTGCTCGGGCAGAACAACCCGGACATGCGCTATGCAAACCTGGCGGTACGTGGGCGCACCATGGACGAGATACTCGCCGAACAGATCCAGACCGCGGTCATGCTCGAGCCCGACATCGTGACGATCTACGCAGGCATGAACGATCTGTTGTTGGTGCGCAACAACATCGACGCGATGATGGCGCGCTACGCCGACGCTTTGAAGACCCTGCAGCAAACCGGTGCGGTCGTCCTCACCTTCACCGCTGCCGATCTCGGCACTGTCCCGCTGTTCCGCCGGTTGCGCGGCCGTGCCGCGATCTACAACGAACTGTTGCGTACCATCGTCGACGATCTCGGTGTTCAGCTCGTAGACTTCTGGCGGTTCAACGAGTTTCGGGATCCGCGGCTGTGGGCGGGCGACCGCATCCACCTATCCCCACTAGGACACGAACGCATGGCCGCCAAGGTCCTCGACACACTCACGGTGCCGCACAGCCTGACGTCGCGGTCAGCCGCGCTGTTGAATTCGACACCGCCGGAACGTAGCTGGTGGGCCAACTTTTGTTGGGCCGCAGCGTTCGCGGCGCCGTGGGTGGCACGACGGCTGCGCCGGGTGACCCCAGGCGCCGGCGTCGAACCGAAGTTACCCGGGTTGGCCGAGGTGCTGCAGCCCGCTTAACTGCGGCGCTGGCGGGCGATTTCAGCGAGTACCACGCCGGCGGCCACCGACGCGTTCAGCGATTCCGTGGGTCCCGCCATCGGGATCGACACGATGGCGTCGCAGTTCTCCCGGACCAGACGAGACAGGCCCTTGCCCTCGGATCCGACGACCACGAGGATCGGGCCTGAGCCGTCGAGTTCGTCGACCGTGATGTCACCGTCGGCGTCGAGACCCACCACCTGCAGGCCGGCGTTGGCCCAATCCTTCAGTGTGCGATTCAGATTCGTCGCCCGCGCCACCGGAAGCCGGGCAGCCGCACCCGCACTGGTGCGCCACGCGACCGCGGTCACCGACGCCGATCGTCGCTGGGGAATCAGCACGCCGTGGCCGCCGAACGCGGACACCGACCGGACGATCGCGCCGAGGTTTCGCGGATCGGAGATGTTGTCCAGGGCGACGAGCAGGGCGGGCGACACGTCCGTTGTCGCAGCCTTCACCATGTCGTCGGGATGCGCGTACTCATAGGGCGGAACCTGCAGTGCGATGCCCTGGTGGAGCCCGTTGGTGCTCATCCGGTCGAGATCGATCCGCGGCACCTCGAGGATGGCGATCCCGGAATCGGCTGCCCGCGTGACCGATTCGGTCAGTCGTTCGTCGGATTCCGCGCCGAGCGCGACGTAGAGCGCGGTGGCAGGCACACCCGCACGCAGGCACTCCACCACGGGATTGCGCCCGAGCACCAGTTCGACGTCATCGGTCTTGCGTTGGCGGCCCTGCTGCTTCCTGGCCGCCTTCGCGGCACGCTTCGCCGCGGGATGGTGGGCCCGGTCCTTGGCTGCCGGCGTCGCACCCCTGCCTTCGAGCCCACGGCGGCGCACCCCGCCCGACCCGACGGTCGGGCCTTTCTTGGTGCCGGGCTTGCGAATCGCGCCACGGCGTTTGGAGTTTCCAGCCATTACTTGGTGTAACCGTCCAGCAGTGTCCATTGCGGTCCGTCACCGGTGTCGGTGACCTCGATCCCGGCCGCCTTCAAACGGTCGCGGATCGCGTCGGCCTCCGCCCAGTCGCGGCGATCCCTGGCGTCCGCCCGGCGCTGCACCTCGGCCTGCACGAGGACGTCGACGGCGGCCAGCGCGGCCGAGGTCTCGTCCTTGGATTCCCAGCGCTCGTCGAGCGGATCGGCGCCGAGGATGCCCATCATCGTGCGGATCGACATCGCTTGTGCCAGTGCGGTTTCGTGGTCACCGGCGTCCAGTGCCCGGTTCCCCTCCGCGCGTGCGGCGTGGATCTCAGCCAGGGCCGTCGGCACCGCGAGATCGTCGTCGAGGG
Source organism: Mycobacterium sp. NPDC051804 (assembly GCF_044452905.1). Lineage (NCBI taxonomy): Bacteria > Bacillati > Actinomycetota > Actinomycetes > Mycobacteriales > Mycobacteriaceae > Mycobacterium > Mycobacterium sp. NPDC051804. The sequence continues at coordinate 187,697 of NZ_JBITCD010000005.1, read as the reverse complement.
CTGCTTCGAACTTCGGTGTCCACTGGCCCGGCACCACCGCACCGACCCGATTGCGGACCCGGTGCAGGAAATCCTCGATGCCGGTGTACGCCTTCGCGGCGTCCTGCAGCGCTGTCTCGGAGAACTCCAGCATGGACCGGTAGTGCGCGCTGCCGAGATAGTAGCGCAGCTCTGCGGCCCGAACCCGTTGCAGCACAGCCGGTATCGCCAGGACGTTGCCCAGCGACTTGCTCATCTTCTCGCCGCCCATGGTCACCCAACCGTTGTGCAACCAGAAGCGGGCGAACGGATCACCGGCGGCCTCGGCCTGCGCGATCTCGTTCTCGTGGTGCGGGAACACCAGGTCCATCCCGCCGGCGTGGATGTCGAACTCGGCGCCGAGGTACGCCTCGCACATGGCGACGCATTCGGTGTGCCAGCCTGGACGGCCGCGTCCCCAGGGCGTGGGCCAGGACGGTTCGCCTGGTTTCGCACCCTTCCACAGCGTGAAGTCGCGCTCGTCGCGTTTACCGGTCGCCACACCCTCGCCCTGGTGCACGTCGTCGATCCGGTGGCCCGACAGCTTCCCGTAGTCGCCCAGGCTGAGCACGTTGAAGTACACGTCTCCGCCACCCACATACGCGTGGCCGCGTTCGATCAGACGCTCGATCAGCTCGATGATCTGGGTGATGTGTCCGGTGGCCCGTGGCTCGGCCGACGGCGGAAGCACGCCCAGAGCGTCGTAGGCGGCCGAGAACGCGCGCTCGTAGGTGGCGGCCCATTCCCACCACGGCCTGCCCGCATCGGCGGCCTTGTTCAGGATCTTGTCGTCGATATCGGTGACGTTGCGGATGAACGCGACGTCGTAGCCCTTCGCCATCAGCCAGCGCCGCAGGACGTCGAATGCCACCCCGCTGCGGACGTGCCCGATGTGGGGCAGGCCCTGCACGGTGGCACCGCAGAGGTAGATCGATACGTGGCCCGGACGCACCGGCACGAAGTCGCGGACGGCGCCCGCCATCGTGTCGTATAGCCGCAGGTCGGTCACGACGGGCCAGCTTACCGGGCTTATTCGGCTGGAATGACCAGTGCGGTCGCGATCGCGGCCAAACCTTCACCGCGTCCGGTCAGACCCAGACCGTCAGTCGTGGTCGCCGATACCGATACCGGGGCATCGATGAGTTCGGACAGCAACTTCTGCGCCTCGGCACGGCGCGGCCCCACTTTGGGCTCGTTACCGATGACCTGTACGGCGGCATTGCCGACGCGATAGCCCTCGGCTACCAGCAGGCCGTGTACGTGACGCAGCATCTCCGCTCCGCTGACGTTGCGCCATTCGGGGCGGCCGGTGCCGAACACTTCTCCGAGATCGCCGAGCCCGGCGGCGGAAAGCAGGGCGTCACACAGCGCATGCGCGGCGACGTCACCATCGGAATGCCCGGCGCAGCCGTCAGCATCAGCGAACGACAGGCACAGCAGCCAGCACGGCCTACCGGCCTCGATCGGGTGTACGTCGGTGCCGAGCCCGACTCTGGGCAGGCCCGTCATGGCCTTCAGGAGGCGGCAGCAAGTGCCTCGTCGAGAATGGTCGCCGCCTTCTCGTCGTCGGTGTTCTCCGCGAGCGCGAGCTCACCGACGAGGATCTGACGGGCCTTGGCCAGCATGCGCTTCTCGCCTGCGGACAGGCCACGCTCCTGGTCACGGCGCCACAGATCGCGGACGACCTCGGCCACCTTGTTCACGTCACCGGAGGCCAGCTTCTCGAGATTGGCCTTGTAGCGACGCGACCAGTTGGTCGGCTCCTCGGTATGCGGTGCGCGAAGCACCTGGAAAACCTTGTCGAGACCTTCTTGCCCGACGACGTCTCGCACGCCCACGTATTCGGCATTCTCCGCAGGGACTCGAACGGTGAGATCGCCCTGGGCAACCTTCAAGACGAGATATTCCTTCTGTTCGCCTTTGATGGTCCGGGTTTCGATCGCTTCGATCAGCGCGGCGCCGTGGTGTGGATAGACGACGGTGTCTCCGACCTTGAAAATCATCAGATTAGAGCCCCTTTCACAACCCAATGTTAGCACGGGGTCCGGACAGGCGTGGATCAACGGTGCAGGTCAGGGGCACTCCAGGTCGAGACTAGGGGTTGACAGCGTGACGAATACGTGCAACACGCTGCGGCCATCGAGAAAACTGCGGACCGTCCGTCGGCCCTCAGCTACCGCCCGCCACGCGCACCTACTACAGTCCATAGTCGAATCCAAAGTCCGTCGAGCAGGAGGCACGTGTGGACCGCTTCAAACTGGCCGCCTGTGGACTGGCAGCCGCCGTCGTCATGAGCGGCTGCGGAGCCGGGCAGGTTTCCCAGACGGCCACCCAGGAAGCCGCGGTGAACGGCACCAGCGCGAACATCGGGAAGATCGCGGTGCGCAACGCCCACCTGCGGGTCGACCTGAAGACGGATTACGCCCAACCGGGTAGTGAAGTCGAGCTGATCTTCGTCGCCTCCAACAACTCGCCGGATGTCAACGACAAGCTGGTGTCCATCACGTCCGACGTCGGAACGGTGACACTGTCCGGAGACACCGCGCTGCCCGCGGCGGGCACGCTCGTCGTCGGCGCCCCCGACGGGCAAATAAGTCCGTTGGAGAGCGTCGAGACGGTCGAGGCCGCGGAGGCCAAGGTGGAGCTGACGAAGCCGATCACCAACGGCCTCACGTACAACTTCACGTTCAAGTTCGAGCAAGGCGGCGAGGGCACCTTCGCGGTGCCGGTCTCCGCTGGTGAAAGCCCCCGCCGCGAAGAAGGCGGCAGCGGCGGCCACTCGGGCGGCGGCTCCGGCGGCCACTGACCGCAGAACTCCGCGACACGGCACCTCACCACGGACTTCTGTCGGTCCCTGAGGATACGGTCGGCTCGTGGCCAAAGCGCGTTCGCAGTATCGCTGCTCCGAATGCCACCACGTCACCGCGAAATGGGTCGGCAGATGTGCCGACTGCGGCACCTGGGGCACGGTTGACGAGGTGGCGGTGCTCTCCGCCGTCAACGGCTCGTCGATGCGGCGTGCGATCGCCCCGACCTCGCCGGCCGTACCCATCACCTCGATCGACCCCGGCCGCACCCGGCACGTCCATACGGGAATCCCCGAACTCGACCGCGTTCTCGGGGGCGGGGTCGTCCCCGGATCGGTGACGCTGCTGGCCGGTGAGCCAGGAGTCGGCAAGTCGACGCTGCTGCTGGAGGCTGCGCACAGGTGGGCCGGGAGCGGAAAGCGCGCGCTGTACCTGTCGGGCGAGGAGTCAGCAGGCCAGATCCGGATGCGCGCCGAGCGCACCGGCTGTACACACGACGAGGTCTATCTGGCCGCCGAATCGGACCTGCAGATGGTGCTCGGCCACATCGACGAGGTGAAGCCCAGCCTGGTCATCGTCGATTCGGTGCAGACCATGTCGACGACGGAAGCCGAGGGCGTCACCGGCGGCGTCACCCAGGTCCGCGCGGTCACCACGACCCTGACGATGGCCGCCAAGACCTCCGGGGTGGCGATGATCCTCGTCGGCCACGTCACCAAGGACGGCGCGATCGCGGGTCCACGCTCGTTGGAGCACCTCGTCGACGTCGTCCTGCACTTCGAGGGTGACCGGCAGTCGTCGCTTCGCATGGTCCGCGGCATCAAGAATCGCTTCGGTGCCGCTGATGAAGTCGGTTGTTTCCTGTTGCACGACAACGGAATCGAGTGTGTATCGGACCCGTCGGCACTGTTTCGGGATCAGCGGCCCAAACCGGTGTCAGGTACCGCGGTCACCGTCGCACTCGACGGTAAGCGCCCGCTTATCGGCGAGGTGCAGGCGCTGCTCGGAGCACCGGCGAGCGGTTCGCCGCGGCGGGCCGTCAGCGGTATCGACTCGTCGCGCGCCGCGATGATCACCGCGGTGCTGGAGAAGCGGGCCAAGCTACCGGTCGGCGCCAACGACATCTACCTGTCGACGGTCGGGGGCATGCGGTTGACGGATCCGTCTGCGGATCTCGCGGTGGCGCTGGCGATCGCATCGTCGTGCATGGACTTGCCGATGCCCGCCGCAGCCGTGGCGATCGGTGAGGTCGGACTGGCCGGCGATCTACGCCGCGTCACCGGTATGGATCGGCGGCTGGCCGAAGCCGCACGGTTGGGGTTCACCTCGGCCGTGGTGCCTCCTGGCGTGACGGCGGTGCCCGCGGGGCTGCGCGCGATGCCGGCCGACGATATCGGCTCGGCATTGCGGGTGCTGCGGCAGATCGCGCAGAATAGCGGCCAGTCGTAGGAGGGATCGATGGCGGTCAAGCCTGGTGGAAGGTCCAGCCGCACCGTTGTGCAGCTGGCCAGGCCGACTCTGCGCGAGACGATTTCCCGACTGGCACCTGGGACGGCGCTGCGTGACGGGCTCGAGCGCATCCTGCGTGGCCGCACAGGCGCGCTGATCCTCGTCGGCTACGACGACAGCGTCGAGGCGATCTGCGACGGCGGATTCTCGCTCGACGTCCGTTACGCGCCGACGCGACTGCGTGAGCTGTCGAAAATGGACGGCGCCGTCGTGCTGTCCAGCGACGGCAGCCGCATCCTGCGGGCCAATGTCCAGCTGGTGCCCGATCCGTCGATCCCCACCGAGGAGTCCGGCACGCGGCACCGGTCGGCGGAACGCACGGCCATCCAGACGGGCTATCCGGTGATCTCGGTGAGCCATTCGATGAGCATCGTGACCGTCTACGTGGCCGGGGAACGCCACGTGATCCCCGACTCGGCGACCATTCTGTCCCGCGCCAATCAGACCATCGACACAATGGAGCGCTACAAGGCCCGGCTCGACGAGGTCAGCAGGCAGCTGTCGACGGCCGAGATCGAGGACTTTGTCACGCTGCGCGATGTGATGACGCTCGTGCAGCGGCTGGAGATGGTGCGACGCATCAGCCTCGAAATCGATTCCGACGTGGTCGAACTCGGCACCGACGGACGTCAGGTCAGGCTGCAGCTGGAGGAGCTGGTCGGCGACAACGAGACGGCGCGCGAGCTGATCGTGCGTGACTACCACGCCAATCCGGACCCACCGACCGCCGCCCAGGTGAGCGCGACGTTGGAGGAGCTGGACCATCTCTCCGACAACGAATTGCTCGACTTCACCGCTCTGGCAAGGGTTTTCGGATACCCATCGACTGCCGAGGCGCAGGATTCGGCGATGAGCTCGCGCGGTTACCGTGCGATGGCGGGCATTCCGCGGCTGCAGTTCGCCCACGTCGACCTGCTGGTGCGCTCGTTCGGCTCGCTACAGGGTCTGTTGGCCGCGAGCGCGACCGACCTTCAGAACGTCGAAGGCATCGGATCGATGTGGGCACGCCACATCCGAGAAGGCCTGTCGCAGTTGGCCGAATCGACGATCGCCGACCGGCTGGCCTAACCCACTGCGGGTGGTGGCGGCGGTGCGTCACCTGGCGGCGGCGCCGGAGCGGGCGCAGCGAGACCGAATGGGACGGCCGCGGAGCGCAGGTTACCCAGCTGAACGACCAGGTTGTACATCCCGGGGCCGATGGGCTGGCGTGGCAGCGGGCAGTTCGGCGCCGATCCCATGCCGGTCCAGGTCACTTCTGTCGTCACCTGCTCACCGGGCTGGAACGTCTTGACCAGCGTCTCGTTCGACGGTGCGCAATCCAGGTTCGACCACAGCCTGCCGTTTTCCAGCGTGTAGACATAGGCGGCCAACACCGCGGCACCCACGTCGCGCTTGCACGCCACCAGACCGATGTTGGTGACCACCATCGTGAACTTCGGCTGATCGCCGACGACGTACTGCGGCTGGTTGGTGATGCCCTTGACGGCCAGCGTCGAATCGGGACAGTCATCGCCCTCGTTCAGCACTGGCGGCGGGGCCACAGCCGCGGTGGGGGTCGGGGTCGGTGCCGGAGCGTTCTGCGCCGGCGGCATCACCGGCGTCTTGACCTCGGGGTTCTCCCCCGGCACCTGTGTCGGTGTGGCGGCAGGCGGGGCGGGCTGTTCGGCGGCGGTGTTCTCGGTGCCGCCGGTGGACTTGATGATCACCACGGAGAGGGTCGCGATCACGGCGATCACGACCGCCGCAACGCCCAGCGCCAGTGCCCTGCGGCGCCAGTAAATCTGTTGGGGAAGGGGGCCTTGCGGTTCTAGATCCAGCACAATTCACACGGTAAAGCCAGATAATGCCTGTTCGTCCGAGGTGACTCGGCGTGTCGCCTATGAGGGCTGATTCAGCTTTCGCCGATGTCGCCGATGTGGTCCCGCAAAACCACCTTGCCGTCGGCCAGCTGATAGGTCAGGCCGACGATCGCCAACGTGCCCGCCTCGACGCGTTCGGAGATGGCTGTGGATCGGGCCATCAGCTGCGAACCGGTCTCTGTGACGTGGCGGGCCTCGAACTCGTCGACCCTGCTCAAACCCTCGCGACGGCCCACGAGGATCGACGGCATCACCCGCTCCACGATGTCGCGCACGTAACCGCCGGGCACCGCTCCCTCATCGAGCGCCGCGAGCGTCGCCTTCACCGCGCCGCAGCTGTCGTGACCGAGCACCGCGATCAACGGCACGTTGAGTACGGCTACCGCGTACTCGATCGAGCCGAGTACCGCCGAGTCGATGACGTGGCCCGCGGTGCGCACCACAAACATGTCGCCGAGGCCCTGATCGAAGATGAGCTCGGCGGCCACCCGGCTGTCTCCGCAGCCGAAGACCACCGCCGTCGGCTTTTGCGCCTCCGCCAGGCTGGCCCGATGCTCGATGCCCTGGCTCGGGTGCTCTGGCTCACCGGCAACAAACCGCTCGTTACCCTCTTTGAGTGCTTTCCACGCGGTCACTGGGCTGGTGTTGGGCATGACCGATATTGTGCCTCAGCTGCTCGACTGGTATCGCAGGGAGCAGCGCGATCTGGCGTGGCGACGGCCCGGCGTGTCCCCATGGCAGATTCTGGTCAGCGAATTCATGCTCCAGCAGACGCCCGTGGCCCGGGTCGAACCGATCTGGCTGGCTTGGATCGAGCGTTGGCCGACGCCGTCCGCCACCGCCGCCGCAAGTGCGGCTGATGTGCTGCGCGCGTGGGGGAAGCTCGGCTATCCGCGCCGCGCCAAGCGGCTGCACGAGTGCGCGACGGTGATCGCCACCGATCACGACGACGCGGTGCCGTCGGACGTCGAGACGCTGTTGACGCTTCCCGGGATCGGCGCGTACACAGCCAGGGCTGTCGCCTGTTTCGCCTACCGACAGCGAGTACCCGTCGTGGACACCAACGTGCGCCGGGTGGTGGCCAGGGTGGTGCACGGTCGCGCCGATTCGCCGGCGTCGGTTCGCGATCTCGACGATGTCGCGGCCCTGCTGCCCGATAGTGCCGAAGCGCCAACGTTTTCGGTGGCCTTGATGGAACTCGGGGCGACCGTGTGCACTGCGCGCTCACCTCGATGCGGGCTCTGTCCGTTGAGTGTGTGCGCGTGGCGGTCGAGAGGCTATCCGGAAGCCGCGGCGCCCGCGCGACGGGTCCAGAAGTACGCCGGAACCGATCGCCAGGTGCGCGGCCGGCTATTGGATGTGTTGCGCGGCAACGACTCTCCGGTGCCACGCGCGGAGCTCGACCTGGCGTGGCTGACCGACACCGCCCAGCGAGACCGCGCGCTGGACTCGCTGCTGGTCGACGGGCTGGTCGAGCAGACCGCAGACGGGCGTTTCGCCCTTGCCGGAGAAGGCGAATAGTTAGCCTGGTCATGTGGCTGTGACCGGTTCGGGGGCGCCGCGAACTCGCTACGCATCGCGTGGCGATTTGGACATCGCATACCAGGTCCTCGGGGACGGACCAACCGACGTCGTGGTGATGCCGGGGCCCTTCATCCCGATCGACTCCATCGACGCCGAGCCGTCGATGTACCGCTTCCACCGGCGACTTTCGTCGTTCTGCAGGCTGATCAGATTCGACCACCGCGGCATGGGCATGTCGTCGCGCATCGGCTCCGACAAGATCACCCCGGCCTGCTGGGCCGAGGACGTCGTCGCGGTGATGGACGCCGTCGGTTCCGAGCAGGCGACGATATTCGCAACGGGGTTCTCGGCGATGAGTGCGCTGTTTCTGGCCGGTGACCGGCCAGAGCGGGTGTCCAACCTGGTGATCGTCAACGGCGCCGCGCGGGCGCTGTGGGCGCCGGACTACGAGGTGGGATCCCGCACCACCGCGGCGAGCCGCTTCACCACGGTCGCAGTCGAACCCGACGCCGTCGAGCAGGGCTTCGACGTGCTCGCCTACCTTGCACCGTCGGTTGCCGACAACGTCGCGTTTCGGACCTGGTGGGACGCGGCGGGCAATCGCGCGGCGTCACCAAGCATGGCCCGCAGATCGAGTCAGGCGCTGGTCGAGGCCGATGTGCGCGACAAGCTGCCACACATCACGGCGCCGACGCTGGTGCTGCACCGCCGGGATACGGCGTTCGTCCCCGTCGGACATGGTCGCTATCTGGCCGAACACATCGCGGGTGCCCGTTATGTCGAATTGCCCGGCGCGGACTCGCTGTACTGGGTCGGCGACAGCGGACCCATCATCGACGAGATCGAAGAGTTGATCACAGGAATCCGCGGTGGTGCGGATTTCGAACGAGTGCTGACCACAATCGTTTTCACCGACATCGTCTCCTCGACGCAGCGCGCGGCCGCTCTGGGCGACGACCGATGGCATGGCCTGCTCGACAACCACGACACCCTCGTGCGGCGCGAGCTCGAGCGGTTCCGCGGCATTGAGGTGAACACGGTTGGCGACGGCTTCGTCGCCATGTTTCCCAGCCCCAGTGCGGCCATTCAATGTGCCTCCGCGATCGTCGATGCCGTCGGGGCGCTCGGCATCGAAATCCGTGCCGGTATCCACGCGGGCGAGGTCGAGGTGCGTGGTGACGACATCGCTGGAATGGCCGTGCACATCGGTGCGCGGGTGTCTGCGCTGGCGGGACCGAGTGAGGTCCTGGTGTCCTCGACTGTCCGCGAGATCGTCACGGGATCGCGACACGCATTCGACGACCGCGGCGAGCACGATCTCAAGGGAGTGCCGGGCCGCTGGCGGGTGTATGCGCTGGTGCGCGACGCTGTCTAGGCGGTGGCAGCTTCGTCATCGTCGGAGTCGCCAGAGTCGTTGCAGCAGAACCGGCGTCGATAGTCTGACGGCGTCACCCCGATGATGCGACGGAAGTGGTGACGCAGGAGGGTGGCTGTGCCGAAGCCGGACCGCTCGGCAATACGGTCGATGTCCAGATCGGACTCCTCGAGCAGGGTGCGGGCATAGAGCACACGCTGATCGGTGACCCATTGCATCGGTGTGCGACCGGTCTCCTCGACGAACCGGCGCGCGAACGTGCGGGCCGACATGTGCGCGCGCGTCGCCAGTGTCGCGACGGTGTGCGGCTGGTCGAGGTTGGCGAGAATCCAGTCCAGTTGCGGCGCGAAACGTTCCGAGCACCGCACCGGTATCGGCTGATCGATGTACTGACGTTGACCGCCGTCGCGTTGCGGGGGCACCACCATCCGGCGCGCGATCTTGTTGGTGACCTCACTGCCGAGTTCGCGGCGGACCAGATGAAGACACGCATCGATGCCGGCAGCGGTGCCCGCGCTGGTGATCAGATTCCCGTCGTCGACAAACAACACATTGCGGTCGACTTGCGCGGTCGGATACTGATGAGCCAGGTCGTCGGCGTGCATCCAGTGCGTGGTGCACGGCCTGCCGTCGAGGAGTCCGGCGGCGCCCGCGACGAACGCGCCCGAGCAGACCGTGAGGATGATCGACCCGGACTCGGCGGCGGCCTTCACGGCCTCGAGCGCTTCGGGCAGGTACTCCGATCCGCCGATCGCCGGGATGGCCACCAGATCCGCGCCAATGAGGTCATCGAGGCCGTGATCGGGGATGATCGTCGCGCCGACCGAGGTCCGCAGCGGCTTGCCCGGCTCCGGCCCGCAGACCTTGAAATCAAAGTTCGGTACCCCGTCTCCGGAGCGGTCGATTCCGAAGACCTCGCAGATCACGCCGAACTCAAAAATCGCTAGACGGTCCAGCACCAGCGCCGATACGCTTTTCAATGCCATGGCAGCATTTTATCGCAAGGTGTCCTTCCTGCCACTGTTGGCGGAATATATGTGAGCGGAGCATTACTGCCATGACCACTGCACTGACGTTCCTCATCCTGATCGCCCCCTTGGCGGTGGCAGTGACCCTCAGCTGGGCCGCACATCGCACCGGCTCCCTGCGGCTTCGGCTCGACCAATTCCGGATGGCAGGCCCGATGTCCGGACGGTTCTTCAGTCCTGATCTGGCTGACGACCGCGACGCATTCCGCATCGACCATGATGTGGACGCGGTGCGGACGCGCTTCGAGCAGCATCCATTCTGGCCTGCGTCAGGGTCGATGAGCGAGGGTCGCTAGAAACGACTCGACGGCGTCTTGATAGATCTGCGGCGCATCGTCGTGGATCAGGTGACCGGCTCCGGGCACGTGCAGATACGTCGTCCGCTGACCGGACTCCGCCATAGTGAGCATCTGCCCCGGCGGCGTCACAGAGTTGCCCGCCTCTATGAGCAGTGCGGGTGCGCGCACCATCGACCACTGCCGCCAGTAGTCGCGAGTCCCCCACTCGGCCGCGATCTCGATCCACGTCTTCGTATGCCCATGCAGTCGCCAACCGGTATCGGTCTTGTCGAACGCCTCGAGGAAGTACTGCCCGGCGACGGGTCCGAACTCGTCGTAAACCCTTTGCGCTGTGTCGAATTCGACCGGCAGCGCGTGGAGCCAGGGTTCCCACGGGCCGGTGGTACGGCCCCGGAAGTCCGGAGCCATGTCCTCGATGACGAGTGCACGCACCAGGTCGGGCCGGCTCGCGGCGAGACACCACGAGTGCAGTGCACCCATCGAGTGCCCGACCATGACAGCCGGGGCGCCGAGCGCCTCGATGGCCTCACCGAGGTCGGCGACGAAGCGCTCGGTGCTGATCGGATAAGGATCCTCGACATCGCGCCCGCGGTGCCACGGCGCGTCGTACGTGTACACCCGGCCCAGCCGGGCGAGCCATGGCAGCTGCCGTGACCACGTGCTGCCCCGGCCCATCAGACCGTGCACGAGGACCAGCGGCTCACCGGTTCCGCCTCGGGGCGTCAGCAGGTCAGGGGCCATGGGTCCGCACGGTAACCTAGCGACATGCCCGTGGTGAAGATCAACGCAATCGAGGTACCGCCCGACGCAGGGCCTGAGTTGGAGAAGCGGTTCGCGCACCGCGCGCACGCCGTCGACAACCAGCCCGGCTTCCTGGGCTTCCAGCTGCTGCGCCCGATCAAGGGTGAAGACCGCTACTTCGTGGTGACCCAGTGGGAGTCCGAGGAGGCATTCCAGGCGTGGGCGACGGGCCCCGCCATCGAGGCGCACAAGGGACAGGCTGCCAACCCCGTTGCCACCGGCGCATCGCTGCTCGAGTTCGAGGTTGTCCTGGACGTTGCTGGCACCAGTAAGTAAGGCGCGCCGGGCGGCGGGCCCGCTGCTCGCCGTCGCGGTCGTCGTCGCGGTGGTTACCGGCTGTACCAATACCGCGACGCCGGTGCCCGCGGCGGACGCGAGCTATGGCGTGCCCATCGAGATCAACACCCCACCCGGCCTGCGCGCCAAGCAGACCATCGACATGCTCAACTCCGAATGGCCCATCGGCACGGTCGGGGTGCGCACGCTGGCCGCCCCTGACCAGGTCAACGGAGTCACGTCCGCCATGGGCAACCTGTGGTTGGACCGCCCGATCACCGTCGCCGGTATCGACATCGGAGCCGGGCATGCCACCATGCACGTCCTGACGTCCTACGGTGTCGCACAGGATATTTCGCTACGCACCAATGATGCCGGCCTCGTCGATCGTTTCGAGGTGTCGCTGCAGGAACCCGTGATCAACACGTGGCAGGACATCGACACCGAACTGTCGAAGACGGACGCGCGGTACTCCTACCTAGTCTCGAAGGTCGACTTGAGCGGTCCGGCTGGGAAGTGCACTACGGTCGCGGGCACCAACACCGAGCTGTCGCTGCCGCTGGCGTCGATCTTCAAACTCTATGTGCTGCTTGCGGTTGCGGAAGCCGTGCAGGCCGGCACCCTCGAATGGACCGACCCACTCACCATCACCAAAGAAGCGAAAGCCGTCGGATCGGCCGGCCTGCAGGAGCTTCCGCCCGGGGCGCAGGTGTCCGTGCGCAAGGCCGCCCAGGAAATGATCTCGGCGAGCGACAACATGGCGACCGATCTGCTGATCGAGCGGCTTGGCCCCGGCGCCGTCGAACGTGCTCTGGTCACCGCGGGTCATCACGACCCGGCGAGCATGACGCCGTTCCCGACCATGCACGAACTGTTTTCAATCGGCTGGGGCCAGCCGGACCTCCGTGAGCAATGGAAGCAGGCTTCGCCACAGGTTCGCGCCCAACTATTGGAGCAGACGAATTCCCGTCCGTTCCAACCAGATCCGGTTCGCACTGGAACGCCTGCATCCGAGTACGGCGCAGAGTGGTACGGCAGCGCATCCGATATCTGTCGCGTACATGCCGCGTTGCAGGCCGCCGCTGTCGGTGAAGCCGCTCCGGTGCGGGACATCCTCTCGGCCGTTCCCGGTATCTCGCTCGACGAGTCGCAGTGGCCCTATATCGGCGCCAAGGGCGGAAACCTGCCGGGGGACCTGACATTCAGTTGGTACGCGGTGGACCGCACCGGCCAGCCCTGGGTGGTTAGCTTCCAGTTGAACTGGCCCCGCTTTCGCAGTCAGACCGCCGCGGGCTGGCTGTTGTCGGTCGCGCACAAGACATTTGACTTGATCCCGATGGGCTAGTGTCACCCTCGCCTCGGACGCCGACGCAATGTCGTGCTGACAGCGCTGCCGCGGCTATATATGCACGGCCACGCTCTCAGGCCGACATTGTGCTCTGATGGGTTAGTTGTTCGACCGTAGCGTCCAGGCGTGCCCACGAAAATGCATGATCGTCCGGCTCGCCGGCGCAATGTCGATGCGCCAGAACGACTTCGGTGGTGCGTCAAGCGCGATGACGATCGCCGCACGGATCACGGACGGATGGGTGACGGCGACCAACCGGGCCCGGTCGGCGGTGAGCGATTCCATCCAGGCCCTCACCCGCTCGATCAGATCGACAACGGACTCGCCGCCATGCGGTGCGCGCGTCGGGTCCGTCAGCCAGATCGCCAAGTCCGCGGGATCCACGTGGGCGAGGACATCTCCTCGCCAGCGACCGCAGTCCAGGTCGGCCAGTCGAGTGTCGATACTTGCCTGCAGGCCAAGCAGTTCCGCTGTTTGCCTGGACCGTTTCTCGGGCCCGCAGTAGGCGCGTTCGGCGACACCGAGTTCCGTCGAGGCGTCGACCTGACGGTGACCGACGGCGTTCAGCGGCTCGTCGGTGGGAAACCGCCCGGCTGCCATCGCATCGGTCATGGCATGCGATACGAGGGTCAGCCGGACGACCTCACTCACACCGAAACGGTGTCCCGTTGCTTATCGCCCAACAGCTTTGCCGCCATCGCTCCGAAGACCAATCCGATCGTCGCGTAGATGATCAGCTGGTTCCCGAGCGAGTACAGCCGGAAGTCGTAGAGCAGGTCGGCCGGGAAGCCTTCGTAGACGATGTTGCCCGCGTCGTCGAGCAGCGGACCCGGTGTCTCGTCGATGGTCGGCAGCACGAGCATCACGATCGCCGACGCCGCGACGTAGGCACCCGCGGCCGCCAGTGCCGCGTTCCAGGCGCCGAGTTTCTCGTTGAGACGACGGCCCAGATATACCGCTGCGACCAGGAGCGCCGCGGACAGCGCGACCATCAGCAGGTACAGCAGGGTGCGTTGACGGATGGTCTCGTCGAGGCTGAGCGCGGGAGGGCTCGGCGGATACTTCAGCGCGGGCACGACGAACAGGCTGAGCAGCATGCCGCCCGCCACGTACAAAGACGTCAGTCGCGCCGAGATGTTGCCCACCCGGCCGTAGGCGACCGCAAACACGACGGCGAACAACGCCCCGATGGCGATGCTGAACAGCAGCACGCCGAGCCCCATGCCGATGTTCATCTGCACAGCGCGGGTGAAACCCTCGAATCCGCCTTCGCCGCCGCCGTGATCATGTCCGCCTGCGGCCCCGGACAAAGCTTCGTGCGCCGCACCAATGCCGTCTTCATAACCGATTGCCTTGTCGATGACAGGCTCGATGAAAATCCGGGAGAAGATGAACGACAGCACTCCCGCGGCGGCGCCGGCCAGCAAGCCACGCCAAATAATCTGCTTTTCCATTGTTTGTGGGTTCCCTCTGCGCGATCAGTGGCAGGGGAAGCCGAGCAGATGCCGGGCGTCGTGGACGAACTCATGAACCATCGTGTTGCTACCGAACACCGACGTGGCGCCCTGGTCCATTCCGATGAAATAGATGACCAGCAGAGCGAAGAACGCCGTGAGGGTCAGCCAGACCGCCGCCTTGGTGGCGGAGAAGTCGATCGGCGTCGCCCGCGATGTGCGGGCCTGTGGAGATGTCATTGTCAGGTCCTTCCCGGGATTTCGCGTCCCAGCTTTCGCACGGCGAGCCGTGCATGTACCAAGGGTTGACGACGGACGTCGGGTCTGACTTAACAGTGGCGCGACCGTTCTGGACTCTCACCAGATTCCTTCGCCCGTCGATTACACCAGCATCCTAAGCAGACGGTCCACCGTTCGGGACAGGAGGACATGCATTCGAAACAAAGACGGCAACACGAAGGCCCCGAAACCAATGGTTTCGGGGCCTTCGCGTGTCGTTCGAATTACTCGGTGCTTGTCGCGCCAGCAGCACCGGCCTGCGCCAGGTCTGCAGGCTCCTCCACCTTCGCCGGCTTCTTGCTGCCCTTGAAGGTGAAGACCGCATCCTCGCCCGAGCCTTCGCCGTCCCAGTTGTCGACGTCGACGGTCACGAGCTGACCGGGACCGACTTCCTCGAAGAGGATCTTCTCGGACAGCTGGTCCTCGATCTCACGCTGGATGGTGCGACGCAGCGGCCGCGCGCCGAGCACGGGGTCGAACCCGCGCTTGGCCAACAGGGACTTGGCCTTGTCGGTCAGCTCCATGGCCATGTCCTTGCCCTTGAGCTGCTTCTCCACCCGGCCGATCATCAGGTCGACCATCTTGATGATCTCGTCGCGAGTCAACTGGTGGAAGACGATGATGTCGTCGATGCGGTTGAGGAACTCCGGCCTGAAGTGCTTCTTCAGCTCGTCGTTGACCTTCTGCTTCATCCGCTCGTAGTTGTTCTCGCCGCCACCCTGGGTGAAGCCGAGCCCAACCGCCTTGGAGATGTCGGACGTGCCGAGGTTCGAGGTGAAGATCAGCACGGTGTTCTTGAAGTCCACCGTGCGACCCTGACCGTCGGTCAAACGGCCATCCTCGAGGACCTGCAACAGGCTGTTGTAGATCTCCTGATGGGCCTTCTCGATCTCATCGAACAGCACCACGGAGAACGGCTTGCGGCGCACCTTCTCGGTGAGCTGGCCGCCCTCCTCGTAGCCGACGTAGCCCGGAGGGGCACCGAACAGCCGCGAGGCGGTGAAGCGGTCGTGGAACTCACCCATGTCGATCTGGATGAGCGCGTCGTCGTCGCCGAACAGGAAGTTGGCCAGCGCCTTGGACAGCTCGGTCTTACCGACACCGGACGGGCCGGCGAAGATGAACGAGCCCGACGGCCGCTTGGGATCCTTCAGACCCGCGCGGGTACGCCGGATCGCCTTGGAGACGGCCTTGACGGCGTCCTCCTGGCCGATGATCCGCTTGTGCAGCTCGTCCTCCATGCGCAGCAGCCGAGTGGTCTCCTCCTCGGTCAGCTTGAACACGGGGATGCCGGTCCAGTTGCCGAGTACCTCGGCGATCTGCTCGTCGTCGACCTCGGCCACGACGTCGAGATCACCTGAGCGCCACTGCTTTTCACGCTCGGCACGCTGCGCGACAAGTTGCTTCTCCTTGTCGCGCAGGCTGGCGGCCTTCTCGAAGTCCTGAGCGTCGATCGCGGATTCCTTCTCGCGACGCGCCTCGGCGATCTTCTCGTCGAACTCGCGCAGGTCCGGCGGAGCGGTCATCCGGCGGATGCGCATCCGCGCACCGGCCTCGTCGATCAGGTCGATCGCCTTGTCCGGCAGGAACCGGTCGTTGATGTAGCGGTCGGCCAGGGTGGCCGCGGCCACGATAGCGGGATCGGTGATCGAAACCCGGTGATGCGCCTCGTAACGATCGCGCAGTCCCTTGAGGATCTCGATGGTGTGCTCGACCGTCGGCTCGCCGACCTGCACCGGCTGGAAGCGACGCTCCAGCGCGGCGTCCTTCTCGATGTACTTGCGGTACTCGTCGAGGGTGGTGGCGCCGATGGTCTGCAGCTCGCCACGGGCCAGCTTCGGCTTCAGGATCGACGCCGCGTCGATGGCGCCCTCGGCGGCACCCGCACCGACGAGCGTGTGCAGCTCGTCGATGAACAGGATGATGTCGCCGCGGGTGTTGATTTCCTTGAGCACCTTCTTGAGGCGTTCTTCGAAGTCACCGCGGTAGCGGCTGCCGGCGACCAGTGAGCCGAGGTCAAGTGTGTAGAGCTGCTTGTCCTTCAGCGTCTCGGGGACCTCGCCGTGAACGATCGCCTGCGCCAGACCCTCGACGACCGCGGTCTTGCCGACGCCCGGCTCGCCGATCAGCACCGGGTTGTTCTTGGTGCGGCGGCTCAGCACCTGCATGACCCGCTCGATTTCCTTCTCACGGCCGATGACCGGATCGAGCTTGCCTTCCATCGCGGCGGCGGTGAGGTTGCGGCCGAACTGGTCGAGGACCAGCGACGTCGACGGGTTGCCCGCCTCGCCGCCACGGCCACCGGTACCGGCTTCCGCGGTCTCCTTGCCCTGGTATCCGCTCAGCAGCTGGATCACCTGCTGACGCACCCGGGTCAACTCGGCGCCCAGCTTCACGAGGACCTGGGCGGCGACGCCCTCGCCCTCACGAATCAGGCCGAGCAGGATGTGCTCGGTGCCGATGTAGTTGTGACCGAGCTGCAGCGCCTCGCGCAGCGACAGTTCAAGCACCTTCTTGGCGCGGGGTGTGAACGGAATATGGCCGGACGGCGCCTGCTGGCCCTGGCCGATGATCTCCTCGACCTGGCTGCGCACGCCCTCGAGCGAAATGCCCAGTGACTCCAGCGACTTGGCGGCTACGCCTTCCCCCTCATGAATGAGCCCAAGGAGGATGTGCTCGGTTCCGATGTAGTTGTGGTTGAGCATCCGGGCCTCTTCTTGAGCCAGGACGACGACCCTGCGGGCACGGTCGGTGAATCTCTCGAACATCGGTGGTTACCTGCTCTCCATCAATAGACTCGGCGCCTTGCACTTGATTAAGTGCGCCGCACCTGCCATCCACTCTAATGGGCGACGGACCCAGGTGCCCCGCCTCCCGGTCTGCTCTAAGCGGACAGGGGCACCACCAACGCGTGCGGTGGCTCGTCCCCGGGTGCTATCGAGTTTCAACGCCCGGGCGACGTGATTGTTTCCGCAGATCGCTGCTGCGGGCTTCGCCGCCAGCGAACGTGTGAACTATTCCACCGCGTGAATTATTTACGTTGCCGCATGAAATGCGTCGATGACGTCTGCCGGAATTCGTCCACGGGTGGACACATTGTGTCCGTTGCGCCGGGCCCAGTCCCGAATCGCGGCGCTCTGCTCGCGGTCGATCGCAGCCCGACCACGGCCGGAACCTGCTGAGCGACCGCGTCGGCGGCCGCCGACCCGGCGTCCCGCCTCGACCCATTGCTTGAGGTCATTTCGCAGCTTGGTGGCATTTTTCGAAGAAAGATCGATCTCGTAGCTGACGCCGTCGAGCCCGAATTCAACCGTCTCGTCTGCTGCGCCCTCGCCGTCGAAATCATCGACCAGCGTGACGGTCACTTTCTTGGCCATTAGCCCACTCTGCCCTTCTCGGCAACAACCTTGATGAATTGATAAGCCTGTGATCCCCCGACCTAATGTGCCACAGTAAAACACACCATTCAAACAAGATGGTAAATCGGGCAACTTCGGCTTAGATCACATGCCTTGACGTCGAACTATCGGGAACAGAACTGTGTCCCGAATCGACAGTCCCGTCAAAGCCATCAACAATCTATCGATACCCATTCCGGTGCCGGTCGAGGGCGGCATCGCATACTCCAGGGCGGCGAGGAAATCCTCATCTAGAGCCATTGCCTCGTCATCACCCGCAGCCGCCGCGCGCGCTTGCGCTTCGAACCTTTCGCGTTGGATAACTGGGTCGATGAGTTCGGAGTAACCAGTCGCGAGCTCGAAGCGCCGCACATAAAGGTCCCATTTCTCGGTGACGCCGGCGATGCTGCGGTGTTCACGAGTCAATGGGGTCGTTTCGACGGGAAAGTCCCTGACGAAGGTGGGGGCCCACAGCGAGTTTCCCACCGTGTGCTCCCACAGTTCCTCGACCAATTTCCCGTGTCCATAGCCGCGATCGCGCGGAATCTCGACATCCAACCTGTCGGCGATCGCCCATAAGTGATCGGCAGGTGTATCCGGAGTGATCTCTTCACCAAGCGCTTCCGACAGCGATGAATACATTTGTATTGACTGCCATTCGCCGTCGAGATCGTAGACACTGCCATCAGGCAATGGGACCTTTCTGGTGCCGATCGCCTCGTCAGCGACCTCCTGAATTATCTCTCTGGTGACGACTGCGGAATCGTCGTACGTGCCGTACGCCTGATATGTCTCGAGCATCGCGAATTCCGGTGAATGCGTCGAATCCGCGCCCTCGTTTCGAAAGTTGCGATTCAACTCGAAGACCCGCTCGAATCCGCCGACCAAGCAACGCTTCAGGAAAAGCTCCGGAGCGATACGAAGGTACAGATCCGTGTCGAGCGCATTGGAGTGCGTGACGAATGGGCGCGCGGCAGCACCACCGGCCAGCGTCTGCAGCATCGGCGTCTCGACCTCGAGGAAACCGCGTCGTTCCAGTGCCGAGCGCACAGCGCGAACCACGGCGACGCGCTGGCGCGCGATGGTGCGGGCCTCCGGGCGCACGATCAGATCGACATAGCGTTGCCGAACCCGCGACTCTTCGCTCATCTCTTTGTGTGCAACGGGAAGTGGCCGCAGGGACTTCGACACGATCTGCCAGAAATCGGCGAGCACGGAAAGTTCACCGCGCCGCGAGCTGATTACCTCGCCGTGAACAAAAACAATGTCGCCGAGGTCGACATCGGCCTTCCATGCGTCCAGCGATTCCTGACCGACCTTGTCGAGGCTGATCATGACCTGCAGTTGCGTGCCGTCGCCCTCCTGCAATGACGCGAAACACAGCTTTCCGGAATTGCGGGCGAACATGACGCGGCCCGCGACACCGACGATCAGTCCGGTCTCGGCGTTGGCCTCCAGGTCAGGGTAGGTCTCGCGGATCTCGGCGAGAGTGTGCGTGCGAGCGACCTCGACGGGATACGGATCGCGCCCTTCGGCCAGCAGACGTTCCCGCTTGCCCTGACGGATCCTGTACTGCTCGGGGATGTCGGCTTCGGGCGGATCAGGTGCGGTCACGACAGGCCAGCTTAAATCAACTCATGACCGCGCCCATCAACGCAGCAGCCGTCGCGGCACTTGCCTTGGACCCGCTGGACTGGCGGTTCAAAGGCCTGCCTGCAACGTGGTGGGGTCGCACACCCGCCGACGTGTGCGCAGAGTCACCTCCTCTGTTCGAAGGCGGGATCGCCGGCTCAGCCGGCGGTGACGGAGCCGTCGGCCCGGTCTGTGTGCTGCTCGCGGACGCTCTGTCGGCGAACCTCGCCACGATGGCGAAGTGGTGTGACGACCGAGGGGTGGAGCTCGCGCCCCACGGCAAGACGCATATGTCACCTCAGCTGCTGGCCCGTCAGTTGGCGGCGGGTGCGTGCGCGGTCACGGCGGCCACCATCAGCCAGGTCCGGATCTTCCGCGCGTTTGGTGTGCGCGACGTCGTCCTTGCCAATGAGCTGGTCGACCCGGCTGCGCTGCACTGGCTGGCCGCAGAACTCGACGCCGACGCCGACTTCACCCTGGTGTGCTGGGTCGACTCTCTGCGCGGCGTCGAGCTGATGACGGCGGGACTGACGGCGGCGGGCGCGGTGCGGCCGGTGGACGTCTGCGTGGAGGTCGGCATGCCGGGTGGGCGCACGGGGTGCCGCGACGCGGACGGCGTCGACGCGGTGGCCCGTGCCGTCACGTCGTCCCCCCGGCTGCGCTTGGTCGGCGTAGCCGGCTACGAAGCGGCGCTGGGGCACGACCTGGGCGCCGAGACCGTCGCCGGTGTTCGTGCGTATCTGGCCGACGTGCGGGCCGCACTGCTGCGGCTGGCGCCGATCATGGAAACCGACGACATCATCACGACGGCGGGCGGCAGCACGTATTTCGACATGGTCGCCGACACGCTCACCCGGTGGCCCGCCGATCTGCGGGTGCGCACGATCCTGCGCAGCGGGTGCTATCTGACGCACGACGACGGTCTGTACCGCCGTACGTCTCCGCTGCGCGGGGAGCTGCAGTCGGCATTGCGGGTGTGGGCGCAGGTGGTGTCGCGTCCCGAAACCGACCTCGCGGTGCTTACGCTGGGCCGTCGCGACGTGTCCTTCGACCAAGACCTGCCGGTCCCGCACAGCTTGTCGACCGCACACGTCGTCAAGCTCAACGACCAGCACGCGTATCTGCGACTCAACGGGGACGATGCGGCGGTCGGCGACTGGGTGGAGTTCGGAATCAGCCATCCGTGCACGGTTTTCGACAAGTGGCCGATGATCCCCGTGCTCGACGGGGACGGTCACGTCGTCGACCTGATCCGGACGTTCTTCTAGACCTGGATCAAGGGAAGCAGATCATCCCCTTGCAGCCACCTTTATCGGGCGAGGGCAGGACGGTTTCCGGGCCGGGCGAGGGTGGCGCCGGCGCCTCCGGACCCTTCGGGGGCATACAAGAGCCGATGGTCGAGCATGGGCCATTGGGGCTGGGGCGTGGACCGTCGATCGTGGCGCCCGCGGCACCCGCGAACACGGTGCTCAATGCTGCCGCGCCGATGACAGCGCCGACAGCTCGCCGGAACGTGATTGCCGCGGTGGTGTGCTTGATGGTCATTTGGTGTCCCTTCGATCGTTTGGATGTTTGCGGAGCGTCGGATGAAATCCTCGTGCTCTCGCCGTCATTCCGTAATCGTGGGGAGGCCAGCATTCACCTGTGAACGGGATAGATTTTCCTATCCCGTGGGCTAGCGGGCCTGCTTCAGCCGACCCCGCTGGCTGTCGCGGTTGCGCTCGAACACCAGCCGCAGACCGTCGAGGGTCAAGTGCTGGTCGTAATGCTCGACGGTGTGCACATCCGGCAGCACCAGGGGTGCTCCGTGCCCGGTGGCCACCACCGTGACGTCGTCACCGTCGAAACCGTCGATGTCGGCGCGGATTCGGTTCACCAATCCGTCCACCAGGCCCGCGAATCCGAACACCGCTCCGGCCTGCATGCACTCGACGGTGTTCTTGCCGACGACCGATCGCGGCCGGGTCAGCTCGACGCGACGCAACGCGGCTGAACGTTCCGCCGCCGCGTCGGACGACACCTGTACGCCGGGGGCGATGGCGCCGCCGAGAAACTCTCCCTTGGCCGAAACCACGTCAACGCAGATCGACGAGCCGAAATCGACAACGATGGCCGCGGTGCCGTACTTATGAAAGGCGGACAGACAGTTGACGATACGGTCTGCGCCAACCTCCTTGGGGTTGTCGACCAACAGCGGGACTCCGGTGCGCACACCCGGCTCGATGAGCACATGCGGCACCGACGGCCAGTACTGCTCGAGCATCAGGCGCACCTCATGCAGCACCGAGGGCACGGTGGACAATCCCGCGGCGCCGGTGAGTTGCTCGGCGTCATCGCCGATCAGGCCGTCGATCGTCAATGCCAACTCGTCGGCGGTCACCTCTGACTCGGTGCGTATCCGCCAGTGGTGCACAACTTTTGCGTGGTCGCCAGAACCCGACACCAGTCCGACGACGGTGTGGGTGTTGCGAACGTCGATTGCGAGCAGCACGGTCTACTCCACCGATTCTGGGGTCACTTCGTTCCTGCTCACCGTGGCGACATCAGCTCGGCCGCATCGGCCGGCACGTAGGCAGCGTCGTGACCGAGATCGATCTGCTTGTTGTCCGTGTCGACGAAGACCACCCGCGGCTGATACTCACGCGCCTCGGCGTCCTCCATCGTGCCGTAGGCGATCAGGATCACCAGGTCGCCGGGATGCACCAGATGTGCTGCGGCGCCGTTGATCCCAATCACGCCGCTGCCGCGTTCACCGGTGATCGCATAGGTCACCAGGCGCGCCCCATTTTCGATGTCCACGATCGTCACCTGCTCACCCTCCAGCAGGTCGGCCGCATCCATCAGGTCGGCATCGATTGTGACCGAGCCGACGTAGTGCAGATCGGCCTGCGTCACCGTCGCGCGGTGGATCTTGGACTTCAGCATTGTTCGTAACATCAATTCCTCCACGGCAATTCGTGTTCGTCGTATTCGACATCCGGACCGTTGCCGGACGGCATTCCGATGTCGATGGCGATGTTGTCCAGAAGTCGGGTTCGTCCCAGTCGGCCCGCGACCAGCATTCGCGCCATCCCCACCGAGGGAGCGGGGCCCATCATCGGGTCACGCACCTCGAGGTAGTCCAGGTCGATGGCGGGCACCTCGTCAAGTACAGCGCGGGCAGCGTCCAGCGCGGCCGCCGAACCCTCACCGGCCCCGTACATCCCCGCGAGCAGCGCCGCCGAAAGTGCGCCTGCCTGTTCACGTTCGACGTCAGTGAGGTAACGGTTGCGAGACGACAGCGCGAGGCCGTCGGGT
The DNA here is from genome assembly GCF_044452905.1 of Mycobacterium sp. NPDC051804. Taxonomy (NCBI): domain Bacteria; kingdom Bacillati; phylum Actinomycetota; class Actinomycetes; order Mycobacteriales; family Mycobacteriaceae; genus Mycobacterium; species Mycobacterium sp. NPDC051804. The sequence continues at coordinate 164,793 of NZ_JBITCD010000005.1, read as the reverse complement.
TCACGCACGATCGGCACGCCGACGATCTGGATACCGAGATCGAGGTCTACGGCCATCTGCCGGATCAGCGTCAGCTGCTGGTAGTCCTTCTCGCCGAAGAATGCGCGATCCGGGTGCACGATGTTGAGCAATTTGAGCACGACCGTCAGAACTCCGGCGAAATGTGTTGGCCTCGCGGCACCTTCGAGCTCCGCGCCGAGCGGGCCCGGGTGGACTGAGGTGCGCATGCCGTCGGGGTACATGTCGGCGGCCGTCGGCGTGAACACGATGTCAACACGTTCCTCGCGTAGCGCGGCGAGGTCGGCGTCAAGCGTGCGCGGGTATGCGTCGAGGTCCTCGTTCGCACCGAATTGCAAGGGGTTCACGAAGATCGACACCACGACGACTGCACCCTGGACTCGCTTGGCAGAACGGATCAGGGTGAGGTGGCCCTCGTGCAGCGCGCCCATGGTCGGCACCAGCATCACCCTGCGTCCAGTCGCCCGAAGCGCCTTGGTGACGTCGGAGACGTCCCGCGGCGACGAGTAGACGTTGAGCTCACCCGCGTTGAACTGTGGCTTAGGGGTCGTGATCATCGCTTCGATCCAAGCACTGCGAACACCTCGTCGGGGGCGTGCGCACGCTGCGCGGTCCGTAATGAAATGGCCCGATACGCCTGTGCCAGATGGGGATCGGATTCTGTCAGCGCCTCCAAATGGCGCGCGACCGCGTCCGCATCACCGCGCGCGACCGGACCCGTCAGCGCACCCTGGCCGCGCACCAGTGCGTTCTCCAACGACGCTCGTGCCAGTGGACCGACGACTCGCTCGGCGATGCCGCCGGGTGCCTCACCGATGAGCTCCTGGCCGAGCAGTTCCTGGCCCCACAGTGCGGAGCGCAGCGCCTCGACCGCGTCGAGTACCACGGTGACGAGGTGATTGCTCGCATGCGCCAACGCAGCGTGATACAGCGTCCGGGCGTCTTCGCGAATACGGAACGGCTCGCCGCCGATCTCCAGCACCAGCGATTGGGCGATCGCGTATCCGACTTCGTCGGCCGCAGTTACCCCGAAACACGCCTCGGGCAGACGCGCGATGTCCTCGTCACCGCCGGTGAAGGTCATGGCCGGGTGAATGGCCAGCGGTATGCAGTCCTGTTCGGTCAGCGGAGCCAGCAGGCCGATGCCGTTGGCGCCCGACGTGTGCGCCACGATCGTGCCCGGACGAACGGCGCCCGTCGCCGCGAGCCCGGAGACCAGTCCGGCCAGGGCCGCGTCGGGCACTGCGAGCAGTAGCAGTTCAGCGCGTCCGGCGACCTCGTCGACCGGCAGCACCGCAGTGTCGGGCAACCGGCGCTGCGCGCGCTCGCGCGACGCGCGCGATATGGCACTGCACCCGACGACGACGTGCTCGGCGCGCTCCAAGGCAACGCCGAGGGCGGTACCCACGCGACCAGCGGAAACGATGCCGATCGTGAGCCGCGCCGGGCGGAATCCGTCAGAGGGGGTCCCCATTGAAACCACGCAGACGACCTCGCTGAATGTCGAGAGTTCTTCGTTCCGGTCCTGCGATGCGGGTACCGGACGGTCGACAAAGCCTAACTCACTCGTCGCGGCGTCGGCGACGACCGCCCCCGGACGGGGCTGCCTGCAGCCGCGCCAGCAGGTCGGCCACCGACTGCCCGCCGGTAGTCTCATCGTCGGAACTGCGGTGCCGCCGCGACGTCGGCGGTGGCTCAGTCGGCTCCGGCTCGGCGTGCGGTGGCGGCTCGGACGATTCGGTGGCCAGGGTCGGCGGCGCGGGGGGCTTACCGGGGTCGACAGCCTCCGGCGGCGCCGAGTGCCGACCGCGGCGGGGCAGCTCGGGCGGCGGTGTCGACATCGCCGGCTGCGAATGCGGAGCGCCGGGTGCGGGTGCGCGTCGTCGGCCGACGTACTCGCCGGCGGTCCCGTTGGCCGGCTGCTCCGGCGGGAGCGGGGGCGGGGGCGGGGGCGCGACCCAGTTGCTGCCCGGCGTCCCGGCCGGAATCCAGCGTCCCTCCGCGGGCGCGGGCTCCCAGTCGGAGACGGGAGCGGGCTCGGGAGGCGCAGGCGGAGGTGGTGGAGGCGGCGGGGGCGGAGCTGGTACGGGCTCGGGTGGCTTCGGCGGCTCTTGTCCTGTCGGCCAAGTGAATTGGGTGGTGCGCTCGTTCTCCGTCGGCGGCGGGACCGGTGGCGGGGGCGCACTGGGGGCATACCGACGGTTCTCCCGCTCGGCCTCCGCGCCCCTTCGATGCGCGCCACCGGCGTTGTCGGGCGGCGTCCATTCGTATTCGGGCGGGTGCGGTTCCTCGTGCACGTCAATGATCGGGCTTTCATCGGTGCGGAAGTCGGTGTCCTCGCGATCCTCGGTGTCGATGCGGCTGGCCGTGACCCGCGCGCTGGTTCGGTCGTGCTCGAGCGCGGGCCGATGCGACAGGTCGGCGTCGAACAGGATTTCCAGGTTGGCCCGCAGAGCGGCCAGCTCGGCGCGAAGACCGGCTACCTCATCGGCCGCCTGCGCGCGGATTTCCGAGACCAGCTCGCGGCGCAGCTGCGACTCCACCGACAGTTCGTACTCCCTGCGTGCGGAGATCTCACGATCGAGCTGCAGGTCGTAGACGAGCTTGAGATCGCGAACCTTCGCCTGGTCCAGATCGCTCTGCCTGCGGTAGATGACCGATACGAAGGCCGCCACCACCGCGGCCCAGAGCGCCAGGATGACAGCGAGTTTCAGTAACTCCACCCGGTCGGTGAACACGAGGGCTGAACTGGAGCCGATGGCGAGCACCAGCAACACCGTCAACAGCACCCAACCGGGCCGGCGCCCGCTGCGCCGAGGCCGGGCGCTGCGGGTCGGTTCGGTCATGGGGCGACTGTACCCGCCACAGGTCACCTCGCGTGTCGACCTCTTCGGCGATTCGGCTGGTAGGCCCTTGAATTCAGTTACTCGGTTGCGCCGTCAGGGTTGTCTGGCGGTTCTGGCGGAGACTTGCAGCAATGCTGCAACCACAGCGCGGCGGCCACCAGCGCAAGGGCACACACAGCGGCCACTACCGCGCCGGCGGTGTCCTCGCCCGCGACTCGCAAAGTGGAGCGCCGCGGCAATAGGTACGCGAGCACGCCCAGCCACCAGCCGAGCACCACGGCACCCACCCACGCCGACGCCTTGGCGATCGACACGGATCTGGCGACTGCGAGCGGATGAAGCCAGCCGGGACCGTCTCCGATGTGGCCCTCGTTGATCTTGGACCGCACAAAGAAGGCCCATCCCGTCTCGGCCATCGCGACCAGCAGCAACGACACCCCCGACAAGAGGGTGATGGGCGGAAAAAAGCGGTACAGCAGTAACACGAGCAGGTAGGCCGCGACCGCAGCGATCACGGTCGCGGTGGTGAGGTCACGCTTGCGGGTGGGACCCATCAGCGCAGCGCCGAGTCGGTCAACCGCACCCCGTCGCGGTCGGCGGCGTCGAGTTCGGCGAGCAGCTTCTCGACCGAGCGCCGCTCACCGGCGACGGTCAGCACAGCTGCGGGATCGACGGCGAGCCACGGCACAAGCACGAACGCGCGCTCATGCGCCAGCGGGTGCGGCAACGTCAGCTCGTCGTCCGCCGACATGATCTCGCGACCGCCGTCGCTGCACATGACGAGGTCCACGTCGAGGGTGCGCGGGCCCCACCGTTCGTTGCGGACGCGCGCGGCGGCCCGTTCGAATTCCTGCGCGCGACGCAACCATCCCCGGGCGTCGAGAGCGGGATCGTCGGCGAGCACCACCGCGTTGAGGAAGGCACCCTGTTCGACGCCGCCCCACGGATCGGTCTCGTACACCGGTGACACCTCGCGCAGCGCGCCGCCGAGGCCGTCGACCACCGACTGAAGTTGCGCCAGCCGGTCACCGAGGTTCGAACCGATGGACAACACCACTGAGGTCATAGGTTGCCCCGCCCGTTGCGTCGCGACCGGCGTGCCACCACCGCCACGTCGGTGAAGGTCAGCGGGATCGGCGCGGCGGGCTTGTGCACCACCACCTCGACGGCGTGCACCCGTTCGTCGGTCATGACGCCCTCGGCGATCTCCCCGGCGACGGTCTCGATCAGGTTGCGCGGCGGTCCGGCGACGATGTCGGCGGCGCGCTGCGCCAGGACCCCGTAGTCCAGCGTGTCAGCGAGGTCATCGCTCGCGGCCGCAGCGGCCAGGTCCACCCATACGGTGATGTCGACGACGAAGTCCTGGCCGTCGCGGCGCTCATGCTCGAAAACCCCATGATGACCGCGAACAGTCAACCCGCGCAATTCGATCCGATCAGCCACGCCAGGCCTCCAGCACCTTCACCGCATCGACAGACGCCCGCACATCATGCACCCGAACACCCCATGCTCCGTGCAGTCCGGCGAGCGCGGAGATCACCGCCGTCGCTGTCTCTCTGCCGTTGGGCGGTCGCACCTCACCATCAGGGCCCGCGAGCAACGAGCCGAGGAAGCGCTTGCGGGACGCGCCGACCAGCACGGGCACCCCGGTGCCGACGAGCTCGGGCAGCGCCCGCAACAGCGCCCAATTGTGTTCTGCGGTCTTGGCGAAACCCAGGCCCGGATCAATGATCACGTTCACCGGATCCACCCCGGCAGCCACCGCAGCGTCGACGCTGGCCATCAGTTCGTCGCGGACCTCGGCGACGACATCGCCGTATGCGGGCGCATCATGCGGCCGAGTCGAGCCGACCGAGCGCCAATGCATCAGCACCCACGGCACTTTCGCGTCGGCCAGCAGCGGAGCCATCGCGGGGTCGGCGCGGCCACCCGACACGTCGTTGACGATCTTCGCGCCGCTTTCCAGCGCGGCCAGTGCCACTGCGGCGTGCATGGTGTCGATGCTGACGGTAAGACCCTCTCCGGCAAGCTCTTTGATTACCGGAACCACGCGTGCCGTCTCGACCTGCGGATCGATGCGCGTGGCGCCGGGACGCGTCGACTCGCCTCCGACATCGACGATCGAGGCACCCTCGGCGGCCAGCGCCAGCCCGTGGGCGACGGCGCGGTCACGATCGAGGAACAGGCCACCATCGGAGAAGGAGTCGTCGGTGACGTTCACAACCCCCATGACCTGCACCGGTGAACTCACTTCCGCAGGATGAGATCCAGTGCTTCCGACCTGGATGCGCTGTCGGTCTTGAACTGTCCGCGCACCGCAGAGGTGGTCGTGATTGCGCCTGGCTTACGGACACCGCGCATCGCCATGCAGAGGTGCTCGGCCTCGACCACCACGATGGCGCCCCGCGGATTCAGCTTGCGCATCAACGCGTCGGCGATCTGCGCGGTCAGTCGCTCTTGCACCTGTGGGCGTTTGGCGTAAAGATCAACCAGCCGTGCGATTTTCGACAGCCCGGTGACGCGACCGTCCTCGCCGGGTATGTAGCCGACGTGCGCCACACCGTGGAACGACACCAGATGGTGCTCGCAGGTGGAGTACATCGGTATCTGCTTGACCAGCACCATTTCGTCATGCTGTTCGTCGAAGGTGGTGTCCAGCACTGTGTCCGGGTCGGTGTACAGGCCCGCGAACAGCTCCTTGTAGGCGCGCGCCACCCTGGCCGGAGTGTCCTCGAGGCCGTGCCGGTCCGGGTCCTCTCCCACGGCGATCAGCAATTCGCGGACAGCTTTCTCCGCGCGCGCCTGGTCGAACTCCACGGGTTCGAATTGGACAGAGTTGTTCTGCGACTGCGTCATTGAAGCCTCCTGTGACCCTGCAAGCCTGTCAGCCGTGCGGGTTGTGCCGACCGTTCTCCTGCCCCGATTCATCATTCGGGTTCGGTTGGCCGCCCTGCGGTGGGTGGCCGGGCTGCGGGTAGGGCTGCTGATACGGCGGATAGGGCTGCTGCTGTTGCCAATTGGGTGGGGGCGGTGGCGGATACCAGTAACCCTGCGGTTGCTGATGTTGTGGTTGCTGCTGATTCGGTGGCGGAGGCCAGCCCGGAGCGTGCCATCCAGCTGGAGCGCCGTAGTCGGGTTGCGTTTGCCCGCCAGTTCCATTGGCACCGTTGCCATTTGTGCCGTTCTTACCCGCTTCGGCAAGCTTGGTGGCTTCTGCGGCTCTGGACGCCTGCGCGATCGCGGTCTTGAACGCGGGCTCGGGCACCGGCTTCGGCCAGGGCTCGCCGCGTTCGATCGCCAGCTCGCCCGGTGTCTTGATCGGAGGCTTGTCGGAGGGGACACGACCACCGAAGTCGTCGAACATGGTCAGGCGCGGCCGCTTCTTGACGTCCTCGAAGATGGCCTGCAGCTCGGCGCGGTGCAGTGTCTCCTTCTCCAGCAGCTCGCCGGCGAGGATGTCCAGCACATCGCGGTACTCGGTGAGGATCTCCCACGCCTCGGTGTGCGCGGCCTCGATGAGCTTGCGTACTTCATCGTCGATGATCTGCGCGACTTCGTGGCTGTAGTCGGCCTGTGTGCCCATGGTGCGGCCGAGGAACGGGTCTCCGTGTTCGGTGCCGTAGCGGACGGCGCCGAGCTTGGAGCTCATGCCGTACTCGGTGACCATCGCGCGGGCGATCTTGGTGGCCTGCTCGATGTCGGACACCGCGCCGGTCGTCGGCTCGCGGAACACCAACTCCTCGGCAGCCCGGCCGCCCATCGCGAACACCAGCCGCGCGATCATCTCCGACCGGGTCATCAGACCCTTGTCGTCCTCGGGCACCGCGACGGCGTGGCCGCCCGTGCGACCGCGGGCGAGAATCGTCACCTTGTAAATCGGCTCGATGTCGGGCATCGCCCATGCCGCGAGCGTATGCCCGCCCTCGTGATAGGCGGTGATCTTCTTCTCGTGCTCGCTGATGATGCGGCCCTTGCGGCGCGGCCCGCCCACGACGCGGTCGACCGCCTCCTCCAGCGCGGGACCGGTGATGACGGTGCCGTTCTCACGAGCGGTCAGCAGCGCGGCCTCGTTGATCACGTTGGCCAGGTCCGCGCCGGACATGCCGACCGTGCGTTTGGCCAGCCCGTCGAGATCGGCGCCCTCGGCCATCGGCTTGCCTGCCGAGTGCACCTTGAGCACGGCCTTGCGGCCGGCGAGGTCGGGATTGGACACCGGGATCTGACGGTCGAAGCGGCCAGGACGCAGCAGCGCCGGGTCCAGGATGTCGGGCCGGTTGGTCGCGGCAATGAGGATGACACCGGCGCGGTCGCCGAACCCGTCCATCTCGACGAGCAGCTGGTTCAGCGTCTGTTCGCGTTCGTCGTGGCCACCGCCGAGGCCGGCGCCACGCTGACGGCCGACGGCGTCGATCTCGTCGACGAAGATGATGCACGGGCTGTTCTGCTTGGCCTGCTCGAACAGGTCGCGCACACGGGAGGCGCCGACACCGACGAACATCTCGACGAAGTCAGAGCCGGAAATCGTGAAGAACGGAACGCCGGCCTCCCCCGCGACCGCACGGGCGAGCAGCGTCTTACCGGTGCCCGGCGGGCCGTAGAGCAGCACGCCCTTGGGGATCTTGGCGCCCAGCGCCTGGTAGCGCGACGGGTTCTGCAGGAAATCCTTGATCTCGTAGAGTTCCTCGACTGCCTCGTCGACACCGGCCACGTCGGCGAACGTCGTCTTCGGCATGTCCTTGGACAGCTGCTTGGCCTTCGACTTACCGAAGCCGAAGCCCATCCGGCCGCCGCTCTGCATGCGGGAGAACATCACGAACAGGCCGACGAGCAGCAGCAGTGGAAGTAGGTAGATCAGCAGCGAGCCGAGCATGCTGCCCTGGTTCACAACTGTGTTGATCTTGGCGTTCTTGGCGCTGAGCGCGTCGAACAACTGCACTGCGTACCCGGTCGGGTACTTGGTGATGATCTTGTCGCTGTTCTCGGTGTCGCCGTTGCCGTTCTTCAGTTCGAGGCGAAGCTGCTGTTCACGGTCGTCGATCTGCGCGCTTTTGACGTTGTCGCTGCTGATTTGGGACATCGCCACCGAGGTGTCGACGGGCTTGTAGCCGCGAGTGTCGTCACTGAAGTAGTAGAACGACCAACCCAGCAGCAGCACCACCGCGATCACGGTGAGCGTCCGGATCACATTTTTACGGTTCATCGAATGTCCGTCGTCGACTTCCTCTTAAGCGCAGTCAGAAACCTCAAGGCTACCGCTACACCAACGAACTGAGGTTCCCGACGGTGTGCTTGGCTGGGGCCGTGCTCACGTCGGCCGAACGGATCGTCGAGACCAACGGGGTGGCGCTTCGCGTCATCGAAGCCGGCGAGCGCGGTGCACCGCTTGTCGTATTGGCCCACGGGTTCCCCGAGCTGGCGTATTCGTGGCGGCACCAGATCCCGGTGCTCGCGCAGGCCGGCTACCACGTACTGGCCCCCGACCAGCGTGGATACGGCGGCTCCAGCCGTCCTGAGGCCGTCGAGGACTACGACATCCACGCCCTGACGGGCGATCTGGTCGCCCTGCTCGACTCGGAAGTCGGCGGAGGCGTCGACCGGGCGGTGTTCATCGGCCACGACTGGGGCGCCATGGTCGTGTGGCACACCGCGCTGCTGCACCCCGACCGGGTCGCCGCGGTCGCGGGGCTCAGCGTGCCACCCATCCCCCGCGCCCGTTCCCGCCCGACGCAACGGTGGCGGGAGAAGTTCGGCGAGGACTTCTACATGTTGCATTTCCAGGAGCCCGGCCTCGCCGACGCCGAGCTGGAGGCCGACGTCGCCGTCACCATGCGAGGGATGTTCGCCGGCCAGCTCTCCGGTGACGCACCGCTGCCCGACTGGATCAGCCCGGCCGATTTCGACCACTACGTGACGGAATTCAGCCGGACCGGCTTCACGGGCGCGCTGAACTGGTACCGCAACTACGACCGCAACTGGGAATCGACGCCGCAGCTGGCCGATGCACAGACCACCGCGCCCGCGCTGTTCGTCGGCGGCACCGCCGATCCGGTCGGTCCGACGATGAACCCCGCCCGCGCACGTGAGGTCGCCGCGGGGCCGTACACCGAGAAGTGGGTCGATGGTGCGGGCCATTGGATCCAGCAGGAGTGCCCCGACGAAATCAACCGAATCCTGCTGGCGTTTCTGCGTGAAGTAAAGGAGCCATAGATGCGCGCGTCGGTCCTTCGTGACGGACGAATGGTGCTGCGCGACGATGTCGTAGAACCCGTACCCGGTCCGGGCGAGGTCCTCGTCGGTGTGACGGCATGCGGAATCTGCGGCTCCGACCTGCATTTCGCGAAGCACGGCGCACAGATGGTCAGGCTCACGAGGGAAATCACGGGTATGCCGATTGAAGGTGGCCTGCCGGTCGACGTCGCCGGTGACGTGTTCATGGGCCACGAGTTCAGCGCCGAGGTGCTCGAGGCCGGCCCGGACACCGACGCCCCGCCCGCCGGCACCGCGGTGACCTCACTGCCGGTGTTGTTGTCGCCGAAGGGTTTCGAGCCGATCCTCGCCAGCAACACCACGATGGGCGGCTATGCCGAACGGATGCTGCTCTCGGCGCCGCTGCTGTTGCGGTTACCTACCGGCATGGACCCGCGGCACGCCGCGCTCGCCGAGCCGATGGCCGTCGGCCTGCACGCCGTCAACAAGTCCGCTATCCAGCCCGGCGAAGAAGCCCTGGTGATCGGTTGCGGGCCGATCGGTATCGCGATCATCGCGGCGCTTCGCCACCGCGGTGTCGAAAGCGTTGTCGCCTCCGACTATTCGGGAATGCGGCGCGAACTGGCCATGACGATGGGCGCACACCGGACGGTCGACGCGACACGGGAATCACCGTTCGACACCGCGAAACCCGCCGTGGTGTTCGAGGCGGTCGGTGTCCCCGGCATCGTCAACGACGTGCTGCGGCGGGCACCGATCGCCACCCGCGTGATCGTGGCAGGAGTGTGCATGGAGGCCGATACGGTGATGCCGCTGTTCGGTATCTCCAAGGAGATCAGCCTGCAGTTCGTGAACGCCTATGACTACAACGAATTCGCGGAGTCGCTACGCGCGATCGGGGAAGGCGAGATCGACGTCGCGCCGCTGATCACCGGTGAGGTCGGCCTCGAAGCCGTCGGACAGGCCTTCGACGACCTCTCCGAGCCCGACGCACACTGCAAGATTCTGGTCTTGCCCTGACGGTATGGTGCTCGTCATGCCGATCGCCGCGCGAGCGAAGTTGCCCACCCGAATGCTTGTCCTCGCCGCCGCGGGACTCGTTGTCACGCTGTCGGGTTGCGACGCACAGTCAGGCCCGACCGCGGCTGCCCCGACCGCGAACTCCGACGTCCGGCAGGTCACCGTCGCGGGGTCGGGCGAAGTCAAAGGCACCCCGGACACCTTGAACGTCAACGCCTCGATCGAGGCCATCGCGCTCGATGTCACCGGCGCGATGAACCAGACCAGCGATCGTCAACAGGCCGTGATCAACGCACTGGTAGACGCGGGCGTAGACCGCAACGACATCAGCACCAGCCAGGTGAGCCTGCAGCCGCAGTTCGCGCCGACCACCGACAGCACCGCCATCTCCGGCTACCGGGCGAGCAACACGATCGACGTGAAGATCCGCCAACTCGACGCCGCGTCACAGGCGCTCGCTCTCATCGTCAGCACCGGCGGCAACGCCACTCGGATCAACTCGGTGAACTACTCGATCGACGACGATTCGCAACTCGTGCGCGACGCCCGCAGCCGCGCCTTCAAAGACGCGAAAGACCGGGCCGAGCAGTACGCGCAGCTGTCCGGTCTCAGCTTGGGCAACGTGATCTCGATTTCGGAGGTCGCCGGAACTCAGCCACCGGTCCCGATGCCGCGCAACGGCGCCGAGATGGCGATGGCCGCACCCGTACCCGTGGAGCCCGGTCAGCAGACCGTCGGGTTCAGCGTGACGGTGATCTGGGAGCTCGACTAACCCGCTGGTGCTCACCTAACCCGCAGGAGCGATGTCCACCGGGATCCCGTTCAGCACCGCGGTACCCGACAGCGGGTCGAGCTGATTGCCCGCGTTCAGCTGATTGACGTTGACGCCGGGATGGCGCGATGCCACCTCCTGGCCGGTCCCACCGCGGTCATGGCCCCACCCATGCGGTAGCGACACCACACCGCGCCGCATGCCGTCGGTGATCTCGATCGGCGCCAGCAGTTCACCACCGGGACCCTTGACGACCGCGGTGTCCGTGAGGCCGAGTTCCGCGGCGTCGTCGGGATGGATCCGCAGCGTGCACCGATTGCTGCCGCCCGCGAGCGCGGGCACGTTGTGCATCCAGCTGTTGTTGGACCGCAGATGTCGTCGTCCGATGAGCACGAACCGGTCCGCGCGACGATCGAGTGCGTCCCGCAGCCGCGCAGCCTCCTCGACGAGCAGCGGCGGGGCGAGTTCGATTCTCCCCGTTGGCGTTCGCAGCACCTCGGTGAGGCGCGGCTGCAGCGGACCAAGGTCGACACCGTGCGGAGTTTCCTTGAGCCGTTGCAGCGTCAGACCGTCCGGCTCGGCGCCGAACGCGTCGCCGTAGCCCCCCAATCGCAGCATCATGTCGAGACGGCGTTCGTATCCGGGACCCGACGCAAGCATCGCGGTCAGTTCGGCGACGTCACGGCCGGCGACCGGTGAGTCGGCGTCGGCTGTCTCTTTACCCAACGTCATTGCGATGACCTGATCGTCGACAGCACCGGGATCGGCGTCGATGCCCATCAGCAGGAGCGCGATTCGCGACAGGATCTCGGGCTCGTCGGGCCGACCGTCGACCGGAAATACCGGCGGCGAATATCGGGCGTTGTTACGCACCGCGAGATTGTTGAGCGCGAAGTCGAAGTGTCCGGTCTGCGATGGCGGCGGTGGCGGCAGGATGACGTCGGCGTGACGCGTCGTCTCGTTGAGATACGGGTCGATGCTCACCATGAATCCGACGCTTTCGAGCGCACGGTCGAGGCGATCGCCGTCGGGCGCCGACAGCACCGGGTTTCCTGCGATCGTGATCATCGCCTTGATCTGCCCGTCGCCGGGTGTGTCGATCTCCTCGGCCAGCGCGGCCGCCGGGAATTCGGACAGCGCTTCCGGATAGCCGGATACCCGGCTGTGCCAGCGCCCGATCCGGAAACCCCTACCCGTCTTCGGCGGGCGCGGCGCCGGGGCCGTCGGACCGAGCGGGAACATCGCGCCGCCCTCGCGGTCCAGATTGCCCGTCAAAACGTTGATGACGTCGACGAGCCAGCTTCCCAGCGTCCCGAATTCGACCGTGGAAGTGCCGATCCGGCCGTACACCGCGGCTGTCGGGGCGGCGGCGAGTTCGCGGGCCAGCGTGCGGATCTCGTCCGCAGTCACGCCGCAGTATCCGGCGACGGCGTCCGGGGCGAAATCGGAGGCGATGGCGCGGACGTCGTCGACGCCGTTGACATGGTCGGCGACCGCCCCGAGGTCGACGAGGCCTTCATCGAACAACACGTGCACGACGGCGAGCATCAGGGCCGGGTCGGTTCCGGGGCGGGGCGCGATGTGACGGTCGGCGAGTTCCGCGGTACGGGTGCGCGCGGGATCTATGACGACAAGCTTGCCGCCCCGCTTACGTAACGCCCGCAACTTACCGGGGAAATCGGCGGCGGTGGCCAGACTGCCGTTGGACACAAGGGGATTCGCGCCGATGACGACGAGGTGGTCGGTGCGGTCGAGGTCGGGCACGGTGAACGCGACCGGGCTGCCGAACATCAGACCGAGCGCGACGTGCTTGGGCATCTGGTCCAGCGTGCTGGCGCTGAACACCTGGCGGGTGCCGAGCGCGCGAATGATCACCGGCGGATACAGCGAGCCCGCGATCGTGTGCGCGCTCGGGTTCCCGAGATACACCCCGACCGACGAGCCGCCGTGCTCGCGCACGACCGCGCCGAGTCCGTCGGCGACCGCGGCGAACGCCTCGTCCCACGTGGCCTCGGTGAGCACGCCGTCGCGCCGTACCAGTGGCCGAGCCAAGCGGTCGGGGTCATTGTCGAGCTCTGCGAAGCTCGCACCTTTGGGGCAGATGAAGCCGTGGCTGAACACGTCCTCGCGGTCGCCGCGAGCACCGGTGAGCTTGCCGTCGTCGATCGTCAGGGTGAGGCCGCAGGTGGCCTCGCACAAGGGGCAGATCCGAAGGGCTGTTTCGGTCATGCCAAACATCTTGCGCCGACTACGGGTTTTCGTACACCTTGGGGTCCAGCGTGCCGATGTAGGGCAGGTCGCGGTAGCGCTCGGCGTAGTCCAGGCCGTAGCCGACGACGAACTCGTTGGGGATGTCGAATCCGACGTAGGCGATGTCAACGTCGGCGCGCACGGCGTCGGGTTTACGCATCAGCGTGCACACCCTCAGCGAGCGCGGATGCCGCGTCGCGAGGTTGCGCAGCAGCCACGAGAGCGTCAGGCCCGAGTCCACGATGTCCTCGACGATCAGCACGTCACGGTCGTTGATGTCGCGATCGAGGTCCTTGAGGATGCGCACCACGCCCGACGACGACGTCGATGACCCATACGAGCTGACGGCCATGAACTCCAATTGCGTCGGCAGCGGGATCGCCCTGGCCAGGTCAGTCACGAAGAACACCGCACCTTTGAGCACGGTGATGAGCAGAAGGTCTTGGCCGTTCTCGGCAAGGGTGTCGCGGTAGTCCTCGCCGAGCTGCTGCCCGAGCTCAGCGACCTTCGCCTGGATCTCGTCAGACGAGAGCAGCACCGACTTGATGTCGCCCGGGTACATCTCGGTGGTTTCCGCCACGTGCACAGCGTGCCATGTTTCAGACGGGCTCGGTGTGCAGGGTCAGCATCCCGTCGCGGCGGCCCGCGATCAGCCGCCTGCTGCGCAACGGTGATCCCACCGCGACACCACCCTGCCCACGCCATGCCGTCACCAGGGTGTCGACCCCACGAATCTGCTTGTCGGTCAGACCGCTGGCACCACCGGCGAGCAGCCAGCGCCGAATCACCCTGCGCCGAACGGCCTCCGGCAGCCCGACCAGACGCGCGGTGTCGAGACTGCCTGCGGTCGACATCTCGGACAGCTCACGGTCAGCGAGGGCGTCGAGCGTCTCGGTGTCCTCACGCAGGGCGGCCGCGGTGCGGGCCAGCGCCTCGGCGACTCCTCCGCCGAGCACGTCTTCCAGCAGCGGCAGCACCTCGACGCGCAGCCGGACCCGGGTATACCGCCTATCGGCATTGTGCGGGTCCTGCCACGGAGTCAGGTTCAGCTCGTCGCACGCGGCGTGCGTCACCGCGCGCCGGACGCCGAGCAGCGGTCGGTACCAGGGCGGGTCGTACGCGCGCATACCTGCGATGGACCGTGCACCCGAACCGCGTCCCAGTCCGAGCAGCACGGTCTCGGCCTGATCGTCGAGCGTGTGCGCGAGCAGTACCGGCGCGCCGGCTCGCGCGGTGTCCAGTGCCCGGTAGCGCGCGGTACGGGCGGCCGCCTCGGGCCCGCCGACAGTGCCAACGTCGACGCAAAGAACTTGAGCGTCAACACATCCCAGCGTGAGTGCCTGTTCGCGCGCCGCCGCCGCGACCTCGTCGGAGCCGGTTTGCAGTCGATGATCGACGATCAGCGCCGTCGTCGGTTTCACCTTCGCCGCGGCCGCCGTCAGCGCCAGCGAATCCGCGCCACCGGACAGTGCCACGCACCAGCGCAGGTCCGCGGTCGCGTGCTCGCGGGAAAACGCCATGACGGCCGCATGTAGCGCGGCTACAGCACTCTGTCGATCCACCGTTGTGGCTTGTCGATTTCCATTGGCAGCGGCAGGGTTTCGGGGCTAGTCCAGACAGCGTTGAACTGCGTCATCCCGACGCGGGACACGACGTGGTCGACGAACGCCTTACCGCGGGTGTACTGGCTGAGCTTGGCGTCGAACCCGAGCAGTGCCCGCATGATCCGCTGCAGCGGCGGCTGCTTGCGTTGGCGCCGTTCGTCGAAGCGCCGCCGGATCGTCGAAACCGATGGCACCACCTTGGGTCCGACCGCGTCCATCACGTGGTCGGCGTGGCCCTCCAGCAGCGTCCCCAGCACAAGCAGTTGATCCAGCGCTCGGCGCTGCGGCTCAGCCTGAACCGCCCGCATCAGACCGATCATCCCCGACGAATTCGGTTCCGACTCAGCATCAACGACATAGTCGCGCCGGCTGCGTAGGTAACCCGCCAGCCTGCCCACCATCTGTCCGACGTCGTCGCCCGCATCTTGGGTGAGCACTCCCAGCGACTGCGACATGTGGTCAGCCAGCCACGGATTGGCCCTGAACTGCACTCGGTGGGTGACTTCATGCAGACACACCCACAGCCTGAAATCACTTGGATCAACTCGCAATTGGCGCTCAACACCGATCACGTTCGGGTACACCAGCAGCAGCTCGCCGCCGTCCCGACCGAACGGGTCGTACTGGCCGAGGATGCCCTGCGACACGTAGGCGAGCACCGCCCCCGTCTGCGCGCCCGTGATGCGTCCGCTGATGAAGCCCTTGGGTTTCTCACTGCCGCCGGTCATCACGCGCATCGACTGTGTCGCCGCCTTGATCCACTGCGGACGGTCGACGATGCGGGCTTCGGGGATCGCGCCGCCCTCGATGAGCCCGGTGACCTCACGTACCGGCACCTCGGCGTTGCGGGACGACTCGGCGAGTTGGTCGATGACCTGACGGCGGGTGTAGTCCGAGGCGGCCGGACCCGGGCGCACCAGCTTCTCGCCCACGTCGGCGGCGAACTTCCAGTCGACGGCGTGGCCGACGCTGAGCGATGACGTTGTCGACGTGGTCATGTGCTGCACCCACACGACCGTAGCGCGGCGGCGAAATTGTCCAGGGCAATGCGACCCGTCGGCCCGGCGTCGTTGGAGATGAGGGCGAACGTGAGCACCCGTCCGCTGGCGTCGGTGATGATGCCCGCCAGCGAGTTCGTACCGGTCAGTGATCCCGTCTTGGCTCGCAGGAAACCGGCAGCCGACCGCCCCGCATCGGTGTCGAGGTAGCGGTTGGACAGGGTGCCGCTGCCGCCCGCGATCGGCAGCATCTCGACCAGCGGCCGCAGCCTGGGTTGCGCGCTGCCTGCGGCCGCGTTCACGACTTCGTCGAGGGTTTCCGCGGTGAGCCGGTCATCGACCGACAGCCCGCTGGAATCGAAAAGCCGCGCGTTGGTGGTGTCGATCTTGGCGCCGTCCAGTTCACCGAGCACCGCCTGCACCGCACCGGCGAAACTCTGGGGTAGCCCGACCTCGGCGGCGACCTCGCGGCCGATCGACTCGGCCATCACGTTGTCCGAGGCGTTCATCATGTCTCGCAGCCGATCGATGAGCGGTGGCGACTGCACCGACCCGATCTCCTGACCGCCGCGCGCGGCACCCGGCACCATCGTCACCTTCTTGGGATCGACGTCCAGCGCCACGGCCAGGGCGCGCCCCGCATCCAGCGCGGGCGTCTTCGACCGGGTGGAATCGACACTGACCGGTTGCGTGCGGCCACCGTCGAGCATCACCGACTCCATCGGCGCGATATCGCCTCCGTCGATGTCCATCGGATCCCAGCCCGGCGCCATGTTCGGCCCGGTGTAGGCGCTCACGTCGACCTGCACCGAGGTGGCGTCGATGCCGGCGGCTTCCACCTGCTCGGCCAGATCGCTGATCCGTGCGGCATCGCGGTACCAGGTCTCCTCGTCCGGCGCGACCGCCGAAAGCGTCTGATCACCACCGCCCTTCAGGACGACGACACCGCGCTTGTCGGTGCTGAAGACCCGGGTGATGAGCCGGTCGTCGCGGTCCAGCGCCAGCAGCGCCGCCGCGGCCGTCAGTGTCTTGTTGGTCGACGCGGGCTGCATCGGCACGTCGGCACCCTGAGCCCACAGCTCAGACCCGGTGATGGCATCGGTGATGCGGCCGGTGAACTTGCCGAGATTCGGATCGGCCAGCACGGGCGCGAGCACGGCAGCCAGCCGGTCGGGAGTGGGTTTCTCGGCAGACTCCGAGACGGGCACGATGCCCGGGTTCGCGGTGGCAGCCGCGGGTGTTGGCTTGACCGCCGCCGCATCGGGCGACCCCCCGCGGCTCAGCAGGGCCGACGCCGCGACGACGGCGGCCACCAACACCAGCACCGCGACCGCGATCAAGGCATGGGTTGATCGCCCCCACGTGGTCGGCCGCATAGCTAAGGGTATCCGTTTGCCCCGATCACGCCCGCCGGCCGCGTGCGCCGAACGCGGCCTGCACCATCTGGGGGTCGAACGCGACGGGCGCCTGACCGGTGACCGCGTACTGGTAGACGGCGACGCGGAAGATCGAGTTCAGCGCGCTGGAGACGATCGCGACGACGATCACGGCGGCCACCGCGACGGCCCCGACCGCGATGCCGATCGGTTTCAGGTTGATGGAGACCAGGGCAAAGGCGATTCCGCCCCCGACGAACACGACCCCGAACACGATCAGCCCCGTCGCCGCCGAGATCGCGACCTGCCCGGTCACACCCTCACCCCATTTGGCCTTGATGACCTGCACCGACCGTTTCAGCGAGGCAAACGGTCCCGTGCCTTCCATCGCGATCACCGGAATGACGAAGAACGTTGCGACCGACCACGCGGCCCCGGCTATCGCGGTCGCGATTTGCCCCAGGAGCGGCAAGCGGTTCTCCAGAACCCGCAGGATCACCCCGACGGTGCCCGCGACGAGGGTCCATCCCAGGATCGGCCCGAGTTGGCGCATCGCGGCCGAGATACCTTCGCTGACCTTGGTGTCTTCACCCCGCAGCGAGCGCGCAGCACATGCGGCCAGCGCCACATTGAAGAAAATGGCAAAGAACGTGGACACATAGATGGCCACGGCCCCACCGATGGCAAAGATGATGCCTTCCTGGTTGTCCGCCCCGCCCTGCACTACGGCGTCGGCGAACACCGCGGGAACCATGATCACGACGACCGCGATGGTCGCGAACACCGCCGACAGGATCGGGAAGATCACCAGCGAGCGGTCGTTCTTCAAGACCGCCCAGCTCTGCTTCGTCAAAGCCCAACCGGTCGAGATTCTGCCCATGGTGCCTCCCGAGTAGGTGGCGAGAATCCTAGGCAGATTAGGGTGATGCCGTCCCCAATACCGCAGCACAGGGCAGGAAGGCGCCGCCGTGGAGTTCGACGTAGTCATCGAGATCCCGAAGGGTTCGCGGAACAAGTACGAGGTGGACCACGACTCCGGGCGGGTGAAGCTCGATCGCTACCTCTACACGTCGATGGCATACCCCGCCGACTACGGCTTCTTCGAGAACACGCTCGGCGAGGACGGCGACCCACTGGACGCGCTGGTGCTGCTGCCGGAGTCGGTGTTTCCCGGTTGCATCGTCGAGGCGCGGGTCGTCGCCATGTTCCAGATGACCGACGAGGCCGGCGGCGACGACAAGCTGCTGTGCGTGCCCGCCGGCGATGGGCGCTGGGACCACATCCAGGACCTCGAGGATGTGCCCGCCTACGAACTCGACGCGATCAAGCACTTCTTCGTGCACTACAAGGACCTCGAGCCGGGCAAGTACGTCAAGGCCGCGGACTGGGTGGGACGCGAGAAGGCAGAGGCCGAATTGAAGGCCTCCGTCGAGCGTTTCAAGGCTCAAGGGCACTGACGGGCGACTGATTTTTCACCGCCGTAACACGCGGTAACCCGGGCGTACTCTGCGCCTTCGATGATTGCGCTGTGCTGATGCATCAGGGGATCGGCCTCGAGGCGTTCAACGCCATGCCGATGCGGCGCGCGGTGCATGCGATTTACGAGTGCTGCTACAGCGTGCCGCTGGCCGCCGACCTGTGCAGTGGCCGGCCGTTCGGCGGTCACGACGATCTCTTCCGGGCCGCCGACGCGGTGCTGTTCGGGCTCTCCGAGGAATCGGTCGACACGATTCTGCAGGCCTATCCCGACATCGGGCGCAGGCCTGGCAGCGAGAAGTCGGCCGCCGAGCAGTGCGCCATCTGGTGCGATCAGCCCGAGGTGATGGTCCGACTCGGCCAGGCGTCGGAGCGCTACCTGGCACACTTCGGCTTCGGCTTCGTCATGTTCGTCAACGGTTACACCGCACAGGACGTGCTCACGACGATGTCAGATCGATTGCACAACGACACCGAGACCGAGCGCAAGGTCGTGCGCAACGAGCTTGCCCGCATCAACCGCACGCGTCTCGAGCGCATGCTGGGCCCCGAGGGCGGCTACGACAACTGGTGATCTGCCAGTAGGAGATCCGCGCAGCGTTCGCCAACCATGATCGACGGCGCGTTCGTGTTGGCGCGGGGGATCTTCGGTAGCGCCGACGCGTCGGCCACGCGTAGGTTCTCGACCCCGCGCACCCGCAGCTTCTCGTCGAGTGCGCTGTCGGGGTCACTTCCCATCGCGACGCTGCACGCCGGATGCGCTGTGGTTTTCGCGAAATTCCTGATGTAGGTCTCGACGTCCTCGCCGTTTCCCGGCGCCAGCTCACGCTCGACAGCCGATGCGATCGGCTCGGTGGCGATGATCTCGCGGGTGCGTCCAACGGCGCGCACCAGAGCATCGACGTCGGAGCGCTCGGACAGCAGATTCATCCGGATCGCTGGTGGCACAACAGGGTTCGGTGAGCTGATCAGGACACTTCCGCGGCTCTCCGGTGTCCAGTATGAATGGCCGACCGACAGCGCGGGCGCAAACTTTGGCCCGTGCGCTTCGGCGCGGGCGTCGGCGGGTGTGAAGATCAGCTGAACGTCGCATGCCGGCACGTCGACCGTCGACCGGATGTGGGCCAGCGCCTCACCGCCGTTGCTCGCGAGCTTGCCGGAGCGACGTAACAGCCACTGCAGCAACCACTTCGGATTCGAAACATCCGCGAGGCCGACGTGCCCCGGCGATAGCGACCACACGGACCAGACGATCGGATGGTCAGCCAAGCCGGCGCCGACACGCACGCTGTCGACCAGCGGGGTGACGCCGACCCGGCGCAGATGGTCCGCCGGTCCGACACCGGACACCTGCAGCAGCTGAGGCGTGCCGAAAGCCCCTGCACTCAAGACGATTTCCTGGTCGGCGATAGCCTGGTGGGCACGTCCGCGACGGCGGTAGTCGATGCCGACGGCCTGCCCGTTTCTGATGATCACCTTGTCGACGGCGGCCTTGGTGACGATGGTCAGATTGTTCTGCCCGCGGAGGTAGCCTCGCGCCGCGCTCCAACGCTGACCTTTGTGGATGTTGACCGGGGTGATCGTCGCGCCGTCGAGGTCGGGTCCGCTGACATCGTCGTTGGCGGCGACACCGGCCGCCCGCGCCGCCGCGACGAAGCGATGGGATAGCTCATCGGGGAAGGGCGAGCGGGATACGCGCATCGGTCCGCTCTCGATCCGCGCGAAAACCGGAGCGACGTCGGCCCAGCTCCAGCCGGGCAGCCGCCAGCCGTCGTAGTCCAGGGCGCTGCCCTTGATCCAGAACATCCCGTTCATCGCGCTGCAACCACCGAGCACCCGACCGCGGGGTTGGGCGATGCGGCGGCCGGCACAGCCGAGTTCCGGTTCGCTCTCGTACGCCCAGTCCAATGCGGTCCCGTATTGCATCGGCGCGAACAGCGGTGCCCGGATCGTCAGGCGTCGATCGGAGCCGCCGGCCTCGATCAGTAGCACGCGCGCCGACGATTGGGCTGCCAATCGGCCGGCCACTGCGCAGCCGGCTGAACCCGCACCGACCACGATGAAGTCGTAATTCGTCATGGCAGGGACTATCCGGTGGTGCCGCCCAGCGTCCATCGGCCATTGCGCCTAAATCCGCAGGGTCTGGACGCGTATGTAAGCGGGGCCGCATCGGAACAATTGGCGCTTTCGCTGATGTTTCGGCGATGGTCGCCGCCGCATGCTGGCTAGCATGAGCGAAAGTAGCTGGAAATACCCGGACATTGGCGCCGACATGAGCGAGCTTCCGACTGGAACGGTCACGCTGCTGCTGGCCGACGTCGAAGGTTCGACGCGGCTCTGGGAGACCCAGCCCGAGGCGATGAAGTCGGCCGTCGAGCGGCTCGATCAGACACTGTCCCAAGCGGTCGCGGCACACGACGGGGTGCGGCCGGTCGAACAGGGTGAGGGCGACAGCTTTGTCATCGCGTTCTCCCGTGCCGCGGACGCCATCAGCTGCGCGCTCGACTTGCAGCGAGCACCCTTGGCACCGATCAAGTTGCGCATCGGTGTGCACACCGGGGACGTCTACCTGCGCGACGAGGGCAACTACATCGGTCCGACAATCAACCGGACCGCGCGGTTGCGCGATCTCGCACACGGTGGCCAGACCGTCCTCTCGGGTGCGACGGAAGCGCTTGTCGTCGACCAGCTTCCGGCGGACGTGACACTCAACGACCTCGGCTCTCACCCCCTGCGCGATCTCCCACGACCCGAACGGGTGGTGCAGCTCTGCCATGCCGATCTGCACAACGACTTCCCACCGCTGCGCACCGTGACTGTCGTTGCAGCCGAACATCTTCCGGTGCAGCTGTCGCGCTTCATCGGACGCAAGGCCGAGATCCGCGGCATCCGCGAGGCACTCGGCGACAACCGGCTTGTCACGCTGACCGGCGCCGGCGGTGCGGGCAAGACGCGCCTGGCGATACAGGTCGCGACGGAGATTGCCACCGAGTTCGCCGACGGAGCATGGTACGTCGACCTGGCGCCGATCACCGATCCGGCTGTGGTGCCGGTGACGGCGGCGCGCGCGCTGGGGCTGCCCGACCAGCCCGGTCAGCAGACGATGGACGTGCTGCTGCGGTTCATCCGCGATCGCCGCATCCTGCTGGTGCTCGACAACTGCGAACACCTGCTCGACGCCACCGCCCATCTGGTCATCACCCTGCTCGGCGCCTGTCCCGCATTGACGCTGCTGACCACGAGTCGCGAGCCGATCGGCGTTGCCGGCGAGGTGAGTTGGCGAGTGCCCTCGATGTCCCTGGCCGACGAGGCGATCGAGTTGTTCGCCGACCGCGCACGCAGGAGCAAGCCTGAGTTCCGGGTCACGACGGATAACACCGAGACCGTGACCGAGGTCTGCCGGAGGCTCGACGGGCTCCCGCTGGCCATCGAACTCGCCGCGGCCCGGGTCCGTGCGCTGTCGCCCGCCGAGATACTCGACAGTCTGCACGACCAGTTCCGCCTGCTGACCGGCGGATCGCGTACCGCTGTGCGCCGCCAGCAGACGCTGCGCGCGTCGGTGGACTGGTCGCATGCGCTGTTGAGCGAGCAGGAACAAGTGTTGTTCCGCAGGCTGGCAGTGTTTTTCGGTGGGTTCGACATCGACGCCGCGCACATTGTCGCGGGCGATTCCGATACCGAGCGCTACCAGGTGCTCGATCAGCTCACGCTGTTGGTCGACAAGTCGCTCGTGGTCGCCGAGGACACCGAACACGGCACCCGCTATCGGCTGTTGGAGACCGTCCGTCAGTACGCACAGGAGAAACTGCACGAATCCCGCGAAGGCGACGGCATCCGAGGCCGCCACCGCGACCACTACGCCGCAATGGCGGCCGAACTCGACTGGCCGAACGACACCGGCCACGCGCGGCGTCTCGCACAGGCGGAAGTCGAGATCGACAACCTGAGAAGCGCATTCGCCTGGTGTCTGGAGAACTCGGACACTCCAGCCGCATTGCGGATTGCCGCATCGCTGCAGCCGCTGTGGTTTTCTCAGTGGCGCCACCGGGAGGGGCTTGCTTGGCTCGATGCGGCCCTGGCCTGCACCACGTCAACTGATGCGGATCACGATCCTGACCGCGTGCGAGCACTTGCCGACAAAGCGGCGTCGCTCGCGTACTACGGTTTCACCGACGGTGCAGCAGTGGCCGAAGAAGCACTGCGCCTGGCGCGCGAGATCGGTGACCCGTCTTTGGTCACGCGTGCCCTCATCGCACACGGGAGGGTTTTTGCCCACGACCCCGAGGTTGCCGGCGCAGACTTTCTCGAGGCCGGCAGACTCGCGCGCGAACTCAAAGATCGCTGGCGGCTGAGTCAGATCCTCGGCTGGCAGTCGATCGCAGCGATGGGTGTGGGAGACCACGTAGCAATCAATGCAACTGCCCGGGAAGGCAGCGAGGTTGCCGACGCGATCGGCGATGGCTTCAACGGGCGGATGTGCCGACTGGCTCTGGCGAACGCTCACACATTCAGAGGCGAGGTGATCCAGGCTGTCGCCCCGCTGAGAGACGTCCTCGCCGAAGCTACGGCCGCGCACGATTCGTTCTGCAGACCGGTTGCCCTCATCTGCTTGAATTTTGCGCTGGCCTGGCAAGGCGACGTCGAAGGCGCGCAGACCGCAGCCGATGCCTATCTGGAGTACCAGTCCGACCTCGGCGAACTCGTCGGGTATTCGGCGATCGGGCTCATAAACCTGATGACAGGGGATGCCGCCGCGGCGGCACGGGCGTACGAAGCCGCGTTGCTGCACACACCGATGACGCCTGCAACGATATCCACATATGTGGTCACCTCGTTGCCGCTCTTGGCCCTCGGTGAACTCAGCGCAGCACGACGCCGCGCCGACGAAGTAGTGGCGATGTCGACGAGCATCTCACTTGTCGCGGCGCTCGCTTCTCGCGCATACGTCGCCATCGCACAAGGCGAGCTGGAGCAGGCCGGTCTCGATGCGCGGTCGGCGCTGGAAACTGCTGCAGAATCGCACGGCTACATGATGGTTCCCGACGCATTCGAATGCCTCGCCTACGTCACGGCAGACGCCGGGAATCACCGGGAAGCAGCCCGTCTACTCGGCGCGGCAGATGCCGCTCGACAGCGAAATGGAGTTCGTCGATTCAAGATATTCGAGTCCGACCACGATACTCGCATCGCGGCAATCCAGGATCATCTGGGCGAGAACGACTTTCGCGCAGCCTGGGATGAAGGCGCTTCGCTGAGCATCGAGGAAACCATCGCCTACGTACAACGCGGTCGCGGTGAGCGTCGACGCGCCAGCAGCGGATGGGCGTCTCTCACCCGCGCCGAACTCGACGTCGTCAAACTCGTCAGTGAAGGGCTCGGCAACAAGGACGTCGCGGCACGACTGTTCGTCTCACCTCGCACCGTGCAGGCCCACCTCACCCACGTCTACACGAAGCTGGGACTCACGTCTCGAGTGCAGCTCGCCCAGGAGGCCGCCAAGCACGGCTAGACCCGCCGAGACTGCGGACAGATCGCGAATTTCGTTCGAATCGCGATCTGTCCGCAGGCTCGACACAGCATGATGTGTCCATGAATGACGTCGTGCACGGTCATTGGGATGCCCGGTTCGACAAGGTCGCCGAGGCGCTCGCTGACGAGATCGCCAGCGGCGAGGAACTCGGCGCATCGATCGCCATCGACATCGACGGCGAGTACGTCGTCGACATGTGGGGCGGGCATGCGGACCGCGCCAAGACCGTGCCCTGGTCCGAGAACACCATCGTCAACTTCTGGTCGTGCACCAAGACACTCACCGCGCTCTCGGCGTTGATGCTCATCGACCGCGGCCTGCTCGATCCCTTCGCTCCCGTCGCCGAGTACTGGCCGGAATTCGCCGAGAACGGCAAGCGCGACATCGAAGTGCGCCATCTGCTGGCCCACACGTCAGGAGTGTCGGGATGGGATATGCCGTTCGACGTCGACGACGTCTACGACTGGGAGAAGTCGACAAGCCAACTCGCCCGTCAGGCACCGTGGTGGGAACCGGGCACGGCGTCGGGATACCACGCGATCAACTACGGCCACCTGATCGGCGAGGTGATCCGACGTATCACCGGCAAGACGCTCAAAGCCTTCGTTGACGAGGAGATCGCCCATCCTCTCGGCGCGGACGTCCAGATCGGTGCCCGCGCCGAGGACGACCGCCGCATCGCTGAGCTGATTCCGCCGCCGCCTCTTGATCTGCCATACGATGCGTTGCCCGCGGACCACCCGATGCTGAAGACATTCGCTGCGTTCCGGGCTGCGCCGGACTTCGCGGCGATCGCTGAGACCACCGCGTGGCGGCGTGCGGACATCGGTGGCGCGAACGGGCACGGCAATGCCCGGGCATTGGCACGCGCGCTGTCGCCGATCTCGTTGGGCGGCAAGGCCAACGGTGTTCAGCTACTCAGCCCCGCCACCATCGACCTGATTTTCCAGGAGCAATCCAACGGCGTCGACCAGGTGCTGTTCACCCCGCTGCGGTTCGGCATCGGCTTCGGATTGCCCACTCCGGAGAGCGTCCCCGCCGTGCCGGACGGGAAGATCTGTTGGTGGGGTGGCTGGGGCGGCTCGGCGATAGTGATGAATCCGGAATACGGGGCCACGTTCGCCTACGTGATGAACAGGATGGGCCCCGGCACCGTCGGCACCGATCGCACCAACCGGTACGCGCGCCTGTTCTACGAGGCCTTGGCCTGACCGCGGACCGCCAGCCAGTCGAGCACATCGAGACCTACGGCGCGCAGATCTTGCCGCGGTGACGCCGCGATCAACGTGACACCGTCGGCTACACCCGCCGTCTCGATGTCGGCGATCAAACCGGCGAGGCCGTCGACCGTACCGACGTAATGCACGCCGTCGGCCGAATCGAGTTCCCTTCGAGCCGAACGGAAGTCGTCCGCCACCGCGACGGTCACGTCGAGGATGACGGCGACCTCGTCGGAACCAGCCCGAATCCGCGACCGGGCCCGGCGTGCCTGAGACAGGTCCTCGGCGGCCACCCGAACGGCCGGCTCGCCGCCGTCGGTCAACTCGCTCCAGTGCCCGTCGATGTCGTCAGTCACGAATAGCCGCACGACGGCCACGCTAGGTGTTGGCGCGACCACCGTCGACTGTTCCGATCAGCGCGAATCCAAGGACTTCTCAGATGCGTCAGGCGCAGTCTCGGTGCCGTTCTCGCCGTTCTTGTCGTTCTTCACGTCGTGCACGCGCGTCTTGTACAGGCTCGCGGCCGTCGTGACGAGCAACGTCACGATGATCACGCCGAGGCTTGCCAGGGTGGGGATCTCCGGCACCGGTACATGCTCGCCGCCGTTGATGAACGGCAGCTCGTTCTCGTGCAGCGCGTGCAGGATCAGCTTCACACCGATGAACGCGAGGATGATGGCCAGGCCCTGGGACAGGTACACCAGCCGCTTCAGCAGGTCGCCGAGCAGGAAGTACAGCTGGCGCAGACCCATCAGCGCGAAAACGTTCGCCGTGAACACCAGGTACGGCTCGCGGGTCAGGCCGTAGATCGCGGGAATCGAGTCCAGCGCGAAGAGCAGATCGGTGGTGCCGAGCGCGACGATCACGAGGAACATCGGCGTCATCAGCCGCTTGCCGTTGTCCTTGATCCACATCTTCAGGCCGTGCCACTCGTCGGTCAGGCTCAGATGTTTACGCGCAAAGCGCACCACGAAGTTCTCGGCGTCGTCGTCGTGATCTGTGTCGCGGATCAACGTGATCGCGGTGTAGACCAGGAACGCCCCGAAGGCGTAGAAGATCCAGGAGAACTG
Source organism: Mycobacterium sp. NPDC051804 (assembly GCF_044452905.1). NCBI lineage: Bacteria > Bacillati > Actinomycetota > Actinomycetes > Mycobacteriales > Mycobacteriaceae > Mycobacterium > Mycobacterium sp. NPDC051804. The sequence goes on along the minus strand of NZ_JBITCD010000005.1, from coordinate 138,406 downwards.
GTTGATCGCCACTGCGCCCAGCGCGATGAAGATGCCGCGGAAGATCAGCGCCAGGATGATGCCCACGAGCAGCGCCTGCTGCTGGTACTTCCTCGGCACGTTGAAGCTGGCCATGATGATCAAGAAGATGAACAGGTTGTCGACCGACAAGCTGTATTCGGTGAGCCAGCCCGTGAAGAACTCCAGGCCGAACTGGCTGCCGTGGAAGAACCACACCCAGATACCGAAGGCCACGGCAAGAGTGAGGTAGATGGTCAAGTACGTCCCGGTTTCGCGCCTCGACGGTTCGTGCGGCCGGCGCCCGATGACAATGACGTCGAACAGCAGAATCGCGATCGTCACGCCCAGCGTGATGATCCACTCGAGTTGAGAAACGTTCACAAAACCTCCGGTCGCCGCGGCGAGCCGCGAATGCAGCTCGAATAACGCCGGAGGTCTCTTCCACCGCACGTAACCGGCGGTCCGCAGCACCGGTCGTCCGATGTCGGTCGACGTGATGACGACGCTGCGGCGAAGGAATACTCCCCTCCGTACATGATTCTGCCAGGTAACCGCGATTGACCGAAATCGGGGAAACCAAACGTGCAATTGCCGTTGGCGCAATTGTGATCGGCCAGCGCGTGCGGCGCGTGTGCGCTGACCGCGCCACTTAGTAGTTTGTAGCCGTGACTGGGGACGCCGTGCCGGAGATACCTGCGCAGTATCTGCTGTCGTCGCAAGCGCCGGAACCCAGGACGCTCATCGACATCCTTTACGACACCGCGGGCCGTCATCCTGATTCGCCGGCCATCGACGACGGCGAGGTGCAACTCACGTACGCAGAGTTGATCGCCGATATCGAGGACAGCGTCGAATGGCTGGCCAGCCGCGGCATCGGGCGCGGGGACCGGATCGGAATCCGGATGCCGTCGGGCAGTTACGCGCTGTACGTGGCGATCCTCGCGACGCTGGCCAGCGGCGCCGCCTACGTCCCCGTCGACGCCGACGATCCCGACGAACGCGCTGATCTGGTGTTCACCGAGGCCAACGTCGTCGCGATCATCACCGAGGCCGGGCTGGTCCGCGCCCGCGGTTCCTCGCGCGGATGGCGTGCCGCGGCTCCGCTCGGCCGCGACGATGCCTGGATCATCTTCACGTCGGGATCGACCGGCACCCCCAAAGGTGTCGCCGTCACGCACCGAAGTGCGGCCGCGTTCGTCGACGCCGAAGCACGAATGTTTCTGCAGGACAACCCGATCGGGCCGAACGACCGGGTGCTGGCCGGTCTGTCGGTGGCGTTCGATGCGTCGTGCGAGGAGATGTGGCTGGCCTGGCGGCACGGGGCATGTCTGGTCCCCGCGCCGCGGTCGCTGGTGCGCAGCGGCATGGACCTGGGTCCCTGGCTGGTCTCCAGGGACATCACCGTCGTTTCGACAGTGCCGACGCTGGCGGCACTATGGCCCGCCGAGGCGCTCGAGGCGGTGCGGCTGCTGATCTTCGGCGGTGAGGCCTGCCCACCGGAGCTGGCTGAGCGCCTCGCGGTCGAGGGCCGCGAGGTGTGGAACACCTACGGACCCACCGAGGCGACGGTCGTCGCGTGCGCGGCCCGGTTGCGTAACTGGTCACCGGTGAGCATCGGACGACCGCTGCCCGGCTGGGACCTGGCGGTCGTCGACAAGTCGGGCACGCCGGTGGCCGTCGGTGAGGTCGGTGAACTCGTGATCGGCGGCGTCGGGCTGGCCCGCTATCTGGATCCGGAGAAGGACGCCGAGAAATACGCACCGATGCCCACACTCGAATGGAACCGCGCCTACCGCAGCGGCGACCTGGTTCGGCTCGAACAGGACGGCCTCTACTTCCAGGGACGCGCCGACGATCAGGTCAAGGTCGGCGGCCGACGGATCGAGCTCGGCGAGGTCGACTCGGCGTTGGTCAACCTTCCCGGCGTCAGCGGCGGCGCGGCCGCGGTGCGGCGGACGACGAGCGGCACCCCGCTGCTGGTCGGCTATATCGCCAGCGCCGACCCGGCGTTCGATCTGGCTGCCGCGCGCGCGTCCCTGGCCGAGGCGCTGCCCGCCGCGCTGGTGCCGCGTCTGGTACTCGTCGAAGAACTGCCGACGCGGACGTCCGGCAAGGTCGACCGCGACGCGCTGCCGTGGCCGCCACCCGGTGAACCACAGGGTGCCGATGCGCCCGACCTGGCGGGCACGATGGGCTGGGTGGCCGGCCTGTGGCGCGACGTCCTGGCCGCCCCTATCGAGGGTCCCGAGGCCGACTTCTTCGCGCTGGGCGGGGGATCGCTGTCAGCGGCCCAACTGGTTACCGCCCTACGCCAGCGGTATCCGCAAGTGACCGTTGCCGATCTCTATGACCATCCCCGGCTGGGCTCGCTGACCGGATACCTGGACGAGTTGAAACCGCCGCCGCGGGTAAAGACTCGTGTGGTCAAACCGACGTCGTGGCTGTCCCAAGCGGTGCAGGTCGCGCTGACGCTGCCACTGGCCACGCTGACGGGGCTCCAGTGGATCATCTGGCTGGCGCTGGCCAACAACATCGCCGCCGAACTGAACCTGGTGCCGTGGGCCGCACCGGTCGGTTGGTGGTGGATCCTCGCGGGTTTCCTGCTGTTCGTCACACCACTGGGCCGGATGGGCATCGCGGTGCTGTTCGCACGGATGCTGCTGGCGGGACTCGAGCCCGGCACGTACCGCAGGGGCGGGTCGGAGCATCTGCGGGTGTGGTTCGCCGAGCGCCTCGCGGAGGCCAGCGGCGCGGAGAACCTGGCCGGGGCGCCGTGGCTGGTGTACTACGCCCGCGCGCTCGGCAACAAGGTCGGCAAGGGCGTCGACCTGCACTCGTCACCGCCGGTAACCGGCATGCTCAAGCTCGGTCATCGCAGTTCGGTCGAACCCGAAGTCGACCTGACGGGTCACTGGATCGACGGCGACCACTTCCACGTCGGCCACATCACCATCGGCAACGACGCCACCATCGGCGCCCGCACGACCCTGCTACCTGGAGCCACCGTCGGCAAGAACGCCGACGTCGCACCGGGTTCGGGCGTCGTCGGCAAGGTGAAGAACGGCCAGTATTGGAAGGGCTCGCCCGCGGTGAAGTCGGGGAAGGCCCGCCATCCGTGGCCGGATCACCGCCCGCGCCGGGCGCCGTTGTGGGTCGCGGTGTACGGGACGACGTCGGTGCTGCTCGGTGCCGTTCCGCTGCTTGCGCTCGGTGTCGGCCTCGTTGTGATCGGCTGGGGCATTCGCGGTGCGGAGTCTGTGACGGCGGCAATTGTTCCCGCCGCACTGTGGACCCCGGTCGCGACGTTGACGGCGGTGCTGACGTACGCCCTGGTGACGGTCCTCGGCGTGCGGGTGCTGTCGCTGTGGCTGAGCGAGGGCTATCACCCGGTACGCAGTCGTGTCGGCTGGCAGATATGGGCGACCGAGCGGCTGATGGATGCCGCGCGCAACTACCTTTTTCCCTTGTACGCCAGCCTGCTGACGCCGTGGTGGCTGCGGATCCTGGGTGCGAAAGTGGGTCGTGGGACCGAGATCTCGACGGCACTGCTGACCCCGAAGTTCACCGTGATCGAAGACGGTGCGTTCCTGGCCGACGACACCATGGTCGCGTCCTACGAACTCGGCGGCGGCTGGATACACGTCGCGAAGGCGACCATCGGCAAGCGGGCGTTCCTCGGCAATTCCGGCATCACCCAGCCGGGCCGAAAGGTGCCCGACGACGGGTTGGTCGCGGTGCTGTCCGCCGCACCGCACAAGGCCAAGGCGGGCTCATCGTGGCTCGGCAGTCCGCCGGTCCGGTTGCGGCGCAAGCCGACAGCGGCCGACACACTGCGCACGTTCCATCCGTCGGCGCGGTTGAAGATCTTGCGCTCGCTGGTGGAGACCTGCCGGGTGGTTCCGCTGGTCGTGACGTTCGCGATCGGCGTGGCTGTGCTGCTGACGTTGCAGTGGTTGGCGGTCAGTTTCGGCTGGCTGTGGGCGGCGCTGGCGGGCGGTGTCGTCCTGCTGACGGCGGGCGCGATCGCAGGCGGTATCGCGGTGATCGCGAAATGGGTTGTGGTGGGTCGCATCCGGGCAATCGAGCACCCGCTGTGGTCCGCGTTCGTGTGGCGCAACGAGGTGTCGGACACCTTCGTCGAGACCGTCGCGGCGCCGTGGTTCGCACGCGCTGCCACCGGCACCCCGGTGATGAACCTGTGGCTGCGGGCGCTCGGAGCCTCGATCGGGCGCGGCGTGTGGTGCGAGACCTACTGGCTGCCCGAGGCCGACCTGGTCACGCTCGGCGAGGGGTCGACCGTCAACCGCGGCTGCGTCGTGCAGACGCACCTGTTCCACGACCGCATCATGCGGATGGACACCGTTGTGCTCGAAGAGGGTTCGACGCTGGGCCCGCATTGTGTCGCGTTGCCCGCCGCGCGGATCGGCGCGGGCGCGACGGTCGGCCCGGCATCGCTGGTGATGCGCGGCGACGAGGTACCGCCGTCTACCCGCTGGCTGGGCAACCCGATCGCGCCGTGGAATCTGTTCCGCAAGAAGCGCGGCGGCGGCACCCCGGACCCGGCTCCCAAGAAGCCAGAAGACGCCGCCGCGTGACACGAAGCAAGAAGAAGGGAACTCTCCCCGTCATCGATCCATATATCCCGGCCAACGGCAACTTCGGCTACCGGGTATCGCGCTACGAACTCGATCTCGAATACAAGGTGGCGATCAACCGGCTGTCCGGGTCGGCGACCATCACCGCCGTGACCCTCGCCGCATTGCGCAGTTTCACCCTCGACCTGTCCCATGCGCTGTCGGTGACGAAGGTGACCGTGAACGGGCGGCGGCCCGCACAGTTCCGGTCGTCGCAGAACAAGCTGCACATCGGGTTGGCGGAGGCCGTGCCCGCGGGCGCGGCGATGTCGATCGTGGTGCGGTACGGCGGGACACCTCGGCCGATCCGGGGCCCTTGGGGCGAGGTGGGTTTCGAGGAGCTCACTGAGGGTGTGCTGGTGGCCGGTCAACCCAACGGTGCGGCTTCGTGGTTTCCCTGCGACGACCATCCCAGCGCGAAGGCGAGCTACTCCATCCGGATCAGCACCGAGAGTCCCTACTACGCACTGGCCAACGGTGAGCTGGTGTCGAAGCGGGCGCGAGCCGGGACGACCACCTGGACCTACGAGCAGGCCGAGCCGACCTCGACGTATCTGATGACGCTGCAGATCGGGATGTACCAGCGCCACCGCATGGCGAAGAACGGCGTGCAGATGCACGCCGTTCTGCCGAATCGGTTGCGGCGCAATTTCGATCGAGACTTCGCCGACCAGCCGCAGATGATGAAGCTCTTCGTCAAACTGTTCGGTCCATACCCGCTGGCCACCGGTTACACAGTCGTCGTCACCGACGACGTCCTGGAGATACCGCTTGAGGCACAAGGCATCTCGATCTTCGGCGCCAACCACTGCGACGGGCATGGCAGTGCGGAGCGGCTGATCGCACACGAGTTGGCCCACCAGTGGTTCGGCAACTCGGTGACTGCGCAACGGTGGCGGCACATCTGGCTACATGAGGGTTTCGCCTGCTATGCGGAGTGGCTGTGGTCGGAACACTCCGGTGGACGAACCACCGACGAGTGGGCCAGGCACTACTACCAGCGGCTTGCGGATTCACCGCAAGATCTACTGCTCGCCGATCCGGGCGCCGACGACATGTTCGACGATCGTGTGTACAAGCGCGGAGCAATGACCCTGCACGTGTTGCGCCGGCATATCGGCGACGACAACTTCTTTGCGCTGCTTCGTGATTGGACGGCGAGGCATCGGCACAGCACGGCCGTCACCGACGATTTCACCGGGCTCGCCTCGAACCATACGAACGACTCCCTGCGGCCGTTGTGGGCCGCGTGGCTCTACTCCACGGACCTGCCGCCGCTGGACCTCTCCCCGTGACAGATGTCGGCACACCGGGTCCCGTCGCGCGCGCGAGCGTCGCCCGGGTCGGCGTGGCAACGGCACTGTCCGCACTGTGCGGATACACCGTGCTGTATCTGGCCGCGCGCGACCTCGAACCTCTCGGATTCTCCGTATTCGGCGTCTTCTGGGGAGCTTTCGGCCTGGTGACCGGCGCGGCGTTCGGCCTCTTGCAGGAGACCACGAGGGAGGTGCGTTCGGCTGGTTACACCGAGATCGTCGACGGCCCCCGGACGCACGCGATGCGGGTGGCGGCGGGTGTCGGTGTGGCGGCCGCGGCGTTCATCGCGCTGAGTTCGCCGTTGTGGTCGGCGCATGTCTTCGCCGAGGCGCGCTGGCTTTCGGTCGCACTCCTGGCCGTCGGCCTCGCCGGTTTCTGTCTGCACGCCACGCTGCTCGGCATGCTCGCCGGGCTGAACCGGTGGACGGCTTACGGGTCGTTGATGGTGACCGATGCCGGGCTGAGGGTGCTCGTAGCCGTCGCGACATTTCTGGTGGGCGCCGAACTCGTGGGGTATCTGTGGGCCACGGTGGCGGGCGCGATCGCCTGGCTCATCCTGTTGCTGGTCTCCCCCGCTACGCGGGACGCGGCGCGAATGCTCACGCCGGGCGGCACAGCCACATTTCTGCGTGGCGCATCGCATTCGATCGCCGCCGCCGGAGCGAGTGCCGTTCTGGTGATGGGCTTTCCGGTACTCCTCAAGGCGACGTCGGGTGATCTGGGTGCGACGGGCGGAGTCGTGATTCTGGCCGTGACGCTCACCCGCGCCCCGCTGCTGGTACCCCTCACCGCGATGCAAGGCAATCTGATCGCGCACTTCGTCGACCAACGCACCGAGCGAATGCAGGCCCTGATGAAACCTGCCGCCGCGGTGATCGGGCTGGGCCTGCTGGGCGTGGTCGCCGCCGCTGTGTTCGGACCGTGGTTGCTGCGCAACGCGTTCGGCGAAGAGTACCGGGCCGACGGCCCACTGCTGGCGTGGTTGACCGCCGCCGCGATAACGATCGCACTGCTGACGCTGACGGGCGCCGCGACGGTGGCCGCGGCGCTGCACCGGGCCTATTCCCTGGGCTGGGTTTCGGCGACGGTCGCATCGACGGCACTGCTGTTGCTGCCGTTGGACATCGAAACTCGGACCGTGATCGCCCTGCTGTGCGGGCCGCTCGTGGGAATCGTGGTGCACCTAGCGGCACTGGCGCGCGCCCGAGGGGCGTTAGTTCCGCCCGACAGGTGACCCACCGCTGAGAAGCAACGTCAGCAGCTCGATCCTCTTGTCCTCGAGTTCGGGTTGCGGCATCACCGCACGCACGATGGCCGCGCCGTCGAAGGTATTGGTAAGGATCGCCGTCAGCGCGGCGAAAGTATCCTCCGGAAATTGATCGGCGCCGGGGAGCGCCCTCGCAGCCTCGTAGATGTTCGCGGCGTACTCGGTCAATACATCTTGCAGTGTCTCTCTGAGCTTTTCGTCGGTGCGCGCGGCGACCAGGAGTTCGTACATCACCGTGTTGGTGTCGTTGCCGGTCACGTCGCGCAGCACGGACAACGCGGCCTGGAGTGCAGGCTCCGCCGACGGTATCTCGGCGACCCGCTTCGAGAACAGGCCCAGCTGCCGACGCATCACCTCCCGCGCGGTAGCCGCCATGAAGTCACCCATGGTCGGGAAATGCCGGAACAACGCGCCGTCGGAAACCTGAGCGCGCCTGGCGATCACCGCCGCCGACGCCCGCGCGTATCCCACCTCGACGATGGTGTCGATGCTGGCGTCGAGCAGACGTGCGATCGTTTCTTCACGACGCTGCTGTTGCGTCCTTGCCATGTCAGACAAGCGCTTTCGCGGGCTCGGCCGAACCGGCGCGCAGGAAGCGACCCGACTTCACGGTTGTCCCGTAGCCCTCGCAGAACTCGCCGTCGCGGAACACGACCGTACCGTTGACCGCGGTCGCCACGACCGTCGAATCGTTTCGGTTGACCATGCGGCTCAGTCCGCCGTAGAACGGGACCGTCTCCTCGTGGTACGAGTTCACCGATTCATCGAGGCGCTCAGGGTCGATGACGACGAAGTCGGCGCGCTCACCCTCGCGCAGGGTGCCCGCGTCGAGACCGAACCATTCAGCGACCTCGGCGGTCAGCCGGTGCACCGCCCGTTGCGTCGACAGGAAGGGGCGACCCGCACGCTCGGCGTCGCGCACACGCTTGAGCAACCGCAGCGAGAAGTTGTAGAACGCCATGTTGCGCAGATGCGCGCCGGCGTCGGAGAACCCCATATGGATAGCCGGTTCGGCGGCGAGCTTGTCGAGGTACTTGGGCCGGTGGTTCGCCACGATCGTCGTCCACCGCACGTTGCGCTCGCCGTTCTCGACGAGCACGTCGAGGAACGCGTCGAGCGGATGCAGCCCGCGCTCGTCGGCGATCTGACCGAAGCTCTTGCCGATCAGCGACTCATCGGGGCACTCGACGATCGTCGCGTCGTGGAAATCGCGGTGCCACAACGACGGGCCGAGCTTCTTGCGGTCGAACGACTTGCGGAATCGGCGACGGTAGTCGGTGTCGGCCAGCAGTTCGTTGCGCTCGATCTGGTCGCGCAGATGCAGAGCCGCGGTCCCGGCACCGAACTCTTCGAAGACCGGCAGGTCGATGCCGTCGGAGTACAGCTCGAAAGGCACCGGTAGGTGCTGGAACCGCACCAAGGAGTCGAGCACCTTGTTCAGAAGCCTGACGCCGGGCCCGAATACGTGCACGGCGCCGGTGGCGGACTTCGCGTCGGCCGAGACGAGGAGGCTCATCCGAACACCCGGACGGCGGCCGAACCACTTGCTGCTGGTCAGGAAGAACATCAGCGCCGAGGCCGGGCTCTTGGTGTTGGGCGCGCTCTGCAGGATGCGACCGCGCTTACGTAGGACCGAGATCAGCTTGCGTCGCTCACGCCAGGTGGCGAACGTCGAGGGCAGTGCCCGCGAACGGAACCGGTCACCGTCGAGCTTGTCGATGGGCGCGTCCATGCCGGACAACCCGAGAAGCCCTGCGTCGAGCGCCTTTTCAAGCATCACCATCATTCGGTCAAGCTCGGCCGGAGTCGGCTTCACACCCTCGGTCGTCGCGCGGTCCAGGCCGAGGACGCTGGTGCGGAGGTCCGAATGCCCGAGCATCGAGCCGATGTTCGGGCCCAGCGGCAGCTCGTCGATGGCGCGGACGTACTCGGCGGGCTCGGTCCACGTTTTCTTCGCGTCGAGCGCGCCGTGCACGAAGCTGCGGGGCACCGCCTCGACGCGGCTGAACAGATCGGCGGCGTCGTCGGTCTCGGCGTAGACCGTCGACAGCGAACAGTTGCCGAGCAGCACCGTGGTGACGCCGTGCCGCACCGACTCGCGCAGGCCCGGATCAAGGAGCACCTCGGCGTCGTAGTGCGTATGCACGTCGATGAAACCGGGAACGATCCACTTGCCCGCTGCGTCGATGACGTCCGGGCACCCCGTCTCATCGAGGGGGGTGGCCGAAACTGCTGCCACGATCCCGTCGCGGATGCCCAGCGAGCGGACCTGCGGGGCTGCGCCGGTGCCGTCGAACCACAGGCCGTCACGAACAATCACGTCGTAGGTCATGGCGACGAGCGTACAACAGAAAGTAAGTACTTACAATCTTTTTTCCCCTTTAGACTCGGCTCCAACATGACGTGGATGGTGACGGGCGGGGCGGGCTACATCGGGTCACACGTGGTCCGCGCCCTCCAGGACGCCGACATTCCGGTGGTGGTGCTCGACGACCTGTCGACCGGCCTAGAGCAGTTCGTGCCCGCGTCCGTGCCGTTGGTGCGCGGGACTCTGCTCGACGCTGACCGCGTCGCCAAGGTGCTGCGCGACCACGGCGTCCAAGGCGTCATCCACATCGCCGGCTTCAAGTACGCGGGCGTATCGGTCCGGCGGCCGCTACACACGTACGAGCAGAACGTGTCGGCGATGGTCACGCTGCTCAAGGCGATGGACGCCGAGGGCGTCGACAAGTTGGTGTTCTCGTCCAGTGCGGCCACCTTCGGCACGCCGGACGTCGACATCGTCACCGAGGACACCCCGACCCGGCCGGAATCGCCGTACGGAGAGACCAAGCTGATCGGCGAATGGCTGCTGCGCGACGCCGGGCGGGCGTCCGGCCTCAAGCACACGAGCCTGCGCTACTTCAACGTGGTGGGCTCGGGTTCGACGGACCTGTTCGATGTGAGTCCACACAACCTGTTCCCGTTGGTCTTCAACATGCTCTATCGCGGTGAAACCCCACAGATCAACGGTGACGACTATCCGACGCCGGACGGCACGTGTGTGCGCGACTACATTCACGTCGCCGATTTGGCGTTGGCCCACGTCGCCGCCGCGCAGCGGCTGACGGCCGGCCAACCGGTCGAGCCGGTGTACAACCTCGGCAGCGGCGACGGCACGTCCGTCCGCGAGATCATGACCGCGATCCGGGAAGCGACCGGGATCGAGTTCGAACCCACGATCAAACCCCGACGCCCGGGTGATCCGGCGCGCATCGTCGCGGCCGGCGATCTGGCGGCCCGTGACCTGGACTGGCGGATGCGGCATTCGCTCGGCGAGATGGTGGCTTCCGCGTGGGCGGCACGCAGCCAAGCCGGCGACACCTATCCGGCGTGAAACGGTTTACGGGTCAGACCAACTGGGTCGTCCGCGCCGCTGCCGCGCTGATCCTGGTGCAACTGCTCATCCGGGCGGTGCTGGCGTTCAGCGGCTACTTCTACTGGGACGACCTGATTCTCATCGGTCGGGCAGGCACCCAGGACCTGCTCTCGATGGGGTACCTGTTCGACGACCACGACGGCCACGTCATGCCGGCAGCGTTTCTGGTCGCCGGCGGGATCACCCGCCTCGCACCGCTGCACTGGTTCCTTCCCGCGCTCAGCCTGATCGTGCTGCAGCTGCTGGCGTCGCTGGCGCTGCTCCGGGCGCTGCACGTGATTCTGGGTTGGCAGCCCGTGCTGTTGGTTCCGTTGGCGTTCGCACTGTTCACCCCGATGGCTGTCCCCGGGTTCGCTTGGTGGGCGGCAGCATTGAACTCGCTACCCATGCTCGCGGCACTGGCGTGGGTGTGCGGGGATGCGGTGTTGCTGGTGCGCACCGGCAATCAGCGTTACGCCGTGACGGGTCTGCTGGTGTTCCTCGGCGGTCTGCTGTTCTTCGAGAAGGCCGCCGTCATCCCGTTCGTCGCGTTCGCGGTCGCGGCGCTGCTCGCCTACGTCACCGGGGCGGGATCGCCGATGATGGTGTGGCGTCAGGGCGTTCGGCTGTGGGTTTCGTCGCTTGCGGTGACGGCCGCGTGGATCGCGGTGTACCTCGCCGTCGTCGACCAGAAGCGATGGACGCTCGACTGGTCGATGACATGGGATCTGCTGGCCAGGTCGGTGACGCACGGCATCGTGCCTGGACTCGTTGGCGGGCCATGGGATTGGCAGCGCTGGGCACCCGCATCGCCGTGGGGTACGCCGCCGGTGACCGTGATGGTGCTGGGCTGGGTGGCGCTCGCGGCCGTGGTGGCCCTGACCGTGATTCGCAAACGGCGCATCGGCGCGGTGTGGCTGGTAGCGGTCGGATATGCGGTCGCCTGCCAGATACCGATCTACCTGATGCGGTCGTCGGAGTTCACCGCGCTCGAGTTGGCGCAGACACTGCGATACCTGCCGGATCTCGTCGTGGTGCTGGCGCTGTTGGCCGCCGTCGGGTTGTGCGCACCCAACCGCGAGGGTTCGAAATGGCTGGACGCTTCACGCGCGCGGACGGCCGTAACCGTCCTTGCAACAACCGTATTCATGGCCAGCAGCCTGTACTCGACGGCGACGTTCTTGACGAGCTGGCGCGACAACCCGGCACAGCCGTACCTGCAGAATGCCGAGGCCGGCCTCGCCACGGCTGCGCAAACGTCGAGCGCCGCGATGCTCGATCAAGAGGTCGACCCGATGGTGTTGCAGCGTGTGGTCGGCCCCGAGAACCTAGCCAGCCACATGTTCGCACTGCTGCGGGACAGACCCGAATTCGCCTCGGCGACAACCGAGTTACGTATGCTGAACAGCTCCGGCCGACTGGTCGACGCGAAGGTCACGTGGGTGCGCAGCATCGTCGAGGGACCGGAGCCGCAATGCGGCTATCTCGTCCAGCCGGATTTCGGAGTGCGCATGCCACTGGACGGTCCCCTGTTGCCCGCCGACTGGACCGCGGAGATCAACTACCTGGCCAACAGCGACGGATCGCTGACGATGTCGCTGACCGAGGGTGTCGAGGTGAAGGTGCCGGTGCACCCCGGGCTCAACCGGGTGTTCGTCCGGCTGCCGGGTGCGGGCGACGCGATCAACGTCAGCGCGAACACCGCGGCGTTGTCGGTGTGCATCGCGGCGGGACCGGTCGGATTCGTGGCACCGAAATAGTCGCCACGTGCCACGCTGATCGCATGACAGAAGTGCGTGAGCAAGGTGTTCAGGTTTTCCGCGAGCTGCTTCCCGGCGTACTGCCCGAGGGTCCGCTCAACGTTCGGGACGGCTCGTTCGGCGATGAGATTCTCGAGATCGCGATGGACAACGTCTTCGGCAACTTGTGGGCCCGCGAAGGCCTGAGCCGTCGCGACAGAAGCCTCGTCACTCTTGGCATCCTCATCACCTTGCGGGCGACCGACGAGCTGAAGATTCACTTCCAGATCGCGCGCAACAACGGTCTGACCGAGGACGAGATCGCCGAGGTGATCTACCACTCGACCGGTTATGCCGGATTTCCCGCAGGCAATACGGCGTGCACGCTCGCCCGTCAGGTGTTTGACGCCAAGAGGTGACGGGGAACGCGGCGGATATGCCCCTCTCGCCTGTTCGCCATCATCGGATCACCGTCGATGGCATCGACACGTTCTACCGCGAAGCGGGCCCCGCCGACGCGCCCGCGTTGTTGCTTCCCCACGGTTACCCCGCGTCGTCCTTCGTCTACCGCGAGCTCATGGCGGGGCTCGGCGGACGGTGGCGGACCATCGCACCCGACATGCCCGGGTTCGGTTACAGCGCAACACCGTCCCCTGAGGACTTCGGATACAGCTTCGACGCCTATGCCGAGTTCCTGCCGCGGTTCACCGACGCGATCGGCTTGCAGCGTTTCGCCATCTGGCTGCACGACTACGGCTCGCAATTCGGTTTCCGGATGGCGCTGTCGCGGCCCGAGCAGATCACAGGTCTTGTCATCCAGAACGGCGACATCTACGCCGACACCTTCGGCCCAAAGTACGACTTCCTGAAGGAGCTCTGGGACAACCCCGGCCCGGGCTCGCGCCGCCGCATCGCCGACCACGTCACCCTCGCAGGATTCGAGAGCGAGTTTCGCGGCGAACTACCCGACGACGTCGCCGACCGCATCAGCCCGGACCTCTGGACATTGCACTGGGCGCTGATGAACACCCCGCAGCGGCTGGCCAACCTCATCCACTTGCTCGAAGACCAACCGTCCACGCTTGACTGGTTCTCCCGCGAGCAGGCCTACCTGCGTGAGCACCGGCCGCCGGCCCTGATTGTGTGGGGCCCGCACGACGGCTACATGCCGGAGGCTTCGGCCCGGGCCTACCACCGCGACCTACCCGACGCGCAGCTGCACCTACTCGGTGGCGGGCACTGGCTGTTGCAGACGCACCTCGGCGAGGTGCTTACGCTGGTGGACGAGTTCTTGAGCCACCTAGGAGAATCGAACTCCTGACCTATTCATTACGAGTGAATCGCTCTACCGACTGAGCTAAGGTGGCCGCGCCCGTAAGGGCGGGACGAGTCTACGACAGGGCATACCGCGCGCCCAAGTCAGTCGCGCAATGCCCGTCCCACCGTCGCCACCATCGCGTCGACCGCGAACTTCGGCTTGACGTTCATATCCAGTGCTTCGCGGCACTCCAGCACCGCCTCGATGCAGCGCAACAGCTTGTCCGGCGGCGCGTGCGCGGCCATCGCGGCAACCCGCTCACCCATGTCCGGGTGGTTCGCCTGGATGTCGCCCGCACCCGAGGACACCAGCAGCGCATCGCGGAAATATGTGGCCAGGTCGATCAGGGCCCGGTCGAGCGCATCGCGGGACGCCCGTGTCTTGCGCGACTTCTGGCGTTTCTCAAGGTCTTTGAGCGCACCGGTCGCACCGCGCATGGTGCCCGCGGTGCCCTTGCCGGTGCCGCCGGCGCCCAGAGCGGTGCGCAACTCCTCGGCCTCGGTCTCATTGCGGACGACGGTCAGCGACACTGCCTCCGCCTCGGCCGCTGCCACCAGTTCCTCGGCAGCGGCGTAGGCCCGCGACGGTGTCGCGGCGTCACGCGCCAATCCCAGGGCCCGTTGCCGGCGCTCACGCGCCTCCTGGTCGACGGCCAGCCGCCGCGCCCTGCCGACGTGGCCCCCGCTGACCGACGCCGCCCAGCGCGCGTCCTCCTCCGTCAGCCCGTCGGTCTCGACCAGCACCTGCGCGATGGCGTCGACCGGTGGCGTCACCAGCGCCACATGCCGGCAACGCGACCTCAACGTGATCGCGATGTCCTCCGGGTCGACCGACGGAGCGCAGAGCAGGAACACCGTCGACGGCGGCGGCTCCTCGACCACCTTGAGCAGTGCATTCGCCGCACCCTCGGTCAGCCGGTCGGCGTCCTCGATCAGGACGACCTGCCACCGTCCCGTCCCGGGCCGCCGCGACGCGATCTGCACGATGCTGCGCATCTCGTCCACGCCGATGGACAGGCCCTCGGGAACGATCCGCCGCACGTCGGCGTGGGTGCCCGCCATCGCCGTCGTACAGGCGCGGCACTCTCCGCAGCCGGGAACGCCGTCGCTGGTGCACTGCAGCGCGGCGGCAAAGCACAGCGCGGCGATCGATCGGCCCGACCCGGGCGGGCCGGTGATCAGCCACGCGTGTGTCATGGTCCCTGTCGCCACTGTGCTGTGAGCCGAATCACCGCGTGCGGCACGCGCGGCGGCCACCAACTCGGCTTCCACGGCGTGCTGACCCACCAGACGCGAAAAGACACCCGTCATCGCAGATAACAGTAGTGCTGCGAAGCGACACGTCCGTCCCACAGGGCTCGTTTGCGCCTTTTCCCGTCGCCGGCGACCGATACGGTTGACCAGTGACCACCGGGGCGATACCCATGAGGCGAATCGGCGCATTCGTCCGTTGGGTCGCGCGCACGCCGTGGCCGGTGTTCACCCTCGGGATGCTGCAGGCCGACATCATCGGCGCGCTGCTGGTCCTGAGTTTCCTGCGGTTCGGGTTGCCGCCTGAGGACCGGATCCAGCTGCAGGACCTGCCCGCGTTCAACCTGGCGGTGTTCCTGGGCTTCCTGTTCATCTCGTTCACCACCGCGTCGTACCTGAGCCTGCGGCTGCTGATCCCAGTGATCCGCTGGCAGCGCCGGGACACGCTGCTGACCGACGCCGATCCGGCTGTCACCGAGCTGGCCCGGGTCCGCGCGCTGAAGATGCCGTACTACCGCACGATGATCAACGTCGCGAACTGGTTGCTCGGTTCGGTGGTGTTCATCGTGGCCAGCTGGCCGGTGGCCAGTAAATCGGCGCCAGTGGTGGCTGTCGCCAGCGGTTTGGGTGCCACCGCGACGGCGATCATCGGATATCTGCAGTCGGAGCGGGTGCTGCGACCGGTCGCCGTGGCCGCCCTGCGCGGCGGCGTTCCGGAGAACTTCCGCGCTCCCGGCGTGATCCAACGCCAGGTCATGACGTGGGTGCTGTCCACCGGCGTGCCTATTTTGGCGATCGTGCTGGCACTGGTGGCCAGCAAGTTCGAGGTCCTCACCGCTCCAGCCGACAAGCTGACCACGCCGATTCTGTTGCTCGCGATCGCCGCGTTGGTCATCGGGCTGTTCGGCACGGTGCTGGTAGCCATGTCGATCGCCGATCCGCTGCGCCAGTTGCGCTGGGCGCTCGGCGAGGTGCAGCGCGGAAATTACAACGCCCACATGCAGATCTACGACGCCAGCGAACTGGGTCTGCTTCAGGCGGGCTTCAACGACATGGTCCGCGACCTGGCCGAGCGGCAGCGGCTGCGCGACCTCTTCGGCCGCTACGTCGGCGAGGACGTCGCCCGGCGAGCGCTGGAGCGCGGCACCGAGCTCGGCGGCCAGGAACGCGACGTCGCCGTGCTGTTCGTCGACCTCGTCGGCTCGACACAGCTGGCGGCGACCATCCCCGCGGGCGAGGTCGTCAACCTGCTCAACGACTTCTTCCGGGTGGTGGTCGACACCGTCAACCGTCACGGGGGGTTCGTCAACAAGTTCCAGGGCGACGCGGCACTGGCCATCTTCGGTGCGCCTATCGAACATCCCGACGCGTGCGGGGCGGCGCTCGCCGCGTCGCGTGAACTGCACGACGAAGTGATCAAGGTGCTCGGCCAGACGGAGTTCGGTATCGGGGTGTCGGCCGGCCGCGCGATCGCCGGGCACATCGGCGCGCAGGCCCGTTTCGAGTACACCGTGATCGGCGACCCGGTGAACGAGGCCGCGCGACTCACGGAGCTGGCCAAGCTCGAGGCTGGGCACGTGCTCGCATCGGCCATCGCGGTCAGCGGTGCCCTGGACGCCGAGGCGCTGTGCTGGGACGTCGGCGAGATCGTCGAACTGCGCGGGCGCGTGGCCCCGACACAGCTGGCCAGGCCGCTGAACCTGGTGCTACCCGAAGACGTCTCCGCCGGCGGCTAGGCCTTCTTGGCTGCCTTCTTGGCCGGGGCCTTCTTCTTCGCGGCCTTCTTGGTCGCCTTCTTCTTGACCGGGCCCCGGGCCCGGCGGTCGGCCAACAACTCAGAGGCGCGCTCGTCGGTGATGGACATGACGTCATCGCCCTTGCGCAGGCTGGCGTTGGTCTCGCCGTCGGTGACGTACGGTCCGAACCGGCCGTCCTTGATCACCATCGGTTTGTCGGTCGCGGGATCGTTACCCAGCTCACGCAGCGGCGGTGCCGAAGCCCGTTGTCCACCACGGCGTTTCGGTTCCGAATAGATCTTGAGCGCCTCATCGAGCGTGATGTCGAACATCTGCTCTTCGGTGGCTAGCGATCGAGAGTCGGTGCCGCGCTTGAGGTATGGACCGTAGCGGCCGTTCTGCGCGGTGATCTCCTCGTTCGTGTTCGGGTCGACACCGACCACGCGCGGGAGCGAGAGCAGTCGCAGCGCGTCTTCCAGCGTCACCGTTTCCAGGTCCATCGTGCGCAGCAGCGAGCCGGTGCGCGGCTTGGGGCCCGTCGGCTTTTTGGGCTTCTTCGCGCCGGACGCCGCGCCGTCGTCCGGCGTCTCCGGCGGCGCGGGCAACACCTCGGTGACGTACGGGCCGTACCGGCCGTCCTTCGCGACGACCTCGTGTCCGGTGGCTGGATCGACACCCAGGGAACGGCCCTCTTGCGGTGTGGAGAAAAGCTTTTCGGCAAGTTCGAGCGTCAACTCGTCGGGTGTGAGCTCGTCCTTGAGGTTCGCGCGCTGCGGCTTGAGCTCGCCTGGCTCGCCGTCCGGATCGGCCACCATGCGCTCGAGGTACGGCCCGTTCTTGCCCACGCGGACATAGATCGGACGGCCCTCCTCGTCGTCAAAGAGCTTGATGGAGTTGACTTCTCGGGCATCGATACCCTCAAGGTTCACACCGACGAGCTTCTTGAGACCACCCGAGCGCGCGATCGAATCGGCCACTCCGTGCTCGCCGCCGAAGTAGAAGTTCGTCAGCCAGTTGGTGCGCTGCTCGTTCCCGGCGGCGATCTCGTCGAGCTCGTCCTCCATCGCCGCGGTGAAACCGTAGTCGACCAGCCGCCCGAAGTGCTGTTCGAGCAGTCCGGTCACGGCGAACGCCACCCAGGACGGCACCAGGGCGCTGCCCTTCTTGTGCACGTACCCGCGGTCCTGAATTGTCTTGATGATCGACGAGTACGTCGACGGCCGGCCAATACCGAGATCTTCCAGCGCCTTGATCAGCGACGCCTCGGTGTAGCGAGCAGGCGGTGACGTGGTGTGCCCGTCGGCGGTGAGCTCCTTGGCGTCGACCCGCTGGCCCTGCTCCAGATTCGGCAGCCGGCTCTCGGCGTCATCGGCCTCACCACCCGCCTGGTCGTCGATGCTCTCGACGTAGGCCTTCAAGAAGCCCGCGAACGTGATGGTGCGGCCGCTGGCGCTGAACACCACCTGCTGGCCGTCACTGGAGTGCCCGGAGATGCGCAACGACAGCGTGGTGCCGCGCGCGTCGGCCATCTGCGAGGCGACCGTGCGCTGCCAGATCAGCTCGTAGAGCCGGAACTCGTCGGTGTCCAACTGCGCGTGCAGCTGCCCGGGGGTCTGGAACACGTCGCCCGCGGGGCGGATGGCCTCGTGTGCCTCCTGGGCGTTCTTGACCTTGCGGGTGTACTGCCGCGGCGACGGGTGCACGTACTCCTGGCCGTACAGCTGGGTGGCCTGGTTTCGTGCGGCGTTGATGGCCGACTGCGACAGCGTGGTCGAGTCGGTACGCATATAAGTGATGTAGCCGTTCTCGTAGAGCCGCTGCGCGATGCTCATCGTGCGCTCCGAGGAGAACCGGAGCTTTCGACCGGCCTCCTGCTGCAGCGTCGACGTCATGAACGGCGCGTAGGGCTTACGGGTATAAGGCTTCTGCTCGACGGACGAGACCTCGAGTTGCGCGCCACGCAGTCCGGTGGCCAGCGCGCCGGCGGCGGACTCGTTCAGGACGAGCACCTCGTCGGGCTTCTTGAGCCCGCCCAGCGAATCGAAGTCGCGACCGGTGGCAATCCGGCGGCCGTCGACGGAGTTCAGCTTGGCCGTGAACGTGGGCGGCGAGGCCTGCGAGTTGGACACGCTGGCGTCGAGCTCGGCGGTCACGTCCCAGTAGCCCGCGCTGCGGAACGCCATGCGCTCGCGCTCGCGCGACACGATGATGCGGGTCGCGACGGACTGCACGCGGCCCGCCGACAGCTTCGGCGCGACCTTCTTCCACAGCACCGGGCTGACCTCGTAGCCGTACAGCCGGTCCAGGATGCGCCTGGTCTCCTGCGCGTCGACCAGGTCGATGTCGAGATCCCGCGGATCGTCGGCGGCGGCCCGGATGGCCGGCTCAGTGATCTCGTGGAACACCATCCGCTTGACCGGGATGCGCGGCTTCAGCGTCTCCAGGAGATGCCACGCGATGGCCTCGCCCTCGCGGTCGCCGTCTGTGGCCAGATAGAGCTCGTCGACATTCTTGAGCAGGTCTTTCAGCTCGGCGACGGTGCTCTTTTTCTCCGGGCTGATGATGTAGAGCGGCTCGAAGTCGGCGTCGACGTTGACTCCGAGGCGGGCCCAGGACTCCGATTTGTACTTCGCGGGCACATCGGCGGCCGCCCTCGGCAGGTCGCGGATGTGTCCACGCGACGACTCGACGATGTAGTTGGAGCCTAGGTAGCCAGCTATTTTGCGAGCCTTAGTAGGCGACTCGACTATGACGAGTCGCCGCACATTACCGTTGCGGCCGCTACTGCCGTCCCCGTCTGCCACCAGTGCCTTCGCTCCACTCTTTCCATTGCCTACAACGCCCGATTACGCGCTCAATCTGCGTTAGGGCCTCGTCGGCAACTGACAATTTCGCATTCTGCGCGGGCCGACGCAAACTGACCCTCCGGTTCCGAGGGGTCAGATCCGGGGCCACTGGGCAAACGCGTCCACATTGCCCGGGGGTTCCCCCACGTTTTCTACCAGGCGCGATAGCCGGCGACGACCGCTGATCCGCAGCGCCGGACGGGTCCCTCTGGTTCCGATCAGGGTGGGGGCTATCCCGACGCGCATCATCGCCGACGCCAGCGGCGAATGGGTGTCGGGAGCATGTGGGTCCAGGCCGAGGAGATAGCGGTCGGCTTCCGTGGTGCCTGCTGCGAGCGTCCAGGCCCTTAATTCCCTCGGCCCAGGCAACCACTGCGGCGGCACTGTCTTGACGGCCCCTCGCGTCCATTCACGCGCAATACCGACCAGTCGCGGGTCCACGGCGGTGCGAACCAGCGGGTTGTTCTCGTCGGTGCGGGCGACCTCGGGCTGCAGGCCGGCCTCGACGATCATCTCGGCCAGCGCCTGGGCGCGCCACACCTGATCCACCACGACCGAAAGCCGCGCCCCCGCCTGTGAGCCCGAACCCACCAACACCACCTGTCCCGGTGCGGCGAGCAACCCGGTCAAGTCGGCCACGGCGGGCGGCACCGACTCGGCCGAAAAGAAGGACAGCTGGCTCACGGTTCGACACTAAGCCAGGGACTGCCTCACCGGCGGGTCGCCGGGCCGGGCACCCCTCAAAACGAAAACACCCCCGCGGTGCTCGTTGTCGGAGCCGTGCGGGGGGTTTCCTTAAGTGCGTCGGTTAGACGGCGCGAACGCCTGTGGCCTGCGGGCCCTTGGGGCTCTGGCCAACCTCGAACTCGACCTTCTGGTTCTCCTCAAGGGTGCGGAAGCCGCTTCCTTGAATTTCCGTGTAGTGGACGAACACATCGGCGGAACCGTCCTCGGGAGCAATGAACCCGAAGCCCTTTTCCGCGTTGAACCACTTCACAGTTCCCTGTGGCATCTCTCGTACTTTCCTTCTCTTCTTACCGGGTGCGGTCCACCATTTCGGCAGACCGGGCCCGTTCCGACCGCCATACCTTCGTGGAGTGCTCGGAACTCGACCCGACCTACAACCCTCGCAGGAACCGCGATCGCAACGTCGATCCTGCGAGCGAAATACACGAACACAGAAGCTGCGACCGCGATCAGTCAATCACGTTCTAGTCTGCGGCGACAGTGGAGAAGCGATCGATTGGGGAACAATTCACGTACGAAACGTCTCGGGAGGGCATGTGATGGCAGATTTCGGCCGCGAGCTGCTCGCTTGCGCGGTCGACGGCGCCGTCACTGGAGCTACTGCGGGCAGCCACAGCCCGTTGCGTCATGTCGCCGATCTGCCGCCGCGACAGGGACAAGAACACGAATGGCCACTGTGGGCCGACCCAGATGTGGTGCAGGCGTTTGTTGATCGCGGCATCAAGGCACCGTGGTCGCATCAGCTTGCCGCGGCCGACCTCGCGCACTCCGGGCGCCACGTCGTTTTGAGCACGGGAACGGCCTCGGGCAAGTCGGTGGCCTACCAACTACCGATATTGACGATGCTGAAAGCTGATTCGCGCTCCCGGGTTCTCTATCTGTCGCCGACAAAGGCGCTCGGCCACGATCAATTGCGTGCCGCGATCGCGCTGACCGAGGCGGTGCCTGCGCTGCGCGACGTCGCCCCGAGCTCGTACGACGGCGACAGCAATACCGATGTCCGGCGCTTCGCACGCGAGCGGTCCCGGTGGATCTTCTCCAATCCCGACATGATTCACCTTTCGCTGTTGCGCAACCATGCCCGCTGGGCGGTGTTCCTGCGGAACCTGCGGTATGTCGTCGTAGACGAATGTCATTACTATCGCGGTGTTTTCGGTTCCAACGTGGCCATGGTGCTACGTCGACTACTGCGGTTGTGCACGCGCTACTCGGCAACCGGATCCGGGCCAACGGTGATCTTCGCCAGCGCGACCACTGCCGCCCCCGCCATCACCGCTTCGGAGTTGATCGGGGAAACGGTCGCCGAGGTCACGCATGACGGCTCTCCGCAAGGCGCGCGCACCGTCGCGTTGTGGGAACCGGCGCTACTCGACGATGTTGTCGGCGAAAACGGTGCTCCGGTGCGACGTTCGGCGGGCGCGGACGCGGCTCAGGTGATGGGGAATCTGATCGCTGAGGGAGCCCGCACACTGACGTTCGTGCGTTCGCGTCGCGGTGCCGAACTCACCGCACTCGGTGCGCGCGCACGGCTGGAGGAACGCGCACCGGACCTGGCCGACCGGGTGGCCTCCTACCGGGCGGGTTATCTCGCCGAGGACCGCCGCGCACTGGAACGCGCACTGGCCGACGGCGAATTGCGCGGTTTGGCGACCACCAACGCGCTGGAACTCGGCGTCGACATCGCCGGACTCGACGCCGTCGTGCTGGCCGGTTTCCCCGGCACGGTCACCTCCTTCTGGCAGCAGGCCGGCCGCGCGGGCCGGCGGGGCCAGAGCGCGCTGATCGTGTTGATCGCGCGCGACGACCCACTCGACACGTACCTCGTCCATCATCCTGCGGCGCTGCTCGATAAGCCGATCGAGCGGGTGGTCATCGACCCGTCCAATCCGTATGTCCTTGGGCCGCAACTGCTCTGCGCCGCAACGGAGCTTCCCTTGACCGAGGCGGAGGTGCGGATGTGGAGCGCCGAGGCGGTCGCGTCCTCGCTCGTCGACGACGGCTTGCTGCGCAAGCGGCCCGCGGGTTACTTCGCCACTCCAGGTGTGGATCCGCATCCCGCTGTCGACATCCGGGGTTCGTCGGGCGGTCAGATCGCCATCCTGGAGGCGG
This sequence comes from Mycobacterium sp. NPDC051804, assembly GCF_044452905.1. Taxonomy (NCBI): domain Bacteria; kingdom Bacillati; phylum Actinomycetota; class Actinomycetes; order Mycobacteriales; family Mycobacteriaceae; genus Mycobacterium; species Mycobacterium sp. NPDC051804. The sequence continues at coordinate 116,046 of NZ_JBITCD010000005.1, read as the reverse complement.
GCACCGGCCGGATGCTGGGCAGCGCGGGCGCCGGGCAGGCACCGGCGTCGGTCCACCCGGGGGCCGTCTATCTGCATCAGGGTGAGAGCTATGTCGTCGACTCACTCGATTTCGAGGATGGCGTCGCGTTCGTCCACGCCGAGGATCCCGGGTACACGACGTTCGCGCGCGAACTGACCGACATCGCCGTCACCGGCGAGGGTGAGCGAAAGACGTACGGGCCGGTGACAGTTGGGCTCGTGCCGGTATCGGTGTCGAACACGGTGATCGGATATCTGCGTCGCCGGTTGGATGGTGAGGTCATCGACTTCGTCGAACTGGACATGCCGACGCGTACCCTGGAAACCACCGCCGTAATGTGCACCATCACCCCCGAGACGTTGCAGGACAACGGGATTGAGCCACTGCGAGTGCCGGGATCGCTACACGCCGCCGAGCATGCGGCGATCGGATTGCTGCCGTTGGTCGCCAGCTGCGATCGCGGCGATATCGGCGGGGTGTCGACGGCGATCGGTCCGGTGGAGGGCCTGCCGGTCATATTCGTCTACGACGGCTATCCCGGCGGTGCCGGCTTCGCCGACCGGGGCTTCGAGAAGATCGGCACCTGGTGGGCCGCGACAGCGGCGGCGATCGAGGCGTGCGAGTGCGCGACCGGGTGCCCGTCATGCGTGCAGTCACCCAAATGCGGCAATGGAAACGATCCGCTCGACAAACAGGGGGCGATCACGGTGCTGCGGCTGGTGTTGAACGAACTCGACGAACCAGCCCCGTGACCCCCACAGGGGCGACCGACCCCTCGAACAGTCGCCCCCGCGGTTTACTGCGGACGAAGCCACCTAAAAGTGGAAACGCCTGGTAATTCATTTGCGGGGAACGGCCGGACAACGCGATCCGTTCCCTAGTCCGGATAGACCGGGTGCAGTCGCAAATTACCAAGTCGGAGCGGGTGCCGCAACTCTGCCGCTCGGTATTGACACCCCTGAAAATGACGGATTGCGATGCACAACCGACGCGTTGCCACGGATTTCGAAGGTGAGTGTTGACTGCGGGGAATCAAGAGCACGGCCCTAAACTGCCCTCATGAACCACGACTGGCTGCTCGTGGAAACTCTGGGCAGCGAACCCGCCGTGGTTGCCCAGGGTCGCAAAACCAAGAACATGGTCCCGGTCAGCGCGTTTCTCAGACGAAATCCAAATTTGATGGCGATCCAGACGGCTATCGGAGAGACGGTGCGCGCCGGCCAGGGATTGAGCAGCATCACGCCGAAAAACGACCGCGTAATCCGCACCGAGGTCGTCCAGATGACCGACGGACGAATCCACGGCGTGCACGTGTGGATCGGTCCGCCCGATATGGAACCCCCGGATCGTCCGGTGCCCGGCCCTCTGGTCTGGGACCTCACCACCGGCACCGCGACCGACACCACCGAGTCTTTGCACAACAGCGGATGGGCGCCGGACAGCCAGGTGCTGCACGGCAGGGCGTTTGCCGAAGATCTGCCCAAACGTGAGCTCAACCCGAGCGAAGCCAAAGTCCTGTCGATGACGATCACGCGTGAGCCCGGCCAGACGATCTGCAATTCATGGGACGTCACGGACTATCGCGACGAGCCGATCACGATCGGCTTCGTGGCCAGGGTGCTTGCCGAGGAGCAGGACGACGGGAGCACCCGGCTGATGCTTCGGGCGATGAACTGGCGTGGCGAACGCGACAGCGAAACGGAGTCCCGCGACTACCTGGCGCAGCGCATCCTCGAAGGGCTGGCGCAGCCCGGCGCTCACCGCGCGCTCGTCGATCTGACGAACTGGACGCTACTGAAGTGGCTCGACGATCCCGCGCCGTTCTTCAACTGGCGGTCCAGCCTCGCCGGTGATCACCGCGTACATCCCGACGACCGAGCTCTGATCGCAAGAATGACAGAGGATTTCGACACCGGCAGCACGACGGGAACCCTCCGGTTGGCGGCCAACGACGGCGGATGGACCCCTGTGCACGTGACGATCAACCGCGTGGAACTGGAGGACAACGTGTTCGCCGGGCTGGCGACGCTACGCCAGGCCTGATTCGAGGGGACCCGCGCGGGCGACCGCACGAGCGGTACCAACACCCAGCCGTCCCAGCGCCACGCTGACCTCGACGGCGACAACGACGTCGAGTCCGGTCACCGAACATTCCGCGACCGTGGTGCGCATCGCATCGGCCACCGCAACGGCACGCACACACGCCGCCTGGGCACCGTCTGCGAGTCCACCGGCCGCCGCGAGGGCGGCGAGATCGGCTGCCGCCTGTGCACGGTGTCTCGCGACCGCGGCCGTCCCGAGGTACACGCCGGCGACGGTGATGGTCAGGAGCACCGCCATCATCGCGACCGCCACCAACGTGGCAGAGCCCGATTCAGCGCTGGCCAGGTTCGACCGCGGCGACAGCACGTCCGGCGACGGTGACCCCCGGCAGGAGCACCGAGCGCGCCGAGACGGTCGCGACCACGTGTGCGCCGTCGCGGTGCAGCTGCACCGACGCACCGTGCGGCGCGATGGCACGTGCAGCCTCAGAGCCGTCGTCGCCACGCGCTGCCAGGCGTGCCGCCTCCCTGGCGGCGTCGACGCATCGGATGTGCATCGACACCGCGCTGAGGCCGGACGCGCACAACACCAGCACGGCGACCAGGGCCGCGACACCGAATGCCGCCTCGACCGTCGCACCGCCGATCTCGCCGCCTAGACGTTGGTGTTCAGTGCGCGGTTGATGATGTTGGTCAATGCGCTGACGATCGAGTCGCCCGTCACCACGGTGTACAGAATCGCGCCGAACGCCGCCGCGGCGATGGTGCCGATCGCGTATTCGACCGTGGACATACCACTCTCGTCGACGATCAGCATGGTGAATTTCGACTCGACTGAACGGGCCCACTTGTGTATCAATGGATTTCCTCCCCAACTCTCGAAAACTGTTACAGCACACCGGAACGCAGCACATCGTCTGCCAACCCAACCACGACGGGCACGATGCCCAGGCACAGGAACGCCGGTAGGTAGCACAACCCCAGCGGCCCCGCGATCAGGACCGACGCCCGTTCCGCTGCGGCGCGGGCTGCGTCGGCGGCCTCGTCGCGGCATTGCACGGCCAGCTCGGAAACGCCTTGCGCCAGTGCGGCGCCCGAGGCGGCTGACCGACGCGCCATGCGCACCAGCGCTTCGGCCTGGTCGTCGCGCTGGTCTGCTGGATCTGACCACGCCGATGCCGGATCAGCGCCGAGTGCAAGCAGGTCTGCGGCGCGATTCAGGATCAGGGCCAGATGCCGCGGTGCTGACGGCGCCGTCGCCGCCGCAGCTGCCGACACCGCCATCCCCGACCGCAGGCATGCCGCCAACACCTCCAGCGTCGACGCCGCGGCCAGCGGATCGGAATCGGGAACCGCACTCTGAGCCACCGAGGCATCTACCGCGGGACCTCGCACATGGATGCGAGCCCGGGAGCGCGGACTCACCAGCAACAAGGCGGCTGCCAACAGCATTGCGGCGTAGGTCATTTCACTACCGCACCGGTGATCCGGTCGCACCACAGTAGGCCGCCACAAGCCAGCAACACTCCGATGATCAATAGCCACCCACCGAATCCGTCGGCGAGCAGAAAGCCCAGCGGATCGGCACCGATCAGCTGGCCGAGCCCGATGCCAACGACGGGCAGGCCCGCCAGCACCGCGGCGGTGGTGCGTGCTCCGGCCATGCCGGCGTCGACCCGGGAGGAGAATCGCTGCCGCTCAACCAGGTCCCGCTGCGCGGTCTGCATCAGCGCGCCGATGGCCAGGCCGTGCGTCTGTGCCAGCTGCCAGCACACCGCGAGCCGCTCCCACTGCCCGGGCAACGACGAACGGTGCGCCACGCTGAGCATGCCCGCTGCGACATCGGCGCCCAACCGCGCACGCGCCGCGATCGTCCGCAGCGCCGTGGCGACGACACCGTCGGTGTCATCGGCGGCGACGCCGAAGGCGACGACAGGGTGCGCACCGACGCGCAGTTCGCCGACGAGGACGTCCAGCGCACCCCGCAACGCGGCGGCTTCGGCAGCGCGGGTTCGTCGCCGGTGCCGATTCCTCCGTCGCATCCCGACGGTCGCACACACGATGGCCGCGGCGACCACAACGCCGATCGATGTGGCCGCAACCAACAGGAGAGCGAGCGCGACGACCGGAACCAGAAGCCACACTGAGACTTTCGGTGCTGTCGAGTCGACTGGGCCGCGTGCACGGAGTCGGCGTCGGGATGGACGCGGCGTCATCAGCAGCGCGAGAGCCAGCGCCAGTGTTGCGTCTCTCATGCCTGCCTCCGCTCACGGACGAGCGTGCGCAGCTGCTCGGCGCCGCAGTCAAAACCGGTGCCGGCACGCCAGGCGGTCACCGCGCGCACCCGGCCGTCGGCGGCGGGGCTGAGCACCGCGATCTCGCTGAGCCGGCGTCGGCCCCGGTGATCGCGACCGACATGGACGAGCACCTGCACGGCGGCCGCGAGTTGGCTGTGCAACGCACCGCGGTCGAGTCCGCCAACCGCGGCGAGCGCTTCGAGCCGCGCGGGTACCTCGGCCGGACTGTTGGCGTGCACGGTCCCCGCTCCGCCGTCGTGACCCGTGTTGAGCGCGGCAAGAAGATCGACCACCTCGGCGCCGCGAACCTCGCCGACGACGATCCGGTCCGGCCTCATCCTCAAGGCCTGCCTGACGAGGTCGCGCACAGTCACTTCTCCGACGCCTTCGACGTTGGCGGGTCGTGCGACGAGTTTCACCAGATGCGGATGCGCCGGCTCCAATTCCGCGGCGTCCTCGACGCAGACGATGCGCTCGTGGGCGGGGACCGCGCCGAGAATCGCGGCCAACAGCGTGGTCTTGCCGTTGCCGGTGCCCCCAGAGACCAGCAGCGCCAGGCGTGCGGCGATGACGTCGTTCAGCAGCGCCGCGGCCGCCGGCTCGATGGTTCCGGTCTGCACGAGCGCAGCGAGGTCTTGGGTGGCGGGCCTCAGCACTCGCAGTGACAGGCACGTTCCGCTGGGGGCGATCGGCGACAACACCGCGTGCAGACGAACGGTGCACTGCCCGCTTCCCAGTCCGGTCAATTGGCCGTCGACCCAGGGCTGCGCCTCGTCGAGGCGGCGTCCGGCCGACAGCGCCAGCCGCTGCGCCAGCCGTCGCACGGCGTCGTCGTCTGCGAATCGGATCGACGTGCGGCGCAGGCCGTCGCCGTCGTCGACCCAGACCGCGTCGGGCGCGGTGACCAGAACGTCAGTGGTTCCGTCCGCGCGCAACAACGGGTCCAGTAAGCCTGCCCCGGTGAGTTCGGTTTGCAATACGCGCAGCCCGCTGAGAACCTCGGCGTCGCCGAGCACGCCGCCGGACTCCGCCCGGATCGCGGCGGCAACGGCGGTCGGCCGCAGCGGCCCGGACTCCGCAGCCAGCCGCTCGCGGACGCGTTCGATCAGCGAGGCGCTCACGCCGCGCTCACCACCGGATGCTGATGCAGTACCGCCATCACCCGGCGTGCGGCGGCGGTGAGCGGGGAGCGGCGGCGCAACCGCAGACCGCCAAGTTCCAAGGTCTCGGCAATGCGGGCCTGCGGTCGCATCGCGGCGAGGAGCGGAAGACCGACGATCTCGGCGACATCGGCGGATCGCAGCCCGCCCGGTGCGGGCCCTCGCACCACCAGGCCCGCGTTGGGGTTCACCGTCGAGACCCAACGCGCGACGCCTTCGGCGGCTGCGCTGGATCGCACATCGGCGGGCGCGACGACGATGACGAGATCCGCCGATTCGAGCACGGTCTCGGCAGCCGCAGTCGATCGCCTCGGCACATCGCAGACCACCGTCGCGCCGCCACGACTGCCCGCGTCCACGACAGCACCGAGGGGTGTGGCATCGATGTCTCCGCCGCCACGGCCGCATGAGAGCACACACACGCCGCGTTGCCGGGGGAGCGTGTCGCGGAGCGCAGCGTAGTTCAGTCGTCCGCCTTGCAGCGTGAGGTCCGGCCAGCGCAGCCCGGAGTCCGCCTCGAGGCCGAGGAGAAGGTCGATGCCGCCGCTCCACGGATCGGCGTCGATGAGCAGCGCATCAGACACCTCCGCTGCGACCTGTGCCAGTGCTGCCGCGAACACCGACGCACCTGCTCCGCCCCTCCCTGCGATGACCGCGACCACTGCGCCGCGTGCTCCGTCGGCCACCGCGGCTTCGACAGCCTCGGACAGTTCGGCCATCAATTCGCCGTCTTGGGCGGGCAAGGTGACGACCTGTTGGGCGCCGACCGCGATGGCGGCCTGGAAGTCGGCGGGGCAGGGCTCTGACCGGGTGACCAGGATGACGCGGCCGCGCCGGGGTAGTAGCCGCTGCGCGCAGCGGTGGGCCGCGGCGCGATCGAGCAGCACGGCCACCGCGCCCGTCCACACCTTGCGGCCGGATGGTTCGCTGGCGTGCACGACCTGGACACCGGCCGCTGCGGCGATGCGATCCACGTCGTCGCGCAGCTCGGCGTCGCCTAACAACGCGAGGATTCCGGCGGTGCTTCCCATGAGCCCACCATGCGGGCTGTCGCTAACGCCGCGCCAGCGTCGATGCTGAGTCTGTGGAAGAACGGCGAAATGGGGATGAACCGCAAAAATCGACGGCGAAAACAATATTCCGCAACTACGGCGCGACGGCTCATCTGTCCTAAAGACGAATCCTGCGACAAGGGGTGTACAGCCCTGACACGGAGGCGGTTTCGGCGATGCCGACAAGACTTCCCAGAAAAAGGGACGACCCCCGCCAGGGGGGGAGGAGGCGGAGGTCGTCGTGTATCAGCCCCGGGGGGTCGGGCTGATGCACACCCGGCATAAGCCGAGTAATACTCACTATACACACGGCGACGTAGATGGGCGCAAGTGTCGCGTCTGTTTAAAACCATGGGTGTAGCAGGAAAAATGCAGTCACCGACACCTGTCGGAGACTGCCATTTCATAGACTCGCTCTCCTCCGGTCCGACGCGCCCCCCTATGCTGGTGTTGTGGCCGCATCGCACCCCGCGACAGAGGGGTCCAACGGGCCGAAAATTGCGCGCCCGGCTAACCGTCCGGTCCGCACCGCCGCCTTCTTCGATCTTGATAAGACGGTCATCGCCAAATCGAGCACCCTGGCCTTCAGCAAACCTTTCTTCGATCAGGGGCTAATCAATCGGCGGACGGTTTTGAAGTCTGCCTACGCTCAGTTCCTCTTCCTGATGTCGGGTGCCGACCACGATCAGATGGACCGGATGCGCTCCTATCTGACGAACATGTGCACCGGCTGGGACGTCGAGCAGGTGAAGTCGATTGTCGGGGAGACGCTGCACGAGATCGTCAACCCTTTGGTGTTCGCCGAGGCCGCTGAACTGATTGCCGACCACAAGCTTTGCGGCCGGGATGTAGTGGTGGTTTCGGCCTCTGGCGAGGAGATTGTTGCTCCGATTGCCCGCGCGCTCGGCGCCACACATGCTATGGCCACCCGCATGGTCGTCGAGGACGGCAAGTACACGGGAGACATCGCTTTCTACTGTTACGGGGACGGCAAGGTGGAGGCGATTCGCGAGCTCGCCAACCGAGAGGGATACGCGCTCGAACATTGCTACGCCTACTCCGACTCGATCACCGATGTGCCCATGCTGGAGGTGGTCGGACACCCCAGCGTGGTAAACCCGGATCGCACGTTGCGCAAAGAAGCATCGGCGAGGGGTTGGCCAGTGCTGACGTTCTCGAAGCCGGTCTCGTTGCGGGACCGCATCCCAGCACCGTCGGGAGCCGCCATGGCAACCACCGCCGCGGTCGGCGTCAGCGCGCTGGCCGCCGGAGCGCTCACCTACTCGCTGTTGCGCCGTTTCGCCTTCTGATCCGAACCCGACAGCTGGTCCGGGCGTGGTCGGCGGGCATGGGCGTAACGATCTGGAGTCACGGCGATTTGCCCCTTGATGTGACCGCGGTCACGGAGTACAAAGGAGACACGGAAGCTTGGTGAGGCCAAGGCCGAGCCGGAAGAGAAGGCTCGGATCTCCCGAATCAGGCTCCCTAGCACGGAACCCGGCACCCACGCGGAGCACATGCCGCGGAATAGGCAAAAGTGTTGCGGGCCTGCGTAATTGCGATAGCGGACGGTTTCGACGGCCCCTTGGGTGGGGTTGCAGCCGAAGCGCACCGACAAGACGCCGAGGCCACCCACGCAACCCACCAGAGCACGCATGGTAACCGGTGTCCGTGCTAGCGGGCGGCGAGCCGAATCACTTCGGAACGTCGCCCGCTTTACTTTGCTGAGAGCCCTCACCGACGCTCCCCTGCGCGATCGACAACGCCTCCCGCGCACCGGCGTGTAGCGCACGACAGCTCATCAGCACCCAGGCGGTGAGGCCGTCGGGGGTTCCGGACGCGAAGCCACGCGCGGCCGCGCGATAGTCACCGGACTGCCGCATCCAGTACACCTCGGGCACGCCAAGGCCGTGCGGGTCCAACCCGCTCGAGATGGTCACCAACCGCGAAACTGCCCGAGCCACCACGCCGTCGGCGGTCCCGAACGGCGCCAGCGTCAGGAGTTCACCGTGCACGACGGCGGCGAGCACCGGCGCGGGCACGCGGGTACCGCCGGTCACGATGGCGGTCAACAGCTCCAGTCGTCGGCCGACGTCGGTGTCCGGACGCGGGCGGCCCAGTCCGTCGTCGTCGGCGATGTCGGCGGCCGCAAGCGCATGCAGCCGCGCGATGGCCTGCATGGGTGCGCGTTGCCACACCCCGACCAACGAGGTCGCGCCACCCTCGAGAGCTTCCGACACCCGCAGGGCACCGGCGAGGACCGGATCCGGGCCCGCATCGGACAACTGCAGTGAGCCGCCGTCAAGCACAGACGACGCCCTCGCGGCCCGCAGTCCTGCCTCGGCCGCGTTCGCCGGCCACCCGCGCAGGTTCGCGCGGTGTCGGTGCGCGCGCCCCAGGGCCTCACTGGCTTCGGCGCACGCTTCGGCCACTCCGGGCAGCTGGGCCAGCGGGGCCAATGGATCGGCGGCGGTCACGGCAGCACACGCTAGCCGACCGCTGGGCTCGTCTGTCACGACGTTCGGCGCGCCTGAGGCGCCGCCTGCGGAGCAGGCTGTGACTTGCAGACCTGATCATCAGCGTGGGTGACTACGCTCACAGACATGACAGGCACCTCGACCAAGCACACCGACGTTCCGTCCTCCTACGCCCCTTCCGACGAATTCGCCGCGCAGGCCAACGCGACGGAGGAGATGTACCGCGAGGCCGAAACGGACCGGCTCGCGTTCTGGGCGAAGCAGGCCGAGCGGCTGTCGTGGGACACCCCGTTCGGGGAGGTGCTGGACTGGTCAGAAGCGCCGTTCGCGAAGTGGTTCGTCGGCGGCAAGCTCAACGTCGCCTATAACTGCGTGGACCGCCACGTCGAGGCGGGCAACGGCGACCGGGTGGCGATCCACTGGCAGGGCGAGCCGGCCGACGACACCCGCACGATCACCTACGCGCAGCTGCAGACCGACGTGTGCAAGGCCGCCAACGCGCTCACCGAGATGGGGCTCGTCGCGGGCGACCGCGTCGCCATCTACATGCCGATGCTGCCGGAGGCCATCGTCTCGATGCTGGCGTGCGCGCGCCTTGGCGTCATGCACTCCGTCGTCTTCGCCGGATTCTCGGCGACCGCGCTCGCGGCCCGCATCGAGGACGCCGAAGCCAAACTCGTCATCACCAGCGACGGGCAGTTCCGGCGCGGCCAGGCGGTATCGCTGAAGGAGTCCGTCGACGAGGCCTGCGAAGGACAGGAGTCTGTGGAGCACGTGCTCGTGGTGCGCCGCACCGGGATCGACACACCGTGGACCGAGGGACGCGACGTGTGGTGGCACGACACCGTCGAGCCGGCATCAGACGAGCACACCCCCGAGGCGTTCGATTCCGAACACCCGCTGTTCCTGCTCTACACGTCGGGAACCACCGGCAAGCCCAAGGGCATAATGCACACCTCCGGCGGCTACCTGACGCAGACATCGTTCACGCACCACAACGTCTTCGACATCAAGCCCGAGACCGACGTGTACTGGTGCACCGCCGATATCGGCTGGGTCACCGGCCACACGTACATCGTCTATGGACCGCTGTCCAACGGCGCGACGCAGGTGGTCTACGAGGGCACCCCGAACTCGCCGAACGAGCACCGGCACTTCGAGATCATCGAAAAGTACGGCGTCACCATCTATTACACGGCGCCAACGCTGATCCGCATGTTCATGAAGTGGGGCCGCGAGTACCCCGACGCGCACGACCTGACCAGCCTGCGTCTGCTGGGTTCGGTCGGCGAGCCGATCAACCCTGAGGCCTGGCGATGGTACCGGGATGCGTTCGGCGGCAACAAGACTCCTATCGTCGACACCTGGTGGCAGACCGAGACCGGTTCCATCATGATCTCGCCGCTGCCCGGCATCACCGACACCAAACCCGGCTCCGCGATGAAGCCGCTGCCCGGTATCTCGGCGATGATCGTCGACGAGGAGGGCCAGGAGTTGGTGCCCGGCGCCGACGAAGCCGAGCACGTCACGGGGTATCTGGTCCTCGACCAGCCGTGGCCGTCGATGTTGCGTGGCATCTGGGGCGACCCGGAGCGATACAAGGAGACGTACTGGTCGCGCTACGGAACGCAGGGCTGGTACTTCGCCGGCGACGGTGCGCGGGTCGACAGCGACGGTTCGATCTGGCTGCTCGGCCGCATCGATGACGTGATGAACGTTTCGGGACACCGGATTTCGACGACCGAGGTGGAATCGGCGCTCGTCGGCCACTCCGGCGTGGCCGAGGCGGCCGTCGTCGGCGCCTCCGACGAGACCACGGGTCAAGGCATCTGCGCGTTCGTCATCCTGGAATCGCACGCCAAGGACAGCGGCGACGAGATGGTCAGCGAGTTGCGCGAGCAGGTCGCCAAGGAGATCGGCAAGATCGCCAGGCCGCGGGAGATCCACGTCGTCCCCGAACTGCCGAAGACACGCAGCGGCAAGATCATGCGGCGGCTGTTGCGCGATGTCGCTGAGGGTCGTGAGCTCGGCGATACCTCAACTCTGGTGGACCCCAGCGTGTTTGAGGCGATCCGCGCCGGTAAGTAGTCAGGCCACAGGCGCGGCGCCGACCGGGACGAAGCCGGACCCGGGCCGGTTCTTGGCCACGATGTCGGCCAGTTGCGTGTTGAACGACATGTTCACGGCGGGCGTGTGCAGTGGGATGTATTTGACGACGCACGTCGGAAGTTCCTCCGAGAACGCCCCGTGGATCATGCCCACCAGCCGGTTGTTGACGGTCACCGGTGCGCCGGAGTCGCCCGGCTGACCGCACGCTTGGTTGATGAAGGTGCCCGGCTCCTTGCCCGGCCCCCACGTGATGCCGCACGAATACCCGGTGGTGCGTCCCAGCTTGCAGGCAATGTCGCCGACGACCGGGTCGGGGCCGAGGCCGTCGATCTGGAAGCCGTCGATGTTGTTGACCGGATGGACCTTCTGCGGGTCGAACTGGATGACCGCGTAGTCGAGCAGATCGTTGCCCGCCACCATCGTGCCGAGGTCGCCGGCGTTCTCATGGCCCTCCGCGCCGACCTTCGCGCCGGGACCGCCGCAGTGCGCGGAGGTGAAGCCGATCAAGTTGCCCTTGTTGTCGTTGCCGATCGCGGTGAGCGTGCAGAGCGTCTCACCGTTGACCACCAGACCTGATCCGCCGCCCAGCGTGACGGGATCCTGGGCGTGGGCGATCGCGGCGGTCGGCATGAACAGCGCCACGAGCGCGGCGATCAACAGTGGAATCCGCAGGCAGCGGCCGCTGCTCCTCAAGTGAAAAACCCCCTCGACTCGCCCGACCTGCGTTCCCTTGGACCTCGTCAGTCTAACGTCGGCCGGAATCGTTTGACCGCGCGCCACATGGCAACATGAACCGCAGACCGACTGGAAATGCGGGAGGAATTGTCCGTGAGCGATTGCAGGAATGGCGTGCCGACCACCGTGACCTCGATACCACTGGTCGACCCGCATGCTCCCAAGCCCGACCCATCCATCGGCGATCTCGTCAAGGACGCCACCGCCCAGGTCTCCACGCTGGTGCGGGCCGAAGTCGAGCTGGCCAAGGCCGAGATCACCCGCGACGTCAAGAAGGGGCTCACCGGCAGCGTCTTCTTCATCCTCGCCCTGGTGGTGCTGTTCTACTCCACGTTCTTTTTCTTCTTCTTCGCCGCCGAGCTGCTCGACACGTGGCTGTGGCGGTGGGCGGCGTTCCTGATCGTGTTCGGTGTGATGGTCGTGGTGACCGCGATCTTCGCATTGCTCGGCTATCTCAAGGTCCGCCGGATCAGGGGGCCGCAGAAGACCATCGAATCGGTCAAGGAACTTCCCGAGGCGCTGACACCCGGCCATGACAAGGCCGTGGCGATCGAGTCGGCCGGTGACGGAAAGCCCGGTAAGCCGGCTGCGACTTCTGACCCGTCAGGCTGGTAGTGCCGCCCGATCCGTCGGTCGTTCGGATCGACGGTCCCTGGCACCATCTCGAGGTGCACGCCAACGGAATTCGCTTCCATGTGGTGGAGGCGCAATCCCAGGATTCGTCATCGATACCCGTCACGCAGCGGCCGCTGGTCATCCTGCTGCACGGGTTCGGCTCGTTCTGGTGGTCATGGCGGCATCAACTGCGGGGCTTGACGGGCGCGCGAGTCGTGGCCGTCGACCTGCGCGGCTACGGCGGCAGCGACAAACCGCCACGCGGCTACGACGGTTGGACCCTGGCCGGCGACACCGCTGGGCTGGTGCGGGCACTCGGCCACAAGTCAGCGACGCTGGTCGGCCATGCCGACGGTGGACTGGTCTGCTGGGCGACCTCCGTGTTGCATCCGCGCATGGTCCGGTCGATCGCGGTCGTCAGCTCACCGCATCCGGTCGCGCTGCGGGCGTCCGCGTTGAGGCGACGTGATCAGGGTCGCGCGCTACTGCCGTGGATGCTGCGCTACCAGGTGCCCGCATGGCCCGAGCGCTCGCTGACCCGCCACAACGGCGAGGAACTGGAGCGGCTGGTCCGCAGCCGGGCGAGCGGGAAATGGCTTGCCTCCGAGGACTTCTCCGAGACGATCTCGCACATGCGGCGAGCGATTCAGATTCCCTCGGCCGCGCATTCGGCGCTGGAGTATCAGCGCTGGGCGGTGCGCAGCCAGTTCCGCAGTGAAGGCCGGCGGTTCATGCGCTCGATGAAGCGGCCAATCAATGTGCCGGTGCTGCACCTGCGCGGCGAGGGCGACCCGTACGTCCTTGCCGACCCCGTGTATCGCACCCAGCACTACGCTCCGCACGGACGCTACGTATCCATCGCCGACGCAGGGCATTTCGCCCACGAGGAAGCACCGGACGCAGTCAACGATCAGCTGTCGCGCTTCGTGGCGCAGGTGTACGGCGCCTGACTAGGTGACGCACGCGCCGGTCGCGACGCGCTGGGTGTTGTTGATCTTCTCGAACTGACGCTTGACCTCTTCGGCGGTCAGCACGAAGCCGGTGTCGGCGTCATCGACTGCCGCACCGAACACCACGCCGAGTACCTTGCCGCTGCGGTCGATCATTGGTCCACCCGAATTACCTTGTCGCACACTGCCTCTGATGGTGTACACCTGGCGTGTGACGGTGGTGCTGCGATAGATGTCGGGACCGTTGAGTTCGATGGTCTCGCGAATGCGGGCGGGCGTCGCGGCGAAGTCGCCGCCACCGGGATACCCCATCACGACGGCGTCAGTGCCAGTTGCCGCCTCGCCCTGCGCGAACTCCAGTGGCGTGGCGGACAGCTCGGGCACGTCCAGGATCGAGATGTCGGCCTGCGGATCGTAGGAGACGACGTACGCGTCGTAGGTCCGCCCGTCCACCTCGACGGTGGCGCTTTCGGCACCGGCGACGACGTGCGCGTTGGACATCACGCGGTTGGGTGCGACGACGAACCCGGTGCCTTCCAGCACCTTCTGACAACCGGGCGCGACGCCGCGGATCTTCACCACGCTGGGCCGGGTCGCAGCGACGACGGGGTCGGCGGCCAGCGCCGCGTCCGGGGCGTCGACGGCGACGATCGGGGTACGGCCGAACGGCTGGAGGACGTCGGGCAGGCCGGAGGTGTCCAGCAGCGCCGAGAGCCGCGTCGGCACGGACCGCAGCCAACCCGGCGCGACGCTGTCGACCTCCTTGAGCACCACCGATCCGCGCACGGCCGCGGCCAGGTTGGGCTGGTCGGAGGTCTGCAATGGGTAGGTCAGCATCCACGCGGCGACCAGCACGGCGACGATCTGCAGCGCCACGCCGATGGTCGAGTCCAGCGTCCGCACCCCGGGATTGCGAATCGCACCGCGCACCGCCCGGCCCAGCACCACGCCGGCGATCTCACCGACCACCACCAGGGCCAGGATCAGGAACAAGGTCACGAAGAGCTTGGTACGCGGACCTTCGATGCTGGAGACGACGTGCGGGGCCAGCAGCACACCGGCCACGGCGCCGAGCACCACACCCACGAAGGACAGCAGCGATCCCAGCGCGCCCGAGCGCCATCCCGAGACGGCGGCGATGAACGCAACCGCGAGGACGGCGAGGTCGAGCCACTGCGACGATGTCATGGTTGCGACTTACCGTAGCGGGTGTTGATCCCCAAGTCGCTGCGCGACTGCCCGCCGGCGTCGTCTCCCACTAGCGCCATTGCGTCCTCTAGCTCCCGGATGTCGTCGGTGTTCCACGACCGCGCCCAGCCGGCGACATCGAGCATCGCGGAGACCACCTGCCCGGTGAACCCCCACACCAGCATCTCGTTGAGCAGGAACGCCGGACCGGCGGCGCGGCGGGTGTTCTCCTTGCGGTAGACCATGATTCGGTTCTCCGGATTGACGAACGCCCGGACCGGCACCCGCGCGACGACCGCCGTTTCGGACTCGTCGACCACCGCCACCGGACCTGGATCGGGCGAATACGCCAGCACGGGCACGACGTGGAAGCCCGACGGTGGAATGAACATCCGCTCGAGGGTGGCCAGCGGCTGCAGTCGGGTCGGGTCGATCCCGGTCTCCTCGGTGGCCTCGCGGAGGGCGGTGTACACCGGGCCGGTATCGCCTGGATCGGCCGCCCCACCTGGGAACGCGGCCTGTCCGGCGTGGTGGCGCAGCGTGGATGCGCGCACCGTTACCAGCAGGTCAGCCTCGTCGGGAACTCCGCCGGACGGGGAATCGAGCGGGCCGGAGAACAGCACCAGAACCGCGGCGTCGCGGCGTGCTCCGGTGACCGCAGCCTTGGTGTTGGCCGCGGTGACCATTGCCAGCACCTCGGGCGGCACCCGCCTGCGGTAGGCGTGCTTGATGTCCTTGGCGTTGTCGACCAGCGGTTTGAGCCATGCCGGGGCCGCATCAGGAGCTAGTTCGCTCCCGTCGGTAGCCCAACTCACCCCGGCTCCCCTAACTGTGGGTCGATAGCGGCCGCAATCTCGTCGGCGTTTGCGAAAGACCGCGGCAGGATTGCGGCAACGCTACCGTCCGCGCGCAGCACAACAGTCGCTGGCATGACGTTGGGAACCTTCAGCGCGGCCGCGATGCGTCTGCGGCCGTCCTGCACCGTCGGCAGATGTACGCCCAGCTCAGCCAGTCGCAACAGGGCCGCGGTCTCGTTCTCGTCCTGGTGCACCGTCAGCACGGTTACCTCTGGTCCGAGCCGCCGCTGGTACTCGGCCATCGCGGGCAGTTCGTGGGCGCACGGCGCGCACCAGTAGGCCCACAGGTTGAGCACGACCGTGCGGCCCGCGACGGCCCTGGCGACGTCGACGCTGGACCCGTCACCGGCGCATTCCAGGACGATGCCCCGCAAGGCCTCTGGGCCTTCCCCCGTGCCCGGCGTTGGACACCGTGCCAGGTCAGCGCGGGCCCGGGGCCCGGCCAAAGCCTCCGTGGTGTCGGCGTCCCGCCGATCGCGGGAGGTGCCCGGGCCGGTCGAGCCGTGCTGGGATTCGTCGCCTCCGAGTTGAATCCACAACGCGGCACCGAGCGCGACCACCACGACCATCACGGCCACGGTCCATCGAGTCGAGTTGTTCATCGGTGCGGTGGGGCGAGCGCTAGAGACCGGCCAGTGCCAGTAGGTGCTCGGTTTCGGGTCCCTTGACCAGAGGAGCGGCGATCAGCGGGTCGGTGGGGCCGGTGCCGAAGGAGGGACAGTCTTTGGCGAGCACGCAAATGCCGCAGGCGGGTTTGCGGGCGTGGCAGACGCGGCGGCCGTGGAAGATCACCCGGTGGCTCAGGTCGGTCCATTCGGCACGCTCGATCAGCTCGCCGATCGCATGCTCGACCTTGACCGGATCCTCCTCTGTGGTCCAGTGCCAGCGCCGGACGAGCCTGCCGAAATGGGTGTCGACGGTGATGCCGGGAATTCCGAAGGCGTTGCCGAGGATGACGTTGGCGGTCTTGCGTCCGATGCCGGGCAGCGTGACGAGTTCTTCGAGCGTCGCGGGCACCTGCCCGTCGAACCGCTCGACAAGTTCTTGCCCCAGCCGCATCAGGGAGTTGGCCTTGTTGCGGTAGAACCCCGTGCGCCGGATCAACTCCTCGAGTTCCGTGCGGTCGGCCTTCGCGTAGTCCAGTGCTGTGCGGTACTTCTTGAACAACGCGGGGGTGGCGAGGTTGACCCCTTTGTCGGTGCTCTGTGCGGACAGAATCGTCGCGACGGCCAACTCGAGCGGGTTGGTGAAGTCCAACTCGCAGTACACATGCGGAAATGCCTGTGCCAGCTCACGATTCATTCGCCGGGCCCGACGGACGAGACCGAGGCGTGTCTCGCCGTCTCTTTTGCGGGCGCGCTTGGGCACAGTCACAAAAACAGCGTACTTAGCGGGCCCGACAGAACCGGTGCGGACCGGTGACAATTCGTAATCCCGTTGAGACCTACGGCGTGTTTACTTCTCCCTTGTGTCCTGGTTGCTCGTGGCCCTGATTCCGGGGTTACTGATGATGGCAACTTTCGCGCTGGAACGACTCGAATCGAGCCTGTCTCGCGACACGGTCTCGGCGAGCGACGTGGCGGCGTTTCTCGATCAAGCTGAGGCCGACGACGTCAACACACTTGCGCGCGACGGAATGAGCTGCGCGATGGACAGCCAGCATCGGCGATTGCAGGGGCAGGCACCGAATCAAAACGGGCAAATACCGACCGCCGATACCGAGCGTTTGCCGACGCGAGTGTTGATCCACAGCGCGGCCAATCCTGAGTTTCAGCGGACTCGGCAACCCAATCGTGTGTAGCGTGGGCTGGTCAAATGGCCTACCTCTAGACTGATCCAAAATAGAGGTCAGCCTGCGCATGTCATATCACCCAACAGCTTAAGAGGGGCAACGTGGACGAGATCCTGGCGAGGGCCGGAATCTTCCAGGGAGTCGAACCCAGCGCAGTTTCAGCGCTGACCAAACAACTGCAGCCCGTCGACTTCCCGCGTGGGCACACCGTGTTCGCCGAGGGGGAGCCCGGCGACCGGCTCTACATCATCGTTTCCGGCAAGGTCAAGATCGGCCGCCGCTCACCCGATGGCCGTGAGAATCTGCTCACGATCATGGGTCCGTCGGACATGTTCGGCGAGCTGTCGATCTTCGACCCCGGCCCGCGGACGTCCAGCGCCACGACGATCACCGACGTGCGCGCCGTATCCATGGACCGCGACGCGCTACGCGCCTGGATCGCCGACCGCCCCGAGATCGCCGAGCAGTTGTTGCGCGTGCTGGCCCGCCGGCTGCGCCGCACCAACAACAACCTCGCCGATCTGATCTTCACCGACGTCCCGGGCCGCGTGGCCAAGCAGCTGCTGCAGCTGGCCCAGCGCTTCGGCACTCAGGAGGGCGGCGCACTGCGCGTCACCCACGACCTGACGCAGGAGGAGATCGCTCAGCTCGTCGGCGCCTCGCGCGAGACCGTCAATAAGGCGCTCGCCGATTTCGCTCACCGCGGCTGGATCCGGCTGGAGGGCAAGAGCGTTCTGATCTCCGACAGCGAGCGCCTGGCTCGAAGGGCGCGCTAGTCGCGCAGGTAGTCCACCTGGGCTTGGACGCTCCATTCCGCTGCGTCCCAGAGTTTTTCGTCGACGTCGGTGTAGACGTGCTCGACGATCTGGCGCGCTGTGGCGTCGTCGCCGATTTCCCGTAGCGCCGCCCGCACCTGGTCGAGGCGCTCCTCACGGTGCGCCAGGTACATATCGCTGACTGCTTCCAGGTCGGCGAGATCCGGGCCGTGGCCCGGCAGGACCATTCGGTGGCCGACGCCCCGCAGGCGCTGCAGCGAGTCCAGGTACTCCCGCAGGCTGCCGTCCTCCTTGTCGATGACGGTCGTGCCGCGGCCAAGCACCGTATCGGCGGTCAGCACGGCGTCGTCCAGCAGGAAGGACACTGAATCGGCGGTGTGCCCGGGAGTGGCCATCACCGTGATGCGCAGGCCGGCCGCGTCGATGACCTCACCGTCGGTCAGGGGCCCGCCGAGCCCTCGCAGGAAGCCGCTGCCGACGGACCGGACCACCGCGCCGGTGCGGTCGACGATCTTGTCAATGGCGCCGGTGTGGTCCTCGTGCTTGTGGCTGATGAGCACCAGCGGGATCTTGCCCAGGCCTGCGATCAGCTCGATGTGCTCGTCGTCCTCAGGCCCGGGGTCGACGATGACCATCTCGTCGCTGCCCGGCCCCTGCAGCACCCATGTGTTGGTGCCCTCCAGCGTCATGATGCCGGGGTTGTCGCACAGCAGCACCGACGCGGTCTCCGTGACCGGACGGAGTTTCTTGTACGCGGGGTGCTCGAGGGTCACGCGACCTCTGCCTAACTGTCGCTCACGCGACCTCGAAGATCACTTCGACCTCGACCGGCGCATCCAGCGGCAGCTCCGAGACGCCGACAGCCGACCGCGCATGTGCCCCGGCCGCGCCGAACACGTCACCGAACAGCTGTGACGCCCCATTGATGACGCCGGGCTGGCCGTTGAAGCCGGGCGCGGACGCGACGAAGCCCACCACCTTCACCACGCGGGCGACCGAATCGATGCCGACGAGCGAGTGCGCGGCGGCCAGCGCATTGAGCGCGCACACCCGCGCCAGCGTCTTGCCGTCCTCCGGGGTGACCTCGGCGCCCACCTTGCCCGCCCGCACCAGGCTGCCGGCCTCCATGGGCAGCTGACCGGCGGTGTAGACCAGGTTCCCGGTGCGCACCGCGGGCACATAGGCCGCCAGCGGCGGCACCACGTCGGGCAGCGTTATGCCCAGCTCGGCGAGCCTGGCCGAGACATTCACTTCGGTCGCTTGAGATACGCGACGTGCTGCTCACCGGTCGGTCCGGGGAGTACCGAAACCAGCTCCCAGCCGTCTTCTCCCCACTGATCGAGGATCTGTTTGGTCGCGTGCGTAAGCAGCGGAACGGTGGCGTACTCCCAGCGGGTTGGTTCGCTCATGTGGCTGAGCTTATCGGGCAGCGAAGTGCACTTGGTTAGCATGCACGGGTGAGCACCACCTCTGATGACCGCAGCGCGGTCGGTTGGCCGTCGCGCCTGACCAAGGCGCGGCTGCACTTCGTCACCGGCAAGGGCGGAACCGGTAAATCGACAATCGCCGCTGCACTAGCGCTGGCGCTCGCCGCTGGCGGACGCAAGGTGCTGTTAGTGGAAGTCGAAGGACGGCAAGGCATTGCGCAGCTGTTCGACGTTCCGCCGCTGCCATACGAGGAAGTCAAAATCGCCACGGCGGACGGTGGCGGCACCGTCAACGCGCTGGCGATCGACACCGAGGCGGCGTTCCTCGAGTACCTGGACATGTTCTACAACCTGGGTATCGCCGGCCGCGCGATGCGACGGATCGGGGCCGTCGAGTTCGCCACGACCATCGCTCCCGGCCTGCGTGACGTGCTGCTAACGGGAAAGATCCGTGAGATCGTCACCCGCGCAGAGAAGGGAAAACACCCGGTCTACGACGCGATCGTCGTCGACTCGCCGCCGACCGGACGCATCTCCCGGTTCCTCGACGTCACCAAGGCGGTCTCACAACTGGCCAAGGGCGGCCCGGTGCATTCGCAGGCTGAGAGCGTCGTCAAGGTGCTGCACTCCGACCTCACCGCGATCCATCTGGTGACCTTGCTCGAGGCGCTGCCGATCCAGGAGACGCTGGAGGCCGTCGACGAGCTCAAGGAGCTGGGCCTGCCTATTGGCAGTGTCATCGTCAATCGCAACATTCCCTCGTACCTGCCACCCGAGGCCCTGGCCAAGGCCGCCGAGGGTGTGATCGATGCCGACGCCGTCCGCACGAGTCTCAGTGATGCGGGAATCACGTTGTCCGGCAACGACTTCGCCGGGCTATTGACCGAGACGATTCAGCATGCCACCCGAATCCAGGCGCGCGCCGAGAGCGCCGAGCAGCTCGACGAGCTCGAGCTGGCCCGTCTGGAGTTGCCGCAGATCTCCGACGGCGTCGATCTGGGCAGCCTTTACGAGCTCGCCGAAGCACTCGCTCACCAGGGGGTCCGATGAGTACCACACCACCCGCACTGGACATGGCTTCGATCCTGTCCGACACCTCGAATCGGGTCGTGGTGTGTTGCGGCGCAGGCGGTGTCGGCAAGACCACCACTGCCGCGGCGATGGCATTGCGAGCCGCCGAGTACGGCCGCACTGTCGTGGTGCTGACCATCGACCCGGCCAAGCGACTGGCTCAGGCCCTCGGCATCAAAGATCTGGGCAATACCCCGCAGCGGGTGCCGCTTGCACCTGAGGTCCCGGGCGAGCTACACGCGATGATGCTCGACATGCGTCGCACGTTTGACGAAATGGTTATCCAGTACTCCGGACCCGAACGCGCACAAGAGATTCTGGACAATCAGTTCTATCAAACCGTCGCGACGTCACTGGCGGGCACGCAGGAATACATGGCCATGGAGAAGTTGGGCCAACTGCTCGGCGAGGACCGCTGGGACCTCGTGGTCGTCGACACTCCCCCGTCACGCAATGCGTTGGACTTCCTTGATGCGCCAAAACGGTTGGGCGGCTTCATGGACAGCCGGTTGTGGAAGTTGCTGCTGGGCCCTGGCCGCGGTATCGGCAAGCTGGTGACCGGGGCGATGGGGCTGGCAATGAAGGCACTCTCGACAGTGCTCGGTTCTCAGATGCTCGGCGACGCAGCAGCTTTCGTGCAGTCCCTGGACGCCACGTTCGGCGGCTTCCGGGAGAAGGCCGACCGCACCTACGAGTTGTTGAAGCGGCGGGGAACACAGTTCGTCGTGGTGTCGGCCGCCGAGCCCGACGCGCTGCGTGAGGCGTCGTTCTTCATCGACCGGCTCTCACAGGAGCACATGCCGCTGTCAGGGCTGATCCTCAACCGCACCCATCCGATGCTGTCGTCGCTGCACGCCGACAAGGCGGATGAGGCCGCGGACGCCTTGGAGGCCGCCGATCCGGACTCGCTCACCGCTGCGGTGCTACGGATTCACTCCGACCGCGCAGGACGGTCCAAGCGGGAAATCAGGCTGCTGTCACGGTTCACGGGCGCTAATCCACACGTGGCGATCGTGGGTGTGCCGTCGTTGCCGTTCGACGTCTCCGACCTGGAGGCGCTGAGGGCGATCGCCGATCAGATCACCGGCGAGACGGCTGCGGCTTAGCGGTTTAAACCGCGCTGCGGTGCTTGCGCTGGGCGGCGAAGAACTCGGCCCAGGAAACCACCTCGGGGTGCTGCTTGAGCAGGGCGCGGCGCTGACGTTCGGTCATGCCTCCCCACACACCGAACTCCACCCGGTTGTCGAGCGCGTCAGCGCCGCATTCCAGGATCACCGGGCAGTGCCTGCAGATGACCGCGGCTTTACGCTGCGCGGCTCCGCGAACGAAAAGTTCGTCGGGGTCAGCCTGACGACAGCGTGCCTGGGAAACCCAGGCGATGCGGGCCTCGGCCTCGGCGCCTTGGACGACACTGGGAGCAGTAATGGTCATGCTTGTTCTCCGCGCTGCAGGCCTCATACCGGACACCAGCGATCCCCTTCGTTCCGGCCGCCCCCCGATGACGGCTTACTCTCCTGGTGTAGAACGCGATAGTGCGTTCTACGTCACTATGCGAGGGTCTAGTGTGACCTGCATCGCACCGTTTGCACAACTTAAGTGGTCAGGGCGCTTCTGCGCAATACATACGGGGCCCTTTTTTTGGGACGACCGTGCAGTCCCTAAGCGATCTCTAAGCGAATTTGACGCGGCTGCTGGTCGGAGCCCTGACGAGGGCCAGCAACCGGCACGGTGAATCTGCGAATTTCGTCGTCAGAATCCGCTGGCTACTCTGTACGCATGCCGGAGACCCCGCCGTCCCCACCGCCAACAGCGGTGACGGTGATCAAGCTCGCGTGGTGCTGTGTATTGGCCAGCGTCGTCCTCGCGGCACTGATGTTCCCGGTGGTGGGAGGCTTCGGGCTGGTGTCCAACCGGGCATCCGATGTGGTTGCCAATGGTTCGGCACAGCTGGTGGAGGGCGAGGTCCCGCAGGTTTCGACGATGGTCGACGCCAAGGGCAATGTGATCGCGTGGTTGTACAACCAGCGACGGTTCGAGGTGCAGAGCGACCAGATCGCCAACACCATGAAGTTGGCGATCGTATCCATCGAGGACAAGCGGTTCGCCGAGCACAACGGTGTGGACGTGCAGGGCACCCTGACCGGCCTGTCGGGCTATCTGTCCGGAAACCTCGACACCCGCGGTGGCTCGACAATCGAGCAGCAGTACGTCAAGAACTATCAATTGTTGGTGATCGCGCAGACCGACGCGGAGAAGCGCGCGGCCATCGAGACCACACCGGCCCGCAAGCTGCGCGAAATCCGGATGGCGCTCACGCTGGACAAGACCTTCACCAAGCCGGAGATCCTCACCCGCTATTTGAATCTCGTCTCGTTCGGTAACGGGGCGTTCGGCGTGCAGGACGCCGCGCAGACATACTTCGGCATCAACGCCACCGACCTGAACTGGGAGCAGGCCGCCCTGCTGGCCGGCATGGTGCAGTCGACGAGCACCTTGAACCCCTATACGAATCCCGAGGGTGCGCTCGCCCGTCGCAACGTGGTGCTGGACACCATGATCGAGAACATTCCTGAAGAGGCCGCGGCGCTGCGGGCGGCGAAGGAGAAACCGCTGGGCGTGCTGCCGGTGCCCAAGGAGCTGCCGCGGGGCTGCATCGCCGCCGGTGACCGGGCATTCTTTTGCGATTACGCCCTCGAATATCTCGCGCGCGCCGGGATCAGCAAAGATCAGGTCGCCAGGGGCGGCTACCTGATCAAGACCACCCTCGACCCCGATGTGCAGATCCCGGTGAAGACCGCGGTCAACGAGATCGCCAGTCCCGACCTCGACGGTGTCGCCAGCGTGATGAGCGTGATCAGGCCGGGTAAGGAGTCTCATCCGGTCCTCGCAATGGCCAGTAACCGCACCTACGGCCTGAACCTCGAGGCCGGCGAAACCATGCAACCTCAACCCTTCTCTCTGGTCGGCGACGGCGCAGGGTCGGTCTTCAAAATCTTCACGACCGCCGCCGCTATGGACATGGGGATGGGCATCAACGCCCAGCTGGACTCGCCGGCCCGGTTCCAGGCCAAGGGTCTCGGCTCAGGCGGGGCCAGGGGCTGCCCGCCCGCGACGTGGTGTGTGCAGAACGCGGGCAACTACCGCGGCACCATGAACATCACCGACGCATTGGCCACGTCGCCGAACACGGCTTTCGCCAAGCTGATTTCACAGGTGGGTGTGCAGCGCACCGTCGACATGGCGGTCAAGCTCGGCCTGCGATCCTATGCGTTGCCGGGTACCGCCCGCGACTACGACCCGGAGAGCAACGAGAGCCTGGCCGACTTCGTCAAGCGCCAGAACCTCGGCTCGTTCACGCTCGGCCCGATCGAGGTCAACGCACTTGAGTTGTCGAACGTCGCGGCGACCCTGGCGTCCGGCGGCATGTGGTGTCCGCCCAATCCGATTGCCGAGGTGATCGACCGTGACGGCAAGCAGGTGTCGGTGACAACCGAAACCTGCGAACAGGTGGTGCCGGAGGGGTTGGCCAACACCCTCGCCAACGCGATGAGCAAGGACGACACGGGCGCGGGCACCGCCGCGGGCGCCGCGGGTTCGGTGGGCTGGGATCTGCCGATGTCGGGCAAGACCGGTACTACCGAGGCCAGCCGCTCGGCAGGCTTCGTCGGTTTCACCAACCAGTACGCCGCCGCCAACTACATCTACGACGACTCGACCGCGCCGGGCGCGCTGTGCTCCTACCCGCTTCGCCAGTGCGGCGGCGACGGCAACCTATTCGGCGGTAATGAACCCGCCCGGACGTGGTTCACGGCGATGAAGCCGATCGCCAACAACTTCGGTCCGGTTGCGCTCCCGCCGACCGACCCCCGTTACGTCGACGGTGCGCCGGGCGGACGGGTGCCGAGCGTCGCGGGGTTGAATGAGAGCACCGCCCGGCAGCGCCTGCGCGACGCCGGATTCCAGGTCGCCAACGAATCGACGCCGGTGAACAGCGGCGCGTCGTATGGGTCAGTGGTGGGCACGTCGCCGGCCGGGCAGACGGTGCCCGGGTCGATCATCACGATCCAGATCTCCAACGGCATCCCGCCCGCACCGCCACCACCACCGCCCGGTGCGATTCCGGGCCTGCCGCCGCCGGTCGGGCAGACGGTCGTCCAGATTCCTGGATTGCCGCCGATCACGGTCCCGGTGCTGGGTCCACCACCACCGGCACCACCCCCGGGGTTGCCGCCTCCGCCGCCACCTCCATAACGGTGTGTGGTCTGGCCCACGCTGGCCGGGTGAAATCGCTGTGAACGGCGGGCTGGCAGTAAGCTCTGCTGCATGTCCGCGTCTTCGGTCATGAAGGCCGCCTCGGTCCTCAAAGGCACAGCAGTCGTCGCTGCCGGTTCGCTGGTCGCGGGGGTCGGCTATGCATCGCTCATCGAGCGCAATGCATTCGCCGTGCGCGAAGTGACGATGCCGGTGCTCTCGCCGGGATCGTCTCCGCTGAAGGTTCTGCACATCAGCGACATCCACATGCGTCCGCAACAGCGCCGCAAGCAGGAGTGGCTGCGAGAGCTTGCGCGGCTGGAACCGGACTTCATCGTCAACACCGGCGACAACCTGGCCCACCCCAAGGCCGTGCCTGCCGTCGTGCAGGCGCTCGGCGACTTACTTGCGGTGCCAGGTGTTTTCGTGTTCGGCAGCAATGACTACTTCGGCCCGAAGCCGAAGAATCCGCTGAACTATCTGACCAACCCGGAGCACCGCCTGCATGGCGAGCCGCTGCCCTGGCAGGATCTGCGCGCGGCGTTCACCGAGCGCGGCTGGTTGGACATGACGCATACCCGGCGCGAGTTCGAGGTGGGCGGCCTGCTGGTCGCGGCCGCGGGCGTCGACGATCCGCACCTCAAGCGCGACCGCTACGAAACGATCGCCGGAGCCGCCAACCCCGCGGTGAACCTACGGCTGGGCCTGACGCATTCGCCGGAGCCGCGCGTGCTCGACCGCTTCGCCGCCGACGGCTACCAGCTGGTCATGGCGGGCCACACGCACGGCGGCCAGCTGTGCCTGCCGTTCTACGGCGCGATCGTCACCAACTGCGACCTGGACCGGTCGCGGGCCAAGGGTGCTTCGCAGTGGGGTGCCCACACCCAGCTGCATGTCTCCGCGGGCATCGGTACGTCGCCTTATGCGCCCCTGCGGTTCTGCTGCCGTCCCGAGGCCACGTTGTTGACGCTGGTCGCCGCCCCGATCGGTGGGCACTACACCGGGATCCAAGAAGGTCAGTCGCACCCGAGCGTCTCGGTGCGCTGAGCACCTTGAGCGCACCAGCCAGTGCCAGTAGGGGCCGGCCACGCGCGTGGGTGGACAACGCGGTCCGGCTGATCGAGGCCGACGCGCGCCGTAGCGCCGACACGCATCTACTGCGCTATCCGCTGCCGACTGCATGGTGCGACGTTCTCGATCCGGCTGTCGACGTCGAGCTCTACCTCAAGGACGAGACCACCCACATCACCGGCAGCCTCAAGCACCGATTGGCGCGGTCGTTGTTCCTCTACGCGTTGTGCAACGGGTGGATCGACGAGAACACCACCGTGATCGAGGCGTCATCGGGATCGACGGCGGTATCGGAGGCGTATTTCGCGGCGCTGCTTGGGCTGCCGTTCATCGCGGTGATGCCGAGTTCAACAAGCGCGAGCAAGATTGCTTTGATCGAATCACAAGGCGGCCGTTGCCATTTCGTGGCCGAGTCATCACAGGTTTATTCGGAGGCCGAACGGCTGGCCGCAGAGACGGGCGGCCACTACCTCGATCAGTTCACCAACGCCGAGCGTGCCACCGACTGGCGCGGCAACAACAACATCGCCGAGTCGATCTTCGATCAGATGCGTGCGGAGGCTCACCCTGTGCCCGACTGGATCGTGGTCGGAGCGGGCACCGGTGGCACCAGCGCGACGATCGGCCGCTTTATCCGCTACCGCCGCTACGAGACGAAGCTGTGCGTGGTCGATCCGGAGAATTCGGCGTTCTTTCCCTCGTATGCGCAGGGCCGCAGCGACGTCGTGACGGGCATGTCGTCACGGATCGAGGGCATCGGCCGCCCTCGGGTGGAGCCGTCGTTTCTCCCTGACGTCGTGGACCGCATGGTGGTTGTGCCCGATTCGGCGTCGGTCGCCGCCGCGCAGCATACGAGTGCTGTGTTGGGGCGACGGGTCGGCCCATCGACGGGGACGAATCTGTGGGGGGCTTTCGGGTTGCTCGCGGAAATGGTCGCGAACGGGCGCAGCGGGTCAGTGGTGACCCTGCTCGCCGACAGCGGCGACCGCTACGCGGACACCTACTTCTGTGACGAGTGGCTTACCAGCCAGGGGCTGGATCCCTCGGCGTGGGCCGAGGTGCTGGTCGAGTTCGAACGCTCTGGCCGCTGGCCCTGATCGTCGGACCGGCCCATGAGGGGGCCGTCGGAGGTCAGGAACAGCCACAACGCGGCTAGGGCGAAGAATCCCAGATATATGGAAGCTCCGAGCCCGGTCATTTCTCGCCTCACTTAGTCGTTTTCTACCGTCAGTGTGCATAACGCCACCGACAACCCATATCCATCCCTCGGCGTGTCGTGACGTGCACCTCAATGCACTTCGACGCGTTTGGTGTCGTACCGCGGGTGTGCGATACGCTGTCGTGGCTTCACTCGGGGTGTGGCGCAGCTTGGTAGCGTGCTTCGTTCGGGACGAAGAGGTCGTGGGTTCAAATCCCGCCACCCCGACCAAGGAGAAACCCGCCGGCGCAGCCGAGCGGGTTTTCTCTTGGGCGGGGGGCGTGAGACTTCAAGTGAGAGGCTCCGACCGGTCATTCTGGTCGGGGCCTTCTCGCCTCAGCTGAGGACGAGGGTGTCGACGAGCACGTAGGCGGCCACGACAAACACCAGATAGGCGAACGAGCGCTGCAGCCGGCTGGTGTCGGTCTTGGTGCCGAGATACCCGGCAACCAGTGAGGTGGCCATCGCCGCAACGATGAAAACCGCGGTGATTTTCCAATCGACGCTGACCGACTGCAGGTGCGAGACGACGCCGGTCGCGGAGTTCGCGATGATGATCAGAAGCGACGTCCCGATGGCGGTGGTCATCTCGACTCCAAGCACGACCACCAAGACTGGAATGATGAGGAATCCGCCGCCGACACCGAACAGCCCGGTGAGCAACCCCACCAGCAGTCCCGCCCCAATCGATCGCGGTGCGCAACGCCGCCAGTTGACCTGGCCGGCCCGGATCTCGCAGGCCGTGCCGGTGGACCTCTGGTCACTCAACATACGGACACCGGCGACCACCATCACGACCGCGAATCCGACCATCAGCACCGACTGAGGAAGGTGGCGGCCCAGCGCGCTGCCTGCGACAGTGGCGGGGATCCCGGCGGCGGCGAAGATCGCTGCCATCCGCCACCGCACCTGGCGGGCAAGGATTTTCGGCAGCACCCCGACCGCTGATGCGGCGGCGACGACAATCAGCGAAATGGGGATCGCCTGTTCAATGGTGAACCCCATCCCGTAGACCAGGGCAGGCACGGCCAGGATGGACCCGCCGCCGCCGAGCAGGCCCAGCAGCACGCCGATCAGCGCGCCCAGAGCCAGGCTTATCGCGATCGCCATGTCAGACCGCGGCGTGAGCCTCGGCCCACGCGTTGTACCCACCGAGCAAGTCGGAAACCTGCTCAATGCCCTTGGCGCGCAACAACGACGCGGCCACACTCGATCGCCAGCCACCGGCGCAGTGCACCACGATCGGCTTGTCGGTCGGCACCTCGCCGAGACGCAGACGCAATTGAGCCAGCGCGATGTGCATCGAACCGGGAATGGCGCCACCCTCGCGCTCGCCGATGTTGCGGATGTCGATCAGTGTCACCGCACCGTCATCCAGCAGGTCGTCCAGCGCGGCGACCGTGGTTCGCGGCGCTGCCTGAACCAGATCGGTGAGTTCGGCTGCGAACTGCCCGTCCGGGCCCACATTCAGGTAGCCGATGGCGTCGTCGGACCCGATGCGCGCCAGCCGCAACGCCGCCTGCTGCTCCTCACCCGGATACGTGATCAACGCAATCTGCTCACCGACTTCGGCGACCATGCCGCCAGTTTCGGCGAACCGGCCATCGAAACCCACGTTCACCGTTCCCCGCAGATGCCCGGCGGCGAAGTCCTCGGGGCTGCGGGCATCGATCACGCGGACGCCGGCGTTCAGAGCGGCTCGAATCTGCTCAGGCATCATCTCGGGCACCGTGCGGTCAGCCTGCAGCAGGGGGTGCACACGTTTGTTCATCGCCGCGTCGGAGGAGAAGTACGCCGGCGCGGCGGGCTGACCCGCGGTGAGCATCGCGACGAAGGCGTCCTCAGGCATCGGCTGCACCGACGGATTGCTCACCCGCTGTTCACCGATGGTCGAGGTGAGTTCGGTCGACAAGTTCTTTCCGCACGACGAACCTGCTCCGTGGGCGGGCATCACCACCACGCTGTCGGGTAGCCGCATGAGTTTGTCGTGGAGTGTGCGGTACATCGCGCGAGCCAGGTCGCTGGTCGAGCTGTCACCGATGTTGATCAGATCCGGGCGCCCGACGTCGCCGATGAACAGCGAGTCACCCGTGAGCACGGCCACCGGCTCGGCACCGGCTCGCTCGCGGACGAGCACACTGATCGACTCCCATGTGTGACCTGGGGTCGAGAGAATCTCCAGGTCCACCTCGCCGAGCGACAGGTGCTCGCCGTCGGCCAGCCTGCGGATCGGGTAATCGGTGACGGCGGACTCGCCGAACCCGATCCACGCACCGGTCGCATCGACCAATTCCAAGTGCCCAGAGACGAAGTCGGCGTGGAAGTGAGTGTTGATCACTCCTTCGATGGCAAGACCGAATCTTTCGGCATCGGCCAGGTAGTCGCTGATATCGCGACGCGGGTCGATCACCACCGCGCGGCCACTGGCTTCATCACCGACCAGGTACGACGCGTGCGACAGACACTCGATGTAGTACTGCTCCAAGATCATGACGATCCCCTTTCGATCCGTGTCGGGCGCCGTTTATCGCTCACCCGTTGAGTACATCAGCCATACCCCCGCGGGTATTTATTCCGTCATACCATATACCCCCGTGGGTATGCTGCGATTTAGCTGAAATATACCCCCCTCGGTATAAGAGAAAACAATCCGAAGGAGCCCCGCCTGATGTCCACCGCAACCGTGGACGCCGCAACGCTGCAGACACTGCTAGCCGCGGCCGACCCGCCCCGACTACTCGACGTCCGAACGCCCGCGGAGTTCGAAAGCCAGCACATCGCCGGCGCTTACAACGTGCCGCTCGACCTCCTGCGGGAGCATCGCGACGAAATCATCGACCACCTCGATCGGCAGGTCGTCCTGATCTGTCGCTCAGGGCAACGCGCCGCCCACGCCGACCAGACGCTGCGCCAAGCAGGGCTGACGAACGTAAGCATCCTGGCCGGAGGAATCACCGGCTGGGAGGCCCGCGGGTTCGCCCTCAACCGCGGCACGCCACGATGGGATCTGGAGCGACAGGTACGCCTGGTCGCCGGGCTCATCATCGCCGTCAGCGCGCTACTCAGCGTGTTCGTTTCCGGCGTCGAATGGATCGCTTTCACGATGGGCGTCGGCCTGGCCGTCGCCGCGTTGACGAACACGTGCGCGATGGGGATGCTGCTGGCCCGCCTCCCCTTCAACGGTGCTGGTGCCAAATGCGACGCAGCGACGATCACCAGCCAGCTGCTCAGAGCTGCGAACACACCGAGGTGACGTGCCGAGACCACCTGTCGCCCCAGTGGGAATGCCGAGACAGACAGGATCGTTGACCCTGAACGCCGTATACCCCCTCGGGTAATCTCGGCGTAGCGGCAACGAAAGGAAAGGTCATGGTCGGCGACCAAGAAGCCATCGACGCAGTCCTCAACCGGCTGCGCCGAGCGCAAGGTCAACTCGCAGGCGTCATCTCGATGATCGAGAACGGGCGCGAGTGCAAGGACGTCGTCACACAGCTGGCGGCTGTTTCTCGTGCGCTCGACCGAGCGGGATTCAAAATTGTCGCCACCGGACTGCGGGAGTGCGTCACTGGTGAACAAGCTGGCGACGACAAGCCCATGACCGAAGCAGAGCTGGAGAAACTCTTCCTCGCGCTTGCCTAGACCACCAAAGACCGTCCTTAAAAACGCCCTACGTATCGAACACGATGGGCAGGCTCGTCGGTCCGCTCAACCCGAAGATCGGTTTCCAGGGCGCCGGTCCATCCTTGCGTGCGTTCACTATTCGCCGGGTAACCGTCGTCAACGCCTCGGCGATCTCCAGCCGCGCCAGGTTTGCACCGACGCAGTAGTGCACACCCGCACCGAAGCTCATGATCGGCGGCAGTCCCTCGCGGGTGATGTCGAACCGGTCGGGATCGTCGTAGATCGTGGGATCACGGTTGGCCGCAGCGGTGTTCGCGAAAACCATCGTGCCCTCCGGAAAAAACACACCGGCGAGTTCGACGTCCTCGGTGACGACGCGCAGCAGGGCGTTCGAGATCCCTGAGTGGCGCATCGTCTCGTAGACGGCCGGCACCGCCAGACCGGGGTTGTCCCGCAGGAGCTCCCATTGCCGCGGATGGTCGCAGAGGATCTCGATGGAGGCGGCCACCTGGTTGCGCGTGGTGTCGGTGCCCGCCAGCAGTAGTGCGGCGGCGAGCATGCGCAGCTCTTTACCGCTGAGCCGATCACCGTCGTGCTCGGCGCGGATCAGGTCGGAGAGCAGGTCGTCGGTGAGCGTGTGGCGACGCCGGGCGACCATGTCGTCGACGTAGTCGTCGAGCTCACCCCAGGCGCGGAGAACGTCGGGCACTTCATCAGCCGAAAAGGGAAAAGTGAAGGCCTTGAACACCACGTCCGTCCAGAGCGCGAACTGTTCCCAGTCCTCGCGTGGCGCACCGAGGAGTGCACAGATGACGGGCACCGGGTACGGCCGCGCGATGTCGGTGACGACCTCGCAGTGACCGCGGCGGCTGATCGGTTCGACGATCTCGTCGATGACGCCGGAGATAGTGGCATGCAGACGCTCGACCGCGCGCGGAGTGAACGCCTTGGCCACGACGCTGCGCACGCGCTGATGCCGGTCGCCCTCCATCCCCAACATCGACTCGCCGACCTTGTCCCACAGCGGTCCCGAGCTGACGCCCTGCACGGCGAGAATGTAGCCGGGCGGAACCTGAAAACGATTGTGTCTCAATATAGTTCGAACCAGATCGTATGAAAGTACTTCGGGGCCAAAGGGACCCAGTGCGATTGGGGCCTGCCGCTGTGCCGCCAGCAGCTCGGGGTAGACCTGCGCGGGTGTCGACGTCACGTCGTAATCGATGGTCGGCAGGTCCGCGTCGAACACGCTAGGGACGGCGGTGTTGACGGGCATTCGTTCTCCTATCGTCACGTGCTCTTGGTCAGAACCAGCGCCGCTTCGTCGTAGGGGAACAGGTGGTAGAACGCACGGCCCGGTCCAATGACCAGGGGTGCCGCGTCAGCCTTGCTCGTCAGCCGGGGATCCGTCAGCACGATGTCCTGGCCGCGTTTTCGCAGCACCGCCGATCCGCGTGCCAATACGTTCTTCACCCAATCCGTTTCTGGCCCATAGCCGATGAGAACGACGAAGCCCTCTTTGGTGGGAAAAACCAGCAGAGGCGTCCGGTAGCGCTTACCCGACGTGCGCCCCACGTGCTCGAGCGTGCCCTGGCCGGGAAGCCACGGCGAGATCGAGCGCGCCGCCGGATTGGTGACCCGCCGATTGAAGTTCGCGACCGCGCGAGGCACTCGCATAAGACCCCCTGATCGGTACACGGAAGTGGCACCCGACTGTCAGATACTAGCGAGGTAGCTCTGAGAAGGCCAGGCTGCCGACGTTTGATGCGCGGTCAGCCGGGAATTACACGGCCGTGACGTTGCCATCGACACTTGTCGAACCAGCCCTGCCCCACCCCGCCGGCCCCGTGTCAGCGACGGTGGTGGACACCCTGTCGCGCCAACGCCCGGCCCTGTCCGTGCGCCCGCTCGACGTCCCCCTCTACGAAGCCGACCCGTACGGGCTCGACCTGCAGCTCGCGCTGTGCATCTGCTACGAGTTGCACTATCGCGGCTTCCGCTCGGTCAATCCGCGGTGGGAATGGAATCCGGCATTGCTTCATCTGCGCGGACGCCTCGAGGACGCCTTCCTCGACGCAGTTCGGCGCGACGTCGGCGACATCACGCCGGACGACACTGCCGCAGCGGAGATGGACGCGATTTCCCTCGAGCCCGTCGACGGCGACGGCCCTTCCTATTACCTGCGCGACAAAGGCACCTGGGAGCAGATGCAGGAGTACTTCGTGCATCGCTCGGTGTATCACCTCAAAGAGGGCGACCCTCATGCATTCGCGATACCCCGCCTCACGGGGCCGGCGAAGGCCGCCTTTGTCGCCGTCGAGTTCGACGAGTACGGGGGCGGGCGAGGCGACCAGGTGCACCAGCATCTGTACGCCGAACTGATGGATGCCGCCGGTCTTGACGCCATCTATCTGGCTTACCTCGACCATGTCCCGGCTCAGGCGTTGGCCTCGGTCAATCTGATGTCGGCGTTCGGGCTACACCGTGAATTGCGCGGCGCGGCGGTCGGGCATTTCGCGTCCACCGAGATCACGTCCTCGCCCGGATCACGGCGACTCGTTGAGGCGCTCCGGCGGATGGGCGCACCCGAAGCGTGTGTGGCGTTCTACTCCGAACATGTGGTGGCCGATGCCGTGCACGAACAGGTGGTGCGCACCGACGTCGTCGGTGATCTGACTGCGCGCGAGCCTCACCTGGAGACTGACGTGGTGTTCGGGATCCGGGCGCGCGACGTTGTCGAAGACCGCCTCGCCGCCCATTTGATGGAATGCTGGAGCGCGGGCCGCTCGTCGCTACGACGTCCGCTGAACTGACCGCTTACCGGCTCGCGGCCGGCACCGATGACTGGTGTCACACATCGGATAGTCCTTGCTCCGGCGGCACGTGCAGATCGCGACCATGAAGCGATCGGACTCCACGACGCTGCCGTCGCCCAGCTCGATACGCACCGGCCCCTCCACCATGACTGGCCCGGACGGAACGATGCGCACCGTGCGCTGATCGGTCACGGTTTTTCGGCCCTGATGACGACGAGCTCTTCCTCGCGACGGCCGGGTTCGAGCCTGCCGGTGTCCTCCAGCCAGGCGGCCCGTGACGTCAGCACCGGCCCGAATGGAATCCACTGGTAGGCAACGACTTCCGCGTCCAAACCGACTGAGGCCAGCGCCGCGAGCGTCCGGCGCGGGACCGCGAACTCGGACTGCACCAACAGGAAAGTACCCCCGGGCGCAAGCAGGTCAGGCACCGCTTCGCACAGCGGATCGAGAACCAAACGGCCGTCGTAGCCGGCATCCCATGCGCGTGCCGGTCCGACATCCGACGGTATCGGCGCGTAGTCGACGTCTGGATCGTGTGGGACGTACGGCGGGTTGCAGACGACTAGGTCGAATGGGCCGAACTCTGCCGCGCGCGCCCACGATCCCAGGTGCACATCGACATCAACCCCGGTGGCCAGGGCATTGATACGGGCAGACCGCACAGATCGGGAACACACGTCGAATGCCGCCACCTGGGATGCTTTCTGCTGGCCCGCGGCAATGGCCACCACTCCGCTTCCGGTGCACAAATCCGCTACCCGACGGGCACGCGCAAGGTCGGCCTTCTCCATCACATCGATGAGAAATCGGGAGTCTTCCTGTGGGCTGTACACGCCCGCAGGCGCGATCACACCATCCTGCTCGTCAAGGTAAGCGGTTGTCACACATGGGCCTTTCGAGAGCTGTTCGCTGCGTCGTCGCAGCTGTGCCGTGCATTAATGCCCGGTATCGGGGGCGTTAAACCGCTGCTCACTGTTTCGCGACGT
Organism: Mycobacterium sp. NPDC051804; assembly: GCF_044452905.1. Taxonomy (NCBI): domain Bacteria; kingdom Bacillati; phylum Actinomycetota; class Actinomycetes; order Mycobacteriales; family Mycobacteriaceae; genus Mycobacterium; species Mycobacterium sp. NPDC051804. The sequence goes on along the minus strand of NZ_JBITCD010000005.1, from coordinate 81,537 downwards.
GTGCATTTGGGCACACCTCCTGCGTGCAGGTTTCCGATCTCACCGCGTTGCCCGTGAAGCTCGGTTCGGCCGCTCGTGGACGCCGGCTCTTTCATCCCGTCGGGGTGCTCGCCGAGGGCGTTCTGGAGCGGACAGCCCCGGGCAGTGAGGGCTTGCCGATGCGCTCCTGCGACGTCATTGGTCGCGTGTCCAAAGGTGTTGGGCTGCCGGGTGCAACGCCCGACATCGCAGGTCTGGCGTTCCGCATTCCGCCCCCACAGGATCTGCGGTCCTGCGGTCCCTGGGATGTACTTCTGGCGTCGACCGCGGCAGGCAGCCGCTTCGTTCTCGCTCCGGTAGCTTCCTGGTCCGGTGCCAGCTTCTCCAGCCTCATGCCGTTGCGATACCGCGACCGCGTGTGGTGGATACGGGCACGGATTACCACGGAGCTTCGCACCAAAGGGTTGGCCCTCGACACGATCAAGTCCCAGATCAATTCCGGCGAAATCCAATTCGACATCGAACAGGCGCAGGCCAAGGGCGAGTTCACACCGCTCGCGCGGCTGACCTTGCGCCACGTTGACCCGAGCTGCGACGACATCGCTTTCGATCCCGCGCTGCACAGCGACTGCGATGTCGAGCTATTGCCCCGCTGGCTGACCAACTTCCGGCGCGCGGCCTACCGCCGCAGCCGCCAAGGCCGCGACGCGCACTAGCGCGTCAGGCCGTGGGCTCGCCACGCGTGTCGGCGACATCCGGCGCTTCCTCCCGCGTCGCCATGCCTCCTTCACCACCCTCGTCGGTCGGCCCCGGACGTCCGCCCTTCTTCTCGGACTCGTCGACGGTGTGATCTTCGTAGATTCCCTTGCCTTTGGGCATGTTTGGCCTTTCAGTCCGATTCGCTTCTGAGTTTTTCCAGCAGTGATCCGGCCGCTTCCTTGAGGAACAGATCCTGGCCCTCGTCCCCGATCTGTACCAGGGCGATATCGGTGAATCCCGCCTCCCAGTACTTGCTCACTGCTTCGACGATCGGATCGAGATCGGGTCCGCATGGGATGGATTCGGCGACGTCTTCGGGGCGCACGTACTGGGTGGCACCGTCGAAGCCGGCCGTCGTGGGGAGGTCGGCGTTGACCGCCCATCCCCCACCAAACCAGCGGAACTGGTCGTGCGCCCGGCGGATTGCCTTGTCGCGGTCTGGATCCCAGCAGATCGGGATCTGGCCGATGACTCGTACATCGCCGGGTAACCCGGTGGCACGTCTGGCGTCATGCCATGCGTCGACGAAGTCTTTGTTCGGTTCGACCGCGATCAGATGATCCGACAGCGGCGCGAAGGTTTCGACCGACCGCTCACCGGAAACGGCCGTGGCGATTGCGACCGGCATCTCTGGAATGTCCCAAAGACGCGCGGAATTCACCTCGAAATGTTCGCCCTTCCAATCGACGAGCTCACCGGTGAACAACTCGCGGATGATCTGAATGGCCTCGCGCAGCATCTCCTGGCGGCGGGTAACCGTCGGCCAACTCTTGCCGACGACGTGTTCGTTGAGATTCTCGCCGCTGCCCAGCCCGAGAGTGAACCGACCGTCGGCGAGGATCTGCAGCGTCGCGGCTTTCTGCGCGACGACGGCGGGGTGGTAGCGCATCGTCGGACACGTGACGTAGGTGAACAGCTCGACCTGCTCGGTCGCATGGGCGACGGCGCCGAGCACCGACCACGCATAGGGTGCGTGCCCCTGTGACGACAGCCATGGGAAGTAGTGATCCGAGGAGACCTCGAAGTCGAAGCCCACGCGTTCTGCCGAAACGGCATAACGGACAAGCTCTTTAGGCCCGCTCTGTTCGGTCATCAGGGTGTAGCCGAAACGCGTCATGGCATTCGGGTACCCGGGCGAATGACGCCGAAACGGCTACAGCCTGGCCTTGACCGCAGTCGAGAGTCGTGAGCCGTCGGCCTTACCTGCGGCGATCGCGGTGGCGGCCTTCATCACCTGGCCCATCTGCTTCATGCCGGGTCGCTCACCGATCTCCTCGGCGACCTGGGCGATGGCGGTGTCGACCACGTCGGCCACCTCGGCATCGGTCAGCGGAGTCGGCAGGTATTCATCGATGACGCGCGCCTCGGCGTGCTCGTTGGCGGCCAGCTCGCCACGGCCATTCTGGGTGTAGATCTCCGCCGCCTCGGCGCGCTTCTTGGATTCCTTGGCCAGCACCTTCAAGACGTCGGCATCGGACAGCTCGCGTGCGTCTTTGCCCGCCACTTCCTCGGTCTGGACCGCAGCGAGGAGCATTCGCAGCGTCGCGGTCCGCAGCTTGTCCTGCGACTTCATCGCCGCGGTGAGATCTGCACGCAGTCGCTCTTTGAGTTCTCGCGTTTCTGGCATGCCGCAAACCTACGCCGCACCGCCGTCTCTGGGTTCGGCCACGAACCGCGCGTCGACCGTCGCGGACACCTCGATGTGCTCGGGCACGAGCTCGGCGACCTGGCCCGGGCCCGCCGCCGCGGCTCGCAGGAACGCGGCCTGGGGTCCGGTCTCGGGAGTGGTGTTCAGCATTCCGGCATCGGCGATGGCGACCGGTTCGACCGCACCGAGGCCGAGCGCGTCGGCGTACTGCTGCGCGCGGGTGACCGCATCGCGTACCGCGCGAGTGCGGACATCGGTCAACAGCGTCTCGCGCTGCTTCTCGGTCAACGCCCAATCGACCTGCGACACCCGGAAACCCTCGATCTCGGCGACGTGCTGACCGACCCAGCGCGACAGGGCGGTGAAATCGCGGAACTTGACCTCGACCCCGACGCTCGCGTGATGGACGAGCGGGAGTTGTTTACCTTCGCTGTTCCATGGCCGGTTGGACCACGTGCGCAAGTAATCGGCCGACCACCAGGTCACGGCGCCCTGTTCCTCGAGCGTGATGACCGACGATTTCAGCGCAGCCAAATCGGTGGCAACCCTGGCGTATACCGGCTCCATGTCCGGTCCCTCGTACGCGACGGTCGTGTGAACGGTCCCCCGCTCGGCTGGACGAAACGCGGAGAAGGCGCCACGAACCGTGATCTCGGTCGACATATGGCCACCGTAGCGGCGGTAAGGCGGCTGACACGGCGGTCGGAGACGTTTGTCAATTCGCATCATGATCGACAGGATGGTTGCCATGAGCACCGAGGCCGGCAGTTCGGGGATGGCCGGGCAGCCGCCACTGGGCAATCCACCGCCGGGCTACGGACCTCCTCCTGGCTACGCAGCGCCGCCGGCCTACGGGCCCCCACCGGGATACGGACCTCCTCCGGGCTTCAGCCCCCCTCCGGGCTATGCCCCTCCGCCGGGATACGGACCACCACCGGGTTACGGACCACCGACCGGCTACGGGCCACCGCCCGGTTACGGACCACCGCCCGGTTACGGGCCGCCGATGCTGCCCGCACTCAAGCCGGGTGTCATCCCGCTGCGGCCACTGAGCCTGTCCGACATCTTCAACGGCGCGGTCGCCTACATCCGCGCCAACCCCAAGGCGACGCTGGGATTCACCACCATCGTCGTCGTCGCCACTCAGCTACTGGCGCTCCTCCTCTCGGTGGGTCCGCTCGCCGCCACCGGGCAACTCGCGGGGTCGTTCACCGGAGACGAGGTATCCACCGGCGCCCTGCTCGGCACGTCGCTGTCGAGCCTTGCCGGCGCCGCCGCGACCTGGTTCACAGCGATTTTGCTGAGCGGCATGCTCACCGTCGTCGTCGGACGCGCCGTCTTCGGCGCAGGCATCACCATTGGCGAAGCATGGCGACAGCTCAAGGGTCGGGTCTGGGCGCTAATCGGCTTGGCGCTCCTCGAGGGCGTGGGCATCGGACTACTCGTCGCGGTCGTTGTCGGCCTCATCATCGCGATCGGAGTCGCAGCCAACGGCGCCGCTGCGGTGATCGTCGGCATCCCGCTGGGCCTGACGTTGATCGCCGCGCTGATTTATCTGTGGGTGAGCCTGGCCTTTGCTCCGCCGCTGATCGTGCTCGAACGACTCGGCGTGTTCGCCGCGATCGCGCGCTCGTTCCGCCTGGTGAAGAAAGACTTCTGGCGGGTGTTCGGAATCCTGCTGCTCGCCACGATCGCCGTTCAGTTCATCGCAGGCGCGGTGACGGTGCCGTTCAGTTTCGGCGGTCAGTTCCTACTGATGGCGGCGGAATCAACATCGATGACGCTGTTGGCATTCCTCCTGTTGTCGGTGGGCGGCGTCATCGCCCAGATCATCACCGCCCCCTTCACCGCAGGCGTGATCGTGCTGCTCTACACCGACCGCCGAATCCGCGCCGAGGCGTTCGACCTCGTGCTGAGAACCGGCGCGGTCTACGGCCCGTCATCACCGTCCGACTCCACTGACCTTCTGTGGCTGACCCGCCAAGCCTGACGTGCCGACGATAGACATCGACAGCGATGCCGCCCACGATGCCGCGCAACGCGAACTGCAAAAACCGATCTACCCCAAGCCAGGCCTGACCGAACGTCTCCTCGACTGGATCAACGAACTGATCTACCGCCTGGCCGAGGCCGGATCTCGGTTTCCCGGAGGCTGGTTCACGCTCTCCGTTCTGCTGATCCTGCTTGTCGTCGGGATCATCGTCGCGATACGGATCGCGCGGCGCACCATGCGGACCGACCGGGGCGGTCGCTACGCGCTGTTCGGCGAACAGGAACTCAGCGCTGCCGAGCACCGAGCCACCGCCGAACAGTATGCCGCTGTCCGAGATTGGGCTGCGGCGATCCGTCACCGTCTGCGAGCGGTGGCTCGTGAGCTCGAGGACGCCAATGTGCTGGATGCCATCCCCGGCCGGACCGCCACCGAACTCGCACGCGACGCGGCTAAGGCCCTGCCGGCGTTGGCCGCTGAATTGAGCGTGGCTGCAAACTCTTTCAACGACGTCACCTACGGTGAGCGACCGGGTACGGAAACCGCATACCGGGTGATCGCCGACCTCGACGATCACGTGCGTTTCAACACCAGGGCGAGTTCGGGTACCGTACCCGCCGCAGCGACGTCCACGGGCTGGGCAGAGGTGCGATGACGGACACCGCTGTCGGTCAGACGCTGAAACAGCGGTTCAGCGCCTCCCGGTGGGTGCTGCTGTCGCTCGTCGTCGTCATTGCCGTCGCCGCGCTGAGCACCTACCTGACCGCACCGCGGCCCGGCGGCCCGATGGATCCGGGCTCCACGTCTCCGGACGGCACCCATGCCCTGGTCACCCTGTTACGCGAGCACGGCGTCGACGTTGTCGAGGCGCCGGATGTCGCCGCCGTCGAAAGTGCCGCGCGGCCCGACACACTCATCGTCGTGCTGCAGACACTGCAGCACCTCGACGACGACGTGCTGCGACGGCTGAGCACCCTGCCCGGTGACCGGCTCCTGGTGGCGCCGTCGTCACGCACCCGCGAGGCGTTGGCTCCCCACATAACCCTTGCCGGGTCGCTTCCGTTCGGCGGTTCCGACCCTGGTTGCGACCTACGGGAGGCGACCCGAGCCGGTGCGGTTTTCCTGGGTGTGAGCGACGAATACGCGGCGGCGGAGGACTTTCCGATCACCCGTTGCTACGACGGCGCCCTGGTCCGCTACACCGACGACGGACGCGAGGTCACGGTCGTCGGCAGCGGCGACTTCATGATGAACGGTGGACTGCTGACCGACGGGAACGCCGCGCTCGCGATGAACCTTGCCGGCACGGCACCGCGGGTGATCTGGTACGCACCGCAGGAGCGCCAAGGTGAATCCGATGCGGGCGCGGAAATCTCGGACCTCATTCCGCCCGCGGTGCGATGGATCGTCATCCAGCTGTGCCTCGCGATCGCGCTCGTGGCGGTGTGGCAGGGCAGGCGCCTCGGTCCGCTTGTCGCAGAGCGGATTCCCGTCGTCGTGCGCGCATCGGAGACGGTCGAGGGTCGCGGCAGGTTGTACCGCTCGCGGCGCGCTCGCGACCGTGCCGCGACGGCCCTGCGCACCGCCACGTTGCAACGGATGCTGCCGCGCCTCGGCCTGTCCACCAGCGCCGAGCCGCCCGCGGTCGTGCAGGCGGTGGCACAACGGTCCGGACAGCACGCACAGACGTTGGCGCACACACTGTTCGGTCCACCACCGCAATCCGACGACGACTTGGTCCACCTCGCCCGTGAACTCGACAACATCGAAAGGCAGGTCGCACAATCGTGACGCAGCCACCTACAGGTCAGAACCCCGGCGATGCGGCGCGAAATGCGCTGCTGGCTTTGCGCAATGAGATCGCGAAAGCGGTCGTAGGACAGGAGGCAGTGGTCAGCGGGCTCGTGATCGCGCTGCTGTGCCGCGGACACGTACTGCTGGAGGGAGTGCCCGGCGTCGCCAAGACCCTGCTGGTCCGCACGCTGGCGGCCGCACTACAACTCGAGTTCAAGCGGGTGCAGTTCACCCCCGATCTCATGCCCGGCGATGTCACGGGTTCGCTCGTATACGATGCCCGCACAGCGGAATTCGAGTTCCGGTCCGGCCCGGTATTCACCAATCTCTTGTTGGCCGACGAGATCAACCGGACGCCGCCGAAGACTCAGGCCGCGCTACTGGAGGCCATGGAGGAGCGACAGGTCAGCGTCGACGGTGAACCGCGTCCGCTGCCCGACCCGTTCATCGTCGCCGCGACGCAGAACCCGATCGAGTACGAGGGCACCTACCAGTTGCCGGAAGCACAGCTCGACCGTTTCCTGTTGAAACTCAACGTTCCCCTGCCGCCCCGGGACCAGGAGATCACCGTCCTCGACCGGCATGCGCGCGGCTTCGACCCGCGCGACCTGTCGCTCGTGCGGCCCGTCGCGGGTCCCGCCGAACTGGCCGCCGGGCGCGCCGCTTTGCAGCAGGTGCTTGTGGCCGACGAGGTGCTCGGCTACATCGTCGATATCGCCGGTGCCACAAGGCATTCTCCGTCTCTGCAGCTTGGGGTTTCGCCGCGTGGCGCAACCGCACTTCTGGGCACGGCCCGGTCCTGGGCATGGTTGTCCGGTCGCAACTACGTCACCCCCGACGACGTCAAGGCGATGGCGCGGCCGACGCTGCGGCACCGTATCCAGCTGCGCCCGGAGGCCGAGCTCGAAGGCGCCAATCCCGACGGTGTGCTGGACGGAATCCTCGCGGCCGTGCCGGTGCCACGCTAGTGGTCCTGACCGGCCGAGCCGGCTTGGTGGCACTCGTATGTGTGCTGCCGGTAGCGCTATCACCCTGGCCTGCAACGGCGTTCGCGGGTCTTGCCGGCGTGCTCGCGGCGGTCATCGCAGTCGACGTCGTGCTGGCCGCCAGCACCCGTGGGCTGGTGTTCACGCGGTCCGGTGACACCGCAGCGAGGCTGGGGCAGCCCGTCGACGCGGTGCTGGAGGTGGAGAACCCGTGCCGGCGACGCCTGCGCGGCCAGGTTCGCGATGCGTGGTCGCCGAGCGCGCGGGCCGAACCCCGTATGCACGCGGTGGATATCGCACCAGGACAACGGGTTCGACTCGTCACGACGTTGCGACCCGTCCGCAGGGGCGACCAACGGTCGGCGTTGGTGACGGCCCGGTCGATCGGACCGCTGGGCCTTGCCGGCAGGCAGAACTCACATCAGGTGCCCTGGCAGATCCGAATCCTTCCGCCGTTCTTGTCGCGCAAGCACCTACCCTCGCGGCTCGCCAGGCTTCGCGAATTGGAAGGAAACACAGCGGTCCTCATCCGCGGCCAGGGCACCGAGTTCGATTCGTTGCGTGAGTACGTCATCGGCGACGACGTTCGGTCGATCGACTGGCGTGCGACCGCCCGGCGAGCCGACGTCGTGGTGCGGACGTGGCGACCCGAGCGAGATCGACGGGTGGTCATCGTGCTGGATACCGGACGCACGTCGGCTGGCCGTGTCGGCGTCGATCCCACCGCCAACGACCCCAGCGGCTGGCCACGGCTGGACTGGTCTATGGACGCCGCGTTGCTGCTGGCCGCGCTCGCCGCCCGCGCGGGCGATCACGTCGACTTCCTCGCTCACGACCGGGTCACCCGGGCTGGCGTATTCAACGCTTCGCGAACTGAACTACTCGCGCAACTGGTCGGCGCGATGGCGCCGCTGGAACCCGCATTGATCGAGTCCGATGCCAGGGCGATGGTGGCTGCGATTCAGCGACGCGTTCGGCGTCGTGCGTTGGTGGTCCTACTCACCGACCTGAACGCCTCCGCGCTCGACGAGGGTCTGATGGCGGTCCTGCCCCAGTTGTCTGCCAAACATCAGGTACTGCTGGCCGCTGTCTCCGATCCGCGGGTCGACGCGATGGCGGCCGGCCGCTCGGACGCCGCCGAGGTTTACGACGCTGCGGCCGCCGAACGTGCGCGCAATGACCGGCGGTCGATGGCGTCGCGACTGCGGGCGGCCGGCGTCGATGTTGTGGACGCACCGCCCGATGAACTGGCGCCCGCACTCGCAGACCACTATCTGGCGATGAAGGCCAGCGGCAGGCTCTAGCGGGTCGGCACCACATCGGGTGCGTCGGAGATATCGCCGCTCTCCCCCGCGGCGGCAGCCTTGCGGCCGAAATAGATCACGTAACCGAGGAATATGACCTCGGCTGCCACGCCGATGGCGATCCGCACAAACGTCGGCAGCGGCGACGGCGTCACCACCGACTCAATCAGCCCGGCCACCAGCAATACGACGATCAACCCTCCGGCGACCGCAACCACCGCCCGGCCCTGCTCCGCCAGCACCTGCGTCCGCGGCCGATGGCCCGGCGACACGACTGACCACCCGAGTCGCATGCCCACCGCCGCGGCGAGGAACACCGCGGTCAGTTCGATGAGCCCGTGCGGGGTCAGCAGGCCGAGGAAGACGTCACCCTTGTCCGCATCGAACATGAACCCGGCGATGACACCGACGTTGAGGGCGTTCTGAAAGAGGACGTACGGGATCGGGATGCCGAGCAGGATGGCGAACCCGATGCACTGAGCCGCAACCCACGAGTTGTTCAACCACACTTGAAACCCGAACGATGCGGCGGGGTGCTCGCTGTAATAGGCGGCGAAATCGTTGTTCACCAATTGGTCGATCTCGCTTGGGGTCTTGAGGGCGCTCTGCACCTCTTGGTTGCCCGAGACCCACAGCGCGATCAGCGCGGTGACGAAGAAGAATGCGATGGCCGTTGCGAGCCACCACCGCCATGCGCGGTATGCGACCACAGGGAATGACACGGTCCAGAACCTGGCGAATTCGCTCCACAGCGGTGCGTGCGCTCCCGTCACCACCGAACGTGCGCGGGCGATCAGTCCCGACAACCGCCCGATGAGCACCGAGTCGGTGGACGAGCTGCGCACGATCGACAGGTGGGTGGACACCCGCTGGTAAAGATCGACCAGTTCGTCGACTTCAGCGCCTGTCAGCTTGCGCCGTCGCTTCAGCAGCTGCTCCAGCCGCTCCCACGTCGGACGATGCGCCACCACGAACGCGTCGACATCCACCCCAGGAATCGTAGTAGCTTTGCTGAAATGGTCAGCCAGCACGAACCCGTGGTGACCGGTGACGCGGTGGTCCTGGATGTTCAGATCGCCCAGCTACCGGTCCGCGCACTGTCGGCGATCATCGACGTCACCGTGGTGTTCATCCTCTACATCACCGGCGTCGTGTTGTGGGCCACCACGCTCACCCAATTCGATCCGGCCCTCTCCGCTGCGGTGCTGATCCTCTTCACGGTCCTGACGATCGTGGGCTATCCGGCCATCTTCGAGACGACCACCCGCGGCCGCTCGCTGGGCAAGCTCGCGATGGGACTTCGGGTGGTGTCCGACGACGGCAGCCCGGAACGGTTTCGGCAGGCGTCGTTTCGTGCGCTGGCCGGCGTGATCGAAATCTGGATGCTCACCGGCGGGCCCGCCGTGATCTGCAGCCTGGCGTCCTCGAAGGGCAAGCGGATCGGTGACATCTTCGCCGGCACCGTGGTGATCAGTGAACGCGCGCCGAAACTGTCACCCCCGCCGCCGATGCCGCCCCAGCTCGCATGGTGGGCGTCCACGCTTCAGTTGTCCGGGCTGCGTCCCGAGCAGGCCGAGTTGGCGCGCCAGTTCCTTTCCCGCGCATCGCAATTGAATTTGCCGATGCGTGATCAGATGGCCTACCGGATCGTCGGCGATGTCGTCGCCCAGATATCGCCGCCACCGCCGCCCGGCGCACCACCGCAGTACGTGCTCGCCGCCGTGCTGGCCGAACGGCACCGCCGGGAACTGATCCGGCTGCGGCCCACGCCTGGCCAACAGCCACCGCAACAGCCGTCGGGCCAGGCCCCCATCGTCGAGTATCCTGCTCCACCACAACACGTTCCACCGCCGCAGCAGATTCAACCTCCGTCCTCCGGCGGCCCCGGCGGGTTCGCGCCACCGAGCTAGCGTCCAGGGAGATCCGTGCCAAGAGTTCTGTCAATCGGATTGTCCCCAACGCCGATGACGATTCCGTGTCGGTGATCGATCTCGACAAGGAAACTGACGCACACGGTCGCTGTGGGCAACGAGCCGCAAACCGTCGCGGCCGACCCGTCGACCCACACCGCCTGGGTCGTCAACTTCACGGACAATTCGGTCTCGGTGATCGAACGGTAGTCCGCGTCAGCGGTATTGCAAACCGACGAGCATCAGTGCCGCCGCGACGATGCTGGTGGCCGCGCGGACGTGGTTCCACGCGGTCCACGTCGACAGGTACGCCTGCCACTCCCGTGCCGCATCCGCGACGGAAAGTCCGGCCGGGTCCAGAGTTTCGAGGTGGTTGTTGAGCGGCACGTTGAAAACCATCGTGATGATCGCCGCGAGGATTCCGAGCACCGCTCCCGCGAGAATCCACCCGCTGCCCGCTTCGCCGATGCGCATCGCGGCCATGACTCCGGCGCTCAGCGCCAGGATCGTCGCGCCGAAATACGCGAGCAGGAACGCCGGACTCGAGTTCGCGACAACGTTGATTCCGCGCATCGCGGTGATCGCCTCGACCGGTCCGGTGCGGTCGAGGCCGCGCATCACGAACGTCGAGAATACGTACATCATTCCGCAGGCAGCGGCGGCGGCCAATGCGGCCAGTGAGGTCAGAACGACGAAGGGGCTCATGGTCATGTCTGCAGTCAACAAGGACGCAACCCGGTGGACCATCGTCAGGCGTCCCGGCTGCATACGCGCGCGTCTGCGCTTATTCGACGGACCCGTAGAGCTTCGCAGACACGGCGGACACCCATGCCCACACCGCGACGACTGCGGCGGTGAACGAAAAAACGGTGGTCGCTCCGCCAGATCCGGACGACAGCGCGATGAAGCTGAGCGCGAACACGATTCCGGTGATCCGGGAGTACCACGCCCAGCCAGCTTCATTCGTCCGTGCGAACCATGCGCCCATCACCATGCAGGCCGCCACCAGGCACAAGAACCCGAGGGCGGCGACCGCGAAGTGAGTCAGGCCGTGCCAGCTGACCTCGCCCATCCCCGGTGGGGTGCCGGGAGGAAAGCCGTCCGACGGATCGGCCCGAAAGATGCCCGCGCAGAACACACCGACCCCGTACGCCCCGAGCAGTGCAGCCGCCCACGCCGACGACTTGCCCGGTCCGAGTGCGCGTCGAACGCCGACGGCGCCGGCGATCGTCATGGCACCGGTAATCAGGAAGTTGGCGACCTGAATCCAGCCCAGGTCGCCGTTGGACAGCTGGCTCACCGCATGCCTGGTGGGGTCGTATCCGTCTCTGGTGAAGATCTGCGCCGTGGCGAGGAGGACATAGATCGGACCCGCGATGACGCCGTAACCGAGGAGCGATTTCGTGATCCGCACCGACAGGGGCGGGCAATCGGTGGTGTTCATGACCCCTCTTAGGTAGATCAAACTAGACTGTCCAGTACTACCACTGTGGAACTAGACTGTCCAGTACTGAAAGGAGACGATATGACCGAAGCGGTGCTGGGGCGTTCGGCGCTCAAGCGCGCGACCATCCTGTCGGCGGGTCGCGACCTATTCCTGAGCCATGGCTATCAGGGCACCAGCGTCGACCAGATCGCCGCGTCGGCCGAGGTGTCGAAGCAGACCGTCTACAAGCACTTCGGCGACAAGCAGGAACTGCTCCTGGCGATCGTCAACGAGGCGCTGGACAGCACGGTGACGCCGTTTCTCGACAGGATCGCGAAACTGGCCGACACCGACGATCTCGAAGCCGATCTCACCGCGCTGGGGGGCGAGTACCTGCGGGCGGTGCTGGCGGAACCGGTGGTGCAACTGCGCAGGCTCGTCGTCGGTGAAGCCAATCGGGTACCCGCCCTGGCGCAGCTCTACTACGAGCGGGCCCCGACCCGGGCACTGGGGGCGTTCGCCGATTGCATGCGACGCCTAGATGGCCGGGGTCTCCTGTCGGTGCCCGAACCTGCCGTTGCCGCAGAGCATTTCGCCTTCCTTGTCGTTGGACGGTGTATTGATCAGGCGCTGTTCTGCGGGGGGCCGCAGGTGCTCGCGGCGTTGGACGTCGACTGTCACGTCCGCGCCGGGGTTGCGCTGTTTCTCGCCGGCTACCAAGCCATTCCAGGGCGCTAGGCTCGCACCGTGGACGCGGTGGTCGGCCTGCTCGACGGTGTGCGGGCGCGCGGCGCGTTCGTGCTGCGGATGATGATGGATCCGCCGTGGTCGCTGAGCATTCGTGACGATGCGCCGCTCACGTTGATCTGCCAAACGCACGGACGCGCGGTCATCGTCGGCCCGAGCAGCGGAACGACCTGGCTGCATTCCGGGGACGTCGCGCTGGTCCGCGGCACCGAGCACTACGTCTTCGCCGACGATCCGGCCACCGAACCGATGGCGGTGATCCATCCGGGCAACCGCTGTACGACGCTATCGGGCGAGACGCTCAAGTTCGAGATGTCGCTCGGCGTGCGCACGTGGGGTAACAGTCGCTCGGGCGCAGCGCGGTCGGTCATCTGCGCCTATGAGGGACGCAGTGAGGTGGGCGCCCGGCTGCTCGACGTGCTGCCCACGGTGCTGGTCGTGCGCGCCGACGAATGGGATTCCCCCCTGGTGGAACTGCTGTCTCGCGAGGCGGGCCGAGACGGCGCCGGCCAGGCGGCCTATCTGGACCGGATGCTCGACGTCCTCCTTATCGCGGTGCTGCGGGTCTGGTTCGGCCGCGACGGCAACGCGCCAACATGGTGGAGCGCCGAGCAGGATCCGATGGTGGGCCCGGCGCTGAAGCTGATCTACAACAATCCGGCACACCCGTGGACCGTGGCGAATTTGGCTGCGGCCGTTGGTTGTTCGCGGGCAGTGTTCGCACGCAGGTTCACCGATCAGGTGGGTGAGCCGCCGATCGCATTCCTGACGAGCTGGCGGCTGGCGCTGGCGGCCGATCTGTTGCGGTCGAGTCAGGTGACGATCGGGGCGGTCGCCCGCCAGGTTGGATACAGCACGCCGTTCGCGTTGAGCAGCGCGTTCAAGAGGGCTTACGGCGTCAGCCCGAACACCCACCGCGCCAACGCATCGTCGCCCGCAGACGCACTGGACTCCTCAGCGCTATAAGACCATCCGTCGACCCGTTGCCTCCGAATCACGGGTATGCAGCGCCTCTATCGCGTCACCCAACGCCTGCGCGGCGGGCAGACGGTCGAAGTGCCCGCCCATGCGATCGCGACGACGGTCTCAGGCTGGCTCGCCGAACTCGGTGCCGACAGTCCACTGGTCAACGAGCTAGAGAGGGCGGTGCGCACGGGCAACTGGCCCAGGGCGCGCGTGATCGCCGATTACCTGTCCGTCGAGTTGAGCGTGGCCTTCTGACGTCAGACGTTGCATCGCGATAGTTTTCGATATATCGTCAACGTATCGGAAGCGCGCACCGTGCTTCCTCTCGAACTAAGGACATGAACATGAACACCCCATTTACACCTCCCCAAGGCCCCTCCGAGGGCCCGAGTTTCCGACCTGGATTCGGCTTCGGCTTCGGCCCTGGATTCGGGCCCGGATTGACCCCCGAAAATCGCCGTACGCTGCACGAACAGCGTCGGCAGGCCCGTCGCGAATTCCGCGAACACGTCCGTGAACACCGCGGTGACGCGGGTTTCGGTCCGGGCTTCGGCGGCTTCGGCCCCGGCGGTTTCGGTCCGGGCTTCGGCTTCGGCCCCGGTCGTGGCGGTCGGCGTGGCGGACCGCGTGGCGGTGGACGCGGCAGGCGCGGTGACGTGCGTGCCGCGATCCTCAAGCTGCTCACCGATCGTCCGATGCACGGCTACGAGATGATCCAGGAGATCAACGAACGCAGTCAGCAGCTGTGGAAGCCCAGCCCCGGCTCGGTGTACCCGACGCTGCAACTGCTGGTCGACGAGGGCCTCCTTGTCGCATCGGAGACCGAGGGCAGCAAGAAGCTGTTCGAGCTCACCGACGAAGGCCGAGCTGCCGCCGAGAAGATCGAGACGGCTCCGTGGGACGAGATCACCCAAGGTGCCGACCCTGGTGCCGTCAACCTGCGTGCCGCTGTCGGCCAGCTGATGGGCGCCGTCGCGCAGTCCGCGCACGCCGCATCGGCGGAGCAGCAGCAGCGCATCGTCGACATCGTCAACAACGCGCGCCGGGAGATCTACGGCATCTTGGGCGAAGCCGAATAGTCGCCCAGCCGGAATAAGCCCGGCGGGAAGCGTGTACGCATTAAATATGCAAACCTTCCCGCTGGGCTCTTTCAATGTCGGGCGCGTCGGCTACGGCGCCATGCAGCTACCCGGGCCAGGAGTCTTCGGCCCGCCGCGCGACCACGACGAGGCGATCGCCGTCCTGCGGCGCGTCATTGAGTTGGGCATCAACCACATCGACACGTCGCAGTTCTACGGGCCCGATGTTTCCAATCAGCTGATCCGCGAGGCGCTGCACCCCTACCCCGCCGATCTGGCCTTGGTGAGCAAGGTCGGCGCCAAGCGCGATGACACCGGGGCGTGGCTGCCCGCGCAGGAACCCGACGAACTGCGCGCCGCCATCGAGGAGAACCTAAAGACGCTGGGTACCGACCGGCTTGCCGCGGTCAACCTGCGCGTTCACGACGAGGCGACGGACCCCAACTCGCCGGCGCAGGTCAACAGAGAACTGTTCGATCGACAGCTCACCACGATGATCAAAGCCCGCGACGAGGGGCTCATCGGCGGTATCGGCTTGAGCAGCATCGTGCCCGAGCATCTGCGAATCGCGTTGGACCGCACCGAGATCGTGACCGTCCAGAATGCCTACAACCTCGTCGACCGCACCTCGCAGCCCGTGCTCGAAGCATGTGTCGAGCACGGCATTTCGTTCGTGCCGTTCTTCCCGCTCGGTTCTGCGTTCACCGCAGACAACCCGGTGCTCGGTCATCGTGCCGTCAAGAGTGAGGCCGCGAAACTCGGCCGCACACCCGCGCAGATCGCGCTCGCGTGGACTCTTTCGGTCGCTCCGAACGTGCTGCTGATTCCGGGCACCTCGTCGGTGGCGCATCTCGAGGAAAACACCGCGGTCCGCGACATCACGCTCGACGACGAGACCAAGAAGCAACTCGACGCCGCCGCCTAGTCGATCTCGACCCAATCGAGCGTGCGCTGCACGGCTTTTCGCCAGCCGGCGTATCCGTCGGCGCGCTGTTCGTCGCTCCACACGGGGGACCAGCGGCTGCCTTCCTGCCAGTTGGCCCGCAGGTCGTCGGGGTTCTCCCAAAATCCGACGGCGAGACCGGCCGCGTAGGCGGCGCCCAGCGCGGTCGTCTCGGCGATGACGGGCTTGACCACCTCGACGCCGAGAACGTCGGCCTGGATCTGCATGCACAAGTCGTTGGCGGTGATGCCACCGTCGACCTTGAGCACCTCCATGTGCACGCCGGAGTCGGCCTCCATCGCGTCGACAACGTCGCGGCTCTGGTAGCAGATCGCCTCGAGCGTCGCGCGCGCCAGATGCGCGTTGGTGTTGTACCGCGACAGCCCGACGATCGCGCCGCGGGCATCCGAACGCCAGTACGGCGCAAAGAGCCCCGAGAAGGCGGGCACGAAGTAGACACCGCCGTTGTCCTCCACCTGACGGGCCAGCGACTCGCTCTCCGACGCGCCGCTGATGATGCCCAGCTGGTCGCGCAGCCATTGCACCGCGGAACCGGTGACGGCGATCGAACCCTCGAGTGCGTAAACGGGTTTCGAGTCACCAAACTGATAGCACACCGTGGTGAGTAGCCCGTTCTCGGAGCGGACGATCTTCTCGCCAGTGTTGAGCAACAGGAAATTGCCTGTGCCGTAGGTGTTTTTGGCTTCACCCGCATCGAGGCAGACCTGTCCGACCATGGCGGCCTGCTGGTCGCCTAGGATGCCGGTGATCGGCACCTCACCGCCGACCGGCCCACTGTCCAGCGTCACCCCGTAGGCATCCGGGTACGACGACGGCTTGATCTCGGGCAGCATCTGGCGCGGAATGTCGAAGAAGGACAACAGTTCGTCGTCCCAGTCGAGCGTCTCGAGGTTCATCAGCATCGTGCGGCTGGCGTTGGTGACGTCGATGGCGTGCACCCCGCCGCGAGTCCCGCCGGTGAGGTTCCACAGCACCCACGAGTCGGCGGTTCCGAAGATCGCATCGCCGTTCTCGGCGTCGCGGCGAACTCCGTCGACGTTCTCCAGGATCCATTGCAGCTTGCCGCCGGAGAAGTACGTGGCGGGCGGCAGCCCGGCCTTGCGCCGGATCACGTCGCCGCGACCGTCGCGGTCCAGCGCCGAGGCGATGCGGTCGGTGCGGGTGTCCTGCCACACGATCGCGTTGTAGTACGGCCGTCCAGTCTTGCGGTTCCACACCAGCGACGTCTCACGCTGGTTGGTGATGCCCAGCGCCACAAGATCGGCGGCCGACAGGTTGGTCTTGTTCAGCGCCGACTGGATGACCGCCGCGGTGCGTTCGGTGATCTCCACGGGATTGTGTTCGACCCAGCCGGCCTTGGGCAGGATCTGTTCGTGCTCAAGTTGGTGACGCCCCACCTCGGCGCCGTCGTGATCGAAGATCATGCACCGAGTGCTGGTGGTGCCCTGGTCGATGGCGGCGACGAATTCAGCCAACTCCTGCTCCCCTCGTAACGGCGGCTCCAATCGACCATCATGGTCTACGTGGCCAGCCCGATCGTCGACATTGAGCGCATGCCCCGCGGCGGGCCGAACGCGTCGTGCCTGGACCGACTGCTGGAGACCGACCGGCTGGAGTACCTCGACCGCGACGACGTGGACGAGGGCGTCAAGCGCAGCGTGATCCGCGCGCTGGAATGGACCGGCGAACGCTTCGGCAACACCGAGAACTTCGCGCGTATCGCGCTCGAGGAGGTCGCGGACGTCGCGGATCCCAAGATCCTCGAACTCGGTGCAGGCCACGGCGGACTGTCTCGGAAACTGTTGGACTGGCATCCCACCGCCGAGCTCACCGTCAGCGACGTCGAGCCCGCCTCGGTGGCGAAGATGGCAGCCGGTGACCTCGGCGATGACCCGCGCGCGACGGTCCGCGAGATGGATGCCGCCGCCATCGACGCGCCCGACGGATATTTCGATCTCGCGGTGTTCGCGTTGTCGTTCCATCACCTGCCGCCGTCGGCGGCCGCGCGGGTGTTCGCTGAGGGCACCCGCGTGGCCGACAAGCTGGTGATCATCGATCTACCGCGACCTCCGGCACCGCTGCATCTCCTGCGGCTCGCGACGATGCTGCCGCTGGCACCGTTCGTCCCGTTCGTGCACGACGGTGTCATCAGCTCGCTGCGCACCTACAGTCCGTCGGCGCTGCGGGCGCTGGCCGAATACGCCGCGATCGACGTGGAACTGCGCGGCGGCCTGATGAATCCGCAGGTTGTGGTGGCCACCCGCCGATAGGCTCGAATCGTGGGCGAAGAAGTGCAGGACACCGAGTACTCACTCGCGCACCGCCGCGAGTACCGGCGCAAGGTGCAGCAGTGCCTCGACGTCTTCGAAACCATGCTGAAGGAGTCCAGTTTCGAATTCGAGCGGCCGCTGACGGGTATGGAGATCGAGTGCAACCTCGTCGACTCCGCCTACCAGCCCGCCATGACGAATCACGAAGTGCTGCAGGCGATCGCCGATCCCGCGTACCAGACCGAACTGGGCGCCTACAACATCGAGTTCAACGTTCCGCCGCGCCGGCTACCGGGCCGCGCGGCGCTCGAACTCGAGGCCGAGGTGCGGGCCAGCCTCAACGCCGCTGAAGCCAAGGCCAACGAGCATGACGCGCACATCGTGATGGTCGGCGTCCTGCCGACCCTGATGCCCGAACACCTCACCGGGCGGTGGATGAGTGAGTCGGTCCGCTACCAGGCGCTCAACGATTCGATCTTCACCGCCCGCGGCGAGGACATCCTGATCGACATCAACGGGCCCGAACGGCTCAGTCTGCAAACCGAATCGATCGCGCCGGAGTCCGCCTGCACCAGCATGCAACTGCATCTGCAGGTCTCCCCCGCCGACTTCGCACACAACTGGAATGCGGCGCAGGTGCTGGCCGGTCCGCAGCTGGCGCTGGGCGCCAACTCGCCGTTCTTCTACGGACACCAGCTGTGGGCCGAGACGCGCATCGAACTCTTCGCCCAGGCGACCGACACCCGACCCGACGAGCTCAAGACGCAGGGGGTTCGGCCGCGGGTGTGGTTCGGCGAACGATGGATCACCTCGATCTTCGACCTGTTCGAGGAGAACGTCCGCTACTTCCCGTCGCTGCTGCCCGAGCTGTCCGACGAAGACCCCACTCGCGAGCTGGCCGAGGGCCGCACGCCCAAGCTTGCCGAACTGCGGCTGCACAACGGCACGATCTACCGGTGGAACCGCCCGGTGTACGACGTGGTCGACGGACGACCTCACCTTCGGGTGGAGAACCGGGTGTTGCCCGCGGGGCCGACGGTGGTCGACATGATGGCCAACGCGGCGTTCTACTACGGCGTGCTGCGAACCATGGCCGAGGATGACAGGCCGATCTGGACGAAGATGAGTTTCGCTGCGGCACAACATAATTTCACCGAATCCGCGCAGAACGGCATGAACGCGCGATTGTACTGGCCCGGCCTCGGTGAGGTGACGCCCGACGAGCTGGTACTGCGGCAGCTGCTGCCGATGGCCGACGAGGGACTGCAACGCTGGGAGGTGTCCAGCGACGTCCGCGACCGCTACCTCGGCGTGATCGAGGGCCGCGCGAAGACCGGCGTCAACGGATCCGTCTGGCAGGTCGCGACGGTGCACGCGCTGCAGGAGGGCGGGATGTCACGGCCGAACGCGCTGGCCGAGATGCTGCGCCTCTACTGCGAACGGATGCACAACAACGAGCCCGTGCATACCTGGGATGGACCATGACCTCGGCACCATGTCGCCGCCGGAGCGGCTCCAAAACCTGGATCGCGACGCTGGTGCTCCTCCTTGCGGGCTGCCAAAGCCACGCCGCACAGGCGGATCCGATCGAGGCGGTCCTCGATCAAGAGTTCGTGCTGCACGGCGGGCAGCAGGTCGCAATCCGTGGCGCTGATCTGCGCCTGCGGTTCGCCGACGTGCTGGAGGATTCCCGCTGCCCGACCGAGGTCGAGTGCTTCTGGACCGGCCAGGCGCGTATAGCTGTCGACGCTGAGCTGGGCCAGGGCGTACCGACGTCGCTGGAGTTCAACACCAACCCCGCGCCAGGCCAGGGCAAGCTGACCAATGACGTCGGCGGTTACATGGTCGAGCTGAAGACGCTGGAACCGTATCCCACGACGCCCGACGATTCACCCGAGCTGACGGACTACAGTGCGACGCTTTCGGTGCGAAAATCTTTTTGAAACAAGCGATTTCGATGCGCGGCGGCGCTGTCAGCGGATGCACAGCATCGCGCTGTTACTTTGGATGCCATGGCATCAGAAGAGGTAATGGAATGGGACGACGCCTACCAGGACAGCGGGCCGTTCCAGGGGCCGCCGCCGTGGAACATCGGCGAACCGCAGCCCGAGCTCGCCGAGTTGATCAAGGCCGGCAAGATCCGCAGCGAGGTACTCGACGCCGGCTGCGGAGTGGCCGAGTTGTCGCTCGCGCTGGCCGCGGAGGGGCAGACGGTCGTCGGGATCGACCTCACCCCGACAGCGGTCGCGGCCGCCACCAAGGCCGCCGAGGAGCGCGGTCTGAGCACGGCGTCGTTCGTCCAGGACGACATCACGTCGTTCACTGGCTACGACGGACGGTTCAACACCATCGTCGACAGCACGCTGTTTCATTCGCTGCCGGTCGAGGGCCGAGCTGGGTACCTCCAATCGGCACACCGGGCCGCAGCACAGGGAGCGGTGTTCTACATCCTGGTGTTCGCCAACGGCGCGTTCCCGCCTGGAGTGGAATTCGGACCGAACACCGTCAGCGAGGACGAGCTACGCGAGGCCGTCTCCCGGTACTGGACCGTCGACGAGATCCGCCCAGCGTTCATTCACGCGAACATGACGTCGGCCATGCCCGCAGAGGCGCCGTTCACCCTGCCCGAATTCGAGAAGGACGAGAAGGGCAGGGACAAGATGCCCGCGTTCCTGCTGACCGCGCACAAGGACTAACTCGCGGCGTCCAGCGCCTTCACGAACTGCTCGAGTTCATCGGCGGACACGTCGACATGCGGTGACGCCCGCAGCACGGCCGACGCCATTTCGAAAGGGGCCCGAAGCGTTTCGGCGTAGGTGGTGACGATTCCATGCTCGGCGATCAGCTGCGCCCGCACCTGCTGGGGGTCGGCGCCGTCGAGGGGCTCCAGCGTCGTGATCGCCGTCGGTTCGTCGACCGCCTCGACCACCCGCCAGCCCTTGACGTCTGCGAGCGCCTCGCGGGTCATCGCGCCCACCTCGGCCAACCGCGCACCGACCTGCTGCGGACCGGCCGATAGATACTCTCCCAGAGCCACCGAATAGCCAACTCGCGCAGCCACATTCGCTTCGCCATGTTCGATGCGCTGCAGCACGCTGAGCGACATCCCCCACTCCGGCGGGGGTAGCCGGGGCTGAAGTCGCTGCGCCAGGTCGGGGTGCACCCCCAAGAACCCGACGCCGCGTGGGCCCGCCACCCACTTGCGCGACGAGCTGTAGATCGCAGAAGGCGTTACCGCACAGTCGAGATGGCCCAGCGCCTGCGCTGCGTCGATCACCAACGGAAGGTCCAGGTCCCGGCAGACGTCCGCCAGCGCGGCCATCGGCTGAGCGGTGCCGCGGTGGCTGGCCAGTGCGGTCAGGTGCACCAGCGCGGGCCGGTCGGTCTTCAGCTTGCGCGCTGCGGCGTCGACGTCGAGCCGGCCGTCACCGTCCGCGGGCAGCGGGCAAACGTCAAAACCGTTGGCGGCCATGATCGCGAGGTTCGGTCCGTACTCACCGGGTAGGCACGCAAGAGTGCGGTCCCCCGTCCAGCTCGACAGCAGGATGTCGAGCGCGTTGTTGGCGCCGGTGGTGTAGGCGATGTCCGCGCCGTCCAGACCGGTCAGTGCGCCAAGGGCGGCGCGGCCCGCGTCGAGCACCGGGGCGGCGGCCGCGGCGGCGACGTATCCGCCGACCTCGGCCTCGTGGCGGGCATGCTGTGCCGCGGCGTCGATGACGGCGACGCTCTGGCGCGAGCACGCCGCACTGTCCAGATGCACGCCCGCAACGGGCGGCCTGGCCGTGCGAAACTTCTCCGCGAGACTCATCGGGTTGCCAGTGACAGCCCGAAGTCCCCGGCGGCGTCGGTCCACCAATGCGTGCGGCGCAGACCGGAAGCAGCCAGTTCGGCGGCGACGCCGTCGGGGCGGAACTTGCACGACACCTCGGTGAGCATCTCCTCGCCGTCGGCGAAATCGATTGCGAGGTCGAGCGCCTTCACCTGCACCCGCTGCGCATCGTTGGCGCGCAACCACATCTCGATGCGCTCCTCGTCGGTGTTCCATTTCGCCACATGTTCGAACGCGTCGAGATCGAAATCGGCGTCCAGTTCACGGTTCACCACGGCGAGCACGTTGCGATTGAACTGTGCGGTGACGCCTGCGCTGTCGTCGTACGCCCGCACCAGCCGATCGGCGTCCTTGACCAGGTCGGTGCCCAGCAGCAGGCTGTCGCCGGGCTGCAGCGTCTCCGCCAACGCGGCGAGGAAGCCGGCCCGCGGCCCGGGCGTCAGGTTTCCAATGGTGGAGCCCAGAAAGACGAACAGCCGACGGCCAACGTGCGGGATCTTGCCAAGGTGTTCCTCGAAGTCACCGCATACGGCGTCGATCTCGATGCCCGGATATTCCTTCTCGATGGCGGATCCGGCGGCGTTGAGCACTGAGGCATCGACGTCGAACGGGATGAACCGACGCAGCGATCCGTTGTCGCGCAGCGCGTCCAATAGCATGCGGGTCTTCTCCGACGTACCGCTGCCGAGCTCGACGAGCGTGTCCGCGCCTGACGCCGCCGCGATCTCCGCCGATCGCTCGCGCAGGATCTGCGCCTCGGTGCGGGTCGGATAGTACTCGGGCAGCCGGGTGATCTGGTCGAACAGATTGCTGCCGACCGAATCGTAGAACCACTTGGGCGGCAACGATTTCGGGATTTGTGTCAGCCCGTCGCGCACGTCACGGCGCAGAGCTTCGCCCGCCGAGTCGGCGGACAGGTAGTTCGAGAGTGCGAACGTCATCACGATCCTTTCAGGGGGATCAGCTCGATGCCCGAGTCGGCGACTGAGACCAGGTGACGGTCGGGAATCTCCTGCCAGTCGGGGTTGTCGTCATAGGGTTCGCTGGCCAGCACAATGCCATCGTCGCGTCGCAGCGCCGACAGGGTGTCACCCCACGTGGTGGCGATCAGCCGGGAACCGTTGCCCGCCAGTATGTTCAGCCGCGCATTGGGGTCTTTGGCAGCGACCTCCACGATGGTCTCGCCCAACGCGTCCAGCCCCCGCTCGAAGATCAGGGCAGCCAGTAGCGCGCTGTCGCATGTCGATTCGGCTTTCGCGGACAACGGCAGGACTGCCCGGTCGACGAGCCCGTTGTGCGACAGCAGCCAGTCACCGTCGGTGAACGGTGCGGACGCCGACGGCTCGATCGGCATTCCGACACTCGCCGATCGCACAGCCGCGACGATGCACCCGCTGCGCAGCGCCGGCGCCACCGATGCGAACGAAGCGTCGCCCCACAGCGGTGCCGCACTGCGCCAGCGTCGCGGTGTGTCCTCGTCGAAGAATCCGACACCCCACCCGTCGGCATTCATAAGACCGTGCTTCTGCCTACGCGGCGAATACGACTGCACCAGTAAGCCGTTCGCAGGTTCCACCACCAGTGACGCGACGTACACCGGTGCGCCGAGCCAGCCGACGTGTCGGCACATCAGCCGACATCCCATGCCAGGCGCACCCCGGAGAAGATCTGTCTGCGGATTGGATGGTCCCAGTTGCGGAAGCTCGGACGCACGATGCTCGGCGCGACCGCCCACGCGCCGCCACGCAGCACCTTGTAGTCGCCAGCCCCAGAACCCTCGAAGAAGGGGGCGGAGTACTGCTCGTAGAGCATCGGCGTGAAGCCGGGCCACGGCCGCAGCGGTGACGAGGTCCATTCCCATACGTCGCCGAGCATCTGTTCGACGCCGTACGCCGATGCCCCTGCCGGATAGGCGCCCACCGGTGCGGGCCGCAGTGCGTCGCCGCCGAGGTTGGCCAGATGTTTAGTCGGCGCTGACGATCCCCACGGATAGCGTCGGCGCGCGTTCGCGTCGGGATCCCACGCGCAGGCCTTCTCCCACTCCTGCTCGGTGGGCAGTCGCGCCCCTGCCCATGCCGCGTACGCCTCAGCTTCGAAGAACGTCACATGCTGGACGGGTTCGTCGGCCGGGACGTCCTCGACATGACCGAAGCGGGTGCGGGTGCCGTCCGGGTTCCAGAACTGCGGGGCCCGTAGTTCGGCCTCCTGTCGGTGCGCCCAGCCGCGTTCGGACCACCACCGCTGCTGGTCGTAGCCACCGTCGTCGATGAAGCCCCGCCACTCACCATTGGTGACGGGCACTCTCCCGATGCGGAAGGCGGGCAGGTCGACCACATGCGCACCACGCTCGTTGTCCAGTGAGTGCGGTTCGGTGACCGCGTCGACACCGAGGACGAACTCGCCGGCTGGCACGAGCACCGACGTTCCCGCGACTCCGGCGCGCCCCGACGGCAATGGCGTTCCGCGGTCCAGCAGGGCAGCCCCGGTACGCAGGTTCAGCGCCTGCAGCATCGTCTCGTCGTGCTGGTTCTCGTGGCTGATCACCAGGCCGAAGCTGAACTCGGCCGGAGAATCCTCGGGCAGTGCGTCGAGGCTGTCCAGCGCCTTGTTGCGCACGGTCGAGCAGTAGGACCTGGCCTCGGCGGGCGACAACAGCGGGAGGTCGACACGACTGGCGCGAGAGTTGAGGAACGCGTCATAGCATCGCTCCACCTGCGGATCGAGCAGTCCGGGGCGGTCGGTGTTGTTTCCGCGCAGCAGCCACAGCTCTTCTTGCCAACCGATGTGGGCGAGGTCCCACACCAGCGGGCTCATCAGCGGGTTGTACTGCCGGTGAAGTTCGGCGTCGTCGAAGTCGACCAGCCGAAGTGTCCGGTCGCGAGCCGTGGCGAGTTCGCGGGCGAGTTCCTCCCGTACCGTCACGACTCCCCTTGCGCCAGTTGGGTGACCGCCGGTGCGATCCCGTGCTCGACGACCCGGTCGGAGAAATCGTCGGCCGGGGACCGTCCCTGTTCCACCGAACGCACCAGCCGCTGCATCGATTCCTCGAGTTCGACCGGTGCACGTTCGGCGGCCGTCTGCACGCATTTCAGCGCAGCCTCGGCCAGCCTGCGGTCACCCAGGCCGATCTGCGCGGCGCGGTCCCACGCCGTCGCGACAGACTCGGTGGCCTCCGCGGCGATGTCGGCGGCCGCCGGGTCGTCGAGCAACGTCACGAGCGTGAACGCCACGGCGGGCCACACGTCGTCGGGAACGCTGTCGAGGTAGCGGATCTCCAGCCACCGTCGCGGCCGCACCGGCGGAAACAAGGTGGTCAGGTGGTAATCCAAGTCGGCATGAGTGGGTCTGCGGTCGCCGAGCAACACCCTGCCGTCGGCCCAGTCCGCGAACGGCACCCAGGTTGTCAGCGGAATCACCTCAGCGGTGTTCACCAGCATCACCGGCGCCTTCAGCGCGTACCGGGCCCAATCACTGGCCGGGTCGTCACCGCTGGCGCCGAGGACGGGCCCGCACCGCGCCGAGTCCAATTGGCTCCAGACGTGTTGGCGTGCCGATCGCCAGCCCGCGAACTTGCCGCCCAGCAATGGTGAATTGGCGGCGATCGCGACCATGGTCGGCCCGAGTGCATGCGCGAGCCGCACGCGGTCGGCCCAGCCTTCGTGTGGCCCCGCATCGAGGTTCACCTGAATGGACGCCGTCGACGTCATCATGGCCGCACCGGCCGCACCGGTGTCGCTGGCCTTGAAGAATGTCTCCATCGCCTGGTAGCGGGCGCCGGGATTGACACGCTTGGCCGGGCGCAGCGGATCGGCGCCGAGCAGCACCAACCCCAGACCCGCCTGCGCGAACGTCGCCCGCAGCGCGGCGCGGTCGGCTTGCATCGCGGTGATGGCGGGCAGCGGCCCGTCCATCGGCGGTCCCGACAACTCGACGGCACCACCGGGTTCGACCGTCACCGCGCTACCGCCGGGCAGCACGGGGATACCGCTGATGATTTCGGTGAGTTCATCCCAGCGCGGCCGGCGCATCGGGTCGGTCAGGTCGAAGCAGTGCGCCTCGACCTCCAAACCGACCTGGCCGACGGGGCCGTCGTCCAGGCAATGGTCGCCGATATAGCGGTGCGCATCGTTTGCGCTGGTCAGCTCTTCATTCTGGGGTTCGATCGGATGCGCGTCGTCCACGCCAGACGTCAAGGCGAAGGTCATATCTTCCGGCCCCTTCCGGGTAGGGAACGATCGCGTCCTTCACTACATCTTCCAGACCCCACCGACAAAGTCCCGCTATTTTTCGTGTGACTTCGATGCTGGGTGTACCCGGATTGTCGCCCGGTTACTGTCCCAACGTGTTCTGCATGGCACCGGCCAGCACATTCACTGCCGGCCCACCGTTACCGGACTGACAGACTTTCGCCTGTAGCAGAACGTTCTCGCGCTTGCGGGTCGTGTTGAAGCAGCGGCGGTCGGTGCCCGCCTCCTGCTTGACCCAGTCCGCGTCGGTGGCGGTGGCCGGCCCGCCGGTATAGGTCCACACCTGGGTGGACATGTTGTCCAGATGCATTGCGGTGGTCTGGCCGTTACATCCCAGGGTGCGGTCGACGAGACGGCGGAATGCCCGGTCGGCGGCGTCATTGGTGGCGAAGACGCCGATCGCCTGTTTGACGAAATGCGTCTGGTCGTCGGGGCCGGTCTGCGCCACCGCACCGTTGAACGACGCCAGGTCCGGATCGGCGTAGACGTCGGGTAGGCCGACGTCAGCCCAGTTGTTGCACGCGGCGTTGTCGACGTAGAACGACTGGAACGGCGCGGTGAACGTCCACTCGAACCGCATCGGTGCGCCGATGATGTTGCCCACCGAACCCTTGGGCATCACCGCGTAATTCACGACGCCCGGATCGGACGGTCGTGCCGAAGCATCCCCGGGCGGCGCCGTCAACGACAGGCCGGCTGCGACACCGACACCGGCGAGGACGGCGAGCCGCCGGGGCATCATGAACTAGACCTTCGCCGACAGCTTGACGTCGATGTTGCCGCGAGTGGCCTTGGAGTACGGGCAGAACTGGTGCGCCTTCTCCATCAGCTCCTCCGCGGCGGCCTGCTCGAAGCCGGGCAGGTAGCCGATCAGGTGGGCGTTGATTGCGAACCCGCCGTCGGGGTCCTTACCGAAACCGACCTGCGCGGTGATCGCGCTGGCGTCGTCGACCTGAATCTTCTCCTTGCCGGCGACCGCACGAAGCGCACCGAGGAAGCAGGCGGCATACCCGGCCGAGAACAGCTCCTCGGGGTTGGTGCCCTCGCCGCTGCCACCCATCTCCTTGGGATGGTTGGTGTTCAGGTCGATGCGGCCGGTCGAGGACTTCACATGGCCCTCGCGGCCGCCTCCGGTTGCGGTGGATTCTGACGTGAAAAGAACTTCGATGCTCATGGTTCTGATCATGCCAGCCCGGGTTCAGAGAGCAACAGCTGCGCTAGCCGTCCTGTTTGGCGCGCACACCTTCCTCGATCTTCTTGCCTAGGTCGGGGTCGACGTTCGTCCAGTACTGGAACACCCGCGACAGCACCGGCTCGCGCACACCGTCGAGAACATGCCCGATGATGTTGTGCGCCAATCGATCCCGCTGCGCGTCGTCGAGGACCTCGCGGACCATCGTGCCCGCCTGCCCCCAGTCGTCGTCCTCGGCGCGCAGCGCGTACGCCGTGCGCACCATGTCCCCGTCGGACGCCCAGTGCACCTCGGCCGCGCGCTTCGGGTCGACCTCGGGACCGCCCATCGAGTTCGGTGTGTACACCGGATCGGTCGCGTTGCGGATGCGCATCGCACCGTCCTTGGAATACGCGCGCACCTCGGTGTGGGGCTCGTTGACCGGGATCTGCTTGTAGTTCACGCCGAGTCGCGCGCGGTGCGCATCGGAGTAGGAGAACCCGCGGGCGAGCAGCATCTTGTCCGGGCTCAGGCCGGTGCCCGGCACGACGTTGTTCGGCTCGAAGGCGGCCTGCTCGATCTGCGCGTGGTAGTCCTCGACATTACGGTTCAGGGTCATCTTCCCGACTTCGTGCAGTGGGTAGTCGCCGTGCGGCCACACCTTCGTGAGGTCGAACGGGTTGAACCGGTACGTCTTGGCCTCCTCGAACGGCATGACCTGAACGAACAAAGTCCAACTCGGGAAGTTGCCGTCCTCAATGGAATTGAACAGGTCGCGCTGGTGGTAGTCGCCGTCCTCGCCGGCCATCTTGTCGGCATCCTCCTGGGTGAGGAAGTCGATACCCTGGTCGGTCTTGAAGTGGTATTTCACCCAGAACAGCTCGTCGTTGGCGTTCACCCAGCTGTAGGTGTGACTCGAGTAGCCGTTCATGTTCCGCCACGTCTTGGGAATGCCGCGGTCGCCCATCAACCAGGTGACCTGGTGCGCGGACTCCGGTGAGAGTGTCCAGAAGTCCCACTGCATGTGGTGGTCACGGAGGTTGTTGGCGGCCATCCGCTTCTGGGAGCGAATGAAGTTCTGGAACTTCATCGGGTCGCGGACGAAGAACACCGGGGTGTTGTTACCGACCATGTCGAAGTTGCCGTCGGACGTGTAGAACTTCAGCGCGAAACCGCGCGGGTCACGCCAGGTGTCCGGGCTGCCCCGCTCACCGGCGACGGTGGAGAACCTGGCCACTATCTCGGTCTTGGTGCCGGGTTGCAGGAACGCCGCCTTGGTCCACTGGCTGACGTCTTGGGTGACCTCGAACTGGCCGAACGCACCGCCGCCCTTGGCGTGCGGTTGACGCTCCGGGATGCGCTCCCGGTTGAAGTTCGCCATCTGCTCGATCAGGTAGTGGTCCTGCAGCAGGATCGGACCGTCTGGGCCGACGGTCAGTGAGTGTTCGACGCTTGGGGCTGGGGCGCCGGAGTCCGTGGTCGTGTACTTGTCGGTCATCAGATGTCATCTCCTAGTCGAGGCTGTGGGCTGTGCCTCACTGCGGAGAGAGTGACCCAGAATGGATCGACTCAAAACATGCTGAGCATTCTCAGCGACCCACGTTTTGCAGGCCGGCTCTCGCACTTTCCCTGCAAAACGTGGGTCGCTGGGACTAGGGGCGCGACGGCGTGGTCGTTGAGCCTGGCTGGCTGGGCTCGCCGGGCTGGGGCGACTCGAAACGTGGCCCACCGGGACCGAATCCTGGACCGGGACCGAATGCTGGGCCGGGGCCGAATTCCCCGCGGGGTCCCATCGGGAACATCGGGGGCGGTCCGCGGTGGAAGACCGCGGCGCCCTGGTCACCTCGGGGACCGCCATGGCCGCGGTGGCCTCCGCTGTGCGCTCCCAGAATGAAGCCAGAGAAGAAGATCACCGCGACGATGAACACCACCCCCGCGACGATGCCGACCCAGGCGGCGGCGAGGGTCGCCCTGGGGCGGCGCGGCTCCTCGCGCACAACGGGCGGTGCGGGTGACGGGCTGGCGACGGGGTCGGTTGCGGGTTCAGAGGACGTCGGTGTTTCGCTCATGGCAACGATCTTGCAGGCCGTAATGATGTGCCCGTTTTGTATCGCCTATGAATCAGCTGTGCATCGAGATGGCAGGGACGAAATGCGAGAAAACACCCGATTCCTCCCGCAGCGGTGACACACTGGGTTTGCTCGACGTGATAGACCACGATCATCAGTGGCTCAGTCCGTCACACCGGTCCTTGGGGGAGAGGGCCCCGACCCTGGGGGGCGGTTGGGTGGCGGACTGAGCCACTGCTTTATTTGCGCCAGGACATCAATCGGGCGAGAGCCCCCGACGTTTGGTGGACCCTGCGCCGGGTAGATCTGGCCTCATGACCTCGCTATGGCTTGCCGAACAGCCCGAAACCGCCGGCGCGCTGCGCGATGTCGAGAGCATCGCGGACTCGTCGGACGTAGTGGTCGTCGGCGCCGGAATCACCGGCTTGACGACAGCTGTGCTGCTGGCCAGGGCAGGTAAACGGGTCATCGTCGTCGAAGCGCAATACGTGGGGGCTGGGGCGACGGGGAACACCACCGGAAAGGTCAGCCTGCTGCAGGGCAGCAAGCTGTCCAGAATCGCCTCGAAGCATGGCCGGGAAGTGCTGCGTGACTACGTCACCGGAAACACCGAGGGAC
Source organism: Mycobacterium sp. NPDC051804 (assembly GCF_044452905.1). NCBI lineage: Bacteria > Bacillati > Actinomycetota > Actinomycetes > Mycobacteriales > Mycobacteriaceae > Mycobacterium > Mycobacterium sp. NPDC051804. The sequence continues at coordinate 51,781 of NZ_JBITCD010000005.1, read as the reverse complement.
GCGACTGGTTGCTGCGGTACTGCGAAGAACATGGACTCGATGTCCAACGTGAGGATGACTATGCCTTCGCCCAGAAAGCCGACGGTGTAAAGGACGCCAAATCCGTTTTCGCAGCGACCCGGGAAGCCGAACTCGATGGCGCCGAATGGGTCGATCAGGCTGACGTGCCCTTCCCTTTCGTCGGCGGCGTTCGCCTGCGGGATCAGGCGCAGATCGATCCCATGCCGTTCCTGAAAACCCTGGTGTCCGAACTCAAAGCCCACGGCGGCCACCTACTGGAGGGCGCCCGAGTCTCGTCGATATCCGGCACCGGCCCACTGACAATCACGCTGCGGTTACCGGCATCCGCCGAACATTCGCAACAACAACAGGTATCGATCAAGGCGCAGCACTGTGTGCTGGCAACCGGCATCCCGATCCTCGACCGCGGCGGATTCTTCGCGCGGGTGAAGCCGCAACGGTCCTATTGTCTGGCGTTCGATGTGCCTGGTGACATCACCCGGCCCATGTTCATTTCTGTGGACTCCCCCACCCGGTCGGTGCGCTACGCGCCCGTCGGCGGGGGCGAGAAGCTCATCGTCGGCGGCGCCGGGCACACGGTCGGCCGCTCCGATTCCGCCACCGCCGGTATCGAAGAACTCACGAAATGGGCGGCGCTGCACTATCCCGGTGCCGTCCGTACACACTTCTGGTCGGCTCAGGACTACCACCCGATCGACGAACTCCCCTACGTCGGTCCGCTGTTGCCCAAGTTCGACAAGGTTTTCGTCGCTACAGGTTTCGACAAATGGGGTATGTCCAACGGCGTCGCGGCGGCGTTGGCGCTGTCGTCCCAGATACTTGGCGGCCGCATGGACTGGCGTCGCGCGTTCGCGAGTTGGAGTCCGCACGAAGCGGCCGGGATCGCTACCGCCCTGATGTCGAACCTCGAAGTGGGTTTCAACCTCGCCAAGGGATGGGTGACGCCGATCGTCGCTTCGGGAGCCACGCCGAGCGAGGGCGAGGGCGTGGTGACCGGTCCGCCCTGGCATCTGCGTGCCCAGAGTGTGGTGGACGGCGAGTCGCACGTCGTCTCCCCGGTGTGTCCGCACCTCGGCGGCATCGTGAGTTGGAACGACGCGGACTGCACCTGGGAGTGCCCGCTGCACGGTTCCCGGTTCGCCCCAGACGGGACCCTGCTGGAGGGTCCCGCCACGAAGTCGCTCACTCCGTAAGCTGCGGTTAGCGCGCCGGCGCTACCTCAGACGCCATCACATCGATCGCGCGATCCCAAACACGGTGCAGTCCAACGGCGTTGGCGAGCGCGGTGGTGAACGACTTGTCGACACCATCGGCAATCAAAACACCAGCAGCATCGAGGTCGATTCCCGCGGCGGTCAAAGCCGCTGCGCCGTCGCCCCACGCCGCTATGGGCTTGCAATGACGAAAAGCCTCTTGCAGCAATACGATCAATTTGATGTCGCGAGTCGGCGTGGTCCCGTCCGCAACAACCAACGCGTCATATTCGATGGACCGCGCGGTCAGCAGCGTCCGCTCGACGATGACGCTGCGGCGCCCGGACTTCAGCACCCCACCGATCGGCGCCGTCACCAACGGAGTCGCCCCGAGGCCCAGGATCGACTGCACGAGTTTGTTGACGCCGGCCAGGTCGGAATCTGCACCGGCGATGATGCCGATCTTGCGGCCGTCGATCGGACCCGGGGTGTCGATAACCTGTGACAGCGCAGCCGATTCCGCGACATCCGCCGGCGGCTTGCCCTTCGGCGCAGGCAGGCCGAGGCCGATCGCAACCTGCTTGCACAGGTCGGCGTCGACGTTGGCCAACACCTCGAGTTGTCGTTCCTTGATCGCCTGCTCGTAGCACTTCCCGAGTTCGAAGGTGAAAGCCTCGATGATGTGGACCTGTTCCACGTAGGACAGGCTGCGGTAGAACATCGCGGCCTGCGTGAAGTGATCGTCGAACGACGCCGGCTGGGCCCGTACCGTCGGACCCGCGACCTGCCGCGGGGTCTGGACGTAACCGCCCTCATCGGCATCGGCGACCAATGGCTCTCCGTCGTCGATACTGTTCGGTCGGTACGGGGCCTGGCCGGTGTGAATCGCCGTCTGGTGCATGCCGTCACGCAGCATGTCGTTCACCGGACAGTGCGGTCGGTTGATCGGCAACTGCGTGAAGTTCGGACCGCCGAGACGGGTCAGTTGCGTATCCAGATAGGAGAACAGCCGTGACTGCATGAGCGGATCGTTGGTTGGTTCGATACCGGGAACCAGGTTGCCGGTGTGGAACGCGACCTGTTCGGTCTCAGCGAAGTAGTTCGTCGGATTGCGGTTCAGGGTCAACTTTCCGATGAGCTGCACCGGCACCAATTCCTCGGGCACGATCTTGGTCGGGTCGAGCAGGTCGATGCCCTCGAAGGTGTCCGTGCCGTCGTCGGGCATGACCTGGACGCCGAGTTCGTATTCGAGGTAGGCGCCGGCTTCGATGCCGTCGGCCATGTCACGCCTGTGGAAGTCGGGATCACACCCTGCGGCGATCTGCGCTTCTTCCCACACCAGCGAGTGAACCCCGGCGATCGGCTTCCAGTGGAACTTGACAAGGCTGGTCTCGCCCTTGCGGTTGGCCAACCGGAACGTATGCACGCCAAAGCCTTCCATGGTCCGGTAGGACCTGGGGATGCCGCGATCGCTCATGTTCCAGAACACATGGTGGGTCGCCTCGGTGTGCAGTGAGACGAAGTCCCAGAACGTGTCGTGTGCCGACTGCGCCTGTGGAATCTCCCTGTCGGGATGGGGCTTCCCGGCGTGAATGATGTCGGGAAACTTGATGCCGTCCTGGATGAAGAACACCGGGATGTTGTTGCCGACAAGGTCGAAATTGCCTTCATCGGTGTAGAACTTGACTGCGAAGCCTCGGGTGTCGCGGACCGTGTCGGCGGAGCCGCGTGAGCCAAGGACTGTCGAAAACCGGCAGAACACTTCGGTTTTCTTGCCTTTTCGGCCAAGGAAGTTCGCTTTCGTGAGCTTCGCAGCGTTGCCATACGCCTCAAACACGCCGTGCGCCGCCGCGCCCCGCGCGTGCACCACCCGCTCAGGAATTCGCTCATGGTCGAAGTGCGTGATCTTCTCGCGAAGGTGAAAGTCCTCCAAAAGTGACGGGCCCCGGTCGCCAGCCTTGAGCGAGTGGTCGGTGTCGGGCAGTCGCAGACCCTGCGCTGTAGTCAGGTACTTCCCGGACTGGGCGCGAGCATCGAAGTCCGCCGCTTCTCCGTTGGTGTTGCCGGTCGGGCTGGTCGGTTTCGGTGCGGTCTGATCGCGGTTGCGGCGAGGGGGCATGAGGTACTCCTGGCGGTTTCGTCTTCACATCGGGCTGCTGCGCACGCTTACCCGGATCCCGCCGCGCTACGCCTAATCGACGTCCTCGGGTTGTCTGCGTTCGGCCAGGGCCGCAAGCCGCCACGTGCATTCCCGGTTACGGGGGATGGCCGCAGCCAGCGCCAGCCGGTCGGGCACCCAACCCATCGGCGCGCCGACGGGCACTTCGGCCATCTCGATACGGCAGCCACCACTTTCGATGTCGAAGAGCCGCAACGTGATTCTGGCCTTGCCTATCGGTCTGACCTTGGCCAGCAGCACTAGTTGTTCGTACGGCCGGCACTCCTCGACCACCGTCTCGTCGTCGCGCACGAGCGGCCAGATACCGATGGAGTGCTGGATGGTGCTGCCCGCCTTGGGCCAGTCCGGATCGACGGCCCGCATCCTGCTGTTGCCCACCACCCATTGGGAGTACGTCCAGCCGTCGGCGATGACGGCCCACACGTCCTCCACGCTGGCGGTGGTGTCGCGCCTTACCGTCAACCTGCTGTCGATTCCGTCGGGGTGTTTGGCCACGCAACGGTGCTACCCGGCTGTCCTGCGGCCAAACGGTGTTTAGCCGTCGAATTCGGGTACCCGTCTGCTCGCTTGGAAAGGAGTACGCCGATGACGAAGGACCACGGGTCGAGCGTCAAGAACGACAAGCAGTACGAAGGCCTGCGTAAGAAGGGCATGAGCAAGTCACGCGCCGCGGCGATCTCGAACACACCGGGAGCGTCGAAGAAGGGCGGCAAGAACTCGGGCGGCAAGGGCGGCAAGAAGAAGTCCAGCTAGGGGCGGGTCGTGGCCGAACACACCGTTGTGCTTGATCGCGACCTGCTGCAGGAATTGCTGTGGGCATACGGGCCGTCCGGCCAGGAGGACGCCGTGCGCGACGTCTGCCTCCGCGAGTTGGCTCCCAGCGTCGACGAATCGTGGATCGACGACGCCGGCAATGTGGTCGGCCTCATTCGCGGAAGCGATGGTGCCGCTGGACTACGGGTCATGGCTCACATGGACGAGCTGTCGATGCTCGTCAAACGTATCGAGTCAGACGGCACCTTACACATGACCCCGCTGGGCACGATGTACCCGGCGAACTTCGGCCTCGGTCCCGTCGCGATCCTCGGAGACCACGAAACCCTCTGTGGTGTACTGGTATTGGGCTCAGAACACACCACGAAGGAAAGCCAGCGAATCTGGGAGACCAAACCTGACCAGGGCGATAAAGCGCTGGACTGGTCCCATGTGTACGTCTTCACCGGCCGAACCTCGGAGGAGCTGTCAGCTGCAGGCGTCAAGCCCGGTACTCGCGTGTGCATCGAGAGCAGCAGGCGAACGCGGTGGATGCCGGCGACTATCTCGGCTCGTATTTCATGGACGACCGCGCCCCGGCGACCGCGCTGTTGCAGACCGCACGGGTGCTTCGGACCAGCGGCCGCCGGCCAGCCGGCGACACCTATCTCGTTCTCACGTCCAGCGAGGAGATCGGTGGCGTGGGCGGATCCTACGCAAGCAACTCGCTGCCCAGCACGATCACTCTGGCACTCGAAGTCGGCCCGACCGAGGCGGAATATGGCACGACCGTCAGCGGTGGGCCGATCATCGGATACAGCGACGCCGAGTGCGTTTACGACAAGGGCATCGCCGACGAGCTGGTTAATATCGCTGCCGGGCTTGGACTCTCGCCGCAGCCGGCAGTGCTCGGGGCCTTCGAGTCCGACGCTTCGCATGCGAAAGCAACCGGGATCTCACCGCAGGCCGCGTTGCTGTGTTTGCCCACGTTGAGCACCCACGGGTACGAAGTCATCGCGCGGAACGCCATCCCGGCGATGATTGACGTCCTCGTCGAGTTCGTCACGCACCCGAGGGGTAACGCGAGTTGGGATCAGGTTCGCTGAATGGCTAGCCGCAGGCGCGGGTACACCTGACTTATGCACCGAGAAACCAGCCACGTCTTGGCGCAGACGCTGGGAGATCTCGCCGTCGAGATGCAAGCCCAGACGGGCAGCAAAGACACCCTGAAGATCATCGTCAACGCAGCGGCGGCGATAGTCCCTGGCGCCCGATCGGCGGGCATCTCACACATCGAGGGCAAGCGCGTGGTCGCCAAAGTGCCGACCGATCCCGTCGTCGGCAAGCTCGACGATCTGCAGTCGGAGTTGGGCGACGGGCCCTGCATCACCGTCCTGCGAGACCACTACACGGTCCGCGTCGACGACATGGAGGCCGAGACTCGTTGGCCCGAATTCTGTCGTCAAGCAACAGCATTGGGCGTTCGAAGTCTACTGTCGTTCCAGTTGTTCGTGGAGCACGACAACTTCGGCGCGCTCAACCTCTACGGCACTGAGCGCGGCGCTTTCAGTGACGACTCGATTGATACCGGTCTCATCCTGGCGCAACACGCCGCCGTTGCGATGGCCGGCACGGCGGCCGAAACCCAATTCCGGACTGGTCTGGCCAGCCGCGACGTCATCGGCCAGGCCAAGGGCTTACTCATGGGCCGCGACAACCTCACCGGAGTCCAGGCGTTCGCCATGCTCACCCGCGCCTCCCAGGAAACCAACATGAAGCTCGCGGACGTGGCGCGGTGGCTGGTCGACGAGCATGAGCAGGGCCTGCCCAAGCCTGACTAGGGCGCACCGTGATCTTTGAGCTTGACCACACTGCCGTGTGATCGGGCCAGCTCAGACGGGCTTCAGGGTTAACGCTCGGTTGACCGTATGTTCATACATAAGTCACCCTATGGGGGTGATCGAATTGAGCGAACAGCAGATCATCGACCAACTGGCCCAGCGCTTGGTCCACGCCCACGCGCAAGTCGAGCCCGAGCGCGTCACCAAGGTCGTGCACGAGCAGTACGCCAGGTTCGACGGGCGCCCGATCCGGGACTTCGTTCCGCTGTTCGTTGAGCGCAGCGCGACGCGCGAACTCACGAAGCTCGGCGTCTGAGCCTGGCCCGTTTACCTCTCCGGAGGGCGGGCTCAGTGGGAGCGGTGATCGGGGCCGTGCGTCACGATCTCTGCTGCGAGGTCCGCCACGCGCGTGTTGGAGTTCTGAGACAGTCGCACCAGGAGCTCAAAAGCCTGGATGGCATCTATCCCGAAACGTTCCATGATCATGCCTTTGGCCTGTCCGATGATGTCTCGACTGGCCAGTGCGGACTGGAATTGGAGCTCTTTGTTGTGGGCTATCAATGCGGTGGCTGCGTGGGTGGCAATCATTCCGGCGAAAGCCTCAGCTTCCATAGTGAACGCGTTGCGATCGGAACCTAAGAGGTTCAAGGAGGCACGCCGCGTCCCATAGGTGTACAGCTGAAATGAGAGGACGCTATGAACTCCCGCCGCGACGGCGGACTCGCCGAATCGGGGCCACCGGGGATCACTGCTGAGGTCATCGCAACGCACCAAAGGTTCTCCGATAGCGGCATCTAGACAGGGACCCTCCTGAAATTTCACCTGAAAGGCGTCGAGCCGTGCCGGCAGAGCAGAAGTCGCGGCAATCGACTCGTACCTCTCGGGTGGAGCGAAGATCAGAATGTCTGCGCTGTCCACACCATGAATATGGCGCACCGCCGCACCGGTGACGCCGCTGAGCGTGGCATCCAAATCTTTTGGGTGAGCAAATCTTTCAGCGAGATCCATCATCGTCTTCTGAAGCAGATCTGCAAATCGAGTATCGACCACGGTCCGCACCTATCACTCTTGAGTAGCGAGGCGGGCGGGGGCGGCCCCTGTTTGGGACCTCGATACGAGTTCGCGACGCACGGCCATTTGCCGTCCCGCAGGTGACATTACTCGCGTGGAACCAAGTTCGCGGGATCGTGAAGAGTTCAACGAACTCATTTCGCGCCCGGTCATTCGAAGAATGATCGCCCCTGACTGCCGGCTTGCTCTTCATCGTCTATCGCCCGCAGGTGGTCCCGGCTCGCCGCTTCCCGATGCGCATCAGCCAGGTCCTGATGCTGCGCCGAATCCCCCACTCCTCGATGGCCGCCTTCTGGTGCATGTTCGCGGCATGCTCGTGCGCTTTGGCTGTCTTTTCGTGTTGCTCAGCCGCCGCGTCATGCGCCTTTGCGCCCAAACAGAGGCTTCATCTGCGCGGCGACGAGCAGTCTCCACTGATTCCGGAGAGGGTGTTTGATGAGCCGCAAGCTCGCTGCGCCGTCGCCGCAATTCCGCTATACGACGCCCGATTGCTTGGCCCCGCTGACTCCACTGCACGGTTGACCCCTCGCTCCGAGCTCAAAACGCAACACTGCCGCGCCAATCCTTCATTTATTGGATTGCAACCCGCGACAGCAGATCTCTAACGCAGGATGCCCAACGAAGAACAGCGCAGCCAGTGCGCAGAAGCCGGCCAAAAACGCCTGCTGATCAGGGCTTGAAGGGGTTCACCGCGAACTGGATGACGCGATACGGCGTTCCGCCGCGGGCCATGGTGTTCCACTGGCTGATGAAGACCCGCAGTTCGTCCAGCGTGGACCCCGGCGAGATGTAGCCGCCGTACGGCTGCGCCAGCCGATTGTTCTCCGGCGGCCCGAGGTGTTCCACGGGATCCGGCCACTCCGTGGCGACGACGACCGTCGTCACCGGCGCCGTCCCTAAACCCGTCGGGTCGTGCGCGACCCGCACTTCCATGTTGCCGGTAGTCGCGTTGAAATACGACAGCACCGTCTTGCCGTCGATCTGCCGGACGCTCATCTCCCCAATCATGTCCGGCCACAACGGAGTCGGCGTATTCCCCCACCCCAACTCCTGCGACCAACCCTGCCAGCTGGAGCGATCGGTGAAGGTCTCGGGCAGGGCGCGATACAACACCAGCGGCCCGGTGCGATCGAAGTTGTTGGCCACGATGTACACCCAGCCGCTCTCGGAGTCCGGCCGCGGGATCGGGTCGTAATAGCCGCTGATCTGCGACTGTCGCGAGTCCGCAAAGGTGGCGTCACGTACCGAATCCGGCACCGTCGGCCAGTTGCCTTGTGCGGCCTCGGCTTTCACCAGACGCGACGTCAAGGGGTCGAGGTTGCGGACCGTGGTTACCATCATGTAGTTCTCGCGATTGACCTGCACCACCCCGGCAGGCAGTTGCGAGGTTCCCGGCTCGGTGGGATCGGCCAACAGCGGCTTGTCGATGCCGGTCACCCCGTCGTAGCGCACGCCGTCGGGGTCATCGATCGAATCGGAATCGACATGCAGCGCGATCGGTGAGTACCACCCGCCGAAGCCGACGGCCTGGCCCGCGAAGCTGTCGCCGCAGACCTGCAGGATGCCACTGGGAAACTCCATGAACTCGCAGAGGTCAGTAGCGCCAACACCGTAATCCCTTGTCGGCGTGCCTGTCCCGGCTGTCGGCCCGATACGGAGTACCTGGCCGGGAGCGAGCGGATGCAAGATCGGATCGGGGATGGGTGACGGCGGATCAGCGTGGGCCGGAGGCGCCAACAGCATGATGGCCAGCGCCGAGATCAACGAAAAGGCGCAATTCACTCGCATTTTCTCGCCCAAACGTCCGTTTCGGCGCAAGAAACTAGAGCTCGGCGGCCAGCAACTCGGCGATCTGAATAGTGTTCAGCGCCGCACCTTTTCGCAGGTTGTCACCCGACAGGAACAGCGCAAGACCACGACCCTCCGGCACGCCGGGATCCTGGCGGATACGGCCAACCAGCGTCTCGTCGACGCCCGCGGCGGCCAGCGGCGTCGGCACGTCCACCAGCCTCACACCGGGCGCATTGCCCAGCAGCTCGGTCGCCCGCGCCACCGAAAGCGGCTTGGAGAACTCGGCGTTGATCGACAGCGAATGGCCCGTGTACACCGGCACCCGCACACACGTACCGCTCACCAGCAGGTCTGGAATGCCGAGGATCTTGCGACTCTCGTTGCGCAGCTTCTGATCCTCGTCGGTCTCACCGGAGCCGTCCTCGACGTAGGAGCCGGCGAGCGGCACCACGTTGAACGCGATCGGCGCGACGTACTTCGCAGGCGCCGGGAATTCGAGTGCACCACCGTCGGCCACCAACTCCCGGCTGCTCGCGACGACGGCGCTTGCCTGCGCGTGCAATTCGTCCACGCCGGCGATTCCGCTCCCCGAGACCGCCTGATAGGTCGACGCGATCATGCGCACCAGACCAGCCTCGTCATGCAGCACCTTCAGCACCGGCATCGCGGCCATCGTCGTGCAGTTCGGATTGGCGATGATGCCTTTGGGTCGCTGACCCGCGTCCCTGGCGAAGTTGACCTCACTGACCACCAGCGGGACGTCCGGGTCCTTGCGCCAGGCCGAAGAGTTGTCTATGACGACGGCGCCCGCCTCGGCGAACCGCGGAGCCTGCACTCGCGACATCGTCGCGCCCGCCGAGAACAACGCGATGTCCAGTCCGGCGGGATCGGCGGTCTCGGCGTCCTCGACCTCGATCTCCTGGCCGCGGAACGGCAGCTTCTTACCCTGGGAACGCGACGATGCGAAGAACCGCACGCTGGTGGCGGGAAAGTCGCGCTCTTCCAGCAGCGTGCGCATGACCTGACCGACCTGCCCGGTCGCGCCGACTACTCCTACGTTGACCATTTAGCGTCCCGTTCCCGCGTACACCACGGCTTCCTCGTCGCCGCCGAGGCCGAATGCCTCGTGCAAGGCAACGACGGCCTTATCCAGGTCAGTGTCCTTGACCAGCACCGAGATTCGGATCTCGGAGGTGGAGATGAGGTCGATGTTCACCCCGACCTCGGCGAGCGTCTCACAGAACGTCGCGGTGACACCGGGATGGCTGCGCATACCAGCTCCGACGAGCGACACCTTGCCGATGTGGTCGTCATAGAGGACTCTCGCGAATCCGATCTCGTCCTGGAGGGCGGTGAGCTTCTCCACAGCGCCGGGCCCGCTCTCGCGCGAGCACGTGAACGTGATGTCGGTCTTACCGTCCTCGACCTTGGAGATGTTCTGCAGCACCATGTCGATGTTCACGTCGGCGTCGGCAACCGCGCGGAACACCTTGGCGGCGTAGCCGGGTACGTCGGGCAGGGCCACGACGGTGACCTTGGCCTCGCTGCGGTCATGCGCGACTCCGGTCAGGATGGCGTCTTCCATCGGGATGTCCTCCATCGATCCTTTGACGAGAGTGCCTGGTTTGTCCGTGTACGACGAGCGGACGTGAATCGGAACGTCGTAGCGACGCGCGTATTCCACGCATCGCAGCATCAGCACCTTGGCCCCGGCCGCGGCCATCTCGAGCATTTCCTCGAAAGTCACGGTGTCGAGGTGGCGGGCGTTGGGCACGATGCGCGGGTCGGCGGTGAAGATGCCGTCGACGTCGGTGTAGATCTCGCACACGTCGGCGTTCAGCGCCGCGGCCAGCGCGACGGCGGTGGTGTCGGATCCGCCGCGGCCGAGCGTGGTGACGTCCTTGCTGTCCTGGCTGACGCCCTGGAACCCGGCAACCAGAACGATCAGGCCCTGGTCGAGGGCTTCCTGGAGACGGCCTGGGGTGACGTCAATGATCTTGGCGTTGCCGTGGGTGCCGGTGGTGATGACGCCGGCCTGCGATCCGGTGAACGATCGCGCCTGCGCCCCGAGCGAGTCGATGGCCATCGCGACCAGTGCATTGGATATCCGCTCACCGGAGGTCAGCAGCATGTCCATCTCACGGGCCGGCGGTGCCGGCGACACCTGACGGGCCAGGTCAAGCAAGTCGTCGGTGGTGTCACCCATCGCCGAAACCACGACGACGACGTCGTGGCCTGCTTTCTTGGTTTCGACGATGCGCTCGGCGACGCGGCGGATCCGCTCGGCGTCGGACACCGAGGATCCGCCGTACTTCTGTACGACGAGCGCCACTGGGCATGCCTTTCAGGTGGTTGGGACCGCGCTTTTCAGGCAGCACAGTCCCACCAAGGATAAAGGTTTGACGCATCTCATTTACTCCGCCGGTCGCCGCACCCGGTGCAGGCGGCATGAAGCGGCTAGCTGCAGGCGTCCGCCAGCTGATCGAGCCCCTCGATGATGCGCTGATTCAGCAGGGTCATCTCGAGATAGACCGGCGGCGGGGGCGCCCCGGGAGCGCGGTTTTCGGACTCGGCTCGCATCCGGGGCAGCTTGGCGACGAACTGGTTGGCCGCGTCCGCGACCTGGATGGCCGTGCCCCCCAGGTTGGGTTCGGTCACCTGCTGGGCACGCTGAGTCATCCCGTCTGCCCACTGCTGGTACGCGGCATCTTCAGCCACGGTGGGCACCGCCGGATCGGTGTCGCTGGCCTTTGACGCGATCAACTCACCCTGCGCGTTGTTGAAGTCGAGCATCTCCTGCACCGGCTTGCATTCCTCGGAGGGCCCCTTGAAGAAGGTGTTGGACAGCAGCACCACGACGGCGACGGCGACCACTACCGCGATGGCGAGCCACCACCGTCGATCGAGTTTCATCACTGGAACTCTAGCGACCCGCCGAGTATTAACGCGCAGGCAACATCGCGAGCGGATCCACGTAACAGAAACACCGGTTACTGGCAGTGAACGGCCCCGGGGTGGGCCGCATCACTTCAGGAGACATAAATGGATGTAGATACAGGGACCACGGCGTTCATGCTGTGTTGCATCATCGGCCTCACGCTGATGATCCCCGGGCTCGCTCTCTTCTACGGCGGCATGGTGTCCGTCAAGAGCTCGACCAACATGATGATGATGACGTTCGGCGCGTGCGCGATCGTCGGCGTGCTGTGGGTGCTGTTCGGCTTCTCTCTGACTTTCGGCACCTCCTATGGCGGATTCCTCGGCAGCATCACCGAATTCGCCGGCATGAAGGACCTGCTCGAGTCGAACACGACGATCGCCGGGCTTCCGATAACCCTGTTCGCTTTGTTCCAGGCGCTGTTCGCGGCGATCACCGTCGCCTTGATCTCCGGCGCCGTGGCCGACCGGATGAAGTTCGGCGCATGGATGGTCTTCGCCGCCGTGTGGGCGGTGCTGGTGTACTTCCCGGTCGCGCACTGGGTGTTCGCGTTCGACGGTGTGGTGACCGAGAACTCCGTCGGCGGCTGGATCGCCAACAAGCTCGCCGCCGTCGACTTCGCGGGCGGCACCGCGGTGCACATCAACGCCGGCGCCGCCGCGCTGGCCGTCGCCATCGTGCTCGGCAAGTCCGCGGGCTGGGGACAGCTGCGCAAGCCGCACAATGTGCCGCTGACGCTGCTCGGTGCCGGCCTGCTGTGGGCGGGGTGGTACGCGTTCAACGGCGGCTCGGCGCTGGCCGCGGGCAACTCGGCCTCGATCGTCATGGTGACCACCTTCGTGGCCACTTGCGCCGCGACCCTCGCCTGGATCGCCGTCGAGAAGATCAAGGACGGCCATGTCACGGGCGTCGGTGCCGCCTCGGGCGCGATCACCGGCCTTGTCGCGATCACCCCGGCGTGCGGTGCGGTCACCCCTGTCGGCGCGATCATCCTGGGCGCCATCGCGGGGGCGGTCTGCGTGTACGCGGTGGGCCTCAAGGAGCGCTTCGGCTATGACGACTCCCTCGACGTTGTGGGTGTCCACCTCGTCGGTGGCGTCGTCGGCACCCTGCTGATCGGCTTCCTGGCCAGCGAGTCGATGCCCAACGGCGTCAACGGTCTGTTCTACGGAGGCGGATTCGACCAGTTGTGGCGACAGGCCGTCGCGGCCGGCGCGGTGATGATCTACTCGTTCGTCGTCGCCGGCATCATCGCGATGGCCATCAAGATGACGATGGGCATCCGCATCTCGCCCGACGAAGAGGAAAAGGGCATCGACGCGACGTTCCATCGCGAATCGTCGTACGAACTGCAACCCGCCTGACCCAAAGCCGACCGGCGCGGGCGGTTTCCGGCCGCGCCGGTCGACTCATAGGTGTCGTGTTTCCTTACAAGAGACAAGGTTTCCGCACAATGTCCAACGATCTGGCCTCTCTGGCAGAGGCATCCGGGACGAAGTTCATCCTCGCGCTGTTCATCGACCTGCGCGGCAAGCCATGCGCCAAGCTGGTGCCGGTCGAGGCCGTCGACCTGCTCGCGACCGAGGGTGTCGGATTCGCGGGATATGCGGTCGGCGCCATCGGCCAGGAGCCCAAAGACCCTGACCTGATGGCCATTCCAGACCCTGCCTCGTTCACGCCGATCCCGTTCCTCAAGGACGGACTGGCGATCGTGCACTGCGACCCGCACGTCAACGGCGAACCATGGCCCTATGCGCCGCGCGTCATTCTCAAGGCCCTGATTCAGCAGGCGTCCGACGCCGGCTTCGAGCCGTGGGTCGGCGCGGAGGTCGAATACTTCCTGTTGCGTCGCGGCGCTGACGGCACATTGTCGACCGCGGATGCCGCCGACGTCGCCGCCCAGCCCTGCTACGACGCGCGCGGCGTCACCCGGATGTACGACCACCTCACCGCGATCTCGACGGCGATGAACGGACTCGGCTGGTCCAACTACGCCAACGACCACGAGGACGGCAACGGCCAATTCGAGCAGAACTTCCAGTTCGCCGACGCGCTGACCACCGCCGACCGCGTCGTCACACTGCGCTACCTGTTGTCGATGATCGCGGCCGAGCGCGACATGGTGGCCACCTTCATGCCCAAACCCTTCGCCGATCGCACGGGAAGTGGCCTGCACCTGCATCTTTCGCTCACCACGGCCGGGACCCCGGTGTTCCCCGCCGGTGCGGGTGTGCCCGACGAGCGGGGGCTGGGGTTGTCGGAGACCGCCTACGCGTTCATCGGCGGCATCCTCGAACACGCCTGCGCCCTGCAGGCCGTGGTCGCGCCAACGGTCAACTCCTACAAGCGGACCCGGGCGACCTCCACCGCCTCCGGTGCCTCGTGGTCACCCAACACGCCGAGCTACGGCGGTAACGATCGCACGCACTACATCCGGGTGCCCGACGACCAGCGCGTCGAGCTGCGCGGAGGCGACGGATCGGCGAACCCGTACCTGGCGATCGCCGCGGCCCTCGGTGCGGGCATCGACGGCATCAAACGCAGTGCGGACCCCGGTGACGTTGGCTCCCAAGGTCGTTCGGCGCTGCCGCCGACGCTGCTGCACGCCGTCGACGAACTCGAGGGCGACCCGGTGATCGCCGGGGTGCTCGACGCTGCGGGCGAAGGCGTGTCCTCCTACTTCGCGAGCCTCAAGCGCGACGAGTTCTTCGCCTACCACAGCGCTGTGACGCCGTGGGAGATCGACCATTACCTGACCGCCTTCTAGGGAAAGGGGACATCTGAATGTGCGGCATTGTGGGCCTGCACCTACGCAATCCCGACCTGCATCCCCAACTCGGCGAACTGGTGACCGGCATGTTGTGCGAGATGGGCGATCGCGGAAGCGACTCCGCGGGCGTGGCAGTGTACGGAGATCCGACCTGGTCTCCACCAGGGCACGGGTGCGTATCGCTACTCGAGGTCGACGCCTCGCCGGAAGAGGTGGCGGCCACACTCGACGTGACGGTGACACAGCTGGACGAAACGTATCTCCTTACGGCACAGGCCTCGTCGGACGATATCCTGGCCGCCGCGGAGTCGGCCTATCCCGACGCGCTCGTCGCCGGCTTCGGGGCCGACCTCGCGGTGCTCAAGGGAGTCGGCCACCCTCGGGTGCTGACCGAACGCTGGGGACTGTCGAAAGCGCAAGGCTGGCAGGGTGTGGGACACACCCGTATGGCCACCGAGTCGGCGGTGACGCCCGCGGGCTGCCACCCGTACGCGGTGGGCCCCGAGCAGTGCATGGTGCACAACGGGTCATTCGCCAACCACGCAACCATCCGCCGTGAATTACGCGCGGCGGGTGTGACGTTCGACAGTGAGAACGATACGGAGGTGGGCGCCCGTTTCATCGCCGAGCAGCTGGCCAATGGCCGTGACGTGGAGGCAGCTTTGAAGGAGCTGTGCGCGGTGTTCGACGGCTTCTATACGTTGCTGGTGTCCAACAGAGATTCGTTCGCCGTCGTCCGCGACGCCATCGCATGCAAGCCCGCCGTCATCGCCGAGACCGACGACTGGGTCGCGATGGGCAGCGAATACCGCGCTTTGGCAGGACTTCCCGGTGTGGAGCAGGCCAAGATCTGGGAACCCGAACCGGAGGTGATCTACGCGTGGAGACGCTAGTCGCGTACGACCTGGCCACCATCGGCCTGCGCGAGGTGAATGCCGCACTGCACGCACCGGACCTGACGGGCGAGTTCGTCATCGCACATCCCGGCGGCGCACACAACGTGGCGGTCGGTCTGAATGCCGATGTCCGGGTGACGATCGACGGCCATGTCGGTTATTACGCCGCCGGTATGAACCAGCTCGCCCACGTCACGATCAACGGCAATGCGGGCACCGGTGTCGCAGAGAACATGATGAGCGGCACCGTCTGGGTCAAGGGCAGTGCATCCCAGTCGGCAGGCGCCACCGCCCACGGCGGACTGCTCGTGATCGAAGGTAAAGCGGCTGCTAGGTGCGGCATCTCGATGAAGGGCGTGGACATCGTGGTCGGTGGCGACGTCGGACACATGAGCGCCTTCATGGCGCAAGCGGGCAGGCTCGTGGTGCGCGGCGACGCCGGCGAGGCGCTCGGTGACTCGATCTACGAGGCGCGCATCTACGTCCGCGGCGATGTCGCATCGCTGGGTGCCGACTGCGTCGCCAAGGAGATGCGGCCCGAACACCACACTGAGCTTGAATCGCTATTGTCAGCAGCAGGTTTCGACGATGACACCACCGCCTATACCCGCTACGGTTCGGCGCGCTCGCTCTACCACTTCCACGTCGACAACGCGACGGCCTACTGATGAGCTACCTACGCGAGTCCGCGACGTTCGACCGATCGGTCATCGCCGAGATCCACCGCGCCGCAGAGACCGGTATTTACGACATCCGCGGCTGGGGCGCCAAACGCCGGCTGCCCCATTTCGACGACTTGCTGTTCCTCGGAGCGTCGATGTCCCGCTACCCGCTGGAGGGCTACCGAGAACGGTGCGACACCGACGTTGTGCTCGGCGACCGCTCGGCCAAGCATCCGTTGCACCTCGATATCCCCATCACCATCGCGGGCATGTCCTTCGGTGCGCTGTCCGGTCCGGCCAAGGAGGCGCTCGGTCGCGGCGCCAGCGCGGTCGGTACGTCCACGACGACCGGCGACGGCGGCATGACGCCCGAGGAGCGAACCCAGAGCAAACACCTCGTCTACCAATATCTTCCGTCGCGGTACGGCATGAACCCCGACGACCTACGGAAGGCCGATGCGATCGAGGTCGTCCTCGGTCAAGGCGCCAAGCCGGGCGGTGGCGGAATGCTGCTCGGACAGAAGATCTCGCCACGCGTGGCGGCGATGCGCACCCTGCCCGAGGGCATCGATCAGCGCTCGGCATGCCGGCATCCCGACTGGACGGGACCCGACGACCTGACGATCAAAATCAACGAGCTGCGGGAGATCACCGACTGGGAGAAGCCCATCTACGTCAAGGTCGGCGCCACCCGCACCTATTACGACGTCAAACTGGCGGCGCACGCGGGAGCCGACGTCGTGGTCGTCGACGGTATGCAGGGCGGTACGGCGGCGACTCAAGAAGTGTTCATCGAGCACGTCGGGATGCCGACGCTGGCGGCCGTGCCGCAGGCGGTGCAGGCGCTGCAGGAGCTGCGGGTGCATCGCAAGGGGGTGCAGCTGATCGTGTCCGGTGGCATCCGCACCGGAGCCGACGTGGCCAAGGCTTTGGCGCTGGGGGCCGATGCGGTGGCGATCGGTACCGCCGCGTTGATCGCGCTGGGCGACAACCATCCTCGCTACTCCGCCGACTACGAGAAGCTCGGCAGCGCCGCGGGTTTCTTCGACGACTTCCAGGACGGCACCGACCCGGCGGGCATCAGTACGCAGGATCCCGAGCTGGCATCGCGTTTCGACCCGGTCGAAGGCGGCCGACGGCTGGCCAACTACCTCCGAGTGTTGACGATGGAGGCGCAGACGATCGCACGGGCCTGCGGTAAGTCCCACGTGTGCCATCTCGAACCCGAGGATCTGGTGGCGGTCACGATCGAGGCCGCGGCAATGGCGCGGGTACCGCTCGCGGGGACCGACTGGATTCCGGGACACCGATGAGCGCTTGCGCGAAGAAGAGACAGCACAGATGACGACAGCGGATGTGGTGATCGTCGGCGGCGGCATCGAAGGTGCCGCTGCAGCCTGGGCACTGTCGCAGCGCGGTGTGACGAATGTCGTGGTAGCCGAGCGCAATACCGTCGGCTCCGGCATGACCGGCAAGTCCAGCGGCATCGTGCGCTGCCACTACGGGGTCAGCTCACTGGCGGCGATGGCCACGGTCGGCTTGGAGGTGTTCGAGAAATCTCAGGACTTCTTCGGCACCGACATCGGGTTCCGGCAGACCGGCTACGTCGTCGGCGTCGGCGAGGGAGATACCGGCTCGCTGCGCAACAGCCTTGCCGCACAGCGTGCGGTGGGCGTGCAGACCGAAGAGATCGACGCCTCCGAGGTCGCCCGGCTGTGGCCGCATGCGGACCTGACGCCTTTTGGGGCATTCGCGTGGGAGGCCCGCGGCGGCTACGGCGACGCCTACCAGACAGCCCAGGCCTTCGCGGTGTCCGCGCGAGCCGCAGGTGTGCGGATTTGTCAAGGCGCCAACGTGATCGGGCTCCTAATCGACGGCGATAAGGCCGCAGGTGTCAGATTGGCCGACGGATCGGTGATCGCCGCCGAGACCGTCGTGGTGTCGACCGGAGTCTGGACGTCACCGTTCTTGGCGCCGTACGGCATCGACGTACCCATCCGCGTGGTCCGCGAACAGCTCGTGACGATCGCGCCGGGCATCGACATCGGCAACGTGCCAGTGTTCTCCGATCTGGTTTCATTGCAATACATCCGGCCGGAGCTCGGCGGGGAGTTGCTCTTCGGCAACAGCGATCTGTCCGACGTCGAAGATGCCAACCCCGACGATTACCTCAACCGCGCCACCGAGGGCTTCGTCCAGGACACCGTCGAACGGGTTGGCGCCAGATTCCCGGGCTTCACCGACGCGGCGATCACCGGCAGCTACGCCGGCTGCTACGACGTCACCCCGGACTGGAACCCGGTCATCAGCAGGACCGGTGTGGAAGGGCTCATCGTCGCAGCCGGATTCAGCGGCCACGGGTTCAAGATCGCTCCTGCGGTCGGGAGGTTGATCGCCGACCTCGTCGTCGAAGGCCGCAGCTGCGACCGCCGCATCCCCGAAAGCGACTTTCGGCTGTCCCGGTTCGCCGAAGGCGATCTCCTCAATAGCCCATATCCGTATTCCGGTGCCGGCCAGATGCGTTGACACGAGCCATGTCTGACGTCCCGCTACTGCGCAACAGATCCGGCACCGCGCGTGACCGCGACCCGCATGCGCCGGTCGAAGAGCTCGAACTGGAGGCTGCCATCGGGCGCAACGTCCGTCAGCTCCGGCTGCAGCACGGTCTCACAGTTGCCGAAATGGCCACTCGGATAGGCATTTCGAAGGCGATGATGTCGAAGATCGAGAATGCTCAGACATCGTGCAGCCTGAGCACCCTGGCGCTGCTGGCCCATGGTTTCGACGTACCGGTCACCAGCCTGTTCCGCGGTGCGGACGTCGAGCGTCCGGCGTCATTCGTCACCGCGGGCACCGGAGCACGCATCGTCCGCAACGGCACCAAAGAAGGCCACGAGTACCGGCTGCTCGGCTCGCTGCGCGGCGAACACAAACGCCTCGAGTGCCTGCACGTCACACTGTCGGCCAAGAGTCAGACCTATCCCCTGTTTCAGCACCCGGGCACGGAGTTCATCTTCGTTCTCGAGGGGGTCATGGACTACAGCCACAGCCGCTCGGTGTACCGGCTGAATCCCGGGGACTCACTGCAGTTCGACGGCGAAGGCGCGCACGGGCCGGTGGACTTGGTCGAACTGCCGATCCGCTTCCTGTCCGTCATCGCGTTCCCTGACTCCCAGTTGTAGCGTTCCGGTCGGTTTCGGCGTGTAGCTTCCCCGCCATGACCGGCGATACGAGTCAAGCTGCGATCAGCCTGAGCCAGGCCATCGACATGCAGACACCGAAGGCACTCGCGTTGTGGCTGGAGCTTGTCGACGATCCCGCGGAACGCACCTACGAGCTATCCCGGCTGTCGTCCGCGGACCGCCGCCGTCTCGGTGAGGGCCTCGACGCGGAAGTCGGCCCCGAACTACTCGAGTCAGTGGATACCCAGCTGGCCGCGAAAGTCGTCAAGTCCCTGCCGGTGCCGCGAGCCGCCGAACTGCTGACCGCTCTGGACGCCAACGAGGCGGTGCGCATTCTGCGCCGCTTCCAGCACGACGCGAGGGACTCACTGCTGTCGGCGATGCCTCTCGACGAGGCCAGGCACCTGCGCGAGATGCTCGTGTGGCCCCCGGATTCGGTCGCCGCGAACATGTCGACGGACACCCTGTCATTGGGCCCGACGGTGACGACCGAGGAAGCGATCGCACACATCCGCCACCGGATCTCCGCACAGCAAAAGGACGCGCACACCGGGAACTGTGTCTACGTCACGGATGCCGACGAGCAACTGCTTGGCGCCGTCCCGTTCCGCAGCCTGGTGATGGCGCAGGCCGATCGCGCGATCGCCGACCTGATCGACGGGGACGTCGTCAGCGTCGAACCACTGACCGAGGCCGAGCAGGCCGCGCAGTTATGCGTGAACCGGCGCCTGGAGGAGCTTCCCGTCGTCGACGGTGACAACCGGCTGCTCGGCATCCTCACCGAGGACCAGGCGTTGGACATCATCAAGGAGGAGACCACCGAGGACGCCGAAAAGCAGGGCGGCTCAACACCATTGGAGGTGCCCTACCTGCGCGCGTCGCCGTGGCTGCTGTGGCGCAAGCGGATCGTGTGGCTGCTCGTGCTGTTCGTCGCCGAGGCGTACACGGGTACGGTGTTGCGCGCCTTCGAAGACGAGATGGAGGCGGTCGTCGCCCTCGCGTTCTTCATCCCGCTGTTGATCGGCACCGGCGGTAACACCGGCACCCAGATCACCACCACCCTGGTGCGCGCGATGGGCACCGGGCAGGTCCGGTTCCGCGACCTGCCCGCCGTCGTCGCGAAGGAGATGTCGACGGGCATGATGATCGCGCTCGCGATGGCGATCGCCGCGATGATCAGGGCCTGGACATTGGGCGTCGGGCCGCAGATCACCCTGACCGTGGCCCTGACCGTTGCCGCCATCGTGCTGTGGTCGGCGTTCGTCGCATCGATCCTTCCGCTCGTGCTGAAGAAGCTGCGGATCGATCCCGCGGTGGTGTCAGCGCCGATGATCGCGACGATCGTCGACGGCACCGGCCTGATGATCTACTTCCTGATCGCCCACGCGACGCTTCCGCAGCTGGCCGGTCTGTGATTGGGAGTTTTGGCGCAGGTGAATGGTGGAGTAAGGTGACCAGCGTGCAGCGGGTGCTCCTTCTCGGCAGCCGCGACGGGGTCTGATCAGACCGGCTTCCCGTCGCGGGTGTTCGCGATGCGCCGGTCGTGAGTCCATTGACAACCCGGAGCAACTATCGTGACCACTTTCTCAAAACCCGCACCAGATTCCCCTGACGCTTTTGCGTCGGTACGTACCCTGACCACGCCGGCAGGCGCACCGAACCCCGGCCAGCCCGCCTGGAACACCCAGCGCGGCTCGTCCATGCCGGTCGGCCGCTACCGCCCCTTCGCCGAAGAGGTCGAGTCTGTCGCGCTCGCCGACCGCACCTGGCCGGACAAGATCGTCGACCGGGCACCGATGTGGTGTGCCGTCGACCTGCGCGACGGCAACCAGGCCCTGATCGACCCGATGAGCCCCCAGCGCAAGCGCCGCATGTTCGACCTGCTCGTGCGGATGGGCTACAAGGAGATCGAGGTCGGCTTCCCGTCGGCCAGCCAGACCGACTTCGACTTCGTCCGCGAGATCATCACCCAGGGCGCCATCCCGGACGACGTCACCATCCAGGTGCTCACGCAGTGCCGGCCCGAGCTGATCACGCGGACCTTCGAGGCGTGTGCGGGCGCGCCTCGGGCGATCGTGCACTTCTACAACTCGACATCGATCCTGCAGCGGCGCGTGGTGTTCCGCGCCGACCGGGAAGCGGTCAAGGCCATCGCGACCGATGGCGCACGGCTGTGCGTCGAGGAGGCCAAGAAGTATCCGGACACCCTGTGGCGCTACGAGTACAGCCCGGAGTCCTACACCGGCACCGAATTGGAGTACGCCGTCGACGTCTGCAACTCCGTCGCCGACATCATCAAGCCCACCCCAGACGTGCCGCTGATCGTGAACCTGCCCGCGACCGTCGAGATGGCCACCCCGAACGTCTACGCCGACTCGATCGAGTGGATGCACCGGCACCTGTCTCCGCGCGACTCCATCATCCTGAGCCTGCACCCGCACAACGATCGCGGAACCGCTGTCGCGGCAGCCGAATTGGGCTACCAGGCCGGTGCCGACAGGATCGAGGGCTGCCTGTTCGGCAACGGTGAGCGCACCGGCAACGTCTGCCTCGTCACGCTGGGGTTGAACCTGTTCAGCCGCGGCGTCGACCCGCAGATCGATTTCTCCAACATCGACGAAATTCGGCGCACGGTCGAGTACTGCAACCAGCTACCGGTGCCCGAACGCCACCCGTACGGCGGCGATCTCGTATACACCGCGTTCTCCGGCAGCCATCAGGATGCGATCAACAAGGGTCTGGACGCCATGAAGGTGTCCGCCGACGAGCAGGACGCCGATGTCGACGACCTCCTGTGGCAGGTGCCCTATCTGCCGATCGATCCGCGTGACGTCGGCCGCACGTATGAGGCTGTCATCCGGGTGAATTCGCAATCCGGCAAGGGCGGTGTCGCCTACATCATGAAGGCCGACCACGGTCTGGCCCTCCCCCGGCGGCTGCAGATCGAGTTCTCCCAAGCGATCCAGAAGATCACCGACGGCGAGGGCGGCGAGGTGTCGCCCAAGGAGATGTGGGACGTCTTCGCCGAGGAGTACCTGGCGCCAGTGCGGCCGTTGGAGCGCATCCGGCAGAAGGTGACCGCGTCCGAGGTCGACGGTGGTACCGACACCATCGAGGCGGTCGTCAAGGTCGACGGCGTTGAACGCGAGATCGTCGGTGCCGGCAACGGTCCGCTCGCGGCATTCGTCGACGCGCTCGGCGCCATCGGCATCGACGTATCGGTGCTGGATTACTCCGAACACGCCCTGTCGGCGGGCGAGGAAGCCCAGGCCGCGGCGTACGTCGAGACGTCGATCGGCGGTAGGACGGTGTGGGGTGTCGGCATCGCGACGTCGATCACCACCGCGTCGCTGCGGGCCGTGGTGTCAGCGGTCAACCGCGCGGCTCGCTGAACCCCTAGTCGAGGAAGGCGCTCAGCAGTCGGTCCAC
The DNA here is from genome assembly GCF_044452905.1 of Mycobacterium sp. NPDC051804. NCBI lineage: Bacteria > Bacillati > Actinomycetota > Actinomycetes > Mycobacteriales > Mycobacteriaceae > Mycobacterium > Mycobacterium sp. NPDC051804. The sequence goes on along the minus strand of NZ_JBITCD010000005.1, from coordinate 29,055 downwards.
AAGACCGGCGGCATCTTGCGTGCCCGGTGCGGGCACCACGGTGAGGTTGCTGAACACAAAGCCGTTGAGCAACCTGCTGATTTCGTCCATCCTCTCCGGCGCCGGGGTGAAGCCGGCGGCCTCGAAAATGAGCGTCGCCGACTTCACCGCGGCTGCCTGGAGTTCATTCATGAGCGGCCGTAGTTCCTCGCGCCGGGTGCTCTCCATGAAGAGCTCGAAGCGGGCCAGTGTCCATCGCCTGGACTGATCGTCGGGTTCGAGCATCCGAATCATCAGCTGCTTCAAGGCATCCCGAGTCAGCGCGCCGACGCCCGACTGCAGTAGCTCGACCCGTTGCCAATGCAGGTCGACCGTTCTGGCAGCGGTCGCTTCCAGCAGCGCCTGCCGCGTCCGGAAGTAGTTCGAGGTGGTGCCGGCCGGAACCGCGGCACGGCCGTCGACCGCACGATGCGTGAGACCCCCGACGCCGTCATCACAAAGGATGTCGATGGCGGCGTCGAGGATTTGGTTTCGGCGTTCGGGATTCGGCGGCATCAGTTCCTATATTGCAGTTTGGCGAACAGCGTGAGGAACGCCGGGTAGACGACGATCAGCAGGAACCAGCTGAACCACATGGGGAACCACGTCATCAGCGTCGTGTCCCAGATGATGTAGCTGCAATAGATGTGCAGTGGCACGCTGCCCGCGATGTAGACCACCGAGCCGGTGAACAGTGCGCGGTGCCTCTTGTTCGCGAACACGACGCGACGCTTGGCGAGCAGCAGGATGCCCGTGATGCCCGCGTAGGTCATCGGGATCAACAGGATCTTGTCTGTCGTCGGGGTCATGACGTACTGCATCGTCAGATCGTCGCCGAGGATCACCCGCAGTACGTGCAGGATCACGCCCAGCGAAATTGTCAGCATCGCGGCCTCGCGGAAGAAATAGCCGTGCCGACGGTAGATGTCCATGAAGGACCGTTCGCGAAGTACTACGTCTGTAGTGGTTGTCATGGTTCGACGGTATCACTACAGACATAGTGGTAGCAAGAGTGTGCTTTAGAAGAGCGCGAACTGGTCGCCGGCCAGCGTGGTGTCGGTGAATTCCTCGATGGTGCTGCCGCCGACCACGGCGTCGAGCTCACTCATGAAATCGGCGTCCGCCATGAACGGAACACCCAGCTCACGAGCCTGATAGCCCTTGCCCTGTTCGGGTTGCGCCTCATTGCAGATGATGAGCGACGTCTCGGAGTCGACGGTGTCGGTGTACGACAGCCCGACGTGCACGATCCGCTCGACGAGTTCTTCGTGCGTGCGCTCGACTTCGGCCGCCAACGCGACCCGCATGCCCTGCACCAGCGGCCTGCCCTGCACGAATCGACCGGGGTTGACGTACGGGCATGGCAGTCGTGCGGCCAACATCTTCAGCGGCCGCAACTCTTCATGCGTCACCTGGCCGTTGGGCCACTCGCGCCGCGACAGCGGACGGACGGGCAACCACACCTTGCGTTCCCGGGCGCGCACCAGCACCGGTTTCAGAATCTGCGCCAACACCATCGCGTCGTCGAGAGCGTCGTGGGGCTTCAACTGCGTGATACCCCAATGTGCCGCAAGGGTTTCCAGCCGCAGGTTTTCGGTCCCGAGCTCGAGCCTGCGGGTCAATTCAACCGTGCACATCGCGGTGTCGATGGGCAGTTGCGCGTCGACCAGCTCGGCTTCGGCGGCCAGGAACGAGTAGTCGAAGCCCACGTTGTGCGCCACCAGGGTGCGGCCGCGCAGCAGGTCGATCAGATCGCCGACGATGTCGCCGAAGCGCGGCTGACCTTCGAGCATTTCGGCGGTCAATCCGTGAACGTGCGTCGGCCCGGGATCGACTCCCGGATTGAGCAGTGTGTAGAGGCTCTGCTCGACGTTGCCGTCGTCGCCGAGCGCCAGCGCCGCAATGCTGATGACCCGCGCATGCCCGGGGTGGAAACCCGAGGTCTCTACGTCGACGACGGCCCAGCCTGCGCCATCGTCGACCGCGGGGCGGCCCCAGCATTGACTCACAAATTCGAGGATGGCACGGACGGCCGACATCACCGGATCACTCACCAGCGTGTCGGCTCTTAGACTGCCGGGGATGGTCACGATTCGCGGACGGGCAGCGCTCACGGCGGGAGCCGGCGCGCGCTGGGCGTCGCGTGTCACTGGACGCGGTGCGGGCGCGATGATCGGCGGCCTGGTCGCGATGACGCTGGACAAGTCGATCCTGGGCCAGCTCGGCGAAGGCCGTCGCACAGCGATCGTGACCGGCACCAACGGTAAGTCCACGACCACACGAATGACCGCGGCGGCGCTGGGAACCCTGGGGCCCGTCGCGACCAACGCCGAGGGCGCGAACATGGACGCCGGGTTGGTCGCCGCGCTCGCGGGAACGCGGGAGGCGTCCCTGGCCGCTCTCGAGGTCGACGAGATGCACGTGCCGCATGTGGCCGACGCGCTGGATCCCGCCGTCATCGTGCTGCTGAATCTGTCGCGCGATCAGCTCGATCGCGTCGGTGAGATCAATCACATCGAACGCACGCTGCGGGCCGGGCTGGCGCGCCATCCGTCGACGGTGGTCGTCGCGAATTGCGACGACGTGTTGATGACGTCGGCCGCCTACGACAGCCCCAATGTGGTGTGGGTGGCCGCCGGCGGCGGGTGGGCGAACGATTCGGTGAGCTGCCCGCGCTCGGGTGAGATCATCGTGCGCGATGGCGCCCACTGGTATTCGACGGGAACCGATTTCAAGCGTCCGTCGCCGCAGTGGTCCTACGACGACACGCACATCTACGGGCCCGACGGGATGTCGCTGCCGATGCAGCTGGCGCTGCCGGGAAACATCAACCGCGGCAACGCCACTCAGGCCGTCGCCGCCGCGGTGACGCTGGGCGCGGATCCCGCGGCCGCCGTCGCGGCGGTGTCGGGTGTCGACGAGGTCGCCGGCCGGTACAGCACGGTGCAGCTGGGTCAGCATTCGGTGCGCATGCTGCTGGCGAAGAACCCGGCGGGCTGGCAGGAGGCGCTGTCGATGGTCGACACCGACGCCGGTTCGGTGGTGATCTCCGTCAACGGTCAGGTGCCCGACGGGGAGGACCTGTCGTGGCTGTGGGACGTCAATTTCGAGCATTTCGTCGATCATCCGGTGGTGGCCGCGGGTGAGCGCGGGACCGATCTGGCGGTGCGACTGGGTTATGCGGGCGTCGAACACACGTTGGTGCACAACGCCGTTGAGGCGATCACGTCGTGCCCACCGGGGCACGTCGAGGTGGTCGCGAACTACACCGCGTTCCTGGCGCTGAACCGGACGTTCGGGAGGGCCGGCCGTGCGTGAGTCGACGGTGCGGATCGGATTGGTGCTGCCCGATGTGATGGGAACGTATGGCGACGGCGGCAATTCGGTGGTGTTGCGTCAACGCCTGCGCTTGCGCGGCTTCGACGCGGAGATCGTCGAGATCACTCTCGCAGACCCGGTGCCCGCCGAGCTGGACCTGTACACCCTTGGCGGAGCGGAGGATTACGCGCAGCGGTTAGCCACCCGGCATCTGCAGCGGTACCCGGGTCTTCAGCAGGCCGCGGAGCGCGGTGCGCCGGTGCTGGCGATCTGCGCGGCGATCCAGGTGCTCGGCCATTGGTATGAGACGTCGTCGGGCGAGCGGGTCGACGGGGTGGGGATGCTCGACGTCACGACGTCGCCACAGGACACCCGCACGATCGGTGAGGTGGTGTCGCAGCCGTTGCTGCCGGAGCTGACGGAGCGATTGACGGGTTTCGAGAATCACCGCGGCGGAACGGTTCTGGGTCCCGCGGCGCAGCCGTTGGCGAAGGTCATCAGCGGGGCGGGCAACCGTGCGGGCGACGGCATCGACGGTGCGGTGCAGGGCAGCGTCGTTGCGACGTATCTGCACGGGCCGTGTCTGGCGCGCAATCCGCAGCTGGCGGACCATCTACTCTCGCGTGTGGTCGGCGAACTGCCCCCCTTGGAAATCGGCGAGGTCGCGCAGCTGCGCAAGGAACGCCTGGCCGCACCCCGCCGCGTCTAGGCGGCGAGGCTGCGCGTGAAGCGCTGCAGATCGCTGATCTCGACAAGGCAGCCGCGGCTGACCAGTGCGGCCTCGACGCGTTCGATCACATCTTGCGCTTTGTCCTCGGCGATCACGCGTATGACGATCCAGCCGAGTTCCTCGAGCATGCGCAGCCGCGCAATGTCCTTCACATACTGACGGCGGTTCTTGCGATGGTGGTCGCCGTCATATTCGACCGCGACCTGGTATTCGGGCCAGCCCAGGTCGAGCCACGCGACCGGCCGAAAGCCGACGAGGACCGGTATCTGCGTCTCGGGTCGTGCGAAGCCGGCGTCGTGCAGCCACAACCTGATTCGAGATTCCGTCGGGGAGGCAGCGCCGCCGTCGACCAGCGGGAGCAACTCCTCGAGCCGTCGAAGTCCTGTTGCCCGTGGGTAATGTTTCGCGAGCGCGCTCACCTCGTCGATCGAATACCGCTGATTCCACATCAGCGCGTCGAGACGAGTAAGTGCCTCCGTGCGTTCAAGATGACGTCCCACATCGAACGCGGTGCGGACCCGCGTCGTCACGGGTAGACCAGCGGCCCTGGTGATCTCGTTGTCACCAATACGGTCGGCCCGCGGTACCAACCCCGATTGCGGGCGCATCTTCACACCCACGAGTTCGATGGGCTGGTCCGGATCGACGTACGGCGCGCCGAGTAATGCGGCCGCGGAAACCCCTGCAACCACACCTTTCCGGCCTGATGCCAGCCATGCGGCCGCCGCACGTTGACGCAAGGTCAACTCGAGACCCTTGGGCGCGTAAACGCCACGGAATACCGGTGTGTGCCAGCGGTTCAGCTCGTAACGCGTTACCCGGCCCGTCGCTATCGCCTCACTACCAATGAAGATGTCAGCCATGCGGGCATCGTGCACCTCGCTACCGACAAGTCTCAGCGATCCACGTTTTGCAGAGGAAGTGCGAGATAGCGCCTGCGAAACGTGGATTGGTGTGACTGCCGGTGCGAGAGGTAAAGGGGGAAGGGCCTAGGCCATCGCGCGGCGGCCCGCGAGCGCGCGGCCCAACGTCAGCTCATCGGCGAACTCCAGGTCACCGCCCATCGGGAGCCCGGACGCGATACGCGTCACCGTGAGACCCGGGATGTCGCGCAGCATCCGCACGAGATACGTCGCCGTGGCCTCGCCTTCGGTGTTCGGATCGGTCGCGATGATCACCTCGGTGATGTCCACGCCATCGACCCGTTCGCCAATCCTGTTCAGCAGCTCACGAATTCGCAGTTGGTCGGGCCCGACTCCGGACAACGGATCCAGCGCACCACCCAGCACGTGATAGCGACCGCGGAATTCACGCGTGCGCTCGACGGCCTGCACATCCTTGGGTTCCTCGACGACGCACACCACCGAACCGTCGCGGCGGGCATCAGAACATATTCGACACCGTTCGTCGTCGGACACGTTGCCGCACACCGCGCAGAACGTGACCCCGTCGCGAATTCGGTTCAAGACCGCGGTCATCCGGTCGATCTGCGGCGGCTCGACGGACAGCAGGTGAAATGCGATCCGCTGCGCGCTCTTCGGCCCGATGCCCGGCAGCTTGCCGAGCTCGTCGATCAGATCCTGGACCGGCCCTTCGAACAAGTCAGAGTCCTGGCAGATCCATGTCGCCCATCCCGCCGGCGAGTGGGCCCAAACGATCGTGAGCGAGGATCGTCACCTGCTTGGACGCGTCCGCGATCGCGCCAACGATGAGATCCTGCAGAGTCTCGACATCCTGCGGGTCGACGACCTTGGGGTCGATCCGCACCGCGATCACCTCGCCGCTGCCCTTCATCGTGACCTGCACCAGGCCACCGCCCGCCTGACCGTTGACTTCCGCCGCGGCCAGCGCGGCCTGCGCCTCCATCAACTGCTGCTGCACCTGCTGCGCCTGGGCGAGAAGAGCGGACATATCGGGCTGGCCACCACCACCGGGTTGCATGTCGATCCCCTTGCGTATTGGTCTCGAGTTGATTGCGTCGTCGCGTTGGGGTTTCAGCGTAGTCGGGGTCGGGGCTACGGTGGCGCCCGTGCATCCCCGCCTGCGTGTCGGTGCCACCGCGGTGGCGACCGGTCTCCTCATCGCCGCGTCCACGCTTGTCAGCCCGGCTTCAGCAGCGCCGGCCAACATCGCCGGCAAGATCGTCTTCCTCGACCCCGGCCACAACGCCGTCAACGACTCATCCATCAGCCGCCAGGTGCCGACCGGCCGTGGTGGCACCAAGGACTGCCAGGCCAGCGGTACCTCCACCGACGACGGCTACGCCGAGCACGCCTTCACTTGGGAGACCACGCTGCGCATTCGCCAGGCGCTGAGCGCGCTCGGCGTGCGGACGGCGATGTCCCGGGGCGACGACGCCAGCGCGGGCCCCTGTGTGGACGAGCGCGCGGCACTGGCCAACTCGCTACGCCCGGACGCGGTCATCAGCATCCACGCCGACGGCGGGCCGGCCAGCGGCCGCGGCTTCCACGTCCTGTATTCGAATCCGCCGCTCAACGACGTCCAGGCCGGGCCGTCGGTGCGACTGGCGACGATCATGAAGGACCAGCTGCAGGCCTCGGGCCTCGTGCCGTCCACCTACATCGGCACCGGTGGCCTGAACCCTCGGTCCGACATCGCCGGGCTCAACCTCGCGCAGTTCCCGTCGATCCTGGTCGAGCTGGGCAACATGAAGAACCCCGCGGACTCCGCGCTGATGAAGACACCCGAAGGCAGGCAGAAATACGCCGACGCCGTGGTGCGCGGTATCGCAGGCTTCCTGGGCTCGAGCTAGGCGCCCGCAGCTTGAATGTCGGGCCTAGCGGCCCTCCACCTGCTTCTTGAGGTTGTCCAGCACCTCGGCCTGGATCTTGCGCAGTCCCAGCGGCGCGAAGGTCTTCTCGAAGAAGCCGCCGATGCCACCGGCACCCTTCCACGAGGTCTTGACGGTCACCGACGAGCCCTCGCCTGCGGGCGAGACGGTCCAGTTCGTGATCATCGTCGAGTTGGCGTCCTTCTCGATCACCGTGTGACCTGCCACGTCGACGCTGGCCTTCACGTCACGCGACCGCGATTTGGTGGCCTGAAGCTTCCACGACGCGACCGTGCCCGCTCCCTGTCCGCCCTCGAGCACGCGGTACTCGCTGTAATGCGGCGAAAGAATCTTCGGGCGCACAGTCGCATAGTCGGCGACGGCTGCCAGCACGGTCTCCGGCGCGGCGGCGATCTCGACGGTGCTGGACGCGCTGACCTGTCCCATCGGTGCAAACTCCTAGCTAGGCGGTGATCACAATCGGTGCGGTCGCATCACCTGCGACCGCGGACTAGCGTATATCCGTGTCTGTGGTGGATACCGACGCACGTACCGCTCACTCCGCCGGGGTAGAGCGGCTTCTCGCCAGCTACCGGGCGATTCCCCCGAACGCCACGGTACGGCTGGCCAAACCGACATCGAACCTGTTCCGGGCCCGCGCCAAGACGTCGACCAAGGGTCTGGACGTATCGGGTCTGGGCGGGGTCATCGCCGTCGACCCCGAGAACCGCACCGCCGACGTCGCCGGTATGTGCACCTACGAAGACCTGGTCGCGGCCACACTCCCCTACGGCCTTGCGCCGCTGGTGGTGCCGCAACTCAAGACGATCACGCTTGGCGGCGCGGTCACCGGCCTCGGCATCGAGTCGACGTCTTTTCGCAGTGGTTTGCCGCACGAGTCGGTGCTGGAGATGGACATCCTCACCGGCACCGGCGACGTCGTGACCGCCTCACCCACCGAGAATGCCGACCTGTTCCGATCTTTCCCGAATTCCTATGGCACGCTTGGATATTCGGTCCGCATCAAGATTGAGCTGGAGCCGGTCAAGCCGTTCGTAGAGCTCCGTCATCTGCGGTTCCACGCGCTGACGGACCTCTTCACCGCGATGGACCGCATCGTCGAAACCGGCGGATATGACGGCACTGCCGTCGACTATCTCGACGGGGTCGTGTTCTCCGCCGACGAGAGCTACCTCGTACTCGGATTCCAGACCGGCACACCGGGTCCCGTCAGCGACTACACCGGCCAGCAGGTCTATTACCGCTCCATTCAGCACCCCGACGGGGAAAAGCACGACCGGTTGACGATCCACGACTACCTGTGGCGCTGGGACACCGACTGGTTCTGGTGCTCAAGGGCATTCGGCGCACAGGACCCGAATATCCGCCGCTTCTGGCCGCGGCGCTACCGGCGCAGCAGCTTCTACTGGAAGCTCATCGGCTACGACCAGCGGTTCAACATCGCCGACCGGATCGAAAAGCGCAACGGCCGGCCTCCATTGGAACGGGTTGTACAGGACATCGAGGTGCCGATCGGGCGTGCGGCGGAGTTCGTCGACTGGTTCCTGACCAACGTGCCGATCGAGCCGATCTGGTTGTGCCCGTTGCGGCTCCGCGACGAGACCACCTGGCCGCTGTACCCGATCCGCGCCCACAGCACCTACGTCAACGTCGGGTTCTGGTCGTCGGTGCCGGTCGGCCCGACCGAGGGACATACGAACAAGTTGATCGAACGCAAGGTCAGCGCGCTGGATGGTCACAAATCGCTGTATTCCGATGCGTACTACAGCCCGGAAGAGTTTGACGAACTCTATGGTGGAGAAACCTACAAAACCGTCAAGAAGACCTACGACCCCGACTCACGACTCCTCGACCTGTACGCAAAGGCGGTGCAAAGGCGATGACCACGTTCAAGGAACAGTCGACACAAGCAGCGGCCGGAAGACTCACGCTGGCTGAGATTCTGGAGATCTTCGCCGTCGGCGAGGTGCCGCTGAAGATCACGGCCTACGACGGCAGTTCGGCCGGCCCCAAGGACGCGACTGTCGGACTCAACCTGCTCACACCGCGTGGCACCACATACTTGGCCACTGCTCTCGGCGAGCTAGGACTGGCCCGCGCCTACGTATCCGGCGACCTCGAACCGCTCGGCGTACATCCCGGCGATCCTTATGACTTGATCAACGCACTTGCTTCACGCGACAACATGGACTTCAAGCGTCCACCCGCCCGAGTGCTGGCCAACGTCGTCCGCTCCATCGGCCTCGAGCATTTCAAACCGATCGCCCCGCCTCCCCAGGAGGCGCTGCCACGTTGGCGCCGCATGATGGAAGGTTTGCGGCACAGCAAGATTCGCGATGCCGAGGCCATTCACCACCACTACGACGTGTCGAACAAGTTCTACGAGTGGGTACTCGGCCCGTCGATGACCTATACCTGCGCGACCTACCCGGATGTCGACGCAAGTTTGGAAGAGGCACAGGAGAACAAGTACCGGCTGGTCTTCGACAAGCTGCGGTTACAGCCCGGCGACCGCCTACTCGACGTCGGCTGCGGCTGGGGCGGCATGGTCCGCTACGCCGCGCGCCACGGCGTGAAGACGATCGGCGTCACGCTGTCCAAAGAGCAGGCGGAGTGGGCGCAGAACGCGATCGCCGAACAAGGGCTCTCCGACCTGGCCGAGGTGCGCCACAGCGACTACCGCGACGTCCGGGAATCCGGTTTCGACGCGGTGTCCTCGATCGGGCTCACCGAACACATCGGCGTGCACAACTATCCGGCGTACTTCAAGTTCCTGCATTCGAAGATGCGCGTGGGCGCGTTGCTGCTCAACCACTGCATCACTCGTCACGACAACCGAACGGGCGCTAAGGCAGACAGTTTCATCGACCGCTACGTCTTCCCCGACGGTGAGCTCACGGGTTCGGGTCGCATCATCACCGAGGCTCAGAACGTCGGCCTCGAAGTGGTGCACGAGGAGAACCTACGCCACCACTACGCGCTGACGCTGCGCGACTGGTGCCGCAACCTCGTCGAGCACTGGGACGAGGCAGTCGAAGAGGTCGGGCTTCCCACCGCGAAGGTGTGGGGGCTGTACATGGCCGGCTCACGAGTCGGCTTCGAGACGAATGTCGTTCAGCTGCACCAGGTTCTGGCCGTCAAGCTCGATGAGCGCGGGTACGACGGCGGCCTGCCGTTACGCCCGTGGTGGACGCCCTAGACCTAGCTGCCGTCGATGCGACGGGCGCCGAGTTCGTTCTGAAGTAGCTCCAGCGCCACCTCTTCGGGGTCGCGCCGAGGTGAGTCAGAGGTGTCGTTACCCGCTTCTGCGAGCATGCTCTCCTCGTCGTCGTCGACGTCGCTCGGCGGTGGTTCCGGTACGGCGGCAGGCTTGCGCTCCGGCTCGGCGGCGGGCGCGGGGCCGGATGCGCCTACGTCGCACCGGATCTTCCAGTCAACGCCCAACGCGTCCTTGAGCGCCTCGCGGATGACGTCGGAGTTGCGCTGTTCGGTCAATCGTTTGGCCAGTGGCGCGGACTCGTGGCTGAGGACCAGAGTGTCGCCCTCGACGGCACGGACAATCGCGCCTGCCAGCATCACCTCGGTGGTGCGGCTGCGCTGACGGACCTTCTCGCGCACCGTCGTCCACATGCTGCGCACCGCCGCCGCGTTCGGCTCGCCGGTGACGGCCGCGGGTGGCGGCGCCGTCACGACGGGATCGGCAGGCTGCCGCACCGGCGGAGGCGACGCCGGCTTCGGTTCGGATGCAGGCTCGGATGCGGCCGGCGGCTCGAGCGGCTCGGGCGGCCCGGGAGTGGGCTTGGGCTCCAAAGCGGGCTCCGGCATGGGCTTGGGCTCGACGACCACCGTCGGTTCGAGCGCCGGCTTCAGCTCCGGTGCAGGCTTCGACTCGGGCGGAGGGTCGGCTGCGGCCGGCGCTTCGGCAGTCTGGCTCTTGCGGCTGTACTTCGGCGCGCCTCCGGGCAGTTCCCCCGCGGGAATCGACATGTCCAGCCGGGTCTCGATGCGCTCGACGCGCTGCAACAACGCTGCCTCGGTATCGCTGGCCGACGGCAACAGCAGCCGCGCGCACACCACCTCGAGCAGCAGCCGAGGCGCGGTGGCACCGCGCATCTCACCAAGCCCGGCGTGCACGACCTCGGCGTAGCGGGTCAGCGTGGCGGTGCCGACCCGAGTCGCCTGATCCCGCATCCGCTCCAGCACGTCCTCGGGGCCGTCGACCACGCCGCGGGCCACTGCGTCCGGAACCGACTGCAGCACAATGAGATCGCGGAACCGCTCTAGCAGATCTGTGGCGAACCGGCGTGGGTCGTGGCCAGCGTCGATCACGCCCTCGACAGCGCCGAACAACGCCGCGGCATCCCCCGCGGCGAGCGCGTCGATCGCATCGTCGATCAGCGCCACGTCGGTGGCACCGAGCAGCGCGAGGGCTCGCGGATAGCTGACCTGATTGCCGTCCGCGCCGGCCAACAACTGGTCGAGCACCGACAACGTGTCACGGGGCGATCCGGCGCCGGCCCGGATGACGAGCGGGTACACCGCGTCGTCGACCGTCACGGTCTCCTGCGCGCAGATGCGCTCCAGAAGCGAGCGCATGGTCCGCGGCGCCAACAACCTGAACGGGTAGTGGTGGGTGCGCGAGCGGATGGTCGGCAGCACCTTCTCGGGTTCGGTGGTGGCGAACACGAAGATCAGATGTTCCGGGGGCTCCTCAACGATCTTCAGCAGCGCGTTGAAGCCCGCCGTGGTGACCATGTGCGCTTCGTCGATGATGAAGATGCGGTACCGCGACTGCGCAGGCGCGTAGAAGGCGCGGTCGCGGAGTTCGCGGGTGTCGTCCACACCGCCGTGGCTGGCGGCGTCCAGTTCGGTCACGTCGACGCTGCCGCCGCCGTTCGGCGCAAGCGCCACGCAGGATGCGCAGACCCCGCACGGTGTGGCAGTCGGCCCCTGCTCACAATTCAGCGACCGGGCCAGGATCCGCGCCGACGACGTCTTGCCGCATCCGCGCGGCCCGGAGAACAGGTAGGCGTGGTTTATGCGGCCCGCCGTCAGCGCGGTGGACAGCGGCTCGGTGACGTGCTCCTGGCCAACCACGTCGGCGAATGTCGCGGGTCTGTACTTGCGGTAGAGCGCCACGCTCGCACACGCTACCGAGGACCGGTGACGCCGCGGCGCGGCATGTAACCAAAGCCGCATTTCTCGGCGGCGACTTACCTCGCGGGTAGGAAACTCTTTCCCGGCAGAAGTGGAACCTGGCCTCTCGGCGATTACGGCAGACGCGCAGTAAGACGACCATTTCGACCATGGCATCCACGACCACTCCACCGGTGAAAGGCCTCAGCGACGCAGAGCTCGCCACGGCGGCAGCGACCGGTGACCGGGAGGCATTGGAGGCCATTTACCACCGGTACGCGGGCCGGCTGCACAACTATTGCGTGGGCCTGGTGCGCGACCACCACACGGCCGCCGACTGCGTACAAGACGTCTTCTGCATCGCGGCTTCCGATATCCACAAGCTGCGCGAGCCCGAGAAGCTGCGGCCCTGGCTCTATTCGATCGCCCGTCACGCCGCGCTGCGCACCCTGCACGAACAACGTCGCGAACCCGCCTTCGACGAGGTACCCGACACCGTGGCGCTCGGCCCCGGCCCGTTCACCCTGACTGCACGAAACGAGCTCGCGCAGTTGGTCGTTGCTGCCGCCCGTGGTTTGTCAGAACGCGATCGCGCCGTCTTGGAACTGGCTTACCGTCAAGGGCTGGCCGGACCCGAGCTCGCGCGGGCCCTCGGCGTCAGCCACGACTGCGCCAAGAAACTTCTCCAACGGCTGCGCCAGACGTTCGAGCGTTCGCTGGGTGCCCTGATGGTGGCCCGGCACGCCGCCCAGCACGGATGCTCACAGCTCGCCGAAGCGCTGTCCGGCTGGGACGATCAGTTCACCGTGTTGACGCGCAAACGCGTTGCGCGCCATATCGAGTCATGCTCGACGTGCGACGACTATCGTCGCAGCCTCGTCAGCTCGGTGGCCACACTCGGCTCGGGGGTCATCAAGACCTGAACGCGGCTAGTCCTTCAGCAGCGCTTCGGTGGCCGACAACAGCGCACAGGTCGCCAGGCCGTCCATCGCCTCACGCAACTCAGGCAGCGGCGGGAACGACGGAGCGATCCGGATGTTCTTGTCCTCCGGGTCTTTTCGATACGGGAAGGTGGCCCCGGCCTCGGTGACCGCGATGCCGGCGTCCTTGGCCAGCGCGATGGTGCGGCGCGCAGTACCCGGCAGCACGTCCAGGCTCACGAAATAGCCGCCTTTGGGCTCGGTCCACGACGCGATCTTCGACTCGCCGAGCCGGTCGGCGAGGATCTCCAGCACGGTGGCGAACTTGGGTGCCAACAACTCCTGATGGCGCTGCATCTGCAGCCGCACGCCGTCGGCGTCCCGGAAGAACCGCAGATGCCGAAGCTGGTTCACCTTGTCCGGCCCGATCGACTTCTTGCCCGCGTACTGCAGATACCAGGCAATGTTGCCCAGCGAGCCGCCGAAAAAGCTCACTCCGGCGCCGGCGTAGGTGATCTTCGACGTCGAGGCGAACACAAGCGGCCGGTTCGGATTGCCCGCGGCTTCAGCCAGACCGAGGACGTCGATGTTCTGCGCGAAATCGTGCGTCAGTGTGTGCACTGCGTAGGCGTTGTCCCACATGAGCCGGAAATCGTTGGCGGCGGTCTGCATTTGAACGAGCCGCCGCACCTTCTCCCACGAAAAGGTCACGCCGGTCGGGTTCGAGTACACGGGAACACACCACATGCCCTTGATGGCCGGATCGACCGCGACCAGCTCCTCGATCAGGTCGAGGTCCGGGCCGTCCTCGTGCATGGGCACAGTGATCATCTCGATGCCGAGGGTCTCGGTGATCGCGAAGTGCCGGTCGTAGCCGGGAGCCGGGCAGAGGAATTTGACCTGCGGCTCGTCCTTCCAGGGCCGCGGCGAATCGACGCCGCCGTGCAGCAGCGTGAACGTCACGACGTCATGCATGAACTCCAGGCTGGCGTTGTTGCCCGCGATCAGGTTCGGCACCGCGATGCCGAGGATCTCGCCGAAGATCGCCCGTAGTTCGGGCAGCCCGTGCAGACCGCCGTAGTTGCGCGTGTCCGTGCCGTCGCCGTCCTTGAAGTCGGCCTTGCCGGGCAGGTCCAGCAGACCGTTGGACAGATCGAGCTGCGCCGCCGAGGGCTTACCCCTGGTCAGGTCGAGCTTGAGGCCCTTGGCCTTGAGGTCGGCGTAATTGCGCGTCTGCAGCTCGTGCTGGGCGCGAATCTCCGCAGGGCCGAGCGACTGAAACGACACGAGGCGCCTTTCACCAGAGGCCGGGAAATGAAGGGGACCCCGCGCACCCGCCAGAGCCCATTGACCCTTGCTGCCTTCCGGCCCTGGGGGAGTTCACAGGATAGACGCCGCGCGGGGTCCGAAAGGCAGTCTAGTACCCGGTGCACAGTGCGACTGGACGGGCACATCAGCGTGGTCCGCTACCATGACCGGCGGAGGATTCGCCTAGTGGCCTATGGCGCTCGCCTGGAACGCGGGTTGGGTTAATAGCCCTCAGGGGTTCAAATCCCCTATCCTCCGCGCTTTGGCCGGGGTGCGACTACATACGAATAACCTGGTCGCACCTCGGGCCAACCAACTCAAGGAGGAGTATGCGGCGCTGGGTCGCGGTCTTGTGGCACGCCTCGTTCTCGTGCGTTGCTGCGGCCCTCTATTTCGTCTTCGTCCTGCCGCGGTGGTGGGAACTGATGGGCACGACGTCGCACACCCTCGGCACCGTGATGCGCATCGTCACCGGTGTGCTGATCGGGCTGGCCGCGCTGCCGGTCGTGTTCACGCTGCTGCGTACGCGCCGGGCCGAGTTCCGCACGCCGCTGCTGGCCCTGCGGCTGCGCACGGGGTCGATCGTGCTGCATGTGGTGGCCGGCGTGCTGATCGTCGGTGCGGCGATCAGCGAAATCTGGCTCTCGCTCGACGACGCGGGTCAATGGCTGTTCGGGATCTACGGCGCCGCTGCCGCGATCGCCCTGCTGGGAATCTTCGCGTTCTACCTGGCTGATGTCGCCGAATTGCCGCCGCCGCCACCGAAACCGCTCAAGCCCAAGACACCGAAGCAGCGCCGCGGCCGACGCAAGAAGGACGACGAGACCGCCTCCGAGGACGTCACCGACGCCGAAGAGACCGACACCGACGAGACCGACGAGAGCGAAGAGACCGAAGCCGCCGACTCCGAGGACGACAAGTCCGAGGACAAACCGGCCGAGGTCACGGCGGAGGCCGAGGAGCCCGAGTCGGCCGGGGTGGAACCGGAGTCGACGGCCGAGGAGGCCGACGGCGAGGAGCCGGACACCGGCAAGACCAACGGCAAATCACCTGCTAACGGCACCTCCGAGAAGGCTGCTCCGACACGTCGTCGCCGCAGGCGCATGCGTGGCGGCGTCGCAGTCGAGGATTAAAAACTCATTCTTTCGGGCAAGATGAGCTGATGCGCATATTCCCTGTGCGTCGCTCCATCGCGACGCTGTTGACCGCCTTTGTCGCGGTCCTGGCGCTGGTCGCGCCAGTGAACCCGGCGACGTCCATGGCGGCCCCCGGGGACCCAATGGCCGCAGCGGGCCAGGTTGAGCCCAGCGTGGCCCGTATCGACACCGAGATTCACTACCAAAGCGCCATAGGCAACGGCGCCGGAATCGTGCTCGATCCGGGTGGTCAGGTGCTGACGAATTTTCACGTGGTGTCCGGCGCCGACGTCGTCAACGTCGGGGTGGCCGGGCGTACCTACCCTGCTCAACTGGTTGGGTACGACCGCCGGCGCGACGTCGCGGTGCTGCAGCTGCTCGGTGCCGGCGGGCTGCCCGTCGCGCCGATAGGGGACTCCAACACCCTGGTAGAGGGCGAGCCCGTCGTCGCCATCGGCAACGCGCAGGGCAGCAACGCGCCGCTTACCCACGAGGTCGGCACCGTCACCGGCTTCGGCCGTGTCGTCAATGCCGAGGACAGCCTCACCGGCAGCAAGGACGAGCTGACCGGGCTCATCGAATTCGCGGCGCCGGTGATCGCCGGAGACTCCGGCGGTCCTGTCGTGAACGGCGCGGGCCAGGTCGTCGGAATCACGACTGCGGCGACGGTGAACTTCCGGATGGGCCCGGGTGGCAAGGGCTTCGCCATCCCGATCAACGACGCGATGGCGATCGCCAACCAGATCCGCTCGGGAGCGGCCTCCGACTCGGTGCACATCGGTCCGCCGGTGCTGCTCGGTGTCGGGGTGCGCACCGCTCCGACCGACGCGCCGGGTGTGCTCGTCGCTGATGTCCTGCGTGGCGGCCCTGCCGACCAGGCAGGCCTCGTGGGTGGCGACGTCCTCACGACCCTGGACGGCACGCCGCTGGATTCGGCCACCACCCTGACGTACGTACTCGACCGCCATTACCCCGGCGACGTCATCGATCTCACTTGGATCGACGCCAGCGGTCAGCAGCGCACCGGGAAGGTCGCACTCACACCGCTGTAAAGCGTTGCTTCACAACGTGTCAGCGCGGTCGAGGATTCGTTCCAGCCCGGCGATCACGACATCGAGTTCGAAGTCGAACTGCGTTTGCGCGTCGTGTTCGGTGGCCGGTGCCGATTCGAGCACTCGGCGTAACGCCGGGTAGGTGTCCTGCGGTTCCCGCAGTAGCGCCTCCGTCGTTTCCGCGCGGTGCCGGTGGGCGCCGGTGCCGGTCTGTGCGATGACGGTCTGCGCCGCGGATTGCGCGATGTTGGAAACGGCGGTGAGGCCGTGCCGCGCGCTGTCGGGATCCAGGCCGGCCGACAGCAGCGCATCGAGAACTCGATCGGCCAAGGCTAACGCCGCGGCCGTGCTGAGACCGCGCAGCTGCGCGAAGTCCGTCGCAGAATCCTGCGTGCCCACCCGGATCAGTCCGTCGCGGAAGGCGACGGCGTACGTCCGCAGCGTGACCCGCCAGTCGTCGTCGGTAGGCAGCTCGACGGGGGCGAGTTCCTGCTCGAACTGGTCGAGCACCATCAAGGTCAGCAGGCCCGCACGATCTCCGACGTAATAGTGCAGCGCTTTGCGGCTCACCCCGAGCGCATCGGCGACTGCCTGCATGGTCAGGTCCCCGGCCGCGACGCTCTGGGCCGCGACGACGATCTGGTCCCGGCTGATCCGCGGTGGACGCCCCCTTGTTCGCCCGCTCATCACCGTCACCCTAGGCGATTTTTCGCCGGTCGGTAAAAAAGTCTTCCCTGCCGCGTCGAGCGCCCCTATGCTGAGCGCGTGCCAAACACCCCATATCGGGTCGTCCAATGGACGACGGGAAATGTCGGAAAAAGTTCAGTCGAGGCGATTGCCAAGAACCCGAACTATGAACTCGTCGGCCTCTACGCGTGGTCCAACGACAAGGTGGGCCGCGACGCCGGCGATTTGGCCGGCATAGATCCACTGGGGGTCAAGGCCACCAATGATGTGGACGCGCTGCTGGCGCTGAAGCCCGATGTCGTGGTGTACAACCCGATGTGGATCGACGTCGCCGAGCTCGTCCGCATCCTCGAGGCAGGCGTGAATGTCGTTGCTTCCGCGTCCTTCATCACCGGACACAACCTCGGTGACGGCCGAGCCAAACTCGAAGACGCTTGCCAACGCGGCGGATCCACGCTGTTCGGTTCGGGCGTCAGCCCGGGCTTCGCCGAATTGCTCGCGATTGTCGCCACCACGGCGTGCGACCGTGTCGACAAGATCACCATCGCCGAATCCGCCGACACCACTCTCTACGATTCGCCTGACACCGAGCGGCCCGTCGGATTCGACAAGAAGATCGACGATCCCGAACTGCAGCCGATGGCCGAGAAGGGCACGGCGGTATTCGCCGAGGCCGTGCAGCTGGTTGCCGACGCCGTCGGCATCGAACTCGACGAGGTCAAGTGTGTCTCCGAATATGCTCAGACCACAGAGGATCTCCCGATGGCGTCGTGGACCATCAAGGCAGGCCATGTCGCCGGTGTGTACGCCAGCTGGCAGGGAATTGCCAACGGTAAGACCGTGATCGACATCAACGTGCGATGGAAGAAGGGGCAGACGCTCGACCCGGACTGGCAGCTCGACGGCGACGGGTGGAAGATCACGATCGACGGACGGCCGACAGTCAACATGCAGGTCGGTTTCCTCCCACCGCCCGACATGATTGAGAATGCGAAGACGCTCGAGGACTTCTTCGTGCTCGGCCACATCATGACGGCGATGCCGCCGATTCACGCCATCCCTGCGGTCGTTGCGGCGGCGCCGGGCATCGCCACCTACAACGATCTGCCGCTGCCACAGGCGCGCGGCGTAGTTCCTACGGCCTAGCGCCGGCCCGCCAGCTTCTTTGGCGCGGCCGATTCACGGTATCGGGCACCGTATTTCGGCACCACAAGGGGACCGCTATGCCGCGCCGCTGTGATGGCGTTGCGCAGCGGCCGGGCCAGGCCCGCGAACGATCCCATGTCGAGCACCATTGGTGTGAGCAGCCGATCGTGGACGAACGCGAATGCGCTGCCGGTCTCCGGATCGGCCCAACCAAGGGTGCCGCCGAGGCCGATATGGCCGAAACCCTTGAGCAGTCCGGGAATCGGCGATTCGTGGTAGCCGAGATGAAACGGCATCGGCACACCGACGTTCAGATCAGGCCATGGCTTGGGATTGCCGATGAGCCCCTGCGTGAGTTCCGGCGAAAGGAGTTGGACGCCATCGAGACTGCCCCCGTTGGCGACCGCCGCGTACATCCGGGCCAGCCCACGGGCCGTCACCACGCCGTTGGCCGCGGGCACCTCTCCGTCGAGGAATGGAATATCGCCCTGCACAAGCGATTTGATTCCAGGAAAGTACATCGCGCCTAGCGCACCCGACAGCGGCAGTCCGGCCACCTTCGGTGCGACGAAGTTGAACACCGGATTGGCACGCGTGCCCTGCGGCGCCAGAATCTGCGCAACCTTGGTTGGCGAGCCGGCCGGTGGACGGCCGAGGTGGATGCCGTCGGTGTTGAGTGGTTGCGCAACCTCGACACGGATGAGCTCTCGCATACCCATACCCGTGACGGCCCTGGCCAGACCAGACAGAATCCAGCCGTAGGTCAGCGCGTGGTACGCCGGCCAGCCCCGCTGACGATCCGACGGCGCGGCGGCCAACCGCTCTTCCATCAGCACGTGATCGAGCAGCTCCTCCTTGGTCACACCCTTGAGGTGCGCTAACCCCGACCGATGCCGCAGCACATCACGCACGGTGATGTCTTCCTTGCCGCTGGCGCCGAATTCGGGCCAATACTGCGCCACGGGCTCGTCGTAGGACAGGAGGCCGCGATCGACGAGCCGGTGGATGACCATCGCCGCGACGCCTTTGGTCGCGGAGAACACCATCGCCGCGGTATCGGCGGTCCACGCCGTCTGGCCGGATCTGTCCGACCATCCCCTCCACACGTCGACGACAGGTTTGCCGTCGATGTAAACCGCCAACGCGCCGCCGCCGAAGCGTTGGCCGGGGAACAGTCCGGCGAAGATTCGCACGACGTTTCCGAAGCGCGGATCCGCGGCGCCCTGGACGTCGCGCGGCAACCCCTCCCCGGCTCGCAACAATGACGCCTTTGTCATACCGCTAACAATGCGACCGTCGCCATCGCCGTGGGCGCAGAACCGCAATAATTCAGCCGGTCACGCTCATGACGTGGGCCTTCAGCTGCGCCCCTGGCGGGCCCTCGAGAACGACGTCCTTGAGGATCTGTGCCTGATCCTTGTGAACCGTGAACTCACCCTTCTGCGGCGCGCTCCCGCCGAGAACTTCGTAGAACACCGTGAACGGTGTCTCCGGCAGCGGGTGCAGCCCAAGGTATTTCGGCTCGATCGTGTACTTGTAGCTGCACGCGGCGCCTGGCACACAGGTCTGGTCCGTGACGATCACATTGATGGCGAACTCGACGGGAGTCGGCACCTTCGGCTGGGGCGGAGCGAGCGTTGTCCTCGGCGTCGCCACCCGGTCGGAGGGTTTCGGCGCCGTGATGCTGCCAAAGATCATCACGGCCGCGATGCCGACGCCGCTGGCGATTATGGCGAGCAGCGCCAGACCCGCGGACCACTTGCGCACGGTCGACGAAACTTGCATGTACCTATTCAAATCTGATGCGTGCCGGAGCGCGGCATTTCGGCCGCGCCCCGGCGTCGCGTCAGAGCCCAGCCCGCCGGCGCTTGCCGAGGACCGACATGAGAATCGCGCCGACCGCCACGACCGCTACCAGGGCAGCCCCCGCGATGAGCATGAAATCAGTGCTGCCCAATCCGGTGGGCTTCGAGTCGCTCACCAGTTTCAGGTCGTAGTTTCCGGGGAGCGGTCCTTCGCCAGGAGCCTCCATACCGGGGAAGCTCTGCGTCTCCTGCACCTGGAACTGCGGCACGCCCTGCTCGTTCTGCTTCCACTCGCCCCAGGCCGGCGTGACGCCGTCGAGAAGCACCTTGTGCATGTTGTTGTTGGTCGGATCGGGACCCACGTCGACGACCCTCTTGACCACCATCGGTGCATAGGTCGCGTTGGTGTACTGGACCTGAACCGGGACGTTGTTCAGGGTCCGCACCGGCGGCGGCGGTGGCGGGGGCGGCTGCCCCGGTCCGGGGACGTAACCGCCGCCGAAGAAGTTGCCGACGGCGAGATCGATGGGGATTCCGAACGCGTTGAGGCGGATTGCCGAGAAGTTGTACGAACCCGCTTGCGCCACCTCGGTGACCACCCGGCCGAACGGTTCGATGATCACGATCCGCGGCTGGCCGCCGACGTCGTAAACCACCTTCATCGGGTCGGGATAGGGATTGAAGATCAACGGCCGGTAGTACTTGTCGTACTGCACCCAGTCGGGCTGCCACTGCGCAACCTTGGCCTCGACCTTGACGGTCGCCTCTGGACCAAGCGGGCCATCAGTCTTCACTTCGCTGGTCAGCACAAGGTCGTGCAACTCTTCGACCTCGGCCTTCGGAGCAGGCTTGGGGTCCACGTCGACCGGCGGCGCGGTCTTCGCGGCTTCGATGTCCTGCGGGGAGGCTTGCGTCTGAACCGGCTCGGCAGGCGTGTTCGCTTCCGCCTCCGCTTCGGCGGCCGGTACGACCTTCCCATTGGCGGGGTTAGAGGCCGGGTCGTCTTCGGTCGGTCCTCCTTCGGGCCCCACGGGTCCGCTCTCAGGGTCCGTCTTGCCCGACCCCTCATTCGGACTTTCGGCCGGCTTATCAGCCGGAGTGTCACTGTCGGCGGGCTTCTCAGCCGGAGTGTCACTATCCGCCGGCTTCTCAGCCGGAGTGTCACTATCGGCCGGCTTCTCAGCCGGAGTGTCACTATCAGCCGGCTTCTCAGCCGGAGTGTCACTATCAGCCGGCTTCTCAGCCGGAGTGTCACTATCAGCCGGCTTCTCAGCCGGAGTGTCACTATCAGCCGGCTTCTCAGCCGGAGTGTCACTATCAGCCGGCT
>NZ_JBITCD010000005.1:0-7563 GCF_044452905.1 Mycobacterium sp. NPDC051804 | reverse complement strand
GCTTATCAGCCGGAGTATCAGCTTCTGGCGCCGTTGGCGCTTCGGGCTCGACCTTCGGGGCCTCTTCGACTGGAGCCGGGGCCTCTTCGACCGGAGCCGGAGCCTCCTCAACCGGAGCCGGCGCCTCAACAACCGGCGGCGCCTCAACAACCGGCGGCGCTTCAACGACCGGCGGCGCTTCCACAACCGGCGGCGCCTCCACCACCGGTGGCGCCTCCACGACCGGCGGGGCCTCCACGACCGGCGGGGCCTCCACGACCGGCGGTTCGTAGAACGGCGTATCCACGACAGTCGTGTCCTCCGTCGGCTGAGCGAAGGCGGGGACCGCCCCCACGCCCAAAGCCGCGGACGAAAAGGCCACGACCGATGCCGCGGCGACGGCCATGCCTCTGACGCGTGTGGTGGTTACGGCGACGTGCTTCATGCTCATGACGACCTGCTCCTGCTCAAGTGGCTTGCTGACTGACGCGAGCTTTGGTCGTCGGTCTTGGATCTTTCTTGGACACGTCGCCGTGTAGTTGGATCTTGCATAGTCGTTCCCTAGATCAGATGGTCGGCGTAGCGAGCAGGGCAGCGGCATCGGCAACAAATGCGGGCAGCGCGAAGACCATCGACAGCCCCGCGCTGGACCGGCGAATCATCGTCATCAACTACCCCCTTCAAGCTGGCGTTTCCCCCGAAAGCGTCAGATCGGAGAATTCTCGCAGTCAGCAGCCTCCAACGCGACACATTCAGCGAAAACAGCAAATTTTGACGCCGGATGGCATTCTTAGCCGAGACACCGGCCCAACACATGTGGTTGCCTTGCGTTCTCAAGGAATAGCTCGCCTACGTACCAGGCCCGCGCAGCGGCGGAGGAAAGACTTTGCGGATCCGATCACGCCCAGTGGGTTGCGCTATGCCCGCAGCCGCTTCAATCTCTAATACGGGACCGGGCGACTGCCCGATCGTGAAGAGTGTGAACGTGCTGATTTGCCGCATTGTCCAGGAGGCGTAGTGGAGGGCACGCCCTTCGGCAGGTATCGCCTCGTCGAGTTGATCGGTCGCGGCGGCATGGGCGAGGTGTGGAAGGCGTTCGACACCGCCACCCGCCGCGTAGTGGCAGTCAAAGTGCTGCCGAGGCAGCTGGCCGCTGATCCCGTCTTCGAGGAGCGGTTCCGGCACGAGGCCTTCGCCGCGGCGGGTCTCAACAACCCCCACGTCGTCCCGATCCACAACTTCGGCGAGATCGAGGGCCGCCTCTATGTGGACATGCGGCTGATCGAAGGACAGGACCTGGAGCACGTCCTGAACGCGGGACCGATGGAGCCCGTACGCGCGGTGAAGATCATCGAGCAGATCGCGTCGGCGCTCAACGCGGCGCACAAGATCGGGCTCGTGCACCGCGACGTGAAGCCGTCCAACATCTTGGTCGCCGAGGACGATTTCTCGTACCTCATCGATTTCGGCATCGCACGCGCGGCCGGTGAGACGAAGTTGACGGCCACCGGCAACGTCGTCGGCACATGGCCGTACATGGCGCCCGAGCGTTTCACCACCGGCCAGAGCGACACCCGCTCCGACATCTACGCGTTGACGTGCGTGCTCTACGAATGCCTCACGTCGAGCCGGCCGTTCCCCGGCGAGAGCGTCGAACAGCAGATCGCCGGGCACCTCACGACGCCGCCGCCGCGGCCGTCGATCAAACGCAAAGACGTATCGCCCGAACTGGACGCGGTGATCGCCGCCGGGATGGCCAAAGATCCCGAAGATCGATACCCCACGACGACGGAGATGGCCCGCGCAGCACTGGCAGCTGTCGCCAACGGCGGACGGAAGCAGGCGACCAAACCCGGTTCACGGAAGACGGCGCCCGGTGTGGCACCCATTGCGCCTACACAGGCCTTTCAAGACGAAGACACCGAAAAGCACTGGCATAAAGAAACAAAGGCCCGGCGAACCGAGAACGTGCAGCCGGCCGCGGATCCGACCCAGGCCCAACCGGCCGCAGATCCGACCCAGGCCCAACCGGCTGCGGATCCGACGCAAGCCCGCCCAGTCGAGCAGACGTCCCCTCCGCAGTGGGCACCCACCCAGTCCGGGACTCCCGAACACGTCGAGAAGGCCTGGGCGCCAACGACGGCGCAACCGGCCCAGCCCGGTTGGGCACCCACGCAGGCCGGAACGCCGGACCACGTCGAGAAGGCCTGGGCACCGACGCACCTTGGCACGCCCGCGCCGGATGCCGAGAGCGCGGCGGCTCCGACGCAGATGCAACCGGCGCAGGCTTCGCCCGATGCGCCCGCCCCGCCGCGGGGAACCGACGACGATGCGCCCTGGCCTTGGTACAAGCGCACGGCAATCGTCGTACCGATTGCGCTGGTGATGATCGTCGGCGCCGTCGCGACGATCCTGCTCGTTCTCGGCGGAGACGAGGAGGCAGCGCCCGGCGGCGGCGCACCACCCCCACCGGGCGCGGGACCGAACGGTACGTTCTCCGCCACTTTCGGCGCGCCCACCCAGCCCAACGGTCAGCCCTTTCAGAATGCTTCGGGCGGCGATGAGAACTGGGTGATCAAGTCGGCGTGCGAAGGCGGCGACGGTGCATGCGTGGCGAGTGCAACCAAGGTCGATGGATCTGTAACCACGGCAACGGCTTTGGTGTTGGACCAGGTGGACGGCCGTTGGGAGGCGGTGAACACCAAGGAGGGCAAGTGCGGGGGTGACGCCTCGACCGAGGTTTGGGAAACCATGTCGTTGCAGTCGCAGCCCGACGGCTCGCTGAAAGGCGAGTTCATTGTCCGGTCGACAGACCCCAACTGTGCCAGCAACCGACCGGTGACGTTCACGCGCACGGGCGACGCCGAGGGCGGTGTCTCTGTCGTCGACCCCGCAACCCTGCCCGCCCGGGTGGTCTCGCCGGCGCAGGGGTTGTACGGCCGTTACCAGGAGGTCGACACCTATAAGGACGGCAACCGCAGCGCCGACGTCAGCTTCGACATCTCGACGTACTGCCTTCGCACCGGTGACCGCTGCCTGAGCTACTGGGCAAACCCGGGCGACGCCAAGATCCTCACGTTCGCCAAGAACCAATTCGTCTTGGCGAACAGAGTTTCGGACTCAACATGCGAGAAGGGTGGGCCCGCTCACCGCGAGATCACCTTGCAGTACCCGGTGCCGACGCCTGCGCAGGATCCGATCACGCTGCTCACCGGAAATGGGCACTACACGATCACCGGCGCGTGCCCGTTCAACAGCGACTTCGACTCGAGGGTTGAGCGCACCGGGGATTAAACGAGCCCGGCGACGAATGTCGCGGCCTGATCGGTCATTCCGGGTACGTATTGGTGGTGCGGGGCCCGGTTGCTCAGATCGCCTGTGTCGCAGATCGGATCCTGGGGGTTGCACAGGTCGATGGTTCTCGCGCCGAACGCGGGGCTGAGGACATTCAGCGGGCCCATGACCCTGCCGAGCGGATTACCGAACACCGCGACAGCGGCGACGCGGTTCGCGACATCGGGCGGCATAGGCCTCGCAAGAGCATTCAGGTCGAGACCGGGGATAGCGTCCAGGCCCGGTATGGCACTCATGCCGGAAATGGCCGACACGTTCGGGGCGACGCCCAGCATCAAGTCGACGACGGCTGCCCCCTGGGAGAACCCCCCGAGGACCAGCTTGGTGTTCGGGCACGTGTTGGCCATGTACTGGGCGTGATTGTTCGCGTCGGTGGCGCCGTCGGCGGCACGAAGGAAATTGAAGGTGGCGGCGTAATTCACCGCGTACACGCCAACCGTTCTGGGGGCGACCTTGGCGCGCAGCGCGTCGACGAATCCCTGGCCGACGATGCCGATGCCTGGCGGGTCGTTGGTGCCGCGGGCGAAGATCACCTCGATGTCAGGACACCCCTGTGCGGTCGCGCTCGGAATAGCGTTGGGCGCGAAGGATATTGCGAGGATCGTCAGCGCGCCGGCGAGGAGACGAAGCCCGATCCTGCGCACGCGCGCCATATCCAATGCCATCAATCGATGTTAGACAGGCGTGTCGCTGCCTGCGGACGATTTCGCCACTCGGAAGCGAGGCCGGCTCTCAGCGATGAGAGTCTCGGTTTTGGTGCGCTTTTCGCTCGAATGCCGCAGCGCATTCTGCTTAGCTGAGGTGGGCGCGGCCGTCATTGGTCACGTGCCGTTGTTACCGTAAGAAGGAGCCAATCATGCTCACAGCCTTCATTGCACGCCGAGCGGTAGTCGGAGCGCTCGGCATCGGCGCAGTCGCGGGCACATTGCTATGTGCGACGGGGATCGCAACGGCGGATCCGCAGCAAAGACCGCCTAACTGCACCGCCGCTGACGTGGCCGGAGTCACCGCAGGCGTCGCCGCCGCCACGTCGGCCTACCTGTTCACTCATCCTGAAGCGAACGGATTCTTCACCAACCTCCAGGGTCAGCCCCGAGATCAGATGCGCGACGACGTGCAGAACTATGTCGACGCCAACCCGCAGGTGCAAGCCGACTTGGAGCACATCCGTCAGCCGCTGACCGATATCAGGCAGCGTTGCGCCTGGACTCCCCTACTCGGGCCCGAAGGTGCGACTCCCTAGCGGTCCACCCAGCGGCGCGTTCGCTGAGCTAATTGCGATCTCGTCGGGGTGGGGACGGAATATACTTCAGCCCTCGGTCCGCGAATCGGACGCAGGAATGCGCCCAGCGGAGACCGGAAGGAGATCGCGGTGAAACGTTGGACGCGGCCTTCGGTCGCCATGGGGATAGGCATTTTGGCCCTTACGGCAGTTCCTCAGATGTACGCGGTGCTGCAACCGTCTGGTGTGGCCAATGCCGACGTTTGCGCGAGCGCCGGCAGGCGCATTTCGGTAAGCGGGTGCATGAACGTCGCCGACACGGTCGCCGCTTACGCTCCGCCGCCCGCGTACTACGCGCCGCTTCCGCAGGACTTCCAGGCAGCACCACCACCACCGCCGCCGCCTCCACCACCGCCGAATGTCAATGTGTGCGCGAACTTCGGCCGACGGATAAGTGTCAGCGGCTGCGTTTAACCGCTGTCTGAAGGAGACCGACTACTCCAAAGCCGAACCTGTAAAGCGGAGGACTTCTGCGCGCGGGCATGGGCCGTCAGTAAAAGGGGTCCGAGTGCTTGTCGTCCTTGCTTTCTCCGTCGATGCCGGATGTCCACACCGGCGGTGGTGGCGGCTTCGTCACGGTGGGCTTCGCGGGTTCCGCGTGCACGATCGCCGCCTGCGACGCGCCGCCGAGCAGTACCGCTACTGCGACTGCGCCGCTGCCGACCAAAGATGTGATGCTCAGCTTCATGATGTTCTCCTCTGCTTTAGACGGACCGGGGCCGTCCGGCTTAAGGAAATGATCGCGGTCAGAGAGCGGTTTGGTAATCGCTGAGACAGCCATGCTTCCCTGCACGTAGGGATAGAAGTTCCTATCCGCTGAGCAATCATGGTCGAACGCCGAGTTCAAATCTCGTGCAGTCCGACCCCGTTACTCAACCCGATTGCCGTCCTCGTCCCAGTTCGCCGCCACCTTCTTACTTGGCTGCACACGAGGCGGCTCCCCCGGCATTTTCGGATAGCTCGGCGGATAGGGCATATCCCCGAGATCCCGCTCCTCCTCGTCGGCCTTGACCATCTCTAGCAGGGGCTCAAGCGACTGCGCCTTGGAGTCGATGTCAGCCCACGGATCCGGCCGTCCCGCGACGAAATCCGGCACGGTCAAGATGGTGTAGTCGTCCGGGTCCGCGTCGCGCAACTCTTCCCACGTCAACGGTGTCGACACTGTCGCGATCGCGGTCTTGCGCGCCGAATACGCCGACGCGAACGTCCGGTCGCGCGCGTTCTGGTTGTAGTCGATGAAGATCCGCTTCCCACGCTCCTCTTTCCACCACGACGTCGTCACCGCCTTCGGCGCCCTCCGCTCCACCTCGCGCGCCAACGCAATCCCCGCGCGTCGCACCGCGATGAAATCCCAGTCCGGCCTGATCCGCAGGAAGATGTGCACCCCGCGGCCACCTGAGGTCTTCGGATAGCCCGCCAGCCCGAGTTCGTCGAGCAGCGGTTTCAACACGTCGACCGCAACCTCGCGAGCCTCCTTGAACGCGGTGCCGGGCTGCGGGTCGAGATCGATGCGCAGTTCGTCGGGATGTTCGGTGTCGGGGCATCGCACCTGCCACGGATGCAGCGTGACGGTGCCCATTTGGGCGGCCCACGCGATCGCCGATGGATGAGTCACCTTGAGCGCGTCCGCCGTTCGGCCCGACGGGAAGGTGACGGTACACGTCTCCAGATAGTCGGGGTGCTTCTGCGGCACCCGCTTCTGGTAGATCTCCTCGCCCTCGATGCCGTCGGGGAAACGCTGGAGATGTGTCGGCCGATCCCGCAACGCAGCCAGCATCGGACCCGACGCGACGGCCAGGTAATAGTCGAAGAGCTTGCCCTTGGTGCCGTCCTTGCCGAGCTTCGGAAAGTACGGCTTGTCGCGGTTGGTCAGCCGAACCTTGACACCGTCGACGTCGATTTCTTCTGCAGGCGTGGCCATCTCAAGACTCCAACACGTCGTAGAGGTCGTAGTTCAGGGGCGCGTCGAGCTGATCGAAGGTGCAGCTGGACGGGTCACGGTCGGGCCGCCACCGTATGAACTTGACGGCGTGTCGGAACCGCTTGCCGTGCACGGTGTTTCCCTCCATCTGGTCATAGGCGACCTCGCAGACCTTCTCCGGCCGCACCGGGATCCAACGCTTGTCGGCGGCGGAGTTCCAGCGACTGGGGTCGCCGTCGCGTACGTCCCCCTCTCGCAGCGGCTCGAGGTCGGCGAGTAGCTTGACGCGGTCCTTGACACTGAACGATGCTGCGCCACCGACCATCTGGAGTTCTCCGTCGTCTCGGTAGAGGCCGAGCAGAATGGACCCCACACCTTCGCCGCTCTTGTGAATTCGATAGCCAATGGCCACGCAGTCGGCGTCGCGGGCGTGCTTGACCTTCACCATCTCCCGCTTGCCGGGCAGGTAGGGGCCGCCGAGACGTTTCGCGATCACCCCGTCCAGCCCCGCGCCCTCGAAAGTGTCGAGCCACTGCGCGCCCTGCTCCGGGTCCTCAGTGGTGCGCGTGACGTGACACCACGTCTTCTCGTTCACCGCATCGGCCAGCGCCTTGCGGCGGACCCTGAAGGGTTCTTTCAGGAGCGACACGTCCCCGGTGGCGAGTGCGTCGAATCCGATGAAGTGTGCCGGTGTCTGCTCGGAGAGCATCTTGATGCGGCTGGCCGCCGGATGGATGCGTTGCGACAGCGACTCCCAGTCCAGCCGCATGCGGCCCTCGATCTCCCTGGGGACGACGACCTCGCCGTCGAGTACGCAGCGGGGTGCCAGCTCGTCGCGCAGCGCCTCCACCAGTTCGGGGAAGTACCTGCCGAGGTCCTTACCGCTGCGCGACAACACGACGACGTCGTCACCGTCGCGGAACACCAGGGCACGTCTAGTTGACTGAACTTCGGCGAGCCTTCCGGTGGGGTGGGTGCGGCGGGCGGAGGATCCGGTTATGGGCGAGCTGGGTCGAGTGGAGTCAGC
>NZ_JBITCD010000004.1:758649-856559 GCF_044452905.1 Mycobacterium sp. NPDC051804 | reverse complement strand
CACGCGGACATACCGCACCCGCGAGCCCAAACCGGCACCATAAGTGTCAGCGATGTCCCGAGACATAAGTGTCAGCGATGTCCCGAGACACCACACCGCGCCCAGCGCGGCTCAGGCTCCACAAATCGCGAAAAGGGCGGCGGCCGCGAGCGCTTCGACCAGGCAGTAGAACCAGTTCGGGTAGAACGCCGTTCGGTCGTCGAGCACCGCTGACACCAGCCGGCCGAACGCCATTCCAGCCAGCGCGGCGCCGACCGCGATCAGGATGCCCGTGCGGACACCGGCGTCGGCGACCGCCGCGTACCCCAGCACGCCTGCGATCGCGAGCCCGAACCCGCCGTAGACCGCGCGTACCTCCGAGCGCGCCGCCGCCGTCCCGAGGGTGACGCCGAACGGACGAATGATCGCATCGGGGGCAGCGAGCGCGTAGCAACCCATGCCCGCAAAGAACACGCCGATTACAGCGATGACCGCGATCGTCACGGTAGCCTCCTGTGCGGTTGACCTAGGAGATCAGCATGACGGCATCCACGGCGGCAGCGCTTCCACAAACCTGCTGCCCGACGGTCTGGCTGTGGCCAGGTCAGGCGTTGTACGCCGGTCCGAGCCTGAATCTGGAACCCCATTCGGGGTCGGTGTGGTGCTTCGCCGTGGGCATCGGCGGGCCGTTGATGGTGGCGACGCCCGACGGCTCCACCCGTGAAGGCGCGAGCCTGCTCATTCCGCCACGGTTGACGCATCACCTGACGTGCCTCGGCAGCGGTCTGGTGTCTTGTTATCTGGAGCCGACGTCGGTTCGCGCCGAATCCTGCCGGAGCCGGATGTCGACGTGGGTCGGCGACATCGGAGTCGCTCACGTCGCCGAGATCGATCTGGCGCTCACTCCGGCCGACGACGAAAGCGCCTGCCGCTGGCTCGATCTGGCCGCACCAGCGGCACAGCGGGACATCGACCCCCGCATCGCGGCCGCGGCACACCGAATCCGGACGGATCCCGCGACGGCAGTGCCGTCACAAGAACTCGCCGCCGAGGCGGGCCTCTCGGAGTCGCGGTTCCTGCATCTGTTCCGCGACGAGCTGGGAACGAGCCTGCGGCGATACCGGATCTGGGTGCGGCTCGTGCATGCGGGTACCGCCATCGCCGGCGGCGCCAATTTGACGGAGGCCGCGATGAAGTCCGGCTTCGCCAGTCCCTCACACCTCGCCGACCGCTTCAAGTCGACGTTCGGGCTCTCGGCTAGCCGACTGCTTCAGACGGGGCTTGTGGTGCGGACGCCGTAGTCGCGCGGCCGAACACCATCGATTCCTCGATGTCCTCGAACCGCTTGTTGATCGCGTCCCGCACATAGTTGTGCGTCACTTCCCACGGACCTCGGTCGCCCGACTTGGGCATGACATGCTGTGCGCGCATCACGTAACCCGACTGCAGGTTGAAGACCGGCTGCTCGGGCATGTGGACGTCCCCGAGATGTGGGAAAGCGTGGGTGTAGCCATGGGAATCCATGTGCGACAGCAGCTTCGCCACCGATCGCGCGGTCATGTCGGCGCCCAGCGTCCATGATGCGTTCGAGTACCCGAAGCACCATGCCGCGTTGGGCACATCCTCGAGCAGGTGACGCCGGAACGCGAACCGGTCGGCCGGGTCGACCTTCTCGCCGTCGATGCTGATCGTGACTCCACCCAGCGCCTGCAACTGAATGCCGGTCGCCGTGATGATCACGTCGACGTCGATGCGCCGACCTGATTTCAGAACGATTCCGGTGGCGTCGATGTGGTCGATGTGGTCGGTCACGATATCGACGTCATCCCTGCCGACGGCCTTGTAGAAGTCGCCGTTGAGGATGAAGCACAGTCGCTGATCCCACGGGTTGTACGGCGGCGTGAAGTGGGTGTCGATGTCATATCCCTCGGGCAGGTACTTCTCGGCGCCGCTGCGCAGCGCACGCTTGCTGAACCCGGGTGCCTTTCGGGCGAGGAGCCAGAGCACCGAGCCAAACAAGGAAAGGATCACGCGCGCCACCGCGTGGGACGCTCTGCGCGGCAGCACTTTCCGGATGCCGTTGATCACGGGTTGCACCCGTTGCAGCGACAGCAGGTACGACGGTGTGCGCTGCAGCATCGTGACGTGCTTGGCGGTCTTGGCCAGCGACGGGATCATGCTGATGGCCGTCGCGCCGCTGCCGATGACGACCAGTCGCTTGCCCGCGTAGTCGAACCCCTCCGGCCAGTGTTGCGGATGCACCACTTCGCCCTTGAAATCCTCGATACCGGGGAACGGCGGCGAATACGGCTCGTCGTAGTTGTAATAGCCGCTGGCGAAGAACAGGAACCGTCCACGGTATGTCCGCGACTCACCGCCCTGTTCGGTCTGGACGGTCCACGTGTCGGTCGCCGAATCCCAGTCGGCGGAGATGACGCGGGTGTTGAACTCGATGTGCTTGTCGATGCCGTGCTTGCGGGCGGCGTCGGAGATGTACTGCCAGATGTCACCGCCGTCAGCGATCATCTCCTCGCGGGTCCACGGCTCCCAGGGAAAGCTCAGCGTGAAGATATCGCTGTCCGAGCGAATACCGGGGTACTGGAACAGATCCCATGTGCCGCCGAGGCGCTCGCGTCGCTCCAGGATCGTGTAGCTCAGGTTGGGATTCTGCTCGCGGATCCGGTAGGCGGCCCCGATACCGGAGAACCCCGCCCCGATGATCAGCACGTCGCTGTAGTCAGTCATTGCGAACCTCCTAGGCGGACTTGACTGCCCTGTCTGATGCACGGCCGAACACCATCGATTCCTCGATGCGGTCAAAACGGTGGTCGATGGCGTCGAGCACATAGTTGTGTCGCACGTTCCACGGCCGGTGAGTGCCCGATTTGGGCAGCACATGTCCAGACCGCTGGACGTAACCCGCATTGATGTTCCAGGCCGGCTTCTCGGTCATCGGCTTGTCGCCCAGGTGCGGGTATGCGTGTGTGTAACCGTGGGAATCCATGTATGCCAGCAGTTTCGCCACCGCGCGTGCGGTCAGGTCGACGCGCAATGTCCACGAGGCGTTGATGTAGCCGACGCACCACGCCGCGTTCGGAATGTCCTCGAGCATGTGCTCCTTATAGACGAAGCGGTCCTGTGGTTTGACCTCTGCGCCGTCGACACTCAACGCGACACCGCCGAGTGCCTGCAGCTGAATCCCGGTGGCCGAGATGAGGATATCGGCATCGATGCGCTTTCCCGACCGGAGCACGATTCCGTTGGCATCGATGTGATCAATCGAGTCGGTGACCACGTCCAGCCGGCCATCGGCGATCGTCTCATAGAAGTCGTAGTCGAGAATCGCACACAACCGTTGGTCCCACGGGTCGTACCGCGGCTTGAAATGAACGTCGACCGGATAGCCCTCTGGCAGATGACGTTTCGCGCTGCTGCGCACATACGCCCTACTGAGCCGCGGGAACGTCTTGGCGAAGGCATACACGACCACGGTGAAAAAGGTGTTGTAGAGACGGGCCGCGGCATAGCCGAGGCGACCTGGCAGGAGCTTGCGCAGGAATTGCACGATGGGATTGATCCGAGGCGTTGACAGGATGTAGGTAGGCGACCGCTGCAGCATGGTGACGTGGCCGGCCTTCTCCGTCAGCGTCGGGATCATGCTCACCGCGGTCGCACCGCTGCCGATCACCACGAGTTTCTTGCCGGTGTAGTCGAGCAACTCCGGCCAGTGCTGCGGGTGGATCACCTCGCCCGAGAACTGCTCGAGACCAGGGAAGTCCGGACGGTAGGGCTCGTCGTAGTTGTAGTAGCCGGTGCCGAAGAACAGGAAGCGGCAACGGTAGCTCTTCGATGCGCCGTCCTGTTCGGTGTTCACGGTCCAGCTGTCGGTGGTCGAGTCCCAATCGGCCGACAGCACACGGGTGTTGAACTGGATGTGCTCTTCGATGCCATGCTTGCGCGCCGTCTGGATCAGGTATTCGCGGATGTCCTCACCGTCTGCGACGTTCTCCTGCCGCCGCCAGGGTTCGAACGGGTAGCTCAGGGTGAAGATGTCACTGTCGGAGCGGATGCCCGGATAGCGATTCAGGTCCCAGGTGCCTCCGATGCGGGCGCGACGTTCCAGAACCGCGTAGGAGAGGTTCGGATTCTTCTCGTGGATGCGATAAGCGGCCCCGATCCCGGAGATCCCCGCACCGATGATCAGCACATCGAAGTAATCGGTCTGCTCCATCCGTAACCTCCTTTGGTTCGGCTGGGTACCACGATATGGGTCAGGACCCGAGCGCGTCCACGATCGACGCCAACGACTCCACCGCAATCGGTCCGGGCTGGTAGAGGCAGATTTGATCCGCCACGCCATCGACCCGGCCGCGGATGTGCGCAGCCACGTCGGCTGGACTGCCACATGCCGCGATGGTGTGCAGGATGTCGTCGTCGATGAGCTTGCCCATGTCCTCCCAGCGGCCCTGCTTGGACAGGGCGTTCAGTTCGGGCTGCAGGTCACCCCAGCCGTGAACGTCCAGCACAGGGCGGTACGCGGGCGTCGACCCGTAGAAGCCCAGCAGGCGCCGAGCAGCGGTGTGGTCTTCCCCCACCGACACGATGATCTCGGGAACCACCGCGAAGTCCGCCTCGTCGCGCCCCGCCGCCGCCAGTCCCTTCCGGACGTTGGGCATGGTGACCTCGTCGAGGAAGCGCCTCGATCCGAACGGCATGACCAGCAGGCCGTCGGCGACCTCGGCGGTCGCGCGCGTCAGCAGTGGACCCAGCGCCCCGAGGTAGATCGGCGGCGGGCCGAACGGGTTGGGCCCCGGGTTGAAGGTCGGCGTCATCAGGGTGTGCCGGTAGAACTCGCCGCGGTAATCGAGGCGTTCACCGACGTTCCAGGCAGCGAAGATCGCGCGCAGCGCACCGACCAAGTCCTTCATCCGCGCGACCGGCTTGTCGAACTCCGCGCCGTAACGCTTCTCGATCTGAGCGCGCACCTGCGTGCCGAGGCCGAGCGTGAAGCGGCCCTGCGCCAGCAGCTGCATGTCGTACGCCTGATGCGCGAGCTGAACAGGGTTGCGCGGGAACGCGATTGCGACGTTGGTCATCAGATCCAGGCCGCTGACGGTCGATGCCACCATCAGCGGGGCGAATACGTCGTGCGGACCCTCGAACGTGAATACCCCGGTGGCCCCCGCTTCGCGGAGCGCGTGCGCGCGTTCGATCGCATCCGTCGGGCCGAACAACGCTGTCATGACCTTCACAGCGTGAGAGCCTAGTCACGTGACCATCCCACCGAATGCCGACGTCGTCGTTGTGGGCGCCGGGTTCGCCGGCCTGGCCGCCGCACGCGAACTGGACAAACGCGGCCGCGATGTCGTGGTGCTCGAGGGCCGCGACCGAGTGGGCGGCCGGTCGTCGACGGCGACCATCGCCGGCGTCCCCGTCGACCTGGGTGGCACCTTCGTCGGACCGACGCAGGACGCGGTCGTCGCGATGGCTGCCGAACTGGGCTGCGAGACGGTGCCGACCCACAGTCGGGGTAAGAACCTCATCCGGTGGCGCGGCAAGGTGCGTGCCTACCGCAGCACCATTCCGCGGCTCTCGATACTCGAGCTGCTGGACGTCTCCCGCATCCAATGGCGGTTCGAGCGGGTGTGCCGACGAGTGCCGGTCGACGAGCCGTGGAAATCGCCGATTGCCGACATTCTCGACTCGAAGACGCTGGACCAGTGGCTGCGGTACGTGCACGCGAGTGCGGGGACCAGGGACCTGATGACGATCATGGCCCGGGTGACGTGGGGGTGTGAGCCCGACGCGGTCTCGATGCTGCACGCGGCGCGCTACGTCAAAGCCGCGGGCGGACTCGGCAGGATGCTTGACGTCGAGGGTGGCGCTCAGCAGGACCGCTTTCCCGGCGGCACACAGCAGATCGCGATCCGAATGGCGCAGGAGCTCGGAGAGCGAGTCGTGCTGGATGCCGCGGTGCGCAGCATCGAACGGCACACCGATGGCACGCTGGCCGTCACGTCAGACAAGGGCACGGTCACCGCGAAGGCCGTCATCGTGGCGATCCCGCCCGAGCATCGCAAGGGCATCGCGTTCCTGCCGGAGCTGCCCCCCGAGTACGGCAAGCTCGCGCAGCACTGGCCGCAGGGCAACCTGAGCAAGGCGTACGTCGCCTACGAGACACCGTTCTGGCGCGAGAACGGCTGTTCGGGCGAGGCGTTGTCGGACGAGGGCCCGGTTTTCATCACGTTCGACGTCAGCCCAGGCGATGACGGCCCCGGTGTCCTGCTGGGATTCACCGACGCGCGGACATTTGACCCGCTGCCGCCGGCCGACCGACGCGACCGTGCACTGACCGGGTTCGCGGCGTTGTTCGGGGATGCCGCACTCGACCCGATCGACTATCTCGACCACTGCTGGAGCGCGGAGGAATTCGCGCCGGGTGGGCCGACGGCTGCGGTGCCGCCGGGCTCGTGGACGACATACGGGCCGTGGTTGCGTAAGCCGGTCGACGGCATTTATTGGGCCGGAACGGAAACCGCCGACACGTGGACAGGTTTCCTCGACGGGGCGATCCGCTCGGGTCAGCGCGCGGCCGCCGAGGTGGATCGGGAGTTGTCGGGTTAGGAGGTCGCCCGTCGCTCCTCGGTAACGGAGTCGATGAGCCAGCGCAGGTGTTTGTTGACCGCGTCGGGACGCTCGAGGATCGCGCAGTGACCGCCGGACAGTTCGACGAACTGCGCGAGATTCGGTACTTCTCTGGCGATTCGGCGCGAGGACACCATCGGCAGCAGACGGTCCTTCTCGCTGCCGATCACAATCGTCGGCACCGAGAGGTTCTTCAACCCGATGTGTTGATGAGTACCGAGCGAATCCACCAGCGCGCGTGCCCACCCCCCGCGTCCCGCCGGTGGGGTTCCGTTGAACAGCTCGAAGACGAAATCGACGATCGCGGGGTCGGCGTCGCGGCCTACGGCGATCGTCGACACGAACCTGCGGCTCGGCATGTCAGCCGCCCGCAGAAGCGGTGCTGCACCAAAGGTTTTCAGCAGCGTACCCGCCGCGCGCACCCTGGCCGCGGACAGCGGCGCCGGCACTGGGATGAACTGCACGTGCCGCAGCAGATCGCCGGTCGTCGTGTTGATCAGGGCGGCCGCATCGATGCGCTCTGGCACTCGCTCGGGATACCGCTCCGCCCATGACGAGATCGCGATGCCGCCCATCGAATGGCCGGCGATGACGGCACGCTCCCCCGGCTTCAACGTCGCCTCGAGCACGGCGTCGACGTCGCCCGCCAGGCAGTCGAGGCTGTAGCCGCTGCGGCGCGCGGGCACGGCGCTGCGGCCATGGCCACGGTGGTCGAAGGCGATGACGCGATGGTCCTTCGCGAGGTCGGCGATCTGATGGGCCCACACGCGAAGTGCGCAGGTGATGCCGTGGGCCAGCACGACGGGGTAACCGTCCTCGGGTCCGAAGACCTCGGCGTGCAGACGGATGCCGTCCTTGGAGCGCACGCCGATGCTGCGTCCGCGGCCGAGCGCCTCGGCCGCGGCGAACCTTCTCGACTGCGATCGGCCGCTTTGACCTCGTGCCATGGGTGCTCTCCTCGCATTCGGCAACATTGCCGGATCTATCAGCCTACCGGTCGGTTGGTCGTAGACCGCGCAGGAGTTAAATGATGGCGTCGACCAACGAAAGGCCACGATGCGCGCGATACAGATTGCCAGCCTGGACGGACCGCAAGCCGCGAAGCTCGTCGAGATCGACGAACCGTCCGGCGACGGCGCTGTTCTGATCGACGTGCACGCGGCCGGAGTGGCCTTCCCCGATGCGCTGCAGTCGCGCGGGCTCTATCAGTACAAGCCGGAGATGCCGTACACCCCTGGCGCCGAGATCGCGGGCATCGTCCGCAGCGCACCCCACGACGCCCACGTCTCCGCGGGCGACCGGGTGTGCGGCCTGACGATGCTGTGCGGGGCGATGGCGGAAGTCGTTGCGTTGCCGGCGGATCGGGTGTTCAAGCTGCCGGACTCGGTGTCATTCGAGGCCGGGGCCGGTCTGTTGTTCAACGACCTCACCATGCATCACGCGCTGCTCACCCGGGGCCGCCTCGCCGAGGGTGAGACGGTCCTCGTGCACGGTGCGGCGGGCGGCATCGGGACCTCGACATTGCGGTTGGCGCCGGTCTGGGGCGCGTCGCGCACCATCGCGGTGGTCAGCACCGAGGACAAGATCGAGGTCGCCAAGGCGGCCGGCGCTTCGGACGTCGTGCTTGCCGACGGCTTCAAGGACGCGGTGAAGGAACTGACCGACGGACGCGGCGTCGACATCGTCGTTGACCCAGTTGGCGGCGACCGCTTCACGGATTCGCTGCGTTCCCTCGCACCAGGCGGACGACTTCTGGTGGTCGGATTCACCGGCGGCTCGATCCCCGAGGTGAAGGTAAACCGGTTGCTGCTCAACAATGTCGACGCCGTCGGCGTCGGTTGGGGCGCCTGGGCCGGCACGCATCCGGGCTATCTGCTCGAACAGTGGGCGGAGCTCGAACCACTGTTGGCATCGGGCAAGGTTTCCGCGCCGACCCCTGAGATCTACCCGCTCGAGCGCGCGGCCGATGCGATCGCGTCGCTGGAAGACCGCAGCGCGAAGGGCAAAGTCGTCGTCAAGCTGCGGTGAGGCTGCTTCGACGGCGACGCCGCGTCACGGTCCGGCGCTTCGATCCGACGACGGGTACGTGGCTGGACGCCAATGATGTGCAGGCGGCCGACCGCGACGAGTTGACCGTCGCGACGTTCAACATCTGGTTCGACGATTATTACGCGGAGCAGCGCTACCGAGCCATCGCAGATCTGCTGCGCGAGCGCAGACCGGATGTCATTGTTCTGCAAGAGGTCACGTCGGTGGCACTCGAGATATTCCTCTCGCAGCCGTGGATTCGCGACGAATACCTGACCGCGTCAGCGGTCGGCGGCCGTTCCGGCAACTACGGCCTGCTCACGCTGTCCCGGGTACCGATCGTGCGCGCCACCCACTGCCACCTGCCGACCCGCCAGACGCGCGGCTTCCTCGAGGCGGAGCTGGCCGTCGTCGGCGCCCGGCAGGTCGTCTGCTGTGTGCACCTGGACAGTGGCAAGTCCTCGGCACGGCTGCGCGGCTGGCAGTTGCGCAGGATCTTCCGTGCGCTGCGGCCAGCCGAAAATGCGGTGGTGCTCGGCGATTTCAACATGCGCGACGCGGAGAACGAGCGCATCGCCGCGCCGTTCTGCGATGTATGGCACGCGCTGCGACCCGACGACCCCGGCTACACCGAGAACACGTCGATCAATTTGATGCGCTTCGACGCCAGGAACAAGAAGCGACACGTGCGGTTCGACCGGGTGCTCCTGAAGGGAAACCGTTGGCGCGCAGCGAGTATCGAACTGCTGGGGACGGAGCCGATCTCCGCTGAACTACCGCGGGTATTCCCCTCGGACCACTTCGGCGTGGAATGCCGCCTCGTCGCTCACAGGTAGGGGTCGGCCCAGGCGCTGATGATCTTGGCCGCGCGCGCAGCCTGGTTCTTGCCGGTGAGCAGATGATCGGCGCCTTCGAGCGAGACGAAGCTGCGGGGATGCCGCGCTGCGCGGAAGATCTCGCTGGCGTTGGCGATGCCGACGGTGTTGTCCGTAGGCGAATGCATCACGATCAGCGCACGGCGCAGGGTCCGGATCTGCTCTCGAAGGTCGGCATTGCGCACGTCTCCGATGAAATGCCGCTTGAGTGTGAGCGCTTTGCCGCCGGCCAGGAAGGGCGCCTCCCCCTCGGCCTCGATCCGGGCCACCAGCGCGTCGTAGTTGTGTTCAACGTGGCCGGGCTCGTACGGCGCCCCGATGCTCGCGACGGCCGCCACGGTCGGGCATTCGTGCGCGGCGGCGATCACGGCTGATCCGCCGAAGGAATGACCGACCAGCAGTCGCACCTCGCGACCCGATTCGTTCATGAACTCCACCGCGCGGACAGTGTCGTCGACCTTGTGCGAAAAGGATCCGTCGCCCCAATCGCCCTCGGAATCGCCGAGGCCGAGGTTGTCGAAGCGCAGCACCCCAATGCCCTCGCTGGCGAGTTGCTTGCAGATCCGGCTGGCGGCGGGACTGTCCTTGCCCAGCGTGAAGCCGTGCGCGAAGACGGCCCATCCGCGCAGGTCACCCCGGGGAAGGTCGACGAGGCCCGCCAGGACGGGCCCGGTGGTGCTCGGAAATCTGACGCGCTGGGCCACGCGCGCCATCCTGTCACTTTGGCTGGCGGTTCAGAACTCACCGGCCTCTACACCGCGCTTGACCTCCAGCCGTCGCAACTTGCCCGACGTCGTTCTCGGTAGCGAGCCGGGGCGCACGAACACGACGTCCGACGGCACGACACCGCACTCGGATGCGATGCGCTGCACGACGTCGGCGCGGACGTCCGCCTCATTGGGCCCTCGGAATTCCGCGACGATCATCACGCTGGGGCGTATCGACCGCTCGCCGACGCCGATGGCGACAACAGCTCCCTCGCGCACGCCCGGCGCCGCGGCGGCCACCTGCTCGACCTCGGCGGGGAAGATGTTGCGGCCCGCGACGGTGATGAGTTCCTTGGCGCGGCCGCACACCACCAGCCCGCCATCGACGAGGTAGCCGAGATCCCCGGTCGCGAACCATTCGTCGGCGCCGAGCGCTGGTTCACCGATATAGCCCGCCATCATCGAGGTACCGCGGATCATGACCTCGCCGACATCGCGCGCGGCGTCCCGCGTCGTCCCGTCGTCATATGGATCGATGCGCACCGACATGCCGGGTATCGGCTCACCGAGCATCGCGTTGCCCGCCTCGTCAGCGATCAGACCGCGTCCTGGTTCGGGAACCGTTACCGCACAGGTGGATTCAGCCAAGCCGTAGGACGGCGCCAGCGCCCCGGCCGAGAACCCGAAGCGGGCCATCTCGGTGGCGAAGCGCGCGGTGAGTTCAAGGTCGACGGGTTCACCGCCGTTGAGTGCGAACCGCATGGCGCTCAGGTCGACATCTGTGACGCGGCGCGAATACTTGCCGATCATGCCGTAGGCCATGTTCGGCGCCGCAGTGACGGTCGCCCCGCTTTCGGTGAGCCAGTTCAGCCACCGGAACGGCGACGCCTGAAATGCCGTCGTCGGCGCCTGCCACACGTTCGTGCCTGCCAGTGCGCCGGCGAGCAGGAAGCTCAGGCCCATGTCGTGATAGAGCGGCAGCCAGGAACAGCCGACATCGGCCGGCGTCACCCCGACACGCGCGTTCAGCCCGCTCAAGTTCGCCAGCACGGCGTCCGGCGACAGCTGCACCGTGCGCGGAACTCCCGTCGACCCTGCGGTGCCCTGCAGGATCGCCACCGGCGCGGAACGGTCCGGTGGCGCGAACGTGGTCGACCGCCCGAGGGGCGCCACGGAGTTGAGTTCCTTGACGATGAGCGGCCCTTCGACGGCTGACAGCCGCTCGAGGTGGCTGCCATGGCCGAGCACGTGGCTGGCACCCATGCCGGCAAACCGGCCGAGTGTCGTGTGCGCCCACTGATCCGCGTTGGCGCCACGAACCGGCCCGTGCGAGATCGAAACCGCAACACCCGCCTGAAAGGCGCCCAATATCGCGGCGATCAGCTCGACGGTGGGCTCACCGGTCAAGCCGAGGGCGGTGACGTTGTCATTAAGCAGCCACTCGGCGACGTTCTGCGACCGGGCGTGAACCTCCGGCCACGGATGACGGGTCCACTGCCCATCGTCCAGAACGGCCAGGAAGCTGCCGCTGCTGGACAGTTGGTTGGCAAGAGCCGTTGCCAACTTGTTCATCGCATCCTCACATGACTACGCCTAGTGGCCAAGCTAACGGATTCGGCTTCGCTGTGGCCAATCACGTTTCGCCGTCCGCTTATCCGATCGGCGGATACGCGAGTCCCCCGGCGAAACCCCCGACCGGTTGACAGACGGAGTTCGCGTAGCGGGCCATAGTCGACCTGTATCGGACCCGCCGCAAATGAATTACCCTCCGCTCGTGACGGGCGCAACCGGCACAGGTTTCACGAGTGGGCACCTAAGAGCAAAGGAGCCGCTGGCATGACCGTCTTGGACGCCGTGTCCGGTCGGATTATCGACACTGACAACCACGAATACGTGCCGGCCCACATGTGGGCCGAACAATTCGGTGAGGCGTCGAAACCCATCGCCGAATTCTTCATGCGCGAACACGACCCGAACGCGCTGTCCAGCTTCAGCGCCCCCGTTTACGAAGACGAAGGGCCGGTGAGCAAGGAGCTGGTCGAGCACGGCTGGGGAACCAAACGCCCGCCGGTCGGTGCGGTCGCCCCCGGTGCGATCAACATGAGCCGGCGGGTACAGGTGATGGACACCTACGGCGTCGACCGGACATTGCTCTTCGCGGGCGGTCCGGGCGTCATCGGCTACATGTTCGTCCAGGTCCCCGAGCGCGTCGGTCAGCTCATGGGCGATCTGAACATGACCCAGGAACAGCTGGTGGAGTGCGGGCGCTCCATGCTGATCGGCTACAACGACTGGTGCATCGAGACCGCCAAGATCAGCCCACGGCTGCGGCCGGTGGCATTCATCGACACGAGCGACCTCGACCTGGCGATCGCCGAAATCGAACGTGTTGCCGCCAACGGGATTCGCGCGGTCTCCATACCGCAGGGAGAGCCGCCAGGCGGTATCTCGCCGGGGCATCCCGACGCGGATCGGTTGTGGGACGCCATGGTTCGCCATGACGTCCCGGTGCTGTTCCACCCCGGCGGGGACTACGGAATCCTGGATTCGCCGGCCTGGGCCGATTACGGGCGCAGCAATGGCTCAGCTCCGAAGGCGATCGACAGTCCCGAGGGGCTGCTCAATCCCTGGATCTGGTCCTCGATGCATCTGGGCGCCCAGGCCTTCGTCTCGGCGATGATCTTCGGGGGTGCGTTCGAACGCTTTCCCACGCTGCGGCTGGGCGCGATCGAGGTGAGCGCGCACTGGGTCGGCCCGATGGCGGAGAACATGCGCAACGTGGGGTCACAGTTCCGGCGTCTGACCGGCCACCTGACCCTGTCGCCCGAGGAGTACATCCAGCGCAACGTGCGGGTGTCCGGATTCCTGTGGGAGCCGATCGACGCCTACCTCGATCGCTTCCCGTGGCTGCAGGACGTGCTGGTGTACGGCAGCGACTATCCGCACTATGAAGGCGGCAAAGATCCCAGCGCGCAGTTCGCCGAAAAACTCGCGCGATTCGGTCCGGAGGTGATCGAGAAGTTCTTCGTCACCAACGCCCAGCTGCTGATGCCGTAGGAGCGGGTATCGGTTTTCAGTTGTCAGGCGGCTAGAGCAGCAATGGCGGCCTTGACATCGATCTCGGTCAATACGCCGAATCCCCGATTGACCACGCCTTTCGTGTTCGGCGCGCCTGCCCTCATCGAGCTGTGTGACCATTGAGCGGTACGGCAAGATATTTGCCAGAGGCTTCCGCCGCGCATGTCGCAGCCTCATCGAAAACCAGGCGCGAACCGCCGGAATCGCCCTTGGACGGACGTCACCGCCGCACTGTGAATCCCACCACAAAGGCGGTCATCCCGAGAACGCGCCGCCGCGTGTCGACCCAAGCAGAAGGCACCACCGCTGGCTGAAGACAGCGCACTAGCAGTGACTGTCGATTCAATCAACAGCCGTAGATCTACGTAGTAAAACCGTAGATGACCAGGATGTATGCCGGAGGAGCCGAACGATGAATCCATCAAAAGCTTTACCAAGCAACAACACTCGAATGCTCGGCCCGCCAACCGCGAATTGAGGCAAACCACCGCCGCGCATTCATACCGGCACGATCACAACATGGCGTCGAATCGAAGGGTCCCCGAAACGAGCGCGATCCGCTGCTACAGTCGGCAGCATTGTGAGGTACGACGACGCCCCCACCGGTGCGCGACGGTACGCCGTCATTGCACTACTGGTCGTGCTCGTTGTGCTGGTTGCGGGCACAGGATGGACCCTCACCGAGCGCAATTCCCTCCCCCATCATGGCCCCCACGCATTGTCAGCCGATATCGCAGGTGAGTTTGCTGCCGTCGTCGAGCATCCACATGTGCAGGACGGTTCAGTCACCGTCGTTCCTCACACCTTCGCCGAAGCTGCCCTGCCTCGTACGGTGACGCTGCTGGCAGCGATCGGCCTCGTCGCCCTCATCGGCGCGGCATTCTCGGCCTGGGCGACATGTGCGTCAGCCGCCATCCGCGGCCCCCCGAAATGGGCCAATTTCGTCGTTGCCGGGCAGCAGCTGCTGCTTCGGCTCTGCATCGCGCGCCGCTGATTCGGTAGCGCCAGACTCGCGTCCCCAAGACGAGAGTCGGTGACCGCTACTCATGTCAGCCGCCGCGGCAGGGAACGTCGTGGCATCACCGAAAGTGACCCACGTTCATGAGCCACGCTCTGTCCATTCACTCACCGAACGTCCATCATCAACGCCTCCGTCGCTTCGACAAGCCGGGCACGATGATCGGAAATACGCCTGTGCTGAGAATCGCGGCGCCGTTCACCGACGACAACCGCGGGTTCTGGGCCAAGCTCGAAGGTTTCAACCCCGGCGGGATGAAGGACCGTCCGGCGATACACATGGTCGAACGCGGCCGCGCCCGCGGTGACCTACGGCCCGGCAGCAGAATCGTCGAATCAACAAGCGGCACACTGGGGCTGGGGCTGGCTCTTGCCGGCACCGTGTACGGCCATCCCGTAACTCTCGTCACAGATCCCGGACTCGAGCCGATCATCTCGCGGATGCTGACCGCCTACGGCGCTGACGTCGATGTCGTCACC
This sequence comes from Mycobacterium sp. NPDC051804, assembly GCF_044452905.1. Taxonomy (NCBI): domain Bacteria; kingdom Bacillati; phylum Actinomycetota; class Actinomycetes; order Mycobacteriales; family Mycobacteriaceae; genus Mycobacterium; species Mycobacterium sp. NPDC051804. Next base: position 841,750 of record NZ_JBITCD010000004.1, on the reverse strand, counting down.
AAACCGCATCCCGAAGGTGGGTGGCAGCAGGCGCGACGCGATCGGGTGATGGAGATCCTCGAATCAGATCCCGAAGCGTGGTACCCAGATCAATACAGCAATCCCGATAACGTCGACGCCTACCGAGGTCTGGCAGAGGAGCTGTCTGCGCAACTGGGCAAGATCGACATACTCGTCTGCTCGGTCGGCACCGGCGGCCATTCGGCCGGAATAGCGCGGGTGCTACGGGAAACCAACCCCGACCTCCAGCTCGTCGGGGTTGACACGATCGGCTCGACCATCTTCGGTCAGCCCGCGCGGTCCCGGCTGATGCGAGGGCTGGGATCGAGTATTTACCCTCGCAACGTGGACTACGCCGCCTTCAACGACGTTCACTGGGTCGCTCCCGCGGAGGCGGTATGGGCATGCCGATCCCTGGCTGCGACCCACTACGCCACGGGCGGCTGGAGCGTCGGCGCGGTCGCGCTGGTAGCCGGTTGGGTCGCGAGAACGAATCCATCGAGCGCAAATATAGCGGCGGTCTTTCCCGACGGGCCGCAACGGTATTTCGACACTGTGTACAACGACGATTACTGCAACGCCCACGGATTGCTTGCAGGCGATCCCCCGCGAAATCCGGACGTCATTACCGATCCTCGGAGACGTGTCGTCACATCGTGGACACGCACATCAGCGGTCACGGATCCGACAGTTGGGGTATCGCAATGAGCTTCATAGCGCAGTTCCGCACTTTCGGCTGGCCCAGCCGAATGTTGATGATCAATCAATTCGGAATCAACCTCGGCTTCTACATGCTGATGCCCTATCTCGCCGGATACCTCGCCGGCCCGCTTGGTCTTGCTGCATGGGCGATCGGACTGGTCCTCGGTGTGCGGAACTTCTCTCAGCAGGGCATGTTCATCGTCGGCGGTACGCTTGCCGACCGCCTCGGTTTCAAGCCGCTAATCGTTGCCGGGTGCATATTGCGTACTAGCGGATTCGCCTTGCTCGTGGTCGCCGACTCGCTCCCTGCGGTGCTGATCGCCTCCGCGGCAACAGGTTTCGCGGGAGCCCTGTTCAATCCGGCCGTGCGGGCCTACCTTGCCGCCGATTCAGGGCCACGACGCGTAGAGGCGTTCGCGACTTTCAATATCTTCTATCAAGCGGGAATACTCGCCGGGCCGCTGGTCGGACTTGCCCTGTTGACCCTGGACTTCCGCGTCGTCGCCGCATCAGCCGCGGCCGTTTTCGCGGTCCTGACTGTGGCCCAGCTGTTCGCACTGCCCCAACATCGAGCGGCGCTGCAAACCGAGAAAACCACTGTGCTGCAAGATTGGCGAACCGTGCTGCGCAACCGCTCATTCCTGTTGTTCGCCACGGCGATGATCGGTTCCTACGTGCTGTCGTTCCAGGTGTATCTGGCGCTGCCACTGCACGCGAAGATTCTCGTACCCACACATGAATCCCTGACCGTTGCAATGGTCTTCGTCGTGTCAGGCCTGGTGGCTGCTGCAGGACAGCTGCGCATCACCCGATGGTTCACCAAACGTTGGGGGTCGGGGCATTCGCTGGTGATCGGCATGCTGATTCTTGCAGCCGCCTTCACGCCGATGATTGTGTTCCCCAACGGGGCACGGTTCGGCGAACTCGCCGCAGTGATCGCCCTCATCGTCTCAGCAGCGGTGCTTTCCATCGGCTCAGCGGCGGTATTCCCCTTCGAGATGGACACCGTCGTGTCGCTCGCCAACAACCGATTGGTTGGCACGCACTACGGCTTCTACAACACGATCGTGGGCATCGGGATTTTGGCGGGCAATCTGGCCACCGGTGCGCTTATGCAAGCCGCCCGCGACGCCGGCCGTGAAGAACTCGTCTGGCTGGCGTTGACTGCCGTCGGGTCGATGGCTGCCGGGGCGCTCTACCGGCTCGAGCGCACGGGACGCCTGGTCCCCGCATTGCCGAGCACCCCAACGCCCGCGGCCTGATCCCCTTGCAACGCCGTTGACACCCTCATCGCTCATCACTTGAGTCGATGCATGAGTGGTGTCGGTCGCCGACGAGTTGACATAAGCGAGCCTTGCGCCGAGCCATGCGAACTGGCATTTTGCCTGCCTCCGTGGAAAGCATGGGATTTCACCGGCAGTGTCCATACCCCGCAAGCCGGAACAAAGGGTGCGGTAGGCACTCGCTGATCGGCACTGGCCAAGGTCAGTCAGCTGTTTATCTTCGCCACCACACATACCCCGGGGGGGTACTTGCGCACGTGCGTCTCAGCCAGTACGGTCCATCTGTCAGATACCCCATGGGGGTATGAGAAAGGGGATCATCATGGAGACCACAATCACTACCGACTGGCATCTTCAGGGCGACTGGTTCGACGTCTGCAGCTGCAAGTTGCCCTGCCCATGCAGTTTCGCCCAAGAGCCGACGCACGGCGACTGCCTGTTCACGCTCGTCTGGCATGTGGGTGGCGGCCACTTCGGCGGCGTCGACCTCAGCGGCTTGAACGTGGTATCCCTCGGGGAGTTCACGGGCAATATGTGGGTTGGCGACCCGAACGCCAAGATGCGGCTCATGTTCTACATCGATGAACGCACCGATGATGCGCAACGCGAGGCGCTGAAACGCATCTTCACCGGTGAGGTGGGCGGCTGGCCGGCCAAATTCGCCTCACTTATCGAAGAATTACGCGGAATTGAGTACGCGCCGATCACATTCGACGCCGCCGATGACCTGGCCTACTGGCGGGCCGAGATCCCCGGAAAGGTCGACTTACGGGTAGTCGCACTCACCGGGCCGACGGCGGATCCCAACCGGCGGGTCACCACGTCGAATGCCCCAGGCTCCGAAGTCGGCCCAGGACAGGTCTCCACATGGGGCGTCGTCGAGAAGGACAAGGCGGCGGGCTTCAAGTGGTCACATCAGCACCAGGGTCGTTCGAGCAAGCACTTCCCGTTCGACTGGCTACCGGAAAACGCCGAATCACCGTCCACCGACTCCCCATTGTCAATGGAGTCATCGTGCGGGTGTTGCGGCTAACCCGACCCTGCTCGATTCACCGACGCTCGAATGCGGATGACGCTCCCGATCGCGTGCCCGCAAGCGGCATGAGAACGGCCCCCGGAGTTTCCTCCGGGGGCCGTTCCATTTAGTAGCGGGGACAGGATTCGAACCTGCGACCTCTGGGTTATGAGCCCAGCGAGCTACCGAGCTGCTCCACCCCGCGACGGGTGAACGCAAGGTTACCGAAGGCGCAGGTGCACCTCCAAATCGAGTGCTCAGCGGGTCGACTGGTACTTCTTCACCGCGTCGTCGAGGCGTTGCAAGGCCTCGCCGAACTCCGCGAAGTCGCCACCCGTCTGAGCGCCTTGCAGCGCCTCCAGCGCCGTGTTGATATCTTGCAGCGCTGCGGCTTTGGCCGGCGACAACTGCACAGGTGCACCCGGCGGTACGGCGGCCGCCGGAACCTGCGTGGGGGGTGTGCCCTGATTCGCGGGCGGTTGCGCCGCCGGCGGCTGACCGTCGGTGCCTTGAGGCGCGGCTGGCGGCTGGCCATTGGCTACTGGACCCGTCGGCGCCGGGCCGGTGGCGGTGGCGTCAGCACCCGGCCCGAACAGCTCGGTGAGCGCATCGCGCACCGTGGGGCCGTAACCGACCTTGTCGTTGTACATCATCGCGACGCGAATCAGACGGGGGTACGACGATGCCGCGTCGCTGGCGCCCGGTGACGCGTAAACGGGTGCGACATAGAGCAGACCACCTTGGGCCACCGGCAAAGTGAGCAGATTGCCCCACCGGATACGGTTCTGATTGTCACGGCCGATGACGCCGAGATCCTGGCTCACCGCGGTGTCGGTACTGATCGCGTTGAACGCAAGCTTCGGACCGTTCACCTGCCCGGGGATGGTCAGCACAGTGAGCTTGCCGTACGTGTCGGGGTCCGAACTCGCGCTGATGTAGGCCGCCAGGAAGTCGCGACGGAACCGGTTCATCGCACTGGTCAGCTGGAATGATGCCGAATTATTGTTATTCGCAAGGTTTTTGGCGACGATGTAGTACGGCGGTTGATAGCTGCTGGCGGTGGGGTTCGGATCCAGCGGGACGTCCCAGAAGTCCGAGGTCGAGAAGAACGTCACGGGATCGTCGACGTGGTACTTGGCCAGCAGCGCGCGCTGAACCTTGAACAGATCCTCGGGATAACGCAGGTGCTGTTGCAGTTCAGGGGTGATGTCGCTCTTGGGCTTAACGGTGCCCGGGAACACCTTCATCCACGCTTGCAGCACCGGGTCATCCTCGTCCTGCGCATACAGCGTAACCGTGCCGTCGTACGCGTCGACGGTCGCTTTGACCGAGTTGCGTATGTAGGACACCTGCTTGTCGATCTGCAGCCGGTTGACGGCCACCTCGCTGGAATCCGCTGTGGCGCTGGACAGTGTCGTCAGCTGTGAGTAGGGGTAGTTGTCGAGCGTGGTGTAGCCGTCGACTATCCACACCATCTTCTTGTTGACGATCGCGGGGTACACGGTGGTGTCGGTGGTCAGCCACGGTGCCGCCGCTTCGACGCGCTCGGCCGGATCACGGTTGAACAGGATCTTGCTGTTCTCGCCGATCACATTGGAGAACAGGAAGTTTCGTTCGGCGAACTTGGCGGCGAACACCGAACGCGCCAGCCAGCTGCCGACGGGCACGCCGCCGGAGCCACCGTAGGTGTAGTTCTTGGTCTCCGTGTTGGTCTCGTAGTCGTACTCGCGGTCAGTGTCGCCGGTCTTGCCGACGATCGCGTAATCGGCTGCCGTATTGGCGATCACGGGACCGAAATAGATGCGTGGCTGATCCAGCGGCGCCGGACCAGGTGACACAACGCTGCCGTTCGCGCCGACGACACTGGCCAGAAACTCCGGGTAGCCACCGTTCTGGTTGGGGTCGTTGGCGACTCCGCGAACGGTGTTGGCCGGCGAGGCGATGAAGCCGTTGCCGTGGGTGTAGACGGTGTGCCGGTTGATCCAGTCGCGCTGGTTGTCGATCAGCCTGTCGGGGTTGAGCTCGCGGGCGGCGACGACGAAGTCGCGCAGGTTTCCGTCGCGTGCCGTGTAGCGGTCCATCGCGAGATGGTCCGGGAAGTAGTAGAAGTTCTTGCCCTGCTGGAACTGGGTGAACGCCGGGCTGACGATCGTCGGATCGAGCAATCTGATGTTCGACGTCGTCGCACGGTCATTGGCCACCTGCTGGGCCGTCGCCTGCGCATCACCGCTGTAGTCGCGGTATGTGACGGTTTCATCCGTCAGGCCGTAGGCCTGTCTGGTGGCGGTGATACTTCGACTGATGTATTCGCTTTCCTTTTGCGCCGCGTTCGGCTTGACGCTGAACTGCTCGACCACCAACGGCCACCCGGCGCCGATCACCAGCGACGACAACAGCAACAGCACCACACCGATCGCGGGGATCCGCAAGTCGCGCAACACAATCGCCGAGAAGACCGCCGCCGCGCAGATGATCGCGATGGCCATCAGGATGAGCTTCGCCGGCAGCACCGCGTTGATGTCGGTGTAGCCCGCGCCGGTGAACGGCTTTCCACTGCGAGTGTGGCTCAGCAGTTCGTATCGGTCCAGCCAGTACGCAGCAGCCTTGAGCAGCATCAGGATGCCGACCAACGTGATCAGCTGAATGCGCGCAGCACGGCTGAGCGCCCCGCTGCGACCGGACAACCGGATGCCGCCGAACAGGTAGTGGCCCAACAGGTTCGCAATGAATGCCAGGAACGTGGCGACGAACAGGAAACTCAGCACCAGCCGGTAGAACGGCAGATCGAAGGCGTAGAAGCCGAGGTCCATGCCGAACTGCGGGTCGGTGATCCCGAAGCTGCCGCCGTGCAGGAACAGCTGGATGCGCGTCCAATAGCTCTGCGCCACAATGCCCGCGAGTACGCCGATGAACGCGGGGACGCCGATCCCGACGAGCCGCAACCGGGACATCACGGCCGTGCGGTATCGCGCGACCGGGTCGTTCGGTCCCGTGGTCGGGACGAATACCGGGCGGGTGCGGTAGGCCAGCGCCAGCCCGGCGAACACGATCGCTCCGATCAATGCCGCGGCGATCAGGAACACCACCAGGCGCGTGAGCAGCTGCGTGGTGAACACCGAGCGGTATCCGAGCTCGCCGAACCACAGCCAGTCGACGTAGGTGTCGATCAGGCGCGGCCCGATCAACAGGATCAAGACGAATATCGCGGCGATCGCGATGAGGACTCGGCTACGTCGTGTCAGCTTCGGCATTCTTGCCGCTGGCCGCATACCCACTCGTCAACTCCAGTTTCTAACCGTTCCCACACGTCGGTGCCGACGTGCCCCAACTCTACGCATGCGTCGTACAGCGATCGCTCAGCATGCGGGGCGTTCGCCACCGGCTGAGAGCGTCTTGAGTGCGGCGACCGCCCCGTCGAGGTTCTCGACCCTGACCAGTTCCAGTCCGTCCTGATGGGCCGTCTTGGCTTCCTCGCAGTTTTCGGCGGGAACCAGGAAGAGCGTCGCGCCCGCCTCCCTGGCAGCCAGCATCTTGTGCGTGATGCCACCGATCGGGCCGACTTTGCCGTCGCCGGTGATGGTCCCGGTGCCCGCCACGAACTTGCCGTCATTTAGGTCGCCGGTGGTGAGTTTGTCGACGACCGCGAGGCTGAACATCAACCCGGCGGACGGGCCGCCGATGTTGGCGAGGTTGAAGTCGACGGTGAACGGCGCCCACGGTGCGTCCAGCACACCGATTCCGAGGTAGCCCTGGTCTTTGTCCGGGTGCTTGCCGAGCGTGATGGTGGCCGCGCCGAGGTCACCGTTCTTCCGGCGGTAGTCCAGGACCACCTCCTGCCCCGGCTTGGTGTCCTTAATCAGGGCCTGGAAGTCGTCGAGGTTCGTGACGGGCTTTCCGTTGACGTAATCGATCGCGTCACCGTCCTCCAGCTTGCCCGCCGACGGGCCGTCCTCGGTGACCGATTCCACCGTCACGGCCATCGGGTACTTCAGGTAGAGCAGCGCGGCGTACTCGGCGCTGTCCTCGGACTGGCGGAAGTCGGTGTTGTTGGCCTCGTCGACCTCGTCCTTCGACTTGTCCGGCGGGTAGACCAGGTCTCGCGGCACCAGTTGTTCGCGGCCCGACATCCACAGGGCGAGTGCCTGCCCGAGGGTCAGCTGGTCGCGCTGGGACACCGTGGTCATGTTCAGGTGTCCCGACGTGGGGTGGATCTCGGTGCCCTCGATATCGACGACCTCCTTGCCGTCGACCTCACCGAGTGTGTCGAACGTCGGCCCCGGCCCCAGCGAGACGAACGGCACCGTCACCACGGACAGCACAATTCCGAACGCAACAATCGGGACCAGCGCGACGAGCAACGTCAAAATGCGCCTGTTCACGCCGCCCAATGTAGAGGTTGGCGCCTCGGTGACCTCTATCACGACGAGACTTCGCTCTCGGCGTGACCAGCCATCTCACATCGCGCGGCACCGGTGAGTACCGTTGAGGGCATGGCTGACCTGCCTTTCGGCTTCTCCTCCGGGGACGACCCCGAGCGAGACAAACGTAAGAAGGACCCGGACTCGGGGTCCGGCTCGGGCTCGGGGGATGCTGGCGGTCCCACCCCCGGCGACCCGTTCGGCATGGGGTTCGGTGGCGGATCCGAGTTCGACATGTCCCAGTTGGGTCAGATCTTCAGCCGTCTCGGCGAGATGTTCAGCGGTGCCGGCAACGTCATGGCCGATGGCTCCAAGTCCGGCCCCGTCAACTACGACCTGGCCCGTCAGCTGGCGTCGAGCTCGATCGGTTTCGTCGCGCCTGTCGGCGAGAAGACCAGCGCGGCCATCTCCGATGCCGTCCACCTGGCCGAGACGTGGCTCGACGGCGTGACGGCACTGCCCGCCGGCACCACAAAAGCCGTGGCGTGGACACCGACCGACTGGGTCGACAACACGCTCGAGACGTGGAAACGCCTGTGCGATCCGGTGGCCGAGCAGATCTCCACGGTGTGGGTGTCGTCGCTGCCCGAAGAGGCGAAGTCCATGGCCGGACCGCTGCTGTCGATGATGACGCAGATGGGTGGTATGGCATTCGGCTCACAGCTGGGCCAGGCGTTGGGCACTCTGTCGAAGGAAGTGCTGACGTCCACCGATATCGGTTTGCCGTTGGGCCCCAAGGGCGTTGCGGCGCTCATGCCAGCCGCAGTCGAATCGCTCACCGAGGGGCTCGAGCAGCCGCGCAGCGAGATCCTGACCTTCCTCGCGGCGCGCGAGGCCGCACATCACCGCCTGTTCAGTCACGTGCCGTGGCTGTCGAGCCAACTGCTCAACGCGGTCGAGGCGTTCGCCAAGGGCATGAAGATCGACATGAGCGGCCTCGAGGAGCTCGCGCAGGGCATCAACCCCGCGGCGCTGACCGATCCGTCGCAAATGGAACAGCTGCTGAACCAGGGCATCTTCGAACCGAAGGCGACGCCCGAGCAGACCGCCGCGCTCGAGCGCCTCGAGACGATGCTCGCGCTGATCGAGGGTTGGGTGCAGACCGTCGTCACCGATGCGCTGGGCGATCGAATCCCCGGGACATCGGCGCTGTCGGAGACTTTGCGGCGGCGACGCGCCACCGGCGGCCCGGCAGAACAGACCTTCGCGACGCTCGTCGGGCTGGAATTGCGGCCACGCAAGATGCGCGAGGCGGCGGCGCTGTGGGAGCGGCTGACCGAGGCCGTCGGTTCCGACGCCCGCGACGGCGTGTGGCAGCATCCCGACCTGCTGCCCAGCGCGGAGGACCTCGACGACCCCGCCGGTTTCATCGACCGCATGATCGGCGGCGACACGAGTGGCATCGACCAGGCACTCGCCGATCTGGAGAAGTCCACCGAAAACTCCGCCGAAAACGATACTGGCACAGACGATTCCGACCGCTGACTCAGCGCCTGTGGATAACTCGGCAGCGCTTTCCCGCTGACGTGTCACACTCCTCGCATGGGGGGCTACGTCCTGGACCCTGCGCGCCCGGTCTTGTTGCGGCCCGACGGCGTCGTGCAGGTGGGCTGGGATCCGCGGCGGGCGGTACTGGTGTGTCCACCCTCGGGAATGACCGTACGGACGCTCGCCGAACTGCTTCGGCGTCTCCAATCGGGCGCTACCGTGGCGCAGCTCGCAGAACTTGTCGACGAGGTCGCGACGGACACGATCGCTGACTTAATCACCTCGCTGGTCGACGCCGGCGTCGTGACGAGCCCGAGGCGACGGCGCGCCCGCACGGCGTCAATCCGAATCCATGGCCGCGGTCCGCTGTCGGACCTGTTGGCCTCGGCGTTGCGCTGCTCGGGTGCGCACATCACACAGAGCAGCCGCACGCATGCCGGGAGCGCTGCCGACCTGGCCGTGCTGACCGACTTCCTGGTGTCAGACCCGCGGGTCGTGCATGAACTGCACGCCGCCGGGGTTCCGTACCTTCCGGTGCGGGTGCGCGACGGTGTCGGCCTCGTCGGACCGTTGGTCATTCCAGGCGTGACCTCGTGTCTGGAATGCGCGGATCTGCATCGCAGCGACCGGGATTCGGCCTGGCCTGCAATCGCGGCACAGCTGCGCGACACCGTCGGCAGCGCCGATCGGGCGACCGTGCTGGCGACCGCCGCGCTGGCTCTCAACCAGGTCGACCAGGTGCTACGCGCGGTGAACGGCGGCCATGACGTGGCCCTCACGCCGGAGCCGCCGCCCACGCTGAACACCACGCTGGAGTTCGACGTCAACCACGGCTCCATCGAGGCGCGCCGGTGGCCGCGGCACCCGCGCTGCCACTGTTGACAACGCATGTAGCCAACTCGTTGCAGGATCGCCAGGATCGTCAGGGATGATGGTCTGGTGAGCGAGATCAAACGGGGGCGAGCGGCACGCAACGCCAAGCTGGCGGGACTGGGTGCTGGCATGGCAGGCCGGGCCGCACTGGGCTTCGGCAAACGGTTGACCGGCAAGGACAAAGACCAGGTCAACGCTGAGCTGATGGACAAGGCGGCCCAGCAGCTGTTCACCGTTCTTGGTGAACTCAAGGGCGGCGCGATGAAGGTCGGCCAGGCGCTGTCGGTCATGGAAGCCGCCATCCCCGAGCGATACGGCAAGCCGTACCGCGAAGCGCTGACCAAACTGCAGCGAGAAGCCCCGCCGCTGCCCGCCGCCAAGGTGCACCGGGTCCTCGATGGACAGCTGGGCACGAAATGGCGCGAACGGTTCGCTTCATTCGACGACAAAGCTGTGGCTTCAGCCAGCATCGGCCAGGTGCACAAGGGGGTGTGGATCGACGGGCGCGAAGTCGCCGTCAAGATCCAGTACCCGGGAGCCGACGAGGCGCTGCGCGCCGACCTCAAGACGATTCAGCGGTTGGTCAGCGTATTCAAGCAGCTCGCCCCTGGAGCCGATATCCAAGGCGTTGTCGACGAGCTGATCGAACGCACGGAAATGGAACTCGACTACCGGCTGGAGGCCGACAACCAACGCGCGTTCGCGAAAGCCTATGACGGGCACCCTCACTTTGTGGTCCCGCATATCGTGGCCAGCGCACCCAAGGTGGTGATCCAGGAATGGATCGAAGGTGTCCCGATGTCGGTGATCATTCGCGAGGGCACGCAGGACCAGCGCGACTTTATGGCCACCCGATTGTTCGAGCTGACCTACGACGCGCCGAAGCGTCTCGAGATGATGCACGGCGACACGCATCCGGGAAATTTCATGCTGTTGCCCGACGGAAGGATGGGTGTCCTCGACTTCGGTGCGGTTGCGCCGATGCCGGGCGGTATACCTCCCGAAATCGGCATGGCCACGCGTTACGCGCTCAACGATGAGTACGACAAACTGCTGGCGGCTATGCAGGCGATCGGTTTCGTCCAGAAGGGCGAGCATGTGTCAAAACGCGAGATGGACGAGATGATGAAGCAGTACGTGGAGCCGCTCGAGGTTGAGGTCTTCCACTACACGCGCAAATGGCTGCAGCGGAACACTGTCGGGAACCTCGCGCCGGACCGCGCCGCGGGCCAGCTCAAGGCCGCGCGACAGATGGACATTCCGTCCAAGCTGGCGATCCCGATGCGGGTGATCGCGTCAAGTGTTGCGATCGCGTGTCAGCTCGACGCGCATGTTCCGGCCAGACAGCTTGCCACAGAGCTGATCCCGGGATTCGCCGACGAAGCGGCCTGACCTCGCGGGGTCGGGAAGAACCCGGCAGCGCCTAAGCAGCTGCCGGGCTTCCCTCGGTGTTCTTACGTGGCCGTCCACGCGGACGTTTGCGCGCGATGACGGTGCCGCGGTCGAGAATCTCGCCACCCCACACGCCCCATGGTTCCTCGCGCTCGAGAGCGGCCGCCAGGCACTCGCGCCGGATCGGGCACTCGGCGCACAGCGACTTGGCGCGTTCGAGCTCGACAGGGCTCTCGGCGAACCACATGTCGGGGTCGTTCAGATGGCAGGGCACCGCAAGCTTTGTCCGTTGTCGGCATGTCGCGAGTGACATGTCCCGTACCTCAGCTTCCTGATCGTCGGTTTCGTATCTCATCGGTCTTTTCGATGGATCCCGACCAGGTCTTTCGGTGTCCCAAAAAACTTTGGCCACGGATCCGGTGACTGCGGGTCCGTGGCCTTTGGGGCGAAATCGTGGCTTACCTAGGTGGTGCCCCGATTCACGGACTTTTCAGTCGCGGTGGCGTTGCGGCGCTTACGCTGCGGCGAAATAGCAGCTGCGTATCCCGCATCGGCGTGCGCCATGGCGGGATGCGCCGCGGCAGCGGCAGCGGGGACATGGAGGGTCCACGAACCGCCGGCAATGCGTACGCCGTCAAACGCATTCATGCTCAACATGTTCTCGGAACCCTCCTTTCACACGACAAAGCACACGGCTGAGGTGTGCGATCTTGAGGCTAAGCGTAACAGGCGAAACTGACAACTGATTTTCTGACCTGGGGTTTTGGCACGATCTTTACGAGGATTGGCGGCCTTTGACCAACGCGAGGACGTCGGCGCCGTACTGCTCAAGCTTGCGCGCACCGATGCCGGGGATTGCAACAAGTGCGGCGTCGTCACCCGGCAGCGTCTCGGCGATCGCGATCAACGTGTTGTCGGTGAACACCACATACGCGGGCACACTCATCTCCTTGCTGGTGCGCAGCCGCCAGTCCTTGAGCTCGGCGAGCAGGTTCTCGTCGATATCGGACGGGCATCCCTCGCAGCGGCGCAGCACGATCGCGGCGGGAGCCGTCAGCGCGGCGTTGCATACGCGGCAGCGTGGCGTGGGTCCCTTCGGGCGACGGGGCTTGCTGGGGCTGTTGTCGCCGGACGCCTGCGGTGCGACGCCGTTGAGGAACCGTGACGGTTTCCGGGTCTGCCGCCCGCCGGGGGCCCTGGCCAGTGCCCAGCTGAGCGCCAAATGCATTCGTGCCCTGGTGATTCCGACGTAGAGCAGGCGGCGTTCCTCTTCAACCGGCTCACTGTCCGGACCGTGGGTGAGGGCATGGGAGATCGGTAGCGTGCCGTCGGCGAGACCGACCAGGAACACCGCGTCCCATTCCAGACCCTTGGCCGCGTGCAGCGACGCGAGTGTCACGCCCTGGACGACGGGTGGATGCCGCGCGTCGGCGCGCTGCCGAAGCTCGGCGAGCAGGGCGCGCAGATCCAGCGAGGGGCGTTGCGCGACTTCCTCGTCGACGAGTTCGGCGAGTGCGGTCAGGGCCTCCCACCGCTCGCGCGCCTTGGTACCGGGCGGCGGTTCGGCGGTCAGCCCCAGCGGTTCCAGCACGGCGCGGACGATGTCAGGCAGTGGCCCTTCGACGTCACGTTCGGCGGCGCGCTGCAGTGCCACCAACGATTGGCGGATCTCCTGGCGACTGAAGAAGCCCTCGCCGCCGCGGACCTGGAACGGGATGCCCGCCTCGGTCAGCGCCTCCTCGTAGACCTCGGACTGCGCGTTGATCCGGTAGAGCACAGCGATCTCGGCGGCCTCGGTGCCCGCGTCGATGAGCTTCCTGATGCTCTTGGCAACTGAGGCCGCCTCGGCGACCTCGTCGCGGTGTTCGGCGAACGTCGGCACCGGACCGGGATCACGCTGGCCGACGAGATGCAGCTTGCTGCCGGCCATTCGGCCGCGGGCGGCGGCGATGACGCGGTTGGCCAGCGAAACCACCTGCGGGGTGGATCGGTAGTCGCGCTCGAGGCGGACGACCGCGGCGTCGGGGAAGCGCCGCGAGAAGTCCAGCAGGTACTGGGGCGTGGCGCCGGTGAAGGAGTAGATGGTCTGGTTGGCATCGCCGACGACCGTGAGGTCGTCGCGGTCGCCCAGCCAGGCGTCGAGCACACGCTGCTGCAGAGGGGTGACGTCCTGGTACTCGTCGACGACGAAGCAGCGGTACCGGTCGCGGAACTCCTGGGCGACGGCCGCGTCGTTCTCGATGGCCGCGGCGGTGTGCAGCAGCAGGTCATCAAAGTCGAGCAGCGTCGTCCCGTCGCGGCGGGCCTTCAGCTTTTCGTACCCCGTGTACACCGCCGCGACCTTCGCCGCGTCGAACGGGATGTCGCGGCCTGCCTTCGCGACGGCGACCGGATAGGCCTCCGGACTGATCAAAGATCCTTTGGCCCACTCGATTTCGCCCGCGAGGTCGCGGACGTCGTCGGTGCTGGCCTGCAGCCCAGCACGGTTCGCGGACTGTGCGACGACGGCGAATTTCGTGTCGAGCAGTTCCCATCCGGTGTTACCGACAACGCGCGGCCAGAAGTAAGCCAGCTGGCGGCGGGCCGCGGCGTGGAACGTCATCGCCTGCACGGACGAAGTGCCCACTCCGTCGTCGAGGGAACGCAGCCGGGCGCGCATCTCACCGGCGGCGCGCTGGGTGAACGTCACCGCCAGCACCTGCCCCGGCGCGACGTGCCCAGAGGACACGAGATGGGCGATGCGGCGGGTGATGGTGCGGGTCTTTCCGGTGCCGGCACCGGCCAGCACACAGACCGGCCCGCGGGGGGCGAGGACGGCCTCGCGCTGTTCGTCGTCGAGGTCCTCAACGATGCGCGAAGACGCGACCTCTAACGGCATGCGGACCATCTTGTCAGGGTGGGCCGACAAATCCGGGGCATGCCGCGGGCATGTTCGGTGCATCGACTACGTTGACGAACTTATGAGCGCTGAGTTGACCATGTACACGACGTCCTGGTGCGGCTATTGCGCGCGCCTGAAGAAGGTCTTGAAGGCCGAGGGCATCGCGTACACCGAGGTCGACATCGAGGAAGACCCCGCCGCCGCGCAGTTCGTGGCCTCGGCCAACGGTGGCAATCAGACGGTGCCGACGTTGAAGTTCGCCGACGGCTCGACGCTGACCAACCCGAGCGGCGCCGAGGTCAAGAAGAAGCTCAAGCTCTAATCCGCCGCCCAGGACTCAATGATTTCGCGGGCGATCGAAATCGATCCGGGCAACAGCAGCCGCGACGGCGAGTCGCTGCTCCAGTCACCGTCGGCCAGCGCGGCACGGACCTCGTCCCTGGTGAACCAGGCCGCCTCCGCGATCTCGCCGTCGTTGAACGAGAACTCCTGCTCCGGATCGCCGATCGCGTGGAAGCCGACCATCAACGATCGCGGAAACGGCCACGGCTGGCTGCCCAGGTACTGAACATCGGTGACGTGCAAGCCGATCTCCTCGGCGATCTCGCGCACGACACACGATTCGAACGACTCCCCCGCCTCGACGAAACCCGCCAGCAGCGAGAACAGCCGCTCGGGCCACACCGTCTGCCGGGCCAGCACCGCGCGGTCGTGGCCGTCGTGGACGAGGCAGATCACCGCTGGGTCTATGCGGGGGAACTCCTCGTGGCCGGCCGCCGAATTGACTCTCGCCCAACCGCCCTTGATCGGCTTCGTCGGTGCACCGTCGATGGCGCTGAACCGTGCGCTGTCATGCCAATTCAGCAGCGCGGTGGCGGTCGCGACGAGCTGGGCGCTGACATCGTCGAAGATCGGACCTGCCCGGCGTAGGTCGAGGACCTCGGTTTCGGTGTGCGGGTCTTCGGGGCCTTCCAGCGCCCCGCGGATGCCCCAGACGTGCGTGCCGTCGGCGAGCCGCCCGAGGAAGACGGCGTTCTCGGGAGGCCTGGCGCCCAGATCGGCCGCCTTGCCCAGCACGACGGAGCCGTCGGCGATCAGCACCTGATTGCGACGATCGACCCGCAGCAGCTTCGCATCGGCCCAGCCGGCCAACGCCGCGTCGACGTCGGTGCGCAGCGTGTCGGACCGGTCGGCGCCTACCCGGGACAGCAGCGGGACGTTGCGCAGCCGGAACCCTCCGGAGCTCACCGCTCCGCGTCCGCACTGCGGATGTACAACAGCCGGTCGCCGTTCTCGAGCGCGTCGACGCGCTCGTCATCGACGCGCATCAGCTTCCCGTCGCGCACGACGCCGAGCACGATGTCGGTGTTGTGTTTCGGCGAGCCGCCAACCTCTT
The DNA here is from genome assembly GCF_044452905.1 of Mycobacterium sp. NPDC051804. Taxonomy (NCBI): domain Bacteria; kingdom Bacillati; phylum Actinomycetota; class Actinomycetes; order Mycobacteriales; family Mycobacteriaceae; genus Mycobacterium; species Mycobacterium sp. NPDC051804. The sequence continues at coordinate 826,302 of NZ_JBITCD010000004.1, read as the reverse complement.
TGGGATTGACTTCCCGTTCGGCGATCGCGAAGCCGGCGTCGGGGGTGAGAAGGTCTTCCATCATCTCCACAACGCTCGGGGTCTGCACCGCGATACCCAGCAACCGGCCCGCGGTCTCCGACGTCACGACCGTCGAGTCGGCGCCGGACTGTTCGAGCAGGTGCTGGTTCTCGGCTTCCCGCACCGCGGCGATGATCTTGGCCTTGGGCGCGAGCTCGCGAGCGGTCAACGTGACGAGCACGGCGCTGTCGTCTCTGTTTGTTGCCACGATGATCGCCTTGGCGTGCTGCGCACTGGCGAGCCGCAGGATCTCGGAGTCGGTCGCGCTGCCGCGAACGGTGACGAGCCCGGCGCTCTTGGCACGCTCGAGGGCGGCGGGGTTCTCGTCGACGACGACGATGTCGGCGGGTGCGACCTCGTCGCCCACCATCGCGGCGGCCGCGGTCCTGCCCTTCGTGCCGTAGCCCACGATGATGATGTGGTTGCGCACCTTGTTCCTCCATCGCTGGATTTGGTAGACCTGCCGCGACTGCGTGGTGAGGGTTTCGACCGTCGTACCGATCAGCACGATCAGGAATGCGATTCGTAGCGGCGTGATGACCAGGACGTTCACCAGCCGGGCCGACGGGGTGACCGGCGTGATGTCGCCGTAGCCGGTGGTAGACAGCGACACCGTGGCGTAGTAGAGGCAGTCCAGGAATGTCAGCGGATTGTTGGCGTCCGGCGTGCTTTCGACATCGCGGTAGCCGTGCCGGTCCAGGTAGACGATCAGGACGGCGGCGAACAGCGCGCCAAGGGCGTAGAAGACCCGCCGGATGATGCGCTGCGTCGGGCTGACCTGTTCGGTCGGGATCTGGACCGTATCGGTGAGAGCATGGACCGGCTGATCAGCCAGTGACTGGTCGAATCGGCGGAGCCGACGGCGCAATCGTCCCTTAGCCATCAGAACCCATCATCGCTCCGAGTCGGCGCACGCCATTATGTAACCATGACGACACCCTTGCCCGAACTGCAGCAGATCGCGAATCCGAAACGAGCACAAATGATGGGCGCCGGCCTCGTCGGCATGGGCGTCCTGCATTTTGTGGCTCCCAAGCCGTTCGACACGATCATCCCGGAGGAACTGCCCGGCAGCGCACGCTTCTACACCTATGCCTCCGGTGTGGGCGAACTAGCGACCGGCGCACTGCTGTTGGCACCGAAGACGCGCCGCCTCGGCGCGTTGGCGGCCATCGCCCTGTTCGTCGGCGTGTTCCCCGGCAACGTGAACATGGTCCGGCTGTGGAAAGACAAGCCGCTCCCCATGCGTATCGGAGCGATCGCCCGTCTGCCGCTGCAGATCCCGATGATCACCGAGGCGTTCAAGATCTATCGTTCGACTAAGCCGCAGTAGCTCCTCCCAGTAGTTCCAGCAGGTCGGCACTTCCGGGCAGATCCTCGGGGGTGACGGTCAGCCCGCTGCGCACATAGTGAAACGACGCGCGCACCGATTCGGGTGGGCAGCCGTGAAGCGCGGCCCATGCCAGCCGGTACACGGCGAGCTGAACGGCCGCGTGCTGCTTGGCTTCCGGCGTGTCGGGCGGGTCGCCTGTCTTCCAGTCGACGACGGTCGCACCGCCGCCGTCGTCACCGAAGACCGCGTCGATGCGACCTCGCACCACCCGCCCGCCGAGCACCATGTCGAACGGCACTTCGACGTCGATCGGTGTGCGCCCGGCCCATGTCGACACCGCGAATGCGGCTTGCAGTTCTGCGAGTTCGTCGGCGACGGTGGTGTCGTGGTCCATGGCACCGGGCAGATCGTCGAGATCGAAGAGCCGATCAGCTTGGTAGAAGCGCTGCACCCAGTCGTGAAAAGCGGTGCCCAGTAAGGCATGTGGATCGGGCCGGCTGGGCAGCCGGCGGCGCAGGCGCTCCGCCACCGCTTCAGGGTCGCGACCGAGTTCCACCAGCGAGCTGACCGACAGCTGGGCGGGCAACGGCGGGACCGGACGTTCGGTCGCCCGCTTGCGCTCGGCCAGCAGGGCGTCGACGTCGGATGCCCAGCCCTCGTCGCCGTCTGCGGGCTCGCCGCCGGACTCACCCGTCATGACCCTGGCGACGAGTTCGGCGCCCCGGCCCACATCGTCGCGGCGAGAACCGGCCGGATCGGCGGGCCAGACCGCCTCAACCACGTTGTCACGCAACGGGTTGGGTTCACCGTCCGCCGGTGCGGGGGCCCACTGCTCGATGACACCGCAGGGTTCGCCGTCGGCGTCAGCCTGCTGGATGATCTCCTTGAGCTCGCCGAGGAAAGCCGACGGACCGCGCGGCTTGGACTCTGTGGCTCCCCAATGGTGGCCGGACAGCAGCAGCGTGTCCTCCGCGCGGGTGATCGCCACGTACAGCAGTCGTCGTTCCTCGTCGATGCGCCGCTGCGCGAGGCTGTCCTTGTGATCAGAGATCCTGTCCGACAGCTTCTTTCGATCGTTGACGTCGGAGGTGTCCAGGACCGGCACACCGTGCGCCGACAGCGTCGCCCGATCACCTCGCAGCAGCGGCGGCAGATCGCCGGCGTCGGTGAGCCATGTCCTGGCGGAGGCGGTCGAGGGGAACACCCGACCGCTGAGGTGGGGCACCGCTACCACCTGCCATTCCAGCCCCTTGGCGGCGTGCACGGTCAGGATCTGCACTCGGTCGTCGGCGACGGACGTCTCCGCGGGAGCCAGCCCGTTCTCCACCTGCTCGGCCGCGTCGAGATAGGCCAGCAAACCCGAGACTGTGGCACCCGAACGGCTCGCGAAGTCGGCCACCACATCGGCGAACGCGTCGAGATGTTCGGTGCCGGCCCAGCCGGCCGAAATTCGGCGTGCTGCCCGTACCTCGGTGTCCACCCCGAGGACCCGTCGCACCTCGGCGATCAGTTCGGGCAGCGGATGCGTGAGATGTCCACGCAGCGAGGTCAGTTCGCGACCCAGCTCCACGATGCGGGCATATCCCGCCACGGAGTACGCGGCCGCGGGGCCCGGATCGCCGACGGCGTCGGTCAGGCACGCGGTGTCGGCGTCGGGCGCGGCTTGCGCGACGACCCGATCAGCCGCCGCACCGTCCTCGGGCTTGCCGGCGTCATCGAGGTCGACGGCGCGCCGCCACAGCGCGGTGACGTCACGCCCGCCCAGGCGCCAACGCGGGCCGGTGAGCACGCGCATGGCCGCGGCTCCCGCGGTGGGGTCGGCCACCATCCGCAACATCGCGACCACATCGGCAACTTCGGGCACACCGAGTAGCCCGGCGAGTCCCACGACTTCGACCGGTACACCCCGCGCGGTGAGCGCATCGGCGATGGGTGCGGCATCGGCGTTGCGCCGCACGAGCACCGCCGTCGTCGGCGCCGCGACACCCTTATCGCGCGCCTCGTGGTAGATCCCGGCCACATGGTCGGCCACCCAATCACGTTCGGAGACAACGTCGGCCAGCAGCGCGCATCGCACGGTGCCCTCGGCCGCGTCGGGTTTGGGCGTGAGCTCGCGCACCGCCACGGAACGGCGCCGGGCCTCTGCGGACACCGCATTCGCCAGATGCAGGGTGCCCGAAGGATTGCGCCAGCTGGTGCGAAGCTCCAGCGTCGGTGCGGGGCTGCCGTCGGAAAGCGGAAAGTCGGTGGTGAACCTCGGCAGATTGGTGGCCGACGCACCGCGCCAGCCGTAGATCGACTGGATCGGATCACCGACGGCGGTCAGGGCCAGCCCGTCGTCCACGCCACCGCCGAACAACGCCGACAGCGCAATGCGCTGCGCGTGGCCGGTGTCCTGGTATTCGTCAAGCAGCACAACCCGATACCGACTTCTCAGCTGCTCGCCCACCTGTGGGAACGCCGACGCCAACCGTGCCGCCGACGCCATCTGCATACCGAAGTCCATGACCTTCTGCTCGCGCATCTGCCGGTGCAGCGCGTCGATCAGCGGGACGAGATGTATGCGTTCCGTCTGGTTGGCCAGCAGGCGCAGCAGCCATTGGCTGGGCCCGCGGTCCCGCTGGTACGGCCCCGCAGGCAGGGTGTGCACGAGCCGTTCGAGCTCGACGTGGGTGTCGCGCAGCTGCTCAGTGTCGACAAGGTGTTCTGCTAGCTGACCGGCGAGTCGAAGCACCATCGCGGTCACGGCGGCCGGCGTCTTGTCAGTGTCGAGGTGTTTTGGGTCCTGACACACGACCCGGAAAGCCAACTGCCACATTTCGGTTTCGCTCAGCAGGCGGGTGTCCGGTTCGACGGGAAGCAGCAGCCCGTGCTCGCGCAGCAGGTTTCCGGCGAACGCATGGTAGGTGCTGACGGTCGCCGGGTCGTCGGTAATGTCGGGCAGCCCCGGACCGGCGGGAACGAGACCCGCGCCCGCGAGCCTGGCCAGCCTGGTGCGGACGCGCCGCAGCAGCTGTCCGGCGGCCTTGCGGGTGAACGTCAGACCCAGCACCTCGCCCGGGCTGGCGTAGCCGTTGGCGACCAGCCAGACCACCCGGGCGGCCATCGTCTCCGTCTTGCCCGCCCCGGCGCCGGCGATGACGACCAACGGTCCCGGCGGCGCGGCGATCACCGCGGCCTGCTCGTCGGTGGGGGCGAAAAGCCCGAGCGCGGAGGCGAGGTCTTCGGGGCTGTAGCGCGGGTTCACTGCTGACCTCCGGTAATCGCCTGGGCCGGGCACATCTTCTGCACCGGGCAGTGCGCACAGCCGTCGTTGATCCGCGCGACGTACTGCGGGCCCTGCGTGGCCGCCGCCGCGGCCTGCACCTTCGCCCGCCAGGCCACGCGCGCTTCAGGGGTCAGCGCGTCCTGCTCGCGCTCGGCCGCATTGCCGCCGCTGGTCTTGCCGAGGTACACCAGCTTGCCGCCGCCGGGGTCCTCCCCCTGCGGCAGCAGCCCTTCGGCGATGGCCAGCTGATACATCGCTAGCTGGGCATGCCGCTGAGCCTCGTCCTTGGTGACCGGGCTCTTGCCGGTCTTGACGTCGACGACCACCAGCCGCCCCTCGCTGTCGCGTTCCAGTCGATCCAGACGACCGCGAACCCGCACTCCCGGACCGTCGCCGCTCGGCTCGACGACCTCGCCCGCGACGTCGATCTCCGTACCGACCTCGGTGAGCTGGTGGCGACTTTGCGCACGCCACTGTGTGAACGTGGAGAGCATCAACCGGTGACGGTCCAGCTCGTTGTCCGAATGCCACTCCGCATCGAACGGAAGCTTCTCCCAAACCTTTTCGAGGTCGTTGAGCATCTGACTTTCGGTCTTGCCAGGATCGGCGACCAAGGCATGCAGCAGCGAACCGATCGCCGAACGCACATCGCGGGCGTCGCTTCCGCCGTGGCGTTCTAACAGCCAGCGCAGCGGGCAGTCCGTCAACATCTGAAGCGTCGACGGGGACAACGTCACGGTGTGGTCGTCTCCGCACCACAGCGGTTCGTCGGTGGAGAGAGGCGTGGTGGCGTACCATTGTTTGGGGTCGGCACCGGGGACGCCGCCCTGCGCCAACCGGGCGAGTTGCGCTGCCGCGCAAGCGCGTACATTGTCCTCGACATCGTCGGGCGGGGCGCAGACCACCGCCCGCAGGCGCCCGACCACAGCCGTCGGCGCCAGCACCCGAGGTGCGTACACCGGCACCGGGGGCTCGGGCTCGGGATCGGTGGCCAGCGAGGTCAATTCGTAGCAGAACGGCGACGGCAGCATCGACTCGTCTCCGCAATCGCTGTCGACGGCAGTCACCAGCAGCCGATTGCGGGTGCGGCCCATCGCCGCGATGAGCAGCCTGCGCTCCTCGGCGAGCAGCGGCGCGCGCGTTGACACCACCTTGTCGTTGGGCGCCATCACCCCGTCGAGCACGTCGACCAGCTGCTGGGTACCCAGGACACCGCCGCGGGGAATCATGTTGGGCCACAGCCCTTCCTGCACGCCCGCGATGACGACGAACTCCCAGTCTCCGCCGAGCGCTGCATGCGCACTCAGCACCGGAACGGCCTCGGTGGCGGCGCCATCATCTCGCGGGGCGGACGGTAGGCCCAGAGCACTGACGTGATCGAGGAGGCCACGCAACGATGCACCCGCGGTGCGATTCACGTACTGCTCGGCGATGTCGAAGAACGCAGTGACGGCGTCTAGGTCGCGGTCGGCTTGTGCGCCCGCCGCGCCGCCGCGTTCACTGACCGTCAGCCACCGGCGTTGCAGACCGGACCGATGCCACGCCTGCCAGAGCGTGTAGCGCGGATCCTCGCCCTCGGATGCCGAGCGGCGCGCGGCACTCAGCACCGCGCCGACCCTGCGCAGCGGGCGGGCGAGTTCCGCGGACAACCCTTCCGTATCCCCCTGCAGGGCGTCGACCAGCAGGTCGCCGAGTTCGCGGGGCGGTTGCGCACCGTCGAGGCGGCGTAGCGCCCGCCGCAGTTGTCGCAGCGATACCGGGTCGACCCGGCCGATCGGTCCGGTCAGCAGCGACAGTGCCTGCGCACCGTCGAGTTCACGTTCGGTCACTTCGAGCACCGTCAGCAGGGCTTGCACCGCGGGCTGGTCGGCGATCGGGGCGGTGGGCGTCGGCAGGTCCACCGGGACGCCCGCCGTCGACAGAGCCCGCGCGAGGGTGGACCCCAGCCGCGGCACCGACCGCACGACGACTGCCATCTGCGACCACGGGACCCCGTCGACCAGGTGGGCACGGCGCAATGCATCGGCGATCAACGCGGATTCGGCGTGCGGCGACGCCGCGATGCGCACCGTCACCGAGCCTCGGTCCCCGTCGACGCCGTTCACGCGGCGCGCGTCGCCGGCACCCGGAAGCCGTTGGGCCATACCGGTGATGGCTCGCGCAATGGCAGGCGCGCAACGGCGGGATTCGGTCAGGATGAGCGCAGGCTCGTCGCCGCGCAGAAGCGCGGGATCGGCTCCGCGGTAACCGAATACCGCTTGATTCGGGTCGCCGGCCAGGATGGTGAGCTCGGCGCCGGCAGACAACACCCGGACGAGCCGGGCCGCTTGCGGATCCAGATGCTGGGCGTCGTCGACCAGGAGCAGTTTGATCCGTGCGCGCTCGGCCGCCAGCAGGTCGTCGTCGGTGGCCAGCGCCTCCAACGCAGCACCCACCAGTTCGGCGGCGCCGAGGGCGGGCACGGTGGCCTGCGGCGCGGCCATGCCGACGGCCGAACGAAGCAGCATGATCTGTTCGTAGGCCTGGGCGAACTGTCCGGCTGCCAGCCATTCGGGCCGGTGCGCGCGACGTCCGATGCGCTGTAGCTCGACAGGGTCCACGCCGCGCTCGGTGCAGCGCGCCAGCAGGTCACGCAATTCGTTGGCGAACCCGACGGTGCTCAGCGCGGGGCGCAGCTGCGCGGGCCACGCCACGGCCGACCGCTCACCGTCTTCGAGATCGCCGGCAAGCAGTTCGCGGATGATGCCGTCCTGTTCGGCACTGGTGATCAACCGCGGCGGCGGATCACCCTTACGCTGCGCGGCGAGACGCAGCACCGCAAACGCATACGAGTGCACCGTGCGGACCAATGGCTCGCGCACGACCGCGCGGGTGCCCGCTTCGAGCAGTGCCGACGTGATCGCGGCGCGCGCCCGGATGCCGAGGCGTGCCGAACCCGTCAGCAGCAGAACCGATTCCGGGTCGGTGCCAGCCGCGATGTGGGCTGCTGCGGCGTCGACCAGCAGCGTGCTCTTGCCGGTGCCCGCGCCCCCGATCACTCGGACCACGCCGCGTATGCCGGGTTCGGTGAGCGCGGTCGGCGTGAGATCGGTGTGCGGTGCGGACATGCCCGAATAACACCACGGGGGTCCGACAAGTCAGCCGCATCGACTGGCTGGCAGCATCACAGGAGTGAGCGAACTACTGCACGTGCACCGCTATGGACCCGATGCGCCCACCCAGGTCCTGGCGATCCATGGCTTGACCGGGCACGGGCAGCGGTGGCAGACACTGGCGACGCGGCACCTGGCCGAATTCGCGGTCGCCGCACCGGACCTGCTGGGCCACGGACGTTCGACGTGGGCCGCACCCTGGACGATCGACGCCAACGTGGCGGCCCTGTCCGCGCAGCTGGACGCTCCAGCCGTGGTCGTCGGGCATTCATTTGGCGGCGCCGTGGCACTCGCACTGGCCGCGTCCCGCCCGGACCTGGTGTCTGCGCTGGTGCTGCTCGACCCCGCGGTCGGCCTGGACGGCGGCTGGATGCGCGACATCGCCGACGACATGATGGCCTCACCGGACTACACCGACCGCGCCGAGGCGCGCGCCGAGAAGGCCTACGGCTCATGGGCCGACGTCGACGCCGAGGAGCTGGATCGAGAGCTCGACGAGCACCTCGTCGATCAGGACAACGGGCGCGTCGGCTGGCGGATCAGCATCCCGGCGATGATGTCCTACTGGAGCGAGCTGGCCCGGCCAATCACGTTACCGCCCAGCACGATTCCCACCACGTTGGTCCGGGCGAGCAGGACCAGCCCACCGTATGTCACCGATGACCTGCTCGCGGAACTCGCCACCGACCGGGACTTCACGCTCATGGACCTCGACTGTGACCACATGGTCGCGCAAGCGCTGCCTGTCGAGACGGCGGTGTTGATACGCAAGGCGCTCGGGTAGATGGCGGCCATCACCGACGAACAGGTCGAAACCGTGCGGGCCCTGGTGGCCTCCATCCCGCCGGGACGCGTCTCGACATACGGCGACATCGCCGACGTCGCGGGCCTGTCCAGCCCTCGCATCGTCGGCTGGATCATGCGCACCGATTCGTCGGATCTGCCGTGGCACCGGGTGATCCGGGCCTCCGGCCGCCCGGCGCCACACCTGACGACCCAGCAGTTGGAGTTGTTGCGGGCCGAAGGCGTGCTGGCCGAGGACGGCCGGATCCCGCTGCGCGACGTCCGCCACGAGTTCTGAGCGCGGAGGAAACTAGAGCACCAGGCGAACCAGCGCGGCCGTCCGCGCCAGACCGGGGAACGCCGCGGCCGTCGACCGGGGATGTAGTGCGTGGACAGCGAGGCGGAACATCAACGCGCGCAACAACATCTGCGGCCATTCCGGCAAGGGACTCCACCGTTCGATCAGCCCGTCATCGGCCTCGCCCCAAGACAGCGCGTCGACGACCACCACCCCGGCCGCCCACGACGCCGGCCGCCAGTACGGCGTGATGTCGGTGATGCCAGGGGCGGCAGTACCGGCGAAAAGCACTGTGCCGTAAAGGTCTCCGTGCACCAGCTGGCTCGGACTCTTGGTCGGCCGACGCAGTGCCGCCAGCTGAGCGATCAGCTCGACGGACCGTTGTCCGTCCGCCGAACCGGGCGACAACCGTGCCCCCTGCGGCAGAGAGTGCAGCGGACGTTCCTCCCAAGCGGCCCGATCGGCCGCGATGAACACGTCGACGTCAGCCCACGGCGCCACCGGCGGCTGGGTCAGGAAACGCGGACGCTCGAGCTTGGCCGTCGCCTCGTGGAGCCGCACAGCGGACGACACCACTTCGTCGTGACGGGGTTCCGGGGTGCCCGCGACGAAGGTGTCGGCCCGCCAGCCGGCCACCACGTAGCGGCCGTCGGTCGAACGGACGGGCCGGGCCAGCCGCACACCGTCGACGAACAGCGTCTCGCGCACCTTCGCCGACCATGCCGCTCGCGCGTGATCGGCGACCATCGACAGCACGACCTCGCCGCAGCGCCAGCCGCCCTCCCAGCTCGAACCGAGCGCCGTCGGTTTGACTCCGCTCAAGCCGAACCCCGCCAGCACGTGATCAGGCGGTTGCTCGACACTCACCGCATCAGCGTAAGCGCAGGTCGGGCAAACGGGCCGTTAGTACATCACCATGTCGGGTTCGAGTTGCTTTCCCCAGGCGACGATGCCGCCCTGCACGTGCTTGGCGTCGGAGAAACCGGCCTTCTTCACGATGGCCAGCACTTCGGCCGAGCGCACACCGGTCTTGCAGTAGAACACCGGCGTCCGGTCGACCTGCAGCTTTGCCAGCGCTTCACCCGTCTCGAACGCGCCCTTGGGGATCAGCTCGGCGCCCTCAATGTGGTTGATGTCCCACTCGACGGGTTCGCGGACGTCGATCAGCGCGAGCGGCTTGCCGGTGTCCATCAGGTCGCGCAGTTCCCGCGGGGTGAGCGTGGAGTCGGCGGCGGCCTCGGCAGCGGCCTCGGACACCACACCGCAGAACTCTTCGTAGTCGATGAGCTCGGTGATCTTCGGCGTGGCCGGATCCTTGCGGATCTTGATCGTGCGGTAAGTCATGTCGAGCGCGTCGTAGACCATCAGGCGGCCCAGCAGGGGCTCGCCGATGCCGGTGATCAGCTTGATGGCTTCGGTGCCCATCACCGACGCGATGGACGCGCACAGGATGCCCAGCACCCCGCCCTCGGCACACGAAGGGACCATGCCCGGTGGCGGCGGCTCGGGGTAGAGATCGCGGTAGTTCAGGCCCAGACCGTCGGGCGCATCTTCCCAAAACACCGACACCTGGCCCTCGAAGCGGTAGATCGAGCCCCACACGTACGGCTTGCCCGCCAGCACAGCGGCGTCGTTGACCAGGTAGCGGGTCGCGAAGTTGTCGGTGCCATCAAGAATCAGGTCGTACTGCTCGAACAGTTCGACGGCGTTGTCCGGCTCGAGCCGGACCTCGTGCAGCCGCACCTCGACCAGCGGATTGACCTCCAGGATGGAGTCCCGTGCGCTCTCGGCCTTCGACCGGCCGATGTCCGACTGGCCGTGGATGATCTGACGCTGCAGGTTCGATTCGTCGACCACGTCGAATTCGACGATCCCGATGGTTCCCACCCCGGCGGCGGCCAGGTACAGCAGGGTCGGCGAGCCCAGCCCGCCCGCGCCGATGACAAGCACCTTGGCGTTCTTGAGCCGTTTCTGCCCGTCCAGACCGAGGTCCGGGATGATGAGGTGGCGGCTGTAGCGCTGCACCTCTTCACGTGTGAGTTCGGCCGCCGGTTCCACCAGCGGCGGCAACGTTGTCGTCACCGAATGCTCCTTGATTGGCTGTGCTGTCCCAACAATAGGCACATTCCACAACAGCGAATGCATCGTGAGGCTTCCCGGACGCGACCGGCGCTCAGGCGATCGGATAGGGCCAGGGGTTGAATCGGCAGGTCTTGCCGTCCGGGTTGATCGTGCCCGGGTCGAAGCGGGCCGCGTCGTTGTTGTTGGTGGAGAACGTCTGCTGCATCATGATCGGCGCCAGCTCACCGTTGGCCCCGCATGCCTCATGCCGCTGGTAGCCGATCGCGTGACCGACCTCGTGGTTGATCAGATATTGCCGATACGAGCCGATGTCGCCCTGAAACGGGACCGCGCCGCGCACCCAACGCGCCTCGTTGATGAACACGCGCGGTTGCCCGTCGATGTACGCCGGGTTGTAACACGACGCCTCGAGCGGGATGTCGTAACCGCACCCCTCGCGGACGGTCATCGGCGAGCTGAGCGAGATCCGGAAATCGGGTTGGATTTGCGACGTGCCGTCGACGCGCTGGAACGCGAACTGCGGGTTGTGGGTCCAGCTCTTCGGATTCGCCAGCGTTTCACTCACCATCCGGGCGAACCCCTCGTCACCGCCGAACGTCGTGGTGTCGATACCGTCCTCGACTTCGACGGTGTACGTGAAGACTTTCGCCGTACCCTCACCCACCTGGGACGACGCACCGGGCACGATGTGCCACGTCTTGGCCGCTGCCTCGGTGAACGGACCACCGTCGGGCAGGATGCCGGTAGGTAGATTCGCATCGAACTGCGTCAAGCCCCTCGGCGGAGCGCCGATGATCGCCGTGCTCGCGACGCCGATGGTCGGCGGGCCCTGTACCGGCCCCTCGGGTTTGTCGGTCTCGGGCTCGGTGGCACCGGCGAAAGTCACGTAGAGGGCGACGGCCGTCCACACGACGAGCATGGGCAGCGCGTAAGCCCGCCAGCCGTAGGTGTGCACGAAACGGCCCAGCTTGCTCTGCTTACGAGCGTTGCGATGCTCTTCGCGGTTGGACCTGGGCCGGCCGGAGTCATTCGCCAAGGGGTCGCGCTGCGCCCTCAGTGGCTCGCGCCACTCGTTGCGCAGCGCAGGTGCGCCTCCCCCGCGACGCTCCGAGTCGTAGGTCACCGACACAGGATGACACAGGCCAGAGCCCTGATACCTCCGGCGCGCCACCGGCGATGGAGAGTGCGCACCGCGCCTCGCGACCTCGTGTTTGCGCGCTGGCTTTGCGAACGGTAGTAATCTCGTTGCGAAACCACGCAGATAAAGCCAGATAAAGGATGTAATGAGCGATCTCGCCAACTCCGCCGCAAGGCGAGGCGCGCAGTCGGGCTCCGGCGAAGGGATAAGCCGACGCGGCAACCGGCTGCCCCGCGACGAGCGGCGCGGCCAGTTACTCGTCGCTGCTAGTGAGGTTTTCGTCGACCGCGGATATCACGCCGCCGGTATGGACGAGATCGCCGACCGGGCCGGCGTGAGTAAACCCGTTCTCTACCAACACTTCTCGTCGAAGTTGGAGTTGTACCTCGCGGTGCTGCAACGCCATGTCGAGAACCTGGTGTCCGGTGTGCGCCAGGCCTTGCGCACCACCACGGACAACCGGCAGCGGTTGCGCGCGGCGGTCCACGCGTTCTTTGACTTCATCGAGCACGACAGCCAGGGCTACCGGCTGATCTTCGAGAACGACTACGTGACCGAACCGCAGGTCGCCGCCCAGGTGAAGGTGGCCACCGAATCGTGCACCGACGCGGTATTCGACCTGATCAGCCGCGATTCCGGGCTGGAGGCACACCGCGCCAGGATGATTGCCGTCGGCCTGGTGGCAATCAGCGTCGATTCAGCGCGCTACTGGCTCAACAACGACCGGCCGATCAGCAAGGACGACGCGGTGGACAGCACCGTGTTGTTCGCCTGGGGCGGCCTGTCACACGTGCCGCTTACGCGTTCTTGACGGCCTCTGCGCCGACAACACCGAAGCCGACGCGGCGGACATCCGCGGCACCGATCTCGACGTAGGTGATCTTCGACGTCTGGACCAGGAATCGCCGGCCCTTCTCGTCGGTGAGACTCAACACGCCCGAGTCCTGGCCCAGCGCGTCGGTGATCAGCTTCTCTACCTCGGTAGGTGTCTGCGCGCTGTTGAACACGAGCTCACGCGGGCTGTCCGTGACACCGATCTTGACCTCCACGCTGCGAACCCTTTCCCTAACTTTCACGTCGTCGAGAAACCCTCGAGGAACCTAGAGGCAAGGCTAGTGGACGCATCCACGGTGCTGCCGCTCCGGTGAGTTCGCGGTCAGCGAAGCCGGTTTCGAACGGATGGCACGCCGCATGCCCAAGCCGCATGCCGAACGGCGACCTAACCGAGTCCGGACCGTGACCGTACACACCGCCGTGAAACCTCATGTGTCACTTGCGCATCGATAGCATCGGCCCGGTACATGAACGCGACGACCTGGGAACCCATATGAACAGGCCTTATACTGCCCATTCTCCGTATTCTCTGACCCCCACCGAGCAGATCCCGGTCTACGCCGGTGACGACTTCGGCGACTTCGAGTACGACGGGCTGCAGGAGTACCCGGACGATGACGATTACGCCGACATCGCCGAGTACGACGAGGAGAGCATCGACCGGAAGTGGATGTGGGTGGCCGGCATCGCCGGTGTGATCCTGTTCATCGCCATCGGTACGACGGGCATCATCCTCGGCGGCGGCGACAGCGGTTCAGTGTCGGCCACCGGGACCTCGTCCGCGCCGACCGCCACCCCGGAGGCCACGTCAGCGCCAGCCGTCGCGGCGCCGTCATTGCCTGCCGAGACGGTCACGACGGTGAGTCCCGCACCAGAGGCACCCACGGCGGTCGCGCAGCCGGAAATCGCCGCCCCCCTCGCGCCCTCTGCACCCCCGCCCGCGGCCGCCCCGACCGTCTCGCCGCGCGCAGTCACCTACCGCGTAACGGGCAACAAACCGATGATCGACTTCGTCACCGTCATCTACACCGATCAACAAGGTGCACTGCAGACCGAGGTCAACGTGGCGCTGCCCTGGGCGAAGACGGTCGTGCTGGACCCCGGTGTCGAGCTCAAGTCGGTGACCGCGACCAGCGTCGGCGGTCAGCTCAACTGCGGGATCTACGACGCCGCGGGCGCCCTGGTCGCTGTGCAGAGCAACAACACGATGATCGCCAACTGCACCCAATAGCCGTCAGGCCAGACCCAGCTCCTGCATGCGGGAGATATGGGTGTGCTGGAGGCGGTCGAAGAACTCGGTCATCTGGGTCAGGCCCTCACCGCTCGTCATGACGAGGTCGACGAGTTCATCGTGATCGGCGAGCACGTACTGGGCCTGGGTGATGGCCTCGCCGAGCAACCGGCGCGACCACAGCGCCAGTCGATGCCGCTGCTTCTCGCTCGCGGTTACGGCGGCCTGCACCTCGGCGACAACGAACTGCGAATGGCCGGTCTCCGACAGCACCGCGCGCACCACGTCGGCGACCTCGGTGGGCAGCGACGTCGCGATCTCGAGATAGAAGTCGGCGGCCAGCGCATCACCGACATACGTCTTGACGAGTGCCTCCAGCCATGTGCTCGGGGTGGTCAGCCGGTGGTAATTCTCAAGGGCCGACGCGTATTTCGTCATCGCGGGCACCACGTCGACTCCCCTGCGCTCGAGCGAGTCGCGCAGTACCTCGTAGTGGTTCATCTCCGCCGCGGCCATGCTGGCCATGTTGATGCGGCCCCGCAGGTTGGGCGCCATCCGCGCTTCGTCGGTGAGCCGGTAGAACGCCGCCACTTCGCCGTATGCCAGCAGCGCGAACAGCTCGTTGACACCGGGATGGTCGGCCGAAACACCCGAGCTCACGGAGTCCGTCGACTGCTCGGAGGGGGCCGCAGGTGGTGCCGGAGACTTAGGCGCAGTCATGGCCCAACTGTAAACGTCAACCGGCGGTCGCTCTCGCGGCGAACCCGGCCAGCTATCATGGAGGAAGGCAGTGGCTTGTTCAAGGCACCTTGACGGTCGAAAAGACCTGGTCGCTACCTAAGAAATGTGCGTGCACGCAGTCGGCCCGCCTACCTCAGCGCAGGGCCCCGGCAAAGCTTCGTCGAACTCGTGCGCGCGTGGACGCCATGAGGAATCGACAATTGAAAGGCCAAGCCTCCGCGTATGACACATCTCAATCCAACCTTTGCTGAGCTCGGAGTCCGCGATGAAATCGTGCGGGCACTGTCCGAGGACGGCAAGGAACACCCCTTCGCTATCCAAGAACTGACAATGCCGCTCGCCCTCGCCGGCGACGACCTCATCGGCCAGGCCCGCACCGGAATGGGCAAGACTCTCGCGTTCGGTGTGCCGCTGCTGCAGCGGATCACCACCGACCCCGACAAGGAGCTATCCGGGATCCCGCGAGCACTGGTCGTGGTCCCGACCCGCGAATTGTGCCTGCAGGTGTACAACGACCTGGCAACCGCCAGCAAGTACCTGACCGCCGGCGATCGCAAGCTGTCCGTAACCTCCATCTACGGCGGCAGGCCGTACGAGCCGCAGATCGAGGCCCTGCAGAAGGGCGTCGACGTGGTCGTCGGGACCCCGGGCCGCCTGCTCGACCTCGCACAGCAGGGCCACCTGCAGCTGGGCGGGCTCTCGATGCTGGTGCTCGACGAGGCCGACGAAATGCTCGACCTGGGCTTCCTTCCCGATATCGAGCGGATCCTGCGCCAGATTCCGACCGATCGCCAGGCGATGCTGTTCTCGGCCACCATGCCGGACCCGATCATCACCCTGGCCCGCACGTTCATGAATCAGCCGACGCACATCCGGGCCGAGGCTCCGCACTCGGCGGCCACCCACGACACCACCGAACAGTTCGCCTACCGCGCCCACGCGCTGGACAAGGTCGAGATGGTGGCCCGCATCCTGCAGGCCGACGCCCGTGGCGCGACGATGATCTTCACCAGGACCAAGCGCACCGCACAAAAGGTGTCCGACGAGCTCGCCGAGCGCGGCTTCAAGGTCGGCGCGGTCCACGGTGATCTCGGTCAGGGCGCGCGCGAAAAGGCCCTCAAGTCCTTCCGCACCGGTGACATCGACGTGCTCGTCGCCACCGACGTCGCCGCCCGCGGCATCGACATCGACGACATCACCCACGTCATCAACTACCAGATCCCCGAGGACGAGCAGGCCTACGTACACCGCATCGGCCGCACCGGCCGCGCGGGCAAGACGGGCATCGCAGTCACGCTGGTCGACTGGGACGAGTTGCCCCGTTGGGCCATGATCGACAAGGCGCTCGGTCTGAACACTCCTGATCCGGCCGAAACGTACTCCAGCTCGCCGCACCTCTACGAAGAGCTGAACATCCCGGCAGAAGCCAACGGCACCATCGGCGAACCGCGCAAGGCACATGCCGCCAAGCGCCCGCCCGCGGAGAAGTCCGCCGATCGTCCCGCCCGCAACCGCAACCGCACCCGTCGGCGCACCCGCGCCGGCGAGCCGGTTTCCGGACATTCCCCGACACCCTCGACTGAGAGCGGGTCGCCCGACGGCGAGGCGAGTTCGGACGGTACGCCGCGGCGCAAACGTCGTCGGCGTCCGCGTAAGGCCGCGGCCAGCACCGGCTAGCTCGAGAAGAGCCGCCGACATATGTCGCCGCCGGGGCGGCTCCGTCGCCACCCGATGGTCAAACCTGAACGCCGCACGCGCGCCGACGTGGTGGCGGCAATCGCCATCACCGCAGTCATCGCCGTCACGGCCGCCGTGGTGTGGTGGACGAGCGACGCCAGGGCGACGATCAGCCGGCCGGCCGCGAATTCGGTTCCCCCGCTGAGTACGGCCAAGATGGTGCCGTCGTCGCTGCGGCAGCTGTGGACCGCACCCAGCCCCAAGACGACGGCCCCGCTGGTCGTGGCCGGCAGCGTGGTGACAGGGGACGGTCATACCGTGCAGGGCCGCGACCCGGCGTCCGGTAGCCCCGTGTGGAGCTACGCGCGAACGAATCTCGACCTGTGCGGGGTCAGCTGGGTGTACCAGTACGCCGTAGCGGTGTACCCCGACAGCCGGGGCTGCGGTCAGGTCAGCACCATCGACGCCAAGACGGGCCAGCGCGGTCCCGCCCGCACCGCTTATGCCGATCCCGAGGTGCGGCTCTCCTCAGACGGCACCGCCGTGCTGTCGGCCGGCGACAGCCGACTGGAGCTGTGGCGGTCGGACATGGTCAGGATGATCAGTTACGGCTCCCTGGACGCCAAGATCAAACCCGGCACCCCCGCGTCTCCGCTGTGCCGGCTGGTGTCCGCCGCCGCCAGCTCCACGGCCGTCTCAGTGCTCGAGGCCTGCCCAAAGCAGGACGATATGCGCCTGACCCTGCTGCGGCCTGCCGACGACGAGGACACCCCCGAACTGAAGTACGTCACCCAATCCGGGGTGAGCGCGGACTCCGACGCCCAGGTGGTGGCCGTGTCCGACACGACGACCGCGGTGTACGTACCGACTCCGAAGCCGGTCGTGAACATCGTCGACGAAACCGGGGCCACCATCGCCAGCACGCCACTGCCGAAGCCTGCGGCCGCTAACGCAACGATGTCACGCGCCGGTGACCTAATCACGTGGTGGACCGGCGACAGCGTAATGGTGTTCTCCGCTAAGGGACTTCAGTACAAGTACACCGTCTCGCCAGCCGGCGCCAACATTCCGCTTGGACCGGCAACGGAGATGGCCGGGCGCCTGCTCGTTCCGGTCACCGGGGGTTACGACGTATTCGACGCGAACAGCGGTAAGGGCGATCGGCACATCCCGGTGCCACGCCCGCCGAATTCAGCACCCGTTGTCCCCGCGGTGGCCGGGTCGACGGTCGTTGAGCAGCGAGGCGACGAACTGGTAGCGCTCGGCGGCTGAGCCGCCAATCAAGCTTCGGCGGCTGAGCCGCCAATCAAGCTTCGGTCAGTTGCGATTTGGGTGTAGCGGGGTCGCGCTGGCCGCGACTCACGACACCGAAATCGCTAGACGTCCGGCGTGTAGGTCGCCAGGGCCTTTCCTTGCTCCCAGTGCTTGAGCAGTGCGTTCGCCAATTCGCGATACGCACTCGCACCCTTGTTCTTTCGGCCCGCCAGCACCGACGCTCCCGATGCGGTGGCTTCGGCGAAGCGCACCGTACGAGGTATCGGCGGCGCGAGCACCGGCAGGTCGTATCGGTCGGCGACATCGAGTAGCACGTCGCGACTGTGGGTGGTGCGTGAGTCGTAGAGCGTCGGCAGCGCACCCAGCAGCGTCAAGTCGCTGTTGGTGATCTGCTGGACGTCGTTGATGGTGCGCAGGAACTGGCCGACGCCGCGGTGCGCCAGCGTCTCGCATTGCAGCGGCACGATGACGTCATCAGCCGCTGTGAGCCCGTTGAGTGTGAGCACACCGAGTGACGGCGGGCAGTCGATGATCACGACGTCGAACTGGTCGCTGACCTTGGCCAGCGCACGCTTGAGCGCATACTCGCGACCGGCCCGCATCAACAACATCGCCTCAGCTCCGGCCAGGTCGATGTTGGCGGGCAGCAGCGTCATGCCCTCCGACGTCTCGACCAGCGCCGCTTCCGTCTCGACGTCGCCGAGCAGCACCTCGTGGATCGACATCGGCAGCTTGTCGGGGTCCTGGCCCAGCGAGAACGTCAAACAGCCCTGTGGATCCAGATCGACGAGCAGCACCCGTCTGCCCTTCTCCATCATCGCCGCACCCAGCGACGCCACCGTTGTCGTTTTGGCGACCCCACCCTTTTGATTGGCGACCGCAAGTACCCGCGTCACGCCTGCCATCCTGGCACGTGTACGAACGCGTCGGCGGGAGGTGCGGCAGAATCATTTCGCGTGGGCGTATTGCAGCACCGGCTGATCTTGCTTCGTCACGGCGAGACGGAGTGGTCACAGTCCGGCAAGCACACGAGCCGCACCGAACTAGATCTCCTCGAACACGGTCGCGACCAGGCGAAGGCCGCCGGCGAAACGCTTTCCCAGCTGAACTTGGTTGACCCCTTCGTCGTCAGCAGTCCGCGCAAGCGCGCACTGGTCACCGCCGAACTGGCCGGTCTGTCGGTCGACGACGTGAACCCGTTGATCACCGAATGGGACTATGGCGATTACGAGGGCACGACGACCGCCGAGATCCGCAAGACGGTGCCGAACTGGCTGGTGTGGACGCACGGCTGCCCGGGTGGCGAAACCTCCGCGGAAGTCTGCGAACGCGCCGACCGGGCAATCGCAATGGCGTTGGAGCATATGGAATCCCGCGACGTAGTGTTCGTCGGCCACGGCCACTTCTCCCGCGCGGTGCTCACCCGCTGGATCGAACAGCCGGTGTACGAAGGGATTCGGTTCGCGATGCATGCCGCGTCCATCGCGCTGTGCGGATTCGAGCACGGGGTGCGCCAGATCAGCGCGCTGGGACTCACCGGCCACCCAAACCCGCACACGCCCTCATGACCCGCGAACCGTCGTTCGTCCTCGCCTCGGGCGGCAGCGCCGTCATCGCCGACGGCGTCCACACGGCATTCCCTAGGGTCGCGGAGGCGCGGGCCGCACTGGCATCGCACAGTGCCCCAATCATTGTGGGTGCCTTACCTTTTGACATGTCCAAGCCAGCGGCACTCATCCGGCCGCAGGGAGTTCAGTTCCTTGATGCGCTGCCGGAGTGGCCGCTACGCATGCTGCCGTCGGTGCACATCGCCGAGACTATGCCGGAACCGGACGAACACCGCGCCCGCATTGCGTCCGCACTCCAGCGCCTGCGCGACCCCGGCAGCGGACTGCACAAGGTCGTCCTGGCCCGCGCGTTGCGCCTGGTCGCTGACGGTCCGCTGGATGCCCGCACGATCCTGGACCGCATCGTCGCCCAGGACGTCGCGGCCAATGCCTTCCTGGCGGACCTGTCCGCGGCCGGCGGCGGTTACTCGGGCACCGCGCTCATCGGCGCTAGTCCGGAGCTGCTGGTGGCTCGTAAGGGCGACCGCATGCTCTGTGCCCCGTTCGCCGGCTCGGCCCCACGCCTGCCCGATCCCGCGGCCGACGAGGCGAGCGGAGCGGCGCTGGCGGCGTCGGCGAAGAACCGGCACGAACACCAGCTCGTTGTCGACGCGGTGCGCACCGCGCTGGAACCGCTGTGCGACGAATTGGACATCTCGGCAGAACCGAAGCTGAACAAGACCGCTGCCGTCTGGCACCTCTATACGCCGATCAGCGGACGGCTTCGTGAAAACTCAACGACAGCACTGGATTTGGCGATCGCATTGCATCCCACGCCCGCGGTGGGCGGAGTGCCGACCGACGCAGCCGCAACGCTGATCAACGAACTCGAGGGCGATCGTGGGTTCTACGCCGGCGCGGTCGGCTGGTGCGATCAGCGTGGCGACGGCCGCTGGGTCGTGTCGATCCGCTGTGCGCAGTTGTCGGCCGACCGTCGGACCGCGTACGCCTATGCGGGCGGCGGAATCGTCGCCGAATCCGAGCCCGATGACGAAGTCGACGAAACCACAACGAAATTCAAGACGATTTTCGCGGCCCTCGGAGTTGAGGCATGACCGAGATCATCCGGCTCGCCCGGCCCGGCGACGAACCAGAACTGACCGCGATGGTCTACGAGCTCGCAGAGTTCGAGCATTCCGTCGACCGGTGCACGCTCACCGAGGAGCGGCTGTCCGCGGCGTTGTTCGGGGATGCGCCGACCGCGTGGGCGCATATCGTCGAGGTGAAGGGCAAGGCCGCCGCGTGCGCGATCTGGTACCGCACCTTTTCGACATGGGAAGGCGTGGCAGGCGTCTATCTCGAAGATCTGTTCGTGCGCCCCGACTTTCGCAGGCTAGGACTGGCGCGAAAGCTGCTCGCCGCGCTCGCGCGCGAATGCGTCGACACCCACGGTGCCCGGCTGGAGTGGGCGGTCCTGGACTGGAACGTCAACGCGATCGCGCTCTACGACGCCGTCGGGGGCAAGCCGCAGAACGATTGGATCACCTACCGGGTATCCGGTCCGGAGTTGTCGGCGCTCGCTGAGTCATCGGTGGGCGAAGCCTGAGCCACCGCCCACTGCAGGGCTGACGGGCTGAACAGCAGCGCCAGGGCAGCCAGCACCACGACCGCCATCACGACCCCGGGCAGCCACTGACCTGATCCGACGCCGACGTACCAAGCCACCCCCAGCAGGATCAGCTGGGCGAACACCGCCAGGCCGCGGCCCCACTGCCGGCCCGTCCACAGCGCCCACCCCGCGGCGAGCACACCAGAGCCCATCACCAGGAACCAGCCCGCGGTGCCGAACAAGTTCATTCCGGGCTCGCGGGTGCCCAGCAGCCCGCTCGCCACGTACCAGATTGCCGCGACCACGCCCGCAAGGCCTTCCAGCGATACCACGATGGCTGCCCGACGCACGGATGCCGGCGAGGGAACGGTCACGACCTCGAGCGTAGAGGTTGGGCTTGCCCCTTTAGATAGGGTCGTCCTCTGTGCGCGCCGTGCTGATCGTCAACCCCAATGCGACGTCGACGACCCCGGCAACCCGTGATCTCTTGGCCCACGCCCTCGAGAGCCGCGTGAAGCTCACCGTCATCCACACCGACCATCGCGGCCACGCGGTGGAGATCGGCCGCGATGCCGCCACCGACGGCGTGGACGTGCTGATCGTGCACGGCGGCGACGGCACGGTGAACGAGGTCGTGAACGGAATCATGGAGGTCGGCGGGCCGGGTGTGGCGGCCCCGGCTGTCGGCGTGGTGCCCGGCGGTTCGGCGAACGTCTTCGCGCGCGCACTGGGAATCAGCCCGGATCCCATCGAGGCCACGAATCAACTCGTCGACCTGCTGTCCGCCTACCGGCGGCGCAAAACGTGGCGACGTATAGGTCTGATGGATTGCGGCGAGCGCTGGGCGGTTTTCACCGCGGGTATGGGCGTGGACGGCGATGTCGTCGCCGCCGTCGAAGCTCAGCGCGCCAAGGGGCGCAAGGTCACCGCCTCGCGCTACATCCGCGTTGCAATCCGCGAAATGCTGTCCAGCGCGCGCAAGGATCCCTTGTTGACGCTTCACATACCTGGCCGCGACCCGGTGGAGGGCGTGCATTTCGCCTTCGTATCGAACTCCAGCCCCTGGACATACGCCAACACCAGGCCAGTGTGGACCAATCCGACGACCTCGTTCGAGACCGATCTCGGCGTTTTTGCGATCACCAGCATGAACGTGTGGGCCAACCTGCGGCTGGTACGCAAGATGCTGGCGAGGCGCCCGAAGATCGACGCCGATCATCTGATACGCGATGACGACCTACCACAACTGCGGGTGACCAGTGACACACCAGTCGCGTGCCAGATCGACGGCGACTACGTCGGCCTGCGTGACACGATGACGTTCACGTCGGTTCCCGATGCTTTGGCAGTAGTTGCGCCAAGCGCAAACACATAGCCTGACCAGTGATAACGCCGTCGGATTAACCGATTCAGGGCGTAGATAGGACGAGTGTAGTACAAACGGGTAAGGGCTGGAAAAAGCGGGCCCCGCTAGTGAGGTTGCCCACTTGTTAACTCATCAGTATTGACATCTGTTCAGCCTGTGAAAAACTCGGATGCAACAGTGCAGAAACATTTCATGCGCACGCGTTAACAGCCGAAGAAACGTAAGTGCGCTCTGCTGCGCACACGATAAGGAGTTAGAGCTATGGATTGGCGCCACAAGGCGGTCTGTCGCGACGAGGATCCGGAACTGTTCTTCCCGGTGGGAAACAGTGGCCCGGCCCTCGCTCAGATCGCTGACGCGAAGCTCGTCTGCAACCGCTGCCCGGTGACTACGGATTGCCTCACCTGGGCTTTGGAGTCCGGACAGGACGCAGGCGTGTGGGGCGGAATGAGCGAAGACGAGCGGCGTGCGCTGAAGCGGCGCAACGCCCGCACCAAGGCCCGCAGCGGGGTCTAAAGCTCGCAACCCACAACAGACGATTTACGGCCCCGACGAAAAGTCGGGGCCGTAATTTGTTGCAACCAATTTCACACATTGGCGTCAGACGATGCCATTTTTCATTCGTCGACAGAAGTTAACTACTGCGCCAACCGGGCACGTCGGCCGATGGGCACCCGCAGCACCACATCTGTGCCGCCGGTGTCCACCTCGTGCATGCCGAGCGAGCCGTCCAGCTCCGCCGATACGAGCGTCCGCACAATCTGCAGACCAAGCCGATCGGACTTCTCCAAGCTGAAGCCCTCGGGCAGTCCGCGGCCGTCGTCGTGCACCACGACGTCGAGCCAGCGAGCGGAACGCTCGGCGCGGATCGTCACGCACCCCTGCTGAGTGGACCTGTCGAAGGCGTGCTCGATGGCGTTCTGCACCAGTTCAGTGATCACCATGATCAGGGCCGTGGCCCGGTCGGCGTCGAGCACACCCAGTTCGCCGACCCGGTTGATCCGGATTGGGTTGTCCGAATCGACCGGGGCCGCAACGTCATTCATGATCGGAAGGATCCGGTCGACGACCTCGTCAAGGTTCACCTCTTCGTCCACCGACATCGATAGCGCGTCGTGCACCAACGCGATCGACGACACCCGGCGCACAGATTCGATCAACGCCTCGCGGCCCTCGGCATTGTTGGTGCGCCGCGCCTGCAGCCGCAGCAGTGCCGCGACCGTCTGCAGGTTGTTCTTCACCCGATGGTGGATCTCGCGGATCGTCGCGTCCTTGGACAACAGCGCACGGTCACGGCGCTTGACCTCGGTTACATCGCGGATCAACACTGCGGCCCCAACGGCGTTGCCGTGCACCACAAGTGGCAGTGTTCGCAGCAGCACCGCGGCACCGCCCGCGTCGACCTCCATACGCATGCTCGAACCGCCGGCCAGCGAGTCGCGGACGTGGTCGGCCAGTTCCTGGGCCTCGAACGGATCCGAGATCAACGGCCGCGTGATGGTGACCAGGTTGTGGCCCTCCAGCTCGGCCGCCAACCCCATCCGGTGATAGGCCGAGATGGCGTTCGGGCTGGCGAATGTGACGATGCCCGTTCCGTTGAGACGGATGAAGCCGTCACCGACGCGTGGGCTCGACCGCGACATCGCGACGTCGCCGACGTTAGGGAAGGTGCCCTCGGACAGCATGAGCAGCAGGTCGTCGGCACAGTCGAGATAGGCACTTTCCAGCGGACTCGCGTTACGCGCCGCCAGTGCGGTCTGATGCGTCAGCACCGCAACCACGTTGTTGTTGTAGCGCACAGGGACAGCCTCTACGTTGAGGCCGAGCGAATCCTGTTGTCCGGCTGGGTTTTGCCTGCCGATGGCACCCGAGTCGAACGCATCGGCGACGACGGGCATCTCGTGCCCCTGGTTCAGGGTGCCCACGGCGTCGGCGAGCAGCACCGTCGGTGCGGTGTTCGGTCGCACCTGGGCCACGCACACCAGCGCCCCGTCGTCGCGGCGCACCCACATCAGGAAGTCGCCGAACGAGAGGTCGGCCAACAGCTGCCACTCCCCGACCACCGCATGCAAATGGTCGACGGCATTGCCGGGCAGCATCGTGTGCTCGGCGAGCAGGTCACCGAGGGTGGACATCGGGCCTCACTCTTGCGGGCGTCGAACCCGCGTCAGCTGATCACCGCGATGAGGTCGCCGGCCTGGATCACGTCGCCGACGGACACACTCACCTTGCTGACGGTGCCCGCGACCTCGGCCAGCACCGGGATCTCCATCTTCATCGACTCCAGCAGCACCAGGGTGTCGCCCTCACCGATCTGATCGCCCTCGTTTACCACGACCTCGAGCACACTGGCCACGATCTCGGCGCGAACATCCTCGGCCATCTTCACCCCTTCGGAGTCTTTATCGTCGGCACCCGGCTCCGCGTGCCTGACGCTCATATCGAACCACACCACCGCCCGGACAGAAGTGTCGCCAGGCCGTGAGAGAATAGCTACGAACGCCCGCCTGACGCGGGCTCCACAATCCGCAGTACCGAATGGAGGACGACCATGGCTAAGCGTGGCCGTAAGAAGCGCGACCGCAAGCATTCGAAGGCCAACCACGGCAAGCGGCCCAACGCGGGCTCGAAGTCAGTGGGCCGCTAGTCGGCGTTATCAGCCCGGCGGACGGCCTCAGCCGCGCCGGATGATGGTGGTGCGGCTGATCTCGATTCGCAGCCGCTCACGCAGGCTGTCAGGCGCCTTTTCGCCGCCGCACTTCCTCGCGATGAGCAACTTCACCCGCTCCTCCATGCCGTAATGACGTAGGCATGCCGGGCACTCTTCGAGGTGATGGCGCAGCTTGTCGCGGGTTTCGGCGGTGCATTCGCCGTCGAGCAGCGTCCAGACCTCGGCGATCACCGCGGCGCACTCGGGGTGCTCCGGGTCGACCGGACCGACCGGCGGCTGCCAGCGCTCGTCACCAGGGGTCGTGCTCATGACGAGACCTCCTCGGGCGCGACCTGTTCGCCTCGGATGAATCCGCGGTCGCGGGCCACATCGGCGAGCAATTCGCGCAGCTGACGCCTGCCTCGGTGCAGCCGGGACATGACGGTGCCAATCGGAGTATCCATGATCTCGGCGATCTCCTTATACGGGAAGCCTTCCACGTCGGCGTAATACACCGCCATCCGAAACTCCTCTGGCAGCGCCTGCAAAGCGTCTTTGATCTCGCTGTCCGGAAGGGCCTCCAAGGCCTCGACCTCCGCGGAGCGCAGCCCGGTCGACGAGTGCTCGGCGTTGGCCGCGAGCTGCCAATCGGTGATCTCGTCGGTCGGATACTCCGCAGGCTGCCGCTGCTTTTTGCGGTAACTGTTGATGTAGGTGTTGGTCAGGATTCGGTACAGCCACGCCTTGAGGTTCGTGCCCTCGCGGAACGAGCGAAAACCGGCGTAGGCCTTGACCATGGTTTCCTGCAGCAGGTCCTCGGCGTCCGCGGGATTGCGCGTCATGCGCAGCGCGCCGCCGTAGAGCTGGTCCAGCAGCGGTATCGCGTCACGCTCGAACCGGGCGGTCAGCTCGGCGTCTGACTCGTCCGATCTGGCGGGCGCCGAATCAGGCTGCGACCCGTCGTTGTCGGTCATAGCGGGAAGCACCGTCCCTTCTGTAGCGGCGCCACCAAACAGGTCCGGTAGGTCCACCGGACGCTCCAAGGCAAGTGCTGGCACCTTAGACCCCTCCTTCGATCGTAGAGGTTGAGACGGACATCTCTCCCGGCCGCCGCTGCTGACGGCCCTGACTGCCGTCAATAACAGCGCCACCGGCCAAGCTTGTTCCCGCACTACGCTCAAGCCCGTGGCGCGCGCGGCAACTCCGGCGATCGCGGCCCTCGTGGCTGGCGGGGTGGCCCACGAGGTCCTCCAGTACCACCACGACCCCCGCAACGCGTCGTTCGGCGAGGAGGCCGCTCAGGCCCTGGCGCACGCGGAGGGCGTCGATCCCGAGCAGGTGTTCAAGACGCTGGTGGTTGCCCTGCCGGCGGGACTACTGGGCGTGGCGGTTCTCCCGGTGCCCGCCAAGCTCTCGCTCAAGGCGACGGCCACCGCGCTGGGCGTGCCGAAGGCCACGATGGCCGACCGCGCTGCCGCCGAACGTTCGAGCGGCTACGTGATCGGCGGGATCTCGCCGTTCGGCCAGCGCAGGCCGCTGCCGACGGTCGTTGACGAGTCCGCGCTGGGCTGGGATCGCGTGTTGTGCAGCGCGGGCAAGCGCGGCTGGGACGTCGCGGTGCATCCGCGAGACCTGATAGCACTGACCAACGCCGTCACCGCCGCCATTCGCGCCTGAACTTCCCGCCGAACGTGGGCGGAGTCATAGGGTGAGGCCATGTCGCTCTCAGGGAAGACCATGTTCATCTCCGGCGCCAGCCGCGGTATCGGGCTGGCGATCGCCAAGCGCGCGGCGGCCGACGGCGCGAATATCGCATTGGTCGCCAAGACGGCCGAGCCGCACCCCAAGCTCGAGGGCACGGTCTACACCGCGGCCAAGGAGATCGAGGAGGCGGGCGGGCAGGCGTTGCCGATCGTCGGCGACATCCGCGACGGTGACTCCGTCACCGCTGCTGTGGATCAGGCCGTCGCCCAGTTCGGCGGTATCGATATCTGCGTGAACAACGCCTCGGCGATCAACCTGGGTTCAGTGACCGAGGTCCCGCTCAAGCGGTTCGATCTGATGAATGGGATCCAGGTGCGGGGCACCTATTCCGTGTCGCAGGCGTGCATTCCGCACATGATGGGACGCGACAACCCGCACATCCTGACGCTGTCGCCGCCGATCCGGTTGGAGCCCAAGTGGCTCAAGCCCACCGCCTACATGATGGCCAAGTACGGAATGACATTGTGCGCCTTAGGAATAGCCGAGGAGATGCGCGATGCGGGCATCGCGTCCAACACGCTGTGGCCCCGCACAATGGTGGCGACGGCGGCGGTGCAGAACCTGCTCGGTGGCGACGAGGCCATGGGCCGGGCCCGTAAACCCGAGGTGTACTCCGACGCGGCGTACGTGATCCTTAACAAACCAGCCCGCGAGTACACCGGCAACACTCTGCTGTGCGAGGACGTGCTGCTGGAGTCCGGCGTCACCGACCTGTCTGTCTACGACTGCATTCCGGGCGCCGAGCTCGGCGTCGACCTGTGGGTGGACACCCCGAACCCGCCGGGATACACCGGCCCCTGACTCTCAGCCGAATTCGATCATGCCGCGGATGTTTCGGCCTTCGCGCATGTCGGTAATGGCGTCGTTGATCTGGTCG
This sequence comes from Mycobacterium sp. NPDC051804, assembly GCF_044452905.1. Taxonomy (NCBI): domain Bacteria; kingdom Bacillati; phylum Actinomycetota; class Actinomycetes; order Mycobacteriales; family Mycobacteriaceae; genus Mycobacterium; species Mycobacterium sp. NPDC051804. The sequence continues at coordinate 798,617 of NZ_JBITCD010000004.1, read as the reverse complement.
AGGCGATACCGCTTCGTCACGAGCTCGTCGAGTTTGAGGTTGCCACTTCGGTACTGCGACAGCAGCATCGGCATGCTGGCGCGGGGATTCATGCCGCCATAAAGCAGACCCTTGAGCGTCTTGCAGCCCTGGATCATGTCGACGAGTAACATCGGAACCAAGTTGAGGTCCAGCTTCGGGATCGCGGTCATCAGACAGGTGCCGCCTTTGCGCGTCAGCGCCAGAGCGGGCGCCAGCAGTTCTGCGTAGAGCACACTTGGGGTCAGCACAACACGGTCGGCCATCACGCCGTTCGTGATCTCCTTGACCATCAAGAAGGCTTCCTCCATCGAGGGGCTGGTATCCGTCGCGCCGAAGAACTTCGCGGTATCACGTTTGAAATCAACGGGATCCACGGCGACCACCGCATTGGCGCCCGCGGCACGGGCACCCTGCACGGCGTTGATCCCCACCCCACCGGTGCCGACGACGACGACGGTGTCGCCGACCTCCGTTCCAACGCCGACGGTGGCCGATCCCCACCCCGTCGTCACGCCACAGGACACCAAAGAAGCGGCTTCGAATGGAATGGATTCGTCGATTTTGATGATCGACTCCTCGGCGACGACCATGTACTCCGAGAACGTGCCGAGCTGCGTCATCGCGGTCAGCTCTTCCGCACCGAGGTGACGCCGGCTGGTGCCGTCGGTCGTCATTCCCTTGGAGAACATCAATGCGCCCGCGTCACACAAATACGTCATGCCAGACACACACCACCGACACCTCCCGCAGGCGGGTATGAACGAGGTCGCGACACGGTCGCCCGGCCGAACCGACCGCACCCCCGAGCCGACTTGCTCTACGACGCCAGCACCTTCGTGCCCGCCGACCATCGGGAAATACTCCGGAGCCGATCCACCTGTGGCTTCCACGATCGCTGTGAGCTCCGGTGACATGACGCCGTCGCCGGTGGCGTAGTGGTCGTCGGAGTGGCAGACGCCGGCCACCGCCATCTTCACCAGGACTTCACCGTCGCGCGGAGCATCGAGGGTTATGTCCTCGATCTCCCATTCGTTGCCGACTCCCCGCAGCACAGCCGCCTGACACGTCACCCCAGTTGTCATGGATGAAGCGTCACACTGTCGAACTCACTTCGGGTGCATATGGCATTACCCGCTTCGGTCAGTTCACTTTTGAGGGCTTGCCGAACCGCGCGTGCACGCCCGGCGAGAACAACGCACGCATCCGCTCACCCGTGGCGGTAACTCCGCTCGCGGCGAGCAGGTCGTCGTCGAGGTCGAGGATCTGGGCCTCGTGCAGCGGCCACTCGCAATGTTCGTTGGGCACCCACCACGTTGTCGCGGCCTTCCGGGTGTGCGCGCCCCAGCGCGCCGTGAGCCACACCTCCAGGGGCGTGGGTGTCACCTCGTCGCCGATCCGCACTCTGAGCGTGCTGCGCAGTCCTCGTGTGGGCCACCGCCGCACACTGGAATACGAAATCTCGTCGTCACGGCGGGTCACGCGCATCTTCGCCCAGGTATACGGAACACCCATCGTCGCGCGGGTGAAGCCCACCACGGCGAGTCGCTGCGTCTCCAGCGATCTGAAGAGCACGCCGTGGCGGCCGGCCTCGTCGACGGAGTACAGCCGGATGTTCGTCTCGGCAAACCGGCCGAAGTACGGCAGTCGCAATGAGGTGCCAAGCGCGCTGTGGCGCATGTAGAACGGCACCAGCGCTGCGTAGGTCAGCCCGTCGGAGAACACGTCCGGACGGGTGCCCGGCGGGAACAGGTGCGCGATGCGCTCCGGCTGCACCGGCCAGTGCACGAACGTGAGGTCGCCCCAGAACTGGCCGAACAGCACGGGCCGCGGCAGCGGCGGTGCGATCGCCTGGAAGCTCACTGCCTCATCGTGACACGTGCGTGAGCACTGTTCGTCGAGACTGCTGGGAGATCGCACATTTACGCCTTAACGCGCTCTCTCAGCAGTCTCGACGATGTCCCCGGGCCGTCACGCCACGCAGACCTCTGCGCCGAGCATCAGATGGGGCCACATGACGGCTGTCTGCACAATGGCGAGAATCTCCGAGCCGGCCGGAATCCGGGTTTGCAGCGCGGTCTGGATCAGTTGCACCTGCTCGGCGTCGAAGAACGCCCACACCAATCCGATGATCAGGTAGGGAATCGCCAGCCACAGCGCCAACTCGATCATCGCGGCCACACTCACCCGTCGCGACAGCACCCGGCGCAGCATGATCACACCAACGCGCGTTCCTGGCGCACCCGGCGCCGGACGTCGGCGAGCAGCACGTAGCTGCCGCCCTGACGGACGAATACCGGTAGGAATCTGTTCGCGAAAGCGACTACCAGGAAAAGACTTTCGAAGAGCCACTGCCTGGAATCGCTCCACTTCACACCCATGGCACGACGGAACACGGGAGCCAGGAATCCGACGGTGAGGAATTTGAGCAGCGGCCGGAACGGCAGGCCGAGCACTGGATTGATCATGTGCAGGTTCAGCAGGTCTTCCAGATAGCCGCGGACACGATCGTCGACATCGACCTGGCCGCACGCCGTGGCCCAATAGTCGTCGAATTCTGCTCGGGTGGGCGGCCATTGGTCTTCGGTCACCTGCAGCGTCGTGCCCAATGTCCACGCCGACCGGTAGAACTGCTCAGACTGTTCGGGGGTCATCTCGCCACGCAACAGTTGATACGTGTCTTCCAGCCCGACGAACAGGCACGCCGCCACCCACATCTGCAGGTCGCGGTCAAAGGCGTTGTAACGCACCGGACTATCCGGTGCGGATTTGACGTGCCGGTGCGCACTGTTGACGGCCTCGCGGAACGCCGCACGGTCCTCGGGCGTCCCGATGATCGCGACCGCGAGGTACTGGAACGTCGTCCTGGCCCGCTTCCACGGATGCTTGAGCAGATTGCCCGAGTCCACCTTGCTTTCGACGACGCCGTAGCCCACCCCGGGCCGCGCCAACTGCATGATGACGTTGGCAGCGCCCGCCGCGAACGACCAGAAGTCCATCGCGCCGGCCGCACTGACCGATTCATCGGGGTCCCACCGAGCCGTCCGCCTGCGGACGGTGATGCGGCAGTCGTCAAGCGTCATATCGTGCACACCGCCGAGACCAGCAGCACCGGCCACGTCGCGATCGAGACGAGAATCGACAGGATTCGCGCGGGACCGTGCCAGCCGAGTTGGTCGCCCGCGACAAAGGTCCACACCATGCCGACGAGCAGATAGGGGACAGCGAGAATAATCGCGGTCCCGATCCATTCGGCGATCGTCATCTCGAAGGCGAGAACCTTCCTGACAGCCGTAAGCACGTCCATATGTTAATGGCTATTCCGGCTTGAAGTGCGCACTTCGGTCGAAAATCCCCTAAAGCAGCGTGGCTTGTTCAGGTTCGGGCTCGGCCGGCTCGATCAACTCCGGGCCGTTGTTGCGAATGCTGTTGACCAGTCGGGACACCTCGCGGATCTCGATCCGGTCCAGGTCGCCATGCCCCCGCAGCAGCCCCTCGTCGATCGGAGCGTCCGGATCCAGCCAGCGGTCCCAATCGCGCTCACTGATCGTCAGCGGCATGCGGTCGTGGATCTCGGCCAGCGGGCCCGCAGCGTCGGTGGTGATGATCGTGCAACTCACCAGCGGTAACGAGTCCTTCGGTGCGCCTTTGGGACGCCACGTCGACCACAACCCCGCCATGAACAGCGGCTCACCGTCGCCGCCGAACATGTAGAACGGCGTCTTCGGCGCCTTCTTGCCCGCCTTGGAAGATGAAGCCTCGCCATTGGGCCGCCATTCGTACCAGCCGTCCATCGGCACGAGGCACCGCTTGTTCTTGGCCGAATTGCGGAATACCGGCGAGGTGGTCAGCTTCTCGGAACGCGCGTTGATCAGCAGCGGCCCCTTGGTGTCCGGACCGCCGTCCTCGTTGGTCTTGGCCCACGGCGGGACCAGCCCCCACCGCATCGACCGCACCCGTCGGGTCGACTCGTCGTCGGGCTCGCTGTGACGTTTGACCACGCTGCTGATCGTCGTCGTGGGTGCGACGTTGTAGTTGGCCCCGTTTTCGGCGTCCTTCTTGATGGCCGCTGTGGTCTCGTCAATCGCCTTGATCTTCTCGGCCAAGAGCGCCGGATCGGTGGTCACTGCGAATCGTCCACACATATATCCCATGTTGGCACGGCGAACCGACAGGGCAGGATGTAGGCGTGAACAACTGGCAGGCACCGTCGACCTCGCGTCCCGTGCATGCCACGGTCACCGTGCCGGGCTCGAAATCGCTGACCAATCGTGCGCTGGTGCTGTCAGCGCTGGCGACGGCGAACGGCACGTCGACGATCAGCGGCGCATTGCGCAGCCGCGACACCGACCTGATGATCGGCGCCGTCGCCGCGCTCGGCGTCACGGTTGAGGGCGCGGACACCGAGCTGACGCTCAGCGGCGCGATCGACCCGCGGCCGGGCACCTCCATCGATTGCGGCCTGGCCGGTACTGTCCTGAGGTTCGTGCCGCCGGTAGCGGCGCTCAGCACGACGCACGTGACGTTCGACGGTGACGAGCAGGCTCGGTCACGACCCATCGCACCGCTGCTCGAGGCGCTGCGCGGTCTCGGTGTCGACATCGACGGCGACGCGCTGCCGTTCACCGTCCACGGATCCGGATCGGCAGCAGGTGGAACGGTCGAGATCGACGCATCGTCGTCCTCGCAGTTCGTGTCCGGCCTACTGCTCTCCGGCGCGGCGTTCGCCAACGGCTTGACGATCGTGCACACCGGGGAGTCGGTCCCCTCCGCCCCGCACATCGCCATGACGGTGGCCATGCTTCGCGACGCCGGAGTCGACGTCGACGACGCGCGGGCCAACCGGTGGCACGTCTCCCCCGGCCCGATCGCGGCGCGGCACTGGATCATCGAGCCCGACCTCTCGAACGCGGTCCCATTCCTGGCCGCCGCGGTGGTCACCGGAGGAGCCGTGCGCATCGTGGGGTGGCCGCCGGCCAGCGTGCAGCCGGCAGACACGATCCTGACGATCCTGAAAAACCTGGGTTCCGTTGTCCGCCAAGGTGAGTCTTATCTGGAAGTACAGGGACCCCAGTCCCACACGGCCATCGACGTCGACCTCCACGAGGTGGGCGAGCTGACACCTGCGGTGGCCGCGCTGGCCGCCGTGGCACCCGAGGGGTCGGTGTCACGGCTGCGTGGCGTAGCACACCTGCGCGGGCACGAAACCGACCGTCTGGCAGCGCTTTCCGCGGAGATCAACGGTCTCGGCGGGGAATGCGAGGAGACGCCGGACGGTCTCGTGATCACCGCACGCACGCTGCACGGCGGCTTGTGGCGGTCCTATGCCGATCACCGGATGGCGACCGCCGGCGCGATCGTTGGATTGCGCGTCGACGGTATCGAGGTCGAGGACATCGGCACCACCGCCAAGACGCTGCCCGACTTCCCGCAGATGTGGGCCGACATGCTGGCGGGCGATTGAGCCCTCGCGAGTACGACGAGTCCGATGTCCGGGTCCGTCCCGGCAGAGGATCGCGGCCGCGAACGAAGACCCGACCGGATCACGCCGACGCCCAGGAGGCAATGGTGGTCACCGTCGACCGCGGCCGGTGGGGCTGCGCGCTCGACCACGACCCCGAGCGACGCGTCACCGCCATGCGGGCACGCGAGCTGGGGCGCACGCCGATCGTCGTCGGCGACGACGTCGGCATTGTCGGCGATGTCTCGGGTAAGCAGGACACACTGGCTCGCATCGTGCGGCGCGGCGAGCGCCGAACCGTGTTGCGGCGCACCGCGGATGACACCGATCCCACCGAACGCGTCGTGGTCGCAAACGCAGATCAGCTCCTGATCGTGGTCGCGCTCGCCGATCCGCCGCCGCGCACCGGCCTGGTGCAGCGCGCGCTGATCGCCGCGTACGCCGGCGGCCTCGAACCCATTCTGTGCCTAACCAAGACCGATCTGGCGCCCGCCGAGCCTTTCGCCGCCGAGTTCGCCGACCTCGACCTCACGGTCACCACCGCCGGTCGTGACGATCCTCTGGACGCCGTCGCCCCCCTGCTCGCGAGAAAGGTGACCGTGCTGTTGGGACATTCCGGCGTCGGCAAGTCGACATTGGTGAATCGTCTTGTCCCAGAGGCAGATCGGGCGACCGGCGAGGTGACCGATATCGGTAGGGGCAGGCATACATCGACGCAATCGGTGGCGTTGCCGTTGAGCATGGGCGGCTGGGTGATCGATACCCCGGGGATCCGCTCATTCGGCCTCGCGCACATCGAACCCGACGACGTGATGCTCGCCTTCTCCGACCTGGCCGAGGCGATCAAAGACTGCCCGAGGGGTTGCGGCCACATGGGGCCGCCCGCCGATCCCGAATGCGCGCTCGACACGCTGACCGGCCCCGCCGCCGACCGGGTCGCTGCGGCACGCCGACTGCTGGCAGCGCTGCGGGAGGGCCAATAACGGGGCCGAGATGGGTGAGGCCCTCCCGTTTCCGGGAGGGCCTCTAGAGGGGGTCCGAATTTAGCGGTGGTAGCCGGGCACCTCCTGCTCGACCCGGCCCACACCGTGGTGCGCGGTCGGAGCGTGCGGCTGGGCATGCGCGGTGGTGGTCGGGGCGTACTGATAGCCCGGACCGACCGGCTCGTGTGTCTGAGCGTTGGCAACACCTGCCATGCCCAGCGCGGCGGCACCGATGGCCAGCGGCAGCGCGAAGCGGGCGACCGTCTTGGCGAAGTTGTGGTTGTTCATATCAATCCTCCTGTGTGAGTTGGCTTTTCGTTTGCCAGCCGGGGCGTTCCGGCTATGGCTCAAGAATGCCGCTTCGGGGAGGTGTGGTATGTCGGCCGATCAGCGGTGACATCGGGGGATTTCCCTGTCCCCCGATCGGCGGACCCCGGCACGAAAAAGCCCTCCCCACATGGGGAGGGCCTTCTCGGTCGATCAGATCAGGCGGCCAACTCGCGGCCACTCTGCAGACGCTTTCCGCGGCGGCGTGCACGCACCGCGGCGATGGCCGACTTCAGCCCACGTCGCTGTTCGGGCGCGAGGTCGTCGAACATCCGCTCGCTGCGGGTCTCCGGTGCATCGTCGCGGGTGTCGCTCAGGTACTTGTCCGGCAGTGACAATTTGGCGATCGTCCGCCACGTCTTGCCGTACTGCACCAGGAAATTGCCCGTCGTGTACGGCAGGTCGTACTTGTCGCACAACTGGCGCACCCGGATCCCGATCTCCTCGTACCGGTTGCTCGGCAGGTCCGGGAACAGGTGGTGTTCGATCTGATGGGACAGGTTGCCGCTCATGAACCGCAGCGCAGGCCCCGCTTCGAAGTTGGCACTGCCCAGCATTTGGCGCAGGTACCACTGGCCCTTGCTCTCACCGACCATGTCGGTCTTGGTGAATTTCTCTGCGCCGTCAGGGAAATGGCCACAGAAGATCACGGCATTGGCCCACACGTTGCGGATGACGTTGGCGACCGCGTTGGCTTTCAGCGTCGACTTGAAGGTCGCACCCGGCGACAGCGACGTCAGCGCCGGCCACACCACGTAGTCCTTGGCGATCTGGTGGCCTGCCTTCACGCCGAACTCGCGCATCCGGACCAGCGTCGCGGCACGGTCGTCGCCGCCCTTGGCGATCTTGCCGAGCTCCAGGTGCTGCAGTCCGACGCCCCACTCGAAGCCGATGGCCAGCAGGGTGTTGAACAGCAGGTTGCCGTAGAGGTTGAACGGCTTCCACTTCGCGTCGCGCGTCACACGGATGACGCCGTAGCCCACATCGTCATCCATGCCCAGGATGTTGGTGTACTTGTGGTGCATGAAGTTGTGGGTGAACCGCCAGTGCTTGGACGACCCGCTCATGTCCCACTCCCACGTCGAGGAGTGAATCTCGGGATCGTTCATCCAGTCCCACTGGCCGTGCATGACGTTGTGGCCGATCTCCATGTTCTCGATGATCTTGGCCACGCCCAGGGTGATCGTGCCCGCCCACCACGCCGAGCGGCGCGAGCTGGCAGCCAGCGTGAGCCGGCCCGCCAGTTCCAGAGCGCGCTGGGCGGCGATGGTGCGGCGGATATAGCGCGCGTCGCGCTCGCCGCGGGAGTCTTCGATGTCCTGACGGATGGAGTCCAGCTCATGGGCCAGACTCTCGATGTCCGCCTCGGACAAATGTGCAAATTCGGGGACGTCAGTGATCGCCATCGTTCAAACCCTCCTCTCGTCTACCTACGCTACCGTAACCTACCTTGCCGTAGGTTACCGGTCAGTAAAGCCTAAACGTCCAGTACGCAATCCCCCGAAGCGGCGGATACGCACGTTTGTATGCGCGTGCCGGGTTCGTGTTCGACACCTGTGCGCAGATCGCGGACATGCCCGTCAAGCAGGCCCACGACGCACGATTGACAGATACCCATCCTGCAGCCGAACGGCATCCGGACACCGGCGTTCTCACCGGCGTCCATCAGCGGCGTCGCGGCGTCCACGGTGACGGTCTTGCCGCTGCGCGCGAACTCGACGGTGCCGCCCTGCCCGTGCGGCGCAGCCTTCGACACCGCGAATCGCTCCAGATGCAGCATCTCGGCGAGGCCGGCGGCCGACCAGGCGCGCTCGGCGGACTCGAGCATGCCCTCGGGCCCGCACGCCCACACCTGACGCTCCCGCCAGTCGGGTACCTCGTCGTCGAGACGCGACAGATCCAGGCGGCCCTCGGTCCTGGTGGCGCGCAGACGCAGGCGGTAGCCGTCGTGTCGACGCTGCAGATCTGCCAGCTCCGAGCCAAACAGCACGTCGGATTCCGTTGGCGCCGAATGTAAGTGGACAACGTCGGTGATCTGGTCGCGACGGGTCAGCGTGCGCAGCATCGACATCACCGGGGTAATGCCCGAGCCGCCGGTGATGAACAGCACCTTCGCCGGCGCCGGATCGGGCATCACGAAGTTGCCCTGCGGCGCGGCCAGCCGCACGATAGTGCCGGGTGCCACCCCGCCGACGAGGTGCGTCGACAGGAACCCCTCGGGCATGGCCTTGACCGTGATTGTGATGGTGCGGTTCGATTTCGCCGCGGCGCCGCGCGTCACCGGGCTGGAAGTTAGTGAGTACGACCGCCACCGCCAGCGTCCGTCAACCAGCAGCCCGATGCCGATGTACTGGCCTGGCTGGTAGTTGAAGGAGAATCCCCACCCCGGCTTGATGACCAGAGTCGCCGAATCCTCCGTCTCGCGGCGTACCTCCACGACGCGGCCGCGCAGTTCACGGGCCGACCACAGCGGGTTCGCGAGCTTCAGATAGTCGTCGGGCAGCAGCGGTGTGGTGATGCGCGCGGCAACAGTGCGGAGCGCGTGCCAGGCTGGATGCTTTTCCCCGGCCACTCCCGTTCGCACCGTATCGGCGACATTGGCCGAGACCTTGATCGAGTTCTTGGCCACGAAACCTACGGTACCGTAACTTACGGCCCCGTATGAAGTCCCTGACCCGTCGTTTTGGTCACACTGGACAGCCGGATCCTCAGAGCAGCTCGAGCAAGAACGGCAGTTCCTGCGGCGCATACCAGGCCAGATCGTGGTCCTGGGCGTCGCCGACCACGAACTCCGCGTCTTCGTCACCGAGGTCGGCTTCGTCGACGGCTTCTATCGCCGCCACCACCGCGGGCTCGGCATCGGCGTTGTCGATGTAGGCCGCGATCACGTCGCTGAACGCGATCGGGCCGGACAATCGGACCACCGCGTCGTCGAGATCGGGTCGGGGTGTCGGATCACCCGCCTCGGCCACCACCACCGCGCGGCGGGTCGGCATGTCCGATGCGCCCTCCCCTGCGAGCAGCCGCAGCGACGCCAGCGCCGCCTCGCGCAAAGCCACATCGGCCAGCTCGTCGTCGTCGCCCTGGGCATAGGCCTCGCGCAGCGTCGGGGTCACCGCGAACGCCGTTCCGCTACGGGCATGCAGCAGCTGGTCCGCGACGAGCTGCTGCAACATGGCCAGGGTCGCTGGCACGTACACACGCACGCCGGAAGATTAACCGGCGCCGCGGTTGCCGGCTTCAGGATCCTTCTCCACGGAGATCACGAAGTCGTCGCCGTGCTGAGTGACCCCGCTGACGACGGCATTGTTGACCGCTTCAGACGCGTACTGCCGTCGCACCACCTTCGGGTCGTTGCGCAGGTCTTTCACCAACGCGATCGCCAGGCCGATCATGACGAGCAGGAAGGGCAGGGCCGCGATGATGGTGATGGTCTGCAGGCCCTTCAGCGCATCTTCTCCGCCGACGAGCAGCATCACCGCCGCCACCGCTCCCATTGCGACACCCCAGAAGATGACGGTGGCCCGGCCCGGTTTGATGGTCCCCCGTTCGGAGAGCGAACCCATGACGATCGACGCCGCGTCGGCACCGGAAACGAAGAAGATCGCGACGAGCACCATCACCAGGACGCTCGCGATGGTCGCGATCGGGTACTGGTCGAGCAGACCGAACAGTTGCGCCTCGATGGTGCCCTCGCCCGCGAGGTCGACACCTTCCTGCTGGACCTTGATCGCGGCTCCGCCGAAGACCGCGAACCACACCAGCGAAACAACGCTGGGCACCAGCAGCACTCCCGCGACGAACTGCCGAATGGTGCGCCCACGTGAGATTCGCGCGATGAACATGCCGACGAACGGCGTCCACGACACCCACCACGCCCAGTAGAAGATGGTCCACGTCTGCAGCCAGGTGTTGACCTCGGCACCTTCGGCGCCGGTGCGCGCGGACATCATCGCGATGTCGCCCAGGTAGCTGGCCATTGCGGTTGGCATCAGGTTGAGGATGAAAACCGTTGGGCCGACAACGAATACGAACAGTGCCAGCGAGACGGCCAGCACCATGTTGATATTCGACAGCCACTGGATACCGCGGGCGATCCCCGACACCGCGGACAGCACGAACGCGATAGTCAGCACGGTGATGATAACGATCAGGATCGTGTTGCCGGTTTCGCCGATGCCGCCGACGATCTGCAGTCCGCTGCGAATCTGTAGCGCCCCCAACCCAAGTGACGCCGCTGAACCGAACAGCGTGGCGAAGATCGCCAGCATGTCGATGACCTTGCCCCACGGGCCGTTTGCGCGTGAGCCCAGCAGCGGCTCGAACGCCGCGCTGATCAACTGCAGCCGGCCCTTTCGGTACACGCCGTAGGCGATCGCCAGACCGACGACCGCGTAGATCGCCCAGGGGTGCAAGGTCCAGTGAAACAGCGTGGTCGCCAACGCGTTCTGAACCGCCTCCGGATTTCCAGCGTCGCCGGTCCCAGGTGGCGGGGTGGTGAAGTGTGTCAGGGGTTCGGCGACACCGAAGAACATCAGGCCGATGCCCATGCCCGCGGAGAACATCATGGCGATCCAGGAGACGCCATTGAACTCGGGCTCCTCGTCGTCGCGGCCCAGCGGGATCGTGCCGTAGCGGCCGAGCGCCAGCCACAGCACGAAGATCACGAACCCCGAGCCGGTCAGGACGAACAACCACCCGGTGTTGTCCATCACCCAGGTCAGTGCGCTGCCGGACGCGTTCGCCAGCGACGGGGTGCTGACGAAGCCCCACACCAGAAAGCCGATCGCGATGGCGGCCGTCACGCCGAAGACGACCCAGTCGACTCCACGCGACCGCGTGTACGCGGCTTCTTCAACGGGTACATCCAGAACCGGATGCGGAATGACCTGGTCAGTGGGTGACGAGAGGGCCCGTCCCACGGAAGTGTGCGTTTTCGGGTTCTCGGCGTCGATGGTCACCGATGAGCCATTCCCGCCGCAGCCGCATCTCAACCAAGATCAGGCAATCGGTTGTTCAACGTGCGGCTTCAAGCAGTTCATCCAGCGATTCGCGCAACAGCGTCGGCAGCATGTCGACATCGCTCATCGCGTCGCGGTCGGCGTTGATGCCGAAGTAGAGCATGCCGTTGTACGACGTCACACCGATGGCCAGAACCTGGTTGCGCAACAGCGGTGGCACCGAGTACGTCTCGAGCAGCTTGGTGCCCGCGACGAACATCTGCTTCTGTGCGCCGGGCACGTTCGTGATCAAGAGGTTGAACTGTCGCGCCGAGAAGTCGGTTGCGACGCGAATTCCCATGGCGTGCAACGTCGGTGGCGCGAACCCTGACAAAGTGACGATGGTCCTGGCATCGACCAGACTTGCGGCGGTGGGATGAGATTCGGTGGCGTGCGCTATCTGTGACAGCCTGACCACCGCATTGCCCTCCCCCACGGGGAGATCCACGAGGAACGGCGACACCTCGCTGATCGCCTGTCCAGGCCCCGACGTGTCCAGGTCGGCGTCGGGATACACCGACATCGGGGCCATGGCGCGCATGGTCGTCGTCGCCGTCACCGGCTCACCACGTGACAGGAGCCAATTTCGCAGCGCGCCGGCCACCACCGCGAGCACGACGTCGTTGACGTCACAGTCGTACTTCGCCCGCACCAGGCGGAAATCCTCCAGGTCTCCGGAAGCCACCGCGAACCGACGGTTGCGCGACACCGTGGTGTTCAGCGGACTGCTGGGCGCAGTGCCCCGCGCGGCGGTGCGGACCACGTCGACGAACCGCCTGCCGACGTCAGCCAACTGACCGGCGTTGGTGACGACGCCGGTGACCGCCGAACGCATCTCGCCAACCTGTTCGGCGGGACGGGTCAGCCATTCGCCGACCGCGCCGAAAAGCAGCCGACGGTCGCTGGGCTCGCGCGCCGGAATCCAGATGTCCTCGCCGAACTCCGGGCGCTTCTGCGTGCGGTCGGCGACGACGTGTCCGATTTCCAGCGCCGTCATCCCGTTCACCAGCGCCTGATGCGACTTGGTGTAAAGCGCGATCCGGTTCTTGGCCAGCCCCTCGATCAGGTACATCTCCCACAGCGGCCTGGACTTGTCCAACGGCCGCGACCCCAGCCGCGCGATCAACTCGTGCAGCTGGTCGTCGCTGCCTGGAGACGGTAACGCCGAGCGGCGAATGTGGTAGGTGATGTCGAAGTCGGGGTCGTCCACCCAAACCGGGCGCGCGAGGCCGAGCGTCACTTCGCGGACCTTCTGGCGGTAGCGCGGAATCTGCGGAAGACGCTGTTCGACGGTCGCGAGCAAGGTCTCGTAGCTCAGGCCGTTGCGCGGCTTGCGCAGGATCGACAGCGACCCCACGTACATCGGCGTCGACGTGTTCTCCTTGTGGAAGAACGCCGCGTCGGAGGCCGACAACCTGGTCACCATCGCCGCGACGCCCCCTCGTTGACTACGCGGTTCTCGGCCGCGGTGGTTCTGGTTTACCAACGTAGCGACCAAACCTGTCGCCGCGCATCACGGGTGCAGAGAACCCCCTGCAAACCATGCGATCATGAACAGATCTGCAACTCTCCGGCAGATGCCGTCCATTCCCCCTCGATCGCCGGAGAGCATTTCATGCCTACATCCCCCACCCCCGCCCCGGGTGCCCGATTGGTGTCGCCGGTGATCGACTACGAGCCGCGGCCGGTCGGCATGGCCGTGTGCCGATCGACGCCGGTGCTGCACCGCCGTGCCGCGCGACCGTCGTCGCCACCCGGATATCGGACCGTTCAGGAAGCGGATCCACCGCGCACCGCCGTCACGTTCGCCGATGCCGCCCTGCGCCGGGTGCTCGAAGTCATCGATCGACGCAGGCCCGTCGCGCAGCTGCGACCGCTGGTGGCGCCTGCGCTGATCGACACGGTCATCGAATTGAGCCGGTCGTCGCACGTTCGGGCCGGCCGCCCAAGCAGTGTGCGTACGGTCGCGAGGCTGCGCCGGATACGGCTGCGCATGGTCGACGGAACCGACGGCACCGAGGCCGAGGTGTTCGGTACGTACACCAGCGGGGCACGGGTACGTGCGCTCGCGGCACGCATCGAGCTCTACCGCGAGCGCTGGCGCATCGTCGCTCTGCAGATCGGTTGAGTCCCTGACCGCGGGCGACTCGAGGATAGGGTGAGCGCGTGGAGGGAAACACCATCAGCGTGGAACGGGTCATCAACGCGCCCGCCGACCAGATATTCGCGTTGATCGCCGACGCCGGAAAGCATTCCAGCTTCGACGGCTCGGGCACGGTGGACCATTCGACCGAGCCTTCGCAGCCGTTGACGCTCGGCTCCAAGTTCGGCATGTCGATGCGGGGCCGCCCCGAATCGCTGTTCCTGCCCTACCGCACCACGAACACCGTCATCGAATACGAGACCGACCGCCGCATCGCCTGGAAAACCACGATGGGACCGCTCGGGCTGATCGGCGGACGAATCTGGCGGTACGAACTCGAGCCCGTCGACGGCGGCACGCTGGTCCGAGAGACTTGGGACGTCTCGTCGGACCGGCAACGGCCGATGCTCCGGATGGGATCGATGCCCAGACAGGCCGAAGACGGTATGCGCGCCACCCTGGAGCGCATCGCCGCTCGGCTGACTCCCTAGCCCCGCCGTTTGGTTTCGCGGGCCTGCTGTCGCGCGGCTTCCCGGCGTTCTTTCCGTGTGCCGCCGGATGGTGCCGTATGCCTGCCGCCCCCGCCGGAGCGCTTGACCTCCGTTGAACCGTCCTCGGATGGGCCGCTGTAGGTCATCGGTGGCGCTTCGTTGTCAATTCCCTTGGCGCGCAGGGCCGCCGGCTGAGCCGGCAATCCAGATTCAGTCGGCGCCGGACGCTCCTTGGTCGCAACGGAGCCCTGGGTGCCCTCCTGCGCCTTGGCGGCGGCGGCCTGTGCGAACTCGGCCAGCCCTTGTGGCGCGGCGACCGGCGCGACTGCCGGTGCGGGCGCGGCTTCCACGGCCACGTTGAACAGGAAGCCGACCGACTCTTCCTTCATGCCTTCGAGCATGCCGATGAACATGTCGTAGCCCTCACGCTGGTACTCGACCAGCGGGTCGCGCTGCGCCATCGCGCGCAGCCCGATGCCCTCCTTGAGGTAGTCCATCTCGTAGAGATGCTCGCGCCACTTGCGGTCGACCACGTTGAGCAACACGTTGCGTTCCAGCTGACGCATCGCACCCTCGCCGGCAATCTCCTCGAGCTCTTTCTCGCGCACGGCGTACGCGCGTTCGGCGTCTTTGATCAACGCATCGAGCAGCTCGTCCCGAGTCAGCTCGCCGGCCTCACCGATGGCGTCGGAATCGATGAGGTCGTGATGGTCGATGCCCACCGGGTACAGCTGCCCGAGCGCGGTCCAGAGCTGTTCGAGGTCCCAGTCCTCGGAGTAACCCTCGGCGGTCGCACCGTTCACGTACGCGGTGACGACGTCGATGAGCATCTTGTGGGCCTGGTCGGCGAGGTTCTCGCCCTCAAGGATCCGGCGGCGCTCGTCGTAGATGACCACGCGCTGCTTGTTCATCACTTCGTCGTACTTGAGGACGTTTTTGCGGACCTCGAAGTTCTGCTGCTCGACCTGTGTCTGCGCGCTCTTGATCGCTCGGCTGACCATCTTCGCCTCGATCGGCACATCGTCGGGCAGGTTCAGCCGGGTCAGCAGCGATTCCAGCGTCGCGCCGTTGAACCGCCGCATGAGCTCGTCACCGAGTGAGAGGTAGAACCGGGATTCGCCCGGATCACCCTGACGGCCCGAGCGGCCGCGCAGCTGGTTGTCGATACGGCGGGACTCGTGGCGCTCGGTGCCCAGAACGTACAGCCCGCCGACCTCGATCACGTCCTTGGCTTCGTCGGCTGCTTCGGCCTTCACCTGGGGTAGGAGCTTGTGCCACGCGGCTTCGTACTCCTCGGGCGTCTCCACCGGGTCCAGGCCCTGGTCACGCAGCCTCTTGTCGACGAGGAAGTCGACGTTGCCTCCGAGCACGATGTCGGTGCCGCGGCCGGCCATGTTCGTGGCCACCGTGATCGCTTTGAGGCGGCCGGCCTCAGCGATGATGTTGGCCTCCTGCTCGTGGTACTTCGCGTTCAGCACGTTGTGCGGGATGCGGCGCTTGGTGAACTGGCGCGACAGGTACTCCGAGCGCTCCACGCTGGTGGTGCCGATCAGCACCGGCTGGCCCGTCTCGAACCGCTCGCTGACGTCGTCGACGACCGCGATGTACTTGGCCTCTTCGGTCTTGTAGATCAGGTCGGACTGGTCGGCACGGATCATCGACCTGTTGGTCGGGATGCTGACCACGCCGAGCTTGTAGATCTCGTGCAGCTCGGACGCCTCGGTCTGGGCGGTACCCGTCATGCCGGCGAGCTTGTCGTAAAGACGGAAGTAGTTCTGCAGCGTGATCGTCGCCAGCGTCTGGTTCTCGGCCTTGATCTCGACGTGCTCCTTGGCCTCGATCGCCTGGTGCATGCCCTCGTTGTAGCGCCGCCCGACCAGCACGCGGCCGGTGAACTCGTCGACGATGATGACCTCGCCGTCCCGCACGATGTAGTCCTTGTCGCGCGTGAACAGTTCCTTGGCCTTGATGGAGTTGTTGAGGTAGCTGACCAGCGGAGAGTTGGCGGCCTCGTAGAGGTTGTCGATGCCGAGCTGATCCTCGACGAACTCGACGCCGATCTCGTGGACACCGATGGTCCGCTTGCGGATGTCGACCTCGTAGTGGACGTCCTTCTCCATCAGCGGAGCGAGCCGCGCGAACTCGGAGTACCAGTTCGACGCCCCGTCGGCCGGGCCGGAGATGATCAGCGGGGTACGGGCCTCGTCGATGAGGATCGAGTCGACCTCGTCGACGACGGCGAAGTTGTGGCCACGCTGCACCAGGTCGTCCAGTGAGTGCGCCATGTTGTCACGCAGGTAGTCGAAGCCGAACTCGTTATTCGTGCCGTAGGTGATGTCGGCGCCGTAGGCCGCGCGCCGCTCGTCGGGCGTCAGACCGGAGAGGATCACGCCGACGTCGAGGCCCAGGAAGCGGTGCACGCGACCCATCCATTCGGCGTCACGTTTGGCCAGGTAGTCGTTGACCGTGACGACGTGCACACCCTTGCCGGACAGCGCGTTGAGATAGGCGGGCAACACACAGGTCAGGGTCTTGCCCTCACCGGTCTTCATCTCCGCGACGTTGCCGAAGTGCAATGCCGCGCCACCCATCACCTGGACGTCGAAGTGCCGTTGATCCAGTACTCGCCACGCCGCTTCTCTGGCGACCGCGAACGCCTCGGGTAGCAGGTCGTCGAGGCCTTCGCCGCCGTCGTACCGCTTCTTGAACTCGTCCGTCTTGGCCCGCAGCTCGGCGTCGGAGAGCTTCTCCACGCTGTCGGACAGGGTGTTGACGTACTCAGCCACCCCCTTGAGGCGCTTGACCATGCGGCCTTCACCGAGACGGAGCAACTTATCCAGCACGCTATTCCTCAGGCTTTCCAAATGGGTTGGATCTGCTACAGCTCAACCCATGGTAGCGACGTGGCACGCCGAGTTTCCCGAGCGTGTCAGGCCTACGGCTCGGAGGCGAATCAGCCTTCCGGGCCGGAAAGCCGAATCAACCCGTAGTCGTAGGCGTGGCGGCGGTACACCACGCACGGCTTGTCGCTCTCCTTGTCGTGGAAGAGGAAGAAGTCGTGGCCGACGAGTTCCATCTGCGACAGCGCGTCGTCCGTCGTCATCGGTGTCGCGGGATGTTCCTTGGTGCGCACGATCCGTCCGGGCTCGTGATCGTCCACCATTGCGCCGTCGACCTGCGGTGATTCCGGCCCGGAGCCATTGAGCGTGTCGGGCAGCGGGCCGATCGCGGTGGCCTCGGCCAGCGAAACCGGCGTCTTGTCGCCGTAGTGGATCTTGCGACGGTCCTTGCTGCGCCGGAGCCGGTTCTCGAGTTTGCAGACCGCGGACTCCAGGGCGGCGTAGAAACTGTCGGCGCAGGCCTCGCCCCGAACTACCGGGCCGCGGCCGCGCGCGGTTATTTCGACGTGCTGGCAGTTCTTGCGTTGCCGCCGATTCTTTTCATGATCCAGTTCGACGTCGAAGAGGTAGATGGTGCGGTCGAGTCGTTCGAGGCGGGAGAGTTTGTCTGAGACGTAGATGCGGAAGTGCTCGGGAATCTCGACGTTGCGGCCCTTGACGACGATCTCGGCTCGCAGTTCGGCTTCGGGCGTTTCGTCGTTGACGAACGTCGCTTGGTCCGAGGCAATGGAATGGGTTGACATACTTGGCAACTCGTTTCTCTTCGCGTCCGCACGCGTCAGCGTGCCCGGCTAGCTGTGGATACGCGCCGAGGGGCTCTGCATGTCTTATGCCTTTGTCGCGGCCCGCCGGTGCAAGGTGTCGTCTACTCACCTCCTACCGCTGGTGGGCGATGCTGGCGCCGTCGGTGATGCGCCGCCGTGAGGCACTCACGGGTGGTTGATGCCGACGGTAGTCCGTGTTCACCCGGTCGTGCCACAAAATGCACTGAGTTTTCTCCGACCTGTTTTCAGTTCTTCACATCACCTTGACGGCGGAGTAATTGGCGGGACCGTCACTTGGGGTCGTCACGCGTTGGCGATAGCCAGGACGGCCACCACGGACGCCCCGGCCCGTTGCAGGACGCGGACGGATTCAGACGCGGTGGCGCCGGTCGTCACGATGTCGTCGACGACCACGACTTCTCCTCGGACCCGTCGGACCTGCTTCACCCGCCCTGCGATGTTGCGCTGACGGTCGGCGCTGGAAAGGCCGGCGGAATCGGCTACGAAGGCCCGTGTACGCAGCGCTTGAACGACGGCAACTTCGTCCCGCTCGGCGGTCGCGGCGCGAGCGACGCGGGTGACCGGGTCGCCGCCGCGGCGCCTGGCCGACCACCGACGCGTGGGCGCGGGCACCACGACGAGCGGCGTACCGACTACACCCCACGTCACCATCTGGGCCAGCCCCACGCGGAGCACGTCGGCGAGTGGCATGACGAGGTCGGCACGGCCGTGCTCCTTCACGGCGACAATGGCTTGACGGCGTGCGCCCGCGTAGCGGCCCAGCGAGAAAACGGGTACGCCCGGGTCGACGCGAGGGCTGACGAGATGCGGCTCGTCCGGCCTGACGGCGAGGTCTTTGGCGCAGGCGTCGCACCATCGCGTCGAGCGCGCGCCGCAGCCACCGCACTCCAGCGGGACGATCAAATCGAGCATGACCGCAGTGTCGCGGTGCGCGGTGACATGTCGGCTCGCCGGCGTCGAGCGGCCGTTCGGAACTGGGTACTCCTCCGGAATGCAAGACGAACGGGAAGCGGTCATCGTCAAATGCCTGGTCGAGGCGTTCTCCGAGCTGATGAAGGCGGATCCCGACGCCTTTCGGACCAAGTTCCGCAAGATGGCGGCCGAACCGTTCGCCTTCTACCGAGGCAGCGCCTGCCTGTTTTATGCCGATGTCGCCGAGCGCGAGGACAGATGGGCGGACGAACGATCCTCGCGCGTGTGGATTCAGGGGGACTTGCACGCGGAGAACTTCGGCACCTATATGGACGGCGCCGGGATCCTGATTTTCGACGTCAACGATTTCGATGAGGCGTTCGTCGGGAATTTCACGTGGGATCTGCAGCGGTTCGCGGCCAGTATCGCGTTGATGTGCTGGCAGAAGGCGCTCTCCGACGAGGAGATCAAGGCGCTGATCGAAACGTTCGTCCGCGCCTATATCGACCAGGTGCGGTGGTTCACCGAAGAGGAGGACGACAGCTCGTTCTCGCTGAATCTCGATACCGCTCAGGGCGCGGTGCTCACGGCATTGCAGACGGCCCGACTGTCAACACGGTCGCAGATGCTCGAGCGCATGACCAAAATCGACGACAGCGATCGGCGCTTCCGTGAGATCGAAGGGGTGCGCAGGCTCGACGAGTCCGAATACGAGAAGGTGAACGCCGCCTTCGAGGCGTACCAGGAGACCATTCCGCGGTCCAAGAAGTTCCGCGAAGTCGCCTACGACGTCAAGGACATCGTCGGCCGGACCGGTTTCGGCATCGGCAGCGCCGGGCTGCCGAGCTACAACGTGCTGATCGAAGGGTTCAACCAAGCCCTGGACAACGACATTGTGCTCTCCATGAAGCAGGGCAATATCGCCGCCCCGAGCCGTGTGGTCGCCGACGAGGCGGTGCACAAGTACTTCAAGCACCACGGGCACCGCACGGCGGTGTCACAACGAGCGCTGCAGGCGCACGCCGATCCCCTCCTCGGCTACACCGAGATCGACGACATCGGTTACGTGGTGGCCGAACTGTCGCCCTACGAGTCGGATTTGGACTGGACCGAGGTGACCGAACCTGACGAATTCGCCGAAGTCATCGATCAACTCGGTCGCGCCGTCGCCAAGGTGCACTGCGTGGGTGACGCCGACAGCGATCAGACGCTTGTCGACTTCCAGACCGAAGAGGCGATCGTCGAGGTGATCGGCGAGCGCACCGACGACTTCGTCGACGACATGGTTTCCTTCGGCCTCGAGTACGCCGCCACGGTGCGCGACGATCATCGCCATTTCGTCGAGGCGTTCCGCGAGGGCCGCATTCCCGGCGTCACATCTACCTGAGTCGGGCGTCCGGAGACTCAGCGCGGCGCAACGATTCCGTTGTCGTAGGCATAGACGATCGCCGCAGAGCGGTCGCGCAGGTTGAGCTTCACGAAGATGCGCCCGATGTGGCTTTTGACCGTGACGCCGGAGATGAAGAGCTCGTCGGCGATCTCCGCATTCGACCGGCCCTTGGCGATCAACGTCAGCACGTCGAGTTCACGTGCAGTGAGGTCGGCCAACGCAGCGCTGTGATTCGGTTCGGCGACCTTGCGGTAGGCCGTCAGAACACGCGCGGTGACCGCCGGGTCGAGATAACTGTCGCCTCTGGCCACCGCTCGGACGGCGCGGATCAGCTCCTCGGCAGACGAATCTTTGAGCACGAAGCCGGCCGCCCCGGCACGCAGCACACCCGACAGCAGCTCGTCGTCATTGAAGGTGGTCAGCGCGAGGACCGGTGGACCACCGGCGGCGCACAGGAGACGCGTCGCCTCGATGCCGTCCACACGTCGCATGCGCAGATCCATCACCACGACATCGGGCCGTTGTTGAGCGAGCGCGTCAGGGACTTCGTCGCCGTCTGAACACTCCGCGACGATCACGAAGCCGTCTTTGCGGCGAAGGATGCGGCGTAACCCTGAACGCACCAGGTCCTGGTCGTCAACCAGCAGAACAGCGATCTCGGGGGTCGCTTCTGTCATAGCGGGCACCAAGGAGGGCGCCAGCCGTTGGCGGCGTCGCCCAACGGAATCTCGGCCAGCACCGACCACTGGTCGCCAGACGGGCCGACATCGACGTGTCCGCCGAGAAGTTCGACGCGTTGACGCATGCCGTTCAGCCCGCGGCCGACGGTCCCCACGCTGGCGGAAACTGTCACGGGCAGCTGATTGGTGACCTTCAGCTTCGCCGATTCTTGCGAAACCTCCAGCGAAACCGTCGAATCCGATTCAGGGGCATGCTTGGCGATGTTGGCAAGCGATTCCTGGATGATGCGGTACATCGCGAGCCCGACTGTGGGCGTCACCCGGTCGACCGGCCCGGCGGTATAGAGCGTGACGTTCAATCCCGCGCGAAGGAAATCGTTGACCAGGGTTGGGATTTCCTGCACCCCCGGCTCGGGAGTCAGCTTCGTCCGACCGTCGTCGAGCAGTCCGACCGTGCGACGAATGTCGGCCATCGCCTGACGACCGAGCTGTTCGGCCTGTTCCAGGGATTCGATTGCGTCGTCGACGTCGCGGTCCTCCTGCAATCCACGGCGCGCGGCGGTGGTGTGTAGCAAGGTAACGGACAGTGAGTGGGCGATCACGTCGTGCACTTCGCGTGCGATGCGGCGACGTTCATCGGCGGCCGCATGCTCGGCGAGCTGCGCCTGGGCCTGCTGCTGCTTGAGCAGCAACTGCTGCTGGGTGTGCATGAGATAGCCGACCAGCCAACCCATTCCGACGAAGCTCAAATAGAGAGCGAAGGCGTCGAGGCGATGCATCGCGAACGCGACCAGTAACAGCGCCATCGACGATGCGGTGGCCAGGAAACCGGCGAACAACCCCGACATGGCCCCTACGGTGCCCACGACCAGCACTAGCAGCAGGGGCGCGAAATCTCCGGAAACGGGTGTCGAGGTCGCGAACAAAAAGATAGCCGTCGCGGCGGTCCATGCACTCCACAGTCCCGGCGCTTCATACACTTTCATCGTCACGCCGTAGACCAGGAACACCCCGCACGGCACTGCCGCAATGGCGATGGCGATGAGCCCAGCGGGCAGATCTGCGGCGGGACGCTGCATTGCGGCGATGACGCAAACTCCGACGACGGTGACATCGACGGTCAGCACAAAAGCCCATGTGAATCCGAGCGGGAGCACTTCGCCTCTCCGCCGGATCCGATCCCGCAGCCAACACATTGCCGCGCGCAGCATCGTTCGATCGTAGAAGACCCGGTATGTCGCCACATCGTCCTGTGGTCGCAGGTCGTCTCCGACCGTGGTAGGAGACGAAAAGCAGTCCTCGGCACGACGCGGGAGGGCCGTCCGACTTCGTAGCGTTTCCACCATGACATGGTCACAACTGCACGAACGCATGGCCTTCATGGCCGACCTGATCGACCGCGCGGCCACCGATCCCGAGGCGGCAATTGATTTGAACGGCAGGACCGCCGATGTCGAGCGGCTGTTCGGAAGCGAGGAAGGCCTGCTGCTGTCGCTGCGTCACCGATGGGTGACGATGCTGACCGCCAAGCTCGATCAGGCTGTCCACGAGGATGTTTCGGCCGATCAGGCCCGAGCCGAACTGGCCGCCGCCAACCCCGGATTACTGGCACTCCTCGATGCGGCGAACCGTCGGTCGGTGCGGATGCGCGCACTTGCCCACGGCGAGAAGCACATCGTCGCGCTGTATACCTCTCCGGGCAACGACCGGCAGACCGTTGCATGACGCGACGATCAGGTTGGGGCGCCTCACGAGCCGCTACGCCATCTGGGTCCTCGTCTTCTGGGTGATCGCCGCCGGGGCCGCCAACCTCGCGGTGCCGCAACTCGAGCGGGTGGTGGAATCTCACTCCCGCTCGTTCATGCCCACCGATGCACCCAGTTCCATCGCCGCGCGGCAGGCCGCCGCGCTTCTCAACGAGACACCCAGCAACAACCTCAATTACATTGTCCTGGAGGGTGATCGCCCTCTCGGTGACCAGGACCGCGAGTTCTACGACCGACTCATCGGAAGCCTGCGGGCCGACTCCGGGCAGGTGTACTCGGTGACGGATCTGTGGTCCGACCCGGCAACCGCCTCAGCCGCGCTGAGCGACGACGGGCGCGCGGTCACCGTCATGATGCGGTTGTCGGGCATGCTTGGCACATCGCAGGCCGCCGAGGCCGTCACCGCAATGCGCGATACGGTCACGCGGCTCGACCCACCGCCGGGTCTGAGCGTGTACGTGACCGGGCCCGGCGCCACCATCGCCGACGAGTTCAGTGCAATCGACCGGCAGATGCTCGGCATCACCGCCGCGACGGTCGGCCTGATCCTGCTCTTGTTGCTCATCGTGTACCGCTCGCCGGTCGGCGCCGCGATCCCGCTGATCTCCGTCGGACTGGCACTTGCTGTGGCACGGCCCGTGGTGGCCGCGCTGGGCGACGCCGGCCTGTCCGAGGTGTCGTTGTTCTCGGTTGCCCTGCTGGCAGCGATGATGCTCGGCGCGGGAACCGACTATGCGATCTTTTTGATCGGCCGCTATCACGAGGGCAGGCGACAGGGGTTGC
Organism: Mycobacterium sp. NPDC051804; assembly: GCF_044452905.1. Lineage (NCBI taxonomy): Bacteria > Bacillati > Actinomycetota > Actinomycetes > Mycobacteriales > Mycobacteriaceae > Mycobacterium > Mycobacterium sp. NPDC051804. Next base: position 774,978 of record NZ_JBITCD010000004.1, on the reverse strand, counting down.
CCTCGTCCGACTCACTGGAGGCGGCCTACCGGGGTGTCGCCCCGGTCATCGCGGGATCGGCGCTCACGATCGCCGCGGCGCTGACCAGCTTGAGCTTCGCCGATGTCGGGATGTTCCGTAGTACTGGAATTCCCTGCGCGGTAGGCGTTTTGGTGGCGATGTTCTCCGCGCTGACCCTCACGCCCGCACTGATAGCACTTGCGGGCCGGCGCGGCCTACTCGAGCCGCGGCGCACGGTAAGCGCGCGTCGATGGCGCCGGGTGGGTGTCACCGTGACGCGCTGGCCCGCACCCATCCTGGTCGCGAGCGTTGGGGTCATCGCCATTGCGGCGATTCCGGTGCTCGGTCTGCGGATCGGCTGGGACGAACCCGCTGCGACGCCACAGAGCACAGAGTCCAACCTGGGCTACGCGGCCGCCGACCGCCACTTCGACGCCAACCATCTGCTCGCCACGGTGGTCACCGTCGCCGCGGAGAACGACCTCCGCAACCCGGCAGGGCTGATCGCCGTCGAACGGATCACCAAGCAGATCATGGCCATACCCGGCGTCAGGATGGTGCAGTCGGCCAGCCGACCGGCAGGCACGGTGCCCGACGAAGCGACGCTGAGCGGACAAGCCGGCATCATCGGCGACCAGTTCGTCGGCATGATCGACGGGCTCACCGAGCGACTCGGCGGCGTCGCGACTCTCGACAGCGCGCTTGCATCGATGACGACCGCGGTCGCGAGGCTCTCCGACGGCCTGGCGGGAAGCGCTGCGGGCCTCGGCGACGTCGGACTCGCTGCCGACGACATGCGGGCCGGGATGAGCGGTCTGCAGACCAACATGACCACCGTTTCGGGGTACCTCGACCCGATGCGCGGCTTCGTGTCGTCGACTCCGAATTGCCCCACCAACCCAATCTGCTCAGTCGTCGCCAGAGTGGTCCAGCCCGTCGATGACGTCATGCGCAGTTCCGTCCAATTAACCAGCGGCGCAGACAAACTCAGGGTCGGATCCGCAGAAGCCACGCGAGCGCTCGCTGGCCTGCCGCCAGCGGTCGACGAGATGGCGGCGCAATTGCAGCAGGCGCGTGTCGCGACTACCGACCTCGCCTCATTGACGTCGTCACTGGGCCCACAACTGCGCCAGCTGACGGACTACCTGCACGAGATCGACACACAGTTTCGCCGCAGCGCGGCAGGCGGCTTCTACATGCCGCAGCGGGCGCTGTCCGATCCCGCCCTGCGGGCGGCTTTGGACCAACTCATGTCGGACGACGGTCGCGCGACCTATCTGCTCGTCTTCGGTGACGGGCATGAGTGGAGCGGAGACGGCGCTGCGCGTGCCGGTCAAATCCAAACCGCTGTGCGCGAGGCGACCAAAGAGGGCACGCTCACCCCCACCGCGGTGCACCTCTCCGGCGTCGGACCGGCCACCGCGGACCTGCAACGGCTGGTCGACGGCGACCTGGTGCTGCTGGTGGTGGCGACGTTGGCGCTGATCTTCATCATCGTCGCGCTGATGCTCCGCAGCCCCGTCGCGGGGATCGTCGTCGTCGGCACGGTGGCGATGTCCTATGCGTCGGCGCTGGGCGCGAGTGTGCTGATCTGGCAGCACCTGTTGCACCACGACCTGCATTGGGCGGTGGCGCCGATTTCATTCATCGCTTTGGTCGCCGTCGGCGCCGACTACAACCTCTTGCTTGCCATGCGAATTCGCGAAGAGGCGTCCGCTGGCCTGGGGACTGGCATCATCCGCGCGTTCGCGGCGACCGGCGGAGTCGTCACCACCGCGGGAATCGTCTTCGGCATCACCATGTTCGCGCTCGCGGGCAGCACCGTGCTCAGCATCGCTCAGATCGGCGTGACGATCGGCGTCGGCCTGATGCTCGACACCCTGGTCGTGCGCACATTCGTGCTGCCGTCGGTGGTGGCGCTAATCGGCCGCTGGTTCTGGTGGCCGACGATGCTGCCCGGGCGACGGGCGGTCAGCCCAGAACGATCGAGTCTCCCTGCACCGAAACCGCTTCTGATGCCAGCGGCTTGGTCGCGGGACCGTTAGCCACCGAGCCGTCGAGGTTGAACTTGCTGCCGTGGCAGGGACAGTTGATGGTGCCGTCCACGACCTCGTTCACCGCGCATCCGGCGTGGGTGCAGGTCGACGAGAAGCCCTTGAAATCGCCTGCAGTCGCCTGGGTCACGACAACCTCGCCCACGATGAGACCCGAGCCGACGGGCACATCCGATGTCTTGGCGATGGCCTTGGTCTGTTCCGGGGCCGTGCCGCCGGTTGTCGGCGCCGCCTGCGTCGTCGTCGCGGTGTCACCGGACGCCTCTGGCTTCTTGCCGTAGCTCGTGCAGGCGGCGAGTACGGACGCGAGCATCCCGACGCCTGCCCCGATCAGAACCTTCTGCCGTGGAATTCGCAAATCTGTGAACGACATAGAAAACCTCTCCACTAGAACGTGATCCCGCCGGTCTGGAAGAACCACAGGGCTGAGGTCAACCAGACGTAGACGAGCACGAAGAACAGCAACCCGCCCGCGACCGGGATCACCCAGCCGCGGAGGCCTTTGCGGGTCAGCAACATCATCTTCGTGACAAAGATGCCGTAGAACAAGCATCCGAACAGCGAATGGAACAGCACCCGGCTGTCGGTCTCCTGGAACCCCAGCGCGTACAGGCAGTGCACCGCGACGGGAACACTGGCCAGCACCGCGAGCCGCCCCGACCACACGTGCGCGAGCCCCATCCACGCGGGCGCCCTGCCGCCGGGAATCAACCGGTACATCGCAAACGCTGACACGAGCTGGAACAGCGCGAGGGCCGCCGCGAGGGTCCCCAGCCACGCCTTTACCGCCGTACCGCTTGAGAATCCGGCGATGTTCACCGAAAAGAACTGTGGCTCATGGACTTTGCCGAACACACCGAGCCCGACGGCGACGAGCGACCCGATCAGGACGGCGGTCAGCACCGCGGCGTCGCCGCGTGACGTCGTGATGCGCTGCGTGGCAGGTGACTCAGACATCGTCGGTGCCCCCGACCCGTGCCGCGGTGACCGTACGCCCGTCGATGACTGTGTTCGCATAGCCGATGCCAATCGCCAAACCCGGTGCGGGCGAGGTCGATCCGTCGGACAACCGCAGCACGCCGGTCGCCTTGCCTGAGCTGTCGACGATCCAGCTACTGCGGACCCCGTCCTGCTCGTACACATACAGCCCGGCCGGTGACTGCGCGGGTTCCGCGGTGAAGTCCCACTTCTTCGCACCTATCCACAGGGTGCCGACGACGGCGGTGCCATCCAGCCGCCCCTCGACTCGGCCCGTCTTGTCCTTGCTCGAAAGACTGACGGCGCCGTCGACCGCGGGACCGCGCATCCACGACTCGATGGAGTTTCCGTCGCAGGCATAGGCGACGGCCTTGTCACCCTCGACCGCGATGTCCAGTGTGATGACACCCTTGGCGGTCGGGATCTTGCCGACGTAGTCCACCTTGGCGGGGAACGACGGTGCCCGCGGTGCGGGCGCGGCGGTGACGGTCGTGGTCACCGGCGCCGCGACCGGCGTACCGGGCACCACCGACGCCTGCTCCTGGGAAATGTTGACGAACAATATGCCCGCACCCAGCACCGCGACCGCGCTGAGGGTGACCAGTGGACCGCGAACCTTCATCGTCTCTCCTTGGCTGTCTGCCAACGCATCTAGCGTCGTTTTGTCAGCACAACGGGAGTCCGCGGGACTTGGTTCAGTGCGATGCCAAAAAAATTTGAAGCGATGCTCAGCCAGGCAGTACGGGTTGCGCGCCGGGAACCATCAACGGCCTTACCTCGGACCACACCGGGTCGTTGTCGGCGGCCGAACCCGTCAGTTGCAGCACGCCGCGCTCGTCGGCGACGTAGACCGTCGACGGGTTGGCCGCCACGGTGGTGACCGGCATAAGCAGGTTGCGGCTGGGCCCGTCGGAGTTGACGCCGTCGAGGTTGACGTAGGAAACCGGATGCTGCGGATCCGTGCGGCTGACGACGATGTCGTCGCCCGTGCGCCACGACAGTGAGACGACGGTGTTGCGCAGCCCGAAGCCCAGCCGCCGCGGATACGTCAGCGCATATCCCCCACCGGGGGTCTGCTCCACCCCGGCCAAGATGACCTGACCGTCGATGACCATCGCGGCGCGGGTTCCGTCGCGCGACAGTTGCAGTTCCCGGATCGCACCGGGAAACCGTGATGACACCGGCGTGGAGTCGACGGGTATGCGCGCGGGTTGCCCGGACGCGTCTTGGATGACGCGGACCACGTTGTTGCCGTCGACCACCACCCAGACAGCGTCGTCGAGGGCCCAACTGGGCCGCGACAAGTTGCGTCCATCCAGCGCTTGCGACGCGTTGCCGCCCAACGGACCGACCCACAACGACGACGCCATGTCGGGCGCGCCCGAGCGCAACGTCACGATCGACGCCATGTTCTGTCCGGTTCGCGATATCGCCGCCGCGGTCTGGTTGGGCGTCGCGCCGAACGCCCCGGGGACGCGTGGCGCGCGGGGGCCGTCCAGAAACACCAGCGAACCGCCCACCAAGCCATGCAGGCCCGCCGCGGCTCCCGGGAACGCGCCGGGGTCGGTGGCCGCCACGTCGGAGGTCTCCCAACCGTCGGCGAAGCGATCGTCGAGCGCGGCACCATCGGCGGTGATCACGTACGGGCCGTTGATCCCGGCGCGCGACAGGGTCCAAATGATCTGGGCCGCAAGCAGTTGGCGACTGTGCGGATCGGTGGTCGACAGGTTGTCCAGATCGATCCGCGCACCGCCGTAGCCACGACCGACGCCAGTCTTGCCACCGTCGGCGCGAGTCACCGGTCCGCGTAGCTTCAGCGGAGGCTCCAGCAGATTGCGCACACTCTTGGCCAGTTCCGGACGTGGTCCGGCGATCAGCTTGCTGACCAGTTCGGTCGCCAACTGGTCGGGGTCGGACACCGCTACGTAGCGAGGGTCGGGGACGACGGTGGCGCCGGTCGGGTCGGCGAAGTACAACGTGTTGCGCTTGTACGTGGCTTGAAACTGTTGCCAGTCAAGGAAAACGCCGTTTGGCAGCTTGTCGATGCGCCAGCCGCCGGACGTCTTGACCAGTTCAATCGGTCCAGGATCGGGCAACGCGCCCTCACCGGTCTCGAACACACCCAGGTCCGACAACGAGCCAAGGATGTCGGCACGCATGTGTACCGTGACGCGATCAGACCCGCGGGTTTCGGTGAAGACGACGTTGTCGATCAGCAGCGCGCTGCCCGCGTCATCCCATGCGCTGGAACCGGATTCGGTGAGGAATTGCCGCGCCGCCAAATGACGATTCGCCGGATCGGCGGTCGCCTTGAGGAATTCCCGCAACAGCACGTCGGGATCCATGCCGGGCGTCGGCTTGGGCAGGCTCGGTGGCGCGGGCCGCTCGACGGTGCCGATCGCCTGCGGTGACGATGAACTGGGTACTCCTGCGCAGCCGGTGACGACGAACCCGAGCACCGCCAGGGCGACCAATAGGCGCTTCACACGGTTTCCGATTCCCGAGCCGAGCGTCGCGGGGGGTGTTCAGGCTCAACGGGTTTCAGTGGGAGCGGGCTCGTCGTGACCTTGTGACCACGCACCAGCGGCAAGGTCAGCCGGAAGCAGGCGCCCTTACCGGGTTCGCCCCAGGCTTCCAACCTCCCCTGATGCAGCCGGGCGTCCTCGATGCTGATGGCCAGGCCGAGGCCGGTGCCGCCGGAGCGGCGCACCCGCGACGGGTCTGAGCGCCAGAACCTACTGAACACCAGCTTCTCCTCGCCGGGCCGCAGCCCGACGCCGTGGTCGCGCACCGTGACGGCCACAGTGTCTTCGTCAACGCCCATTCGGATGCGCACCGGCTTGTGCTCGGCGTGATCGATGGCGTTGGCGATCAAGTTGCGCAGGATGCGCTCGACGCGGCGCGGGTCGACTTCGGCGATGACGTCCTCAGAGGGCATGTCGACGATCAGCTCGATGTCCGCGTCGGCGGCCAGGTGCCCGACGTTGTTGAGCGCACTCTGCACCGTCGCGCGCAGATCGACCGCCTCAACGGACAGTTCGGCGACGCCGGCATCGTGGCGCGAGATTTCCAGGAGATCGTTGAGCAGCGTCTCGAAACGGTCGAGTTCGCTGACCATCAACTCGGTGGAACGACGCAGTGCCGGGTCGAGGTCATCGCTGTGGTCGTGGATCAGGTCGGCTGCCATGCGGACCGTGGTCAGCGGGGTGCGCAGCTCGTGGCTTACATCGGAGGTGAACCGCCGCTGCAGATTGCCAAATTCCTCGAGCGAGGTGATCTGCCGGTGCAGGCTTTCGGCCATGTCATTGAACGACACCGCCAGTCGGGCCATATCGTCCTCGCCACGCACCGGCATGCGCTCGGTGAGATGCCCTTCGGCGAACCGCTCGGCGATCCGCGAGGCCGACCGCACGGGCAGCACGATCTGGCGGGCGACGACGAGCGCAATCACCGCGAGTAAGCCCAGCAGGACGACGCCGCCGGTGGCCATCGTGCCACGCACCAGCGCGATGGTGGACTCTTCATTGCTCAGCGGAAAGATCAGGTAAAGCTCGAGATTCGCGACCGGCGACGACGTCGGACTGCCGATGATCAACGCCGGGCCGGAGAAACCTTCGGTGTTGACGGTCGCGTACTGGTAGCTGACCTGGCCAGCCTTGACGAAGTCGCGCAAGGCGTTGGGGACTTGCTGCACCGGACCCGCGGCGGTGGCGGCGCGCGGTCCGTCGCCGGGTACGACCAACACCGCGTCGAATGCGCCTGCCAGGCCTGGACCGGCGTCGGCGGTGCGGTCGATCAGCGTGTTGCGGGCTAGCTGCAGGCTGCTGTCGAGCGAGCGGGTTTCCTCGCCGCCGACGATGCCACTCACGGTGCTACGGGCGCGGTCGATCTCCTCGGTGGCGGCACGCACCTTCACTTCGAGGATGCGGTCGGTGATCTGGCTGGTCAGCACGAACCCAAGCGCCAGGATGACGGCCAGCGACAGTCCGAGCGTCAACGTGACGACGCGCAGCTGCAGCGAGCGTCGCCAGGCGAGACCCATCGCTCGACCCAGCGCGCCCAATCCGCGTACAAGTGGTGCCGAACGCCGATGGATGCGCCTTCGCGAGCTCCAGATCACGGCGACCGCCGAGCGGTCAAGGTCACGGCGACCGCTGAGCGGTCAAATATCACGGAGGTCCGGCCTTATACCCCACTCCTCGAACCGTCAGCACCACCTGCGGGTTCTCCGGGTCCTTCTCGACCTTGGCCCGCAAACGCTGGACATGCACGTTCACCAGACGCGTGTCCGCCGGGTGTCGGTATCCCCACACCTGTTCGAGCAGCACATCACGAGTAAACACCTGCCGCGGTTTACGCGCCAACGCCACCAATAGGTCGAATTCCAGCGGGGTCAGGGAGATCTGTTCGCCCAGTCGGGTGACCTTGTGAGCAGGCACGTCGATGTCCACGTCGGCAATCGACAGCATCTCAGCGGGCTCGTCCTCGTTACGCCGCAGACGCGCGCGCACGCGGGCGACGAGCTCCTTCGGCTTGAACGGCTTCATCACGTAGTCGTCGGCGCCGGACTCCAGGCCGAGGACCACGTCGACGGTGTCGGTCTTGGCCGTAAGCATGACGATCGGGACACCGGAGTCCGCACGCAGCACGCGGCACACGTCGATGCCGTTCATGCCGGGCAGCATCAGGTCGAGCAGCACCAGGTCGGGCCGCAATTCGCGGACCGCGGTCAGTGCTTGGGTGCCGTCACCGATGACCGCGGTGTCGAAGCCCTCCCCGCGCAGCACGATGGTGAGCATCTCGGCGAGCGAAGGGTCGTCATCGACAACCAGGATCCTTTGCCTCATGTTGTCCATGGTGTCACCAAACCGCGATAAAACGCCGGTAGCACAAGGGGCGAGTCGGCTATTGAGCCAGCTCTGCGGCTAGCTTCGCGGCGTCGACTTCCGGCGGAACGATCTTCCACTGCCCGCACCAGTTCGCGGCGGCCAGCGCGGCGTAGACCTCGCCGGTGCGGCGCTGCAGGCCGTCGTCACGTTCGTAGGCATCCTTGGCGCGGTCAGCTTCCTCTCGGGCGCGGTGGTCGGCACGCGCGGCGGCGAGCTCGACCGGCACCGCGAGCAGGATCTGAGTGTCGGGTCTGGGGAGTTCGAGGCGACCGTACTCGAGGTCGCGCACCCATTCGACGACCTCGCCGTCCACGCCCTGGTGGAGCCGGGCCGCGCTGTACGCCGCGTTGGAGGCGACGTAGCGGTCGAGGATCACGACGTCGTAGGTCTCGGTGAGATCAGCGATCTCGGTTTTTGCCCCGGCACGGTCGAGGGCGAAGAGAACGGCCATCGCGTGGACCGACTCGGCGAGGTCGCCGTGATTGCCGTGCAGGGCCTCGGCGGCGAGGTCGGCGGTTATCGATTGGTGGTAGCGCGGGAAGGCCAGGGTGGTGACGGTCTTCTGTGCGCCCTCGAATGCGGTGCGCAGACCGTTGGTCAGTGTGCGCTTGCCCGCGCCGTCGACACCTTCGATCACGATGAGCACGCAGCGAGCGTAACGGCGGTCGATGACTTTCGTCGCCGCCGACGGTCTACTTCGAAGGACCCATCGGCACTCCAGGAGAATGACGCGATGACAACGCATACGGTCGGGACGCGCGAACAGTGGCGGGCCGCCTACGAGCAACAGTTGGCCAATGAGAAGGAGCTGACCCGTCGCGCCACCGAGCTTGCGCGGGCCCGGCTGCAGTTGCCGTGGGTGCCGGTCGACAAGGAGTACGTGTTCGACTCGACGGCCGGCCAGCGCACGCTCGCCGAGTTGTTCGACGGCCGGTCACAGTTGATCGTGCGGCACTTCATGCTCGGCCCGAAGACGCCGGCGGGCTGCCCGGGCTGCACGTTCGAAACGGACAACTTGGTCGGCGCGGTGCCGCATCTGGCGCACCGGGATGTGACGTTCCTGCTGGCGTCGCGTTCGCCGCTGCCGGTCCTCACTGCGTACAAGGAGCGGATGGGCTGGGACGTGGAGTGGGTATCGTCGGGCGGCAGCGACTTCGACGCCGACTTCTTCGAGCACATGTATGTTCCGACGCCGCGCCGTGATCCGGGTCCGGGTGGCGGCAGCATGCTCGACGTGATGGAGCTGATGGCGCTGAGTTGCTTCGCGCTAGAGAACGGCACTGTCTTCCATACGTACTCGACCTACGATCGCGGCACCGAGGCATTGAACGCGACCTGGCAGCTGCTGGACCGTGCGCCGAAGGGGCGCGGTGAGGACTTCTCCGACTGGCCGCGCAAGCGCGACGAGTACGACACGTAGCTGCGCTGCATTCGCCCGAGGCTGTCCCCGATCACGAACGCGCTAGAACTGGCCGCAGTTCGGCGTTGTCGGTAATCCGTTGAATCGGTCGGCAATCCACTGCATCGCCGGTTCACCGTCGACGAGCATCGGCAGAGCGTGGTTGACCATCGCCTTGTTCAGGAACGGCGGTTGTTCGTTGGTGCGCGCCTCGATATCGGCGCCCTGGCCGCACCAGTCGCGGCCCATCTGCATCGCCGGCGCCCACGGGACAAGCGGGTCGAATCGGTTCGAGTTGATAAGAACGGGCGCATTGGGTTTCATGCGGCCAAGCTTCTGCTCGTCGAACAGCGACTTGAACGGCTCCTGCTCGACTAGCGCGAAGATGTCCCGATTGAAGTAGGGCTGCAGGTGCCGGAACATGAACTTCGTCAGTGTCTCCGCGACGCATTGGTCCTGCACTTTGAAGAGCATGTCCGCGCCGCGCGGGGTGAGCGTCGCCCGGATCGCGGCCTCGTGCTCCGGGTAAGCGGCGATCACCCCATTCAGCGCATAACCCACTGCTCCTATCAGCATGCTGCCGTCGATGAACGGGAACAACGCCTTGAGGTCGGCGGGCGGCGCGCCGGCGTAGCTACCAACGATGTTGAGTTCTGGCGCGTACGAATCGGCCATCTCCGCGGCGGACGCCGCGGCTCCCCCGCCCTGCGAGTAGCCCCAGAAGGCCAGCGGGCCGTCGCGGGTGAGCGAGGTGCCAGGCAGATTCTTAGCCGCACGCGCCGCGTCGAGCATCGCGTGGCCCTGCGACACCCGATTCGCGTAGGTGTGCAAACCCGGCGTGCCGAGGCCCTCGTAATCGGTCATCACGATCGCGAACCCGCGCGCGACCATCGTCGCGACGAACAGTTCCTCGTAGTTGAACGCCAGGTCAAGCCACGGCGACCAGTGGATACCCTGATTGAACTGCCGCGACGGGGCGCACTGATCCCCTTGGCCTTGGGTGCCGGGCCCATAGACAATGAGCGGGCGTGGCCCTTTACCCGGCCAGGCGTTGTGCGGCTCGAAGTACGTCCCCGTCACCGCCATCGGGTTTCCGCGAGCATCCGTGCTGCGGTACATGATTCGTGTCCCGTTGGCCATGATCATGCCCAATTCGCCCGACGGCTCCAACACCAACCGCGACGGTTCAGTGCGGATCAGGTCGCCCGGCTGCCCCGGCGGCAACGGATCCGGTGGCGTGTAGAACGCCTGGTATTCGTCCTCGTTGAAGTATGGGTGATGGTCGTCGATTGTCGGGTCGTCGGCATGGGCGGCCGGCGCGAAGCACGCTGCGAGAGTGACGAGAACGGCGACTACCACGACCCCCCGGTGCACACAGGGACCGTAACAGAATCGGTATCACCGACGGCCAGGCCTCTGCCAGCCAATCAGTTTGGTTATGTCGCACATGTGCGCCCACTGTCGGTTTCCTGTGCAAGGCCTTGGGTGACGAAGCACCACCCTTCGGCGAACCCCAGACTGGCTACAGACTGCCGCTTTTCTGTAAAACCTGAGGAGTATCCGATGCTCAGCCTTCCCACCGCCCGCCGGCTGGCGATTCCGTTATTCGCCGGCGCGGCGTCGTGCGCCGCACTGCTCGGCGTATCCCCCCTCGCGCAAGCAGACAATGGGATGAATCCACCGACCTGCACCACCGCCGACCTCGAAGGTGTCCGGGCCGGCGTCGATGCGTCGACATCTGCGTACCTGTTCACCCACCCTGACCTGAACGGCTTCATGAGCACGCTCTCGGGCCTGTCACGTGAACAGGTCGCCGAGCACGTCACGACCTACATGGAGACTCACCCGCAGGAGAACGCGGAGATGAAGGGCATCCGTCAGCCGTTGGTGGACATCAAGAATCACTGCGGCTCAATCGTCAATCCCTAGCGCCGAAACGAAACTGCGGACAGAACGCGAATTCGGCTTGAATCGCGATCTGTCCGCAGTTTCGGCGAACTAGAAACTCAGTAGCGGTAGTGCTCGGGCTTGTATGGGCCTTCGACGTCGACGCCGATGTATTCCGCCTGCTCTTTGGTGAGTTTGGTCAGCGTGCCGCCCAGCGCCTCGACGTGGATACGCGCCACCTTCTCATCGAGGTGTTTGGCCAAGCGATACACCGCGTTGTCGTACTCGTCGTTTTTGGTCCACAACTCGATCTGGGCGATCACCTGGTTGGAGAAGCTGTTACTCATCACGAACGACGGATGACCGGTGGCGTTACCCAGGTTCAACAGACGCCCCTCCGACAGCACGATGATCGACTTGCCGTCATCGAAGGTCCACTCATCGACCTGCGGCTTGATGTTGATGCGGCGGGCACCGGACTTCTCGAGGGCGGCCATCTGGATCTCGTCGTCGAAGTGTCCGATGTTGCCCAGGATCGCCTGATGCTTCATCGCCTTCATGTGATCGAGAGTGATGATGTCCTTGTTGCCCGTCGAGGTGATGACGATGTCGGCCACCGGGATGCCCTGCTCGGCGGTCACCACGTCGAACCCGTCCATCAGCGCCTGCAACGCGTTGATCGGGTCGATCTCAGTGACCGCCACGCGCGCACCCTGGCCGGCCATCGACTCCGCACAACCCTTGCCGACGTCGCCGTAACCGCAAATCAGCACCTTCTTGCCGCCGATCAACACGTCGGTGCCGCGGTTGATGCCATCGATCAGCGAGTGCCGGGTGCCGTACTTGTTGTCGAACTTCGACTTGGTGACCGAGTCGTTGACGTTGATCGCCGGGAACGGAAGATCACCGGCCGCCTCGAACTGATACAGCCGCAGCACACCGGTGGTGGTCTCCTCGGTGACACCCTTGACCGCCTCAGCGATCGTGGTCCACTTGTCCTTCTCGGTCTCGAAGCGAGTCCGCACCAGGTTGAGGAAGACCTTCCACTCCGCGGAGTCGTCGTCCTCGGCGGGCGGGACCACACCGGCCTTCTCGTACTGCGCGCCACGCAGCACCAGCATGGTGGCATCACCACCGTCGTCGAGAATCATGTTCGCCGGCGCGCCCTCCCACGTGAGCATCTGCTCGGCGGCCCACCAGTACTCCTCGAGCGTCTCGCCCTTCCACGCGAACACGGGAGTGCCCTTGGGCTCCTCCGGAGTTCCGTTCGGGCCGACGACGACGGCCGCCGCAGCATGGTCCTGGGTGGAGAAGATGTTGCATGACGCCCACCGCACCTCAGCACCCAACGCCACCAAAGTCTCGATCAGCACAGCGGTCTGCACCGTCATGTGCAGCGAGCCCGAAATGCGCGCACCCTTGAGCGGCTGCACATCGTGATACTCCCGACGCAACGCCATCAAGCCGGGCATCTCATGCTCGGCCAACCGGATCTCCTTGCGGCCGAACTCGGCCTGCGACAGATCAGCCACCTTGTAATCGATGCCGTTGCGGACGTCGACCTTCAACTCAGTCATGGATTTCTAGAGCCCTTCATTCGTTCGTCTTTGCCTCTGGGGGCACAACTGTGCCCAGACAACCACTCAGCCTGCGGGCTCGCGGGACAGGCGCTCAGGCGCTCTGACAGCTAAGAGGTCTCCCTGACACCGTAGCGTTCGGCGAATGGCGTCATCAAACGGGCCAGGTCAGATGCGACGTCGTGCCCGCGAGCGGGCGATGTGCCGGAGTCGGCCTCCGGTGGCATCGACACATAGCTCATCGCTAGGCGAACGATCGCGCGCGCCAGCACCCCGGCGTCCTCGTGGCCGCAGTTGACCCAGCTGTCCACGAAGGTCGCCGTCAGGCGCTGCGAGCAGTGCGTGATGATCGGCCCGCTGTCGGTGGTGATCAGCTGGAGCAGATCGGGTTTGAAATCACCGGTCAACAGCGAGATCACCAGCGGATCCGCGGCCGACTCGGTGAAAAAATCCCGGAAGCCCTGCACGAAGGCTGCGTGGACATCGCCTTCGTTGCTGACGATCGCGTCGTCGATCTGGTCGACGAGCCGGTCCGCCAGGCGCAGTGCGTAAGCCTGGGCCAGACCATGTCGCGAGCCGAACTCGTTGTAGATGGTCTGGCGGCTGATGCCGGCGGCCTTGGCGACGTGCGACAGCGTGATCGCCGACCAGTCACGGGTGAGCAGTTCTTCGCGCATGCCATCCAGAATCGAATCGCGCAGCAACACCCTCGACGCCTCGGCGTACGGGATGCGCTGCGCGGTCCGAGGGCGGCTCATTCGAGCGACCCTATCTTTTCCCGTCGCTCCGCTCGCCCTGGTCACACTCGCCGTCACGAACGAGCTACCTCCACCATTTCGAAGTCGGCCTTGGCCGCTCCGCAGTCCGGGCAGCTCCAGTCGTCGGGGATGTCGTCCCAGCGCGTACCCGGGGCGATGCCGTCCTCCGGCCAGCCCTTCTCCTCGTCGTACTCGAAGCCACACTGCACGCAGACGAACAGTTTGTAGTCGTTCACTGGTTCACTCCTATCGTTTCGAAGTCGACCTTCTCGCGTACTGCGCAGTCCGGGCAGCACCAGTCGTCGGGGATGTCGTTCCATGCGGTGCCCGCGGGAAACCCTTCCCGCGGTGCACCTTTCGTCTCGTCGTAGACGTAGTCGCAACCGGGACAGCGGTAGGTGGCCATCAGACCGTCACCCCGTATTTGGCCAGCACCTTGTCGCGGACGCGCGGGTGGACGTTGACCTTCGTGATGTCGCCGTCGTAGTGGTCGAGCACGCGGTGATCCATCACCTTGCGCCACAGCGGCGGGAAGTACGTCAGGCCGATCATCGACGCGTACCCGCTCGGCAGGTTCGGCGCACCTTCCATGCTGCGCAGCGTCTGGTAGCGCCGCGTCGGGTTGGCGTGGTGATCGCTGTGCCGCTGCAGGTGATACAGGAACAGGTTCGTCACGATGTGGTCGGAGTTCCAGCTGTGCACCGGGGCGCACCGCTCATACCGACCGCTTTCGGTCTTCTGCCGCAGGAGCCCGTAGTGCTCGAGGTAGTTCACCGTCTCGAGAAGCGTGAACCCGAATACCGCCGAGATGAGGATGTAGGGAATCAGCGCGATGCCGAACACCGCGATAAGCACGCCGTAGAGCACGACCGACATCGCCCACGCGTTCAGCACATCGTTCGACCAGTGCCACTTGCTCTTGCCCGCACGCTCCAGCCGCTTGGCTTCGAGCTCCCACGAGGACTTCGCGCTCCCCCATACGCTGCGCGGCAGGAACTCCCAGAACGTCTCACCGAAGCGGGCCGACGCGGGATCCTCGGGCGTCGCAACGCGAACGTGGTGGCCCCGGTTGTGCTCGATGTAGAAGTGGCCGTAGAGCGTCTGGGCGAGCGTGACTTTGGCCAACCACCGTTCGAGTTCGTCCTTCTTGTGGCCCATTTCGTGTGCGGTGTTGATGCCCACCCCTCCGAGCATTCCCACCGACAGCGCGAGGCCGATCTTGGCCGGCCACGCCAGGCCGCCGTCGAAGCCGAGCCAGCTCAGGTTCGACGCGGTGAACAGGTAGGCGCCGAAGATCACGCTCGCGTACTGGAACGGAATGTAGATGTATGTGCAGTACCGGTAGTACTTGTCGTTCTCGAGCCGTTCCATCACCTCGTCGGGAGCGTTTTGCCCGTCGGGTCCGAACCGCAGGTCCAGTGCGGGCAACAGGATGTACAGCAGGATCGGGCCGATCCAGAACGGCACCTGCGCCACCGCATGCCAGCCCCACTGATTGAAGGCCCACACCAGCGGCATCATCACAAAAAGCGCCGTCGGTGCGATCAGCCCCATCAGCCACAGATAACGCTTCTTATCGCGCCACTGTTCGATCTCGAGCTCTGACATTTGCGTGGTCACTGGGTGCCTCCTCATGTGAGTGCCATCACGACTGAAGTTGACTATAGAGCCGGATTTGTCGTCTGTCTAGACATAGAGGCATCTTTTGTAAAGAGCGCTTTGCGAATCGGGTGCGCAGATCAACCGTCTGGGTGTGTCAGCGCGCCGAAATCGCAGCACGAATGACCGCCGCTACGCGGTCCGGGTACTCCGTGAGGTCCAGCCAGGTGAAGCGCAGCACCTGCCATCCGATCAGCACGATCGTGTTCTGGCGCTCGCGATCGATCTGGAACTCGTGGGCGCCGCTGTGGAAGGCCATCCCGTCGACTTCGAGGGCCACCCGCGAGCCAGGGAACCCCACGTCGACGCGGTAGCCCGCTACGCGGTAGTTCGCCGTCCATCCGGTGATGCGTTCGTCTTTCAGGATTTTGATCAGCAGTCGTTCGGCGGCGGACCGTGATCCGTCTGACGCCGCCTGCAGAAGGCGTCGCGAGCGTGGCGCACCGGTGCGGCCCTTGTTGCGAAGGTGCGCATGCCACAAGCTGTCGAGATCGACATGTTGCTGCAAGGCGTTATCCATCAGCTTCGGGCCACCTCCGCGTTGGGCGGCCGCTTCGACGACGGTCAGCGGCAGTGACGTCACCCGGAGGCCACGACGTTCGACAACGTCGCGTTCGTCGAGGCTGCGGCGCCGCACCCGGGTGTCTGTGTGTCGGCGGCCGTGACTGTCACGCGGCACGGTCACTTCGGCGATGTCGGGCGCAAATCGAGTCAGAGCGTGCCACCACGCCGCAGTCAGACCGCTGGCTGCGGCGCCCGATCCGTAGCCCCAAACCGCGGCCCGGATGCGCGCTGCGTCGGAGAATGGCCGGTCGTCGACGAAGTACACGCCACGGCTGCAGCGAATCCACGCGCCCGATTGCAGCCTGCGCTCAACTGCGCGCCAGCTCAATCCCGCTGCGCGCGCCTGTTCCAGGGTGATGACGCCGTCGTGGCGGCGCAAATAATCGTTGAGCACGATTGATCAGACGGATGGAAGGCCCCCGAGGTTCTCCATGTTGCGAGTCGGGGGGGGGGGGGGGGGGGGGGGGGGGGGGGGGGGGGCGGTGGCGGGGGGGGGGGGGGGGGGGCGGGGGGGGGGGGGGCGGGGGGGGGGGGGGGGCGGGTGGGGGCGGGCGGGGGCCGGGT
>NZ_JBITCD010000004.1:569433-758639 GCF_044452905.1 Mycobacterium sp. NPDC051804 | reverse complement strand
CGGCGTCCCCGGAGCGGGGGCCCCGCCCATCCCGTCCACCACTCTCCCCCTCCCACCCCCGACGACTTCCCCCCCCCCCCCCCCCCCCCCCCCCCCCCCGGGGGGGGGGGGGGGGGCCCGCGCCCCCCCCCCCCCCCCCCCCCCCCCCCCCCCCCCCCCGAATCCGCGGCAGGCTCCCGCTGCCGGCGACCGAGCAGCGAATGCCTGCGCCCGTAGAGGAAATAGATGACGACGCCGAGGGCCATCCAGATGAGGAACCGGATCCACGTCAGAGCCGTGAGGTTCAGCATCAACCAGACGCACGCGATGATCGCCGCGATCGGCAGCAGCGGCACACCCGGAGCCCGGAAGCCGCGCTCTAGGTCTGGACGTGTGCGACGTAGGACGATCACTCCCGCCGACACCAGCACGAACGCGAAGAGCGTGCCGATGTTGACCATCTCTTCGAGCTTGCCGATCGGGAACACCGTCGCCGTCACCGCCACCAGCACACCGACGATCAGGGTGATCCGCACCGGCGTACCGTGCTTGCCGGTCTTGGCCAGCGACCGAGGCAACAGTCCGTCGCGTGACATCGCGAACAGCACCCGAGTCTGCCCGAGCACCAGCACGATCACCACGGTGGTGAGCCCGGCCAAAGCGCCGATCGAGATGACCTTGGCCGCCCAGTCGATACCGTTGGCAGCGAATGCCGTTGCGAGGTTGGCCTTTTCACCGGCCTCGTGTAGTTCGGTGTAGCTCACCATGCCCGAGATCACGATCGCCACCGCGATGTAGAGAACGGTGACGATCGCCAGCGAGGCGAGGATGCCCCGTGCTACGTCACGCTGCGGGTTCTTGGTTTCCTCCGCGGTGGTGGCAACGATGTCGAAGCCGATGAACGCGAAGAACACGATCGACGCACCGGCCAGGACGCCGTACCAGCCATATGTACTGCCTCCGGCGCCGGTCAGCAACGAGAACAGCGACTGGTCAGTTCCAGAGCCACCTTCACCGGCCTGGGCGGGCGGGACGAACGGGGTGAAGTTCTCCATCTTGATGTAGAAGGCGCCGACGGCCACGACGAGCAGCACCACCGCAACCTTGATCACCGTGATCGCCAGGCTGACCTCCGCGGAGAGCTTGGTGCCCCACGCCAGGATCATGGTCACGAAGACGATGATCAGCAGCGCACCCCAATCCAGCTCCAGCCCAGCCACTTCCGAAGTGCCGCCGGCGAAGCCGAACACGGTGCCGAGATAACTCGACCAGCCTTTGGCCACCACCGCGGCCGCCACGGCGAACTCCAAGATCAGGTCCCAGCCGATGATCCACGCGATGAACTCGCCGAACGTCGCATAGGAGAACGTGTAGGCACTACCTGCCACCGGCACCGTCGACGCGAACTCCGCGTAGCACAGCGCGGCAAGGCCACACGCGATCGCGGCGATGACGAACGAGATCGAGATGGCAGGCCCGGTGATGTTTCCCGCCGTCGACGCCGTGATCGTGAAGATGCCCGCACCGATGACCACCGAAACACCGAAAACGGTGAGGTCCCACCAGTTCAGATCTTTTCGCAGACGAGTGTCGGGTTCGTCAGTGTCAGCGATCGACTGCTCAACCGACTTCGTTCGCCTTGGCATCGGCGTTTCCTCCCGTGGTCTGTCTCGGGAATGTACCGAGTACTGTCCACCCAATGGGGCGGAGTTATAAACACGCAATCGTGATCGGGGGCAGCCTGGGGGGCTTGTGCGCCGCCCGCGTGCTCTCGGACGTCAGTGAGCGCGTGACCGTCTTCGAGCGTGACGCACTGCCCGACGGCCCCGCGAACCGAAGCGCCGTCCCCCAAGGCAGACATGTGCATCTGCTGATGGCGCGCGGTGCCCAGGAATTCGAAGACCTCTTCCCCGGCCTGCTCGACGACATGGTGGCCGACGGTGTGCCGATTCTGGAGAACCGGCCAGACTGCATCCACTTCGGTGCCGCGGGCCATGTGCTGGGCACCGCACATCGGCTTCAGGACGAGTTCACCGCATATGTCCCGAGTCGGCCGCAGCTGGAATGGCAGATCCGCAGACGGGTGCACAAGATCGACAACGTCGCTGTCATGAACGCGGTCGTTTCCGAGCCCACCTATGACGCCGGCCAGCGTCGAGTGACTGGCGTCGTACTCGACACCGGTGAGATCGTGCCCGCCGACCTCGTCGTCGATGCGGCGGGCCGCGGCACCCGACTGCCCGCGTGGCTTGAGAAGTGGGGTTACGAGCGTCCTCTAGAGGAAACCGTGGACGTCGGTATTGCCTACGCAAGCCAGCGGGTCCAGGTGCCCGACGGGCTGGTCGCGGAAAAGGTCGTGGTGGCCGGCGCGTCACGGGAACAGCCGATCGGAATCGGTGCGCTCTTCTACGAAGACAGCGTGTGGAACGTGACCAGCTTCGGCATTGCAAAGGTCGAGCCACCGCAGAACTTCGCTCAGATCTGCGATGTGGCCGACGAGATCCTGCCCGCGCACTTCTCGTCCGCGCTGCGAAGAGGCACGCCAATCGGCGAGATGGCGTTTCACAAGTATCCGACAAGTCGATGGCGCCGCTACGACAAGCTGGAGCGCCTTCCCGCGGGCATCATTCCGTTCGGCGACGCGGTCGTCAGCTTCAACCCGACCTTCGGGCAGGGCATGACGATGACGGCCATCCAGGCAAGCAACTTGCGGACCGTCCTGGAGTCGCCGGACCCCGATGTCGCGGCGCGGCTGGCGAAGGCTACGGCCAAGACAACTTGGCCGGTCTGGATGATGACATCGATCGGCGATCTTTCACTGCACAACGCGACGACCACCGCCAAGGTGCCGTGGTGGTACAAGCCGGTCGGTGGATTGTTCGACCAGTTCCTCGGCGCCGCGGAAACGGATCCTGTACTGGCAGAATGGTTTCTGCGCAGATTCAGCCTTCTCGACAGCCTCTACATGGTGCCCAATGCCCGGCTCGTCGGGCGCACCATTCGGCACAACATGAAGCTGTGGCTGGCAGAGAAGCGACCCGCGTGACGGCGGTCTAAATCCCGACGGTGGCTCGGAAGAGCTTCGTCGGCACCTCCGCGCTCAGGCGGATCGGACCCTCGTCGGCGGCCACCCATGCAGCTGATCCGCGCTGCAAGGTGACCTTGTCCCCTTTGGCATACACCACCGTCGACCCCTCGGTGCACAGCAGGATCTGTGGCCCGTCGTGGCGACTCGGTGCGTCGACCTCGTGGCCGAGTTGCTCGCCATCGATGCGCAGCACCGAAACCGCGAACTCAGGAGCCGGTGTGTTGTACACCAACTCCATTCCGTCCGTTGTGGTCGTCGGGCGGATCAGATCCTCGCTCGCTGGGGTGAAGTCGAGCACGCGCAGCAACTCGGGCACGTCGACGTGCTTCGGGGTCAGACCACCACGTAGCACGTTGTCCGAGTTGGCCATCACCTCCAGGCCCACGCCGTGCATGTACGCGTGGAGGTTTCCGGCGGGCAGGTAGATGGCTTCACCAGCCTGCAGCGTGATGCGGTTGAGCAGCAGGCTTGCCAGCACACCCGCATCACCGGGATATCGCTCGCCGAGTTCGAGGACAGTCCTCGCCTCGGCGGCGAATTCTCTACTGCCCGAACGCACATAGTGGATCGCGCCTTCAATCACCGCGGGCACCAGTATGTCTAGATGAGGTTGCGGCGCGGTGATCCACGTGGTGAACAGTGCCCGCAGGCCGTTGGCGTCGGGCTGACCGGCCAGCAGGTCGACAAACGGGTCGAGATCGGTCACCGCGAGTGCGCGCATCAGCTCGACGGTGCGCTCGGCCGGGCGGAATCCGGCGAGGGCGTCGAATTCGCCGAGAGCGACCAGGATCTCGGGTTTGTGGCTCGCGTCGCGGTAGTTGCGGTTGGGCGCGTTGACGGGGATGCCCAGGCGGTCCTCGCGCGCGAAACCCTCAGCTGCCTGCCGTGCGCTGGGATGCGCCTGCAGCGACAGCGGCTCGTCGGCCGCGAGCACCTTGAGCAGGAACGGTAGCGTGTCACCGAATCTGGCGCGCACACCAGCACCGAGCTGTCCTTCCGGATCCTCGCGCAACGTGTCGAGCAGCGACCGTTCACCGTCTTCGGTGTCCAGCCACGCCGGATCACCCGGATGCGCACCGAACCACAGTTCGGCCTCGGGATGGTCTGTGGGACTTGGCCGTCCGGTGAAATCGGCGATCGCGGTGCGTGATCCCCATGCGTAGGTCCGCACCGCTCCACGTAGCAAGTTCACTTGCTCAACCCCGCACCAGCTTCAGATAGACGGCGGTCATCTCCATCCGCACGGCCAACATTGCCAGCTGCTCCTCTAGGCGACCGGGTCCAGTCGAAGTGGCGGGCAGGCGCTCGATCTCGGTGGAGTCAAACGCATCCGGCACATCCTCGGCGTGGATCACGTCGACGCTGTTCAACCCCGCGACCCTGGCGCCGACCACGGCGCGTTCCGCATCGGTGGCGAGCACAAAGGTACGAACGCGAGGCGGCAGCGGACCGTCGATTTGCTCGTCATGGAATATCGATTGCTCGCTGTCCGCAGCGGAGACCTCGCCCATTCCGCCGCGCAATGCCACCGCCGCATCGGCGAGGCTCACGGCGGCCACAGCCCGGTGGGCAACCCGCAGCATGATGGCCGCGACATGCCGGGCCAACACCAGCGTCGCGGCATTGTCACCGGCGATGACAACCTCGGACCCGGACATCCGCTCGGCCAACGCTTTTGCGGGATTCGTGATCACCTCGCGACCGGCGCTGTTGCGCAACGCTTCCGCGTCCAGTTCATCGGCCAGCGCGGCCAGATCCACCCGAAGACCCGGATCGACCATGTGCAACGTCGCCAGCCCGGCAGCCAGGTAGCGAGAGAAGCCGAACTCGTCGGGAACCCAGACCCGGGGAGCCAAAGGGACGGATCGTCCCGCGGTGGCATCACGAAGCGGTCCCTCGTAGGGGGCGACCACGACGACGCGGGCGCCGCGACGAACTCCGGTGGCGGCGGCCGCCACGAGCACAGGGTCACCCGGGTCGTCGCCGGCCACGACCAACACGTCGAGTGCGCCGATCCACGGCGGCACCTCGGGGGCGACGACGATCGGTGCAGCCACCGAGCCTCCCAGCGCGGCGGCGAGCAGCGACCCTGCCGCTTCGGCATTTCCGCGGCCTGCCACCCAGATCACCGTGCGAGGCGGCTCGTCGCTTTTCAGCTGATCCAGGTCACCCTCGTCCAGCGCGGCTGCGGTGGCGCGCACCTGGGCGCCCGCCATCGCCGCCGCGCGTAGCGACCCTCCGCGGTCGGCGGCGATAAGTCCTTCCGCGTCGTCGAGGTCGACGAGCGAATGGGTGGCGTTCACTTCGGCGCCTCGGAGGCCGCCTCAGTACGCGCGGCGATTCCAGCCGCAACCTGTTCCACGATGGCGTCGACCTCTTCGGTGGTCCGCGCCTCGACGTTGAGCCGCAGCAATGGCTCGGTATTCGACATGCGCAGGTTGAACCACGATCCGTCACCCAGATCGACCGTCACACCGTCCAGGTGGTCCATCGAGTGGATGCGGGTGCTGAACGACGACAACACCTCGTCGATGCACGACTCGGCATCGGCAACCGTGTAATTGATCTCGCCCGAGGCTTCGTAGCGTTGATAGTCGGCCATCAGCTCGGACAGCGGCCGGTCCTGCTCGCTGAGCGCGGACAGTACGTGCAATGCGGCCAGCATGCCGGAGTCGGCGCCCCAGAAATCGCGGAAATAGTAGTGCGCCGAATGCTCCCCGCCGAAGATCGCACCGGTCTCGGCCATCAGCGCCTTGATGTAGGAGTGCCCGACGCGCGAGCGCACGGGAGTGCCGCCTCGTTCCACCACGAGTTCAGGGACGGCCCTCGAGGTGATCAGGTTGTGAATTACCGTCGCGCCGATCTCACGACCGAGTTCGCGCGCGGCGACCAACGCGGTCACGGCTGACGGAGAGACCGGCCGGCCCAGCTCGTCGACGACGAAACACCGGTCGGCGTCGCCGTCGAACGCCAGCCCGATGTCGGCGCCGGTCTCCAGCACGTGCGCCTGCAGGTCGACGAGGTTGGCCGGGTCCAGCGGGTTGGCTTCGTGGTTGGGGAAGGTGCCGTCGAGTTCGAAGAACAACGGGGCGAGCGTGATTGCCGGGATCTCGCCCAGCACAGCGGGAGCCGTGTGGCCCGCCATCCCGTTGCCCGCGTCGACGGCGACCTTCAGCGGCCGCAGCCCGGCCAGGCTGACAAGTGACCGCAGGAAGTCGCCATAGTCGGCCAGCACGTCGCGGTCCGACTTCGAGCCGGAGGGCCCGTCGTGCGCTGGCACTCCGGCGATGACGTCCTCGCTGATCGTCGTGAGTCCGGTGTCCTTACCGACCGGCTTCGCGCCGGCGCGGCACAGCTTGATGCCGTTGTAGGCGGCCGGGTTGTGGCTCGCGGTGAACATCGCCCCGGGGCATTCCAGCAGGCCCGAGGCGAAGTACAGCTGATCGGTGGAAGCCAGGCCGACGCGCACCACATCGAGACCTTGCGCGACGACACCCTCGGCGAAGGCTTCCGACAGAGCGGGTGAGCTGTCTCGCATGTCGTGGCCGATGACAACCTGAGTGGCGTTCTCATCGCGCATCAGCCGGGCGAACGCGCCACCGACGTCGTGGACGAAATCTTCATCGAGTTCTTTGCCGACCAGGCCACGAACGTCATACGCCTTGATGACGCGCTGGACAGCCGCAGAGGAACGAGGCTGCGATGAGCGCTTGCGCGAAGAGCGCGTCAAGATAACTCCTTGTGACGTGGACTACTTGCGTCAGCCTAACCGTCGAATGAAAGAGGCATGTCCGCTAGTCCTCGCCGAGTGCCCGGCTATTCGGGAGGGTCAGGCAGCACCCGCAGGTGGCCCCGCCGGCGTCCGTTGGACTCGGACCTGCGGGCCGGCGGCGCCATCAGCGCGCCGCCGGGGACACCGGTGACCGGATCCGAAAACCCTGCGGCCACTCCGTTGATCGGCGGCGCCATATCGCGCCCTTCGCGGACCGCGTCGGCAAGCGCCACCAGGTCGTCCTCGTCAGGGTGCGACGGCAGCGGACCCGCGTGGCGAACCAGCTCCCAGCCGCGCGGTGCGGTGATCCGGCTGGCGTGCAGCACGCACAGATCCCAAGAGTGGGGCTCGGACACCGTAGCCAGCGGGCCGACGACTGCCGTGGAGTCGGAGTAGACAAATGTCAGCGTCGCGACCGCATAGTGGGGGCACCCGGGCCGGCAGCAGCGACGGGGAACGTTCACAGCGAGAGGTTATCGTGCGCAAACGGCGCAAGCCGCCGGACACGCGCGCCATCGGAGCGTCGATCTTCAACCGTTACGATCTGTCCGTGGCCGAACGCGGACACCAGCGATCACGCCGCGGCCGCGAAATGCGCGGGCCGCTCCTTCCGCCGACCGTGCCTGGTTGGCGCAGCCGCGCCGAGCTGTTCGACATGGCCGTGCTGGAGGCCTATGAGCCAATCGAACGCCGGTGGCAGGATCGGTTGTCGACGCTGGACATCGCTGTCGACGAAATACCGCGCATCGCGGCCAAGGATCCCGAAAGTGTGCAATGGCCACCCGAGGTCATCGCTGACGGGCCGGTCGCGCTAGCCCGTCTGATCCCGGCAGGCGTCGATGTCCGCGGGAACGCCACCAGAGCGCGAATCATGTTGTTCCGCAAGCCGATTGAGCGACGGGCGAAAGACACCGTCGAACTTTCGGAATTGTTGCATGAAGTCCTCGTGGCGCAGGTGGCCACTTATCTGGGCGTCGAACCCTCCGTTATCGACCCCACGATCGAGAACGAGTAGACAACCCGCCTAAATCGCGACTAGTGCTTGCGCGAAGAAGCGTTAAATCACGCCGCGCTTGAGGCGACGGCGCTCACGCTCGGACAGCCCGCCCCAGATGCCGAAGCGTTCATCATGAGCCAGCGCGTAGTCGAGGCACGCGTCACGCACCTCGCAGCCCTGGCAGATGCGCTTGGCCTCACGGGTCGAGCCGCCCTTTTCAGGGAAGAATGCCTCGGGATCGGTTTGTGCACACAAAGCCTTCTCTTGCCAGAGGTCGTCCTCCGGCGTCAGCATTGCCGGCATTGCCGGGATTGCCGACGGCACATCAATCGGGGCGGGCACCAGACTTAACTGGGGACGCCGTGGCGTCTCGAACGGTGCCGGTCCGGTATTGGTGTGCGGCGCGCTGTCCACTGAGCCAAGTAGCCGGTCGTCGAACCGGACCACATGATCGAAATCGCTGTACTCAAAAGACATTTTCCGCCTCCTCACCTGATGTCGTAGATCCGTAACTTGAGCCCCACTATTTTCTGTGCGGCCATCTCAGATTCGAACATATGATCGAATCTCGGTCTGCGACACCGAAACCGGCCGGCCAACCGCGAAATGACACTGGTGTGATTACACACGCGCTAGCAGCCGTGGTCAAGCTTTGGAACAGAAATTCATACCATTCCGTGACCCGGATTCGGCGCGTCGGAATATCGGCGTGTCTGTCACACCGTCGGCCACGTGCCTTCGCCGGGGCGCGACGGCCTAATGTCGGTCACTGTGAAGGTCACCGTTCTGGTCGGCGGCGTAGGCGGCGCCCGCTTCCTGCTGGGCGTACAGCACCTGTTGGGGTTGGGCCAGTTCCAGGATTCCGGGAGCACGTCCGCCCACGAGTTGACCGCCGTCGTCAACGTCGGTGACGACGCGTGGATGTTCGGTGTGCGGATCTGCCCGGACCTCGATACCTGCATGTACACCTTAGGTGGAGGGATTGACCCCGACCGCGGTTGGGGCCATCGCAACGAAACCTGGCATGCCAAGGAAGAACTCGCCGCTTACGGTGTGCAGCCCGCCTGGTTCGGCCTCGGCGACCGCGACCTCGCCACGCACCTCGTGCGCAGCCAGATGTTGCGGGCCGGATATCCGCTGTCACAGGTGACCGAAGCGTTATGTGGCCGTTGGTCACCCGGTGCACGATTGTTACCCGCGAGCGACGACCGCAGCGAAACCCATGTCGTCATCAGCGATCCCGAGGACGGCGAGAAGAAGGCGATTCACTTCCAGGAGTGGTGGGTGCGTTACCGCGCGCAGGTTCAGACCCATAGCTTCGCGTTCGTCGGGGCCGAGACAGCGTCCGCCGGCCCCGGCGTCGTCGAGGCGATCGAGACCGCCGACGTCGTACTGGTGGCCCCCTCCAATCCGGTCGTGAGCGTCGGATCGATCCTGAACATTGCCGGCATTCGCGGCGCACTGCGTACGACGGCGGCGCGGGTCATTGGCTACTCCCCCATCATCGGCGGTAAGCCGTTGCGCGGCATGGCCGACGAATGCCTGTCGGTCATCGGTGTGGACAGCACCTCAGAAGCGGTCGGCATCCACTACGGGGCCCGCAGCGGCACCGGCATCCTCGACGGATGGCTGATCCACGAGGGAGATCACGCCGAGATCGACGGAGTCGAGGTGCGGACCGTGCCACTGTTGATGAAGGATCCGGCGACGACAGCAGAAATGGTGCTCGCCGGTCTGGATCTCGCCGGGCTCAAGGTGGATCCACGGTAATGACCGAGCACGGATCCGCGGCAGCCGTCGAAATACTTCCTGTGCCAGGGTTGCCCGAATTCCGCCCCGGCGACGATCTCGCCGCGGCAATCGCCGCAGCCACACCATGGCTTCGAGACGACGACATCCTCGTCGTAACCAGCAAGGTGATGTCCAAGTGCGAGGGACGCATCGTCGATGCGCCCATCGATGCCGAAGAACGAGACACCCTGCGGCGCAGACTGATCGACGCCGAGGCCGTGCGGGTTTTGGCACGCAAGGGTAAGACACTGATCACCGAGAACGCTATCGGTCTGGTACAGGCGGCCGCCGGAGTGGACGGTTCCAACGTCGACTCAGCGGAACTCGCTTTGCTACCAAAGGATCCCGATGGCAGTGCTGCCGCGCTGCGCGACGGCCTACGCGACCGCCTCGGGGTCACCGTGGGGGTGGTGGTCACCGACACCATGGGGCGTGCATGGCGCAACGGGCAGACTGACGTTGCGATTGGCGCTGCGGGACTGCGGGTGCTGCACGGTTATGAAGGGTCGCAGGACCGGCACGGCAACGAGCTGATTGTCACCGAGATCGCGGTCGCCGACGAGATAGCCGCGGCCGCAGATCTCGTGAAGGGCAAACTGACGGACATTCCCGTCGCCGTGGTGCGCGGGCTTACCCTGCCGGACGACGGATCCAAGGCCCGTGACCTGGTGCGTGCCGGCGAGGACGATCTGTTCTGGCTGGGCACCGAGGAGGCCATCGCGCTCGGCCGCACCCAGGCCCAGTTGTTACGGCGGTCGGTGCGCACCTTCAGCGATGAACACGTGGCCCCCGAGCTGATCGAAGCCGCGATCGCCGAAGCGCTCACCGCCCCCGCGCCCCATCACACGCGGCCGGTCCGGTTTGTGTGGATACAGGATCCGCACAAGCGGTTGGCTCTACTGGACCGGATGAAGGCGAAGTGGCGTACGGACCTCACCGGCGACGGCCGTCCGGCCGATGCCGTCGAGCGCCGTGTCCGTCGCGGCCAGATCCTCTATGACGCACCTGAACTCGTCATCCCCTTCATGGTGCCCGACGGTGCGCACGATTACCCCGACGCCGAACGTACCGCGGCTGAGCACACGATGTTCACCGTCGCGGCCGGGGCAGCCGTTCAGGCCCTGCTCGTCGCACTGGCGGTCCGCGGTGTCGGCAGCTGCTGGATCGGGTCCACCATCTTTGCCGCCGAACTGGTGCGCGACGAGCTCGACCTGCCCGCCGATTGGGAACCTTTGGGCGCCATCGCGATCGGCTTTCCGCCCGAGGAGTCGGGACCACGCGATCCGGTGCCGATGGATGGCCTGCTGGTGCGCAAGTGACCCTGCACGCGTCCGCGGTCGCGGTGCTGACCGATTGGCAGACATCCGATCCCGCCCAGGACACCCTGCGCCATGCCGTGCTGGCGTTCCTCGCCGCGCGGCCCGACGGATGTCTGCGGGCGTGCGTGCCGGGGCACGTGACCGGTTCGGCGTTGGTGATCGACCACGGTGGAACACACGCACTGCTCACCCTGCATCCACGGTTCGGCCGGTGGCTCCAACTGGGCGGGCACTGCGAGGAATCCGACGCCGACATCGTCGCCGCCGCGCTGCGGGAGGCGACCGAGGAGTCGGGCATCGACTGCCTCGAGATCGATCCTGTGCTGGCCGCGCTGCACGTGCATCCCGTCACATGCTCGCTAGGCGTACCCACCCGTCACCTCGACATGCAATTCATCGTCCGCGCACCCGCAGGTGCGGAGATCGCCCGCAGCGACGAGTCGCTGGACCTTCGGTGGTGGCCACTGGACGCGCTGCCGAACGACTGCGATTTCGGGCTCACCCAGCTGGCGGCTGCGGCACGGAATCGAACTGGATAGGGAGAGTTTTCGGCCCTGCAATGCCGACGATCGGGCGCCACGGTGCCGGCCCCGCCCGACGGATCCGGGGCATGAGCGTCGACATGGCAACCAGAGCTTCGGCTAGCTCGACCCTGGCGAGGTGCGCGCCAAGGCAATGATGTGCACCGCCGCCGAACGTCATGACCGCTGCTCGCCCGCTGTGCGTGATATCGAAACGTTCTGGATCCTCATATCGCTGCGGATCTCGGTTGGCGGCGGCCGTATTGACGACAACGCTTGCCCCGGCGGGAATCACCACGCCGTCGACGTCGAC
Source organism: Mycobacterium sp. NPDC051804 (assembly GCF_044452905.1). Taxonomy (NCBI): domain Bacteria; kingdom Bacillati; phylum Actinomycetota; class Actinomycetes; order Mycobacteriales; family Mycobacteriaceae; genus Mycobacterium; species Mycobacterium sp. NPDC051804. The sequence continues at coordinate 746,859 of NZ_JBITCD010000004.1, read as the reverse complement.
GTCCGCGACGGCGATGCGCACGCATGTGAAGGACGCCGGCGAGTACCGCATGACCTCCTCGACAGCGTCCGGCGCGAGTTCCGGATGATCCCGAAGGAGTCCCCACTGGTCCGGGTGATCGCTGAACACCTGGATCGCCGCAGCCAACTGGTTTCGAGTTGTGTCGGTGCCCGCGACGAGTAGCACAGCGACGAGATCGAAGATCTCACGGCGGGTGAGCCGGTCGCCGTCACTTTCGGCGCTAATCAGCTCGGAGAGCAGATCTTCGGTCTCGTCATGGCGCTTGCGCTCAATCAGATCGACAAGATATCCATCCAGCTGCGCCCATGCGTCCAGGATCGTCGCCGCATCGTCGGCCGCGGTCGGCGCGAACGCTCTGGCGATGTCTCGCAACCACTCCGCGAACACCGGCCAATCGCCCGGTGGCACACCGAGAAGCCTGCAGATGATCGGAACCGGATATGGCCTTGCGATGTCGGCAACCACGTCCACCCGTCCCGCGGAGACGTGCGGTTGCACGAGTTCCGTGATGCGCTCCCGGCACGCCGTGCGCATCCGGTCGGCGGCCTTCGGGGTGAAGGCGCGTGAGACGAGTCGGCGCAGCCGTTTGTGGTCGGCGCCGTCGGTGCCGACGATCAGCGCGGCCATCTTGTCCCAAAGGGGACCGGACGTGGTGCCGAACATCGAAAGGCCGCAGGCCGCAGGCATTGCGAAGCGTGTGTCGCGCAGTGCAAGGCGGACAAGGTCGTAGCTGATCAACTCGGGCCCAAAGGGGCCGAGCGCGATCGGCCCGTGCCGTCGAGCCTCGGCGATGGCGGCGTGGGCCTCGTCGGGACACCGCAAGCCGTGATAGGCGATCGTGGGTAACGCGGCCCCGAAAACGGTCGGGCGCTCAGTGGCGGTGGTCATCGTGGGCCTCCTGCGGTCGGGACGCTTCGACTCTCTCGTCGTTCCGGCGCCCCGTCATCGGCCGGACGGCCTATTCCGGCGACCAGGCCGGATGCGACTTCGCGTAGGCCATTTGGCTGATGTTGTCTGTTGGCGCTGACCGCAGGCTGATTAGCATGAGTGAGACGAATTGGAGCGACGTGGGCGTGAGCGAGCTTCTTCCCAGCGGCACCGTGACGCTGCTGCTCGCCGACGTCCAGGGGTCCACGCAGCTGTGGGAGACCGCTCCGGACAACATGGCCGACGCGGTCACGCGCCTCGATGCGGCGGTAGCCGACGCGACGGCCGTGCACAACGGCGTTCGACCCCTCGAACAGGGCGAGGGCGACAGCTTCGTCATCGCATTTGCGCGCGCAAGTGATGCGGTGGCGTGTGCACTGCAGTTGCAGCAGGCGCCCCTGGCACCGATCCGGCTGCGGATCGGTTTGCACACCGGCGAGGTCCAGTTGCGTAGCCAGAGCAGCGGGGAAGCCAATTACATCGGCCCGACGATCAACCGGACGGCGCGCCTGCGCGATCTCGCACACGGCGGCCAGACGGTATTGTCCGCTGCCACCGGTCATCTCGTCATCGACCAGCTGCCAGACGGCGTATCGCTTTCCGACCTAGGCTCGCACCCGTTGAAGGACCTTCCGAGGCCCGAGCACGTGATGCAGCTCTGCCACCCGGACCTTTGCAACGAGTTTCCTCCGCTGCGGGTACCGAATACCGATGCTGCGCCGCATTTCCCGGTTCAACTCACCAGCTTCGTGGGCAGAGATGACGCGGTCACGCAGGTGCGCGAACTGTTGGTCGGTAGTCGGCTGGTGACGCTCACCGGGGCAGGCGGGGTGGGCAAGACCCGACTGGCCGTCCATCTCGCATCACACAGGGCTACAGAATTCGCCGACGGGTCGCGGTATGTCGATCTCGCATCGATCACCGACCCGGATGTGGTGGCGATCGCGGTGATTCGTGCCCTCGGACTATCGGATCAACTGGGTCGGCCCACGATGGACACACTCCTTCGGTTCGTCTCAGGTCGGCGCATGCTCATCCTGTTGGACAACTGTGAGCACCTACTCGACGTGGTCGCGGACCTCGTGGCGGCAATGTTGCGACACTGCCCACACCTGACGCTGTTCGCAACAAGCCGGGAACCGATCGGTGTGCAGGGCGAGGCGACATGGCGCGTACCTTCTCTGTCGCTGGCCGACGAGGCATTGGAGTTGTTCGCTGACCGCGCTCGACTGGCTCGGCCCGACTTCGTTGTCACAGAACAGAACACCACCACGGTGGTGGAGATCTGCCGACGGCTCGACGGCATGCCACTGGCCATCGAACTCGCAGCGGCCCGGGTACGCGCGTTGTCACTCAACGAGATTCTGGATAGCCTGCACGACCACTTCATGCTGTTGACCGGAGGCGCGCGCACCGCGGTACGTCGGCAACAGACGCTGCGAGCGTCAGTCGACTGGTCCCATGCCTTGCTCACCGACGCCGAACGGATCCTGTTCCGCCGGTTGGCCGCATTCATGGGTGGGTTCGACCTCGATGCGGCGCGCGTCGTCGCGTCCGGCGGCGAGATCGCGCCGTTTCAGATCCTCGACCAGCTGACTCTGCTGGTGGACAAGTCGCTGGTGGTTGCCGAAGATGTCCGCGGCCGCACGCGGTACCGGCTGCTCGAAACCGTCCGTCAATACGCGCAGGAGAAGCTCGGTGAATCCGGCGAAGCCTCGGCCGTGCGCTTCCGTCACCGCGACTATTACGCGGCGAAAGCAGCCCAGCTCAACGTTCCTCCGAACGATGAATCCAGGTGGCGGATGTCGTTGGCCGAAGCCGACATCGACAATCTGCGCGCGGCCTTCTCCTGGAGTCGCGACAACCGCGACAACGAAGGGGCGCTTCAGCTCGCGTCGACGCTATGGCCGCTTTGGGTTTCGCGCGGCCGCCTACGGGAAGCGTTCGCGTGGTTCGACGCCGCGCTGGCGGCCGACGATGAGTCCGTTCAGCCGGCCACCCGCGCCCGGGCCCTCGCCCATCGTGTGATGCTCCATTCGCAGCTGCAAGAGATCAACCCGGCCGACGACGCCAGGGAAGCACTGGCGATCGCGCGAGACATCGGTGACAGCGCCCTCATCGCGCATGCAGTCATGGCGTGCGCAAGCACTGCAGGCATAGATCTCGACTTCGCACAGCCCTACATCGGCGAGGCGATCGAGATCGCCCGCTCGAACGGGGATCAGACGATGCTGGCTACCGCCCTGACGTGGCATGGGCAATACGCCCATGTCGCCGGCGTTCCGGTTGCCGCCCTGATTGCCGCCGAGGAAGGGCGGCGGATCGGCGACGAACTCGGCCACCGGTATATCGCGCGCGGATGCCGGTGGGCCGCCGGGTGGGCACGGATGGCCCGAGGTGAGTTGAGTACAGCCGTGGCAGAACTCCTCGACATGGCTGCCGACGCGAGCCGGGATGCGGACGCAATCTGGGCCTGGGCCGCGTTGTTTCACGCAGCGCAAGTGCAGGTGCATCTAGGTGATATCGACGGTGCCCGAGCCAGTGTCGACGCCGTGCGCCCAGCTGTCGAAGAACTCGGCGGCAATTACCAGGCTTTCACCGATTTGGCGGACGGATTGGTGGCAATCGGCGCAGGCGACGTCGAAGCGGCACACCGATTCGACCAGAACGCCTGGTCAAAGCTGGACAACCAGCTGTCGTCGCAGGCGAGGATCAGCGCGTGGCGGCGAGCGGCCGTCGCCCTCGCGCGTAAGGAGATGACGGCTGCGCGGCAGTTCGCCGACGAGGCCGTGGCAAGCACGAACGGATCGCACCGGGCCATCGCGCTGACGACACGTGCCCGGGTCGCGATCGCCAACGGTGATGTCGCACAGGCCGATAGCGATGCGCACTCGGCTCTCGCCATCGCCGTCGAGGTCGGTGCGGTACTCGGGGTCAGCGATACGTTGGAATGCCTGGCCACCCTGGCATGCCAAGCAGACGCGCACGCCGAAGCCGCTCGGCTGTTCGGTGCTGCCGACGGTATACGGCGGCGGACCGGCGAGGTGCGGCTGCGGATCTATCAAGACGCCTACGACGTTGTCCTCGAACAACTGCGTAAAGCTATGCAGCCGAATGACTTCGACGCCGCCTGGACCGAAGGCACACACCTGTCAACCGATGACGCCATCGCTTACGCGCAGCGCGGCCGCGGCGAGCGCAAGCGGCCCAGCAGCGGCTGGGACTCGCTGACCCCTGCCGAGCTCGATGTCGTACGGTTGGTGTGCGAGGGTCTGGGCAACAAGGAAGTCGCCGCGCGGCTTTTCGTCTCTCCGCGCACCGTACAGGCGCACCTCAGCCACATCTACACGAAGCTGGGCATCAGCACCCGCGTCCAACTCGCGAATTCGGCGCGGACACGCACCGCTAGGGTTGATTAGCGCGCCGGATTCGCGCGGAACTAGATGTCGGTCGAGTAGCGGATGCCGCCGTCGGGAATCGTGACCCCCGGCCACACACGCGCACCGCGCAACAACTCACAGCGCGCACCGATGTCGGCGCCGTCGCCGATCACGCCGTCGCGAATCAGCGCGCGGGGTCCGATTCGTGCACCGAAGCCGATGATCGACCGTTCGATCACGGCACCGGCACCAATTTTGGCACCGTCGAAGATCACCGCACCGTCCAGGCGCGCACCGCCGGCGATCTCGGCACCGCGACCGACGACCGTCCCGCCGAAGAGCAGCGCACCCGGTGCGACGCTCGCGCCGTCGTGGACCAGTTCCTCACCGCGGTGGCCCTGCAGCGCCGGTGATGCAGCGATACCGCGGACCAGGTCGGCGGAACCGCGCACGAAGTCCTCGGGTGTGCCCATGTCGCGCCAGTATGTGGCGTCCACGTACCCACACACCCGAAACCCGTCGGCGAGCAAGCCCGGGAACACCTCACGTTCGACGGACAGCGCGCGCCCTTTCGGGATGCGATCGATGATCTCGCGCTTGAACACATAGCACCCGGCGTTGATCTGATCGGTCGGCGGATCCTGCGTCTTCTCCAGAAACGCGGTGACGAGGCCATCGGAATCCGTTGGTACGCAGCCGAATGCCCGGGGATCGCCCACGCGGACCAAATGCAGGGTCACATCGGCGTTGTTGTTCTCGTGGCTGTCGAGCAGGGCGCGCAGGTCGGCGCCGGACAACACATCGCCGTTGAAAACCAGTGCGGTGGAGTGCCGCAGCTTCGAGGCCACGTTGGCGATACCGCCGCCGGTACCCAGCGGCTCGGTCTCGACGACGTATTCGATCTGCAGGCCCATCTTGGACCCGTCACCGAACTCAGACTCGAACACGGCCGCCTTGTACGACGTGCCGAGCACGACGTGCTCGATGCCGGCCTCGGCGATCCTCGACAACAGGTGGGTCAGGAACGGCAGACCTGCCGTGGGCAGCATCGGTTTGGGGGCTGACAGCGTCAAGGGGCGCAACCGGGTGCCCAGACCACCGACCAAAATGACGGCATCGACTTGCGCGGGATTCATCAGCCCCGTTCCCCCTTCGCCTGCTTACGCCGGGATTTACGCACGACCAGGCCAGCGCGCGCAGCGAGAGCGGCCTTGATTGTCCACCGCAACGGCGCCTGTGACCAGTGTGGATAGCGATCCGCAAGAAAAGTGTAGGTACTGGTGTGGTGGGCGGCCAGGTTGCGGGCCGGGTCCCGTCCTGTCGCATGTCCCTTATCGTGCAAAATCTCGGCTGACGGCACGTACACATTCTGCCAGCCCGCCCGTCCGAGTCGATCTCCCAGGTCAACGTCTTCCATGTACATGAAATACCGCTCATCGAAGCCGGCGATCTGGTCGAACGCCGCCCGACGCAGCAACAGGCACGAACCCGATAGCCATCCGACGGGCCGTTCGCTGGGGGTCTCCTTGGCCTGGCGGTAGGCCGTGGTCCACGGATTGGACCGCCACAACGGCCCGACGACCGCGTGCATGCCGCCCCGGATCAAGCTGGGCAGGTGGCGCGCCGACGGATACACCGTGCCATCCGGGTCGCGGATCAACGGGCCAAGAGCCCCCGCCCGCGGCCAGCGCGCCGCAGCGTCGATGAGGATGTCGATGCTGTGCGGACCCCACTGGACGTCCGGATTGGCGACGATGAAAAAGTCGGAGTGATCCGATATCGACTGAGCTGCACCGTCTTTCACGTACTCGTCGACAGCCCGGTTGACCGCGCTGCCGTAGCCCAAATTCGCACCGGTGCGCAAGAGGCGCACATTGGAATAGTGCTCTAGCGCCTCTTCGGGTGCACCATCTGTGGACCCGTTGTCGGACATGATCACCGTCACCGCGCGATCGGTGGCATGCGACAACGACGCCAGGAACCGGTTCAGATGTGGCCCCGGTGAATACGTCACCGTCACCACTATCAATTCATCACTCACGTGACGGCCCACTTCGTCACTCCAAGGTCGTCACTCACGGCGTAGAGGTTAATGTGCCGTGTTCTGCGATCGCCGCGGCCAGCGCGTCGCGCCAGGGCCGCAGCGGGGTCAGGCCGGCATCGGCGGACAGCCGGGCCGACAACGCCGAGTACTGCGGCCGTGGGGCCGGGCGGGGATGGCGGTCGGTGCCGACCGGGCGCACCCGGGCAGGATCGGCGCCCACGGCCTCGAAAACCGCCTGTGCCTGCTCGTAGCGGCTGGCCTGGCCCGCATTGGCAGCATGCAGCACCGGCTCCCGGATGCTTCCGTCCGCCACCTCGAGCAGCGCGCCCACCAAATCGGCGGCATACGTCGGCGAGCCGACCTGGTCAGCCACCACATCGACGGTCTGATCCCCGGCGGCCAGCCTTTTCATCACGGCTACGAAGTCACCGCCGTCCGCACCCTCGTAGATCCACGCCGTTCGGACGATATGCGCATCGGGCATCGCCGCGAGCACCGCGAACTCGCCTGCGAGCTTCGTGCGGCCGTACACGCCCACCGGCGCGGTCTCGTCGTTGATCTCGAACGGCGTGCGCTGCGGGCCGGAGAAGACGTAGTCGGTGGAGATGTGAATGAACTCAGCTCCGGCGCGGGCGCAGGCGTGCGCGATATGGGCGGGTCCCACGGCGTTGACTGCGTGGGCGCGCTCCTCGTCGGACTCGGCCGCGTCGACCTTCGTATAGGCCGCGCAATTGATCACCACGTCACCGGATTCGACGAATCGCTCGGCCGCGGGGGCGTCTGTGATATCCCACTCAGACGACGTCAGCGCCAATACGTCACGGCCCCCACTACGTGCCTGAGCTGCCAATTCACGACCAACCATGCCGCCAGCGCCGGAGATAACGATTCGGCCAGACTCTCGGAAACCCATGGTGACGAGTCTGGCACGCCGACCCGGGCTACCGACTCTGCGCCCATCTCGCAAGTAACCTGGGCTGATGCCCGCTCGTACTTTCCGTGTCATTGCCGTGTCGCTGGCATTGGCGATCGTCGTAGGTACAGGCGTCGCCTGGGGAAAGATCCGATCATTCGAATCCGGCATCAACCACATCTCCCCCATGTCGTTGGGCGGCGGCGGTGAGGACGGTGCAATCGATATATTGCTGGTCGGCGTGGACAGCCGCACCGATGCGCATGGAAACCCGCTGACGCAGGAAGAACTCGCGACGCTCCGGGCGGGCGACGACGAGGCGACCAACACCGACACCATCATCTTGGTGCGAATTCCCAACAACGGTAAGTCCGCCACCGCCATCTCCATCCCGCGTGACTCCTACGTAGAGGCACCCGGCGTCGGCAAGATGAAGATCAACGGCGTCTACGGCTCAGCCCACTTCGAGAAGCTGGTCGAGCTGGTCGAACAGGATGGCATGGAGAAGGCGCAGGCGGAGCCGCAGGCCGTCGAGGCCGGCCGCGAGGCGTTGATCAAGACCGTCGCGAATCTGACCGGCGTTACCGTCGACCACTACGCCGAGATCGGGCTGTTGGGATTCTCGCTCATCACCGACGCCCTCGGCGGTGTGAACGTATGTCTGAAAAACCCTGTCTACGAACCACTTTCGGGCGCCGATTTCTCGGCGGGCTGGCAAAAGCTGAGTGGCCCGCAGGCGCTGAGCTTCGTTCGTCAGCGCCACGATCTGCCCCGCGGCGATCTCGACCGGGTGGTGCGCCAGCAGGCGGTCATGGCATCGCTTGCCCACGAGGTCATCTCAAGCAAGACGCTGTCCAGCCCGTCAACCCTGAACCGGCTCGAGGACGCAGTGCAGCGCTCCGTCGTGCTCTCAGATGGTTGGGACGTCATGGAATTCGCGAAGCAATTGCAGAAGCTCGCCGCGGGCAATGTCGCGTTCGCCACGATTCCCGTACTCCAGGAGAACGGCTGGAGTGACGACGGTATGCAGAGCGTGGTGCGGGTCGATTCGAGCGAGGTCAAGGATTGGGTCGACGGACTGCTGCACGACCAGGACGAGGGTAAGACCGAGGAACTCGCGTACACGCCAGAGAAGACGACCGCCGACGTGGTGAACGCCAGCGACGTCAACGGGCTCGCGTCTGCGGTCTCAGACGTGCTGACCAACAAAGGCTTCTCTCCCGGCAGCACCGGCAACCACGAGGGCGCTCCGGTGACGAACAGCCAGGTGCAGGCAGCCAAGGCCGATGACCTTGGCGCCCAGGCGATTGCCAAGGACCTGGGCGGACTGCCGATCGTCGAGGACGCGTCGGTGGCGCCCGGTTCGGTACGGGTCGTGCTGGCCGCCGACTACACCGGTCCCGGTTCGGGCCTGGACGGAATCGATCCGACGCTGACCACCGCCGACCCCGTCGCGGTCGGGTCGACGGAAAACCCGTTGGCGTCGCCGATCATCACCGCCGGCTCGAACGACCCGGAGTGCGTCAACTAGCTGTGAGCACAGTCAGTTCGGCGATCCTCGATCCGCTCATGGCGTCCGATCCCGCCGGCCCGCGGATCACCTATTACGACGACGCGACCGGTGAACGCATCGAATTGTCCACCGCCACACTGGTGAACTGGGCCGCCAAGACCGGCAACCTGCTGCGTGACGAACTCGGCGCAGGGCCGTCCAGCCGGGTTGCGGTGCTGCTACCCGCGCACTGGCAGACCGCCGCGGTGCTGTTCGGAATCTGGTGGATCGGTGCCGAAGTCGTCACTGCCGGAGAGGCCGACATCGCGCTGTGCACCGCCGACCGCCTCGGCGAAGCCGACAACGCCGTCGGGGTGGGCGAGATCGCCGTCCTGTCGCTGGACCCGTTCGGCAAGCCCGCGCCCGACCTTCCTGTGGGCGTGACGGACTACGCCACCGCGGTGCGCGTGCACGGCGACCAGATCGCTCCCGAGCGCCATCCCGGTACCGCACTCGACGGCCGTTCGGTGGCCGACGTGTTGACCGGTGCGGCGGCCGCAGCCACCGCGCAGGGAGTCACAGCCGACGACCGGGTGATGTCGAGTGCGCCGTGGCGAACGCCAGACGAACTCATCGCCAATCTGCTCGCGGTGTTCAGCATCGGTGCTTCACTTGTGCACGTCACGAATCCGGACCCGGCTGCGATGGACCGTCGCAGGCAGACGGAGAAGATCACCAAGGGGTAGCCGTGATTGCCACCGCACGAACGCTCGACGACTTCGCGGCTTGCGGCGGTGTCACGGCCGTATTCAAAGCGGGCTCTACGGCGCTCGGACACCACTGGAAGCTGTTCGGCCAGAATGGTTCCGAATTGGCACATACCGAGCGGGTGCACAGTGGCGGCAAGGTCGCGCAGGTGTGGTGGAAAGCCGTCACGCTCACCGGTATGGACGTCAACAACGACATTCACGTCGAGCTGGTCGGCGCCGACGGCGCCGCACTGGCCCGGGCGAGCTCCACCTACACGGAGCCGACGGTGACGGTGGCCGACGCAACCGGCCGCCCCTGGGGACGCACCAGACGGAACGACAGGGTGGTCACTGTCTCCGGGCCGGATGACGATGCACTCGCCGAGTTCACGTGCGACGGCGACAGTCCGTGGCCGGTACGGAGCCCAGCGGGGGACGTGCTCGGCGAGGTGCTTGCCGGCGTCCCTGGGCCGTCGCTGTCACCGGATTTGTGGATGTGGCTGGACCCACAGGGAGCATTGAACGACCAGGCCTACAACCAGACCATGCACCTGGGACTGCGGCGCGTGGTGCAGTATTCGTTCGCACCCGCACGCCGGGTCCAACCTGTTCTGGCCCTGCTACCGCTTCTTTGTGGACTGAGCTACTAACCACGGCCGCCCAAAAGTGCCACTCTGGAAGCATGATCAGTCGACGGCATTTCATGGTCGTGGGCGCGATGGGCATCGCGGGGGTGGTGGCTGCTTGTTCGCAACCGCAACCACCATCGGGGGGCTCCCCCAACCTCACCCTTGCCGCCGGTGAGACGGACATCGACCTCGCCGGCGCCACACTGCGCACCTGGGCATACGGAAACCAGGTACCCGCTCGGGAGATTCGTCTCCGCAAGGGCGAGCGACTCCGGGCTGAGCTGACCAACGCGCTGCCGCAGGACGTCACGGTGCACTGGCATGGCATCGCGATCGTCAACGACATGGACGGGGTCCCGGCGCTTACCCAGGATGCGGTACCTAACGGGCAGACATTCACCTACGACTTCGTCGTGCCCGACGCCGGAACCTATTGGTTCCACTCACATGTCGGCACTCAGCTCGACCGCGGCCTGTACGGGCCGCTGATCGTCGAGGACCCGGATGAGAAAGTCGATTACGACGGCGAACTCGTTGTCGTACTGGACGATTGGATCGACGGCACCGGCACCAACCCCGACGAGGTGTTCGAGAACCTGCGCAAGACGGGGATGAAGCCGATGGAACCCGGCGGTCCTGGGGTGACTCCGACCAGACCGCTCGGCGCCGACGGCGGCGATGTCACCTACCCCTACTTCGTCATCAACGGCCGCGCTGCGGGCGATCCCCAGGTCGTGGATTACCGCGGGGGCCAACGAATCCGCCTGCGGGTGATCAACGCGGGTTCCGACACCGCGTTCCGGGTAGCGGTACCCAGCGTTTCGATGCGGGTCATTCAAACCGACGGTTACCCGGTGGTGCCGGTTCAGGCGGACTCCGTGATACTCGGCATGGGTGAGCGGTTCGACGCGATCATCACCGTGAACGAGTCGGTGCCGGTGGTCGCCGTGCCGGAGGGCAAGCAGGGCCACGCCCGGTTGAACATGCGGATCAACCAGGGGCACGCGGCGGCCAACATCGATGATTTCGTCGCATCGGTACGCACCCAGGCTCCGCTGAACACCGCGACGCTGTCGCCAACCCCGGAGGTGACGCTGCCGGCGAAACAACCCGATCAGGTTTTCGACGCCCACCTGGCCGGGCCCGTCAACGGCTACACCTGGCCGATCAATCAGAAGTTATACAACCCACCGAATGACGGGGTGGCCGTCCAACCGAATCAGCGTGTGCGCATTCGGTACATCAACGACACGATGATGTTTCATCCATTCCATCTGCACGGCCACACGTTCCAGGTGATGGACGGCAGCATCGCCAAGGCCCGTAAGGACACTGTGCTGGTGCCACCGAAGCAGACTGTCGTCATCGACTTCGACACGAACAATCCGGGGCGGTGGATCACCCACTGCCACAACACCTATCACCTCGAAGCAGGGATGGCGACCTTCATCGAGTACACGGGCTGAGTCTCGCGGCCTTGAGCGTTACTTCAGTAATGCGCGCGACATCACCACACGCTGAATCTGGTTAGTGCCCTCGTAGATCTGCGTGATCTTGGCGTCGCGCATGAACCGCTCGACGGGGAAGTCCACCGTGTAGCCGTAGCCGCCGAACAGCTGCACGGCATCGGTGGTCACCGACATCGCTACGTCGGAGGCGTAGCACTTCGCCGCTGAGGAAATGAAGCCCAGATCTGGCTCGCCACGTTCGGCGCGAGCCGCGGCGGTGTACACCATGAGCCGGGCGGCCTCGATCTTCATCGCCATATCGGCGAGCATGAACTGCACCGCTTGGAAGTCCGCGATGCGTTGGCGGAACTGCTTGCGCTCCTTGGTGTATGCGATCGCCGCTTCCAGCGCGCCCTGCGCGATGCCGACAGCCTGGGCGCCGATGGTCGGGCGGGTGTGGTCCAGGGTGGCCAGCGCAGTCTTGAAGCCGGTGCCCTCGTCGCCGATGATCCGATCGCCGGGAATACGGCAGTCCTCGAAGTACAACTCAGTCGTCGGCGACCCCTTAATGCCGAGCTTGCGCTCCTTGGCCCCAACTGCGAAGCCGGGATCGTCCTTGTGCACGACGAACGCGGAGATACCGTTGGCGCCCTTGTCCGGATCGGTCACCGCCATGACGGTGTACCAGGTCGAGTGCCCGCCGTTGGAGATCCAGCACTTGGCGCCGTTGAGCACCCAGTCATCGCCGTCGCGCTTCGCGCGGGTCCGCATTGAGGCCGCGTCGCTGCCGGCTTCACGTTCGGACAACGCGTACGACGCCATCGCCTCACCCGAGCCGATGCTGGGCAGCACCTGCTTCTTGAGTTCCTCCGACCCCCGCAGCAGCAGACCCATCGTCCCGAGCTTGTTGCAGATCGGGATGAGCGACGACGACGCGCACACCCGCGCGACCTCTTCGATGACGATGCAGGCGGCCACCGAGTCGCCGCCCTGACCGCCGTACTCCTCGGGAATGTGGATCGCGGCCATCCCGGACGCGGTCAGCGCCGCCTCCGCCTCGTCGGTGTAGCGGGCCTTCTCGTCGACGTCCGCGGCGTATGGCGCGATCTCCTTGTCGCACAGATCGCGCAGCACTGCGCGCAACTCGATGTGCTCGTCAGAAAGCTTGAAAACGTCGAAGGACGGATTTCCGATTCCCATGGCGACTCCTTGCTACTCGCCGGTAACTTTACCGTTCCGGCGTCATCGACCCAATTCGCGGCTTTACTGCCCGAGCAGCCGATCGCGCAGCGCCGCGTCCTTCTGCAGCACCATGTCCGACAGCGCGCTCTGGAATTCCTCGACGCGCTCGCGCAGGGCGGTATCCGACGACCCGAGAATCCGCACGGCCAACAGCCCGGCGTTGCGGGCACCGCCGATCGACACCGTGGCCACCGGCACACCGGCGGGCATCTGCACGATCGACAGCAGCGAATCGAGGCCGTCGAGCTTGGCCAGGGGCACCGGAACGCCAATGACGGGCAGCGGCGTCGCCGACGCGACCATGCCAGGCAGGTGCGCGGCCCCGCCGGCACCGGCGATGATCACCTCGATGCCGCGTCCCGCTGCCGTCTTCGCGTAGTCGAGCATGCGATCGGGGGTGCGGTGCGCCGACACGATGCCGACTTCGAACGGCACCCCGAACTCGGCGAGCGCCTGCGCCGCGTCCTCCATCACCGACCAGTCGCTGTCGCTGCCCATGATCACGCCGACGCGCGGCTTCGAGCCGTTAGTCATGTCCACTCCATCCGTCGGTCCATTCGGCGTGCGACAACCAGTGTGCGGCCCGCACCGCACGTTCACGAACCTCCTCGACATACGCGGCATCGTCCGGCGAGCCCCACGCCGCGCCGAGGACGTTGACGTGGCCGATCTTGCGACCCGGACGCTCACCCTTGCCGTACAGGTGCACCTTGACCTCCGGCATCCGCCCGAACAAGTGGTGCAGCCGCTCATCTATGGCCATCGCCGGGGTCTCTTGAGCGCCAAGCACATTCGCCATAACGGTCACCGGCGCGATCGGTGAGGTGTCCCCCAGCGGATAGTCCAGCACCGCCCGCAGGTGCTGCTCGAACTGGCTGGTGCGTGCACCGTCCATCGACCAGTGACCCGAATTGTGTGGCCGCATCGCCAATTCGTTCACCAGCAACCCGCCGTCGGTGGTCTCGAACAGTTCGACCGCCAGCACACCGACGACGCCGAGTTCGTCGGCCAAGCGCAGCGCCAGACCGCCGGCGGCGCCCGCGATGTCGTCGTCGAGGTCGGGGGCCGGCGCGATGACCTCGACACAGATGCCGTCGCGCTGCACGGTCTGCACGACCGGCCACGCCGCACCCTGACCGAAGGGCGACCGGGCCACCAGCGCGGTGAGTTCGCGCCGCATCTCCACCTTCTCCTCGATGAGGACCTCGGCTCCAGCTGCCAGGTACTCAGCCGCCGCCTCCCGGGCGTGGGCGATATCGCGGGCCAAGGTGACACCGCGGCCGTCGTAGCCGCCACGCACGGTCTTGAGGACCAGCGGGGCATCCGAACCCGCGGCGAAGGCGTCCACGTCGCCGGGCGACGTCACAGCCGCGAACCGTGGCACCGGCGCGCCGAGGGCCTCAAGCCGTCGGCGCATCACCAACTTGTCCTGGGCGTGGATCAGCGCCGTCGGCGGCGGTGCGACGTTCACGCCCTCGGCGATCAGCTTCTCGAGCATCTCGGTCGGCACGTGCTCATGGTCGAACGTCAGCGCGTCGGCGCCCGCCGCCGCGCGGCGCAGCGCATCGAGGTCGTCGTGCGAACCGAGCACCACATCGGGGGTCACCTGCGCGGCCGGATCCTCGGGTGTGACGGCCAACACACGCAGCGTCTGACCGAGCGCGATGGCGGCCTGATGAGTCATTCTCGCCAGTTGCCCGCCGCCGATCATGGTCACTACCGGGGGCTTCGTCGGATTACGTGGCACGTGCCTATGTTGTCATGAGCTGAACCTTCGGTTTAGCAACGGTGACCTGCACGGGTACGCGTGTGGTGGTCAATTTCCGTACACTCGCCTGTTGTGTCCTTCACCGATGCCACGATCGCGCGGCTACCTCGCCCGATCCGGCCGTACTTCGAACGGCACCACGAGCTGATCAAGTTCGCGATCGTCGGCGCCACCACATTCGTCATCGACTCAGCGGTCTTCTTCACGCTGAAGCTCACGGTGCTGGAGCCCAAGCCTGTGACGGCGAAGATCATCGCCGGTGTCGTCGCGGTGATCGCGTCGTACATCCTCAACCGTGAGTGGAGCTTCCGTGACCGCGGCGGCCGGGAACGTCACCACGAGGCGCTGATGTTCTTCGCGTTCAGCGGCGTGGGCGTGCTGCTGTCAATGGCACCGCTGTGGTTCTCGAGCTACGTGCTGATGCTGCGGGTGCCTGAAGTCAGCCTGACGGTCGAGAACATCGCCGACTTCGTCGCGGCCTACATCATCGGCAATCTGCTGCAGATGGCGTTCCGCTTCTGGGCGTTCCGCCGTTGGGTGTTCCCGGACGAGTTCGGCCGCAACCCGGACAAGGCGCTGGAGGCCACGCTGACCGGCGGCGGCATCGCCGAGGCTGTGGAAGATGCCCGCGACCCGGCCCTGCACGGGCTCGACGCGGACGGCAACGTGACACCGCTACGCAGGCCGACCCGCCGCGCCCGGCGACTGGCTCAGCTCGACGATTCCTCAGAGCCCAGGGTGTCGAAAACCTCGTGATACAGCAGCGAGTGGACCTCTTCCACTCGCGGAATTTCCTGGAACTCAAGCGGATCCTGCGACGCTGACTCGATGATCAGCGTGCCGGTGCGCAGCATGCGATCGAGCACACCGTGACGGAACTCGACGCTGTTGATGCGGGCCAGCGGGATGTCGATGCCCGAGCGAGTAAGCAGCCCGTGCCGGAACATCACCCTGCGGTCAGTGATGACGAAATGCGTTGTCCACCAATTGAGGAACGGCCACACCGTCAGCCAGATGACAATGACCGCCCACACAACCGCGATGACGATCATCACCACGTTGCGCGCGGTGGGATCCCAGTTGGTGCTGTTGACGTAACCGGCGGCGAACGTCGCGACCGCGGTGATTACCAGCAGGATCAGGATCGGGCCGATCAGCCGTTTCCAGTGCGGATGGCGGTGCAGCACCACATGCTCGTCTTTGGCGAGCACTTTCTCCGGGTATCCCATGAGCGAAGACCTTATTCCGGTTCAGGTGCCCGCGGGTCGCAAGTGGACGATGTCACCAGCGGCGACCGTCGTCGTCTGCCCGTCGGTGTCGATCGACAGCCGGCCCTGGTCGTCGACATCGCGGGCCACCCCGACGATCTCTCGGTCACCGGGCAGAATCGCGCGGACCGGGCTCCCGAGGGTCAGGCTGCGGGCCCGGTAGTCCGCGATCAGTTGCGGGTCCGCGCCGCCCGCGCCGCGCCATGCGTCGACGCGCCGCACCAATTCGTTCAGGAGCCGGACGACGAGATCCTGACGATCCGGCGCGCTCACCCCGAGGCCGACGAGCGACGTGACGCCGTCAACGCCCACCTCATCACCACTCAGCGAGACGTTGAGGCCGATACCGACGACGACTGCCCGCTGCTCGGCGGCGACCTCGGCGAGGATCCCCGCGAGCTTGCCTCCGCCGGCCAGCACGTCGTTCGGCCACTTCAGTCCGGCGTCCACGCCGATGGCTGTCACGGTGTCGACGATGGCCACCCCCGTTGCCAGCGGGAGCCAGCCCCAGGCCTCCGTCGGCACCCCAGCGGCGTCGATGGCCACCGACATCGTGATCTGGGCGTATCGCGCGGCCGACCAGCTGCGCCCCTGCCTGCCACGGCCCGCGGTCTGGTGCTCGGCGATGAGCACCGCACCGGCGATGTCGGCGCCGCTGTTGGCGCGCGCGATCAGGTCGGAGTTAGTGGATCCGGTCTCGGCCACCACCTCGACGGTCTGCCACACCGGGCCGCCTCCGATGGCGGCACGCAACGTCGTTTCGTCCAGAGGAGCCCGCTCAGCAGTCATCGGCCAAACGTAAGCGACGCCGCGCACAGCTGCTTAAGGAGACATTAAGGACGCGCTGTCCGCGCCGTCGACGTCGTTCGTTAGCATCGACGCTCATGACGAGCGTTAGCGATCAGTCGGTCGAGCCCTCGGGCGAGCACGAGATCGACATCCACACCACCGCAGGCAAGCTGGCCGATCTTCGCAAGCGCAGCGAAGAGACGCTGCACCCGGTCGGAGAGGCGGCGGTCGAAAAGATCCACGCCAAGGGCAAGCTGACGGCCCGCGAGCGCATCCTCGCGCTGCTGGACGAGGGTTCGTTCGTCGAACTCGACGCGCTGGCCCGGCATCGCAGCACGAACTTCGGGCTCGCCGACAAGCGCCCGTTCGGTGACGGCGTGGTAACCGGCTACGGCACCATCGACGGTCGCGAGATCTGCATCTTCAGCCAGGACGTCGCGGTGTTCGGCGGCAGTCTCGGCGAGGTCTACGGCGAGAAAATCGTCAAGGTTCAGGAACTCGCGATCAAAACGGGCCGACCACTCATCGGAATCAACGACGGCGCAGGCGCCCGGATCCAAGAGGGTGTGGTGTCGCTTGGCCTGTACAGCAACATCTTTCACAACAACATCAAGGCGTCGGGTGTCATCCCACAGATCTCACTGATCATGGGCGCCGCGGCGGGCGGGCACGTCTACTCCCCCGCATTGACCGACTTCGTCGTCATGGTCGACCAGACCAGCCAGATGTTCATCACCGGACCGGACGTCATCAAGACCGTCACCGGTGAGGACGTCACGATGGAAGAACTCGGTGGCGCGCACACGCACATGGCCAAGTCCGGCACGGCGCACTACGTGGCGACCGGCGAGCAGGACGCCTTCGACTACGTCCGCGACCTGCTGTCCTACCTGCCCGCCAACAACTACGCCGATCCGCCGCGTTACCCCGCCGCCGTTCCGGCGGGTGCGATCGAGGACAACCTCACCGACGAGGACCTCGAGCTGGACACGCTGATTCCCGATTCGCCGAACCAGCCCTACGACATGCACGAGGTCATCACCCGCATCCTCGACGACGACGAGTTCCTCGAGGTGCAGCAGGGCTACGCGCAGAACATCATCGTCGGCTTCGGCCGCATCGAGGGCCGGCCAGTCGGCATCGTCGCCAACCAGCCGACCCAGTTCGCGGGCTGCCTGGACATCAACGCCTCGGAGAAGGCCGCGCGGTTCATCCGCACGTGCGACTGCTTCAACGTGCCGATCGTGATGCTGGTCGACGTGCCGGGCTTCCTGCCGGGCACCGAACAGGAATACAACGGCATCATCCGCCGCGGCGCGAAGCTGCTCTACGCCTACGGCGAGGCCACGGTCGCCAAGATCACCGTCATCACCCGTAAGGCCTACGGCGGCGCGTACTGCGTCATGGGCTCCAAGGAGATGGGCGCCGACGTGAACGTGGCCTGGCCGACCGCCCAGATCGCCGTGATGGGCGCCGCCGGCGCGGTCGGGTTCGTCTACCGCCAGGAGCTGTCCAAGGCGGCCAAGGAGGGCGAGGACGTCGATGCGCTGCGGCTGGAGCTGCAGCAGACGTACGAGGACACTCTCGTCAACCCGTACATCGCAGCCGAGCGTGGCTATGTGGACGCGGTGATCCCGCCGTCGCACACCCGCGGCTACGTGGCGACCGCCCTGCGCCTGCTGGAACGCAAGATCACGCAGGTGCCGCCGAAGAAGCACGGGAACATTCCACTGTGAGCGAGGACGGGAACGAGACCGTGGCCGAAGACCCCCACGCGCACGAGGCACCCATCCAGATCGTCAAGGGCAGCCCGACCGCGGAAGAGATCGGCGCCGTCATCGCCGTGCTCGCCGCAGCTTCCGGCACCCCTGCCGAGCCGCGTGAGCAGGAAGAAAACCTCTGGGGCCACCCGGTCGACCGGCTGCGCTATTCGTTCTTCAGCTGGCAGAAGGTGGCACTTCAGCAACGGACGCACATGCGTCATCGATGACGCGATTCGTTCTCGCGTCAGCGTCGTCCGGTCGCCGTAAGGTGTTGCGCCAGGCGGGAATCGACCCACTTGTCATTGTCTCCGGGGTGGACGAGGACGCCGCCATGGCTGCGCTGGAGCCGACGGCAACCCCCGCAGACGTGACCACCGCGCTGGCGGCCGCCAAGGCCGAGGCCGTCGCCGCGGTCCTCGACGCCGAAGTCGGCGCCGATTGCGTTGTCATCGGCTGCGATTCGATGCTGTACCACGGCGGTGAATTACGCGGTAAGCCCGCCACTGCCGACGCGGCGCGCATCGGTTGGCAGCAGATGGCCGGCACCTCGGGTGAGCTGTACACCGGCCATAGCGCGATTCGTCTGCAGGACAACGTCATCACTTGGCGCGCCGCCGATGCCACTGTCACCACTGTCAGGTTCGGCAGCCCGAACGCAGCGGATTTGGACGCGTACGTGGGCAGCGGCGAGCCGACGGCCGTAGCGGGCGGATTCACCCTCGACGGCCTGGGCGGCTGGTTCGTCGACGGCGTCGACGGCGATCCGTCGTCGGTCATCGGCATCGGTCTGCCGCTGATCCGGCGACTGCTCGCCGACGGGGGTCTTTCGATCGCCGAACTCTGGTCCGCCAACCCGATGCGCTGATCCGCCGCGTGGGTAGGCTCGCAGTTGTGCCGCTACCCGCCGATACCGATCCCGCCCTGGCCGACTACGCCCACCCGGAACGCCTGGTCACCCCCGACTGGTTGTCGGGCAACTTAGGCAGGCCCGGGCTGGCCATCGTCGAATCCGACGAGGACGTGCTGCTCTACGACACCGGTCACATCCCCGGTGCGGTGAAGATCGACTGGCACACCGACCTCAACGACGCGAAGGTTCGCGACTACATCGACGGCGCCCAATTCGCCGAGCTGATGGACCGCAAGGGCATCTCCCGCGACGACACCGTCGTGATCTACGGCGACAAGAGCAACTGGTGGGCCGCCTACGCGCTGTGGGTGTTCACCCTGTTCGGCCATCCCGATGTGCGGCTGCTCGACGGCGGGCGCGACCTGTGGATCTCCGACGGCCGCGACACCAATCTCGACGTGCCGAGCAAGCAGACGACCGGCTACCCCGTCGTCGAACGCAACGACGCGCCGATCCGCGCTTATAAGGACGACGTCCTCGAGATCATCGGGTCCCAGCCGTTGATCGACGTCCGCTCACCGCAGGAGTACACCGGCGAGCGCACCCATATGCCGGACTACCCCGAGGAGGGCGCGCTGCGCGGCGGGCACATCCCGACCGCGCGGTCGATCCCGTGGGCCAAGGCGGCCAAGGACAACGGCCAGTTCCGCAGTCGCGCCGAACTCGACGAGCTGTACGGGTTCCTCTCCCCTGAGGACAAGACGGTCGTCTACTGCCGCATCGGCGAGCGAAGCAGCCATACCTGGTTCGTGCTGACACACCTGCTCGGCCGTGCGGGCGTTCGCAACTACGACGGCTCGTGGACCGAATGGGGCAATGCCGTGCGGGTCCCGGTCGCCGTCGGGGAAGAGCCCGGCGAAGCGCCGTGAGCGCCAAATGACCATGCCGGCCGCGCTGGCCGAGGTGGTGTCCGACTTCAAGGACATGCAGGGGCAGGACAAATTGCAGCTGCTGCTCGAGTTCGCAGGCGAGTTGCCTCCGCTGCCCGCCGAGCTCGAAGAGGCGGCGATGGAGCCGGTGCCCGAATGTCAGTCACCGCTGTTCCTTCATGTCGACGCCGCCGACCGGGCCAAGGTTCGGCTGTATTTCAGCGCGCCCGCGGAGGCCCCGACCACGCGTGGTTTCGCGGCGATTCTGGCGGCCGGTCTCGACTCACAGTCGGCTGACGACATCCTCGCGGTGCCCGACGACTTCTACAGTGAGCTCGGCCTGGCCGCGCTGATCAGCCCGCTGCGGCTACGCGGTATGTCGGCGATGCTGGCCCGCATCAAAAAGCGACTGCGATAAACACAGCCGATGATGCCTACCGCAACGCAGAATCACCGATCACATGAGGCACAACTCGCCACTCTGAACGGGGCTACCCGGCAGTAACCGATACCGGCTTGGCGTGGGCGTCCTGCTGCCGCCTAAACTGCCTCCGATACATTCTTAAAGACGTTTCTTAAAAAACATGCCGTCAGGAGGCGCAGTGGCAAGTCACGCCAGCTCAAAGATCTCCAAGGTGCTGGTCGCCAATCGCGGAGAGATCGCGGTCAGGGTGATCCGGGCAGCCAAGGACGCCGGGCTGGGAAGCGTGGCCGTGTACGCCGAACCCGACGCCGACGCTCCCCATGTGCGGCTCGCCGACGAGGCCTTCGCCCTCGGCGGCCAGACATCGGCCGAGTCCTACCTCGTCTTCGAGAAGATCTTGGAGGCGGCCGAGAAGTCCGGCGCGAACGCGATTCACCCCGGCTACGGATTCCTTTCCGAGAACGCAGATTTCGCTCAGGCGGTGCTCGACGCCGGACTGATCTGGATCGGCCCCAGCCCGCAGTCCATCCGTGATCTCGGCGACAAGGTCACCGCCCGGCACATCGCCGCCAAGGCCAAGGCGCCGCTGGTGCCCGGCACGCCCGAGCCCGTCAAGGACGCCGACGAAATAGTCGCGTTCGCCAAGGAGCACGGCGTCCCGATCGCGATCAAGGCGGCGTTCGGCGGTGGCGGCCGCGGGATGAAGGTGGCCCGCACCATCGAGGAGATCCCCGAACTGTTCGACTCGGCCACCCGTGAAGCGGTCGCGGCGTTCGGCCGCGGCGAGTGCTTCGTCGAGCGTTACCTGGACAAGCCGCGTCACGTCGAGGCCCAGGTCATCGCCGATACGCACGGCAACGTCGTCGTCGCGGGCACCCGCGACTGCTCGCTGCAGCGTCGCTTCCAGAAGCTCGTCGAGGAGGCGCCCGCGCCGTTCCTGTCCGACGCGCAGCGTAAGGAGATCCACGAGTCCGCCAAGCGCATCTGCAAGGAAGCCGGCTACTACGGCGCAGGCACCGTCGAGTACCTCGTTGGCCAGGACGGGCTGATCTCGTTCCTCGAGGTGAACACCCGTCTCCAGGTGGAGCACCCGGTCACCGAGGAGACCGCGGGCATCGACCTGGTCCTGCAGCAGTTCAAGATCGCCAACGGCGAGGCACTGGATATCACCGAGGACCCGACGCCTCGCGGCCACTCGTTCGAGTTCCGCATCAACGGCGAGGACGCCGGCCGCGGGTTCCTGCCGGCACCCGGCCCGGTGACCCGGTACGACATCCCCACCGGCCCCGGTGTGCGGCTGGACTCCGGCGTCGAGGCCGGCTCGGTGATCGGCGGCCAGTTCGACTCGATGCTTTCGAAGCTGATCGTGTCCGGCGCCACCCGCGAGGAGGCGCTGGCCCGCTCGCGGCGCGCGCTCGCTGAATTTCATGTCGAGGGCCTGGCGACGGTCATCCCGTTCCACCGCGCCGTCGTGTCCGATCCGGCGTTCATCGGTGACGGCGAGAAGTTCGACGTCCACACCCGCTGGATCGAAACCGAGTGGGAGAACACGGTAGAGCCCTTCACCGGCGGCGAAGCGATCGAAGAAGAAGACACCATTCCTCGGCAGACGGTTGTCGTCGAGGTGGGGGGCCGGCGTATCGAGGTGTCGCTGCCCGGCGATCTGGCCATCGGCGGTGGCGGCGGAGCCCCCGCGGGCGCCGGTGTCGTCCGCAAGAAGCCCAAGGCACGCAAGCGCGGCTCGCACGGCGGCGCGGCAGCATCCGGCGATTCGGTGACGGCACCGATGCAGGGCACCGTGGTCAAGGTCGCTGTCGAAGAGGGTCAGGAAGTCGCCACCGGCGATCTCGTGGTGGTCCTCGAGGCGATGAAGATGGAAAACCCCGTCACTGCCCACAAGGACGGCGTCATCACCGGTCTCGCGGTAGAGCCGGGTGCGGCCGTCACTCAGGGCACGGTGCTCGCCGAAATCAAGTAGCCCTACCCCGCCGAGTGGCCAGTTATGCGACGGAAATCGCGTCAAACGTCGGATAAGTGGCCACTCGCCCGTTAGTCGGGCGTGACGAGACTGTCGTTCTCTAGGGGCGTACCGAAGTAACCGGCCTCGGGGTCGACGACCACGGTCTTCGTGTCGTCGCCCTGCCGGGCCAGCGACTCGCGGGCCATCTGCTCGAACGAGATCTTCTGCGGCCCACCGATGTTCACGACACTGTTGAGCGGTCCGGCGACAGCGGCGCGCGCGACGTCCGAGGCGACCCTGTCTGCCGGGATCGGCTGGATCAGCGCATCGGGTACGCGGACCTCGTCTCCGACGGTCATCGACCCGGTGATGGCGTCGGTGAATTCGGCGAACTGCGTGGCCCGCACGATGGTGTACGCCATGGCGGATTCGGTGAGCAACTTCTCCTGGGCGACCTTGGCACGCATGTAGCCGCTGAGCGGTAGATCGTCCACACCGACGATCGACAGCACGACGTAGTGCCCGACACCGGCGTGCTTCGCGGCCGCAACGACATTCGTGGTTGCCCTGGTGAAGAACTCCAGTACCGAGTCGTCTTCGAACGACGGGGAATTCGTGACGTCGACGACCGCATCGGCGCCCTCCAGCGCCTCGCCGAGCCCGTCGCCGGTGAGTACGTCTACACCCGATCCGCGAGATGCCGCTACTACCTCGTGCCCGCCGGCCTGCAGCAGGGCCACCACCTTGGTGCCGATCAGACCGCTGGCACCGATCACTGTGATTTTCATAGGCCATGCCTACCATCGACGGGTGGAGCCCGTGGAAATTAATGCCGGCACTTGGTATCTGCGCGCACTGCGCGATGACGAGTTGATGGACGACCGCCCCGCGCTCGCCGCAATGGGTGAGTCCGACCCGGACTATGTGGCGCGCTGCACCGCGCAATGGGCGACCGACACCGGGTACACGTGGGCGGTCTGTGAGCCGACCACCGGTGAGATGTTGGCCGAGGTGAGAGTGGATCCCGCGGCCGCCACGTTGCGGACCAGAGCGCGCGACGGCCACGAGGACGTCGTGGCGATCGCCGAGCAGTCAGTTCGCCGGTTCGCGTCGGCGATGCTGGGGCTGACCATCCCCTGACGCGATCGGCGCCTCACCCCGGGGTGTCGATATCGCGACCCGTCGCCAGGTCCGCGCAGTTCACCTCTGTGACGTCGGAGCGCGCGGAGAGAAACGCTCGCGCGCCCTCGTCGCCGCGTAGTCCTCGCAGGAGTTCAGGCCAATGCCTGTTGGCTATGACGACGGGATGGCCGGGCACGTCGCCGTAGAACGCCCGCGCCAGTCCCGACATAGACGATCGCGCCGCGGCCAGCACCCGAGTCACCACGTCGGCCCGCACATCAGGGGTGTCGACGGTGTGCACTACCGCGTAGTCGGCGTCGACGGCAGATAGGCCCGTGCGCAGCGATGCGGAGAGCCCATCTGACCAGTCGGGCGCGATGACGGCGCGGGCGGGGGCGGGCACATCGACGATCGCCGCACCCAGCACAACGACGACCTCGTCGCAGCCGCCCAAATGCAACGCTGTGACTGCAGATGTCAGCCACTCGCCCTGCGCGGCAAGCACTTTGGGCATTCCGAACCGCGTGCCGGCACCGGCTGCCAGCAACACACCGCTGGCCGTGGATGACATGTCGACAAGTGTGGGTCCACCAGGCGATTCAGACAAACTCGGGTCGCTTCACCGCTGTGAACTGGACTTATGACGTCCTTCCGAATCAGATTGTCGATCTCGATCATGGCGCGTAGGGTAAAAACAGGTTGAACTCACAGCCGTCTGCAAAAACGTCATCGACGTGCAGGGCTGCCGCCCTGCAGCGAGGCTTTCAAAAGCGCAGGGCCCAAATTTTGACGTGACCACAGTACGAATCGATGTATTCACCACTGATGGAGTCACAATGTCCACCACCACGCAAGACCCGCCGGCCACGCCGGAATCGCTGATCGAGCGCGCCGAATCACACATGGCGCATTTCGCCATCCGGTGGCTACCACCGAAAACCGCCGTCGTCACCGCACATGGCGAGATCGACGCGGCCAACGCACAGCAGCTCGTCGACTACGCGATGCGGCACAGCGATCGCATCGACCGTCTGGTGCTCGATATGAGCGGGATCGATTTCTTTGGCACATCGGGGTTTTCGGCGTTGCATTCACTGAACGTCCGCTGCGCGGGCGAATCCATCATCTGGGCTTCGGTGCCCAGCCCCGCCGTGGCGAGGCTGGAGAGGATTTGTGATCCCGAATCGGCGTTGCCGTTCTTCAGCGGTGTCGACTCCGCGCTGTCCGCGGTGCAGGGTGAACCGCCTCCGCTACTGCAGTTGGTCCCGCAGGCGCGCTAGAGACTTCGCGAGCAGCCGGGACACGTGCATCTGCGAGATGCCCACCCTCTCGGCGATCTGCGTCTGCGTGAGCGATTCGAAGAAGCGCAGCAGCAGCACCGTTCGTTCCCGCTCCGGCAGCGCTGCGAGCAAGGGCCGCAACGCTTCCCGGTTCTCGATCTGGTCGAGCCCCAGGTCGACATCACCGATGGTGTCGGCGATCGCGGGGGCGTCCTCGCTTCCGCTGCCGCCACTGTCGATCGACAGCGTGTTGTAGGAACTGCCCGCCACCAGGCCTTCGATGACCTCGTCGCGGTCCATCTCCAGTTCGGCGGCAAGTTCCGAAGCGGTGGGTGCGCGACCGAGCCGTTGAGACAGTTCCGCTGTCGCGGCGCCCAGCCGCAGGTGCAGTTCCTTGAGCCTGCGGGGTACCTTGACCGACCAGCTGTTGTCCCGGAAGTGTCGCCGGACCTCGCCCATGATCGTGGGCACCGCGAACGACACGAAGTCCGATCCGGCGTTCACGTCGAAGCGGATCACCGCGTTCACCAGACCCACCCGGGCGACCTGGACGAGATCGTCGCGGGACTCTCCGCGCCCGTCGAACCGGCGGGCGATGTGATCGGCCAGTGGAAGGCAGCGCTCCACGATGCGGTCCCGCTGCCGCTGAAAAGCCGGGGTGTCTTGGGGTACGCCTTCGAGTTCGCGGAACATGTCCGCGACATCCGCGTACTCAGAGTTCGATCGCGATGACGAACCCTGTGACGTCGAAGGGCTCACTGCAACGAGCTCGCTCGCCTCGTCGTCATGGAAATCCCGAAGACCTGTCCTTCCTCAGGGCCCTGCCCGTCCTGGAAGGTCCGCACATCGTCGGTCAGTGAGCTGAGCACATGCCAGCTGAAGCTGCCGGGGGCGAGAATGTCCGGACTCTTGCACGGCGCCGATGCGTGGATGACGACCGCGTCGTCGCGCGGATCGACGACAAGCAGCAGCGTGGAATCGGGGACGGCGCATCGAATGAGACGCGTACATGCTTCGTCGACCGCCAACCGCAGATCAGCGACGGAGTCGAAGTCCAGATCCTCGTATGTGGCCACCGCGGCGACGAGCGTGCGCAACACAGCAAGGTTCTCCAAAGTGGCGGCCACCCGAAGTTCGACCGACCCGGCGTTCCGCAGATGCCCGTTGTTCGTGTTGGCAACGTCGGCCATTTGACCTCCCGGCAATGTCGAAGCGAGGTTACCCCAGGTCGGCTCCCAGCTAACCACGGGTCGTCCCGCGGCCAGTCAGCGCCAACGTGTGGCAAGCGCTCAAGCCGGGTAATCCCCGGTCATGAAGCAGATGGAGTCGCACGGCCGGCTCAATGACGCAGACCCGGGCGGTACCCGGGGACTGCGTCGGATCGTAGTGACGGCCGGGGTTGTCCTGGTTGGACTGATCTTGATCTTGGTGGCGATCTACGCCGGGGCGTTTCTCATCCTGGCGCCAATGATGCAGTGAGGCCATCGATGAGGTCGCCCCTGTTGGTTCGAGATTCGCCATGGTCCACGTTCCATACCCTCACCAGGTCTAGCGCCAAACATGCGCCTTCGTCATAGCCAACTGCGTGGCCCGGGGTTGCATCGGGTGCGGCGGGGCCGCGGGTTCTCTTATTACGACGCCGACGGTGCCTCGGTCACCGACGCAAAGACGCTGAACCGCATCAAGGACCTGGTGATCCCGCCGGCCTGGAAGAAGGTCTGGATCAGCCCCCACCCCAACGGCCACATCCAGGCGGTCGGAACCGACGTCGCCGGGCGTCGCCAATACCTCTATCACCAGACGTGGCAGCAGGAACGGATGGAAGAGAAATTCGACCGGGCGCTGGACATGTCGGCCGCACTACCCGACATGCGGCAACAGATCGCGTCGGATCTTCGCGGCCGCGGACTCACCCGCGAGCGGGTGATCGCGCTGGCGTTGCAGCTGCTCGATCTCGGCTACTTCCGTTCTGGGTCAGAGCAATATGCCGAGGAGAACAACTCTTTCGGCCTTGCGACTCTGCTGTGCGAACACGTGACACTCCAAAAGGACGGGGTCGAGTTCGACTTCCCGGCCAAGAGCGGGGTGCGCCGCACGCTGCTGATCGAGGACACCGAGGTGGTCCGTGCGGTGCGCGCGCTGATGCGCCGACCGGAACGTGGCGATCGACTTCTGGTGTGCCGCAACGGGTCCGGATGGACCGATGTGCACGCCGACGATCTCAATGGCCGCTTCAAAGAACTCGTCGGCGACGAGTACACGGTCAAGGACCTGCGTACGTGGCACGGCACGGTCCTGGCGGCGGAGGCGTTCGTGGACGCCGACCTGCCGGAGAACAAGTCGGTGATCAAACGCGTGGAATCGGCCGTCATGAAAGAGGTCGCGGAGGAACTCGGCAACACGCCCGCCGTGGCGCGCGGTTCGTATGTGGATCCTCGGGTCGTGGAGGGATATGAGGCGGGCCTGACCATCGCGGCTGCGGCCAAGCGAGCGGCGAAAACCAAAGCGGCGTACAAACGTCAGGAGATTCTGGACCGCGGCACCGCACGACTGATTCGACAGGTCGCCAAGAGCTAGCGGCCGCCCGCCCGCGGGGTTTCTCGCACCTGACGTCGGGTATCCGGCCGATATGCAAGGCAGCGACGACTTTCCCGACGACGTCCCCGTCGCAGACGCCGTTGAACAGCATCGCGCGATCAGCGAGCCGACTCTCGACGAGGAGGACTCCGCGGGGCCGCCGGACGAGCGACCCTTGGAGGCGGCAGGCCCGGACTGGCAAGACCAGCGCGAGGTCGTCGACTTCGATCCCGAAGAGGACATCTCCGATGTCTGACAGCGAAGTTCTCGCACCCATCAGGGGTCAGACGCCGCCGGGCTGACAGGAGTCGCCATGGAGGTTCACAGTGCACGAGCTCATCGGTTACGTGCGTTGGTGTTGTTGGCGTTGATCCTCGTCGGCACAGGCCTACTGCTGACACGTTGTCCAGCCAACCGTGACGGCATGCCAGGCCAACTGGCTCAGGCCATGCAGGAGACGACGTCGGCAGCGCGCAGTGGTGCGGCGGCGCTTGACATGTGGACGCAGAGGCGCGCGACCACACAGCTGACCAGCGTTGCATTGTCCGACTCCCGCAACGAGGTCGTCAACGCATACAAAGGCATTGCCGAATTGCGCGCCGAAGACCCTGTTGACATTCAGCGGCAGCAGATACTCACCACCTCGATGACGTCGATCATCGGCGCACTCAACGCCGCCTCGGCCACCGTGCGCGGCGTGGAGTCAGAACCCCCCGCCGAACGGATCCGCAGTGATCTCCTGAATGCGGCCGCGGCGCTCGAGTCTGGATACCGCTGATGACCAAGATCTTTTCGGTCGCACTCGGCGTCCTCACCGCCATCGGGGGGTTCCTCGACATCGGAGACCTGGTCACCAATGCCATCGTCGGCTCCCGTTTCGGGTTGGGACTGGCATGGGTGGTGGTGGTCGGGGTCATCGGAATCTGCCTGTACGCCAACATGGCGGGCCGCGTTGCCGCCGTCAGCGGCAGGGCAACCTTCGAGATCATCCGCGAACGCCTCGGGCCCCGCACCGCGGTGGCCAACCTGTCGGCGTCGTTCCTCATCAACCTGATGACACTCACCGCCGAGATCGGTGGCGTGGCACTGGCTCTACAGCTCGCGACCGACGTCGGACCCATGATGTGGATACCGGTCGCCGCCTTCGCGGTCTGGGTGGTCGTCTGGCGGGTCAAATTCCAGGTGATGGAGAACGTCACCGGCCTGCTCGGACTGTGCTTGATCATCTTCGCCGTCAGTGTCTTTGCCCTGCAGCCAGATTGGGGCGAACTGGCCCACCAGGCAACCTCACCAGCGATTCCCGAACAGGAATCCGCGGCGACGTACTGGTACTTCGCGATCGCTCTGTTCGGTGCGGCGATGACGCCCTACGAGGTGTTCTTCTTTTCCTCCGGTGCAGTGGAAGAAGGCTGGACCGTCAAGGATCTGGGAACCTCCCGGCTGAACGTTCTGGTGGGCTTTCCACTCGGCGGTGTGCTTTCGATCGCTGTGGCGGCGTCTGCGGCAATCGTTCTGCTGCCCAACCAGATCGAAGTCACCTCGCTTTCACACACGGTCATGCCTGTCGTCGCCGCAGGCGGAAAACTGGCGTTGGCATTCGTCATCGTCGGTATTGTCGCCGCAACGTTCGGCGCGGCACTGGAAACCACCCTGTCGGGCGGCTACATCCTGGCCCAGTTTCTCGGTTGGCCGTGGGGCAAGTTCCGGCGACCCGCACAGGCTGCCCGATTCCACGTGGTGATGTTCGTCACCGTCGTGGCCGGTGTCGCGGTGTTGTTCACCGGCGTCGATCCGATCATGGTCACCGAGTACTCGGTGGTGTTCTCGGCTATTGCGCTGCCGCTGACATATCTGCCGATCCTCATCGTGGCCAACGACTCTGAGTACATGGGCGAGTTGACCAACGGCAAGGTGATCAATATGTTCGGCTCGATTTACCTGGTTATCATCTTGGCCGCTTCGCTGGCGGCCATCCCCCTGATGATCGTGACGGGTGCGGGGCAATGAGCAAGCTACCGGCCAAGCGGCATCGCGGTGAACTGCTCGACGCGCGGCTACACCTGCTGGACCGCCAACTGCTCGACGAGGACAACAAACCGGTCGGCATCGTTGATGACATCGTGCTCGACGGCATAGATTTCGATCAGGACATCCCCAACGGCGCAGACGCCCCGCGGGCCACCGGCGTGCTTTCGGGACAGGTCGTGGCAACCCGGATCTTCGGAGGTTTTCCGCCGATGAGACGCCTCCAGGAGATTCCGTGGAAACTGATCGCCTCCGTCGGAGTCGTCGTCAGGCTGAAGCCCAACGACATGACATTTGACGCCGATTGGATGGAGCGTTGGCTGCGTGACCGTGTTGTCAAACACATTCCAGGAGGCCGAGATGCAGCTGAGTAAGCTTCTCGGATTGGACGTGGTCGACGCGGGCTCGCATCGAGTGGGCACGGTGGTGGATGTCCGGCTCGTAATCTCGGGCGATCCTTATGACGATCCGCCGACGCCGCGCGTGCTGGGGCTGGTCATCAGTCCGCGCACTCGATCGTCCTACCTCGGTTTCGAGCGGTCCGGGGCTGACGCGCCGGCACTGATCGCGAAATCTGCACGGTGGCGCCATCGCGGGACGTTTTTGGCCGCGTGGGACGACGTGTCGAGAGTCGGAGCCGCCGCGGTCACGCTGCGACCGGATTACACGAGGTACTCCGCGGTATTGCGCCGCGAGGAATAGGCCCGTTTAGCGCTCCCGGACCCGGGTAACCCTTGGGTCGCGGGTGTTTCCCCGCGGCCCCACGCTCAAGAAGTGGGCAGGACCAATTCCACTACAACAGCGGAAAGGCAGTTATATGACTGAGAAGAACAGTGGCCCTGAAGAAGGCATCAAGGGCGTCGTCGAGGACGTCAAGGGCAAGGCGAAGGAAGCCGTCGGCACCGTGACCGGCCGTGACGACATGGTCCGCGAGGGTGAGGCCCAGCAGGACAAGGCCGACGCCCAGCGGGACGTGGCTAAGAAGGAGGCTGAGGCGGAATCCGCGCGCGGTGGAGCCAAGGCAGCCGAGGAGCGCCAGAAGTCCGAGCAGAATTCGTAGGACTCCACGGAAAAGGCCCAGCCAATCGGCTGGGCCTTTTTCTGGTGCCTAACTGCTCGGTCGTTGCCTCAGTGCGTCGGGATGCTCTGCGTACCAACGCTCTTCGATCTTGCGGACGCGGAGATGCTCGATTGCCAACCAGCCGCCGCCGACGACGAATCCTGCGCCGGCGAGGGATGCCAGCACCAACCCGGTGTCATGATGCTTTGTGGCGAAGGCCGCCAAGCACGAGACGAACAGCACCAGGGATACCCCGATCAGGATGAGTCCCGGCATGATCTTGTTGTCCTTCATCGACTCTCCGGCATGCGGACGGGTCGTCCTCGCATGGTCGACGGGATCCTTTGGGCCTTTCATCGGTACTCCTCTCTCGGCTTACCTGGGCCACCCAATTTGGGCTGATTACAACGGTAGAACTACCCGGCGCCGTTGTGGGAGAAACGAAGTGTCAGTTGTATGACGGGTATTGACCGTCGCGCAGCGCGTTCGCAAGGTGTGCCGCGTTTCGTGCCGCCGCAGCCGTGGCAGATGCAATCGCCTCGGGTACCTCGTCGAGGTCGTTGTAGTCCTTGGACTGCATTGCCTCGCCGTTCCAATAGGTGGATCCCTGCGCCGGAATCGTGTATCCAATGTCGTTGAGGCCCTGGAAGCAATCGGCTATGACCTTGTGCGCGCCGTCCTCGTTGCCGACCACCGCCACGAGCGCCACCTTGCCGACCATGACCGGACGCTCAGCCTCGTCGGTGTTGGACAATTCGGCATCCAGACGCTCGAGCACGCGCTGTGTGACGCTCGACGGATTACCCAGCCAGACGGGCGTTGCGAGCACCAGGATGTCGCAGTTCAGCAGCTTTTCGCGGATGCCGGGCCACTCGTCGCCGTCACCCATATCCGCCTCCACCCCGGGCGCAATCGCGAAATCGACGCAGCGTAGCGATTCGGTCGACACGCCAGCCGCACGCAGTTGTTCGCAGACATGCTCGGCGATCAGTTCGCTACTGGACGGCGCTGGGCTGGGTTTGAGGCTGCACACCAGTGCGACCGCGGTCAGCGCCGGAACAGTCATCCTCCGAACACCGCGGATCCAGCCAGCGGCGGCATGCTCATAGTTAGCGCCAGCAGCATCATGGTCAGCAGGAACCAGCCAACGCCCTGCCAAGCCCACCAGGTCTCTTGCCTGCGCCAGGTCTGGTAGGTACGGAAGAACGCGCGCAGCCCGCCGAGCAGCAGGATGACGGGTGCCCCGATGGCGAGCAGAGTCCGCTGGGGTACGCCGCAGGCGACCGTGTCGGCCGTCGCGCCGCTGCAGGTACTCACCCATACGGCAGCGGTGGCCAGGAACGCGATGCCGATTACGGCGACGATCGCGCCGAAACGGACGGCTTCGCGCACGTTGTGGTCATCTGATCGCACACGCGCAGAACTCTGATACACGGCTGGACTCTCCCGAAAGTCACCGATGGGAACGGGTAGAAGGTTCCCGGCACGTCGTAGAGGTAAACCTCGGGCTAGACGCGTTGATGAGCGGTGAGCAACAGTCGGTCGTAGGCGCTGCGGGGTGGCAGCTCCTCGTCGTACCGCAACTCCAGAAAATCCCTGCAGATCCGCTCGGCCAGCGCCCGCAGCTTGGTGTTGGTCTCCTGCGAGCGCCACTTGAGCAGCTCGAACGCCGAGTCGGCGTTGATCCGGTAGATGACCATCAGCATGCCCTTGGCCTGCTCGATGACGCCTCTCGCCTCGGCGATCTCGGCAACGGCTTCGCTGACTATCTTGTCGTGGCGTTCCTGCATCGACGGCGTGACGTCGACGTAGAAGCCGTGCGTCCCGACCACCGCCCCACCGTCGTCGAACAGCTGATCGCCCACGACGACGACGTAGTGGATCTCACCGTGGGTGTCGATGATGCGGTGCCGGTTGGAGAACGCGCCCGATGTCCGGCGGATCTCGTCGAGTGTGGCAGCGACTTGGCCGTAGTCGTCCGGATGCTTGTGCGACAGCACCAGATCGGTGGTGGGCTCTACGCTGCCCGGCTCGTAGCCGTGCATCCGCTGCACCTGCGGCGACCACTCCCAGCGTTCGTCGGCGAAGATGTATTTGAACGCACCGACCCGCTGGGGATCACCGCCTGCCAGCGCGTGCTCGATGGGGGTCTGCCCACCGAGTTCGGCCAGCTCATCGGTCATATCTGCAGATTAACCCGGCAACCTGTGGCTTCGTATTGCAGCTGACGCGAACTTTCGCATATCGGACAGTGGCGCGGCGTGGCTGGTCAACGATGTCGGAGTCCGCCCCTACGATTCGCCGCGTGGCGCTGAAGTGGCAATTGCTCGCCGCGCCCGCCCTTGCCGCGGTCGCGTGGGTCCTGGGCGCGACCCCCGGGTGGAGCCTGGTGATCGCCGCGGCGACGCCGATCATCATCGCCGCGGCGCCGCGCTTCATCCGCGGCGCCATCCACGGCATGCGAACCCCGAATCCCCGCGAAGATCCGGCGGCGGAGATGTCGGGGACGGAGTTCGAGGACTACGTCGCGCGGATCGCGCGCTCCAGCGGGGCGCCGGTCATCATGACGTCGACCACCGGCGACTGGGGGGTCGACATCATCGTCGGCAAGCGCCCGAATCGCCTTGCGATTCAATGTAAACGCCAAGCGCGCCCGGTCGGCTCAGGCGCCATTCAGGAGGTGGTCGCGGGCGCACCCATGCACGACTGTGCCGCGACCATGGTGGTAACGAACCATGAATTCACTGCTGCGGCAAGAAAACTCGCCGAACTTCACGGTTGTGAGCTCGTCGGTGGCGCCGAACTAGGTGCGCTGCGGGCGACCATCCGCCGCCTGACAGCGCCCACCGCGCCCACTGAGGTCTAGCGCAGCGCGTCGCGTACCGCGTCGACCGCGGTGTCGATCTCCCCGCGCGATACCGTCAGCGCCGGCCGGAACCGCACGCTATCTCCTCCGCTGGCGAGCATGATCACGCCGCGATCCCACAACTTGGCGATGAGCTCGTCGCGCTGCGCGACGCTGGGCAAGCTGAAAGCACACATCAGGCCGCGTCCGCGGACATCGAGCACCAGGTCCGGGAATTCCACCGCTAGCTCAGCGAGCCGGTCGAGCAGGTACCGACCCGCGTGGGCGGCCCGAACCATCAGCTGATCGGATTCGATGACCTCCAGGATGCGTCGCGAGCGCACCATGTCGACGAGGTTGCCACCCCACGTCGAGTTGATCCGGGAGCTGACCGCGAAGACGTTGTCGGGTACCTCATCGACCCGCCCGCCGGCCATGACGCCACACACCTGCGTCTTCTTTCCGAAGGCGACGACATCGGGAGCCACTCCCAATTGCTGGTAGGCCCAAGGGGTTCCGGTCATTCCACAACCGGTCTGCACCTCGTCGAAAATGAGCAGCGCGTCGAACTCGTCGCACAATTCACGCATCGCCGCGAAGAACTGCGGCCGGAAGTGGCGATCGCCGCCTTCACCCTGGATGGGCTCGGCGATGAAGCAGGCGATGTCGTTGGGGTTGGCTTCGAACGCTGCGCGGGCCTGACGAAGCGACTGGGCTTCTAAGGCATCCATGGCTCGCTCATCCAGGCCGGGCCGGGTATAGGGCGCGTCGATGCGCGGCCAGTCGAACTTCGGAAAGCGGGCGACCTTGTTGGGGTCGGTGTTTGTCAGCGAGAGCGTGTAGCCGCTGCGGCCATGAAAAGCACCGCGCAGATGCAGCACCTTGATGCCGAGGGCGGGGTCGATCCCGTGCGCCTCGTTGTGCCTGCTCTTCCAGTCGAAGGCGACCTTCAACGCGTTCTCGACCGCCAGCGCTCCCCCGTCGACGAAGAACAGGTGCGGCAGCGCCGGATCGCCGAGCACCCGCGCGAAGGTCGCGACGAACCGTGCCATCGGCACCGAGTAGATATCGGAGTTGCTCGGCTTGTTGACCGCAGCCTGCGCGAGTTCGGCGCGGAAGTCTTCGTCGCTGGCGAGCGCCGGATGGTTCATTCCGAGCGCCGACGACGCGAAGAACGTGAACATGTCGAGGTAGCGCTTACCGCTACGGGCGTCGACCAGGTATGAGCCAGATGAGCGGTCGATGTCGAGGACGAGGTCCATACCGTCGGCCAGGATGCTGCGGGCCAACACCACGTGGACGTCGTCCGGGCGAACCGGGGGGGCCGCAGCTGTGGAGGGGACGTCGTGGGCGCCATGCGTAAGGACAGCGGTCATGGCCCGATCTTAACAGAAATTTTATGGTCAACTAGCCATCTGACCGTAACGATTACGGCACTGAGTCGCGTCTGTCGTAAAAAGTTTGTAAGATGATCGTGCTTCGTGTGCGGACGTTGGCTGCCGTCCGAATGCGTTGCAGCAAGTCTTCGAGCGCCCGCGCGGTCTCGACACGCACGAGCAGGACGTAGCTCTCGTCGCCGGCCACCGAGTGACACGACTCGATGGCATCGATGTGTTCGAGCCGCGCGGGAGCATCATCGGGTTGAGAGGGATCGAGAGGGGTGATGGCCACGAACGCCGACAGCATGTTCCCGACGGCTTCGGGGTTGATCCTCGCCGAGTATCCGACGACCACCCCCCGAGCCTCCAGGCGTCGCACCCGCGACTGGACCGCCGAGACCGACAGCCCCGCGATCGCCGCGAGGTGCGCCAAAGTGGCCCGTCCGTCAGCGACCAACTCACGCGCCAGCACACGGTCGATGTCATCGAGCGGTTCGCTCATGGCGGCACTGTATCGGAGCGGGGGCGTGAAATGAGCTTGAGCGTCCAAACATGGCAGCTGCGAGCACAGTTCGCCGCGGCGCTGTCGAGCCTGTACGCCGCCGAGGTGCCGCTGTACTCAACGCTCGTCGACGTCAGCGCCGAGGTGAACCGAGAACTCGGCGCCACCGAGCGCGTGACCACGGAACGCCACGGTGCGATCCGGGTCGGCAGCCCGCGCGAACTCGCCGACGTCGCAGATCTGTTCGCCGCGTTCGGCATGTTCCCTGTCGGCTTTTACGACCTGCGCGATGCGGAGTCCCCGGTACCGGTGGTGTCGACTGCGTTTCGGCCGATAGATCCAGACGACTTGGAGCACAACCCGTTTCGGGTGTTCACCTCGATGTTGTCCACGGCCGACCAGAGATTCTTCGCTCCTGAGCTGCGCGCCCGCATCGACCGGTTCCTCGCCGCCCGGCAGCTGTTCGACCCCGCGCTGATCGCCGAGGCGCGACGCATCGCATTCGACGGCGGAACCGATCACGAGAGCGCCGGGCGGTTCGTCACCGCCGCCGTCGCCGCATTCGCTCTGTCACGTGAGCCGATAGACCGCGCGTGGTACGACGAGTTGGGCCGCGTGTCGGCGGTGGCCGCGGACATCGCCGGGGTGCGCACCACCCATATCAATCACCTCACGCCGCGGGTTCTCGACATCGACGAGCTGTACGCGCGAATGTCGCAGCGCGGCGTCGCGATGATCGACGCGATTCAGGGCCCGCCGCGATGCGTCGGACCCGACGTGCTGTTGCGGCAGACGTCTTTTCGAGCGCTCGCCGAACCGCGGCGCTTCCGCGAGGATGACGGCACGGTGTCTGACGGCACTCTTCGCGTGCGCTTCGGGGAGGTCGAGTCACGCGGGGTCGCACTGACTCCCGAGGGCAGGCGGCGCTACGACGAGGTCATGGCGACGACTGATCCGACGCTGACATGGGGCGAATACTTCCCTACCACCGACGAGGCGATGGCGGCCGCGGGCCTGGCGTACTACCGGGGCGGTGATCCGTCGAAACCGGTTGTCTACGAGGACTTCCTGCCCGCCTCGGCAGCCGGCATCTTCCGGTCCAACCTCGACTCGGACGGCGAATCCGACGACACCACCGATGGTTGTCACTACAGCCTGAACTGGATGGCCGGCCAGATCGGGCACCACATCCACGATCCGTACGAGCTCTACGAGAAAGCCGCATCACAATGACAACCATGCAGAAGTCCCAGCTTCCGACCGCCGATGCTCTGCGCGCCCGCGCACGCGAGGCGCTGACGGCGGTCGGCTCGCCCGTCGAACTCGGCGAACCCAGCGGGAATGGTCTACACGCCAGTACCCCGATCACCGGCGACGTGCTGTTCACGGTCGCCGAGACCAGCCCGCAGCAGGCCGATGCGGCGATTGCCGAGGCGGCGCAGGCATTTACGTCATGGCGCACAACTCCGGCGCCGGTCCGCGGCGCTCTGGTCGCACGCCTTTCAGAGCTGCTGGTCGAGCACAAGGCCGACGTCGCGACGCTTGTCACGGTCGAGGCGGGCAAGATCACCTCAGAAGCCCTCGGCGAGGTGCAGGAGATGATCGACATCTGTCAGTTCGCCGTCGGTCTGTCCCGACAGCTCTACGGCAAGACCATCGCGTCCGAACGTCCGGGTCACCGGCTGATGGAGACGTGGCATCCCCTTGGCGTGGTCGGGGTCATCACCGCGTTCAATTTCCCGGTGGCGGTCTGGGCCTGGAACACCGCGATCGCGTTGGTCTGCGGTGACACTGTCGTGTGGAAGCCGTCGGAACTGACGCCGTTGACCGCGCTGGCCTGCCAGGCGCTGATCGAGCGCGCGGCCGACGATGTGGGTGCGCCGCGGGAGATCAGCCGGCTGATCCAGGGAGGACGCGAGGTCGGCGAGCGCCTCGTCGACGATCCGCGGGTCGCGCTGCTGTCCGCCACGGGTTCGGTGCGGATGGGCCAGCAGGTCGGACCGAGGGTGGCGCAGCGGTTCGGAAAGGTGCTGCTGGAGCTCGGCGGGAACAACGCCGCGATCGTCACGCCGTCGGCCGACCTGAATCTTGCTGTGCGCGGCATCGTGTTCTCCGCCGCGGGCACCGCCGGACAGCGCTGCACGACGATGCGTCGGCTGATCGTGCACTCCTCGGTCGCCGACGAACTTGTCGGCCGGATCGTGTCGGCCTACCGGCAGCTGCCCATCGGCGAACCCGCGGCGGACGGCACGCTGGTCGGTCCGCTGATCCATGAGACCGCGTACCGCGACATGGTCAAGGCTCTCGAGCAGGCGCGCGCCGACGGCGGCAAGGTGTTCGGCGGCGAACGCCATGAACTCGGTGATGACAGCGCCTACTACGTCGCCCCGGCCGTGGTCCGCATGCCCGCGCAGACCGAGGTCGTCCACTCCGAGACGTTCGCACCGATTCTGTATGTGCTGACCTACGACGAGCTGGACGAGGCGATCGCGATGAACAATGCGGTGCCGCAGGGTCTTTCGTCGTCGATCTTCACGACGGACATGCGCGAGGCGGAACGCTTCATGTCCGCCGAAGGTTCGGACTGCGGCATAGCCAACGTCAACATCGGCACATCGGGCGCCGAGATCGGCGGCGCGTTCGGTGGTGAGAAGCAGACCGGCGGCGGACGCGAGTCGGGTTCGGATTCGTGGAAGGCCTATATGCGCCGGGCCACCAATACCGTCAACTACTCGTCTGAACTGCCGCTCGCCCAGGGTGTGCACTTCGGCTGAGTCGGCTGTCGGCTCGCGGCCTTCGCGCTGTTGTACATATGTCAACTAGGATGGGCTGATGGCCGAGCCCAGACGGCGACTGTCTCCCGACGAGCGCCGCACCGAACTTCTCACCCTCGGCGCTGAGGTGTTCGGACAACGACCCTACGACGAGGTCCGCATCGACGAGATCGCCGAGCGGGCCGGCGTGTCACGCGCGCTGATGTACCACTACTTCCCGGACAAGCGGGCTTTCTTCGCCGCGGTGCTCCGCGCCGAGAGCGAGCGACTCTTCGAGGCGACCAATACCCCACCCGATCCCGGTCTGAGCCTGTTCGACCAGCTGCGCGAAGGCGTCATCGCTTACCTCAGCTACTACGAGGAGAACCCGAACGTCGCGTGGGCGGCCTACGTCGGCGCAGGGCGCTCCGACCCTGTTTTGCGTGGCATCGAAGACGTCGACAACGACCGGCAGGCCGAACGCATCGTTGCCGGCCTCGGTGGTGAGCAGCTCGATTCCAAAGTCGAACGGGATTTGCGCGTCGTGGTCTACGGGTGGCTGGCCTTCACTCTCGAGATGTGCAGGCAGCGGATGATCGACCCCTCGACCGACATCGAGGTTGTCGCCGACGCGTGTACGCACGCCCTGCTCGACACCGTCTCCCGGGTCCCGGGTATACCCAACGCGCTGGCAGAGACCATCGCGGCCGCACGTCCCTGATATTTGTCGGTGCTCTCCTGCACGATGGCTACATGAGCACCGGTCCCCTCGCCCGGTTCAGCGGGCTGACCCGCGACTGGTTCACGGGCACGTTCGCGGAGCCGACGCCCGCGCAGGCGCAGGCGTGGTCGGCCATCGCCGACGGCGACAACACACTGGTCATCGCTCCCACTGGCTCGGGTAAGACGCTCGCGGCGTTCCTCTGGGCGATCGACCGTCTTGCCTCATCGGAACCCCGGCCCGCCTCGGCAGGCACTCGAGTCCTCTACGTGTCGCCGCTGAAGGCGCTGGCCGTGGACGTCGAGCGCAACCTGCGGACCCCGTTGACGGGCATCGGCCGCCTCGCCGAACGCAGTGGGACTGCCGCACCCGAGATCAGCGTCGGCGTCCGCTCCGGTGACACCACACCTGCCCAGCGCCGCGAGCTGATCACCCGGCCGCCGGACATCCTCATCACCACGCCGGAGTCGCTGTTCCTGATGCTCACCTCGGCGGCGCGCGAGACGCTGACCGAAGTGCAGACGGTCATCGTCGACGAGGTGCACGCCGTCGCAGCCACCAAGCGTGGCGCGCACCTGGCGCTGTCGCTGGAACGGCTCGACCAGTTGTTGGACAAGCCCGCGCAACGCATCGGGTTGTCCGCCACGGTCCGCCCGCCCGAAGAGGTCGCGCGGTTCCTGTCCGGCCAGGCCCGCACCACCATCGTGGCGCCGCCCGCCGCCAAGACCTTCGATCTGTCGGTGACGGTGCCCGTTCCCGACATGGCCAATCTCGAGAACAACACTATTTGGCCCGACGTCGAGGAACGCATCGTCGACCTGATCGAAACGCACAACTCGTCGATCGTCTTCGCCAACTCTCGGCGGCTGGCCGAGCGACTCACGTCGCGGCTCAACGAGATTCACGCCGATCGCACTGGTGACGAAGTGTCCATGGAGCGCAACCCGAAGGTAGGCGGCGGCTTCCCGGCACAGCTGATGGCGAGTGGCGCATCGTTGGGCGCTCCGACACTGCTGGCCCGCGCGCACCACGGTTCGGTCAGCAAGGAGCAGCGCGCGCAGGTCGAGGACGACCTCAAGTCGGGCCGGCTCAAGGCGGTCGTCGCGACGTCCAGCCTCGAGCTGGGCATCGACATGGGCGCGGTCGACCTTGTCATCCAGGTCGAGGCGCCGCCGTCGGTGGCCAGCGGGCTGCAGCGCATCGGTCGCGCGGGTCACCAGGTCGGTGAGATCTCGCAGGGTGTGCTGTTTCCCAAGCACCGAACCGATCTGATCGGATGCGCGGTCACCGTGAAGCGAATGCTCACCGGCGACATCGAGACCATGCGCGTGCCGACGAATCCGCTCGACGTCCTCGCGCAGCACACCGTCGCGGCCTCAGCGCTCGAACCGCTGGACGTCGACCGCTGGTTTGATGCGGTTCGGCGCAGCGCGCCGTTTGCGACGTTGCCGCGCAGCGCATTCGAGGCGACGCTGGACCTGCTCTCCGGCAAGTATCCGTCCACCGAGTTCGCCGAACTGCGCCCTCGACTGGTGTACGACCGCGATGCGGGAACGCTGACCGCCCGTCCCGGTGCGCAGCGGCTGGCGGTGACGTCCGGCGGCGCGATCCCCGACCGCGGCCTCTTCACCGTCTACCTGGCGACCGACTCGGAGAAGCCCTCGCGGGTCGGCGAACTGGACGAGGAGATGGTCTACGAGTCGCGGCCCGGAGACGTGATCTCACTCGGTGCGACGAGCTGGCGGATCACCGAGATCACCCATGATCGGGTGCTCGTCGTGCCCGCACCGGGGCAGCCGGCCCGGCTACCATTCTGGCGCGGCGACAGCGTGGGCAGACCGGCCGAACTCGGTGCGGCCGTCGGCGCATTCACCGGCGAGCTGGCCCGGCTCGGCCGTGACGAGTTCGACGAACGCTGCCGCGCAATGGGTTTCGACGAGTTCGCCTCCAACAACCTGTGGCAGCTGCTCGACGAGCAGCGACAAGCTACATCGGTGGTGCCGACGGATACGACGTTCGTAGTGGAGCGGTTCCGAGACGAACTCGGCGATTGGCGTGTGATCCTGCACTCCCCGTACGGCTTGCGGGTGCACGGCCCCTTGGCCTTGGCCGTCGCCCGGCGGCTGCGCGAACGCTATGGCATCGACGAGAAGCCGACGGCGTCCGACGACGGCATCATCGTGCGGCTACCCGACACCGAGGACACCGCGCCCGGCGCGGATCTCTTCGTTTTTGACGCCGACGAGATCGAACCGATCGTCACCGCGGAGGTCGGCGGCTCTGCGCTGTTTGCGTCGCGGTTCCGCGAATGTGCCGCCCGCGCACTGCTTCTCCCCCGCCGCCACCCCGGCAAGCGGTCGCCCCTGTGGCATCAGCGCCAGCGGGCCGCGCAGCTGCTGGACGTCGCGCGCAAGTATCCGGACTTCCCGATCGTGCTGGAGGCGGTGCGCGAATGCCTGCAGGACGTGTACGACGTTCCGGCACTGACGGAGCTGATGCACCGGGTCGCGCAGCGCCGGCTGCGGCTGGTCGAGGTCGAGACCCAGACGCCGTCTCCGTTCGCGGCGTCTCTCCTGTTCGGATATGTCGGCGCGTTCATGTACGAGGGCGACAGCCCGTTGGCCGAGCGACGCGCCGCCGCGCTGTCGTTGGACAGCGTGCTGCTGGCCGAACTGCTCGGCCGCGTGGAGCTGCGCGAGCTGCTCGATCCGCAGGTCATCGAATCGACCACGCGACAGCTGCAACACCTCAGCGACGACCGACAGGCCCGCGATGCCGAAGGTGTGGCGGATCTGCTGCGGATGCTCGGTCCTCTGACAAAAGCCGAAATCGCCGAGCGCTGTACCACTTCCGAGGTGGGTGGCTGGCTTGACGGGCTGCTGGCCGCCAAACGCGCGCTGACGGTGACATATGCCGACCGGAC
Organism: Mycobacterium sp. NPDC051804; assembly: GCF_044452905.1. Taxonomy (NCBI): domain Bacteria; kingdom Bacillati; phylum Actinomycetota; class Actinomycetes; order Mycobacteriales; family Mycobacteriaceae; genus Mycobacterium; species Mycobacterium sp. NPDC051804. The sequence goes on along the minus strand of NZ_JBITCD010000004.1, from coordinate 705,076 downwards.
GTGGTGGGTGGCCATCGAGGACATCGGCCTGCTGCGCGATGGGGTCGGGGTGGCCGTGCCGGTCGGGGTGCCGACGGCATTCACCGAGGGGGTCGACGATCCGCTTGGCGAACTGCTCGGCCGCTATGCCCGCACGCGCGGCCCGTTCACGACTCACGATGCCGCGGCCCGGTTCGGTCTGGGCCTGCGGGTCACCGCGGATGTGCTGGGCCGCATGGCGATCGACGGCAGGCTGATTCGCGGTGAGTTCACGACCGAATCGGAAGGCGATCAGTGGTGTGACTCCGACATCCTCAAGATCCTGCGCCGCCGATCGCTCGCGGCACTACGGGCACAGGTCGAGCCGGTCAGCACCGCCGCCTACGGCCGATTCCTGCCAGCGTGGCAGCAGGTTGGGTCGACGCACAACAGCGGTATCGACGGGCTCGCCACGGTGATCGAACAGTTGGCGGGGGTGCCGATTCCGGCTTCGGCGGTCGAGCCGTTGGTATTCGGGCTGCGGGTGCGCGATTATCAGCCCGCGATGCTGGACGAGCTGCTGGCGTCCGGTGAGGTCACCTGGTCGGGTGTGGGTCAGATCGGCGGCGGTGACGGATGGATCGCCTTCCATCCCGCGGACTCTGCACCGATGACGTTGACGGCGCCGACCGACATTGAGTTCAGCGATACACATCGCGCGATCATGGAAACGCTCGGCGGTGGCGGCGCGTACTTCTTCCGTCAACTCGCCGACAACCCGAACGACGAGCTGAAACAGGCTCTCTGGGAACTCATTTGGGCGGGCTGGATATCCGGCGATACGTTCGCCCCAGTGCGGGCGGTGCTGACGGGCCCCCGCCGTTCGTCGGGTCGCCGCGGCGTCCCAGCACACCGACAGCGTCAACGTCCGCCGCGACTGAGCAGCTACAGCATCGCGCATGCGCAGGCGCGCACCTCCGATCCCACGGTTGCCGGCCGCTGGTCTGCGCTTCCAGCCGCCGAGCCGGAATCGACTGTGCGCGCGCATTTCCAGGCCGAGCTGCTGTTGGGTCGCCACGGTGTGCTGACCAAGGGCGCCGCCACATCCGAACAGGTGCCCGGCGGCTTCGCCATGCTCTACAAGGTGCTGACGGCATTCGAGGATGCCGGCCGGTGCCAGCGCGGATACTTCGTCGAGTCGCTCGGCGGCGCCCAGTTCGCGGTGGCTTCTACGGTCGACAGGCTGCGGTCCTACCTCGACGGCGTCGATCCGGACCACCACGAGTACCACGCGGTCGTGCTGGCCGCCGCCGACCCGGCCAATCCGTATGGCGCGGCGCTGCCGTGGCCCAGTCGCGCCTCGTCCGAGGAGGACGTCGCACACCGGCCGGGCCGCAAGGCCGGGGCTCTCGTCGCGCTGGTCGATGGCGAACTCGTGTGGTTTCTCGAGCGGGGTGGACGCTCGCTGCTCAGCTTCGCCAACGATCCCGAGGCGCACATCGCGGCCGCCGCCGCGCTGGCAGATCTGGTGAGCGGCGGGCGTGTGCAGTCCTTCCTCGTCGAAAAGGTCAATGGAGTGCCGGTCCTGGAGCCGGGTGCCGGCGGTCAGCGGGCTGCCGTCCAGGACGCGCTGATCGGCGCCGGCTTCGCGCGCACACCGCGCGGTCTGCGATTGCGCTGACACCACGCTTACAGTCGTGACATGACGCTTCGCACCGCGTTGACGGCCAGGTTCGGGATCAAGCATCCGGTCGTGCTGGCACCGATGGGTGGCGTTGCCGGCGGTGCACTGGCGGCCGCCGTGTCCGAGGGCGGCGGGCTCGGTCTGATCGGAGCCGGCAGTGGCAACCGGCGATGGCTCGAACGCGAATGCCGCCTCGCGAAAGCGGCGACCAGCAAGCCGTGGGGCATCGGATTTCTCACCTGGGGCGTGACCCCCGACGTACTCGGCGCGGCGATTGAGCAGTCGCCGTCGGCGATCATGCTCTCGTTCGGCGATCCGGAGCCGTTCGTCGACGGCATCCGCGCGGCCGACATCGCTGTCATGGTGCAGGTCACGTCGATGGAGGAAGCTCAGCGCGCGCTGGCCGTCGGCGCTGACGTCGTCGTCGCGCAGGGATCGGAGGCCGGCGGTCACGGCGGCGGCCGGGCGACGCTGCCGTTCGTCCCCGCGGTCGTCGACCTCGCGGGCACGACGCCGGTGCTTGCGGCGGGCGGCATCGCCGACGGTCGCGGACTCGCCGCGGCCCTCACACTCGGTGCAGCGGGGGCGATGATCGGGACACGCTTCGAGGCCACCACCGAAGCGCTGCTCGACGCCGAGGAAGTCACGGCGATCCTCGCCGCGCAAGCCGCCGACACGACGCGCGGCAGAGCCATCGACGTCGCGGCTGGGGCCGCGTGGCCGGAGCGGTATCCGGCACGGACACTGCGCAATCGGTTCACCGACGAATGGCAGGACCGTGTGGCGGAGTTGGATGATTCGGTGCGACAGGAATACCTCGATGCCGTCGCGCGCCGGGACTACGACTACGTGCCCATCTGGGCCGGCGAAGCCGTCGACCTGATCACCGAGTCCGACGATGCGGCCGCCGTCGTGGCACAGATCGTGATGCAGGCAGAGCAAGCCATCGACGCAGCGGGCCAGTTGTATGCCTGAGGGCGACACCGTCTTTCGCACGGCCACCAAGCTGCGGGAGGCGCTCGCCGGTAAAACCCTCACCCGCTGCGACGTGCGGGTCCCGAAGTTCGCGACGATCGACCTGACGGGGTGCGTCGTCGACGAAGTGGTCAGCCGCGGTAAGCATCTGTTCATTCGTGCGGGTGATGCGAGCATTCACTCGCACCTCAAGATGGACGGCGCCTGGCTGATCGGCGGGCAGATCCGACGCGTCCAGCCGCACAAGATCCGAATCATCCTGGAAACCCAGGATTCTCGTGCCGCAGGCATCGACCTCGGAGTGCTGGAGATCCTCAAACGCGAGCATGACATGGACGCCGTAGCACACCTTGGTCCCGACCTATTGGGCGACGACTGGGAGCCGCGGATTGCGCGAGAAAACCTGGTATCGGAACCGCAACGACCACTGGCCGAGACGCTGTTGGATCAGCGCGTGATGGCAGGCGTCGGAAACGTGTACGCCAACGAACTCTGTTTCGTGACAGGGTATCTGCCGACCACACCGGTGGGTAACGTCAAAGATCCGCTACGCATGGTGCAACGAGCGCGCGACATGCTGTGGCTGAACCGATCACGCGTCAATCGAACCACGACAGGCGACACCCGTTCCGGTCGTGACCTTTGGGTGTACGGCCGGGTGGGGCGTCCCTGTCGACGTTGCAGCACTCCGATCGCTTCGGATCGCGCCGACGTCATGGGCAGCGATCGGATCTCGTTCTGGTGCCCGAACTGTCAGAAGTAGTTCGCGCCGAAACTGAGACGCCGAAATGGCATTCCAGCAGCGAAAGTTCGAGTAGATGCCTGCTGGAATGCCATTTCGCGGCTAAGCAGCTAGCTGGGCAGCGCCAGCTTGAAGATCTTCCGCCAGACCGTGGCGATCTGCTTGTGCAGCGGCCCCTTGTTGTACGGAATGCCGTAGCGCTGGCAGATGTCCTGCACCTCGGGTGCGATCTCAGCGTGGCGATGTGCCGGGATATCAGGGAACAGATGGTGCTCGATCTGGAACGACAGGTTTCCGCTCAGGATGTGAAAGAGCTTGCCTCCGGTGAGGTTCGCCGATCCGAGGACCTGGCGGAAGTACCACTGTCCACGCGTCTCGGCCTTGGTTTCCTCGATCGAGAATTCCTGCACATCCTCGGGGAAGTGCCCGCAGAAGATGATGACGTTGGACCAGACGTTGCGCATCAGGTTGGCGGTCATGTTGCCCGCGAACACCCACGGTGCGAACGGCCCGGCCAACAGCGGGAAGGCCACGTAGTCCTTGAGCGTCTGACGCTTGGTCTTGCGCCAGATGCCTTCGAGGATTTCGCGCTTGTCGGCGATGCTGATCTCACCGGCGGCGATGCGCTCGGATTCCATCTCGTGCAGGGCGACGCCGTACTGGAAGAGCACCATCAACAGGAACGCCCACACCGGGTTGCCCAGGTAGTACGGCTTCCACTTCTGGTCTTCGCTGATCCGCAGGATGCCGTAGCCCACATCGCGGTCCATGCCGACGATGTTGGTGTAGGTGTGGTGCATGTAGTTGTGCGAATGGCGCCACTGATCAGCCGGGCAGGCGGTGTCCCATTCGAAGTTCTTGCTCGACAGCGTCGGGTCGCCGGTCCAGTCGTACTGGCCGTGCATGATGTTGTGGCCGATCTCCATGTTGTCGAGGATCTTCGACAGGCCCAGCATCGCGGTCCCCGCGAGCCAGAACGGCGGGAAGATGCCACCGAACAGCATTGCGCGGCCGGCGACCTCCAAACCGCGCTGCGCCCTGATGATTCGGCGAATGTAGGTGACGTCGCGCTCACCGAGATCGGCGATCACGCGCTCTTTGAGGGCGTCGAGCTCGCGGCCGAAGGCGTCGGCCTGCTCGGGTGTCATGGTCACGGCCTTGCCAGCGACGGTCTTGGTGATCGTCTGTGGCTGCGCGATCGTGGTGGTGGGAGTGGTGGTGGCATCGATGGTGGTTGTAGGCATCTCGATTACTCCTTTCGGTTTACAGCGCCAGGTCGACGTCGCCGACGGGGACGGTCACGCAGATCTGCACGTCCTCCTCGTCGGTCGTCGACACCGCACCGGTGATCAGGTTTCGCACCGCGCCGCGGGTCTTGCGACGGGTACAGCTGTGGCAGATGCCCATGCGGCATCCGCTCTCCGGATTCAGGCCCGCGGCCTCGGCCTGCTCGAGAAGAGGCCGACCGTCGTCGGTGATGTCGACCTTCGCGTCGGTGAATGCCACACGACCGCCGGATGATTCGGCCGGAACCGTGAACACTGGAGGCACGAAGCTCTCCGACTTGGCGGCCGGGAAATGGGTCCGAACGGCGTCGACAAGCGCGGGCGGCCCGCACACGTACACGTCGGTGTCCTCCGTGGCATCGGCCAACGCGAGGTGCTCGGCGTCGAAATAGCCGGAGAGGTCGCCGCCGTCACCGCGGGTGTAGCCGTGCAGCACCCGCACCCCCGCCATCGCCGCGAGTTCGTCGGCATAGCAGGCCTCGGCGCGGGTCCGCGCGTAATGGATGAACGTGATGTCGCGATCGGCGCCCTCGGCTCGCAACGTCCGCAGCATCGACATCACCGGGGTGATGCCGCTACCGCCCGAGACGAACAGGATGTTTCGGGGCCGGACCTCCGGCATCACGAAGTCGCCGCCGACGGAGTCCAGGCCGACCACCATCCCCGGTCGCGCGTGACGGTTCAGATAGGTGGAGACCAGTCCGCCGTCGTGGTGGCCGATCGTCAGCTCGATGTAGGCCGCACCTTCGGCACTCGCAGGCGAGTACGGGCGGGTGCGACGACGACCGTCGATCTCGACCGTCAGGTTGATGTGCTGCCCGGCGCTGAATCCAGTGAACGCCTGATTGGGCTCAAGGGTGAGGGTGACGCTTCGCGGGGTCTGGCGCCGGACCGCGATCACGGTCGCGCGAGCGTCGCGCTGGGTCCAGGTCGGGGCGACGAGCTCGGTATACCGGTCTACACCGTGAGGTCCGGTCAGCAGGTCGACCAGGGGCGACCGGAGCACCCGCTGCGTCAAAGTTTGAGTGAACATGTGTACACTGTGACTATGTTTGCAGCACCTCGTCAACGGATTTGGCCAGGTTGTGGTATGTTTCACATCAGTGAACAGTCGTACGCCTAGCTCACGGTCAAGCCGTTCGAGCAGATCGCGGTCACGGGAATCCGGACGCTCTTCGCCGTCGCGTGAAGAGCGCAAAGAGGCGACCCGGCAGGCCATCGTCGCCGCCGGTCTGCGGCTCCTGGAAGAGCGCAGTTTCTCCGCGCTGAGCTTGCGTGAGGTCACGCGCGAAGCGGGCATCGTGCCCGCGGCGTTCTATCGGCATTTCGAGTCGATGGAGGCGCTCGGCCTGGTGCTGATCGACGAGTCGTTCCGCAGCCTGCGCGAGATGCTGCGGGGGGCGCGCGCCGGCAAGCTGGACCCGAAACGGGTCATCGAATCCAGCGTCGACATCCTCATCGACGGGGTCAACGAGCGTCGCGAGCATTGGCGCTTCATCGGGCGGGAACGCTCCAGCGGAGTGTCCGTGCTCCGCTACGCCATTCGCACCGAGATTCGGTTGATCACCTCCGAGCTGGCCATCGACCTCGCCCGCTTCCCCGGCCTGAACACCTGGAGCGGTGAGGATCTGAACATCCTGGCCAGCCTGTTCGTCAACTCGATGATCGTGATCGCCGAGGCCATCGAGGACGCGCACGACCAGGCGGCCCTGGACGAGATCAAGCGGATCGCGGTCAAGCAGCTGCGGATGATCGCCGTCGGCGTCGCGGACTGGCGAAGTACCGTCTGATGCATGCCGAATCTGGAACTGGAGTATCCGCGCCCCGACATCGCCGTCCTGACCCTCAACAGGCCGGAGAAGCTCAACGCGCTGTCCTATGAGCTGGTCGAGGACCTGCACGCCGCCCTCGACGGATTCCGGGCGAACAACGACCTGCGAGTCGTCGTCTTCACAGGCGCGGGCCGTGGCTTCTGTTCCGGGCTCGACCTGACCGATCCCAACCCCAACAGGGCGGGCGAAGGAACGGAGTTCCCACGAGCCGGAATGCGTTGGCAGGAAAGGATTGCAGACCTCACCGCGAAGATCCATCACCTTCGGCAGCCGGTGATTGCGGCCGTCAACGGTCCGGCCTACGGCGGTGGCATGGGCATCGCGCTGGCCTGCGACATCCGGATCGGGTCCGAGTCCGCGAAATTCTGCACCCAGTTCATCAAGCTGGGCCTCGGCGGGTGCGACATCGGCGTCAGCTACACACTGCCGCGCATCATCGGCGCGGGCCCCGCGTTCGACCTCATCCTGACGGCCCGCGCGGTCGACGCCGGCGAGGCGCTACGGCTCGGCTTGGTGTCCCGCATCTCCACGGCCGGCTCGGTGGTCGACGACGCGCTCGCAATCGCTGAAACACTGTGCAGTTATGGCAAATTCGGCGTCGAGTCGACCAAGCAGGTCTTGTGGGCGAACCTCGACGCGTCAAGTCTGGAGTCGGCCCTGCATCTGGAAAACCGCAGCCAGATCCTGGCGTCAACCGGCGGGGTGATGGCGGACGCTACCGAGGCGTTCCGCCACCGTCAGCGATGATCACCGTTCCGGTCATGTAGCTCCCCGCGTCGGACGCCAAAAGCAATGCTGCGCCAACCATCTCGTCCGGGGTGGCGAGCCGCTTCAAGAACACGCTGCCCGCCATGCGGTCGACGGCCTCCTGCGGGTTGTTGCGCATCATGTCGGTATCGACGGGGCCGGGTGCGATCGCGTTGACCCGGATCCCCAGCGACGCGTACTCCGCTGCCATCGATCGGGTCAAAGACATCAACGCCGCCTTGTTCGACGAGTAGATGGCCGTTCCCGGCGAGAAGTTGAAGGCGCCGACGGACACCAGATTGATCACCGCTGCATGCGAAGACTCCTTCAGATACGGCAATGCCGCCTGCACCAGGAAGAGCGGACCGCGCACGTTCACCTCGTGCGACTTCGTCAACGCCTCTGCGGTCATCTCGCCGAGCGGCTGAGCCAGCGCATTGGCAGCGTTGTTGACCACCACGTCGATGCCACCGAATTCGTCGACCGTCTTTTGCACAAGGGCCTCTAGTGCGGCCGGGTCTCCGAGGTGAGTCGGTACGCCGATCGCCTGGCCGCCGAGGTCGCGCAGGTGCGCCGCGGTTTGTTCACAGGCGTCTGCTTTGCGACTGGCGACCACGGCACGGGCACCGGCGAGAACAAAGCCTTCGGCGAGCGCCAACCCGATTCCGCGGGTGCCGCCCGTCACGATGACGGCGCGGTCGGTCATGTCGAACAGGCGATCAAATGTTGTGCGGTTCACGGGGTCAGTCAAACAGATGCCGTTCGGCGCTTAGATACAGCCGCTGACGCTGATCCGTCGGCCGGCGTCGGCGCACACGTTGACGTTCGGCGCGGGCGGCGGCACATACACCGGGGGTGGCGGCGGTGGAGGTGGCGGCGCACCCGGCGGCGGAGGCGCGGCAGGGAGCGGCGGTGGGGGCAGGGCGTCGTTGAGATAGGACAGCGGGTCACTACAGCCGGTGACGTCGACATGCCTGCCGCCAACGGATCCGCACAGCGTGGCGTTGGCGGTCGGAATCTCCGCATTCACCAAACCGCCTGCGAACAACACTGCCGCGGCACAAAGCCAAATCCTGCGCACGTATCGCTCCTTCAAGAGGCGCTGCCGCTGCTCGACGACGCCGATCCAAATTCTCGCAGTTCGGACGTTCAGTGTGATCGAAAACGCACCACGCGGGAAGTCGTGCAAGGTCGATCAGGAACCGATCATGCTTTGCTGGGCGATCGACATCTCGGCATCGGTGCGGCGCGATGCCCCGTGCAGGATCAGTGGAAGATTTCTGTGAACCACATAGCGGACTTTCGAGTGCCAAGTTTGAATCTGCCCACGTACTTCTGGGGCGAAATGCTCACATCTGCAGGCAAAGCACGGCGATCTGGCGGACCACGCCAACCGTGGGGTCTCGTAGTGCTCGACACCATCGGGGCGATGTTCTATCCGAATTGCCAGGCTTGCCTACTTCCGTCGGCATGAACTTCTGTGTATGTTTGCTGCGACGAAACGGCGCGTCGGGGGACTTTCAAGGTTGGCGCCGCCAAGTCAGGTCCTACTTCTGTCGATCGTGGGGAATGTTCATGCCTGCTCGCGTCAACCGTCGTACCCGCCGGGCACTCACCCCATGACAAAGACCCGACTCGCCCAGATCGCCCTCGCCTTGGCGCTGGCACTGCTGGGCAGCATCACGATCGTGATCACGCCGGCCCATGCCGCCGACGTGTGGCAACCGAAGAAACCACCGTTGTCGACCCGGTGGACCCAGTTGGTCGGACCGAATAATGCGCTACCTGAGTATCCGCGCCCGCAGCTGTCCCGAGAGAAATGGTTGAACCTCAACGGTTTATGGGGTTACACCGGCGGTCCCGCCAAGGCTGGGTCGACCGCACTGCCGCCGGAAAGCGCCTACCGGGAGCAGATCCTGGTGCCTTTCCCCACCGAGTCCGCCCTGTCGGGAATACAACGTCACGACGATCAGATGTGGTACCGCAAGGTATTTGAGATTCCCCGCGACTGGGACAGCCAGCACGTACTGCTTCACTTCGGTGCCGTCGATCAGATCGCCACCGTCTGGGTGAACAAGAAGCAGGTCGCCCGACACGAAGGCGGATACACCGAGTTCAGCGCAGACATCACCAGCGCACTGCGTCCGTCGGGCCCGCAGGAGTTGACAGTTCGCGTCGAGGATCGCAACGAAAAGGGCGGCTTCGCCGTCGGCAAGCAGCGCTACCACCCCGCCGGGCTGTTCTACACCGGAGCGTCGGGCATCTGGCAGACGGTGTGGATGGAGCCGGTGCCCACGGCGCATATCGACAAGCTCGACATCACACCGGACTTGACCAGTTTCACTGTGACGCCGCGTGTTTCGGGTGCGAGTGATCAGCGCGCCGAAGTGGTTGTCTCCAAACCCGGCGGCGAGGTCGTCGCGCGCGCGACGGGAAGGCCGGGTGCCACGCTGCGCCTGCGGGTGCCGTCGCCGCGGTTATGGACGCCGGACGATCCGTACCTCTACGACCTGACGGCGCGACTGGTGACCCGGTCGGGCAAGGTTGTCGACGAGGTGTCCAGCTATGGCGGCCTGCGCACGATCAGCACGGTCAAAGACGCACAGGGCAGAGCGCGGATGGCGCTGAACGGCAAGATCACGTTCCTGCACGGTCCGCTGGATCAGGGCTACTGGCCCGACGGGATCTACACCGCGCCCACCGACGATGCACTGAAGTTCGACCTCGAGCAGATCAAGGCGCTCGGTATGAACTTCGTCCGCAAGCACGCCAAGACCGAACCCGCGCGGTGGTACTACTGGACGGACAAGCTGGGACTCCTGGTGTGGCAGGATATGCCGTCTCTGGACGTGTCGCTCGACATTCCGACGGGTCCGGCCCCGACACCACGTCGGGATGCCCAGGCGCACTTCGAAAACGAGCTCTCCGAGATGGTCCATCAGCTGAGCAGCGTCACGTCGATCGTCGGGTGGGTGCCGTTCAACGAGGGCTGGGGCGAGTACGACACGGCCAGGATCGCGAGGGCGGTGAAGGCCGAGGACCGCACGCGCATGGTGGTCCCCAACAGCGGGGCGAACTGCTGCAAGTCCCGCGGCGACAGCAGGGCCGGCGACATCTTTGACGATCACACCTACGTGGGTCCGGGTAGGCCGCTGATACGTGACGGCAGGGTGACCGTCAACGGTGAGTACGGTGGCTTGGGCCTGATCGAAGAAGCCAACCGGTGGCCCGGGCCGCCCATGGCATACGAGATGCCCGACAGTAAGGAACGTCTGACCCAGCGCTACGTCGAGGTCAGCCTCGACGTCGAGCGGGTGATCCGTGAGGTCGGACTGTCGGGTGCTATCTACACGCAGACAACGGATGTCGAGAACGAGGTCAACGGCTATATGACCTACGACCGCCAGATCATGAAGGTCGACCTACCGGTAGTGGCAGGGCGTAATCGCGCAGTCATCGCCGCGGGTTCACGCTAGCGATCGCTTGCTGACGAATACGCGCGGTTCACCGGAGATCGGATCGTCGAGTTCGAGGCGGTGCGCAAGCAGCTGAAGGGGCCTGGAGAAGTCGTCGGGCGCCACGTCGACGACGTTCGGATACCACGGGTCGCCAATGATAGGAATCCCCAACGAATTCATATGCACCCGCAATTGATGTGTCCTCCCCGTCCTCGGCGTCAGCCGATAAAGCCCGTCGCCGAGATGCTCCACCAAGGTCTCCGCATTCGGCTCACCCTGCTCCTCGGCGGACTGTAACTGCCCACGCCGCTTGGTAATACGGCTTCGCAGAATCACCGGAAACTCCAGCGCCGGATCGATCCCCGCTCGCGCCAGATATGTCTTCCGCACCTCGCCCCGCGCGAACATCGTCTGATATGCACCGCGCACCTCGCGCCGCACCGTGAACAACAGCACGCCCGCCGTCAGCCGATCCAACCGATGCGCAGGCGACAGCTCCGGCAACTCAAGCTCTCGCCGCAGCCGCACCGTCGCCGTCTGCGCCACATGTCGCCCCCGTGGCATTGTCGCCAGAAAATGCGGTTTGTCGACCACCACGATGTCGTCGTCGCGATACAGGATCGGCATGTCGAACGGCACCGGAACCTCTTCGCGTAACTCGCGGTACAGGTAGACGAAAGACCCGGGCGGTAGGACCGTCCCTACCCCGACGACACTGCCGTCAGCGCAAACAACCTCACCTGCAAGCACTTTCGCCGCAGCACCGTCCCCGAACCGAGACGCCAACTCGACGAGCACCGATCCGCCGCGCAACCGCACCCGCGCCGGGCCGAGTCCGTCACGGACCGGCAACGGAGCGGGACGCCTCAATTGAGTGGCACCGGTTCGAGAATCTCAGCACGCGCCTCCGGCGCGGCGGCCCGCAGCGCATCAGCGGATTCATCATCCGGCTCCTGCTGCGAACGCACCTCGGCCTCGACACGAGCCAGGTATGTCGTCACCTCGCGGTCGATATCGGCAGAGCTCCAACCCAGCGCGGGCGCAACCACTTCGGCGACTTCGCGCGCACAGTCCACGCCGCGGTGCGGGTACTCGATCGAGATCCGCATGCGCCGCGCCAGAATGTCCTCCAGATGCAACGCACCCTCGGCCGCCACGGCGTACCACGCCTCCACCTTCAGATACACCGGAGCTTCGGTGATCGGGGTCAGTAGATCCGGCCGGCCTTCGGCCATCTGAAGGACCTCACCGATCAGCGACCCGTAGCGGTCCAGCAGATGCCGCACCCGATACGGATGCAGCCCGTAATGCTTTCCGACATGTTCCGTCTGATTGATCAGCGCGAAGTAGCCGTCGGCGCCCATCAGCGGCACCTTCTCGGTGATCGACGGAGCAACCCGGGCCGGCACGTACTCGGCTGCGGCATCGATCGCGTCGGCGCCCATCACCCGATACGTCGTGTACTTGCCGCCGGCGATGGCCACCAGTCCAGGCGCGGGCACGGCCACCGCATGCTCGCGCGACAGCTTGGAGGTCTCCTCGCTCTCCCCCGCGAGCAGCGGTCGCAGACCGGCGTACACCCCGTCGATGTCGTCGTGAGTCAAGGGCGTCGCCAGCACCGTGTTGACGGTGCCAAGGATGTAGTCGATGTCGGCCTTGGTGGCTGCCGGGTGGGCTAGGTCGAGATTCCAGTCGGTGTCGGTGGTGCCGATGATCCAGTGCGTGCCCCACGGGATGACGAACAGCACCGACTGCTCGGTGCGCAGAATGATCGCCACCTCGCTGACGATGCGGTCGCGGGGTACGACGATGTGCACGCCCTTGGATGCGCGCACCCGAAATCGGCCGCGCTGCTTCGACAACGCCTGGATCTCGTCGGTCCAGACGCCGGTGGCATTCACCACCACATGCCCGCGTACCTCGGTAATCCGACCGTCTTCGGAGTCACGCACCTCCACCCCAACGACCCGGTCACCCTCGCGCATCAGCGACACCACCTGCGTCGACGTCCGCACCACCGCTCCGTAGTGCGCCGCGGTTCGCGCGACGGTCATGGTGTGCCGCGCGTCGTCGACCACGGTGTCGTAGTACCGAATGCCGCCGATCAACGACGACCGCTTCAGCCCGGGCGCCAGCCGCAGTGCACCCGATTTGGTCAGATGCTTCTGCGCCGGAACGGATTTCGCCCCGCCGAGTTGGTCATAGAGAAAGATCCCCGCGGCGATGTAGGGCCGCTCCCAGACCCGGTTGGTCAGCGGGAACAGGAACGGCAGCGGTTTGACCAGATGCGGGGCCAACGTCGTGAGCGAGAGTTCACGCTCGTGCAGCGCCTCGCGAACGAGCCCGAACTCGAGTTGCTCGAGGTAACGCAAGCCGCCGTGAAACATCTTCGACGACCGACTCGACGTTCCGGAAGCGAAGTCGCGCGCCTCGACGAGGGCCACTTTGAGGCCGCGAGTTGCCGCGTCGAGAGCGGCACCCGCCCCCACTACCCCGCCGCCGACAACGACGACGTCGAACTGCTCGCTGCCTAGACGCTCCCACGCCTCTGCGCGCTGCTCCGGACTCAGGAGTGTCTGCCCGTTCGCGGGGATCGGGTCGCTCACCGAAATCGCTCCTAGTTACTGGTCGGTACGCCGCCGTATCCCAGGTTACGTGGGCTCAGTCCAGATCGTCGTGTGCCATCAATCTTCGCGCCGCCTCCACGATCGACCCGGACAGCGACGGATACACCGACAGCGTCTGCGCAAGGTCGGTCACAGAGAGGTTGTTCTGCACTGCCAGCGCGATGGGCAGGATCAGCTCGGAGGCGATCGGTGCGACCACAACGCCTCCGATCACGACGCCGGTGGCCGGGCGGCAGAAGATCTTCACGAAGCCGAGACGCAGCAGCGACATCTTGGCCCTGGCGTTGGTGTTGAGCGGCAACATGAGGGTCCGCGCGGGCACATTGCCGCTGTCGATGGCCGTCTGCGGCACCCCGACCGCGGCAATCTCGGGCCTGGTGAACACCGCCGCGGAGACGGTACGCAGCCGGATCGGCGTCACCCCCTCGCCCAATGCGTGGTACATCGCGATACGCCCCTGCATGGCGGCCACCGACGCCAGCGGCAACAGACCGGTACAGTCGCCCGCCGCGTAGATTCCCGACGCCGACGTCCGCGACACCCGGTCGACCTTCAGATAGTTGCCCTGGGCAAGCTCGATGCCGACGTTCTCCAGTCCCAGTCCCGAGGTGTTGGGGACCGAACCGACGGTCATCAGCGCGTGGCTGCCCTCGACGGTTCTGCCGTCGGCCATCTTCACCAGCACGCCGTCGGCGGTCCGGGTCACCGAGTCGGCACGAGCGTTCTTGACCAGCTTCACACCGCGGTCGGCGAACGCCTCCTCGAGCACGGCCGCCGCGTCGCGGTCCTCGTGCGGCAGGATCTGATCGCGACTGGCGACCACGGTGACCTGCACACCGAGCTCGGTGTAGGCGTTGCAGAACTCGGCTCCGGTGACGCCGGACCCGACGATGATGAGGTGCTGGGGCAGTTCGGTGAGGTCATAGAGCTGGCGCCAGTTGAGAATGCGCTCGCCGTCGGGCTTGGCGTTCGGCAGCACTCGCGGGCTCGCGCCCGTCGCGATCAGCACGACATCAGCCTTGAGCGTGCCGACCCGGCCACCCACCGTGGTGACCCTCACTCGGTGGTGGGCCATGCCGGAGGTGTCGTCGACCAGCTCCCCGCGGCCGTGGACGACGGTTACGCCCTCACGCAGCAGCTGATGGCCGATGTCGGTTGACTGCGATTTCGCCAGCGTCTTGACGCGATTGTGGATCTGGTCCAGTGAGATCTTGGCGTCCTCGATCGCGATGTCGAAGCCGAGGCCCGAGGCGCGACGCAGTTCGGTGCGCACACCGGTGGAGGCGATGAAGGTCTTTGAGGGAACGCAGTCCCAAAGCACGCAAGCGCCGCCGATGCCGTCGGAGTCGACGACGGTGACCTCGGCGACCTCGGGCCCCCGAGCGGCGGCGACCAGTGCCGCCTCGTAGCCGGCGGGGCCGCCGCCGATGATGACGATGCGCGTTGCCACGACGTCAACGCTAGCCAAGCGAGGCGTTGATCGCCCAGCCTGTCGGCGAAGCCGGCCCGGTAAGCCGTAGAGTTTCCTGGTGCCGCTCTACGCCGCCTACGGATCCAACATGCATCCAGAGCAGATGTTGGAGCGGGCGCCTCATTCGCCGATGGCGGGAACCGGATGGCTGCACGGCTGGCGGCTGACGTTCGGCGGCGAGGACATTGGCTGGGAAGGCGCCTTGGCCACCGTCGTCGAAGATCCCACGGCGAGCGTGTTCGTCGTGCTCTACGACATGACCAGAGACGACGAGCAGAACCTCGACCGCTGGGAGGGTTCAGAGCTCGGCATCCACAAGAAGATCCGGTGCCGGGTGCATCGCACGTCGTCGGACACCAGCTTCGAGCCGGTGCTGGCGTGGCTGTACGTGGTCGACGCGTGGGAGGGTGGTCTGCCCTCGGCTCGTTACATCGGCGTCATGGCCGATGCCGCCGAAATCGCCGGTGCACCAGAGGAATACGTACACGGTCTGCGCACCCGCCCGGCCCGCAACATCGGGCCAGGCACCACGTAGGCGGTTCTCCGCGAGTGACCGTGTCTGTACACAGACACGCCGCAAACGGTGTGCATTTTGCGGTCGCTCACGCTGCCTGAGCGCGCCTCAATTGCACATCGATGCGAGCCACGAACTCCGTGCTGCGATATCGGACATCTTCGAAGACGATCGCTATCACCACCCATCCGACATCCATCAGCGCCGCTGTGCGCCTCCGGTCACGGCGCATGGCTTCGGGCCCGCTATGCCAGTCGAGGCCGTCATATTCGACGGCAATCCGGTACTGCGGCCACGCGAAGTCGACTCGTCTGCGCTCGCCGTTTCCGTCGATGATCTCGTATTGCAGCTCGGGAATCGGCAGGGCACCGTCCATCATCGCCAACCGCGCCTCACTTTCCATAGGCGATTCAGCCCGGAAATCAGCTAGCGGGATCAGGTCTCGCACCGCGACGATGCCCCGACGACCCGCCTGGGCGACGGCTGCTCGCCACATTTCAGGACGTGTGGCCGTCCCACTGCGGAGCGCAGCATCCAGGGTCGCCAACGCCCGAGGGCGCTCAAGTGATCGCGCTACCTCGACCGCAGTCCACGCCGGCGCGGTGACGGGACGTCCTTCGACGACAGTCAGCGGTGCTCCTTCGCGCCTGTGCACCGTGAGGCCGTCGGCGGAACGAAGTCTCGACGCTGGCGGGCTCAGCACGTGGAGATCCGTCGGCTGTTCGGTGTCAAACCCATACAAGGCCGCGGCCGTGCCGAGGCAAGCAGCCACCTTGGTGCCACATGACAGATCGAGCCCACGCATGCGGGCGCCGTCGTCCGGTTCACCGAGACAGTAGATGCCTTGCCAAATCCTCTCCAGCACTCCGGAATCCACTGCCGCTGCGAATGCGCGTCTACTCAAATGCTTGAGTATCTGGCCGCTCGTTGCCACACCCATCTGCTCAACGAATAGTCGCTCAAGGTCTGCGTTCACCCCGCGATCGTGCGTCGGTGAGCTGCGGTGGCGACAGCAGCCCAGGGCGATCTGTGCATTGAGAGCGGATTGGGGACTATCGCACCAGCCGAGCGACCGCGAAATGCACGCGATTAGCGGTGTGTCGGTGTACAAACACGGTCACTCGCGGAAGCAAGTTCTAAAACTGCGCCGCCTGCTCGACGATGTTGACCAGGAACCGCACTCCCACCGCCATCGCGCGCTCGTCGAGGTCGAATGTCGGTTGATGCAAATCCAATTGCGGCCCGCGACCCGACCACACCCCCAGTCGCGCCATCGCGCCGGGCACCTCCTCGAGGTACCAGGAGAAATCCTCGCCACCACCGGACTGACGGGTGTCGCATAGCACCTCGGGGCCGATCGCCTCGATCGCGTGGGTGACGATGCGGGTCGAGATCTCCTCGTTGACCACCGGGGGCACCCCGCGCCGGTACTGCACGCTGTGATCGATGTTCAGCGGCGCCAGCAGCGCAGTAATCGCCTCACGCACAATCTCTTCCAGCGTTTCCCACGTTTCACGGCTGGCTGTGCGAATAGTGCCCGCCAACGTGCCGGTCTGCGGTATCGCGTTGGCCGCGGTGCCGGAATTGACCGCACCCCACACCATCACCGTGCTGTTGCGCGGGTCGATGCGACGGGACAGGATCCCCGGCACCCCGGTGATCAACGTGCCGATTCCGTAGACCAGATCCCCGGTCAGATGCGGTCGCGACGTATGCCCGCCGGGCGAGTGCAGCGTCACCTCGAGCTGATCGGCGGCCGACGTGATCGGGCCCGGCCGCACCGCGACCTTGCCGACAGCCAGCCGCGGATCGCAGTGCAACGCGAAAATGCGCGACACCCCCGACAACGCTCCCGCCGCGATGGCGTCGATCGCACCACCTGGCATCAACTCCTCGGCCGCCTGGAAGATGAGTCGCACGCCGACTGGCAGTTCCGGCACCGATGCCAGGGCCAGCGCGGTGCCCAACAAGATCGAGGTGTGCGCGTCGTGCCCGCAGGCGTGGGTGACATTAGGAACCACCGACGCGTACGGCGCTCCGGTGCGCTCGGCCATCGGCAGCGCGTCCATATCGGCGCGCAGCGCGATTTTTGGCCCGTGCTCCGGGCCGAAGTCGCACGTCAGACCGGTGCCGCCGGGCAGCACCTTCGGGTTGAGACCCGCGTCGGCCAGATGCGAGGCGACGAACTGGGTGGTGGCGAACTCTTGCCGCCCCAGCTCGGGGTGGGCATGCATATGACGGCGCCACGCGACCATGTCCGGGTAGTGGGCGTCGAGCCACAGTTCCGTCGCGTCATGGAGACTCATGCCGCCCGCCTCGCCTTCAGCTCGAGAACGCGGTCCCGTTCGGCTGCCGTCTCGGCCAGCTTGACCACCGTACGAGCCAGCATGATCGCACCCTCGACGACCGCCGTGTCGGCACTGGGTCGCGCCGCCGCCGCGGCGAACGCCGGCTGATGTACCGACGCACCGCCCGCGTCGATCCCGACGATCGGATGAATACCGGGCATGACCTGGGTGACGTTGCCCATGTCGGTACTACCCAGCGGCAACGACGCCTCGATCTCAGCGGGCACCGGCGTGCGACCCAGCCGCACCATCTCGTCGCGGAAGGTGTCGGCGAGCCACGAATCGGGAGCCAGCTCGTCGTAGGGCGGCTCGGTCTCGGCCACCGTGTAGTCACATCCGGTGGCGACCGCGCCTGCGAGGAAGCAGTCGGACATCCGCTGCTCGAGTTCACGCAACGACGCCGCGTCGTTGGCCCGCATCGTGTACTGCATCTCGGCGCGTCCCGGAATGATGTTGGTGGCCTGGCCGCCGTCGGTGACGATGCCGTGCATCATCTGGCCGGGCGCGAGCTGCTGGCGAAGCAGCCCGATCGCCACCTGCGAGACAGTGATCGCGTCGGCGGCGTTGATGCCGAGGTACGGCGCCACGGCGGCGTGCGATTCCCGGCCGCGATAGTCGACAGCGACCTGGGACAGCGCCAGCGAACGGGCGGCGGCGATGTCGAGCGGGCCTGGGTGCAGCATCACGGTGGCGACGATGTCGTCGAATGCTCCCGCGTTGAGCAGCAACACTTTTCCGCCACCCGCCTCTTCGGCGGGAGTTCCGAACAGCACAACGGTCAACCCCAGCTGGTCGGCCACTTCAGCCAATGCCAGGGCGGTGCCGACCGCAGATGCGGCAATGACGTTGTGACCGCATGCGTGTCCGATGCCGGGCAGCGCGTCGTACTCGGCACAGATTCCGATGACCAGCGGGCCGCTGCCGTAGTCGGCCCTGAAGGCGGTGTCCAGGCCGCCGAGCGTCTTCGTGACCTCGAACCCGTAGTCGGCGACCAGCTTCTGGGTCTTCGCACAGCTGCGGTGTTCGGCGAACGCGAGTTCGGGCTCGGCGTGAATCGAATGCGACAGCTCGACCAGATCGCCGCGGCGTCGGTTGACAGCGTCCTCGACGCAACTCGACGCAGTGGCTGTAGGCATCCTCGAAGTATCTCACTGCACCGATGGATGCCGGTTCGACGGCTAAGCTGCCCAGCGTGACGACGCCGGAAGCGGTTGTCGCCGAGTCGGCGGCACAGATCCGCGTGCGCACTGGCGTCGACGAACACGACGTCGCGGTTGTCCTGGGATCGGGGTGGGCACCCGCCATCGACGAACTCGGGGACCCGGTGGCGGTCGTCCCGATCACCGAGGTGGCCGGCTTCACCCCGCCTTCCGCCGAAGGACACGGCGGCCAGATGTTGTCGCTGCGGGTCGGCGACCACCGGGTGCTGGTGTTCGTCGGCAGGATCCACGCCTATGAAGGACACGAACTCCGCCATGTGGTCCATCCCGTACGGGCGGCATGCGCGGCCGGTGCGCGCACGATCGTGCTGACCAACGCCGCGGGCAGCCTGCGCGAGGATTTCGCCGTCGGACAACCGGTGCTGATCAGTGACCACCTCAATCTGACAGGCCGGTCACCGCTGGTCGGGGCACATTTCGTTGATATGGTCGACGCCTACTCCCCACGGCTGCGGGCCGTCGCCCGTGAGATCGACCCCGCGCTGGCCGAAGGCGTCTACGCCGGATTGAACGGACCCCAGTACGAGACGCCTGCCGAGATTCGGATGCTGCGCACATTGGGTGCGGACCTCGTCGGTATGTCGACCGTGCACGAAACCATCGCGGCGCGTGCCGCAGGTGCGCAGGTACTGGCGGTGTCGCTGGTGACCAACCTCGCCGCGGGTATGACGGGTCAGCCGTTGAGCCACGACGAGGTGCTGGAGGCGGGGCGTCAGTCCGCGACGCTGATGGGTTCTCTGCTCGCCGGGGTCATCTCCCGGCTCTGACGGGTGAGCCGCCGGTTCAGCCACACCATGCTGCGGGCCAGCAGCGGCGCGGCGAACAGCATCAGCAGAATCCGTACTACCTGCGCGGCGATGATGAACGTGACGTTGGATCCCGTCTCGACGGCGGTGGCCAGCACGGCGTAGACCCCGCCGGGGCTGGTGGCCAGATATCCCTCGAGCGGAGTGAGTCCCGCGACGTGCGCCAGCACCACACCCAGCCCGGCAGTCGCGACACTGAGCACGACGATGAGAGCGATCGCCGTCGGCAGCATGCGTCCCACCGCACGCAGCGAATCGCGCGTGAAAGCCAGGCCGGCCTGCCAGCCGATCAGCGCGTAGCCGAGCTGCACCAGCACCATCGGCACCGAAAGGCCGAAGGACAGCCCGGTGACCTCCAGAAGCACAGTCAACGCCAGCGGCCCGAGCAGACCTGCGCCGGGCAGCCGGATCAACTTGCCGACGGTAGCGCCGACCAGCACAAGGGCGATGAGCATACCAATGCTCAGATACCAAGGGGCGGAGTCAGATTGGGTGACGACGGCGTCTGGCCGTGACCTGTCGGCATGATAGATGAGCGTGACGACCACCGGCATCGACGCCGTCACCAAAGCGACGCGCAGATACTGCACGACCGACACGATGCGATCGTCACCACCGAGCTCGCGGGCGATTGCGACCAAGCCGGATGCGCCGCCCGCCACGAGAGCCAATGAGCCCGTCAGCGGAGTGACGTCGCGGTGCGTCGACAGCAGCGCGCCACACACGACGCTCAGCAACAAGGTGGCCACCGCGACGGCGATGACGATCGGCCAGTGCGGACCGAGTGCGTCGACCGCCTCCTGCTGGACCATCGTCCCGATGTAGACGCCGAGCACACCCTGCGCGGCGATGCCGGCGGGACGTGGCACGCCGCTCGGTGCCAGCGACGAGAGCGCCAGTCCGATACCGACGGCAAGCGCCGCGAACAGCGCTGCCGACGGGACCCCCACCAAGGTGAGCGGATAGGTCACCCCGACCGTCACCGCTATCAGCAGCAACCATCTGAGCAACTGTCGTATCACCATTGATTACAAGTATCCTCTTACTAAGTTTGATGTGCAACATGCGTATACAGACCACAGATATCCACAATTACCAAGGTATAACTTGTATATGGACGAAGCTGAGCCCGCGCGCAGATCCGCGGCCACCGAACTGCGGGAATCGATCGTCGCGGTCAATCAGCAGATGCGCCGCCACCGCCCTGACCACGGACTGACGCTCAGCCAGATGCAATTGCTCGCCGAGGTCGAGCGCGCGGGTGTCACCACTCCCGCCGAGCTCAGCGCTCGGTTGCAGGTTCGGGTGCAGTCGCTGACCGACAGCATCAACGCGCTGGAGGGCCGCGAGCTGATCGCGCGCCGGCCCGACGAGATCGATCGTCGACGCCAGCTCATCGAGATCACCACCGCCGGCACCGAGCTGCTCGAGGCCGACCGCGCCGAGCGTGACGCGTGGCTGCACGCGACGATGCGCGACAACCTGTCGGAGCTGGAGTTCGATCTGGTGATGCTGGTCGCGCCGGTGCTGCGCAAGCTCGCATACGCCGACTCCACATAAGCCGACTCAAAAATGGGCACACTTACTGAATGACAGCGCGAGAGTGGACCTCGACCGCCGCGCAGGAGTGGATCGCCCACGATCCCGATCCGAGGACCGCCGCCGAACTTCTCGAATGCTCCGAGGCTGATCTTGACGACAGGTTTGCACAGCCCCTGACGTTCGGAACCGCCGGCCTGCGCGGACCTCTGCGCGGCGGACCGAACGGAATGAACCTCGCCGTAGTGCTGCGCGTTACCTGGGCCGTCGCCAAGGTGCTCAAGGACCGCGGCATGCGAGGCCATGAGGTCGTGATCGGTCGCGACGCCCGGCACGGATCCGACGAGTTCGCCCTGGCCGCCGCTGAAGTGATTGCCGCTCAGGGGTTTTCCACAAAGTTGATGTTCACCGCGGTGCCCACGCCGATTGTCGCGTTTGCCGTGCGCCACGGCGGTGCGGTAGCGGGTATCCAGATCACGGCGTCGCACAATCCGCCGACGGACAACGGCTACAAGGTCTATTTCGATGACGGATTCCCGATCGTGCCGCCGGTCGACCAGGAGATCGAGCAGGCGATGGCCGACGCCCCGCACGCCGACGAGATTCCCCGGCAGGCGGTCACCCCGTCCGGCGTCGACGTCGTCCAGCGTTACGTCGAACGCGCGGCCCAGGTGCGACACACGCACGGATCGGTACGGGTCGCGCTCACGCCGATGCACGGCGTCGGCGGGGAATTCGTTCTCGACGCCATGGTTCGCGCCGGCTTCGATGAGGTGCACGTCGTCGACAGCCAGTTCGCTCCTGATCCAGACTTCCCGACGGTGGCGCTACCGAACCCGGAAGAACCAGGCGCCGCAGATGCCCTGCTGAAGCTGGCCGCCGACGTCGAGGCCGACATCGCGCTCGCGCTGGATCCCGATGCGGACCGTTGCGCGGTCGGCGTGCCGACCCCCGACGGCTGGCGAATGCTCTCGGGCGACGAAACCGGTTGGCTACTTGGCGATTACATCCTGTCCCAAGTCGAGCCTGGCCCTGTCATGGCGGCGACCGTCGTCGCCAACTCGGTGGTGTCCTCGCGGATGCTTGCGGCCATCGCCGCCGAGCACGGCGCATGCCACGTGGAGACGTTGACGGGCTTCAAATGGCTAGCGCGAGCCGACCTCGACCTGCCGGCCTGCACCCTGGTCTATGCGTACGAAGAAGCGATCGGACATTGTGTCGATCCGGCATCCGTACGCGACAAGGACGGAATCAGCGCCGCGGTGCTGGTGTGCGATCTGGCGGTCGCACTCCGTCGTCGCGGCTACACGCTGCTCGACGCGCTCGACGATTTGGCCCGCCGCCACGGCGTGCACACGACGGCCGCGGTGTCCCGGCAGGTTGCGGATACCCGTGAGGCCGAGGCGATGATGAAGCGGCTACGCACGGAGCCACCGGACACACTCGCAGGGTTCGACGTGACCCTGAGGGACCTCGAAGACGAGACGGGGCCTCTGCGCACAGACGCGGTGGTCCTATTGGGCGGCGACGGACAAACCACGATCCGCGTTGTCGTGCGGCCATCGGGAACAGAGCCAAAAGTCAAGTGCTACATCGAGGTTCGCTGCGCCGACGTACGCGATCTGAGTCAGGCGCGAGTACGCGCCGATAAGTTGGCGGCGGAGCTCAAGCGCGACGCGCAGAGGTGGTGACCCCCACCCGTCGGCTCACGCCAACTGGCTCTGAGGCGCGCAGAGGTTCATACCCTCGGCGGTGGTCAGCAGCTCCAATCGGGCGAACCGACTAGCGTTCCTGCTCACCAGAGACAGCCTGCCTTCGCGCAGCACCGACGCCGGGTGCATGCCGAGCAGATCGTCGGCGAGCGAGTTGCTGGTTCCGAGCAGCACGGCCTGGCGTGCTCGCACGTGACGGACACCGCTGGGCGTGTCGATCACCGCGCCGACAGGTTGGCCGTCATTGAAGAGCAGACGCTGAATTGCACTGGACCCGTGGATCTTTACGCCACGCTCTTTGGCCATTTCCCGAAGCCACTGGCGCAGTGTCAGCCCGGATCGTCGAGCAGACGGAATGTCCGCGACGACGCGCGCCCTGATCGGCCTGCCGTCCTGCAATCGCAATTCAGACATCGCCAACGGGGACAGCTTGCTGAACACCATGCCGTACGGCGAGGTCAGGCAGTCGCGCGCCCAGTTCGCCATCTCGTTGCCGTAAAACGGTGGCACGGCCGCACGCCGGTCGACCTCTATATCTCCGAAGGATTCGACAGCAGCGGTGAACAGCTGGCCGTTCGCATGGGAACGGCGTGTTGTACCCAGGTCGGACGTCATCTCGCGGAGGTATGCGGTCGTCGGCCCGTCGAGCTCATCGGCGCCCCAATACCGCTGCAACTGGGCGGCCCAGGCCTCGGCGGATTCGGCGAGCGATCCGATCTGCGGTGGCCGTCGACGGGGCTCGGCGACAAAGACAGACAGTCCGGAATCGGCCGATGAGATAGCGGCGGCCAGGCCCATGCTGCCCGTTCCGATGCAGACGATATCGACGAGCTCACTGTTGAACATGGTCGTCGCCTCGATCGCGGCGCTCACGTCGCGACCGCCACTCGGTCGCGCGGCGAGCCCACACGGGTTGCGAACTCGGCCTGCCTGTGCAAATTCAGCAACGCTTCCCCTACAAATTTAGTTAGTACCTGGCTACGCCGTTGCCGCTTCTCGATTCCTGCCGAAAATCCGCGGTTCAGACAATTAATCGGTATGCGCGGAGGCTAACACTTAGCCAGTCTCGTCGCAGCGCGCTGTGACGAACTCAACTCGACTGGCCGCGTGGGCCTCGGCTACGTCCGTAGCACCTCATGTCACCGCCCACGCTAAAGTGGATAAGAAATCGATGCAAACGCGATGCGTGGCGAAAACACGTGGCAACCTCGAATTTACGCATGTGAATATTGCTATTCGTCACTCGCGGTATCGTTTTGACCACGCGAAATGGCCGCGGACGCCTGACGCAGGAATTAGCCAGCCTTGGGCCCAACGCCGGTCACGCAAACTCAGATTCACCGCGACGACGGGCCGGTGGATCCAGCTGAATCAACGCAAGGTTGAGGTTTTAGCAAATCCAAATCGGCACCGACATTCCAAAAGGTACGGCGTGGGTTGAACGTCCCATTTTTGGGAAGGTATGCCCTCACAGCCAACTATTTTGCGGCGAGGTTAACGAACTTCCGCTAATTTCCAGATGTTGGCTACCCAAGGCGGGGCAGCTAGCGCGGCCCGAACTGCCGGTCACCCGCGTCACCGAGCCCGGGAACGATATAGGCGATGTCGTTGAGTCCGTCGTCGATGGTCGCGGTGAACAAGCGCAGATTCGGCGCGACAGCTTCCAGGGCTGCGAGGCCTTCCGGGGCGACGACGACGCAGATCGCCGTTACGTCGACGACACTGCGGGCTTGTAGCAGGCCGATCGTGTGGGCCATCGAACCGCCGGTGGCCAACATCGGGTCCAACACGAAGACGGGTTGACTGCTCAGATCGTCAGGCAACGACTCCAAATACGGGGTGGGCTGGCGCGTTTCCTCGTCGCGGGCGACACCGACGAACCCGACCCGCGCCTCCGGAATCAACGCGTGCGCCTGGTCGACCATGCCAAGGCCGGCGCGCAGGACGGGGACAAGCAGCGGCGGATTGGCCAGTCGGTGTCCGGTGGTCTCGGCGAGCGGGGTCCTCACCGTCAAGGTGGCGGTGGCGGAGTCACGGGTGGCCTCGTAGACGAGCATCAGGGTGAGGTCACGAAGCGCTGCGCGGAAGGCCGCGTTATCGGTGGCGACGTCGCGCAGCGTGGTCAGCCTCGCCGCGGCCAGCGGATGATCGATGACGCGCACGTCCATGGGCCGCACATTAATGGAACCGGTGAGGCCCGGAGGTCGTCCTAAGCGCATGTTCGCCGATACCGATGCAATCCGTGCGCTGGGATCCGCCAATTCGGCGCATGCCGACGACCTCGCGGCCATTGCCGCCGCGTTGTCGTCACTACCTCTCTCGGCGGCCGGATCGTCTCTCGGCCCCGTTGGTGCCGGCTTCCTGTCCGCGCTGACCGAAGCCGTGGCCGACGGATCCCGCGCGGTGGCCGCACTCAGCGAGCGTCTCTGGATGTCCGATGACACCGCGTATGCCGTTGCATCGGCGTATGACTCGGCCGACGGCGAGGCGAGCTCGCGCATCGCGGACGTTTGACAGTGACCGGCGCTTTAGTCAGTGCTCTGGCGGCACCACTGCGGGCGGTGCAGTCGATGGTCGGCCCCGGATGGTCCGCGGGTTCTGCCGCCGACCCCGCAGTGGCGCTGGCCAATGCCCGCGACGCGCTTTCCGACGTGTCGGCGGCGACCATCCGGTCATGGCGCCGGACCGAATGGACCGGGACGGGTGCCGATGGGGCTGCAGCGTTCATGGCAAGGACGCGGCAGGCCATCGACAACCTGGCCGACCAAGCCGACCGCATGAACATGGCGGCAAGCGCCGCCGGGGCGGCGGTGGCGCGCGCCCATCAGCGGCTGCGCGCCATCGTCAACGACTTCGAATCCCGCGCTGCGGCACTGGAGCCGTTCTTGGACTCGCCGGAGACCGCCGCGGCGCTGCGGGCCGAGGCGCAACGTTCACTCGCCGAGGCAGTCGCAGTCGTCAAGGAGCTCGAGTCCGAGTTGGAGGGGCACACCGTCGCGCTCGCTCAGCCCTCGGCCCCGGCTGCGGCATCAACGACGCCGGACGGGATCGGGTCGGCGCTGCCGTCGATGGGTTCGGGTATGGGCGGCGGCGCACCGATGGGTCCCATGCCGAACGGAACGTCGGGTTCGGGGTTCGGCGACCTGGCGGCATTGTTCAAGCCGGATACGCCGGGATCATTCCCGGAAGCAGGCGTCTTTGGAGACGGTGTTGCCATCCGGCTCCCCGACGGCAGCAGCGCTACAGCCCCAAATACGATGGCCGCCAATGCTGTCCGCAATGCCCTCACGCAGCTGGGCGTGCCCTACGACTGGGGTGGCACGACACCCGGAATCGGCCTGGACTGCAGCGGACTCACTCAGTGGGCGTATTCCGAAGCGGGACTGAATCTTCCGCGGCTGGCTCAGGAGCAGGACGTCGGTGCACCCGTGTCGGCAGGGAGCCTGCGGCCCGGCGACCTCGCTGTGTGGGACGGCCACGTCGCGATGGTCGTCGGAAACGGCACCATGATCGAGGCGGGCGATCCGGTGCGGTTGTCGCCTGTCCGAACGGATAACGCGGGACAGGGTTTTCAGGGCTTCTGGCGCCCTACGGCCTAAACGACGGGGTGTGATCTCTCCCGACCCATGCCATTTGTCCTCCACGTCCAGTGAGTTGCGCGATTTAGGGCAGTGACCCGATACGCGCGGAACTAACCGCAATGGCACCTCTGGAACGATTGCGACGCAGAACACCGTTGTTGGCCTGAGGATCAGAGCATCGCAAGACACGACCGAGTCCTCGATGCGAGATGCGAAATTGGGGAATGGCGCCCGGCATTCGGATACAGCCAGCTTCCTGATGGCCGAGATTCGACCATGCTGGCAGAGATCACGTGCTGGTATTCACGACAGCTCTGGAATCTGTAGTTGCATTTCCGGACGCTCCTCTCGTCGGAATGAATTGCGCTAGTGTTCGATGAGCTGGGAACGTCGAGCGGAATCCATCGCGGGGGGGCAAAAAATGCAGCCACAGTTGGTCCAACACAGCGAAGGACCGACACGGGCCGACATTCCGCGCGTAAGCGGCGCAGATATCCCTGCTGCCTTGGAATTGCATCGCCACGAACGGCGTCCGCTTGTCCTGCAGGGCGCCGCTGCCGACTGGAAGGCGGTCAATAAATGGACTCCGGCATATCTGGCGGAGATCGTTGGCGATGTTGAAGTCACGCCTAGTGTTGGACTGCCGGATACCGAGGTGCCCTATAACAACCGCGCGGAGGAGTTCCGCAAATCGATGACGATGCGTGAGTTCGCAGAACTCATGGATAGCGGAGACCGCTGCTACATCGGTCAGGCCCCGATCGGCGACCTGCCGGGTCTCGAGCACGATTTCGATTTCGCATCGCTTGCACCGGCCAACGTCATTGAGGTGGCATTTTGGATGGGCACAAGCACGCGCTCGGGCATGCACTACGACAATGTCGACAACCTGTTCGCGCAAGTACACGGAACCAAGCTCGCAATTCTCGCTGCGCCCGAAGAGGTTTATAACCTGCATCTCTTCCCGGATTCACACAGCAAGAGCCAGGTCGCGCCGGAGCATCCCGACCTCAAGGCGCATCCGCGATTCGCGCGCGCCAAGCTGATGCAGGCCACGCTCGAACCCGGCGACATGCTTTATCTCCCGCGTGCTTGGTGGCATTATTTCGCCTCGTCCGAGAGCTCAATATCGCTAAGCTGTTGGCACGGCGATCTGCTCACACCCCGATACGATTTGCAAGTGATGATGCGGATGCGCAGCCCTAAAGTCTGGGCGTTGCTCGCGCGTGACTTCGTTGCACAGGCAATGAACCGACCGCAAAACGAGCGGCTGTTCAGCCCGCCGTCGACCGGTCGGCAGCTGTATCAACTGGTATCGAGCAAGTTCTCACGCCGCGAGCATTGAAACGCTTCTCACCGGCTTGAGGCACGCTCCGCTCATGCTGGGCGGTAGTTTAGCCGCAGTGCTAAGCGGATTGGCACCCTCTCGATCCACGGCGGGTGATCACATGCGTTTGTCTCCTAATCCGAATAGGTGACGCGGAAAAGGGTTTTCAGGGCTTCCTGCGACCACCCCTGAGGTGATCTCACGAATCCCAGATCGGGCCGAACGCCGGTATCCCACGCTCCTCGAGGCCGTGCACGACCTGCCAGGTGACGGTGCGGTTGGACACACAGATGACCGCCTCCGCGCCAGATTCGACGTACGCGGCGTAGGCCAGCTGCAGCATGTCGGGCTTACCTTGCGCGCCGGTGTCCCAGATCAACGCATCGGGTTGGGCTGCCTCGATTTCGTCGACGAACGCGTCTCCGTACGTGCGGCGCGGATTCCTCGTCACCCATACCAGCCGCGACGGCACGGTCGTATCGAGGAGGTGGCCCAGCACGGGGCCGATACCGCTGCCGGTGGCCACGATCACCACCTTCGTGAAGAGCTTGCGGACGTTGGCCACTCCCACCGCTGGTATGCCGCGCACCCATACGTGTGTCGGGGTTGCGTCGATCACGTCAGCGGTCCAGTCGCCGGCGCGGGAAACCAACATCCGGTATCCGCTATCCCCCGGCGCCGCAGGCACATTGGCGAAGTGGTGCCACCCCACGAACGGTTGACGGCTGATCGGCCGGGTGGTGCCGACGGCCGGCACCGCGCCGTGGTCGAGATGCAGAACCACCACGTGCGACGACGGTCGCTCGAAGCTGATCGGCACGCGGCGCAGGAGCAGCCACGGCCAGATGGCCAACACTGCGCTCAGCACGACGAGCCAGAAGGACGGCTCACCCAGCAGCGCCGAACCCAACGACTGATCACCGCGGCCTGCGTTGACGAACAGCAGGGTGTTGGTCCACACCAGCACCAGCGCCGCCCAGCCGCAGAATCGATGGGTCACCTCGAAACGGTCGTGCTGTGCAGCCCGCAGACGGGGCAGTGCCATCACGACCATGACTGTGAAGGTCGTGGCGATTGTGATCCCGAAGATCATGTGCGTCTGGGATGCCTGGCCGACACCAGCGAGGGCGTCGCGGATCATCGACGCGACGAGGACCAGATACCAGAGTGTCCCGGCGACGGCGGAGCCGACGTGCAGCCCACCGAGGTGGTAGTACTTTCCCAGCGTCCAGCGCACCCGCAACGGCCAGGACGTCGGGGGCCTGGTCACCAGCCACGCCAACCCATTGAGGATGTACTGCTGCCGAAACACCACAGCGGCGGCGAGATTCGTCTGCGCCGCAAGCGCGACGGCGCCCAGGTCAGAGCCGTCGGTGCCGGTCCACCAGTGCAACTCGGTGGCACCGAAGACCCCCCATGCCACATTGATCGTCATCACCAACGCGACGAGCCGGTTGTAGTGCATGACACGCGGGTGCTTGAGGACTCGCCGGAGTGGCGATAATCGTGGCGCCATGCCCACACCGACCGGCGCAGCGGCAGTGTCGATGTCCGGCCTGGTGAGGAGCGCGGCAGGCATGAGGTCAGACTCGGTGCACCGGCTTGAGGGATTCTCGTCAAAAACTTGAAGCCCAGATAGAGCTACCGCGCCGCGGTCGGAGGGAGGGCCAGGGCGACGCCGATGGACGCTCGTCGAACTCGTCCTCAACCGCGGTGGCTATTGTGTGCGCCATGGCTGCTGACATCGTGCCGATCCGGCTTGGGCTGACCAAGGGCGACCTCTACACGTTATGGGCGCCGCGGTGGCGCGACGAGGGCGACGAATGGGAGGCGTTTCTCGGGAAGGACGAAGACCTTTTTGCCTTCGAGACGGTCGCCGACCTGGTCGCGTTCGTGCGGACCAACAAGGACAACGACCTGACGGACCATCCCGCCTGGGAAAAGCTGACCGAAGCCAACGCGCACCGGCTGGACCCCGCCGAGGAGCGGCAGTATGACGTCGTCGGTGTGCCCGAGCTGGCCGCCGAGAAGCCCAGCGAGGAGACGGTGACGCAGCTGCATCGTTCGCTGGCCATCGTCTCGTCCATCGGATCGGTGTGCGAACTCCCGGCAATCAGCAAGTTCTTCAACGGCAACCCTGGGCTCAGCCAGCTGGGCGGCGGAGTTGACGCCTTCTCAGGCCGCGTCGGCCGCAAGCGGTGGAGCGAGATCGAATCGGCAATCGGTCGCAGCTGGGACAACGTCGTCGACGCCATCGACGAGCTGGTCAGCACCCCCGATGTCGACACGGCCGCGTCGAAGAAGGCCGCCGACGAGCTGGCCGAAGACGCTCCCGAGATCGAGGAGGAGGTTGTCGAGGAGGTCGAGGAGACCAGCGACGATGCCGACGTCGAGGAGACCGACCAACTCGAAGATCATGCCGACGGCGCCGTGCTCGGCAGCGACGACGATTTCTGGGTCAAGGTCGGCATCGACCCGGTTCGGATCATGACCACCGGCGGTACGTACTACACCCTGCGGTGCTACCTCGACGATCAGCCGGTTTTCCTCGGACGCAACGGCCGCATCAGCGTGTTCGGATCCGAACGTGCGCTGGCACGGTACCTGGCCGACGAGCACGACCACGACATCTCCAACCTGGCGACGTACGACGACATCCGCACGGCCGCCAATGACGGGTCGCTGCGAGTGAACGTCTCTGACGAGAATGTCTACGTGCTGACCGAGATCGTCGACTATCTCGCCGAAGGACCCGACGCCATCGACCGCGACCAGCTGGACCTCGCTGTCGAATTGCTCAGGGACGTCGGCGAATACGCCGAGGACACAGTGGTCGAGGAGTCGCTCGACGCCGATCAGCCGCTGGGCAAGATCGTCTCGTACGTGCTTGATCCCGAGAACGTCCGCAAGCCGACACCCCCGTACGCCAAGGCGGTCGAGCAGTGGGAGTCGCTGGAAACGTTCCTCGAATCCCGGTTGCGCGCCGAATAGGTTTACAGCTCCGTCGCTTTCGGATGCCGGGGCTCGTACAGGCCGAGTTCTCCTCCACCGGGAAGCCTGATGCTGGTCAGCAGGCCCCAGCCTTCGTCGCAGACGGGGCCGCACGACACGCCCTTGGCACTCAGCTCATCGATGGTCGCGTTGACGTCGTCGCACATCAAGTACAACTCGTGTGATCCGGCGCCCTCGGCGGGATGCACTGCAACCTCCGAGGGCGGCAGCCTGAAGATCAGCCAGCCACCTCCGGCGTCGACGTGCGGGTACTCCAGAACGTCGCGGAAAAACGCCCGGTCCGCGTCGGCGTCCTGGCTGTACACGATGACGTGGGCACCCGTGATCACGTCTACACCGTACGCAGATCCTCAGCCGATCAGAACCGCGAAACGTGGCTTGATCACGTCGTCGATGATGGACAGCCGCTCATCGAAGGAGATGAACGCGGACTTCATCGCGTTGATGGTGAATCGCTGCAGGTCACTCCACCCGTAACCGAACGTCTCGACTAGGCGCAGCATCTCCTGGCTCATCGTGGTGTCGCTGATCAGCCGGTTGTCGGTGTTGACGGTGACGCGAAACCGTAGCCGCGCCAGCAGATCGAACGGATGCTCGGCGATGCTACCGACTGCACCGGTCTGCACGTTGCTGCTCGGGCACATCTCGAACGGAATCCGCTTGTCCCGCAACAGTGCTGCCAGTCGGCCCAGCTTCGCCTCGCCGTCCTCGCTGACCTTGATGTCGTCGACGATCCGCACGCCGTGTCCGAGCCGGTCGGCGCCGCAGAACGCGATGGCCTCGTGAATGGACGGCAGACCGAAGGCCTCGCCTGCGTGAATTGTGAAGCGGCCATTGTTGTCTCGCATGCACTCGAATGCGTCCAGATGCCGGGTGGGCGGGTAGCCGGCCTCTGCGCCCGCGATATCGAATCCGACGACGCCCCTGTCGCGGAAGCGGATCGCCAGCTCGGCGATCTCCAGGGACCGCGCCTGGGTGCGCATCGCCGTGACCAGGGTTCGGACCACGATGGGGCGGCCCTCGGCGCCGGCGGCCTTCTCGCCGTCGGCGAAGCCGGCCAGCACAGCGTCGACGACGGCGTCCAGCGACAGGCCGGAGTCGATGTGCAGCTCGGGCGCGAAGCGGACCTCGGCGTACACCACGTTGTCGTCGGCAAGGTCTTCGACGCACTCGAGCGCCACCCGATACATGGCCTCCGGCGTCTGCATGACGCCGACGGTGTGGGTGAACGGCTCCAGGTAGCGCATCAGGGACTTGGTGTCCGGATCTGCGTTGGCGAACGCCTGGTGGGCGGCGCTGCGGAAGTACGCCGCGAGTTCTTCGACATCTGTCGTCGGCAGCCCGTCGTAGCCGTTCGCCTCGGCCAGTTCGAGCACGGTGGCCGGTCGCAGGCCACCGTCGAGATGGTCGTGCAGCAGCGCCTTGGGCGCCTGCCGGATCGACTCCAACGTCAATGCAGCCATGTCAGTCTCCGCTCGTGATCCGATCGATGATCAGCGGGCGCTCGGGCGGCGCCTGGTCTCCGACGCGCCAGCCGCCGTCCAGCTCGGCGATCGCGGCCTCGAAACGCTCCGGTGTTTCGGTGTACAGCGTGAAGATCGGCTCACCAGCGGCGACAGGCTCGCCGGGTCTGCGGTGGATCCGCAGACCCGCACCGGACTGCACGCGCTCACCGGGGACGGAGCGGCCCGCGCCGAGCCGCCACACCGCAAGACCAACCGCCATCGCGTCGATGCTTTCCATCGTGCCACCACGCGGGGCCGTGATGGTCTCTGCGTGCGCGACCGGGAACCCGTCGGCGGACAGGACTCCGAGATCACCGCCCTGTGCGGTGACGAGTGCACGAAATCGGTCCATGGCGGTGCCGTCCTGCAACGTCTGAGCCGGATCAGCGCCGTCGAGGCCGGCGGCGTCGAGCATCTCGTTGGCCAGCGCCAGCGTCAGCTCCACCACATCCGGCGGACCGCCACCGGCCAGCACCTCCAGAGATTCGGCGACCTCGATCGCGTTGCCCACCGCACGCCCGAGCGGTGTCGACATGTCGGTCAGGAGCACACGTGTCACCAACCCGGCTTCGGTGCCGAGCTCGACCAACGTGTGGGCCAGTTCGCGGCACTCCTCCTCGGTATTGAGGAACGCGCCGGAGCCCACCTTGCAATCGAGTACCAGCGACGTGGCGCCCTCGGCGATCTTCTTGCTCATCACCGAACTCGCGATCAGCGGCAGTGATTCGGTGGTGCCAGTGACATCGCGCAGCGCGTAGATCTTGCGGTCTGCCGGCGCCAGCTCCCCGGCAGCGAAGATGGCCGCGCCGATGTCGCAAAGCTGTTGGCGAATCTGGGCTTTCGACAACTCAGGGGTGAACCCGGGGATCGACTCCAATTTGTCCAACGTGCCGCCGGTGTGACCGAGCCCGCGTCCTGCCGCCTGCGGCACCGCACCGCCGCAGGCCATCACGACGGGCACCAGCGGGATGGTGACCTTGTCACCCACACCTCCGGTGGAATGCTTGTCCACCAACGCCAATGGCTTTCCATCGCGGCGCAGATCTGTAAAGTCCATGCGCTCACCGGAGGCGACCATCGCCGCTGTCCAGCGGGCGATCTCGGACCGCGTCATGCCGCGCAGGAAGATCGCCATCAGTAGAGCCGACATTTGCGCGTCGGCCACCTTGCCATGGGTGTAGGCGTCGATCACCCAGTCGATCGCCGCATCGGAGAGGACGCCGCCGTCGCGCTTGGTTCTGATGATTGTCGGCGCGTCGAATGTGAACTGCATCACCGGATTACGGTACTTCTTCCTGCGGCCCCTCACGACGGGCCAGGTCGTGCGGCCCGAACGCGTCGGGCAGCAAGTCGCCCAGCGGCCGCGGCCCCATCGGATGGTCGATCAGCATTTCGGGCCCGCCATGCTCCAACAGCACCTGCCTGCACCGACCGCACGGCATCAGCACCTCCCCGGCACGGTCCACACACGCCAGCGCGATGAGCCTGCCACCACCGCCGGAATGCAGGGCGCAGACCACTGAACACTCGGCACAGAGACCTAGGCCATATGAGACATTCTCCACATTGCAGCCCGACACCATCCGGTGATCGTCGACCAGCGCCGCCGCCCCGACGGAGAAGCCCGAATACGGCGCATAGGCGTGGCCAGCTGCTTCAGTCGCCTTGTGCCGCAGCATTTTCCAGTCGATATCGGATGTCATGTCAATCCCTCCGGGCCGACTCTGAATGGATTCCGACGCTCCAGCCCCGCGGCGGGTCAGTGACCAAGGTAACCCTAACTTTTCCCGTTTTACGTGCACCGACGGCTAAACGGTAGTTCGTTAGGGAGTACAAGTGGGTTTAGAGTCGCCCCGAGGTTTGGGCTGCGGTTCACAGCCACGGCCAGCGTCCGCCGCCGTGGCGGCTCCGAGCCCAAGCTTCCACCGAAGGCGTTGGAGGCCAGATGAGTACTGCGACACCCGCGAGCACAGCGGTACCTGCTCCGCGCCCTGAACCGTCACGCAGACGCACCCTCTATCGCGGTGACCCCGGGATGTGGTCCTGGGTGCTGCACCGCATCACCGGTGCCACCATCTTCTTCTTCCTGTTCGTCCACGTGCTCGACACCGCGCTCGTGCGGGTCAGCCCGCAGGCCTACAACGAGGTCATCGAGACGTACAAGTCGCCGATCGTCGGGCTGATGGAGATCGGCCTCGTGGTCGCAGTCCTCTACCACGCCCTCAACGGCATCCGGGTGATCCTCATCGATTTCTGGGCGAAGGGCCCCAAGTATCAGAAGCAGATGCTGTGGGTCGTCATCGGTATCTTCCTCGCGGTGTTCATTCCCGCACTCGGCATGATCGGAATGCACATGGTGGAGCGGTTCCTGTGAGCGCGGCAGAAGGCGGGCCCACGGGAGCGCCGGGCGGGGCGGCGGGAGGCACTTGGACGCCGCATCACAAGGAGGGCCGGATCGCCCCGGTGATGGAGAAGGAGTACGACCGCCCGGCGAGCCTGGACCATCCTCGCGCGCCACGGCGCCCGAGGGGCATCCCCTACTTCGAGAAGTACGCGTGGCTGTTCATGCGCTTCTCAGGCGTAGCCCTGGTGTTTCTGGCGCTCGGCCACCTGTTCATCATGCTGATCTGGGACGGCGGGGTGTACCGCATCGACTTCAACTACGTCGCGCAGCGCTGGGCATCGCCGTTCTGGCAGATCTGGGACATGGCGCTGCTGTGGCTGGCCATGATTCACGGCGCGAACGGCATGCGCACGATCATCGGCGATTACGCCCGCAAGAACACCACGAAGTTCTATCTGAACTCGCTGCTGTTGTTGGCAACCGGCTTCACCCTGGTGTTGGGCAGCTACGTGCTCGTCACCTTCGACGCGAGCATCGCATGACCTGTTACGGGGAGCTCATAGCATGATTCAAGAACATCGTTATGACGTGGTGATCGTCGGCGCAGGCGGCGCGGGTATGCGTGCCGCCGTCGAGGCGGGGCCACGGGCTCGTACCGCGGTGCTGACGAAGCTGTACCCGACCCGCAGCCACACCGGCGCGGCTCAGGGTGGCATGTGCGCGGCACTGGCCAACGTCGAAGAGGACAACTGGGAGTGGCACACCTTCGACACCGTCAAGGGCGGCGACTACCTAGCCGACCAGGACGCGGTCGAGATCATGTGCAAGGAAGCCATCGACGCGGTGCTGGACCTCGAGAAGATGGGTATGCCGTTCAACCGCACTCCGGAGGGACGCATCGACCAGCGCCGGTTCGGCGGGCATACCCGCGATCACGGTAAGGCGCCGGTGCGCCGGGCGTGCTACGCCGCCGACCGCACCGGCCACATGATCCTGCAGACCCTGTACCAAAACTGCGTCAAACACGACGTCGAGTTCTTCAACGAGTTCTACGCGCTCGACATCGCGATCACCGAGACGCAGTCGGGCCCCGTCGCCACCGGCGTCATCGCCTACGAGCTGGCGACCGGCGACATCCACGTCTTCCACGCCAAGGCGATCGTATTCGCCACCGGCGGCTCGGGCCGCATGTACAAGACGACCTCCAACGCGCACACCCTGACCGGCGACGGTCTCGGCATCGTGTTCCGCAAGGGACTTCCGTTGGAGGACATGGAGTTTCACCAGTTCCATCCGACGGGTCTGGCAGGCCTCGGCATCCTCATCTCCGAAGCCGTGCGCGGTGAGGGCGGCCGGCTGCTCAACGGCGACGGCGAACGCTTCATGGAGCGGTACGCCCCGACAATCGTCGATCTGGCGCCGCGCGACATCGTGGCCCGCTCGATGGTGCTCGAGGTTCTCGAGGGTCGCGGCGCCGGTCCGAACAAGGACTACGTCTACATCGACGTGCGGCACCTGGGCGCGGATGTGCTCGAAGCCAAGCTGCCCGACATCACCGAGTTCGCCCGCACCTACCTGGGCGTCGACCCCGTCACCGAACTGGTGCCGGTGTACCCGACGTGCCACTACGTCATGGGCGGCATCCCGACGACGATCAGCGGTCAGGTGTTGCGCGACAACACCACTCCCCTGCCCGGCTTGTACGCCGCGGGCGAGTGCGCATGCGTATCTGTCCACGGCGCCAACCGGCTGGGCACCAACTCGTTGCTGGACATCAACGTGTTCGGCAGGCGCGCAGGTATCGCGGCGGCCAACTATGCACTCGGCCATGACTTCGTCGACCTGCCGTCCGAACCCGCGGGCATGGTCGTCAACTGGGTCGGCGACATCCTTTCCGAGCACGGCAACGAGCGCGTCGCCGACATCCGCGGAGCGCTGCAGCAGTCGATGGACAACAACGCCGCGGTGTTCCGCACCGAGGAGACGCTGAAGCAGGCGCTCACCGACATCCATGCGCTCAAGGAGCGTTATTCCCGAATCACCGTGCAGGACAAGGGAAAGCGGTACAACAGCGATCTGCTCGAGGCGATCGAGCTGGGCTTCTTGCTGGAATTGGCGGAGGTGACAGTTGTCGGCGCGCTCAACCGCAAGGAGTCCCGTGGCGGGCACGCCCGCGAGGACTACCCCAACCGCGACGACACCAACTACATGCGCCACACCATGGCCTACAAGGAAGGCGCCGATCTGCTGAGCGACATCCGGCTGGACTACAAGCAGGTGGTGCAGACGCGTTACGAGCCGATGGAACGGAAGTACTGACGCCGATGAGCGCTTGCGCGAAGAGTGAGGACAGATGACTATCGCTCCCGAGGTCTCGACGAAAGACCCCGAGTTGCCACCGGTGCCCGATGGCGCGGTGATGGTGACGCTGAAGATCGCGCGGTTCAATCCGGAGTCGCCCGACGATGCCGGCTGGCAGAGCTTCCGCGTGCCGTGTCTGCCGTCGGACCGACTGCTGAACCTGCTGCACTACGTGAAGTGGTATCTGGACGGCACGCTGACGTTCCGGCGTTCGTGCGCGCACGGCGTCTGCGGCTCAGATGCCATGCGAATCAACGGCGTCAACCGTTTGGCGTGCAAGGTTCTGATGCGCGACCTGCTGCCCAAGAAGGCTAGTAAGCAGCTGACCATCACCATCGAACCGATCCGCGGCCTGCCCGTGGAAAAGGACCTCGTGGTGAACATGGAGCCGTTCTTCGACGCCTACCGCGCGATCAAGCCGTACCTGATGACGTCCGGCAATGAGCCGACGCGCGAACGCATCCAGAGCCAGACCGACCGGCACCGCTACGACGACACCACCAAGTGCATCCTGTGCGCGTGCTGCACCACCAGCTGCCCGGTGTACTGGAGCGAGGGCAGCTACTTCGGGCCCGCCGCGATCGTCAACGCCCACCGGTTCATCTTCGACAGCCGCGACGAGGGTGCGGCCGAGCGCCTCGACATCCTCAACGAGGTCGACGGGGTGTGGCGCTGCCGCACGACGTTTAACTGCACGGAGTCCTGCCCGCGTGGCATC
Organism: Mycobacterium sp. NPDC051804; assembly: GCF_044452905.1. NCBI lineage: Bacteria > Bacillati > Actinomycetota > Actinomycetes > Mycobacteriales > Mycobacteriaceae > Mycobacterium > Mycobacterium sp. NPDC051804. The sequence continues at coordinate 667,309 of NZ_JBITCD010000004.1, read as the reverse complement.
CAGGTCACGCAGGCCATCCAGGAGGTCAAGCGCGCGCTGATGTTCGCGCGCTAGCGCATCGGAATCATTTGCGCATCGCGTCTGCGACCTCGATGTGTCCCGGGAAATCGAGGGACACGGCCATCGCACGATAGTGCTCGACGAGGTCGCGGTAGCCGACGTCGTCACCGCGGGCCTTGGCCAACCTGGCGCGCATCCGCAGCAGCTGGATCTCGTTGATCACAAAGCCCGGCTCAGTGGGCACGGCGGCCATCCGGTCGATTTCCGCGGCCGCTTCGCGGATGTCGTCGATCCCGCCGCGCTGAAGCAGCGACTCCACCAAAACGGCGGTGGCTTCGGCGCGCAGGGCTTTCTCTCCGCTACGGACGAGGGTGTCGAGGATCGACCTCGCATCCTCGATTGCGCCGTCGAGATCACCGGAAGCCGCGGCGATTTCGGCGATTCGAGTCCTCGCCATCACGGCAGGAGCAAGGATCGACGACTCCTCATACAGGTGGCGCGCCTGATGGAGCGTCTGCAATCCGAGGCTGCGCTCTGCTTCAGTGGGTCTGTGACTCAACACCAGACCGTGGGCCACACATGCGGTAGCGAGGGCGAGGTTATCGCCGATCTCTTGTCCTTTCCGAACAGCTTCTCCTGTTTCTGCGACCACGCGGTCGTCGGGGACAACGGCCTTGAAATGCATGCCGAACCCGCTGCCGATACCGACGAGGAACACCAGAGCTGCGCCGCCCGCATAGGTTCCACGCTCGAGCCCGATACCCCGGCGTGAGTTCCGCTGCCAGCTGAGCGAATCGCCCACCACGCGATCGGCGACCGCGCCCCAGGTCAAACTCATCGCCAACGCCGAATCAAGCTGCTCGCGGCTGAACTCGGTGCCGGTGTAATCCTCGAGAAGGCCGACCGACCACCGGGAGATGCGGCGGGCCTCTAACGCCTCGCCCGCAAGAATTTTCGCCATCACCCCCGCGTGGGTGTACCCGACCGCCCTCACCGCGCCGTCGCACTTCTGAAGCAGCTCGAACTGCTCGGACGCGAGCGCGGACGCTTCAGAGTGGCGATGCTGGAAACTCAGCAATGCAATCTGGCCGTACATCCCGATCGCCAATGAAACGCCGTCACCGGAACTCTCACATAGCGTCCTCAGTTCATCGAATCCCGTGTCGTCGAGGCCGCCACCCACCCGCCACGTGGACATGCAGAGCATCGTTTTCGGCACAATGCGTAACGCCGTGCGGTTTGGTTCTTCGGCTGGCAGCGCGTCGGCCGCACTGGCCGCACGCTCCCAGTTCGCGCGGGCTCCGCGGATGTCACGCTGCGACAACCATGTGGCTGCTCGCATATGCCAGCGATACGCGTCCCGCAAGTCTCCGGCCGCCTCGAGGTGTTCTGCGATCAGCGCCGCTTTCTCATCGGTCGGCCCCCTCGCCTCGATGGCCGCCGCCAGCCGTCGATGCAGTTCTGCGCGTTCGGATTTCAACTGGGACTCTAATGCCACGGTGCGGATCAGCGGATTGCGGAAGACAAATTCCGGCCAGCGGCCGAACCTGACCTGCTCGACGAGCTCCGCGACGAGCAGCTCATCGACGACGACTTCGGCCCCTAGCGCGTTGAGCAAGTCGACACCGAACCGCGAGCCGATGACCGCGGCGGCGCTGAGGGTGCGCTTGGCGTTCGGGTCGAGCCGGTCGATGCGTGCCGCGATCGTCGTCTGCAGAGTCGCAGGGACGCTCACCTCGGCGTGATCCGCGACCAACCGATACTCTCCCGGCGTGCCGTCCAGCACGCCGCGCTCGGCGAGTTCGCGCACGATCTCCTCGGCGAAGAACGGATTCCCCGCGGCGCGTTCGCAGATCGCCTCTCGCAGCCCGGTGACCGATTCGGCCGAGCCGAGCAGGGCATCGACGAGGGCGCGGGCCTCGGCGTCACGAAGTGGTGCCAGCGCGATGGTGTGACCGCTCGGCACTCGGGTCAACATGCCTTGGTACTCAGGGCGATAAGTGACCAACACCAGAAGGGGTGTCTGCTGAACCACGGAAAGGAAGTCGGCCAGCATCGACTCGCTGACCTCATCGATCCAATGTGCGTCCTCCACGACGTAAACGGCCGGACTCCGCCGAGCGAGCGAGAACGTGTTGACCAACGCGGTCAGTCGCCGCCGCCGGGCATCCGGAGTGATCGTGGCCGATGCGGCGTTCGGCTCGCCGACGCCCAGTAAATCTTCGAAAAGCAGCACGTCCTCGGCATCTGCATCGAGGAGGCCGGCTCGAATTCGAACACGCGCCGATTCGGCGTCGAGACGTTCCACACCGGTTGCCGCTCGCAGAAATGCTGTCAGCACGTGAAACGGCACCTGTTTCGTATGGGTCTCGCAGAAGGCCCGTGCCACTTCGACGCCGCGCTCGCCCGCCACCACGGCGACTTCACGAACGAGCCGGCTCTTGCCGATCCCCGGCGGGCCGACCAACCCGACCACAGCGCCGTGACCGTCGATTGCACCCTCCAGCAAGCCCTCGATGGCGGAGAGCTCCCACCGTCGACCCGCCAGCGGTGATTCGTCGCGACGGTCCTCGCGGTGCACGCTCATGCTTATCAGTCGCCGCGCCATCACCGGCTCCTCGGCACCCTTGATGCGTACAAACTCGGGCTCACCGAGAACAGAGGCGTCATCGACCAGTCGCGCAGTCGACGCGCTGAGCATCACCGCGCCCGGCGGAGCGACCGCCTCCATTCGTTGCGCTATGCCGACCTGCTCTCCAATTGCGGTGTAACCGAATGCACCAGAACCCATCTCGCCCGTGATGACCCGACCGGAGTTCAGTCCTACCCGCAGCCGAAGCTCGACCCCGTCGTGTTCTGCGACGTCGGCCGCGAGACGTTCGGCCTCCTCCTGCACGCCCAGAGCCGCGAGGCAGGCGCTAGCGGCGTGATCCTCCAAGGCCACTGGTGCGCCGAACACCGCCATCAGCCCGTCACCGGTGAACTTGTCCACCGTGCCCTCGTAACGTCGAATCACCGCGGCGCAGCGCTCGACCAACTCCGTCATGATCTCGCGCAACCGCTCCGCACCGACGGCTGCGGCGATGTCCATCGAGTGCACGACGTCTGCAAACAAGATGGTCACCTGCTTGTACTCCGCCGATGCGGTGACGTGGGCAACCGGTGCCCCGCACTCGCCACAAAACTTGGGCGAGCCGCTCAACGACGATTGACAACTTGCACAGGAAAGCTCCGCGGTTGCCGCCACCCCGCTACGGCCACCCGAACCGTCGTCCACGTCAATATCGTGTCACCGACGGCTGGCAAGCATGCCGAAATCGCACTCTGTCACACATTCCGAGGCTGCCTCGTCTAACGGATATGACTCAGACATCCCGCATCGAGCCCGTATCCCCGAAGCACGCATCGCTGATGACCAAGGTCTTCTACCGGGTCGCCAAGCGCAGGTTCGGCGAGGTGCCCGAACCGTTCGCGGTGGCCGCACATCATCCGCGGCTGATGCTGGCCAACGTGGTGCACGAGGGCATGTTGGGTTCGGCGTCCAAGAAGCTGCCCAAGAACGTGCTCGAGCTCGCCGTGTTCTGGACCGCACGCACCGTCGGATGCTCGTGGTGCGTCGACTTCGGTTCGATGCTGCAGCGGCTCGACGGGCTCGACGTCGACCGGCTCAAGCAGATCGACGACTACGCCACATCTGAACTCTTCACCGACGATGAGCGGGCCGCGATCACATATGCCAATGCGATGACCACGGATCCGCACACCATCACCGACGAACAGGTCGCCGACCTCAAACACCGCTTCGGTGACGACGGGGTCATCGAGCTGACGTATCAGATCGGCGTGGAGAACATGCGGGCCCGGATGTACTCGGCGCTGGGCATCACCGAGCAGGGCTTCAACTCTGGCGACGCGTGCCGGGTTCCATGGGCTGACGAGAGCGACGCCGCGCATCATTGAGCGTCCCTCCGCGGGACGAGCGTGCGCAAAGTGCGCAATTTCCGCGGCGTGTCGTGTGCAGACACGCACGCTCGCGGAGTTCAGCGCGGACGACGCAGCGGCGAGCCGGTGAACTTGTCCGGGTTCGCGATATCCCAGATGGCGCAGACCTTTCCGTCGCGCACCGTCATCGCCGTCACGCGCGGCATGACCTCCGGATAACCGTCGTTCGGTGGCGACCCGGCGAGGTAGGTGCCCAGCTGGCCGTTGATGTTCGCCATCTGGCTCGACGACAGGAACTCGGGCCCGTAGCGGGCGGCCAGCCCGAACAGGAAACGCGCCACCTTGTCCGGACCGTGGATCACCCGGGCTGCGGTAGGCGCCTTGCGGTTCGAATCGCCGGTGAATGTCACCTCCGGATGCAGAAGGGCCACAGCGGCTTCCATGTCACCGGCGGCGAGCGCGAGCATCAACGCGCCGGCCACCTCGGCGTGGATCTCGTCGGAAACCGCGGGCGGCCCCGCCGCCACTGCACGTCGCGCTCGCGACGCCAACTGACGCGCGGCGGCGTCCGTGATGCCGAGCACCGAGGCGACCTCACCGAACGGCACGGCGAACCCGTCGTGCAGGACGAACGCCACCCGCTGATCTGGGTTCAACCGCTCCAGCACCACCATCGCGGCGAACCGCGCGTCCTCGCCGGCCACCACCGCGGCCAGCGGATCATTGCCATCCAGCGATGTCACGACAGGCTCGGGCAGCCATTCGCCGTAGTACGTCTCGCGTCGATGCGCGGCCGAGCGCAGACGGTCGAGGGCCAGTCTGCTGACCACCGTCGTCAGCCAGGCTCGCAGATTGTTGATCTCCTCGGAATCTGCGCGGTCCCATCGCAGCCATGCATCCTGAACGACGTCTTCTGCATCAGCGATCGTGCCGGTCAGCCGGTACGCTACCGACAGCAGATGCGGTCGCAGTTCCTCGAACTCATCGATCCGCGTGGTTCCCGAAAATCGGGTCATGCGCCAAGTCTAGAGCGCGCGCCGCGTGACTGATTCCGTAGCAATATCGCTTGGCTAACTCCGATTCCCGTGTAGAACCCCCGCGGAAACCGCGTAAACCGTATATTCCCGCACATGGCAATCAAGGAACCCGACGCTCCTGCTGTCGGCGGCAAGGGGCTGCAGGCGGGTGCCCTTGGCCTCGTCGGCAATATCGTCATCGGCCTCGCCGCCGTGGCTCCCGCCTACAGCCTCGCCGCCACACTCGGCTACGTCGTGCTCGCGGTCGGCGACAGGGCGCCGTCGATGTTCGTCCTCGCGTTCATTCCGATGCTGCTCGTCGCATTCGCCTACAAGGAGCTGTCACAGGACACCCCCGACTGCGGCACCACGTTCACGTGGGGCACGAAGGCGTTCGGTCCGTGGATCGGATGGATCGGCGGATGGGGTCTTGCTGTGTCGGCGATCATCGTGCTGGCCAACGTGGCCGAGATCGCGGCCATCTACATGTTCAAGTTCCTGGGCTTCGAAGACCTCGCCGAAACCCTGTGGACCAAGGTGCTGCTCGGCGTGTTCTTCATCGTCGCAATGACACTGCTCAGTGCGCGGGGCATCGTGGTGTCCGAACGCGTGCAGAACATCCTGATCGCCATTCAGTTCGGAGTGCTGATCATCGTCAGCATCATCGCGCTCGTTCGTGTGTTCTCCGGAACGGCCGGCGCGCAGGCGGTCACGCCACAGCTGTCCTGGCTGTCACCGGGCGGACTGGACGTGTCGTCGATCGCGCAGGCCATCATCCTGTGCATCTTCATCTACTGGGGCTGGGACGCCTGCCTGGCCGTCGGCGAGGAGACCAAGAACCCTGGCCGCACGCCTGGAATCGCCGCCGTGGTCACGACCCTGATCCTGGTCTGTACCTACGTGCTCGTCGCGTATGCGGTGCAATCGTTCTCCGGTTTCAGCGATGTGGGAATCGGGTTGAACAACCCCAACAACACCGACGACGTGCTCACTGTTCTCGGTAAACCGGTCGCGGGGGTCATCGCGCATTCCCTACTGCTGCTCACCATCTCGGTTTCGGCGCTGTCGTCGACCCAGACGACCATCCTGCCCACCGCGCGCGGCACTCTGTCGATGGCGGTGTACGAGGCGATTCCCAAGCGGTTCGCGCGCGTCCATCCTCGTTACATGACGCCGGCGTTCGGCACCCTTGTGATGGGCGGGGCGGCGTTATTCTTCTACCTCCTACTGACCGTCCTGTCGGAGAATGCGCTTGCCGACTCCGTGGCATCGCTTGGGCTCGCGGTCGCGTTTTATTACGGCATCACCGCGTTCGCGTGCGTGTGGTACTTCCGCAGGACACTTTTCTCGTCGGCTCGAAACTTGTTCTTCCGCGGCGTTTTCCCGTTGCTCGGCGGAATCGCGATGGCGGTGGCGTTCGGTATAAGCGCCAAGGACATGATCGCTCCCGACTACGGCTACACGGCGTTCGGGCCGATCGGTGGCGTGTTCGTCCTCGGGGTCGGCATGCTGGTGCTCGGCATTCCCCTGATGTTGGCGTGCTTCGCCTTCGGCACCAAGCGGTTCTTCCGTGGTGAAACGCTGAACGCCGATACCGAAGTCAAGGTCCCGGATACCTTCTGAAAGGTCAGGCCCTGCAATGCATTTGACTGTCGGCTACCTAGCCACCCCCACCGGAGACGACGGGGTCGCACTGGCAAGCGCCCTGGCTAAGACCTTCGACGCCCAGGTCGATGTCGTTATCGTTGTGCGGCAGGAACTTCCGGATGGCCATCCGGGCCGCGCCGAGTACCAGCAGATGCTCGTCGAGCGTGGCGAGGACTGGATCTCCCGGGCAATCGACCGGCTCACCGCCAACGGTGTCAGCGCATCGTCCACCGTGATGGTGGGTGAGTCGTTCGCCGAATCGCTCGTCGGTTTCGCCGAACAGAAGGATTCTGACCTCATCGTGGTCGGAGGCGCGCGCGACGGGTTCTTCGGTGGCCACACGATCGGACCGGTCACCGGTGCCCTGTTGCACTCCTCGCCGATTCCGGTGGCGCTGGCCCCGCGTGGTTACGCGGACGACCCCGACGAGACATTCGCCGCCGTGACCGCCGCGGTGCCGACGCGTCCCGGTGACGACAACCCGCTGCCGTTCGCGATCACCCTCGCCAGCGCTGCCAACCTGGCTATCCGGATGCTCTCACTGGTGTCGTCGGAGAACCTCACCGAGGCCGCCAACGCGCGCGAGGTGCGTCAACTCCAAAGGGCTGCTGCCGAGGAGAACCTTGCGGTCGCGGCGCGCGCGCTGCCGGACGCACCCGAGATCGAATCGCTTGTCGCCGACGGCATGACGTTGGAGTCCGCGCTGAAGAAACTCCGGTGGGACGACGGCGATCTGCTCGTCGTCGGTTCCGCTCGCTTCGCGGCGCCCCGACGGATCTTCCTTGGGTCGACGGCCGCGCGCATACTGGCCGGCGTCGACGTGCCGGTGATCGTGGTCCCCAAGGGCGATTAGCGCTGCGACTCCGCGACATCGCGGAGTTCGCCGGCGTGGTGTCGGGTGAAGTACTTCCTACCTGCGAAGAACAGGACGAGCACCACCGCCCACGACAACAGGCTCAACAGCAGCTGCGAGCGCAGCTTGTCGTCGAAGAACATCTGCACCAGGATCGCAAGCATCGCAACGGTTGTCAGAATCGACAGCGCCGGGAACAACCACATTTTGAGCGTCAGTTCGGTGTCGCGGTTGCGGTAGCGCAGCACGATCTGCGAGATCGCGATGAGGATGTAGACGAACAGGATGATCGCGCCGCTCGAGTTGAGCAAGAACGCGAAGATGGTGTCCTCGGCGAATGCGGCGGCGATGACGCACGCGAAGCCGACGATGGACGAGAACAGGATCGCGTTGGCGGGTACGCCGCGGCGGGTGAGGTGCATCAGGCGTTCGGGCGCCTCGCTGCGGGCGGAAAGGACGAACAGCATGCGCGAGGCCGTGTACATGCCCGAGTTCAGACAGCTCAATACAGCCGTCAACACGACCGCATTCATGATGTGGTCGGCGTACGGGATTCCCATTTGGGTGAAGGCGGCGACGAATGGCGAGCCATCGCTCCCGTGGTCGTTCCAGGGCACGATCGTCACCAGCAGGAACACCGAGCAGACGTAGAAGAGCAAGATGCGCCAGATGACCGAATTGGCCGCCTTCGCGACCGCTTTCTCGGGATCGGTCGACTCGGCGGCCGCGATCGTCGCGATCTCCGGGCCGACCATCGAGAAGATCACCGTGACGATGCCAACGGTGATGACGCCCGCGCCCAGCGGCAGGAACCCTCCGTGTGCGGTCAGGTTTGAGAAGTCCATCGATCGGCCCGGCCACAGCCCGAGCACGAAGCACGCGCCGACGGCGATGAAGGCCAGGATGGCGGCGACCTTGATGCCCGCGAACCAGAACTCGAACTCGCCGTAGGACTTGACGGAGAAGAGGTTGGTCGCGGTCATCAGCACCATGAAGATCAAGGCGCACAACCACAATGGGACGTCGATCCAGAACTGCACGATCTTCGCACCCGCGATCGCCTCGAAACCGACGACGATCACCCAGAAGTACCAGTAGAGCCAGCCGACCGAGAAGCCTGCCCACTGACCGAGCGCATCGCGGGAGTAGTCGGCGAACGATCCCGTCGACGGTCTGGCCACTGCCATTTCGGCCAGCATCCGCATGACCATGATGATCAGCACACCGGACAGCGCATAGGTCAGGAAGACGCCGGGCCCGGTATCAGACATCACCACGCCGGAGCCGACGAAGAGGCCGGCGCCGATCACACCGCCGATGGCGATCATTCGCAGCTGCCGCTGACTGAGAGCCTTCTTCAGTTCCGGGCCGGTCGAATGCGCTGTCGTTGCACTCATGGCACACCTCCGTCGCAGGACAGAGGGTGGGTACCCAATTGTGACGTGGATTACCGCTTCGTGCCAGGTCAGATGATTCAGCTCCGCTGGCGCTTCGTGAATATCGTCCGGTGCCAGTCCTTTTCGGCCACACCGGTGATATCGCTCATCACGTGCTTGATCGTGAGGTATTCCTCGAGCGAGTACTGACTCATGTCCTTGCCGAACCCGGAGGCGGCAAACCCGCCGTGTGGCATCTCGCTGATGATCGGGATGTGGTCGTTGATCCACACGCACCCCGCGTTGATTTCCCGTGACGCCCGCTGAGCGCGGTACACGTCGCGCGTCCACGCCGATGCGGCCAGGCCGTATTTCGTGTCGTTGGCCTGGCGTAGCGCGTCGTCGTCATCAGTGAACGACCGCACCGTCAGGACCGGGCCGAAGATCTCGTCGCGATACACCTCGGACTGCTCGTCGACGTCGGCGATCAACGTCGGACGGTAGAACGATCCCGGCAGCTCGGGTGCCACGCCTCCGGTGACGACGCGGCCACCCTGGCCGGGTGCGCGCTCGACCATTCCGGCCACCTTCGCGCGATGCGCCATCGAGATCAGCGGGCCCAGATCGGTTTCGGGGTCCTGCGGGTCACCGACGACGATGCTGCTCATCACCTCGCCGACACCGGCGACGAAGTCGTCGTAGAGCTCTCGAGCCACGATCGCGCGGGTCGCGGCCGTACAGTCCTGTCCGGTGTTGATGAGCGCCCCCGCGACGGCGCCCTGAATGGCGGCGTCCAGGTCGGCGTCGTCGAACACCACGAAGGGCGCCTTGCCGCCCAACTCCAGCTGTGTGCGGTGGCCGTGCACGGCAGCCGCGGCCATCACCTTGCGTCCCACCGGGGTTGAGCCCGTGAAGGTGACCACGTCGACGTCGGTGTGTCCGGCGAGGGCGGTGCCGACGTCTCCCCCGGCTCCGGTCACCACGTTGAAGACCCCGTCGGGCAGGCCCGCCTCGGTGGCCAACCGCGCGAGCGTCAGCGTCGTGAGCGGCGTGAGCTCGGCGGGTTTGATGACCACGCTGCATCCGGCTGCCAATGCGGGCAACACCTTCCACACCGCCATCTGCAGCGGGTAGTTCCACGGCGTGATCGTAGCTACCACCCCTACCGCCTCGCGTCGGATGCTCGACGTGTGGTCGGCGGAGTACTCCGCGGTGGCCTTGCCCTCGAGGTGTCTGGCGGCGCCCGCGAAGAAGTCGATGTTGTCGATGCTGCCGGGCACGTCGAACTCCGTCGCCAGTCGCACCGGCTTTCCGGTCTGGCTGACTTCCTCGGCGACGATCGCCTCCGCGTTCTCCGCGACGAGGGCGCCGAGCTTGGCGAGGACGCCGGCACGGTCCACCGGTGTCGCGGTGGCCCACTGCCGAAGCGCGGCGCGGGCCGAGGCCACCGCCCGGTCGACGTCGCCGGGAGTCGCAAGCGCCATCTCCGCCACGGTCGATCCGTCGGCGGGATTGATCACCTGGTGTACGCCGCCGCCGGTGACCACGGGAGCCCCGTCGATCCAGCTGCCTGCCAACTTAGTGGGCACGGTCGCGGGAGAAGACACAGTCATCGTCCAACGCTAACCGACTTCGACCGGCCAAGCTACGCATTCCTGCAGCGCCAAGCCACCGAAACGCGTGATTTCATGGTCATAGTTGCTTGCCACGACGGATTCCGTGCACAATCTCATGCATGGCTACCCCGGGTATCGGGCCCGTGTCGTTCCGCGTCAACCAGTCCAGACCTGGCGCGGCGTTTCAGCTCGATGACTTGTCCAAACAGATCATCGAGAAGCTGCAGCAGGACGGCAGACGCTCCTATGCCGGCATCGGCAAGGCTGTCGGCCTCTCCGAGGCCGCGGTACGCCAGCGCGTCCAGCGCATGGTCGACGCGGGAGTCATGCAGATCGTCGCCGTCACCGATCCGATGCAACTGGGCTTCGCGCGCCAGGCCATGATCGGCATCAAGTGCACCGGGGACACCACCAAGGTGGCCGAGAAGCTGGCCACCATCGAGTCCGTCGACTACGTGGTCCTGACGGCGGGTTCGTTCGACGCCATCGTCGAAGTCGTCTGCGCGGACGACGATGACCTTCTCGACCTGCTCAACACCCAGATCCGCGCACTTCCGGGAGTGATATCAACCGAGACACTTGTTTACCTGAAACTCGTTAAGCAGCAATACAATTGGGGTACAAGATGACTGCAACCGATATCAGCCCGGACACCGCCGAGCTGGGCGCCACCGCGAATCGCCACCTGTGGGGACACTTCGCGCGCCACGGCGCCGGCATCACGCCGCCGATCATCACCCGCGGCGAAGGTGTCCACATCTGGGACAGCAAGGGCAAGAGCTACATCGACGGCCTGTCGGGCCTGTTCGTCGTACAGGTCGGCCACGGCCGCAAGGAACTGGCGGAGGCCGCGGCAAAGCAGGCCGAGACGCTGGCGTTCTTCCCGCTGTGGTCCTATGCGACGCCGACGGCGATCGAGCTGTCCGAACGGATCGCGGGGTACGCACCGGGCGATCTGAACCGCGTGTTCTTCACAACCGGCGGCGGCGAGGCCGTCGAGTCGGCGTGGAAGCTGGCCAAGAACTACTACAAACTGACCGGCAAACCCGGTAAGCACAAGGTGATTTCGCGTGCCATCGCCTATCACGGCACCCCGCAGGGTGCCTTGGCGATCACCGGCCTGCCCGATTTCAAGCAGCAATTCGAGCCGCTCACCCCGGGCGGTTTCCGTGTCCCCAACACCAACTTCTACCGCGCGCCCGCGCTCTACGAGAACGACTCGAAGGCGTTCGGTCAGTACTGCGCCGACCGCATCGCCGAGGCGATCGAGTTCGAGGGTCCTGACACCGTGTGCGCGGTCTTCCTGGAACCGGTGCAGAACGCTGGCGGCTGCTTCCCGCCACCTCCGGGGTATTTCGAGCGCGTCCGCGAGATCTGCGACGAGTACGACGTGCTGTTGGTGTCCGACGAAGTGATCTGTGCCTACGGCCGAATCGGTTCGATGTTCGCCTGCGACGACTTCGGGTACGTACCCGACATCATCACCTGCGCAAAGGGTTTGACGTCGGGCTACTCGCCGATTGGCGCGATGATCGCCTCTGACCGACTGTTCGAACCGTTCAACGACGGCAAGACGACATTCGCGCACGGTTACACGTTCGGCGGCCATGCGGTGTCGTCCGCGGTGGCGCTGGCCAACCTGGACATCTTCGAGCGCGAGGGTCTCAACGCCCACGTCAAGGAGATGGCGCCGGCCTTCCGTGCGACGCTCGAGCAGCTCTACGACCTTCCGATCGTCGGCGACGTCCGCGGCGAGGGGTTCTTCTATGGCATCGAACTAGTCAAGGACAAGACCACCAAGGAAACGTTCAACGACGAGGAGAGCGAGCGGCTGCTGCGCGGCTTCCTGACCCCCGCCCTCTTCGAGGCGGGCCTGTACTGCCGCGCCGATGACCGCGGCGACCCGGTCGTTCAGCTGGCGCCACCGCTGATCAGCGGTCAGAAGGAATTCGACGCGATCTACCAGATCCTGCACGGCGTCCTCGACGAAGCCAGCCGGAGGCTCTAAGGAGCCGGTCAGCTGCGGTAGAACAGAGCGGGCGGTAACGGACGCAAGCCGCCCCCGCTATTGCGGGCCGCGAACTGCACTGTGGCGTCGCTGAATTCGTCGCCGATATCCAGCACGCCCGCAACGGCGAACCGACTGAGCATGCCGGCGGTCAGGAACGAGAACCGGTCACCGGGGGTCACCTCGTCTTCATTCGACAACTTGTCGGATCGCAGGCCGAAAATCACCGGCTCCACACCGGCCAGGTACAGCCACAGCGACGAGTAGAGGCGATCCCCCGGGCCGGCCGCAGGAAGTACGGCGTGGTGAAACGGGATGCCGTCAGCCGACGACGCGAGCAGAAAATCCTGATCGCGTTGGGGTCCGTGGTAATCGGGCAACTTGATGCAGGCCGTCCGTACCAGTGAACGACGGTCGTTCGCGAGCTCCTCCGCCGCGGCGAATCGGATCACCGCCTCGGCCGGCGTCCCGGTGTGGAATACCCGCGAAACGCCGGGGGCGTGCGGTTGCGCATCGATCGTCAACGTGGCGCGAAAAGTCGGGCCTGGGCGGGCGAACAATCCGGCCCGAAGGGGGCTGATACCGCCCGCTAACCCGGACAATGTCGCCTCGATTGCAGCAGTGACGTCAGACATCTTGTCCTTTCGCTGGATGACTGGTCGGGTTTCCCGGCATGTCCTACTGACAAACCCGGCGACAGTGAAAGTTCGCGTAACGACCTGCCGCAATTCAGCTTCGGCGAAACTTGAAAGGTGCCTGCCAAACAGCCCAAGCCGCCGATCGACCCCGTCCGCTGGACTCCGCCACCGGTCGACCCGCTGCCGGACTTTCCTTCCGCGGAGCTGACGGTCGTCGCCGTGCCCGGCGATGCGCCCGAGGATGTTGTCGTCGACAATGACGGCCAGATCTGGGCCGGGCTGATCGACGGGAAGATCATCCGCATCCCACCTGACGGGGGCGCACCCGCGGTGGTCGCGCAGATCGACAACCGGCCGCTGGGTCTGCACGTCGCGCGGGACGGCCGGCTGCTGGTCTGCAGCAGTCCCGGCGGTCTGCTCGCGCTCGACCCGGCCAGCGGCGCTGTCGAGACGCTGGTGGCTGAGGTTGACGGACGGGCTCTGCAATTCTGCTCGAACGTCACCGAATTAGCCGACGGCACAATTTATTTCACCGAATCGACCAGCGCGTTCACCTACGAGCACTTCCTCGGACCGATCTTCGAGGCCCGCAATCGCGGCAGCGTGTTCCGTCGCGATCCTGACGGGACGGTGCTCACCGTGGTCGCGGGGTTGTACTTCGCCAACGGCATCACGCCGACGGCCGACGGGTCGGCCCTGGTGTTCGCCGAGACCCAGGCACGGCGGTTGTCGAAGTACTGGCTCACCGGCAACAAGGCCGGCACGGTGACGCCGCTCGCGGTCAACCTGCCGGGCAGCCCGGACAACTTGTCGACGGGTGCCGACGGACGGATCTGGTGCGCGATGGTGTCGGCCACCAACGCCATCGCGGAGCTGTTGCCCAAGAGCCCGCCGTGGTTGCGCAAGCTGCTGTGGCGACTGCCCGACCGGACGCAGCCCAAGATCAAGCCGATCGTGTGGGCGGTGGCGTTCGACCCGGACAGTGGCAAGCCGGTCGCCGGTGTGCGCACCGAGCATCCCGATTTCGGTTTGGTGACCGGTCTGGTCGAAGTGGGCGACAGACTGTGGCTGGGCTCGATCGGCTCGGCGGCCGTGGCGCACGTGGATCTGGCGGCGACGGCGCTGCGCTGAAGGGCTGCAGACCCATACCCCAGCAAGTCACATTTGAAACTCCAATCACACTAGTCACAGCGCGCCTCCCGGCAAACCCTGTCTAAAACGCCTAATCTGCGCACACCATGGCGAATGTACGAACCTCGTCCAAGCGCGCTGCTGCCCTGGTGGCGGCCCTGTTTCTGTTGACTTCTCCCGCGGTGGCCGCGGCCCAACCGGACGCGGCGCCGGATACCAACGCGTGCCCGTACAAGCAATCGACACCACCGGCCGTCGACGCCTCCGAGGTGCCCAAACCGGGCCAGGCCGCTCCCGGTCCGCTGCCCGTCCCGGCCAAGCCGATGGGCGGCGATGCGCTCTCGGGCTGCGGCGTCATCACCGCGCCCGGCACCCCGCCGCTGCCCAACGATGTCTCCGCCGAGGCGTGGCTGGTCGCCGATCTGGACACCGGAGACGTGATCGCCGCCAAGGACCCGCACGGCAGGCACCGGCCCGCGAGCATCATCAAGGTCCTCGTCGCGATGCAGGCCATCAAAGACCTGCCGATCCACAGGGTCGTCCCGGGCACCGCCGAAGATTCGGCGCAGGAGGGTACCAAGGTCGGAGTCGGCGAGAACGGCCACTACTCCATCAACGACCTGCTGCACGGTCTGCTGATGTACTCGGGCAACGACGCGGCGCACGCGCTGGCGGCTCAGATGGGCGGGATGGAAACCACCATCGGCAAGCTCAACGTGCTCGCGGACAAGCTCGGCGGACACGACACCCGGGTCGCGACACCGTCGGGACTCGACGGTCCTGGCATGAGCACATCGGCCTACGACATCGGCTTGTTCTACCGATATGCCTGGCAGAACCCGATTTTCAGCGACATCGTCAGTACCCGCAGCTTCGACTTCCCCGGCCGCGGTGATGTCGGCTATCCCATCGAGAACGACAACAAGCTGCTCGCCAACTACCCCGGTGCCCTCGGCGGCAAGACCGGGTTCACCGACGACGCGGGCCAGACGTTCGTCGGCGCGGCCAACCGCGACGGCCGCCGACTGGTGGCGGTGCTGTTGCGCGGGACCCGCCAGCCGATCGCCCCCTGGGAGCAGGCGGCGCATCTGCTGGACTACGGCTTTGCGACGGCGCCGGGCACCAAGGTCGGCACGCTGATCGAGCCCGACCCGTCGCTGCTCGCGCCGAAGCCGGAGACGGCCGCCAACGCCCAAGCGCTCAATGCCGCACCGGTGCTGCCCGACATGGAGGCCACACCCGTACGCGTCGGTGTGGGCATCGTCGGCTCGATCATCGTCTTCGGGCTCATCATGGCTGCCCGGTCACTCAATCGTCGTCCGCAGCACTGAGACCCGTTACGGCCCCCACGCCGGACGGGGCAGCGCAGCCGACTTCTTGCCGAGCTTTCCCGAGCGCACCTGCGCGGCAAGGCTGTCCAGGATCACCCGCGAGCTCATCAGCGCCGTCTGCTCCGCCCAGTCGTACGGCGGTGAGCATTCGACGACCTCGATACCGGCCAGCCCGGGCTCCGAGACCATCTTGACCAGGTTCAGCGCTTCCCGCGGCAGCAGTCCTCCCGGTTCGGGCCAGCCGGTGCCAGGTACGAATCCCGCGTCGATCACGTCGATGTCGAAAGACAAATAAACCGCTTTGGCGCCCTTCCACGCGATTTCGAGCGCCATCTCGGCGATCTTCTCGACGCCGACGCGTTCCACATCGCCGACCGTGATGACCGTCGACTTGCGTGCACGACCAACCTTCACGCCCTCGCGCGGGCTCTGCCAGCCGCCGATACCGATCTGCACGAGGTTTGTCGCGGGCGCGTTCTTGATGTTGGTGGCATGGAACCAAGGGGTGGTGTGCATCCGTTCGTCGAGGTCGGTCTCCTGAGTGTCGACATGGCGGTCGAAGTGGATGATGCCGATGTTGCCGTCCATGTACGGCGCCAGACCGCGGATCGTCGGGAAGCCGATCGAGTGGTCGCCCCCGAGCACGATGGGCATGACGCCCTTCTGCGCGACGTGCGCCATCGCCTGACTGATCTGATCGAACGACTTCTCCAAGTTGCCCGGAATGGTGAACACGTCGCCGATGTCGACCATGTTCAGCTGCTCGCGCAGATCGACTCCGGACTCGTAGTTGTATGTGCCGAACAGGTTGGTGGAGCGGCGAATTCCTTGCGGACCGAACCGGGTGCCAGGCCGGTAGGTGGCACCGGCGTCGAGGGGCACGCCGAAGATCGCGACCTCGGCGTCGTCGACCTCGTTGACGTCCTCGATGAACGGGCACTTGAGGAACGTGCCGCGCTCGCCGGCGAAGTGCGGCTTCTCCCCGCGGACGAACGTGGAGATCGTCCGGTCGTTGATGGTGGGGGCGGCCTCCAGGCCGTAGCTCAGGCCGCGATCGATCTCCTCACGCAACCGGCGATCGCCGAGATTGGCCTCTACTTGCTGTGCCCACGCCCCTTCGGCGTTCGGCAGGGACGGATCGCGGGTGAATTCGTCGCCATCGGACATGAGAACTCCTCAAGCGTCGTCTTGTCGCTGACCGGGTACGACGCACCTCGTCCGGGGCGCAGTTCGCACGGCGCCTGCCGTCATTGTTGGCACGTGGCGCTATCCCTGTCCAGCGCTGAAGGAAACGCATCGTTAACACCGATCGCGATCGGCCGTAACGAGCGGGGTCTTTTCTGACGTGGACTCACAGAGAGTTGTGGGGCGCGTCTAGGGTTCCGCCGTTCGCGGGTCTGGTCCGAGAGACGCAGGCGACCGGGCAGCGATGTCGGGTCGTTCCACGGCGGGACAAAAGCCCGGGAGGCCTTATCCCTCGTCGGAGGCTCCGCTTCCGCACGACCCATGGGAGGTCCCCCTCATGATTCTTCTCGGCGTGGCGATCAGCATCGCCGTTGTCGTGGCCGTCGGCTTCTATGTGTCCAAACGCATCGAGGGCGACAGCTCGAATTTCCTTGTCGGCGGTCGGATGTTGCCCTTCTGGCTCGTCGGCGGCGCACTCATGGGCGCGGCCGTCGACACCAACGCGACCCTCGGCAACACCGACCTCGCCTTCGAGTTCGGCTTCTGGGCCGGTGCGGCGCTGCCCCTGGGGTTGGCGCTCTGCCTGACGATCACCGGCATCTTCTTCGCCAAACCGATGAACCGGATGGGTCTGACGTCGTTTCCCGACTACTACCGTCTCCGGTTCGGGCGCTCGGTCGAGGTCGGCGCCTCCGTGCTCCTGGCCGTCGCGTTCTGCATGCTCGTGGCCGGCAACCTCGTCGCGGGCGGCTTCTTGTTCAACTACTTCCTCGGCATGCCCTACTGGCTGGGTGTGGTCCTGATCGCGGCAATCGCAGTGGCCTACACAGGAACCGGAGGCCTGATCGCCGACGCCTACACCGCGATCATCCAGATGGCACTGATCCTGATCGGCGCGATCGGGTTGTTCGTGTGGATGACCACGACGCACAGTCTCGATATCGCCGAGGGCACAGGGCCTTTGGCGCTCGGTCAGCTGTCGGACCCCGCGCAGGGCGCAGTCATCAACTGGGCGACGCTGATCGCCCTGGGCATCGGTGAC
This sequence comes from Mycobacterium sp. NPDC051804, assembly GCF_044452905.1. Classification (NCBI taxonomy): domain Bacteria; kingdom Bacillati; phylum Actinomycetota; class Actinomycetes; order Mycobacteriales; family Mycobacteriaceae; genus Mycobacterium; species Mycobacterium sp. NPDC051804. The sequence goes on along the minus strand of NZ_JBITCD010000004.1, from coordinate 649,524 downwards.
ATCGTCGCGATCGACTTCATGGCCCGCGTGTTCTCCGCGAAGTCACCCGAGGCCGCACGCAAGGCCTGTTTCACCGCTGCAGCGGGAACCGTCGCCATCTGCATCCCGTTCGGATTGGTTGTGCTGGCGGCACATTCGTTCATGCCCGCGGAACTCGACGGTCCGGTGCTGTTCGTCCTGCTGGACCAGTACGCCCCGGTCGGGCTGACGGTGCTGGTGCTGTGCGGGCTGGTCGGCGCGTCGATGTCCACCGCGAACGGCGCGATCCTGGCCATCTCCAATGTGTGCGTGCGTAACCTCGGCGGCGTCCGCCGGGTGCACGAGCCGGGCAAAAAGGATCCGCTGCTGAAGGCCACGCGCATCGCGATGGTGCCGATGACGCTGTTCTCGATCCTGTTCGCGATCTACGTGCAGCAGACCGGGATCTTGTTGACGCTCGCCTTCGACCTGATGCTGGCCTGCCTGACCGTGCCGTTCATCCTCGGGTTGGTGTGGCGGCGAGGAACCACCACGGCCGCCGTCGCCGCGATCGGCGTCGGATTCGTCGTCCGGATCGTGCTGTTCGTCATGACCCCGACGATGTTCGGAGTCGAGAACACGATCCTCTACATCCCGAACAACCTCATCAGCGCATCGTTCGACGGATGGCCCACGTTCATCGCATTCGCGGCCGGCCTCCTGACCTATGTCGCTGTGTCGCTGATGACACCACCCGCACCGCTACGCGGCCTGGACATTCAGGTCGCACAGGATGTCGACGACGCCCTGGATTCCACCACAGGGGCGGTCGAGGACAAGGCGCCTGCGCTCGCGGAGGAGGCGGCGCCGGTGTAGTTCAGCCGAGGCTCACGACCGGCGCGTCCATCGCGAGATACTCAGTGCGCCAACAGCGCCCATGGCAGCGGCGGCGAGAGCACCGCGCACCCCGATACCCTCGCGGTACTCGACGCGCGGGGTGATCCGCGCGGCGTTGGGCGGGTCGACCGGCGCGGCCTCCAGGTTGTCTCTCGACGTCGCGGCCCACGCGGTGGCGAAGAGAATGAGTCGTGAGGTGATGTAGGCGAACACCATCAGGCCCAACACCGGACCGAACGTCGCCCCGGCCGGGCCGGTCACCACCGACCGCAGGTAGATCGACGCCACCTGCTTGAAGACCTCGAAGGCCACCGCAGCCAGCAGGCCCGCCCTCAAAGCGCTTCGGAAGCTGACCGACTCCCGCGGCAATCGCGCGATGATCCAGGTGAACAACAGCCAGGTGATGAGCACCGATATCGCTAGGGACGCCACCCGCAGCGCTATGCTCACACCCGGAACATCCTCCAGTCCAAGCCATTTCAACACGCCCTTCATCGCGCCTGAACTGCCCAGCACGGTGAGGCCGATCGTGACGACCAGCGCGAGGAACAAACCCACCATGGCCGTCAGATCCGACAGCTTGGTGCGGATGAACCCTTTGGCCTCCTGCCGCGCCAGCCCCCACATCTGACTCAGCGCTTCACGCAGGTTCGCCATCCAGCCCAGGCCGGCCCATGCGGCGGTCGCGAGGCCGATGATGCCAACCGACGTGCGCGACTTGATCGCCGAGTCCATCAGCTCGACCAGCTGCTGTCCGATATCTCCGGACACTGTCGACTTGATGCGGGCCTGCATCTCGGCGAGCAACTCGGGCTGGCTCGCCAGAATGAAGCCGCCGATCGCGAACCCGACCATCAACATCGGAAAGAGCGCGAAGATCGTGAAGTACGTGATGCCCGCGGCGTAGAAGTCACCCTTGCTGTCCTGGTATCGCTCCTGGGCCCGCATCACGTGGTCGAACCAGTGATACCGCGCGCGGTAGCGATCGAGAATCCCGGGCTTGTCCTCGTCCGATTCACCCGGTTCGGACGGAGGTGTCATACGTGCCTCCAAGCGAGTTACGGGCGTTGACCGGGCATCGACTAGGTCGCGAGTAGAAACCCTAACCGGTCGTATACCCGCCGCAGCGTCTTTGAAGACACCTCTCTGGCACGCTCGGCACCGGCGGCCAGCGCTGCCTCGAGCTCGGCGGGATCGGTCATCAATTCGTCGACGCGTGCCTGGATCGGCGTCACGAACTCGACGACGGCCTCGGCGGTGTCGGCCTTCAGGTCGCCATAGCCGCGGCCGGCATAACCCTCGACGAGCTTGTCGACGTCAGTGCCGGTGATCGCGGACTGGATGGTCAGCAGGTTGGAGACGCCGGCTTTGGCGGCCGGGTCGTAGCGGATCTCGCGCTCACTGTCGGTGACCGCCGACCGGATCTTCTTCGCAGTCTTCTTCGGATCGTCGAGCAGGCTGATCAGCCCCGCGTCGGTGGCCGCGGACTTGCTCATCTTCGCGGTGGGGTCCTGCAGGTCGTAGATCTTGGCGGTGGCCTTCTGAATCAGCACGTCGGGCACCACGAAGGTGTCCGGAAAGCGGGCGTTGAACCGCTGCGCGACATCACGGGCCAGCTCCAGATGCTGACGCTGATCTTCTCCGACCGGAACGAGATCGGTGTCATATAGCAACACGTCGGCGGCCATCAGCACCGGATAGGTGAACAGCCCGACAGTGGTGGCCTCGGCGCCTTCCTTCTGCGACTTGTCCTTGAACTGTGTCATTCGCGATGCCTGGCCGAAACCGGTGAAACAGCCCAGCACCCAAGCGAGTTCGGCATGTTCGGGGACCTGGCTCTGCACGAAGACGGTGGATCGCGACGGGTCGATGCCAAGTGCCAAGTACTGCGCGGCGGTCACCAGAGTGCGCCGCCGCAACTGCTCGGGATCCTGCGGGACTGTGATCGCGTGCAGATTGACCACGCAGAAGAAGGCGTCGTAGTCGTCCTGCATGCCCACCCACTGCTTGATGGCGCCCAGGGCGTTGCCCAGGTGCAGAGAGTCAGACGTGGGTTGGACACCAGAAAAGACGCGACGCGCAGTGCTCATGATGCGTCAATCTTGGCACGCTCAGCCAATGGCTTTTTGGGCGCTCTGCTCTCGGGACTCCTCGATGGCCCTGCGTGCGAACACCCAGCGTTCGGTGATCGCCAGCTGGCTGCGGCCCCGGCCCAGGAAGGTGATGAACCACGAGTACACCGCGACGATGCGGTTTCGGCTGCCCACGAGGTAGTACAGGTGCAAGCCCAGCCAGGCCAGCCAGGCCAGGAATCCGCCGAACTCGACCTTGCCGATCTGGCATACCGCGCTGAACCGCGAGACGGTGGCCATGCTGCCTTTGTTCAAGTACTTGAACGGCTTTCGTTCCGCCGGAGCCGAGTTCTTGAGTTCGCTCTTGATCTGTTTGGTGGCATAAACCGCGCCCTGAATCGCACCCTGCGCCATCCCGGGCACGCCGGGAACGCTCATCAGGTCGCCAATGACGTAGACGTTCGGATGCCCTTTGACGGTGAGGTCGGGCTCGACCACGACCCGTCCGGCCCTGTCCGTCTCGGTACCTTCGGACTGTTCGGCGATCAGCTTGCCCAGCGGGCTCGCCTGCACACCGGCTGACCAGACCTTGACGGCGGCCTCGATTCTCGTCTCTTCACCGTCCGCGCCACCTTCCCTGACGGTCAGTCCCAGGTAATCGACATCGGTGACCATTGTGTTCAGCTTGACCTCGACGCCCATCTTCTCCAGGCGGCGCTGCGCCTTAAGCCCGAGTTTGGGGCCCATGGGTGGCAGCACCGCGGGCGCGGCCTCGACGAGAATCACCCGGGCGTGGGTCGGGTCGATGGTCCGGAACGCTCCTTTCAACGTCCGGTCCGCGAGTTCGGCGATCTGGCCGACGACCTCGACACCGGTCGGCCCTGCGCCGACGACGACGAACGTCAGCCGGCGCTTGCGCTCGGCTTCCGACGTCGTCACCTCGGCCGCCTCGAAGGCACCGAGGATCCGGCCGCGTAGTTCCAGCGCGTCGTCGACGGTCTTCATGCCGGGCGCGAAGGCCTCGAAATGGTCGTTGCCGAAATAGGACTGCTGCGCACCCGCAGCCACGATCAGGCTGTCGAACGGCGTGACCCGCTCCCAGTCGAGCAGCTTGGAGGTGACGGTCTTGTTCTTCAGGTCGATGCCCACGACGTCGCCGAGCAAAACTTCGGCATTCTTGTTCTTGCGCAGGATGATTCGCGTCGCGGGCGCGATCTCGCCGACCGACAGGATGCCCGTCGCGACCTGATACAGCAGCGGCTGGAACAGGTGGTGGGTCGTCTTCGCGATGAGCGTGACGTCGACGTCCGCGCGCTTGAGGTGCTTGGCCGCGAACAGGCCGCCGAAGCCGGACCCGATGATGACGACGCGGTGGCGCCGGGGAGCGCTGGTCTCGACGGTCATGGGCCGACCTTAACCCGAATACTCGACGGTGACCGGGGCGTGGTCGGACCAGCGCAGCGCATAGGCCTCGGCGCGCTCGACCCGCGCGGACACCGCCCGCGCCGCCAGCCCTGCGGTGGCCAGCTGATAGTCGATCCGCCAGCCTGCGTCGTTGTCGAACGCGCGGCCGCGCCAGGACCACCACGCATACGGGCCGGGAACATCCGGATTCAGCACCCGCGCCACGTCGACCCACCCGGAGGCCAGCAGATCGGTGAGCCAGGCCCGCTCGCTGGGCAGAAAGCCCGACTTCTTGATGTTGCCCTTCCAGTTCTTGATGTCGTTCTCGGTATGCGCGATATTCCAGTCGCCGCACATGACGGCATCGCGGCCGGCCGCGGCCAACGCCGCCATCCGCGCCGCGAGAGTCGCCATAAACCGCTCCTTCTCCAACTGGCGCGGCGTATCCGCCTCACCGGTCTGGATGTAGAGGCTGGCGACCGTCATCCCTGCGGTGTCGGCCTCCAGGTAGCGGCCGTGCGTCCCGAATTCGTCGGAGTCCATCAACCGCGTCGCCTCGATCGGATGCCGGGAGAGGACCGCAACGCCGCTGCGCCCCTTGATATGTGGTTCCGCCGACGCCAGGTGCCACCCGTCGGCCAGCACCGGCGCCAGCGCCGTCGCGAGTTGGTCGTCGTCGGCGCGGGTTTCCTGCAGGCACACGACGTCGGCGGTGGTGGCGGCGAACCACGGCAGCAGCCCGAGGTTCTCCGGTGACCGTTCCTTGATCGCTGCGCGAATGCCGTTGACGTTGATGGTGCTGACAATCACGGGTCCAGACCCTAGCCATGAACCTCGAGACAGGCTTGCGGTACCGGCGGTATCACCTTTAGTGTCGGGCAGATGAGCGAGCGCGCACCGATACACCTGGGCTCAGGCGAGCCGATGCTTTTGCTGCATCCGTTCATGATGTCTCAGAACGTCTGGAAAGGCGTCGCCCCGCTGATTGCTGACACCGGTCGGTACGAGGTTCTGGCGCCCACGATGCCCGGCCACAACGGCGGGGTCAAAGGCAGGTTCTTCCTGGACACCGCCGAGCTGGCCGACGACATGGAACGCCGGATGGACGAGCTCGGCTGGGATACCGCGCACATCGTCGGCAACTCGCTGGGCGGCTGGACGGCGTTCGAGCTGGCGCGCCGCGGCCGGGCCCGCACGCTGACCGGTATCGCCCCAGCCGGCGGCTGGACCCGCTACACCCCCGCCAAGTTCGAGATCGTGTTCAAGTTCGTCGCCGGTCTGCCCGTCTACCTGGGCGCCAAGGTGCTCGGCCAGCGTGCGCTGAAGCTGCCGTATGTCCGACAGCTCGGTTTCGTGCCGATCAGCGCGAAAGCGGACCGCCTCAACGACGAGCAGTGGCTCGACATCATCGACGACGTCACCCACTGCCCGGCGTACTACCAGCTGCTGGCCAAGTCCCTACTGATGCCTGGCCTGATGGAACTCGCCGAGGCCAAGACGCCGACGCATCTGGTCATCTGCGAGAAGGACCGGGTGCTGCCGCATCCGCGGTTCACCCGGCACTTCACCACCCACCTACCGCAGTCCACGGAGGTGACGCATCTCGACGACGTCGGGCACATCCCGATGTTCGAGGCACCGCGCCGGGTCGCCGACCTGATCGTCGAGTTCACCGACCGCTACGCGACGCCTCCCCCGCACGAAGCCATCGGTTAGCTACGCGCGGACTCCAGCGTCGAGTTCAGCGTCTTGCTCGGCCGCATGATCGCGGTGGTCTTCTCCGGATCCGGCCAGTAGTAGCCGCCGATGTCCACCGAATCCCCTTGCACCTGCGCAAGTTCGGACACGATCGCGTCCTCGTTCTCCTTCAGCGACTTCGCCAGGCTCGCGAAGTGGTCGGCCAGCTCCTGATCCTCGGTCTGCTCCGCGAGTTCGGCCGCCCAGTACATCGCGAGGTAGAACTGGCTGCCGCGGTTGTCGAGCTCGCCGGTCTTACGCGACGGACCCTTGTCGTTCTCGAGCAGCTTGCCGATCGCGCCGTCGAGCGTCTTGCCCAACAGCGTGGCCCGCTTGTTGCCGGTCTTGTCGCCAAGATCCTCGAAGCAGGCCCCCAGCGCGAGGAACTCGCCGAGCGAATCCCACCGCAGGTGGTTCTCCTCGACCAGTTGGTGAACGTGCTTGGGCGCCGAACCGCCAGCACCCGTCTCGTACATTCCACCGCCCGCCATCAGCGGCACGATCGACAACATCTTGGCGCTGGTGCCCAGCTCGAGAATCGGGAACAGGTCGGTGAGGTAGTCGCGCAGGATGTTTCCGGTGACGGCGATGGTGTCCTGGCCGCGGGTCGCCCGCTCCAGCGTGTACCGCATGGCCCACACCTGCGGCATGATCTGAATCTGCAGACCCTCGGTGTCGTGGTCCTTCAGGTACTCCTTCACCTTCTTGCGGAGTTCGACCTCGTGTGGACGCTCGGTGTCGAGCCAGAACACCGCCGTCATATTGGAAGCGCGGGCACGGGTGACGGCCAGCTTCACCCAGTCCCGGATCGCCGCGTCCTTGGTGACGGGCATCCGCCAGATGTCGCCCTCCTCGACGTCCCACGACAGCAGCACCTCACCGCTGTCGATGTCGACGATGTCGGCGACGCCGTCCTCGGGGATCTCAAAGGTCTTGTCGTGGCTGCCGTACTCCTCGGCCTTCTGCGCCATCAGGCCGACGTTCGGCACGGTGCCCATGGTGGTCGGATCGAACTGACCGTTGGTCTTACACCAGTTGATCATCTCCTGATAGATGCGGGAGAACGTCGACTCGGGGTTGACCGCCTTGGTGTCCTTGGTCCGCCCGTCGGCGCCGTACATCTTGCCGCCGAGACGGATCATGGCGGGCATCGACGCGTCCACGATCACGTCGCTCGGCGAGTGGAAGTTGGTGATTCCCTTGGCCGAATCCACCATGGCCAACTCGGGACGGTGCTCGTGCACGTCGTGGATGTCCTGAATGATCTGCTCACGCTGGAACGACGGCAGCGACTCGATCTTGTTGTACAGGTCGACCATTCCGTTGTTGACGTTGACGCCCAGCTCGTCGAGCACGTCCTGGTGCTTGGCGAAGGCGTCCTTATAGAAGACCTTCACGCAGTGACCGAACACGATGGGGTGGCTGACCTTCATCATCGTCGCCTTGACGTGCAGGGAGAACATGACGCCAGTCTTGTACGCGTCCTCGATCTGCTGCTCGTAGAACTCGACGAGCGCCTTCTTGCTCATGAACATGGAATCGATGACGTCGCCGTCCTGCAGCGCCGTCTCGGGCTTGAGCACAATCGTGTTGCCGCCCTTGGTCTTCAGCTCCATGCGGACCTTGCGATCCTTGTCGAGCGTCATCGACTTCTCGCCGTGGTAGAAATCGCCATCCTTCATGGTCGCCACGTGCGTACGCGACGCCTGGGAGAACTCGCCCATGCTGTGCGGGTGCTTGCGCGCGTACTCCTTGACGGCGTTGGGAGCACGGCGGTCTGAGTTTCCTTCGCGCAGAACAGGGTTCACCGCACTACCGAGGATCTTGCCGTAGCGCTGGTTGAGCTCCTTCTCCTCGTCGCTCTTCGGCTGCGCGGGATAGTCGGGAATCGCGTAGCCCTTCTCCTGCAGCTCCTTGATCGCGGCGTAGAGCTGCGGGACGGACGCGCTGATGTTGGGCAGCTTGATGATGTTGGTGTCGGGCGACTGCGTCAGCTTCCCGAGCTCGCCCAGGTTGTCCGGCACACGCTGGTCTTCTTCGAGGTGATCGCCGAACTCAGCCAGGATGCGCGCCGCCACCGAAATGTCGCTCGTTTCGACATTGATCCCCGCCGGATCGGCGAAGGTCCGAATGATCGGCAGAAAGCCATAGGTCGCAAGCAGCGGCGCCTCGTCGGTCAGGGTGTAGATGATGGTCGGCTGCTCTTGGCTCATGTGATGGTCTCCCGGCGTCTTCTCGGTCAGATCTGCGGCTATCAGTATTACGTCGAACACGACGCTACGCGGGGGCCACGGTGCGTTCCCGGGCGGACTTCAGCTACTGACGGGTAGCTTTTCGGCCCGCCTCATTGAGGCTGCTGGCACACAATGAACCCGGTGAGATAGTCTGTCGTCGGTCATGAGTGCCAGCGTCAAGCCCCGGCTTGCTGGCCGGCAACCCTCCAACCGCGGTGGGGTGCTCCGGGTGAAGACCAGGTTGAGTAGCCACTAGCGAGTGGCTGCCGGCAAGCGCGGGTCCGTTCGACGGGCCCCCTGACACACAGATGGAGGGCCATTCCATGAGCGCGCCAGAAGACCCGACCCAACAGTGGGCGTTCGAAACCAAGCAGGTACACGCCGGCCAAACTCCGGATGTCGCAACCAACGCGCGTGCCCTGCCGATCTACCAGACCACGTCGTACACGTTCAACAGCACCGAGCACGCCGCTGCGCTGTTCGGCCTCGCCGAGCCGGGCAATATCTACACCCGGATCATGAACCCGACGCAGGATGTCGTCGAGCAGCGCATCGCGGCGCTCGAGGGCGGCGTCGCGGCGCTGTTCCTGGCTTCCGGTCAAGCCGCCGAGCACTTCGCGATTCTCAACCTGGCCAATGCGGGCGATCACATCGTCTCCAGCCCGCGGCTCTACGGCGGCACCTACAACCTGTTCCACTACACGCTGCCCAAGATCGGCATCGAGGTCAGCTTCGTCGACGACGCTGACGACCTGGACTCGTGGCGGGCCGCCGTGCGCCCCAACACCAAGGCGTTCTTCGGCGAGACGATCTCGAACCCCCAGATCGACATCCTCGACATTCCAGGGGTTGCCGGCGTCGCACACGAGGCAGGTGTGCCGTTGATCGTCGACAACACGATCGCGACGCCATACCTGATCCAGCCGCTGGCCCACGGCGCGGACATCGTCGTGCACTCGGCCACCAAGTACCTCGGCGGTCACGGCGCGGCGATCGCCGGTGTCATCGTCGACGGCGGCACCTTCGACTGGACCAACGGCAAGTTCCCCGGATTCACCACACCCGACCCGAGCTATCACGGCGTGGTGTTTGCCGAACTCGGCCCTCCCGCATACGCATTGAAGGCGCGCGTTCAGTTGCTGCGCGATCTCGGCTCAGCGGCATCACCTTTCAATGCGTTCCTGGTCGCCCAGGGGCTGGAGACGCTGAGCCTGCGCGTCGAGCGGCACGTCCAGAACGCGCAAACGGTCGCCGAGTACCTCGCCGGGCGCGAGGACGTCATCTCCGTCAACTATGCGGGGCTGCCGACCTCACCGTGGCACCAGCTTGGAAAGAAGTTGGCCCCCAAGGGAACCGGTGCGGTGCTGGCGTTCGAGCTGGCGGGTGGCATCGACGCGGGTAAGGCGTTCGTCAACGCGCTCACGCTGCACAGCCACGTCGCCAACATCGGCGACGTGCGATCGCTGGTCATCCATCCCGCGTCGACGACTCATGCGCAGCTGTCGCCCGAGGAGCAGCTGGCCACTGGTGTCACACCGGGCTTGGTGCGCCTCGCAGTCGGGATCGAAGGTATCGACGACATTCTGGGCGATCTCGAACAGGGCTTCGCCGCTGCCAAGCAGTTCTCCGGGTCATCTGATCCCAAAGCCGCGGCGGCGTTCTGATGACATTGCTCGATAGGAAAGTCGAAGTGAACCCCCAATTTCTGCCCGCCCAAGGAGAAGTCGGCTACATCGACATCGGCCCTCTGGCGCTGGAGAACGGCGCCGTCATCGACGATGTCACCATCGCCGTGCAGCGCTGGGGTGAGCTTTCGCCCAACCGCGACAACGTGGTCGTCGTCCTGCACGCGCTCACCGGCGATTCGCACGTGACCGGTCCAACCGGTCCGGGCGTGGAGACCGAGGGCTGGTGGGAAGGCGTCGCCGGCCCCGGTGCGCCGATCGACACGAACCGCTGGTGCGCGGTCTCGACCAATGTGCTCGGCGGCTTCCGCGGATCGACCGGCCCGAGCTCGCCACACCCCGACGGAAAGGCCTGGGGATCCCGGTTCCCGCTCGTGTCGGTGCGTGACCAGGTCGAGGCCGACATCGCCGCACTCGAGGCGCTGGGCATCACCCAGGTCGCCGCGGTGGTCGGCGGTTCGATGGGTGGCGCTCGCGCACTGGAGTGGATCGTCGGTCATCCCGACAAGGTGCGCGCAGCGCTGGTGCTGGCCGTCGGGGCCCGCGCTACCGCCGACCAGATCGGGACCCAGAGCACACAGGTGGCGGCCATCAAGTCCGACCCGAACTGGTGCGGCGGCGACTACTACGACACCGGGCTGGTCCCGGAGACCGGCATGGAGATCGCACGCCGGTTCGCCCACCTCACCTATCGCGGTGAGGCCGAACTGGACGACCGCTTCGCCAACGACGCGCAGGGCGACGAGGATCCCTCGGCGGGGGGCCGCTATTCGGTGCAGAGTTACCTCGAATACCAGGGCCGCAAACTGTCGGCTCGGTTCGACGCGGGCACCTACGTGGCACTGACGGAATCCCTGTCCAGCCACGACGTCGGGCGCGGCCGCGGGGGCGTGGAGGCGGCGCTGCGCAGCTGCCCGGTTCCTGTCGTGGTCGGCGGCATCACCTCAGATCGGCTGTACCCACTGCGACTGCAGGAGGAATTGGCCGAGCTGCTTCCGGGTTGCACCCAACTGAACGTGGTCGACTCTATCTACGGCCACGACGGGTTCCTGGTCGAGACGGAGGCGGTGGGCGAATTGGTCCGCAAGACGCTGGAGTTGGCTGAGCGGTGACGAGCAGCCAGCAGCGCTCGCTGTCCTTCGGTGCGGAAGCCGCGGCATACGAGCGCGGCAGGCCGTCGTATCCGCCAGAGGCGATCGACTGGTTGCTTCCGGACGGGGCTCGCGACGTCCTCGATCTCGGTGCCGGGACGGGAAAGCTGACCACACGGCTGGTCGAACGCGGACTCGACGTAATCGCCGTCGACCCGATTCCGGAAATGCTCGAACTGCTGAGCAATTCGCTGCCCGACACGCCCGCGCTGTTGGGCACAGCGGAAGAGATCCCGCTCCCCGATGACAGTGTCGACGCCGTGCTGGTGGCACAGGCCTGGCACTGGTTCGACACCGAGCGCGCGGTCAAAGAGGTGGCGCGCGTGCTGCGGCCCGGCGGTCGGCTCGGCCTGGTGTGGAATGCCCGCGACGAGCGGCTGGGCTGGGTGAAGGATCTAGGCACGATCATCGGCCACGAGAACGCCCATTTCAACGAAACCACCACGCTGCCGGACGTATTCACCGATGTCGAACATCACCGAGTCGACTGGACCAGCTACCTGACACCGCAGGCACTCATCGATCTGGTCGCATCACGCAGCTACTGCATCACGTCGCCGGAGAAGGTGCGCACCAAGACTCTCGATCAGGTGCGCGAACTGCTGGACACCCATCCCGCACTGGCCAACTCCAACGGTCTGGCGCTGCCTTACGTCACGGTGTCCATCCGCGCGACGCTGTCCTAGACGCCGAACCAGCGGGTCAACGCGGCGGCGGGTGCATCGGTGGCGCTCAGTCACACACGTCGCAGCGTCGCGCATATTGCAGGAAGTCCGAGTAGTCCGCTGTGAAACATTGATCAGTGGGACTGAACGGGCCGCTGATGTTTGGGCCGTAAGTGACGACTGTTCGCTACGCCAATCAACGAAGCGCCAGTCCGCGCGCTCGATGGCTCCGAATACCTCTTGAGAGCACGTTTGCGGCGACCGTCGACGTGCGAAAACGAGGTCAAGAAGGTCCTGATGGGTGCAACGAAGCAGCGGTACGACGTCGCGATCGCCGGCGGCGGCCCGGCGGGGTCGGCAGCCGCGTGGAAGGCCGTGCAAACCGGAGCACGGGTCGTAGTTCTGGACAAAGCCACATTTCCCCGCGACAAGCCGTGCGGCGACGGTCTGACACCGCGAGCCGTCAGCTACCTACAAAAGATGGGATTGGCGGACGAAGTCGCGAAGTTCCATCGGCTCAATCGGGCGACGATCTTCAGTCCGTCCGAGTGGGAGTTGTCGTTCCCTCGACGACCCGGTATGCCCGATCACGGACATGGCATCCGTCGCACGCAACTGGACACGATGCTGCTCAGACACGCGGAAGTGGCGGGGGCTGAGGTACGAGAGTCCGCCGAGGTCGTCGGCCCGGTGCTCGACACCGACGGTCGGGTGACGGGCCTGGCTCTCAAGGGCGGCGAAGAAGTGCTGGCCGATGCGGTGATCGCCGCCGACGGCACGTACTCACCGGTCAAGCGCGCGCTCAAGCTCACGTCGAAATACAACGGCTACTCTGCGATCGCGATTCGCGCCGAAATGTCTGCGAACCGCCCGGACTCCGACTCCCTCGACATCCATTTGAAGGTGACCTTCAAGGGCGATCAATTGCCCGGCTACGGCTGGGTTTTCCCGCTCGGCGACGGCCGAGTCAACGTCGGACTCGGCTATGTCAACAGCTACAAGAAGTGGCACCAGATCAACTCCACCCAGCTCTTGAGCGAGTTCATGGCCACGCTGCCGCGGGACTGGGACCTGCCGTCGATCGATGAACTGCAACGGTCGAAGGCACTTCAGGGCTGGCGGCTCCCCATGGGCTTCACGGCGTGGCCGCCGTGGCGACCGGGGGTACTGTTCGCAGGCGATGCCCTTGGCGCGGCGAGGCCGGTCTCGGGTGCGGGCATTTCGAAGGCATTGCAGTCCGGTCTCGCCGCGGGAGAGTGTGCGATCGCCGCGCTCACCAACGGCGGACCAGAGGATTTCACCAACTACGAGCAGCAGGTGAACTCGATCTGGGGCCGAGAATATCGACACGGCAGGCTGTTTCACCGCCTGGTCGGCACACCGGCACTGACCAGTGCGGGACTCAAGCTGCTCGACGGCCTCAGCAACCCGAGGTTGCGTGCCCGGCTGTTGTTCTGGGAAAGCACCTTGTCGGGCAGCTGATCCCGTCTAGCCCACCTTGGATCTTGCGCGAGTCTTCACGCGGGCACGGATCGGCCCCGCCGCGACGGTCGTGAACGGTGTCTCGACCGGGAAATCGTCTTCCAAAGAGCAGATTTCGACGTGCCGCACGATCGTGGCCAGCGCCAGCGTCGCCTCCAGCATGGCGAAGTGATCGCCGATGCACGATCGTGGGCCCCCGCCGAACGGAAGATATTGCCAACGATCGCGGGCCTTTGAATTCTCCGGGCTGAACCGATCGGGGTCAAACTTCAGCGGATCGTCCCACAGCGACGGATCCCGCTGCACCGACATGATGCCGAACAAGAGCAGGGTGCCGGCTTCGACACGGTAGCCGTCGATCTCGACATCGCGCATCGCCATCCGGGCTCCAGTAGCGCCAGGCGGACACAGCCGCAACGCCTCATGCAGCACCTGGACGGTGTAGCTCAGGTGCGACATGTCGTCGGGTGTCAATTCGCGATCACCCAGTTCGGCGACCTCGGCAGCCACCCGGTCCTGCAGTTCGGGGTGACGACCGAGCGCCCACATGGAATAGGCCAGTGCGGTGGCGGTGGTGTCGTGACCGGCGATCAAGAACACCAACAGTTCGTCACAGATATCGCTGTCGGACAACGATTGTCCCGTAACGGGGTCAGTTGCGACCATCAGTGCCCGCACCAATGGAGCATCCCGCTCCGAATCCTCGCGGCACGCCTGCAGAATCTCACTCGCGAGCTGACGCATGCTGTGGGTGGCCGCGCGGGCGCGGCGGCGTGCAGGCGTGGGCAACCACCTCGGAGCGCGCACCGGACTCAGCGCCCGGTCCGCGATGTACTTAAGGGCTGCCTGCATGGGCTCGGCCAAATTGTCCGCTCGTTCGTCGAGGTCCAGTCCGAGAACCGAGCGACCCAACGCGCGCATGGTGAGTGTGCGGCACTGCGCATCGAGGTCGACTTCACCGTCGTCGGGCCAGCGGGACGCGACCGTCTCCGCAGCGTGGAACATGTGGCCACCGAACTGACGGACGTGCTGTTTGGTGAAAATCGGCTGCAGCGCACGTCGGCGGGGCAGCCACTCGTCGTGCATGAGGTCGAACAGGTTCCCACCGAGCAGATGGCGCATCTCCCGATGGACGACGGTCTTCTCGATGTAGTCATCCTTGCGGCCGAGAACATCGCGAATGCCCTGGGGTGAGGCCGCGAGTACCACTGGCGGCATGAGCCAGCGCGGACCCAGACTGAATCGCGAAACCGGACCTCCCGCCTCGCGCAGCTGTTCCACGCCGAAATGCAGCGATCTGACAGCCCGCAGTGTCTGCCAGTACGAGAGCGGGTTCTTCGGAGCCGGCGGTAGCGCGCTCAACTCGACGTTTTCGATCTTCAGGACCATGGCTGGAGCATCGCAAGGCACCAGTGCGGCCACTAGCGTAGGCGACTACTTCAACTGCGAGGCGGGCCTACCGCACCGTCATCATTCGCGATCATGTCGAGCCGCTGCCGCTACCGCGCCAGCGCGGAGGCCACCTGTCCCATGAGGGTGGCGAAGGGCATGTCCAGTGCGGCGTAGATGTCGTTGGCCTTCGGGTCGGCGTTGTCGCCCATGATCTCGACCATCAGCGTTGCGTAATCGGAGACTTCGATTCCGAGCGTCGTGAGGCGGGCGAGACCGGCTTCACGCTTGTGATGCGAGAACGTCCCGCACGCATCCAAAGCCACCACTGAATGAAAACCTCTGTCTCGAGCGGAGATCGCCGGTAGCTAGGCGCAGACCTCAAATGAGAGGCCGGCGATGATCAGGTGATCGCGTTTCGTCGCCTCGACCTGTGCCACGAAGCGGTCGTCGTTCCAGGCGTTGACGGTGGACCGGTCGATGATCTCGGTTTCCCGGAGCACTTCCCGCAGTTCGGGAATCGTCGGACCCCACATGCTGTCCCGGGCGGTGGTCACCGCGACGATGGGCAGACCGAGGATCTGCGCGGCGCGCGCGAGGCCTACGACGTTGTGTTTGAGCTCGTTGACGTTGATGTCCCGCACGCCGGTGAACAGTCCGACCTGATGGTCGATCAGCAGTACTGCGGTGTTGTCGCGGGTGAAGCGCACGCGTCCGGTTGTAGCCATTCTTCCTCCGTAGCTCTGCGTCACAGTCCTTCTCAATATCCAACGATGCGAGTGACGGAAATCTTGCAGTCGCGCAGCCCTATTGCAGGTGCCTGGAACAACTCGCCCGCGTGCAAGCGGAATCGTTGTTCATACCGTTGAAAACCAATAGCGGGCATCCCACCAACGAAGAGGAAACCATGACGCACTCGTGGCGCGATGATCTTCCGGCGTTACAAAATCGCCTTGCCGGACCTTGCTTTGTTTCCGGCACCCCCGGCTACTCCGATGAGGTCGCGGTGTTCAACGAAGCGGTTACCCATCGTCCCGCCGTCGTCGTGGGTGCGGTCAACACGTCCGATATCGGTGTGGCGGTGGACTTTGCGTCGCGACACAGTATGGATATCGCCGTGCTGAACACCGGTCATGGCCCGTCGGTGCCGTCGGGCCCATCGACTTTGATGATCACGACCAAGCGGATGTCGAGGATCGAGATCGACGTCGACACGTCCACGGCGCGGGTGGAGGCCGGGGTCCGATTCGGACAACTGGTGGACGCCGCCGCACCGCTTGGCCTCGCTCCGCTGCCGGGATCCGCGCCCGGCGTCGGCGTGGTCGGCTACACCCTGGCCGGTGGGGCCAGCGCGACGATGGGCCGCCGCTACGGTTGGGCGGCCGACCACGTCAGCGCCATCGACGTCGTCACGGCGGACGGACGGTTCCGTCGGGTCACGCCCTGCTCGGACGCCGACTTGTTCAGCGCGCTGCTCGGCGGAAAAGGCAACTTCGGCGTGGTCACCGCAATCGAGTTCGCGCTCTTCCCTGTGACGAGACTCTATGCGGGCGCACTGTTCTTCTCGGGCGAACACATTCGGGACGTCCTCAACGCTTATCTCCCCTTCACCGCGACCGCGCCCGATGACATCGCCACCGGACTGGCGATCCTGAACTTCCCACCGCTGCCGGACCTTCCGGCGTTCATGCAGGGCAAGGTCGCCGTCGCGGTGCGGGTGTCCTACCTCGGGGACCCCGACGAGGGTGCGCGTTTGATCGACCCACTGCGTCAGGCCGCACCGGTCCTCGTGGACACCGTCGCAGACATCCCCTTCACCCAATTCGCCTCGATCAGCGCCGATCCCACGGATCCCGCAGCCGCAGTCGAGCACTTCGGACTGCTACGCGACCTCACCCCGGACGCCGTCGAAGCCATCGTCGAGGTGGCTGGACCCGAAGCCGGCAGCCACATCAACCTCGTCGACATCCGGCACCTCCAGGGGGCCTTCAGCCGGCCCCCGGCGTTCCCCAACGCCGTCGGCGGACGTGATGCCGCCTTCGGGTTCTTCGCGCTGACGGTGGTGCCGCCGGGCCAGGAGGTCGCCGACTACCGCGATTCGGGCCGAGAACTCGTCGACGCACTGGCGCCGTGGCTACACCGCATGGCGCACCCGAGCTTTCAGGGTCCCGCCGATGTGAGCGAGTCGGCGACCGCCCGCGCCTACGAACGCGACACCTACAGGAAACTGCGGGCCGTCAAGGCAAAGTACGACCCGCACAACAGGTTTCGAACGAACCACAACATTCCACCCGAACCATCGGCCGCGTGACCGGCTAGCTGGTGCCCAGGGGATCGATCGTCCACGCGATGTAGAGAATCGTCGCGCTGACACTGGCGGTTGTGGCGACGTCGATCCCGCGGCTGCGTACCGCGAGCAAGCCCGCCCGCTCCTCGGGCAGGGTGAGCCTCAGCACCGCCGCGACGGCCACCCCGATCGCAAGCACCAGTGCTCCGCGGCGCCAATAGCCGGCGACCACGAGCGCGAATGCCGCGATCAGGATCACGCCGGGCAACAGGATCGGCCACTGCCCGCCGAAGACTTTGCGCGCGAACTCCCGCGGCGTCAAGCGCTCATCGCCGCCTCTGCCCGCTCGACCACGTTGGTGAGCAGAAACGCCCTGGTCAGCGGTCCGACTCCGCCAGGGTTCGGTGACACGTGACCAGCGACGTCCCAGACGTCCGGATGCACGTCGCCAACGAGCTTGCCCGCGTCGTCGCGGCTTACTCCGACATCGATCACCGCGGCCCCGGGTCGGACCATCTCGGCGGTCACCATGTGCGGCACCCCTGCCGCGGCAATGATGATGTCGGCATCGAGGGTGTGCTGAGGCAGATGCCGAGTCGCGGTGTGGCACAACGTGACCGTGGCGTTCTCGGATCGACGGGTCAGCAGCAGACCGAGTGGCCTGCCGACCGTCACGCCGCGACCGATCACCACGACCTCCGCGCCCGCGATCTCGACCTCATAGCGGCGCAGCAGGTGCACGATCCCGCGCGGGGTGCAGGGCAACGGCGCCGGCTCGTTGAGCACCAACCGGCCCAGATTCGTCGGATGCAAACCGTCGGCATCCTTGCCGGGGTCGACCCGTTCCAGGGCGGCGTTCTCGTTGAGGTGTTTGGGCAGCGGCAACTGGACGATGTAGCCGGTGCACTCGGGGTTGGCGTTCAACTCGTCGATGGTCTCGTCGAGCGTGGCCTGGCTGATGTCGGCGGGCAGGTCGCGGCGGATGGAGTTGATACCCACCTTGGCGCAGTCCGCGTGCTTGCCCCGGACATACGCATGGGAGCCCGGGTCGTCGCCGACCAGAACCGTGCCCAGTCCTGGCGTGTGGCCTGCGGCGGTCAGGGCCGCCACCCGCTCCTTGAGGTCGACAAAAATTTCGTCGCGTGTGGCCTTACCGTCCAATGTGATCGCACCCACGCAGATTTCTCCCGTCGCTTCGCTCGCCCGCGAGCCCAGTCTGGCATGCTCACTGCCTATGAACACACAGCCCAATGTGTTCACCCCGGCCAAGCTCGGCCCGGTGACGCTGCGCAACCGAATCATCAAGGCGGCCACGTTCGAGGCTTCTTCGCCGAACGCGCTCGTCACGGACGACCTCATCACGTATCACCGGCTGCCCGCCGCCGGTGGGGTCGGCATGACGACAGTCGCGTATCTGGCGGTCACGCAAGGTGGTCGCACGGAGGGCAACGTCATCTGGTGGCGTCCCGAGGCCATGCCGGGCCTGAAGAAGCTCACGGAGTCCATCCACTCCGAGGGCGCGGCGATCAGCGCGCAGATCGGTCATGCCGGACCGGTGGCCAATGCCCGCTCGACGAAGGCCAGGGCGTACGCGCCGGTGCGGTTCTTCAATCCGCTCTCCATGCGGTTCGCCAAGAAGGCCACGCGGGACGACATCAACGACATCATCGCCGCACACGCCAACGCCGCGCGGATGGCGATCGAGGCCGGGTTCGACGCTGTCGAAATCCATTTGGGACACAACTATTTCGCGAGTTCGTTCCTCAGCCCGCTGATCAATCGCAGGGCCGACGAATTCGGCGGGTCGCTCGAGAACCGCGCCAAGGTGGCGCGCGGCATGGTGATGGCGGTACGACGCGCGGTGGAGAAGGAAGGTACTCCGATCGCGGTCACCGCCAAGTTGACGATGGCCGATGGGGTGCGCGGCGGCATCCCGATCGAGGAGTCGCTGCAGACCGCGAAGTGGCTGGAAGAGGACGGCGGCCTCGACGCCATCGAACTCACCGCGGGCAGCTCACTGGTCAATCCGATGTACCTGTTCCGCGGCGACGCCCCGGTCAAGGAGTTCGCGGGCGCGTTCAAGCCGCCACTGCGGTGGGGAATCCGGATGACCGGCAAGAAGTTCCTGCGCGCCTACCCCTACCGGGAGGCGTTCCTGCTGCGCGACGCCAAGCTGTTCCGCGCCGAACTCAAGATGCCGCTGATCCTGTTGGGCGGCATCACAAATCGCGAAACCATGGATCTGGCGATGGCCGAGGGTTTCGATTTCGTCGCGATGGGGCGGGCGCTGCTCGCCGAACCCGATTTGATCAACCGCATCCAGGACGACGGCGACGCCCACTCGATCCGGTCGCTCTGCACTCATTGCAACAAGTGCATGGCCACGATCTACAGCCACACGCACTGCGTGGTGACGGGTTCGCCGGGCTAACGAGGTGCTGTCGGCGCCTCGACCGCGAGCAGCGGCTGCGTACCGAACTGCACTACCGGCTCGGTGCGCGTCCACTCTGGAGTCTTGATGACCAGGTTCTGCGCGGTGACGGTGTAGGTGACGCCGTCTTTCTGGGCGAAGAATTCGCCGGGCACGGTGGGTTCGGCGACGACGGTGAGCACGGCGTCCTTATCGGCCACCCTGGCGCCCCGGTACTGGTAGCGGCCCGCCTGGTCGACGCAGATCGCCACAATTGACTGTTCGGTGCGGCTGAACGCGACCGCCGACTGGGGCGCGTCGCAGCGGATCTGCGAGTCGACGAAGCCCCGATCATCGGTGGGGTAGGACGGCTGTGCCCCTGCGGTCGACGGCGTGCTGACCGCCGCCAGACTCAGAACCGCCGCGGCACCCGTGAGCAGGGCTGCAGGCGCCTTAGACACCATGATTAACGACACCACGAACGCGGCTGCGACGGCCGACGACTCGCCGAGCGAACCGGTACATATTTGTCACCCAGGCGGTATCAGTGCCCTGGCACAGTCCCCGACGATGCCGTCGGCGCTCGCGGGAATCGCTTGCTTGGCGAGCAGGTGCCGCCGGACGACGGCGTACGGAACGTCGACGACCGCGGCAGTGACCCGGTCCGTATCGGCCGGAACGTCCTTCATGAGCTGTCGCAGCCTGCGGTGCAGGCGCCGCCTGGCCGCGGTCAGGTGTTCGGGCCAGTCGGCGGCGGCCAGCGCGTCGGCCCCGGCCAGCAGCACCTGCGCTTCATTCGGATGCTCGCGGCACCACCGCACCGTGAACTGGGCCGCATCGACACACCGGGTCTGCGGGTCTTCCGCGCCGGACAGCGCCTCGGTGACGCCGGATCCGAAGCGCTGCTCGGTACGAATCCACAGTTCGCCGCACAGGGCGGCCCTGGTCGGAAAGCGGTGATACATCGACCCGCTGGGCGCACCGACCGCGCGCGCGACGGCCGACATGGTCACCGCGGCGGGACCCTGGTCGGCCAATAGGGCTGCCGCGGCGTCAAGAAGTTCGTCGACGGTGTATCGCGCGGGCCGCGGCATCGCCTTATGATAATAGAGAGTTTTCTCTAATACCGTCTGGAGGTAACCGCGTGTCATCCCCTACCGTTATTGCGCAACGCTTCTACGAGGCCATCGCCCGGTCCGACGCCGAGGAGCTGTTCGCGCTGCTCACCAACGATTTCGTCGGCACCGTGAGTACGGGTATGCCGCACGATGTCGGCGGCCAGCACCGGGGCCCGAACGACATGATCGCCGGAGTCTGGGGCCGCATTGACGCGCTCTACGACGTGACCGTCGATCCCGTCGAATATCTCGCGGTCGATGCCGACAGGATCGTCGTGATCGGCCGGTATCGAGGTCCGGCACGAGACGGCGCGACGACCGTCGACGCCGCATTCGCTCACGTCATCACGACCCGGGGCGAGCAGATAACCGCACTGCAGCAGATCACTGACACTGCCCAATGGCGCATCCCGTGCCGATGACTGCACATTGACGCTCCGCAGACCTGCGCCGAGATCGGTGTCGTACCGATAGAGTTGTCCGCGATGAGCCGACCAGCCCCACCCGCGCTGACCGTTCGATACGACGGATCGACCCGAACCTTCGCGCCGGGCAACGACGTAGTCGTCGGTCGCGATCTTCGCGCCGACATCCGAATCGCACATCCGTTGATCTCGCGCGCACACCTTGTGCTGCGGTTCGACCAGGGTCGGTGGGTCGCCATCGACAACGGCAGCCTCAACGGGATGTACGTCAACAACCGTCGCGTACCCGCCGTTGACCTACAAGACGGTCAGCATCTCAACATCGGCAATCCCGATGGGCCGCAACTGAGTTTCGAGATCGGGCGTCACCAGGGTGCCGCCGGGCGGACGCCGACCCAATCGGTGCCCATCGGCTCGGCTCGCCCCGCGGACACTTCGTGGCCGACGCAGGCGCCGGCCGCCCATCCGCCGGCCTCCTCGCCGCAGGTATCCCGACCGCAGTCGCCGCCGCCGAGCACCCAGCGTCCGCCGACCGCCCCACCGCGGTACCCGTCGTCGCCCCAACAACCGGCCGCTTACGGCGGCGGGCAGCAGTACCCTTCCAGCCCCTCGGCACCGCTGCGGCCACCTCCGGTCTCTGCGCCGATGTCGCAACCGGCGCTTGAGTCGGTCACCGCGATGGGTCCGACGGCGGCTCCACGTGCGGGCGAGGGCAATCTCGCGACGAGCATGCTGAAGATCCTGCGGCCGGGCAAGCCCGCCGCCGCAGCGGGGATCGCGGGCGCCATCAAGATCGGTCGCGCCACCGATAACGACATCGTGGTGCCCGACGTGCTCGCGTCACGGCACCACGCAACCCTGCTCCCGACGCCCAACGGCACCGAGATCCGGGACAACCGCAGCATCAACGGCACGTTCGTCAACGGTGCCCGCGTCGACTCGGCGATTCTGCGTGACGGCGACACCGTCACGATCGGCAACATCGACCTGGTGTTCACCGGCGGCACGCTGGCCCGTCGCACCGAGACCGCGGCGGCAACCCAAACCGGTGGCCTG
Source organism: Mycobacterium sp. NPDC051804 (assembly GCF_044452905.1). Classification (NCBI taxonomy): domain Bacteria; kingdom Bacillati; phylum Actinomycetota; class Actinomycetes; order Mycobacteriales; family Mycobacteriaceae; genus Mycobacterium; species Mycobacterium sp. NPDC051804. The sequence goes on along the minus strand of NZ_JBITCD010000004.1, from coordinate 627,554 downwards.
GAAGTCCACTCCATCACGTGGACGATCGAGGGCAACAAGACGCTGCTGGACAACATCTCGATCGCGGCCCGCCCCGGCACGTTGACCGCGGTCATCGGCCCGTCCGGCGCGGGCAAGTCGACCTTCGCGAAGTTGGTGGCCGGCTACACCCATCCGACGACGGGCACCGTGACCTTCGAGGGTCACAACATTCACGCCGAGTACGCCTCGCTGCGCTCCCGCATCGGCATGGTTCCCCAGGACGATGTGGTGCACGGTCAGCTGACCGTGCGGCAAGCGCTGATGTACGCCGCCGAGCTGCGGCTGCCGCCGGACACCACAAAGGCCGACCGCGAACAGGTCGTCATGCAGGTCCTCGAGGAACTCGAGATGACCAAGCACCTCGAGACCCGCGTCGACAAGCTCTCCGGCGGTCAGCGCAAACGCGCTTCGGTCGCCCTCGAGCTGCTGACCGGGCCGTCGCTGCTGATCCTGGACGAGCCCACCTCGGGTCTGGACCCGGCGCTCGACCGCCAGGTCATGACGATGCTGCGCCAGCTCGCAGACGCGGGCCGCGTCGTGCTCGTGGTCACGCACTCGCTGACCTATCTCGACGTGTGCGATCAGGTTCTGCTGCTGGCGCCCGGCGGAAAGACCGCGTTCTACGGGCCGCCCAGTGAGATCGGCTCGTCGATGGGCACGACGAACTGGGCCGACATCTTCAGCTCGGTTGCGGGAGACCCCGAGGCGGCCAAGGCTCGGTACCTCGCCCAGCACGGGCCGCCGCCACCGCCACCGCCTGCGGAAAAGCCCTCCGATCTCGGCGCGCCGACGAAAACGAGTCTGCGAAGACAGTTCTCGACGATCGCCAGGCGTCAGGTCCGGCTGATCATTTCGGACCGCGGTTACTTCATCTTCCTGATGTTCCTGCCGTTCATCATGGGTGTGCTGTCACTGTCGGTGCCCGGCAACGTCGGCTTCGGCCTGCCGGTTCCCGCCATCAAGGGTGGTGAAGCACCCAACGAGCCCGGCCAGATCCTCGTGATGCTCAACGTGGGCGCCATCTTCATGGGCACCGCGTTGACCATCCGGGCGCTGATCGGTGAACGGGCGATCTTCCTGCGTGAGCAGGCCGTCGGACTGTCGACGTCGGCGTACATGCTCGCGAAGATGGCCGTCTTCACGGTGTTCGCGATCATCCAGTCGGCCATCGTCACCTCGATCGCTGTGTGGGGTAAGGGGTGGGGGCCCGGAGCCACCGAATCCGGGGTGTTCATCGGCAACCGCAGCCTGGAGTTGTTCGTCGACATCGCGATGACCACCATCGCCGCGGGCATGGTCGGCCTCGCACTGTCGGCACTGGCGAAATCGCAAGAGCAGATCATGCCGTTGCTCGTGGTGGCGATCATGTCGCAGCTGGTGTTCTCCGGCGGCATGATCCCGGTGACCGACCGGATCGTGCTCGATCAGCTGGCCTGGTTGACTCCCGCACGCTGGGGCTTCGCGGCGTCGGCGTCGACGATCGACCTGACCAGACTCGTACCAAGTCCGCTGTCACCCAATGACTCTCACTGGCACCACACGAGTGGTGCGTGGTGGTTCGACATGCTGATGCTCGTCGTGATCTGTGTGGGTTACACCGGGTTCGTGCGCTGGAAGATCAGGCTCGCTGCCGCCAAGTGACGCCGACGTTCTGCAGCACCGCGCTGGCTGAGCGCATCGAGCGCGCTGAGGCGGGTCTGATCACCGCCGGCGCCGACGCGGCACGGCGCCGCGGCGGCGAGGGCTTCGAGGTTCCGGTGGCCGGCGGCGCGGCGTGCTTCGCCGGCGAGAACTCGCCGTTCAACAAGGTCGTCGGGGTCGGCTTTGGCGGTGTGCCCTCGGCCGCCGAATTGGACGAGATCGAAACGGCTTTCGCGGCGCGCGGCAGCGCGACCCAGGTCGAGCTCGCACACCTGGCCGACCCCGATATCGCTGCGGCGCTGACGGCTCGCGGCTATCAGCTGGTCTCCTTCGAGAACGTGCTCGGCCGCCTACTGGTTGGCCCGTTGGAGCGGATCACGCCACCCGGTGTCGACGTCCGGCCCAGCGATGACGACGAATTCGGGACGTGGCTGGACACGGTCGTCGAGGGTTTCGCCAACCCGGACACGCAGGGCGTCGCCTCACACGAGGAGTTCCCGCGCGACGTCCTTGCCGACGCCACCCGCGATATGGCGGCCGCAGGCGCGACCCGCTACATCGCGATGGCCGACGGAGTCGTCGCCGGCGCGGCGAGCGTGCGGTTGGTCGACGGCATCGCACAACTCACCGGTGCCGCGACGGCTCCCGCGCACCGTAGGCGCGGGGTGCAGACGGCGCTGCTGGCGACCCGGCTCGTCGACGCGGCCGCAGCGGGGTGCGACATCGCCGTCGTCACGACGTCACCGGGGTCTAAGTCCCAAGAGAACGTGCAGCGTCGCGGTTTCGACCTGCTCTACACCCGCGCGATCCTGGTCAAACCCGCGCCGGAGCCAACCGCTTGAGCGCCAGTCCACCCTCAAACGGCCGATAGCCGAACGCGGGCGGAGCAACGTAGCCGGTGTCCCCCAACGGCTTGCCGACCTCGGCGACCGTCGGCCCGATCTTGGCGGCAATCGGAGCAAGCGCATCCAGATCGAAGCGGTACAGGCGACCGGCGTTGCCGCCCAGAATCTTTCGACAGGTGTCCTCGGGCTGGTCGTGCAGCGCCCACTGGATCGCCAGCTTGGAATGCGGCGCGAAGCCTTCCTCGTGCGGATAGTCGCTGCCCCACATCATGTGATCGGCACCCATGTAGTCGATCATCGACCTCTCGTAGGGCGTGAGTTCGGACGCCAGGTAGCAGTTGCGCTTGGCATACTCGCTCGGCGCCATCGACAACTCGTCGATCGACGAACCCCCGAACATTCCGTAGGTACGGTTCCCCGCTTCGGTTTTCATGCTCGGCACCATGACATCGAGCAAGGTCATCTGGTCTTGCAGCCACATGGTGCCCTGCTCGGTCGGCACGAAGCGCAGGGTCGGGTGACGCTCGAACACCCCGGCGAGAATGAGGTGGCTGACCGTACGTTGCGCCCACAGCGCCATCTCGGTCACCAACACGGCGTTGGACGCCGGCTGATCCATCGGCATCACCGGACTGCCCGCGCCCGCGTGCTGAACCAGGGTCAGGTCGAGCTCCGTGCACAGCGCCCAGATCGGTTCGTAGCGCGTGTGAAAGAGCGGGGCGACGTTCGGATCCCCTGGCGAAACCGCGGGCAGCAGGACCCCGCCGAAACATCTCTGCTGCGCCCCCCAGCGGATCTCCTCGACGGCGAGCTCGATGTCGTTGGGGAAGATCTGGATCAGCCCGCGACGCCGATCCGGCGCCAGCGCGCAGAAGTCGACCTGCCACCGGTTGTGGGCCTGCACACCTGCCCATCGGTGCTCGAACTCCTCGCGGGTGCGCGGCAGGCTGATCGTGATGTTCGGCGAGGTCGGGAAGAACGGCGGCACGGTGTTGGGCAGCAGCACCTCGGCCGCCACTCCGTCGGCATCCATCTCCGACATCCGCAGCTCGTGGTCCCAGTTGCGTTTGGCGGTCGCGATGATCAGGTCGTCGAACGGGCTGACGTACGTCTTCGCCCACGCGTCGAAGTCATCGTGCAGTCGCGCGGGCAGGTACTCCTTGTATTCGTGGAGATCCGCTCCGGCGTGTGTGTCTGTCGAGATGACGACATAGCGATCGATCGTGTCCCCGGTGGCTGCCATGTGCTGATCATGCTCCGCCGCCGGTGAGCGCAGGCCGGATTCAGAGATCGTGCATATCGGGGTGAATCGCACCGAGCTGCGCGCTGTCCCAGTAGCCCCGCTGGAGCAGGATCTGCCCGTCACGCACCTGGAAGAACCCGCAGCCACGGAAACCGTCGGGGTCGACCCACTCCAGCGCGCCCCAGGCACCGTCGACGACGAGGGTGAGCGGCGTACAGGTCAGCGGTCCCCCGGCGAAGGTGTCACGGTGAAACTGCTTGATCGCATCTCTGCCCACGACGGGTTCGAGCGCGATCTGGTGGTTCACCGCATCCTCGGCGTACAGCTCCGAAATCCCCTCGGCATCACCGGCATTGAACAACTCGACCCACCGTTCGATCGTTCTGCGAGTATTCACCAGCGGGCGCCCCACACGATCGACTCCACCGCGAGCCGCACGCGACGTCCGGTGCCACCGTCGGCATCACTGGGCGTCACCCACTCGATGGTGGCCTTACCCGAGATGTGCAGCGTCGTGCCCGTCTCGAAATCGACGAAAAGCACCGCGGCGCTGGGATCCACCGCGAGGTTGCCGAAGCTGTTGAACATGTTGTTGCCCGGATAGTCCGGCCACCACAGCTGGTTACCCTCGACGTGGACGAATCCGGGTGGGCCGCCTCGATGGGATGCGTCGGCTCCGCGCGACGGATGGATGGTGCCGAGGAAGAAGGTGTCGGCGTTTGCGATGAGCTGTGCGTGCTCGGCGCTCAGCGTCGACGAGCGTTCGATGGGAGGCGCGGGAATGTCTGTGTGCTCGAGATGGCGTGGGTGAATGTACTTGGGGCAGTTGCCGTATGCCTGGTCGACCGAGATCAACAGACCATCATCACCGACGTGGGCGAGGGTGCCGTTGACCCGGACCCGACGGCGGGTGGCGAACTCGATGGCGAGCATGCCGACCGGCTGATCCGCGGCGAGGTCGTGCAACGGATCCCCGGGAGTCGGTACGGCGTGGACCCGCAGTTCCCGGTCGTGTGCCTGCAGGAATCCCGGCGACGAGTACAGCGGCGACGTCCACAACCGGTCATCGGCGTCGCGGGCGGTCAGTACGGCGAATTCGCGGTGAGCCAGGAAGCCGCTCATACCGCCGTTCAGATCAGGAGTGGCCAACATGGCGTCCCCGAGGCGGGCGGCCTGCGCACGAACACCAGCGCGGTCCTGAACCGCGAGTTCTCCGTCGTGAAACCCCGTGTGCGCAGTCATCTCACCAGCTCGCATGCAGCTCTCAACGTGAGAGTACAGCGGTTATTCCCCGTGGATGTTCAGACCGTGCGCGACGGCGTAGGCCAGCGCCTGATCGATGTCGATCTTCGCGCCGCGCAGGGCGGCAGTGGTCCAGAACGTCGCATCGGTGCGCGCGCCCCGTAGATCCGATTCCTCGAGCCGCGTCTTCTGCAACCGTGCACCGCTGAGGTCGGCGCCGCGCAGTATCGCCTTGCGCAAATCCGTCTCGACGAGGCTGGCCTCACGCAGCCGGCACCCGGACAAGTCGACGCCCCGCAGATCGCAACCACCGAGGACCGCGAGCGTCAGGTCGACCTCGACCAGCTGCAGCGGCCGCAGCCGACATTCAGTGAACACCGATCCCAGCATGCTGCAGTGCTGAAAAGTGCTGTGGTGCAGCCTGGCCCGCTCGAATCGACAGTTACGGAACGCCGAGCCGACATGCTCGGACTCAGCAAGATCGACACCGCGGAAGTCGCACTCGTCGAACACCGCACGCTCGGTGCGTAACCGGCTGAGATCCTCGTCGCGAAAGTCGTGAGCGACGAACTCCCTTTCGACCCAAGCTTCTTCGTCGTCCACCGTTTCAGCCGGGCAGCGAGGACAGGGAGTCGAGCGCGTACTCGGTGACCGCGATCAACGCCTCGCGGCACGAGTGGCGGTCCCTGGCGTCGACCGCGACCACGGGGATGTGATCCGACAGCGCCAGAGCCTTGCGCAGTGCTTGAGTCGAATATGTTGGTGCGCCGTCGAATTCATTGATCGCGATCAGGAACGGCAGGCGTCGCGCTTCGAAGAAGTCGACGGCGGCGAAGCTGTCCTTGAGTCGCCGGACGTCGACCAGGATGACCGCGCCGATCGCGCCGCGGATGAGGTCGTCCCACATGAACCAAAACCGGCGCTGGCCGGGTGTGCCGAACAGGTACAGCACCAGCTCCTCGTCGAGGGTGATTCGGCCGAAGTCCATCGCCACCGTCGTGGTGGTCTTCGACGGTGTCGCTTCCAGGCCGTCGACACCGGCTGACGCGTTGGTGACCAACGCCTCGGTCCGCAGCGGCATGATCTCGGAGACTGCGCCCACGAATGTCGTCTTACCGGCTCCGAACCCGCCGGAGATGACGATCTTGGTCGAGGCGGCGGCCCGCTTCGCCGCGGGGTCCGGCGAGGCATGCCGCCTCTCAGAGTGCCCTGAGGCCACGCAGCGTCCTTCCTATGAGGTCCCGTCGTTCGTCGTCGGTCACCGAATCGCCGAGGGTGGTGTGCACCTGCAGATAACCCTGCGTCACGAGGTCACCGATCAGCACCCGCGCCACGCCGAGCGGTAAGGCCAAACCGGCGGCGATCTCGGCCACCGATGGAATTTCGTCGCTCATCGTGAGGATCTGGCCCCGTACGTCGTTCCCCGGCCAGCGCGGCGCCCTGGTCGTCGTGAGCTTCCCGATGGGCGCTTCCAACGGCAGATGGAACCGGGGCTCCGTGCGGCCGGCCGTCAGCGTGTAGGGCCGGACCAGACTCGGTTCGTCAGCGACCTCCCGCTCCCAGTTGTCCATCGGCCGCTCACATGTGCTGAGGTGCACGCCGCCGCGACGACTGCACCACGGCGCCCACCCGTTCCACCAGAATCGCCATCTCGTAACCGATTTGGCCGATGTCGCAATTGCGCGATGCGAGCGTCGCCAGGTTCGAACCGTCACCGACGCGCATCAACAGCAGATAACCGTTCTCCATCTCGACGATTGACTGCATGACGTAGCCGCCGTCGAACAGCTGCGCGGCGCCCGTCGACAGACTGGCCAGCCCGGAGGCGACCGCGGCCAGCTGGTCGGCGCGTTCGACCGGGATGTGCTCACTAGAAGCCATCAAGAGCCCGTCGGCGGACACCAGGACCGCGTGGGTGACCCCGGATACCTCGTGCGCGAATTTCGAGACCAGCCAGTCGAGCGAATCGCGCTGCGTCGATCGTGGCGGGTACGTCATTAGCTATCTGTTCCTCTGGTCTCTCGCGCGTGCGAGCGGCCCGCGTGAACACCACCGAAATGGCTGCTGATACTCGCACGGACAGCATCGGGATCGCGCTGCGGCAATGCGCCGCCTGCGGATGATGCGTCCGGCCCCGGAGAGCCGAACTCAGCCGCCGATGCTACCTCGTCGGCACCCTCGGCGTTCCCCTGCACGCCGCCGCTACGGTCGTGCCCAGCGTCACTACCTGCGAATTCAGCCGCGCCGGGGACCAGCCGCGCACCGGGCTCGCGCACCGGCAGGCCCTCCTCGGTGTGCTGCTCGACCGGAGCCTCGTCCGCGGCTTCCGCTGCCGACCAGCCGCTGTCCCACACCGATTCCCAGTTCAGATCGGCGCTGTTGGCCAGCTCAGTCGGGTCGACCAGCCATTCGGAGAGCATCTTCTGGTAGATGGCATCGTCTGAGCCGGCTGTGGCCGACGGCTCCGGCTCGGGCTGCGGTTGGACCTGTGGTTCGGGCTCGGGGGCGGACACCGCGTTACTCGCGGCCTGCTGCCGGGCGGCGAAGAACCCCGAGGTGTCGACCGGCCGCTCGGTGGGCGCAGGAGGTGCAACCCACTCGTCGACCGGTTCGCGGTCTCCGAACTCAGCCGTCTGAGCGGGCATCGAGTCCTCGGGCCACTCGTCTTCTGGCCACTCGTCGGCGGGCCACTCGTCCTCGGGCGCCGCATCCGCGGGCGGCCCGAGCGATGCGGGGACGTCGGAGATACCGCTGGCGCCGGGGTCGCGTTGCGGCAACAACGCGACCGGTACGTCGGAGTGGCCGTTGCGGGCCTGCGGCTCGTCGTCGTAGTCGCCCCAGCCGTCCCCGTGGTCGTCGAGAGCCAGCGCGGTCGTGATACCCGCGTGCGCGTCGGCCGCGTATTCAGGCTCGCTGAATTGGTGCGGCGCATCGGCTCCGCCGAGGAGTTCGGCGGGCACGTAGACCCCGGCCGTGGTGCCCGAATTCGGTTCGCCCGCAATGGTGCTGCGCAGTCTTACCACCAGACCGTGCTGCATCGCGAGCCGTCCGACCACGAACAGGCCCATATGCCGAGCGGTATAGGGGGTGACCTCACCGCCGGACTGCAGACGCGTATTCGCGACCCGCAGATCCGAGTCCGTCATACCCAGGCCGATATCGCTGACCTCGATGACGAGGCCACCTTGACCGGTGTGCACCGCGGACACGCGCACCTGTGAGATCGGCGGCGAGTAGCGCAAAGCGTTGTCGAGCAGCTCGGCCACCAGATGGACAAGGTCGCCCGCCACGGAGCCGGCGACCTCGCTGTCGGGCACCGTCGCGGTCACCACGCGGGTGTAGTCCTCGACCTCGGAGGCCGCCGCGTTGATGATCGCCGAGACCGGCACCGGCTCGGCCTGCTCGCGCGGGACCTTCGCACCGGCGAGCACCAGTAGGTTGGCGCCGTTGCGGCGCATCCTGGCCGCGAGGTGATCAAGGCGGAACAGGCTTTCCAGCCGCTCGGGATCCTCTTCGTTGCGCTCGAGCCGGTCGATGAGCGACAGCTGCTGGTCGACCAGTGAGCGACTGCGCCGCGACAGAGTCTCGAACATGTCGCCGACCTGGAGCTGAAGCCGCGACTGCTCACCGGCGAGCAGTACCGCCTGCTCGTGCAATTCGTCGACAGCGTGCGCAACCTGCCCCACCTCCTCGGAGGTGTACACGGGAATCGGATCGATCGGTCCCGGATCGCCACCGGCACGCACGTGCTCGATCTCGCGGGCCAGGTCGTCATGGGCGACGCGAAGGGCGCTGTCGCGCAGGCGGCGCAGCGGGCGCACCAGCGACAGCGCCACCACGAAAACGACGATCAGGGCCAGCAGCATGGCGCCGCCGATGATCGCCGCATCCCGGATGGCGGCGGTGCGCTGCGCGGCGGCCCGCTCCTCCACCGTCGATGTCACCCAAGTGGAGGTGTCGCTGATGATTTGAGTTGCGATCTGGTCCGTCACCGTCTCGGATGCGCGCAGGTCGGGATTGTTGACCAGGACGGCGGCCGGATCGGACATGATCGCCAGTCGTTTGACCATCTCCCCCTGTAGCTGTTGAGCCGCAGCCGAGCCGACACCGAGCACCTGGCTCATCCCGAACAGCGTCGAAGGCTCAGTACCGGCGAGCGCGATCATCCTGGTGCGCAGCTCGGGTTCCGGCAGTTCACCGCCGAGATTGACGAGTAGCTGCTGCATCATCATCTGACCGCGGGCACCGACCGCGCGGGACAGCCCGAGGGTCTCGGCAGTGATGCGCTCATCGTCGACGCGCACCGACCCGGTGATGGCGTCCTCTGCGGTCAGCAGGACCGGCGCGTAGGTGGTGACGCGGTCGAACAGGTTGATGTTGTTGGCGGCGACCCTGTCCATCAGCGCCTGGCCGCCCTCGATCATGCTCGTGACGCCCTTGCTGACGTCGTCGGCGATGTCGGTGTCGGATACCCGGCGCTGCAATTCTTGCCTGCTGGAATCGAACTCGGTGAGCGCGGACTGCGGATCGCCGCCGGTCGAACTCGCCAACATTGCACGGTCGAGTGCCGCCATGTAGTTCACGATCGCGGGGACCATTTCGGCGCGGTCGGCGGCGCGGCGCAAATCCGTTGCTTCGGTGACGCTGCTGTGGATGCGCAACCCACCAAAGGCGCCTGCGAGAACGAGTGGCACCAATACGATCGCGAACACTTTCCAGCGGACCGGCCAATTGGAAACCGACCAACGGCTAGGCCTCTTGGGCGGTGGCGCGGTTTTGAATTCGAAATTGGCAGATGCATCGCCCGACGATGCGAGCTGCGAGAACACACTCATCCGCGTGTTCCCGCGTGTCGATATTCCAGTTTTGGAGCGTGGTTCATATGCTTCCTGATAATTCGCCCGCTCAGCGGGCTGGCGGTGTGCGCCTGGCAATTGCTCGAGTATGCCAGCCGTGCCGTGCTGGTTCCACAATTCTTACTGAACAGACAGAGTTCATAAGGGCACGTTCTTGTCGCTTTGCGATAACAGAGCAAACACGTTTTCAGCGTATTCGTGACGCCGTTCGACAAATGCCCCGCCGATCCTGCGGCCGCACGTCACCTCATAGCGCGCGCCATCGCGATATGCCCTTCAAAGCCAAGCCGCGTCGCCATGGCGCGGTAACGGGCAGCGCACTCCCGGTAGGCGAATTCGTCGTCGCGTGCACGAGCAAGCAGTGCTCGTAGCCGCAGAAGCGGCAGCTCATAAAAGACAAATCCCGGTTCTATAGGGCAAGCTGCCAGCCTGTTGACGACGGCCTGTGCTTCGCGCAGATCCGGCTCGGTGCCGCGACGCAGCAGCGGGTCCACCAGCGCGGTTGCGGCGGGACCGCGGTTGATCACTTCGCCGCGGCCGAAGACGTGCTCGACGGTAGCGCGGGCGACGTCGATAGCCCCGTCGAAATTCCCGGTGCGTGTCTTGTGTCCCGCGAGATTGATGTCGGCTGTAGTCGCCGTGAGAAGGTCTCCATGCCGAAACGCTTGTTGACGACCACTGACGAGCAGATCCAAGCCGACACCATCGTTCGCTTCCTGCGCATAGAGCAGCAAGCTGCCGTGAATGATCCGCGCCCACGCCAGCGAAACGTCATCGCCGGACCTCTCGGCAGTGCGAAGTGCATCTGCGGTATGGCCGAGCACCACTGGGTCCGGCACGAGCGCGCCGTTCTGGAAGGCCGCCCCGTAGCCATATGTGGTGACAGCGGCCTGCGTCATGCCTTGCGCGGTGCGAGCCATTGCCACGCCCGCCTGCAGGTCCTCGCGCCAGCCCGACTGTCCCAGGCTGCAACGCGCGAGCCCGCGCAGGGTCGTCACCCAAGCCAGGGGCGATTCGAAGAAAAAGTTGCCCAGGGTGGCGTCGCCATCGGCGACGTCGATTGCCCGCTGGAACAATCGCAGTGCATCGGTGATTTGACCCGCTTCGAACATGCCGTGGGTAGCGGTGTTGAGCAGCATGATCAGTGCGGGGTCACCAGTCGACTCCAGAAGCCGAACGTATTCGGGAGCCAGCGCTCGCAATTCGTCGAGTCGATGGTTGAGAGTCATCGCCACAAGCACCCCCGATGTGCCCATCACGAAGGACATTTGGTCGCTCGCTGCATCGCAGAGGTCACGCAGTTCGTCGAAGCCGGAACCCTCCAGATCGGCACCACCGGCGCGCCAGGTGAAACCGCAGAGGAGTGTGCGGGGAGCGATGCGCATCGACATGTGGTCAGGCTCATCCTCAGGCAGGCGATCGGCGACGTTCCTGGCCCGCTCCCAACTCGCTCGTGCCGCGCCGATGTCGCGATTCGTCAGCCAGGTCGCGGCACGCATGTGCCAATCGAACGCCTCCCTCAGGTCCCCGGCAGCCTCCAAGTGAGTGGCAATCAGCGCGGCGTTGTTCTCAACCGCCAACGGATCGATCTCTTGGATCGCCGCCGCTACCCGGCGGTGCAGCAGCGAGCGGTCGGCCAGCAGTTGCGACTCGTACGCCACGGCGCGGATCAAAGGGTGACGGAACGCGTACTCGGCTCGCGCCGACGCCGTGACCGGATCCAGTAGCTCGGCATCGACGAGTTCGCTCAACGCTGTGCGTGATTCGACGCGGACGAGTAACTCCCCGTCGAACCGGGAGCCGATGACCGCTGCGGCACTCAATGTGCGTTTGGCGGTGCTACCAAGACGATCGATGCGTGCGGCGATGGTCGCCTGCACGCTGGCGGGAACACTGACCTGTGCGGAGTCCACGCGGAGCGCGTAAGCCCCCGAATTCCCATCGAAGACGCCACGTTCGACTAGATCGCGCACGATCTCCTCGACAAAAAATGGGTTCCCAGCGGCTCGTTCGGTCACCTGAGCCGAGAGCGCTGCAATCGAAGGGTGTACACCGAGCAACTCGTTCACCATCGACGAGATGTGCGAAACCTCAAGGGATGCAAGCGAGATGGTCTGGCAGTCGGATATTCTGGTCAGTGCACCTTGGTATTCGGGGCGATAGGTGATCAAGACAAGCGACCGCGTCTGTTGAAGGACGGGTACCAAATCGTTCAACATCGATTCGCTCACATCGTCGATCCAGTGTGCGTCCTCGATGAGGTACAGGGTCGGCGCAGTCCGCGTCGTCGCGGCCCTGTTGACAAGCCGTGACAGGCGACGGCGGCGAGCATCCGGGTCGATATCAACTGCGCCTGTGTCGGTCTCACGTATTCCGAGCAGATCGTCGAGCAGTCGCAGATCCTCTAGATCTGCACCGGGAAGCTGTGCCCGTACGCGCTGGCGCGCGGTCTCGAAGGTCATGCCGTCAATGTCGAACAGTGCTCGCAACAGTCCCACCGCGGCATGGAAGGCGATGTCGCGCGCGTGGGACTGACACAACGTTGAAAGCACCGCGACGTCATGTCGGCTCGCCATTGCCGCAGTCTCGCGAACCAGTCGGGTTTTACCGATACCAGCCGGCCCGACGATTCCGACAACACAGCCGGCGCCATAAACCGTCCGGCCAAGTGCCGCTTCAAGCGTCGCGACTTCCTGCTCGCGTCCGACCAGAGTCGATTCCTGAGTGCCGACCCACCTGCGCTCGCCAATTCCCCGCAGACGATATGCAGGAAGGGGTTCACGGGCACCCTTGACGCGCACCATTTCCATCTCGTCCAGCACGGCTGCGTCGGCCACAAGGCGTGCGGTGGACTGGCTGAGCATCACCCCACCCGCGGGGGCCACCGACTCCATCCGCTGTGCCATCCCGACTTGCTCGCCTATCGCGGTGTATCCGAACGGGCCCGACCCCAGCTCACCGGCGATCACCTCACCGGAGTTCAGCCCGACCCGGAGTTGTAGCTCGACACCGTCGCGCCGCTGCACCTCACCGGCGAAAGCCTCTCCGTCCTCTTGGATAGCCAGCGCCGATAGACAAGCGCGCACCGCGTGATCCTCCAGGGCCGTTGGAGCACCGAATAGCGCCATGATGCCGTCGCCGGTGAACTTGTCGACGGTGCCTCCGTAGCGCTGGACCACGTGCGCTGCGCGGTTCACGAGCGAAGTCATGATCTCGCGAAGACGTTCGGCCCCGACCGCAGCGGCTATGTCCATCGAATGAACCACGTCGGCAAACAGGACTGTCACCTGCTTGTATTCGGCCGGCTGGGTAGCGACCGCAACGGCGACGCCACACTCGTGGCAAAACTTCGCATTCTCGGGCAGATCGGTGCCGCAAGTCACGCACGCAACACCGGCGACTGTCATGCGAGCACTGCCGATCCGCGGCTTGCGACCGCCCCCATAGGCCAAGACTAGGCGGGGGGCACCCATAAGGCGGGGTATTGACGCATCCGTCAAAGATTGGGGTTTCGATCGGCGCGGTGGGCAACGTCCGCGGTTGACCTCCGCAAATTCGACCGCCGAGCTGAGCATGTTGAAAGAATCGCGTGTTGTGTTCAAGGTGCTGTTCTTCTCGCCGCGCATCGCACCCAACACCGGCAATGCGATTCGAATGGTCGCCGCAACCGGCTGCGAATTGCATCTCGTCGAGCCGCTCGGATTCGATCTGTCCGAACCCAAATTACGGCGTGCCGGACTGGACTACCACGACCTCGCGTCGGTCACGGTTCACCGCGACCTGGCGGCCGCGTGGGAAGCGATTGCACCGCAGCGCGTGTACGCATTCACCGCACATGCCAGCGAACGGTTCGACAACGTCAGCTATGAGCCGGGCGACGTGGTGATGTTCGGTCCCGAACCCACCGGCCTGGACGCGGCAACGCTGGCCGACCCGCGCATCACCGCGCAGCTACGCATCCCGATGCTCGTGGGTCGACGGTCGCTCAACCTCTCCAACGCCGCCGCGGTCGTCGTCTACGAGGCGTGGCGGCAGCAGGGATTCAGTGGCGCGGTCTGAATCACCACGAGTTCCAGTGCGTCAGCTGCTCGGCGGGCAGCCGCTTGGCAGGCCGGAAATCGGTGCCCTTCGTGTAAGCGATCGGAAACAGGCCGCCCTGGCGGTACTCGTCGAACGGAATGCCGAGAACCTCGGCGGCCAGCTGCTCGCCCTTACCAACGAGATGCAACGTCGTCCACGCCGAGCCGAGGCCACGCGAGCGCAGGGCCAGCATGTAACTCCAGACCGCGGGTAGCAGCGAGCCCCAGAACCCGGCGCTGCCGGCAACCGCGTCGTCCGGGCTGCCCGCCAAGCAGGGAACCAACATCACCGGAACCTCGTGGAAGTGCTCGGCGAGGTACTTGGCGGAATCGGTGACGCGCGGGCGCTGCTCGTCGCGTTCGTCGCCGTAGGTGGGCTTCGGCATTTCGAGATACCGCTCGGCGTTGTGGCGGTAGATGTCGGCGAGCGCCTTCTTCTTCTCGGGGTCGTCGACGAAGACCCACTGCCAACCCTGTGCGTTCGATCCGGTCGGCGCCTGCAGCGATAGCTCGAGACACTCCATCAACACCTCGCGCGACACCGGCTTCTCCAGATCCAGTCGCTTGCGTACCGAACGCGTAGTGGTCAGGACTTCATCGACGGAGAGGTTGAGTGTCATGCCCGGAGACTACATTCGGCGGCATGGCAGTCGAATACACACAAGAGGTTTCCGACCGACTTTCGGCCGATCATTCGGGCTGGTTGACCACGGTGGCCAGATCCGGCCAGCCCGTGCCGCGACTGGTGTGGTTCTACTTCGATGGCAAGGATGTCATCGTCTATTCGGAACCCAACGCCGCGAAGGTTCGGCACATCAAAAACCATCCCCGCGTCAGCCTGAACCTGGATTCCGACGGAACCGGGTCGGGCGTCATCGTCGTGGGCGGCGAGGCCACCGTAGACGCGGAGAACGCGGATCCGTTGCAGGACGAGCGATATCGCGCGAAATACGGGGAGCTCGCGGCCAGCCTGGGCTTCACCGACGAGTTCCTGTCGGCCTACAACCTACGGTTGAAGATCAGCGTCGACAAGGTGTGGACCACCCCGACCGAGGGCTAGACCGGTTTCACCTCGGGCGCAGGACGCAACGTCACAGCGCACAACCCGACCGTGGCGATGACGACGAACGACGTTTTCGCTCCCACCGCGTCGATGAGCGCGCCCGCCGCGGGCGCTCCCAATGCCTGCCCGGCTGCGATCGTGAAGAAAGCCACGCCGACCCCGAACGACGTTCTATCCGGATACAGGCGCGTACTCCACAACAGCAGCAGGCCGGTCAACGCGATGTAAGCGGCGCCGAACATCGTGGCGGCGGCGACCACCACAACGAATTCGGAAGGTGCCGCGGCCAGCAACAGCGTCGCCGCGGCCATCGTCGCGGTGGCGGCCAACCACGACCGTCGCAATCCGATCCGTTGCACCGCATCACCGGCCAGGGCCCCGGCGACACCCGCCGCGCCGAGGACGATCCACATGATCGATGAGCGCGTAGCGTCTGCCTCCCCGACAGTCGTGATCAAGTCGCGGCCAAATGTCCACACCGCGGAACTACCCACCCCGAACAGCAGCGCACCGATCAACATCGTCACAGTGCCTGCGCGCCAGAATGATCCGACTGAATCCGTGGCGCGCGACCGCGTTGTCGAAGGGACGGAGCGAGCGACCCATATCGTCACCGCTGCGGCGAGAGTCGCATACACAGACCAGGCCGCGCGCCACTGATCCAACAGCAGCAGGGCGACCGGGGCGGACAGCACCACGCCGATTCCGGTACCTCCGTTGACCACCGTCTGCGCCCGGTCCGCCTTCGCGGCGGGAACGAACTGCGCGACGGCTGCGGCCAGCGGCGGCGATGCGATCCCGGTGCTACAACCCGCGACCAGGACGCCCAGCGCCAGAACCCACCCTGACGGCGCCGCCGCGATGATCGAAAGGCCCACCGTGGCAACCACTCCGGCGAGGACAGCAACGCGCCGGGAACCGATTCGCTCTGTCAGTAGCAGGCTGAGGATGATCGCGGCGCAGTATCCGATGTAGCTCCCTGCGCCGATGACTCCGGTGAGGGCGCCGTCGAGCTCGAAGACGTCGGCGAAGACGGGCGTGAACAACCCGTAGGCGAACCGGGCGAACCCGTAGCAACAGGCAATGAGTGCTGTTCCCGCGCCGATGAGGAAGTACAGCGAGCGGGACACGTCTCAACAGTAGCGAGGGCCAGGTCATCTGCCGGGCCCGACGTTCCGCTTCGCTGCGCTCAGCGAAAATCGCGGGACTTCGATGCCACCCGCATGTCGAGGTTGCCCATGCGGTCTGCGACGACGGTGACCGCGCCAGTGGCGTTCTGCACCTGACCGCGGATCAACAATGCCGACGCAGTCTGGGCCAGCTTGCGGTGCCGTGCCCAAACCCCCCGCGAACACACGACGTTGACCATTCCGGTCTCGTCCTCGAGATTGATGAACGTGACCCCTTGTGCCGTCGCCGGCCGCTGGCGGTGAGTCACCGCGCCGGCCACCAGCACCCGCGTCCCGTCGGGTACCTCCAGCAGCTTGTCGGCCGGAACGACGCCGAGGGCGTCGAGGTTCTCGCGCAGGAACTGGGTCGGATAACTGTCGGACGATACGCCCGTCGCCCATACGTCGGCGGCTGCCAGTTCCAGTTCGGTCATCCCGGGCAGCGAGGGGATCTGCGATGACGCCCCCACTCCTGGCAGCCGGCCGGGACGCTGGGTGGCGGCCGCACCCGCAGCCCACAACCCTTCGCGTCGGGTGATCCCGAAGCAGCCCAGCGCGCCGGCGGTGGCCAGCGCCTCGGTCTGCGGAACACTGAGTTGAATCCGCTGGGTGAGGCCCACCAGAGAAGTGAACGCTCCGTTGGCTTCTCGTTCGTCGACGATACGTTCGGCCAGCTCGTCACCGATGTGGCGGACACTGCCGAGTCCCAATCTGACCGCGTTCCCGGCGTCCTCCAAGGTGGCATGCGCGACGCTGGCATTGACGTCCGGCCCGTGGACGGTGACCCCGTGCCTGCGGGCGTCAGCCACCAGCGACTGCGGCGAGTAGAAGCCCATCGGCTGTGCCCGCAGCAGCGCCGCGCAGAACGCCGCCGGATGATGCAACTTGAACCACGACGAATAGAACACCAGCGAGGCGAAGCTCAGCGAATGGCTTTCCGGGAAACCGAAGTTGGCGAACGCTTCCAATTTCTCGTAGATCCGGTCGGCGACGTCGCCCGTGATACCGTGCCGCGCGCGCATACCGTCGTAGAACCTGCCCCGCAGCCGTCGCATCCGCTCGGTGGAACGTTTGGATCCCATCGCGCGACGTAACTGATCGGCCTCGGCGGCGGAGAAGCCCGCACAGTCCACCGCAAGTTGCATGAGCTGTTCCTGAAACAGGGGTACACCCAGGGTCTTTCGCAGGGCGGCTGCCATCGACGGGTGTTCGTAGGTGACGCGTTCGTCCCCGTTGCGCCGTTTGATGTACGGATGGACCGACCCGCCCTGGATCGGGCCAGGGCGAATCAGCGCCACCTCGACGACCAGGTCGTAGAACACTCTCGGCTTCAGCCGGGGCAACGTGGCCATCTGCGCGCGGGACTCCACCTGGAACACCCCGACGGAGTCGGCGCGCTGCAGCATCTCGTACACCGCGGGCTCGGACAGGTCCAGCTTGGACAGGTCGACCTCGAGACCCTTGTGCTCACGCACCAGGTCGATGCAGTAGTGCAGCGCCGAGAGCATACCGAGGCCGAGTAGGTCGAACTTCACCAAACCGATTGCCGCGCAGTCGTCTTTGTCCCACTGGAGCACGCTGCGGTTCTCCATCCGCGCCCATTCCACCGGGCAGACGTCGGCGATGGGGCGGTCGCAGATCACCATGCCGCCCGAGTGGATGCCCATGTGCCTGGGCAGGTTGGAGATCTGCACGGCCAGGTCGATCACCGGTTCTGGAACGTCCTCGACGTGTGTTGCCTCGGTCAGGTCGCCCCACTGGCCGATCTGCTTGCTCCACGCGTCCTGTTGCCCCTGAGAGAACCCCAGAGCGCGGGCCATGTCGCGCACGGCGCTGCGTCCCCGGTAGGTGATGACGTTGGCCACTTGGGCGGCATAGTCGCGGCCGTAGCGGTTGTAGACGTACTGGATTGCCTTCTCACGCAGATCCGATTCGATGTCGATGTCGATATCCGGAGGTCCGTCACGCGCCGGCGACAGGAACCGCTCGAACAGCAGCTCGTTGGCAATCGGGTCGACGTTGGTGACGCCGAGGGCGTAACAGACGGCAGAATTGGCCGCCGATCCCCTGCCCTGGGCCAGGATGTTGTTCTCCTTGCAAAACCGGGTGATGTCGTGCACCACCAGGAAATAGCCCGGAAATGTCAGCTGTTCAATGATTTTCAGCTCATGCTCGATCTGGGAGTACGCCCGCTGGGCACGCTCGGGTGGCCCGTACCGGTTTCGAGCACCCGCCATGACGAGGTGCCTCAGCCAGCTGTCTTCGGTGTGCCCCTTCGGCACGTCGAAGGGCGGCAACTGCGGGGCGATCAGTGCGAGGCCGAACGCGCACTGCTCGCCCAGGTCTGCCGCCGCCGTCACCACCTCGGGACGGTCGGCGAAGAGTCGCGCCATCTCCCCCCCCGATCGCAGGTGCGAACCGCCCAGCGGGGCAAGGTAACCGGCCGCCTCGTCCATGGAATGCCGAGCGCGGATCGCCCCCATGGCCATGGCCAGCCTGCCGCGGGACGGTTCGGCGAAGTGTGCGCCGGTGGTCGCGACGACGCCGACTCCCAATCTGGGCGCCAGCTCGGCGAGCGCGGCGTTGCGTTCGTCGTCGCAGGGGTGCCCGTGATGGGTGAGCTCGATGCTGACCCGGTCGCGGCCGAACCGGTCCACCAGATCGACGAGTGCCGTGGCCGCCGCGTCTGGACCGCCTTCGGAAAATGCCTGGCGGACATGGCCTTTACGACATCCGGTGAGGATGTGCCAGTGACCGCCCGCCGCCTCGGTCAACGCGTCGTAGTCGTAGCGCAGCTTTCCCTTCTCACCGCCCGCCAGATGCGCCTTTGCGAGCTCGCGCGACAGACGCCGGTACCCCTCCGGGCCGCGGGCCAGCACCAGCAGATGCGGGCCCGGCGGGTCGGGATCCTCGGTCCGGTCACCTCCGCCGAGTGACAGTTCCGCGCCGAACACCGTCTGCACGTCGAGTTCCTTGGCGGCCTCGGCGAAACGCACCACCCCGTAGAGCCCGTCGTGGTCGGTCAGCGCGATGGCGCGCAGATCGAGCCTGGCGGCCTCCTCGACGAGTTCCTCCGGTGTGCTCGCGCCATCGAGGAAGCTGTACGCCGAATGCGTATGCAACTCCGCGTACGGAACCGACGATCCGGAGCGGTCGATGTCCAGCGGCTCGTAGGACCCGCGCTTGCGCGACCAGGCCGGACTGTCGCCTCCGTCGCCGACCTGCTGGTCGATGGGCCAGCCGGCACGGCGGGGTTTGCCGTTGAGGACACGCTCCATTTCCGTCCAGCTCGGCGGTCCAGTGTGCCAGCCCATCCACGCAGTCTATCGAACACATGTTCTAATCGCATCCGGGGTCCGGTGGGTCAGGGTCGCTGCGAAGGAGTTCTTCGGGGTGATGGGCGTCGTTGACGTCAGGGGGTCGGGTTCCGTCGGTCCATGCCAACCGTCCGCTGTCGGTGACCATCGTCTGCCACCGCCCGTTGCCGACCGCCGTGTGGTCGGGCCCGCAGGCGAAGAACAGCATGTCGGCATCGGTGACGCCTCCTGCGGCCCAGTCGACGGCGTGGTGCACCTCAGAGTGATAGCCGGGCTCGACGCAATTCGGCCGCGTGCATCCGCCGTCGCGTGAATAGCAGATGATGCGCTGATCGGCAGTCGCCACGCGTTTCTGGCGCCCAAGGTAGATCGGTCGCTCACTATGTTCCTCGAACACCGCAAGGTAGTGGACCCCGTCGGCGGCCATCCGAATCAGGTCCCGCATAGGCAGTGCGGTGTTGCCTCCGGTGCGCGCCGGCGACGGCATCGGGACGTCCGGATCATTTACGGCGTGAGCGGCTTGGTCGAGTTCGCCCAACGTGGTGCGGGCGATCACCGTGACGGCATGGCCGCGGTGCGAACCCATGCCGCCGGACGCGATGCCCAACTTCAGTCCAAGCTTGATCCCGTCGTGACACCGCTGCGAGCGGCTGCGGTCATCGGATGTCTCGGCCGGGGTGCCGTCGGGCAGGTGTCGGCCCGGACGCACCGCGGCGGTTACCGCCTCGACGTAGCAGCGGGTTTCAGGGTCGATCCATCCCGACAATCGCGACATCCCGTCGCGACCCTGCGGCCCCAGCACCATGCCACGCCGACGAGCCCGGTCGGCTTCGTCGAAATCGCCATCAGGATTAAAGATCTCGTCGATACGGCGGCCTACGGCCTTGACGATCTCGGCGTCGTTCTTGATGGCCTCGCGGACCAGGCTGCGTTCGACCTCTCGGCGGTCATCTGCCGACACACACGACGGCAGTCGATCCATTGCCTTGCCGATCACCCGCAGATGGTCCTCACCGATATCGCCAGTCTCCACTGCCTGAGCCACCAGCGGCAGTTCCGGTGGCAGCGGCGGCCCGCTGAGCTGACGTCGCGGACGAATCCGTGTGGCCACCTTCATTCGGCGCTTGATCTCGTCGCGCGGGATTCGCAACCGCGCCCACAGCCCGTCGATCACGCCGCCCACTACCCCCGACTCGTCGGGCGGGTCGGCGAGCTGACCGAACACCCGGTACATCAATCCCCGGTTGGTGCGCTCCTGTGTCTCGAGACGTTCGGCCATCTCCACCCGAAACGCGCTACCCACACCGTCAGAGGAAGTATCCCGCATCTCGGCATAGGCGTCGTCGACCTGGTCCAGCAACGCGCGAAACCGCTCGCGTGCTGCTGCTCCGGTGACGAATTCGCCCATATCACAACGCTAACGACGCCAACCAACGGAAGCGGCCGCAATGACGTTGACGGGCGACGATCTGTGAATCAATCCGTCATTGGGGATAACTCAGTCTTACTCGGTCCGTCTGACAGCGTGCGTCCCTCGAAGAAGGCGGGGCTGCGGAAGCGCCAGATCATCATCAACACCGCGCCGAGCAACAGGATGCCGAACCCCATGTAGAACACCAGGCCGATACCGCCGATGGAGGCGCCACTGCCGTTCTCCGGATTCATGCTCTCGCGCACCGAGATCACAAAGACCGCAGCAAGCATGATTCCACCGAGCATCGGGAAAAGTAACTTGAACACGATGTTGTGAATGTTGCTGAACAGCTCCTTGCGGAAGTACCACACGCACGCGAACGCGGTGATGCCGTAGTACCAGCAGATCATGATGCCAAGCGCGGCAATGGTATCCAACAGCACGCGCTCCGAGAGCAGGCTCACGACCGTGTAGAACGCACCGGTCACCACACCGGCGACCATCGTGGCATACGACGGCACCAGGAATCGCGGGCTGACACTGGCGAATCGACTTGGGAATGCGCCGTATGCGCCCATCGCGAGCATCGCCCGCGCAGCTGGCAAGAACGTCGTCTGCAGGCTGGCCACCGACGACGCGAGTACCGCGAGGAAAAGCAATGGCCCCGCCCACCCGAGCACCGGATCGGCGAGCGCACCGAACACGTTCTCCGCGTTCTCCTCGTTGCCAAGGCCAAGGCCCTCCGCTTCGACGCCGGCGTACATCATCACCGCGACGGCGACCAGCAGGTAGGTCAGCAGGATCGACAGCACACACAGCAGACCCGCGCGACCGGGCACCCGGGTCGGGTCCTTGGACTCCTCACCGAGCGTCAGACAGGTGTCCCAACCCCAGAACGCGAAGATCGACCCCGTCACGCCAACGACGAAGGCGCTCAACGCAAGCCCGGTGAACGGGTCGAACCATTCGAGATTGAAAGAAAGACCAGCGGGCGCCTCGCCACGGCTCACGAGAAGGATCGCGGCGACCGCAAAGGCGATCAGCACCGTCATCTGGAAGCCGACGAGCACGTACTGAACTCGCTCACTGGTCGTGATGCCGCGGCTGGCGATCAGCGTGGCGACCGCGATGAACGCGAGTGTCGTCACGATGTTGATCAACTTGTTGTCGGCCAGTTCGGCGATCGATGGGTTGTCGAGTATCCGCGCGATGAACAGGTACAGGAACTCCACGGCGATCGCGGCGAGGTTGGACAGCACGATGATGGTTGCTATGACCATGCCCCATCCGCACATCCACCCGACATAGGGCCCAAAAGCCTTGGTGGACCACGTGAACGATGCGCCACAGTCGGGTGCCCGCGAGTTCAGCTCGCGGTATGCGTATGCGGTGAGGAACATCGGAATGAACCCGGCGATCAGGATGGCCGGCATCTTCAGTCCGACGGCGGCCACGATCAGCCCGATGCTCGCCGTCAGGGTGTAGCCGGGCGCGACCGATGAAATACCCAGCACCGCACCGGAGAAGGTACCTACCTTGCCTGCGGCCAAACCCTTGGAGACGAGCCCCGTTCCCTCTTGGGTTTCGCTCACGGCAGGTCCGCGGCGTCGAACTGATCCCTCGGGACCACCACCATGGGGACCTCCAGTACCCGTAACATCTTCGCCGCCGTTGACCCGAGGAACAGGCGCTTGGGTGCACTGAGCCGGCTCGATCCCACCATGAGCACGTCACCGTCATGCCACCGCAGCTTGCTCACCGCTTCCTCGACCGTGCGGCCGTCGACAATCGTCGACGTCACCGGAAAATCAGCGGGGAGTTGACTTTTCGCCGTCTCGAGGGTGTGCTCGGCATGCGCGAGGGCACGCTCACGCACCGCGTCGTCATCGCCCCGAAGGGTGCCGAACATCGGGTCCAGCGCCACCAGCGACACCAGCCGTAGCGGAGTTCCCGCGGCGCGGCTGAACCGCACAGCGGTGTCGAGCAGCAGATCTGCACCTGCACGCTCACCGATCGCGCACGTCACCTCGCGAACCCGATTTTCTGACCAGTGACGGCTGCCGCGCGGCGCCACCGCGACGGGGACCGGCGCCGAATGCAGGAGCTCGTTGACGACCGACCCCAACGAATAACTGCCCGCCAGCCCACCGCCGGAACCTCCGACGACGATGAGGTCGGCCTGCACCCGCGCCGCCTCTTTGATCAGCCCATCGGCGTACGAGTCGTCGAAGCTGACGTGGGTACCCGCCACGACATCGGCGGGTATCGAAGCGCGCGCTTCGGCGAGCCAGTGCTCGGCCTGCTCGGTGAGGAGCTCGTCATAGCCGCCAACCGGCACCAGCGAGGGCACCGTCCGATCCGGCGGCAAGATAATGCTCACCCCGAGCTCGGCGCCAAGCGTGCGGGAGAGCCGCACTCCGAGCGCCAATGCGTCGGCGCCTCCCGGCGTTGCCAGGTAACCAACGATCAGCTTCATAGCCGAACCACCCTCCATCTCGCACAGCGTTGTACGGGCGTCGTGTGGTGAATCCTGTCAACGCGGGACCGCGATTACCCCTGCTTTGAGAGAAATTGGCCGGTGGCTTACCCGGTGACGCAGCGTCAGCCGCTGTATTCGGCAGTGCCGTCCTCGAGTACGAGGCGTGCGTTCGAACCGTCGGGATTGGCAGCCTCGGTGCGGAACACCGCCTGCCCCGGCTCGGTCCGCCAGATCGACGTCGTGAGGGTCTCCCCGGGAAACACCGGCGAGGTGAATCGGGCGGCGACAGCGCTGACTTTGGTTGCGTCGCCCCCACCGAGGTCGGCAACCAAGGCTCGGCCCGCGACGCCGTAGCTGCACAGCCCGTGCAGGATCGGCTTCGGGAAGCCGGCCAGCTCGCGCGCGAACCATGGATCACTGTGCAGCGGGTTGCGGTCGCCGGAGAGCCGGTAGATCAGCGCCTGGTCCTCTCGGGTGGGCAGCGCGATAGTCGAATCCGGTTCGCGGTCCGGGATTTCCGGCGCCGACGGGCGCTGTCCCGGCTGGCCACCGAATCCACCTTCACCGCGGATCACCGCGGTGGTGTGGGTTTCGGCGATCACCTCACCGGAGTCCGGATCGGAGCCCGTCGCCTTGAGCATGACGACGGCGTTCTTTCCCTCACCCTTGTCCTGGATGTCGGCGACTTCAGCGACGACGCTGAGCTTGCCCGCCGGGGGGAGCGGTTTGAACAGCCGGATGTCCTGAGATCCGTGCAGCAGCATCGCGAAGTTGAAGCTGCCGATCATCGCTGCGGCCGCGAACGGCAGACACGCAATGACGGCGTACGTCGGCAGCACCTGTTGTGGGGTGTCGTGGGTGTTCTCGGTGGTGAACGCGAGATCGTCGAGTCCCGCGCCGACACCGAGCGCGTACAACATCGTGTCGCGATCGGTCCATTTGAAAAGTTGCGGTTCCGTCTTTGCGCCTATTGCATTCGGATCGAGCGGCATCGAGGCTCCCTTTCGCTGGTGTGTCGGACGATACACAGCACCACCAACCATTGACGTTTCCCCCGTCAGGGGTGACCATGGCTCGCATGCGTTATGTCGTTACCGGCGGTACCGGGTTTATTGGCAGACGTGTGGTGTCGCAGATTCTGGCGAGCCGCGATGACGCCGAAGTGTGGGTCTTGGTCCGCCGAGAGTCACTCGAGCGGTTCGAACGGTTGGCCACCGAAGGTGCGCACCCCTGGGGCGAACGAGCGAAACCGCTGGTCGGCGACCTCACCTCGCCGGATCTCGGACTGACCGACGACGCCGTCGCCGAACTCGGCACCGTCGACCACATCGTGCACAGCGCGGCGATCTACGACATCACTGCCACCGAGGCCGACCAACGCGCGGCCAACGTCGACGGCACCCGCGCCGTCATAGACCTCGCCCTCCGCCTCGACGCGACCCTGCACCACGTCTCCTCGATCGCCGTGGCCGGCGCCTACCGAGGCGACTTCACCGAGGACGATTTCGACGTCGCCCAGGATCTGCCGACGCCCTACCACCAAACAAAATTCGAAGCCGAATTGCTGGTGCGCTCGGCTCATGGTCTGCGGTACCGGATCTACCGACCGGCCGTCGTCGTGGGTGATTCGCGCACCGGCGAGATGGACAAGGTCGACGGGCCCTACTACTTCTTCGGAGTACTGGCCAAGCTGGCGCGACTGCCCGGTATCACGCCAATGGTGCTGCCCGACACCGGCCGCACCAATATTGTCCCGGTCGACTTCGTCGCAGAGGCGATCGTCGCGCTGATGCACAAACCCGATCGCGATTGGCAGACGTTCCATCTCACCGCACCGAAAACCATTGGCCTGCGGGGGATCTACCGTGGCGTTGCCAAAGCCGCAGGCCTGCCGCCGCTGGTGGGCTCACTGCCGCGCAGCGCCGCCGCGCCCATCGTACGGGCCACCGGCCGCGCCAAGATCCTTCGCAATATGGCGGCCACACAGCTGGGCGTGCCTGCCGAAGTGCTCGATGTCGTCGACCTGTTCCCCACGTTCACCTCCGATAACGCGGACGAAGCACTGCGCGGCACGGGTATCGCCGTGCCGGAGTTCGCTTCCTACGCACCGCACCTCTGGCGGTACTGGGCTGAGCACCTGGACCCCGACCGCGCACGCCGCGACGACCCGGCCGGCCCCTTGGTACGCAAGCACGTCATCATCACCGGCGCTTCCAGCGGGATCGGACGAGCGTCGGCGGTCGCCGTCGCCGAACGCGGTGCGACGGTGTTCGCGTTGGCGCGCAACGCCGATGCGCTCGACGAGCTGATCGCCGAGATCCGCGAGGCCGGCGGGCAGGCGTACGCGTTCACCTGTGATGTCACCGATTCGACGTCCGTCGAGACCACGGTCAAAGACATCCTCGGCCGGTTCGGGCACGTCGACTACCTGGTGAACAACGCGGGGCGGTCGATCCGTCGCTCGGTATCGGCATCCACCGACCGCCTGCACGACTACGAACGCGTGATGGCGGTCAACTATTTCGGATCGGTCCGGATGGTGCTGGCCCTGCTGCCGCACTGGCGCGAAAGGCAGTTCGGGCATGTGGTCAACGTGTCCAGTGCCGGTGTGCAGGCGAGCAGCCCGAAGTACAGCGCGTACATCCCCAGCAAGGCCGCGCTGGATGCATTCGCCGAAGTCGTTGGCAGCGAGACCCTTTCCGATCACATCACCTTCACCAGCATCCACATGCCGTTGGTGAAGACGCCGATGATCGCGCCATCGCGGCGGCTGAACCCGTTGCCGCCGATCACCGCCGAGCACGCCGCGGCGATGGTCGTGCGCGGGCTGGTCGACAAGCCGGCAAGGATCGACACTCCGGTCGGGACACTGGCCGACGTCGGGATGTACTTCACTCCTAAGCTGTCGCGGCGGGTGCTCCACCAGATCTATCTGGGATTCCCGGATTCCGCGGCGGCCCGTGGCGAGGCAACCGAACCCACGCCGGAGCGCCGCCCGAAGCGACCCGCGCGAGCCTCGGTGCCCCGGGTGCGGGTTCCGGGGGTGGTCGTCCGCCCAGCTAAGCGCGCCGTGCGGCTGGTGCCCGGCGTGCATTGGTGAGCGAGCTGGTCCTATCGTTGGCAGCGTGACGCTGCCTGTCTTCGTCGATGTCGACACGGGGGTCGACGACGCGATGGCGTTGGTGTACCTGTTCGCCAGCGACGATGCCGAGGTCGTCGGTATCGCGTCGACCGCGGGAAATGTTCCCGTACAACAGGTCTGCGAGAACAACCTGGGGCTGTTGGAGCTCTGCCGAATGAGCGTTCCGGTGTCCAAGGGTTCCGAACGCCCCCTCGTGACACCGTTGCGCACCGCAGAAGACACCCACGGGCCCAAAGGCATGGGTTATGCGGAGTTGCCTTCGACCGATCGTGAAGTCACCGCGCACGATGCCGCCGACGCGTGGATTCGTGCGGCACACGAATATCCCGGCGAACTGGTCGCGATCGCCGTCGGCCCACTGACGAATCTGGCACTGGCCATGCGCAGAGAACCCGCACTGCCGAGGCTGCTCCGCCGACTCGTCATCATGGGTGGCGCTTTCGACTATCGCGGCAACACCACGCCGGTGGCGGAGTGGAACATCAGCGTGGATCCGGAGGCCGCCGGCGAGGTCTTCGCCGTATGGGGTGCCGCGTGGGGGCTGAAGCCACCCGGACATCTCCCAATCGTGCTCGGTCTGAACCTCACCGAGAACATCGCGATGACGCCGACGCTGCTGAGCCGACTCGCCACGGCGGCGGAGTCGTCGTCGATCCCGATGAGCGTGCTGGACAGCCGCGGGACGAAATCGGTCGCGTCCAATCCGTTGATCGCGGCGCTCGAGGACGCGATGCGGTTCTACTTCGAATTCCACTTCGACCAGAACGAGGGCTACCTGGCACATCTGCACGACCCGCTGGCCGCGGCGGTCGTGCTGGATCCCGATCTGGTTCGTTGCCGGCGCGTCGCTGTCGACGTCGAACTGACCGGCACTCTGACCAAGGGCATGACGATCGCGGACTGGAGCAACCGCTGGGGTCGGGAACCCAACGCGCTCATAGGCGTTGACGTTGACCCGGCGGCGTTCTTCGACCGCTTCATCACGCGGGTCGGTGCCTTCGCGAAACGGTTGAACTGACCAGCGTTACGGAATCAGCACCAGTGCGGTCGCGGCGAACAACAGGATGAAGATCGCGATCGCGACAATGCTCACGACGACGGCAGGCGTGAACTTCCGGCTGGCCCGCGGCTGCGGGGCGGAGAGACCGGAGGTCTGCGCCGAATCCGGTGGCGTGGACCCTGGTGTGACTCCGCCGCCGGGTTCGAGGCCCGGTGTTTGTGTGGGGTCAGGATCTGGGGGCTGAGCAGTCATGCCATGCACGCGTACCCCATCTGGTGCCCCTTATTCGTAGATGCCCTCGACGTACCACCTCCTCTGCCGGTAGCACAGCAGCAGCGCCCGCCCGGACTTGCCCTCCACCAGCACCTGCGCCCTGGCGGTGCGGCCCGATTTTGTGAGCTCGGGGTCCCACCACCGCTCGTCGACCGGCCAGGGTCCGGCCCACCAGGCCAGGCGGCAATCGTTCGCGCCCGGTGAGACCAGGCGCGATGGGTCCGCGGAGAACAGTCCGCGGCCGGTCACTCGCACCGGATTCCCGCCGGCGTCGAACAGTTCGACCGGATCGTCGAGCAGCACCGTCGGTGACGGTTCAGGCAGCTGGCCCGGCCAGGGTTGAGCAGGATCGGCGCGCGACACCTGCTCGTCACCCAGCGGCGTGAAGGTGATGCGTTCGGCGGGCCCTCGACCACCGCTGAGCATCGGCACCTGCACCGCCTCAGGTCCGAGCAGACCTTGTACGCGTACCAGTGCTCGCCTGGCCCGCAGCCGGTCCTCCTCCCCAATGCCTCCCCACAACGGCAGCTGCAGCGCCTCGGCCGAAACCAGCTCCACCGGACGCAGCCGGATCACGGTGACCGGTGCGGTGGGCCGATCACCCGGATTGCGCCTGTTCAACCAGCCGTCCAGCTGCCAGCGCACCCGATCGGCGGTCGCATCCTCGGTCAGCGGCTCAGCGCAGCGCCAAACCCGTTCCAGCTCTTCACCATTGGCGGTGATCGCGTGGATGGCCAGGCGGGTGCATCCCACCCCGGACGTCTCCAGGCTGCGGTGCAGGGTGCCCGCCAGTGAGCGGCCCGCGAACGCGGCGGCATCCACCCTCTCGATCGGCGGGTCGCAGTCCATGACGGCGTCGAGCTCCTGCTCGGGTTCACGACCCGACGGCCCCCGGGCCGACTCGCCTCGAGCGAACCGGTGTGCGGCCACCGCGTCGGCGCCGAACCGCGAGGCCACATCACTGCGAGACAATGCCGCGAACTGTCCGATGGTGCGGATTCCCATGCGCCACAGCAGGTCTGCCAATTCTTCCCGACCGGGGGCAGCCAGGCTCGGCTCGGTGGCCAGCTGCCGGATGGACAGCGCCGACAGGAACAGTGCGTCCTTGCCGGACTCGACGATCCGGCCCGCCCGCGCGGCGAAGACCGCGGTGGGCAGTTGATCCGCGACGCCGACCTGGCATTCGGCGCCGGCCGCGGCCACCGCGTCGACCAGCCGTTCGGAGGCGGCCTGTTCAGACCCGAAATAACGGGCCGCCCCGCGCACCGGCAGCACCAGCAGGCCGGGCCGCAGAACCTCGGCCCGCGGCACCAGGTCGTCCACCGCGGCAGTCACATGCTCGAAATGACGGGCATCGCGCGCCGGATCGGCCGTGACGACATGCAGATCCGGACACCTGGCTTGCGACTCCCGACGCCGCAACCCCCGCCGCACGCCGACCGAACGCGCCGACGCCGAACAGGCAATGACCCGGTTGGCCAGCGTCACGGCGACCGGAGCCGTGGGTGTCAGACCCGCCGCCGCCGCGGCGGCGACCGCGGGCCAGTCCATGCACCAGATGGCCAATACGCGCGCGTGATGACACGGCCCGCTCACTGCGCAACCGGCGTCAGCCCGGCCCGGCCACTGACCGAGTAGGTCAACTGCACCTTGGCGATTCGACCGAATCCGGGGCGAGCGCGTCCGGTGATCTCATAACCGCAGACCCTGGCATCCAATCGGGCGGACGCACCCTGCCAGTCACCGTCGGTGACCAGCAGGGTGCAGCCCTTCTGCCGCGCGCGGGCAATGACCGCCCGCGCACGGGTGGCGGGCACCGAACGCCCGCCCAGCCCAAGCACCACCATGTCCATGCCGTCCATCAGCACCGCGGCCACCTCGACCGGATCGCTTCCCGGGTCGGGGATGACTGCGATCCTGCTCAGATCCGCGCCCATCTCCACAGCGGCCAGCAGACCGGCATCGGGTTGGCCGACGATCGCGGCATGTCCGCCCTCCGCTGTCACCGCCGCCACCATGCTCAACGCCAGCGACCGGGCACCCGACAACACCGCCACGGTCCCGCGTGGCAACGGCGCAGGGAGGGCATTGCCAAGAGTTTCGGGGACCGGCAGCAAACTTTCTGAGGCCGGAAGCGGGTCGCTGGCCTGCGCTGCCCCGCGGCGCCCACCACCCACCTTGCCGGACACTGCCGCTATCCTGCGGCGTAGGTGTTCTAGCTGTTCAGCGCGGTCAGGACGGCGTTGATCCAGGGTCAAGGCGGCTGTCACAACAGCACCTCCCGCATCACCAGAATCACCCTCTTTTCGAATGTATGTTCGATACCCCGAGTAAACACCTGCCCCCCGACAAGCGTCAAGGGATCCAGACTCGTCGACCCTTGCCATTACCTGATGTTGACATTGACAAATGTCATCATTCGGTGCTGTACTCCAAAGGTGCTCAACGAAGAGCCCGCAATGCCCGAGCGCGGTTCGCTGCGCTCGCGCAGCGCGGCATCGATCAGCGGCCTGACCCTGCGGCAGATCAGCGCGGTGCTCCCGCCGGATCAGGCGTGGGGCGTATGGCTTTCGCGCCAGATCGTGGCCCGCATCATGGATACGTTCGGCCCATCGATGATCGGCACCAACGTGCAGCGCGTCGACACCAGAACATCAGACGGCCGTCGCGTTGTCGGGGAATGGGTGTACGGCCCAGGCGTACAACGCCATCAGGCCGAGGCGATCTACTTCGTCCACGGCAGCGGCTTCGTTCTCTGCTCACCGCGCACGCACCGCCGCCTCACGTCCTGGCTTTCCCATCTCACCGGACTGCCGGTCTTCTCAATCGACTACCGCCTCGCTCCCAAACACCGATTCCCCACCGCTGCAGACGATGTCCGCACGGGATGGGACTGGCTGACAAACGAACATGGCGTGGCACCCGAGCGCACCGTCATCGCAGGGGATTCCGCAGGCGGCCACCTGGCCGTCGACCTGTTGCTGCAACCCGACGTCACCCATCCCGCAGCCCTGGCGCTGCTCTCCCCCGTTCTGGATCTGACGTTCTCACTTGCACGTACCCGCGAAAAGATTCGCCGTGACCCGGCCATCCGTTCAGCGGACGCCCTTCGGCTGGTCGAGTTGTATTGCACCGGAATCGAGTCGACGCATCCTCGGCTGAAACTCGACGTCGCCGCGGGCCGGCCTCTACCTGCGACGCTGATCCAGGCGGGCGGCGCCGAAATGCTCGCCGCCGACGCCACCGCGCTGGCCGAGCACATCCGTGCCGCGGGCGGAACCTGCGAACTCGAGGTCTGGCCGGATCAGGTGCACGTCTTCCAGGCACTGCCACGGCTGACGCCCGAGGCACGACCGGCTATGCAACGAATCGCCGCGTTCATTTCACAGACGTTGCAGGACAACACCATCGATCAGGCAGCGGGGTGACGGGCATGGGCCTGTTCGGATCGTCGAAAAAGCGCAGCCATGACGCCGCGGCAGTCATTACCGGCGCAGGCAGCGGCATCGGTGCGGCGTTCGCGAAAGAACTCGCCAGGCGCGGCGGGCGCGTGATGTGCAGCGACATCGACGAACCCGCCGCCACCGCCACCGCCGATGCGATCATCGCCGACGGCGGGAAGGCGATCGCATTACGCTGCGACGTCTCGCAACTCGACGACGTCACGGCGCTGGCCAAAGAGGCGCAGTCCTGGTTCGACGGCCCACCGACCGTCGTGATCAACAACGCCGGCGTCGGCGCGGGCGGCCTGCCCATCGGCGAGATGAGCATCGACGACTGGCAGTGGGTTCTCGACATCAACCTCTGGGGGCCGATTCACGGCTGCCATGTGTTCGCACCGATCCTGCGCGAGGCCGGATATGGCGGCATCATCAACGTCGCGTCGGCCGCCGCGTTTGGCGCGGCACCCGGGATGGCCGCGTACAACGTCAGCAAGGCGGGCACGCTGTCCCTGTCCGAGACGTTGGCCGCCGAACTCTCCGGCACCGGTGTCAACGTCACTGTGCTATGCCCGACGTTCGTCAAGACCAGCATCGTTGACTCAGGACGGATCTCCGACAAGTCAACGCAACTCGCCGACCGGCTGATGCGCTGGACCGGCTTCTCACCCGAGCGAGTGGCCCGCACCTGCCTGGACACCCTCGACCGCGGCGGCCTCTACTGCATGCCGCAACCTGACGCCCGAATCGGCTGGGGCATCAAACGTTTCACCCCGACGGTGTACACCCGCGCCGTCGGACTCACCACCCGCGTCACCACACCGTAGGAGGAGCTCATGGCCCCCAAATCAAAGATCGACATGGACGTGATGCTCGACAAGATCAAGAACCGGCAGTGGGCGCTGGCCGACATCGACTGGGACGCACCGGGGGCCGATCTGATCACCGACGAACAACGGCCCAAGCTCAAAGCCTTCATGGCCGACCTCTGCTGGATCGAGAACATCGGCGCCCGCGGCTTCGCCGCACTGGCCAAGAAGGCTCCGACGCCGACGATCGCCGAGATCTACCGCTACTTCCACGCCGAGGAACAGCGGCACGCCAACGCCGAACTCGCGCTGATGAAGCGCTGGGGCATGCTCGAGGACGGCGAAGTCCCCGAGCCCAATGTCAACATCCGGCTGGCCATCGACTGGCTGGACCGCTGGGCCGATGACATGCCACTGTCACTGCTCGGCACGGTCATTCCGATGCTCGAGGTCGCACTTGACGGCGCACTGCTGAAATTCCTGCTCGACGAGGTGCACGACCCCGTATGTCACCAGGTCTTCGAGAAGATCAACAACGACGAATCCCGCCATCTCGTCGTCGATTTCGAGGTGCTCGACATGATCGGGCACGCCAAGATCCGGCGTATGCTCATCGACTTCGTCGGCCACAACGCCACCCCGGGCCTCATCATCGGCGCGGTCATGGGCGCACCGCTGATCAACCGGATCGCCAACGAGATCGCCGCGATGGGAATGGAACCCGAGCGGCTGTACCGCGCCGTGAAGCGATTCAAGGAACTCGGCGATCGCGGCCAGTACACCAAGCGCGTACCGACATACCTGTTCCTGCGGCGCTACGCCGGTGTGGTCACCAACCCGCGTCACCCCTACCACCTGCTGGCCAACTCCATGGTCTGGGTCTCCGACCGGTACCCACGCCAACTGCTGCCCTCCGTGCCGAGTTGGGTTAAAGAGGTCACCCACGAGCCGGCGGCCTGATCATGCCCACTCACATCTACGACACCCTCATCGTCGGAGCCGGATTCACCGGTATCGGCGCGGCGATCAAGCTCACCGAGGCCGGCGTCGACGACTTCGTCATCCTGGACCGCTCCGACCGTGTCGGCGGCACCTGGCGCGACAACACGTATCCCGGTGCGGCCTGCGACGTTCCGTCGCTGCTGTACTCGTACTCGTTCGTCAAGAACTCGTCGTGGTCGCGGGCCTACTCCCCGGCCGACGAGATCTGCCGCCACATCGAGGACATGGCCGAGAAGTTCGACATTCCGCGCCGCATCCAGTTCGGCGTCGAGGTCAACGGTCTCGAATTCGACGAGAAGGCCGGCGTCTGGACGGTGAAGACCAAGGGTCGCAAGCGCTTTCAGGCGCGCACTGTCGTGATGGCCTCCGGCCCGCTGCCTGACCACAAATGGCCGGATATCCGTGGCCTCGACACCTACGAGGGCCACAAGATCCACAGCGCCCAGTGGGACCACGACTACGACTTCGCCGGTAAGCGCGTCGCGGTCATCGGTACTGGCGCCAGCGCCGTGCAGATCGTGCCCGAGCTGGTCAAGCAGGCCGAGTTCGTCAAGGTCTTCCAGCGCACACCGGGCTGGGTGATGCCCCGTCTGGACGGCGCCACTCCCGAGGCGGCAAAGGCGCTGTTCGCCAAAGTCCCTGCTGTTCAAGAGCTTGCGCGCCAGGCACTGTTCTGGGGTCACGAGATCACCGCCACCGCGATGGTGTGGGACACGCCGCTGACGGGTCTGGTCGCCCAGCTGGGCAAGGCCCACCTACGCAGAGCCGTCAAGGATCCCTGGCTGCGCCGTCAGCTCACGCCTGACTTCAGGCCGGGCTGCAAGCGGATGCTGATCTCCAGCGACTACTACCCGGCGCTGCAGAAGGACAACTGCAAGCTCATCGACTGGCCGATCGCCACGATGAGCCCGGTCGGTATCCGCACGAGTGACGGTGTCGAACACCATCTCGACTGCATCGTCTTCGCCACCGGTTACGACGTACATCTGACCGGACCGCCATATGAGGTCACCGGCATCGGCGGTCGCTCGCTGTCGCAGGAGTGGGCACGAGGGGCGCAGGCCTACAAGAGCATCAACGCCCACGGCTACCCGAACCTGTTCTTGATGACGGGACCCAACTCCGGGCCGGGCCACAACTCGCTGCTCGTCTACGTCGAGGGCCAGCTCGACTACGCGGTCAGCGGCATCACGACGATCCTGTGGGAGAACCTGAAGTATCTGGACGTCCGCAAGGACATCCAGGACCGCTACAACGAGCACATCCAGAAGCGGCTGACCAAGACGACGTGGATGTCGGGTTGCAATAGCTGGTATCTGACGGCTGACGGCTTTAACGCCTCGATGTACCCCGGCTTCGCCACGCAGTATCTTCGTCAGATGCGCGACTTCCGCTTCCCCGACTACGTCGCCGTCGAGCACGGCGCGCGCGCCGGCAGCGGTGCCCTCTCGAGCGCATGACCAATCCGCCGGACAAGCCACCACGCCAGCAGGCGGGGGCGATCTCGGCGATCCTGAAAACGCTGCGGCGCGCGCCGCGGCGCGTACGGCGCGGCTCCCGCGATGTCATCGAGACCGCGGTGTCGCAATTGTTCGACGCGGCAGTGCTTCATCCCCATCCCGAGTCCACCTCCGGCGAGTACCGCATCGACGAGCTCGCACGCCTGGCCGGCACCACGACCCGCAACATCCGGGTGTACCGCGACCGCGGATTGCTGCACCCGCCACTGCGAGTCGGGCGGATCGCTCTCTTCAACGACACGCACCTGACGCGGCTGCGGCTCATCACCTCAATGCTGAACCGCGGCTACAACATCGCCCATGTCCACGAGATGCTGTCGGCCTGGGAGCAGGGCAAGGACCTTGGCGACATGCTCGGCATCGAATCGGCGATCGCGGGCAGCTGGGCAACGGAGAAGCCCGAACGGATGAGCGTTGCCGACGCGCGACGACTGGTCGACGACGATCCGGGATTCGACCGGATGGTCGGGCTGGGCGTGATCAAGCTGGAAGACGGTGAGGCGGTTGTGGTGCGCCCCAAGCTGATCGAGGCGTTCAACGAGATGAGGCAGTACGGCGTCGCCACCGACAAACTCATCGACCTGCACGAGCAGATCGCACCCCTGCTCGATCAGATCAGCGGGATGCTGGTGCAGGCCGGCATCGACGAGGTGCTGCACCGCGTCAACCCGGGAGCTGCGCTGCCACCGGATACCGAAGTAGCCGAACTGATTACGATGCTCGTGCGGTTCCGCACCCAGGCCGTGTCGGCGGTCTCGGCCACGTTGGCCTTCTCCATCGAATCGACCATCGAGTCGACCGTCGGTCAGATCCTCGGTGAGTTCATCGAGAAGGAACCGCCATCCAGCGAAAACCCAGTCGACGCCTGATCATTCCCACTCGATGGTGCCCGGCGGCTTGCTGGTGATGTCCAGCACGACGCGGTTCACCTCGCGGACCTCGTTGGTGATGCGTGTGGAGATACGTTCCAGCACCTCGTAGGGCACCCGCGTCCAGTCCGCAGTCATCGCGTCCTCACTGGATACCGGGCGCAGCACGATCGGGTGTCCATAGGTCCGGCCGTCGCCCTGCACGCCGACCGAACGGACTCCGGCGAGCAGCACCACGGGGCACTGCCAGATCTGGTGGTCCAGGCCCGCCGAGGTCAGTTCCTCCCGCGCGATCGAGTCGGCCCGCCGCAGCGTCTCCAACCGATCAGCGGTCACCTCCCCGACGATCCGGATGCCGAGACCCGGACCCGGAAAGGGTTGGCGTGCAACGATTTCCTCGGGCAGGCCCAGTTCACGGCCGACCGCCCGAACCTCGTCCTTGAACAGCAGCCTAAGCGGCTCCACGAGTTTGAACTTCAGATCGTCGGGCAGGCCACCGACGTTGTGGTGGCTCTTGATGTTCGCGGTTCCGGTTCCGCCGCCGGACTCCACCACGTCGGGATACAACGTGCCCTGAACCAGAAAGTCGACCTCAGAACCACTGTCACCGACTATGTCTCGAACAGCGCCCTCGAAGGCACGGATGAACTGTCTGCCGATGATCTTGCGCTTACCCTCGGGATCGGTCACCCCGGACAGCGCTTCCAGGAATCGGTCGGCGACGTCGACGGTCACCAGATTGGCGCCGGTGGCGGCGACGAAATCACGCTGCACCTGTGCGCGTTCGCCGGCCCTCAGCAGGCCGTGGTCGACGAATACACACGTCAGGCGGTCGCCAACGGCACGCTGCACCAGCGCGGCGGCCACCGCGGAGTCCACCCCGCCCGACAGCCCGCAGATCGCCCGCCCGTCACCGATCTGCTCACGCACCTGCTCGACGAGCGCGTCGGCGATGTTCGCCGGTGTCCAGGTCGAATCGATACCGGCGAACTCGTGCAGGAACCGGCTGAGAATCTGCTGGCCGTGCGGGGTGTGCATCACCTCGGGGTGGTACTGCACACCCGCCAGGCCCTTGGCCCGATTCTCAAAAGCGGCGACGGGCGCACCGGAACTGGTGGCGACCACGTCGAACCCATCAGGGGCGACGGTGACTGCATCGCCGTGGCTCATCCACACCGGTTGGGTGGTTGGCAGATCGGAATGCAGATCGCCGCCAGTCACTTCCAGCTCGGTGCGGCCGAACTCGCTGGTGCCGGTACGGGCGACGGTTCCGCCGAGCGCCTGGGCCATCGCCTGAAAGCCATAGCAGATGCCGAACACCGGCACCCCCAGGTCGAACACCTCGGCGTTCAGCTGCGGTGCACCCTCTTCGTAGACACTCGCGGGGCCGCCCGACAGCACGATGGCCTGCGGGTCGCGCGCCTTGATCTCCTCGACGGTCGCGGTGTGCGGGATCACCTCGGAGTAGACCCGCGCTTCGCGGACGCGACGGGCGATCAACTGCGCGTACTGCGCCCCGAAGTCGACGACCAGCACGGGCCGGGGAGAACCTGTTGTCACGCGGACAGTCTAGTCAGCGCCTCCACAGCACCGACGAGCCTTCTTCGCTGGTCGCCACGGCCCGGATGAACGCCTCGTTGTCGAAGCCCGGCATGTCCTGGAGCCGCGGCAGCAGGTAGTCGGTGTCGCCGAGGCCGATGGCGAGCCGGGTGTCGTCGTCATAGGTGAAAACGAAGAACACGTCCTCCTCGGCCGGCCCGCGCGCGGTGGTCCGTACCGAAATCTCGGTGACCGCATCCCAGCGAACTCCCGTCAAATCCATGCCCAAGTATGCGCGCGGTGCATCTTTAAGAATTGAGCACCGTGGGAATGGTGAACTGGAGGCACGCACCCCAGAAGCCAAAGCGAGGTACCCAGTGCTTGGTCTACCCGAACGGATCCGTGCCACGCTCTTCGACCTCGACGGCGTGCTGACCGACACCGCCAGCGTGCACAAAAAGGCCTGGAAGTCGATGTTCGACGGCTTTCTCAAGACCCACGCAGAGCGCGCGGGCGCTCAATTCGTGCCGTTCGACGTCGATGCCGACTATCTCGAGTACGTCGACGGCAAAAAGCGTGAGGACGGAGTCCGGTCCTTCCTGGCCAGCAGGGGCATCGAGCTGCCGAACGGCGACCCGGACGACGGGGCGGACGCCGAGACCGTCTTCGGGCTCGGAAACCTCAAGAACGAGGCGTTTCAGCGAACCCTGAAGGCCGACGGGGTCGAGGTCTTCGAGGGATCCCGC
This sequence comes from Mycobacterium sp. NPDC051804, assembly GCF_044452905.1. NCBI lineage: Bacteria > Bacillati > Actinomycetota > Actinomycetes > Mycobacteriales > Mycobacteriaceae > Mycobacterium > Mycobacterium sp. NPDC051804. The sequence continues at coordinate 589,845 of NZ_JBITCD010000004.1, read as the reverse complement.
CGCTACCTCGAAGCTGTCGTCGACGCGGGGTTCGGCACCGCCGTGGTGTCGTCGAGTGCGAACACACGCGAGGTGCTGGAGCTGACCGGGCTCGACCGATTCATCCAGCACCGCGTGGACGGGGTGACCATCCGGGAGCAGAACATCGCGGGCAAGCCCGCGCCCGACTCCTTCCTGCGCGCCGCTGACTTGCTCGATGTCACCCCCGACGAGGCTGCCGTGTTCGAGGACGCGCTATCAGGGGTCGAGGCGGGATGCGCTGGAAAGTTCGGGTATGTCGTCGGTGTCGACCGGGTCGGTCACGCAGAAGAGCTGCGGCAGAACGGCGCTGATGTGGTAGTTACCGATCTCGCGGATCTGATGTCGCAATGATCTCCGGCGAGAATTTCACCGTCGAACCGTGGCATATCCGCGAGACCTCGCTCGACCTCGATCTGTTGGACGAAGCCGAATCCCTGTTCGCCTTGTCGAACGGGCATATCGGCATGCGCGGCAATCTCGAAGAGGGCGAACCACACGGACTTCCTGGCACGTATCTGAACTCTTACTACGAGGTTCGCCCACTGCCTTACGCCGAGGCGGGGTTTGGTTATCCCGAGGCGGGTCAGACACTGGTCAACATCACCAATGGCAAGATCCTGCGTCTGCTCGTCGATGACGAGCCATTCGATTTGCGGTACGGCGAACTGCTCGAACATGAACGCGTCCTCGACATGAGGGCAGGCACACTGACCCGCACCGCGGATTGGCGTTCCCCGGCGGGCAAGCAGGTCAGGGTCGTGTCGACCCGTCTGGTGTCGCTCGCGCAACGCAGCGTCGCGGCGATCGAGTACACGGTCGAGGCCGTCGACGAATTCACCCGTGTCACGGTCCAGTCCGAGCTTGTCGCCAACGAACAACTTCCGGAGTCGGCAGACGATCCGAGGGTGGCCGCCGTCCTCGAGAAGCCTTTGGACGCCGTTGGACACGAACACTCCGACTACGGTGCGATCCTCCTACACCGGACCAGGATCAGCGAACTGCTGATGGCCGCGGCGATGACGCACGACGTCGAGGTTCCGGGCCGTGTCGAGGTGACTACCGGCGCACGCGAGGATTGGGCCACCACAACCGTGATCTGTGGCCTGCGGCCGGGTCAGAAGCTGCGCATCGTGAAATACCTTGCCTACGGGTGGTCCAGTCTGAGATCCCGTCCGGCACTGCGTGATCAGGTCGCGGCGGCGCTCAGCGGCGCTCGCTACACCGGCTGGGACGGCCTGCTCGAGGCTCAGCGTGAATATCTCGACGACTTCTGGGACTCCGCCGATGTGGAGGTCGAGGGTGACCCCGACAGTCAGCAGGCGGTTCGGTTTGGACTGTTCCATGTCCTGCAGGCCAGTGCACGCGCCGAACGCCGGGCGATCCCCGGAAAAGGATTGACGGGCACTGGATACGACGGGCACGCGTTCTGGGACACCGAAGGCTTCGTGCTCCCGCTGCTCACCTACACCGCACCATATGCGGCAGCCGACGCGCTGCGATGGCGAGCCTCCACTCTGGACATGGCCAGGGAGCGCGCCGCACAACTGAACCTCACCGGCGCCGCGTTCCCATGGCGCACCATCCGCGGGGAAGAGTGCTCGGCGTACTGGCCGGCAGGCACGGCCGCCTGGCACGTGAATGCCGACATCGCAATGGCGTTCGAGCGGTACCGCATTGTGACCGGTGACGATTCACTGGAAGCCGAATGTGGGTTGGCGGTCCTCGTCGAGACCGCGCGGTTGTGGCTGTCGCTTGGGCATCACGACCGCTTCGGGGTATGGCACATCGACGGCGTCACGGGACCCGACGAGTACACCGCGGTCGTCCGGGACAACGTCTTCACCAATCTCATGGCGGCACACAACCTTCGGACCGCAGCGGAGGCCTGCCTGCGTCACCCCGACCGCGCCGAGGACCTGGGCGTCACCGCCGCGGAGATGGCCGATTGGCGCACTGCCGCCGATGACGCGTTCATACCCTTCGACGACGAACTCGGCGTCCATCCGCAGTGCGCGGGATTTACCACGCTTCAAGAGTGGGACTTCGTGACAAACACGACGTATCCGCTGCTGTTGCACGCACCCTATGTGCGGCTGTACCCGGCGCAGGTGATCAAACAGGCGGATCTGGTGTTGGCCATGCAATGGCAGAGCCACGCGTTCACCCCGGAGCAGAAGGCGCGCAATGTCGACTACTACGAGCGCCGGACCACGCGTGACTCGTCGCTGTCGGCGTGTACGCAGGCCGTGATGTGCGCCGACGTCGGCCATCTCGAGCTCGCGCATGACTACGCGTACGAGGCCGCGTTGATCGATCTGCGCGACCTGCACCACAACACCCGCGACGGTCTGCACATGGCGTCACTGGCAGGCGCGTGGACCGCACTGGTGGCCGGATTCGGTGGACTTCGTGACGACGACGGAGTGCTGTCGCTCGATCCACGGCTGCCGTCGGGTATCTCACGGTTACAATTCCGGTTGCGCTGGAGGGACTTCCGGATCACGGTCGACGTCAACCATGAAAGCGTCACCTATACCGTCCGCGACGGACCGCACTCGTTCCTCACGATTCGTCACGCAGGCGAGGAGACAAAGCTCGGCACGGACCGCCCCACGACAGTCGCGCTCAGGCCGCGTGAACCGCTACTGCCGCCCCCGCAGCAGCCACCCGGCCGGGAACCGTTGCGCCGCAAGTCGTTGTAGCGAATATCTACGCCAGTTGTTTGACCTGCGGCAGACCACCCGTCGCCTCGAACACGACGCGTCTGCCGATCTCGACGGCGTGATCGGCGAACCGCTCGTAATAGCGCCCCAGTAGCGCAACGTCGACCGCAGAGCAGACGCCGTCCTGCCACTTGTGGTCCATCAGCAGAGTGAACAAATGCCGGTGTTCGGAGTCGACCGCGTCGTCCAGCTCGTGCATGCCCGACGCTTTCTCGGGATCACTGGACTCCAGCACCTCACGTGCAATCCTGGCCAACAGAACTGCCCGAGTGCCCATCTCGGTGAAGCTGGCCTTGACGTCATCAGGCAACGCGCAGTCCGGGTGCCGCAACCGCGAGATGCCGGCCACATGCACCGCGAGTGCACCCATCCGCTCGATGTCGGCGCCGACGTGGATGGCACAGACCACCCTCCTCAGGTCACCGGCCACCGGCTGCTGCAGCGCGAGAAGTCTTACCGCGGTCTCCTCGGCCCGACGATTCATCGCCGCAATGTGTTCATGTTCGGCGATGACTTGTTCGGCCAGTGACAGGTCTGCCATGAGCAGGGCCTGCGTCGCGTCGTCCAATGCCTTCGCCGCCAGCCCGCACATCTCGGCCAGCTGCGTGCCCAGACCCGACAATTCCTCGTGGTAGGCGGTACGCATCGGCACCACTTACCCAGGTCCCGCCACTTCAAACCTCCCGGCTGAGGTTTTACCCCGCTGAGCTCACCGGCTCGATCGGCAGATGACGTAACGCCGCGGGCGCATCTATCGGAACGACGGGATGTGCCGGTGCGATCGGCGCCAGACGCTTGTACGGTTCGCCCTGCTCGGGTCGCAGATCGGCCTCGCCCTTGTTCGGCCACAGCGACGCGGCGCGCTCGGCCTGGGCCGTAATCGAAAGCGATGGATTCACACCGAGATTCGCCGAGATCGCCGCACCGTCGTGTACCGAGAGCGTCGGATATCCGTAGACCCGCTGATACGGGTCGATGACTCCATGGTCGACGGTGTCGCCGATCGCGGCGCCACCGAGGTAATGCGCCGTCAGCGGGATGTTGAACAATTCACCCCAGGTGCCGCCCGCGACACCGTCGATCTTCTTGGCGATCCGCCGCGTGACCTCGTTGCCCACCGGGATCCACGTCGGGTTGGGTTCGCCGTGGCCCTGCTTGCTGTCGAGCCGCCGGAAGCCGAACTTGGTGCGCCGCGTGAATGTCGTGATGGAGTTGTCGAGGTGCTGCATGACGAGCGCGATCATGGTCCGCTCGCTCCACTTGCGCGGATTGAGCAAGCGCAGCAGGTTGCGAGGATCCTCCCCCGCTTGCGCGAAGAACTGTCGCCACCGCGGAACGTCGGATCCCGAGGGCCCCGCGCCGTCGGTCATCAGGGTCTGCAGAAGGCCCATGGCATTGCTGCCCTTGCCGTAGCGCACCGGCTCGATGTGTGTGTCAGAGGTCGGATGGATCGACGACGTGATCGCCACGCCATGGGTCAGGTCGAGATCCGGCGACACGGCGAAACGGCCCGCACCGACGATCGATTCCGAGTTGGTCCTGGTGAGCACACCGAGCTTCTCCGAAAGCCTCGGCAGCCTACCCGTGTCGCGCATCTTGAACAGCAGCTTCTGCGTCCCGAACGTCCCCGCCGCCAGCACCACGTGGGTCGCCGTGTACTTGCGCCTGCGCAGTCCCAACAAGCCCGTCCGCTTCGTGCGCACTTCCCACGCACCGTCGGATCGTTGCGAGAACCCCGACACTGTCGTCATCGGAATGATCTCTGCCCCAGCCTTTTCCGCGAGCCCGAGATAATTCTTCAGCAGCGTGTTCTTGGCGCCGTAGCGGCAACCCGTCATGCAGGAACCGCATTCGATGCAACCGGTGCGTGCCGGTCCCGCGCCGCCGAAATACGGATCCGGCACGGTCTTGCCGGGCGTCTTGGTGCCGTCGGGCCCGAAGAACACACCGACGGGCGTCGCGACGAACGTGTCCTCGACACCCATGTCGGCGGCGACCTCTTTCATGACGCGGTCGGCGTCGGTGAACGTCGGGTTTTGGACCACGCCGAGCATCCGTTGCGCCTGGTCGTAGTGCGGCGTCAACTCGCTGCGCCAGTCGGTGATCTGCTTCCACTGCGGATCGTTGAAGAACGCGTCCGGCGGCACGTACAGCGTGTTGGCGTAGTTGAGCGAACCTCCGCCTACCCCGGCGCCGGCCAGGATCATCACGTTGCGCAACAAGTGGATTCGCTGGATGCCGTACATGCCGAGTTTCGGCGCCCACAAGAACTTGCGCAGGTTCCACGACGTCTTCGCGAACTCCTCGTCGGCGAAGCGGCGACCGGCCTCCAGAACGCCGACGCGATAGCCCTTCTCGGTGAGCCGCAGCGCGGTGACACTGCCACCGAAACCGGAACCGATGATCAGGACGTCATAGTCAGGCTTCATCGGTTCAGTATCTAACTACTGGCCAGTAACTACTAGTGAGGCCACCCTTAGTCCACGTTTAGCTGCACTTCGTCCAAATTGACGTTCACGCAGCAGGCCGGGCGTACCCTTCGCCCATGTCCCGTTCGCTCGTCGCGGTCGCTTTCCTCGCAGCCGCCTTCGCCATCGCAGTTCCTGCCGGTGCGGAGCCGGTTCCGGGGATGGTCGACGACGCAGTTCTGGGCCAGCCGTGCGAGAACACCAAATCGTTCGTGTTTGGAACGAACACCAGCGGAGCGATTCTGGCGTGCGGCTCCCCCAAAGCGCCTGGCGAATGGTCACAGATCGCCGGGCTCGTCGGCGTCCGCGAGATCGGCACGGAGTGCTTCTCCGATGTAGTTGCCGTCAATCCTGACGGCAACGGGTGGACTGCCGCTCAGTCACCGGACGGTCTGCCGTTGTTCTGCGTCTATCCGACGGACACGTGGGAAGTGCACCCCACCTCTTAGTGTCAGTCACCGACGGTCAAGCCGACCTTCTGGAACTCCTTGAGGTCACAGTAACCCGCCTTGGCCATCGATCGCCGCAGGCCACCGACCAAATTCAACGAGCCGAACGGATCGTCGGACGGCCCGGTCAGAACCTGTCCCAGCGACGGCCGTTCGCCGAGAGCAACCTGCAGCAGTGCACCACGCGGCAACGACGGGTGCGCGGCCGCAGCGGGCCAGAACCAGCCGTCTCCCAGGGCCTCGGCAGCGGTGGCCAACGGGGTGCCGAGCACCACGGCGTCGGCGCCGCACGCAATGGCCTTGGCCAGGTCGCCGGAGGTGTGGATGTCGCCGTCGGCGAGCACGTGCACGTAGCGGCCGCCTGTCTCGTCGAGGTATTCGCGCCGCGCCGCGGCGGCGTCGGCGATTGCGGTGGCCATCGGCACGCTGATGCCGAGCACCTCGTCACTGGTGGTGACGCCGCGGGTCGATCCGTAGCCGACGATGACGCCCGCAGCGCCGGTGCGCATGAGGTGCAGGGCGGTGCGGTGGTCGAGGACACCGCCCGCCACCACGGGGATATCGAGTTCGGAGATGAACGTCTTGAGGTTCAGCGGTTCGCCGACCCCGTGATCTTGGGCGACCCGCTCGGCGGAGATGATCGTGCCCTGGATAACGAGCAGTTCGACACCAGCGGCGACGAGCGCGGGCGTCAGCGCCTGGGCGTTCTGCGGGCTGACGCGCACCGCCGTCGTCACCCCGGCGTCGCGGATCCGCGCGACCGCTGCGCCCAGCAGGTCGGGGTCCAGCGGCGCGGCATGCAGTTGTTGCAGCAGTCGGATTGCCGCCGACGGTTCGGGCTCCTTCTCGGCCGCCGCGACGACCTGAGCGATCTTCTCCTCGACGTCGGCGTGCCTGCCGATCAGACCCTCGCCGTTGAGTACACCGAGGCCGCCGAGCCGGCCCATCTCGATCGCGAACTCCGGCGACACCAACGCGTCGGTGGGATGTGCGACCACCGGGATCTCGAACCGGTACGCATCCAATTGCCAGGCAGTCGAAACGTCTTGAGACGACCGGGTTCTGCGGGACGGCACAATGTTGATGTCGTCGAGTTCGTAAGTGCGGCGGGCGGTTCGGCCCATGCCGATTTCAACCATGTCGCGCATGATTCAGTTTCCTGTCAGCGGGTGTAGTAGTTCGGGGCCTCGACAGTCATCGCGATGTCGTGCGGGTGACTCTCCTTCAACCCAGCCGCGGTGATCTGTACGAACTGCGCCTGCTGCAGGTGCTCGATCGTGGCCGAGCCCGTGTAGCCCATGGCGGCGCGCAACCCGCCGGTGAGTTGGTGAATCACCGTCGACAGCGGACCGCGGAACGGCACCCGACCCTCGATGCCCTCGGGCACCAGCTTGTCCTCGGACAGCGCATCGTCCTGGAAGTAACGGTCTTTGGAGTACGACCTCGCACCCGCACGCCCGGCCATCGCACCGAGCGAACCCATGCCGCGGTAGCTCTTGAACTGCTTGCCGTTGACGAAGATCAGCTCGCCAGGCGACTCCGCGGTGCCTGCGAGCAGCGAGCCCAGCATCGCTGTGGACGCGCCCGCGGCAAGGGCTTTGGCGATGTCGCCCGAATACTGCAGGCCCCCGTCGGCGATGACCGGAATGCCCTTGGGCGCGCACGCGGCGACGGCCTCGAGGATGGCAGTGATCTGGGGAGCTCCGACACCGGCTACGACCCGTGTGGTGCAAATCGAGCCCGGGCCGACACCGACCTTCACGGCGTCGGCGCCCGCTTCGACGAGTGCGGCCGCGGCGGAGCGGGTGGCGACGTTGCCGCCGATCACCTCGACGCGGTCACCGACCGCCACCTTGACGCGATGCACCATGTCCAGCACGCCACGGTTGTGGGCGTGCGCGGTGTCCACTATGAGCACGTCGACACCGGCGTCCGTCAGCGTCATCGCGCGCGTCCAGGCGTCGTCGCCGACACCGACGGCGGCGCCGACGAGCAGCCGACCATCGCTGTCCTTCGTCGCGAAGGGGAATTGCTCGGTCTTGACGAAGTCCTTGACGGTGATCAGACCGGTCAGCTTGCCGTTGCCGTCGACGATCGGCAGCTTCTCGATCTTGTGGCGGCGCAACAGTCCCAGTGCCGCCTCGGCCGAAACCCCTTCCTGCGCAGTGATCAACGGGGCCTTCGTCATCACCTCGGACACCGGTTTGGACTGGTCGACCTCGAAGCGCATATCGCGATTGGTGATGATCCCGACAAGAGAACCGAGCGAGTCCACGACGGGCAACCCCGAGATGCGGAACCGTGCGCACATCGCGTCGACCTCGGCCAGCGTGTTGTCAGGTGAGCAGGTGACGGGGTCGGTGACCATGCCGGCCTCGGAGCGCTTGACCGTCTCGACCTGACCTGCCTGTTCGGCGACGGGCAGGTTGCGGTGCAGCACGCCCATGCCTCCGGCACGGGCCATCGCGATGGCCATCCGCGATTCGGTGACGGTGTCCATCGCGGAGCTGACGAGCGGGACGCGCAGCCGGATCTTCTTGGTCAACTGGCTGGAGGTATCAGCTGTGGCGGGCACCACATCTGAGGCGGCGGGCAGCAGCAGTACATCGTCGAAAGTGAGGCCGAGCATCGCGATCTTCGTCGGATCGTCGCCGCCGGTGGGCACCGGAACGGCGAGGGGAAGGCTGCTTTCGGCGATCGACATGGGTGGGGCCTCCCGAGACAGACGAGCTAGATTCCCCATCTTATCGGCATTGACGTCGCCGGTTCGGCCCCACACTCCCGGTTGCGCCATGCCGGGCGACGGCTGGCGCGAAATGTGGGCGGCTGCGTAGTGTGGAGTCGTGCGCGACCACCTCCCGCCGGGTTTGCCGCCCGATCCGTTCGCCGACGACCCGTGCGACCCCTCGGCTGCGCTCGACGCCCTGGAACCCGGGCAACCGCTGGACCCACAGGAGCGGACCGCGGTGGAGGCCGATCTCGCCGATTTAGCGGTGTACGAAGCGTTGTTGGCACACAAGGGAATTCGCGGTTTGGTCGTCTGCTGCGACGAATGCCAGCAGGACCACTATCACGACTGGGACATGCTGCGGGCGAACCTGCTGCAGCTGCTGGTCGACGGGACGGTCCGGCCGCACGAGCCAGCCTACGATCCCGAACCCGATGCCTACGTCACCTGGGATTATTGCCGCGGCTACGCCGACGCTTCCCTCAACGAGGCTACGACGGACACCGACGGATATCGCTGAGAGCGCATACCCCCGGTTAGCTGCCCTCCCCGCCTGATTCGGGTTCGGGCGCCGCGAATGTGGTCGTAACCGGGGCTCGCCGTTGTACCGGCGGCTCTTGTCGTTGAACCGGCGGTGCCTGAGTTGTCGGCGGCGCCTCCACTTCTGCAGGTTCCTCAACCGTCACAGGTGGTGCCTCGACCGTTGCCGGCGGAGCCTCTACCGGCGGCGCCTCCTCGGCGGCCTCGGTGACGGTCGATGTCGGCAACGGCTGGGGTCGCGTCGTGGCCGCAACGGTGGTGGTCGTCGTCGGTGCGGAAGAACTCGGCGGGAGCTCCTCCTCCGTCGTCGGCTCCTCCGTCGCAGTCGCAGGGGCCGACGAAGGCGGCGGGCCTTGCACCGGCGGACTGGTGGCCGGTGACGTCGGACTGGCCGGCGGGGTCTCCGATGGCGGCGTCGTCGGAGACGTCGGAGATTCCGACGGCGTGGTTCCCGACGTCGACGTTGTCTCAGACGGCGGTGTCGTCGGCGACGTCGTCTCCGACGAAGTGCCGTCGGCTGGTGGCGGTGTGAGCATGACCACCGGCACGTCAGGGAAGGTAGGCGGCGGAACGTCGGGCGGCAGCACCGCCGCGGGGTCCTGGGCCTCGACCTTCACCGTCAGGTCTTGCCATTGGCTGACCAGTTCTTGCTTCTGCACGTCGTCATTGACCGTCGCCACCGTCGTGGTGAGCGTCTCCAGCTTCTGCTGCGCGGCGTCCCATTGCCCCTGGTCGACAAGCTGCTGCACCTCGGCCAGTTGCTGCGAAGCAAGCATGACGGCGTCGTCCCGCGGGGCCGGCGCCTCGCCGAAAATCATCGTGCGCAGCCCGTAGAGGGAGTCGCCCGGTCCCGCGCCGGCAACAACGCTGGCGAAACCACCTAGGCACAGCACCGCGGCGGCGGTCGACCCGACCAGGGCCAGCGTCCTGCGCGAGCGTTTGCGCGAACGTTGTGCGGTATCCAACGCGATCACCGCGTCGCGCGGCGTCACAGGAACCGTCAGCGGCGCATCACGAATGTTGTCTCGCCAACCGGATAGCAAGTTGATCAGTTCGGCCTCACCGCGATCGGCCGCATAGGCCGGCTGCTCGTACGCGAGCGCATCGAGCAGCTGATCGGTGCGGTTGATCTCGTTGAGCGACGGGTCGCCTCCGTTGGAAGTCCAACGTCCGAAGTCAGGCATAGTCGTGCCCCGTCGACATGATCTCGTCCTTCAGCCGCGCGAGTGCGCGGTGCTGGGCGACCCGGACCGCACCCGCCGTACTTCCGACAGCTTCTGCGGTCTCTTCGGCGCTCATGCCGACGACCACACGCAGGATCAGGATTTCGCGTTGCTTCTCCGGCAAAACCGCCAGTAGCCGCTTCATCCGGGCCGATGCCTCGGAGTCCAACGCCATCTGTTCGGGGCCAGCGTCCAGCGAGAAGCGTTCCGGCACGACATCCGTCGGGTCGGAGCGGTTCCTGCCTGCTGCGCGATGTGCGTCAGCGACCTTGTGCGCTGCAATGCCGTACACAAAGGCCAGGAACGGTCGTCCCTGATCCTTGTACCGCGGCAGCGCCGTTATGGCGGCCAAGCACACCTCCTGCGCGACGTCATCAGCTGAGAGGCCACTTCGTTCAGTCGATCCAACCCTCGCCCGGCAATACCGGACGACGATGGGACGAATGGTCTCCAGCACCCTCCGGAGTGCGTCTCGATTGCCTGCCACAGCCTCAGCAACGACATCATCGAGATGTTCTCCCGAAATTGTCATCGTGGGCGATCTCTCCAGCGTTACGTAGCGGACACTTACCGGTGGGCTTGGCTCAGCTAAACAATAACTTTCAGGATGGCGTGCTCCCGGCTCAGCGCACGGCCCACACGCCGCCCCGTGATCGGACTGTGTCGGCAGAACCGTCTCGGATCCCGGCCACCTCTACTTCTGACCGCGTCGCGCTGCCGATACCGACCAGCAAGGACGCCAACGCCCAGCGCAGCGGAATCATTCCGTGCTGTTCGGTGTCCTCCAACGCGGCATCGGCCACCCGGCGGGAGCCGTCGAGGTCGCCGACGCAGCACAGTGCGGCGGCCATGACCACCTGGGATTTGACGGTGTGCCGGGCCGAGCCCAGTGTCGCGGCCGCGGCCCTGGCCGCTTCCGCGTGTCGCACCGCGGCCGAACCCTCTCCGCGGGCCATGGCGAGCTCCGCGGACACCCAGGCGATCCGCACCTGCAGTCGCGCCGAAACCGGGCCGTCGAGAAGGTCGGTCGCGCGGAGCAACGCCCGCTCCGACGCCGCGAACCGTCCCGTGCCGAGCGCATCGGCGGCCAGTCCGATCAGAGCGTCGCCGCCCGCTTCGCGATCGGTGCCCGCAAGTGCCGACGCCCGGCCGTCCCAGGCGCGGGCCCGATCGTGCCAGCCGAGCTGCCGCAGAAACGATGCGCGGGTGCTGTGGGCCAACGACACCAACGGGCCGGGCGGCTCGCGGCGCAACGCGGCGAGGTCGGCCAGCGCACTACTGTAGCGACCCTGGCCACCGGCCGCCACCGCCCGCAGCCATGACTCGTGCGGAGTTGTCGCGGCAGGCAGCGGCCAGCATCCCGGGTCATCCCCGAACGCCGCGTTTGCCAGGTCTGTCGTGGAAGTGATCATGGGTGCCCGCGACGGTATCAACGGCGGCAACGAGCAGATGCGGTTACCCGGTACCGGTGGACTCGTATTCAAAAGGGGCCAAAATCACTTTGGTTAACAGTTGGTGCTGCAAAAGTTAATTCCATGTAAGGCGGAGCGGAGTCGCGAATAATTGCCAGAGTCGCATGTATCGACCCGATCAGGACAAATACGCCTTGGCGGTCTCCGCATCACGTTTGTCTAAACACCGATCTCGTCGACGAAGTGTCCCAAGATGAACGTGAAGTAAATTCTGGACCTGCTGTTATGTCAATTGGCACATGCTCAGGCTATTGACGGAATTTCGTGAGCCCCCCTAGTTTGTGTGCACGAGTAGTCATCGGCGACTTGCGCTCGGATCGGTTCCAAAACTCACGCACCCGTGTAGTTGGCGAAATGGGTGTGTAGAGAGGGGTTTTCCAATGCCACAGCCGCAACAGCTTCCCGGACCTAACGCAGATATCTGGGATTGGCAGATCGCCGGCCTTTGCCGAGGCGTCGACTCGTCCATGTTCTTTCATCCCGACGGCGAACGCGGCCGGGCCCGCGCGCAGCGTGAGATGCGTGCCAAGGAGATGTGCCGCAGCTGCCCCGTGATCGCTCAGTGCCGCTCGCATGCACTGGCGGTCGGTGAGCCCTACGGCATCTGGGGCGGCCTGTCGGAGTCCGAGCGCGAATTGTTGCTGAAGCGGGGCATCCGGCGCGCTTCATAACCACGATTCCCCATAGCGAAGGTCCCATCCGGCGTGCCGGGTGGGACCTTCTTCTCTCGGTCGAAACGGCGCGCGGCTGATCCTCGCTTAGCATGAGCGACAAATAAGGGAGCCGCCCGTGGTAGATCCGACGCCCGAGTCGATGTGGGCGGCATTGAGCGGCGTCTCTGTCTCCGACGAAATCCTCGAGTGGCCGCCAGATCTCTTCGCCCTCACCGAGGTGCTCCTTGACCACACCCAGGCCTATCGCTTCGTGTTGTCCCCGCCGGGCGGCGCCACCTGGCCGCCCGATCGCTACGTCAGCTGGGCCGAAGCGGTCGAGGACGCAGGCCGGGAGTGGAGCGGCTGGGTCGACAACCGAGACAGCTGCACGGTTCCCGAAATCCTCGCCCGCGAATGGAAGGTCTTTCGCGGCCAGATCCAGATCCCGATCGACGACCTCACCGAGGGTCGGGACTGGCGGATGTGTGAGGCGCTACTGACACTTCACGCGATAGCCGACGAGGCGTGCGCCGGATTGGGCGCGCCGGTGGGTCGGCCCGATGATCACGGCTACACCTATCGCGCCCGCGGGCGCGAGCTCCTGGCTCGAACCGGATCCCTGGCCCGCATTCACCCCGACCTTCTGCGCGTCCTTCCGAAGGTCCGCACTTCACCCAATGCGACTGCCCTGGGCTCGTTTTCGCGCTACGCGTGCGTTCATCGCCCCGGTGCGCAGGTCCGGTGGTCGAAGGTTCCTGTGCGGCATCGCGGCACAGATGTCCAGGCCGAGTACGCGAACTTACTCCTCCTTCCCTGGCCGCTGCGGATACGTGAAACGGACTTTCGCCCCGTCGAAGGATCGGTGCGCAGACATACCAGCGAGCCCTACGGCTATTTCGAGTTCGCCCCGCCGGAACGGCTTGATTTCGACCTGGTGGACCGCACCATCATCGCCGCTCTCGATGAAGTTTCCAGTGTTGACGTGGTGGTCTTTCCCGAAAGCGCAATCGATGAAAGCGATCTCGAGGAACTCGAGGCCGTCCTGGACCGCCACGGAGTGAACATCTTGATGGCCGGGGTTCGGCAACCGGCACCGAAGACGGGGCAGTTGCCGGGCAACTGGGTGCACATCGGCGTGAACTCGCAGCTGGAGAAGGGACTCAAAGAGCACAGAGCCGCAACAGGTTCGGCTCGTGATCAGTGGTTCCACATCCGGCAGAACAAGCATCACCGTTGGTCGCTCGACGAAGCACAGATTTACCAGTACCACCTCGGCGGTGCCCTACACCCGCACGTCCGGTGGTGGGAGGCGATGGACGTCACGCGAAGGACGGTCCAGTTCATCGAAATGGGAGAGGAACTAACCCTCTGCTGCTTGATATGCGAGGACCTGTCCCAGCGCGACGATGTGGCCGAAGTCGTTCGATCGGTGGGGCCGACGCTCGTCGTCACGCCACTGCTCGACGGGCCCCAGCTGACGTCGCGGTGGGCCGGCCGGTATGCCAGCATCTTGGCCGACGATCCGGGCTCGGCGGTCGCGACACTGAGCGCCTACGGCATGGTGCGGCGCTCCCAGCCGCCAGGTTTCGGCTTCTCCCCCATCGTCGGACTATGGCGAGACCCGGTCCGGGGTACCCGCGAGGTTCCGTTGGAGGCCGGTGCCCACGGCGTCCTGATGACCATCTGCGGGGATCGCGCATTGCGGCGCACCGCCGACAGCCGTAAGACGATTGACAACGCGGTCCACTACTTCGACGTATCCGTACACCAGATCTACGCCTCGGCAACGGGTTCGGAACCACAACCCGTCGACACGTCTGCACCGTCGCCTCCGGTGCTCGAAGTCGAGGACCTCACCGTCCTCACCGGTTGGGCGCAGGCCGTCGCGGAAACCCTCGCGGTGGCACCCAAGCGGCTGCCCGATTTGATGGCCTACGCACACCAAGGCGCACTGTGGCGGACTGAGCTCGACATCGCCGAGCCTTCGACCCGGCTCTGCCAAGCGATCGACATCATCGAAGAAGTCATTGCCACGTGCACACCGTCGGACGGCCCGCCGACGTTCGAGGCCCTGATCGCCGCGACGACGGAGCACCGGCCGAACGAACCGAAGCTCGAGAGGTTGGTCCGACGCGTCCTGCGATCCACGCTTGAACAAGGTCGTAGCCGAACCGCCGCGACAGCGATGCGGGCCTGACGCAAAATGGACGCCGTGTCAGGAAACCTGGACCCTTACAACTTCGAAACCGCAACGGCCGGCACGGCGGTCGCCGGATCGGTGTCCACCACGGTCAGCTCGGCAGTGGCCGGTTCGGCGGCGACGGTGGCGAGCACCGCAGTTGCCGGGTCGGCAGCCACGGTGGCGAGTGCCGGTGTGGTCAGCTCGGCGGCCACCGTCGCCAGCACAGCTGTGGCCGGATCGATGGCAACCGCCGGAAGTGCCGCGGTCGCCGGAAGCATGGTTACCGCAATGTCTCTCGCCGTCGCGGGCAGCATCGCGTGTGTGGCGTGCGCGTTCTGCAAGAAGTGTGTCGCGTGCCTGGGGTGCGTCGGCTGCACGAACTGTGTTGGCTGTGCGGGGTGCTACAACTGCTCAGGCCTCCGCTTCGCCGTCGGCCTTCGCGACGTCCACGTCTGATGCACCGGCCGCGCGTACTTTCGTTGCCAGCCAGTTGATTCCCGGCCACACGGTGAGGCTGTGCACAACGAGGCTCAACGAGACCGCGACTCCGACCAACTGTGTGATCCAGGGCTCGAGATCGGGCTCACGTAGTTCGATATGTTCGATCATCAGCAGGCCCAGAACAATGGTGCCCAGGCCGCGCGGTCCGAACCAGCCGATGAACAGCCGGTCTCTGGGCGGCAGGTCGGTACGGATCAACGCCAACGAGACAGCGATGAGACGCACCGCGAACACAGCGACGATGACGAAGGCCACCACCCGCCACTCAACTTCGCGCCAGGCCCCAACCACGGCGTAGGCGCCGAACATCGCGAAGACGACAAGTTCCAGCAGATGAGCGGCGGCATCTGAGACATGCGTGTCAGGTCCGCCTCCCCTCCGTTCCGCGACAAAGGCAAACGCGAGTCCACCGGCAAAGGCAGCCACCAGACCACTGCCGTCCGACAGCTGACCGACCTGGAAACACAGCAACGCACCTACCAACATCGACAACTGGGCCCACGTGTCGCCCATCCAGCCGCGCCGACGCGACCAAGTGATCACCACGCCCCCGATCGCACCGAGGATCAGACCGGCAACGACGGACATGACTTCGGTGCGGACCAGGAACCACGCCACATCATCAAACCGCTGGTGCGGGGCCCGCTCGTGGGCCTCGTACACCGCAAGTGCGAGTACCAGCGTGGTCAGCGCGAATCCGTCGTAGAGCCCGCTCTCCGTCGACAACGCATGGCGGACAGTCTCCGGGATGCGGCGATCCTCCAGCAAAGCTGAGATGAGCGCGACCTCCGCGGGAGCTGCGATCGCCCCCACAGCGATCGCGCCCGCAACCGACATATAGGGGATGAGTAGCAGCGCGGTCAAAGTGCCCAGGCCGAGAGACACCGGGATGCCGACCACCAACAGCCGGACGGTGATGCCGTGGCGACGAACGACCGCCGACAAGTCGAGAGCGGCTGCTTGATTGAAGAGGATCAATGTGAGCGCCAACTCGGCGACGATCAAGTAATCGCCTACGTCGTGGCCAACCTCGATCGCGCCGATACCGAACGGCCCCAAAGCCATTCCGCACAGCATGAATATCAAGGCAGGCGCGACATACCACCGTTTGACCAACGCTGAGATCACCGCATAGCACAACACCATAGCCGTCAGTGTGAACAACGTGGTGTTATCCATTTGGCAAGCCAGAATATCGCGAATCACGTTGGCGGGCTGCCGGTTATGGCAACCGAAATCCGCAAATTTCAAGGAATTTCAAGGAATTTTGTCGCGCGTATGCCTATGCTCCCGCGTGGGACGACCGGCAGGCCGAACGGTTGGAGAGCGCATGGCAGTGCACCCGGCGGATTCTTCCGGTTCCCGATCGATGTGGCTGCTGTTGGCATCAACACCCTTGGTTCTTCTCGTGACGTACTACGTGTCCTTCATGACACACGAATACGGGCACTCGTTCGCCGCCTGGTTCCTGGGCATCAAATCGAGCCCCTGGCCGATTCACTGGGGTAGCAACAGCATTTTCAACATTCTGTTTCTTGACGAAGTCGACGAACACGTCGACTATGCCGCCGCGATGGCATCCGGGAGACATCTGGCTGTCGCTGTCGTGGCATTATCCGGGATCGCGGTCAATGCGCTGCTGTACCTGATCTTTCGCTTCGTCGCGCCTTTGTGGCGCAAGAGTGCGCACCGACTTGTCGCCTACTCCACGTTCTGGTTGCTGTGCATGGAGGTCGGCAACTTCTACTGCTACGTTCCGATCCGCGTCGCGGCACCGAGTGACGACATGCACAACTGGACCTGGGGTTCAGGCCAGTCGTGGTGGTGGCTGTACGTGGTGATCGGATACCTGACCCTGGCGGCGATGGTCGATTTCTATCGCACCGTGATGCCGACATCGCTGGATGCCAGTGGCATCTGCACTCCCGTGGGCCGGGCGGCGGTTTTGGTGACCGCAACCCTCCTGCTCTTCGGCTACTTCGCGGGGCCCGGGCTGCTGAAAGACGATGTACTGACTCAGTTCATATCTCGCACGTCGCTGCTATTGATTCCCGTCATCCTGTTGGTCAGCTGGAGGCGGGTTGTGCGCCGCGTCCACGTCTGATGCACCGGCCGGTTTCGCGACAACCACGGGCTTGGGCTGACGGGCGCCGGCCACGCGGATCACGCCGTAGCACAGCGCGACGACGGCGGCCACAACGAGCAGCCAGGGCAGCATGAGACCGAAAAGCAGCACCAGGTTGCTTCCGACGGAAACCAATGCGTCCCAACCACGTTCGACCTGGCCCAGAAAGCCCTGATACTGCTCCGGCGCCGGTCCACCGATCGTCTCGGCCACGAAGGTGGCGTTGACGGTGCTGTATTCGATGCGGTCGCCGAGGGCCTCACGCTGTGCACGCAGGCTGTCCAAGTCGGCCTGGCGCTGTGAGAGCGCGTCTTCGGCGGCGATGAGCGCTTCGGGGTCGCGGGCATCGCGCATGATCGCCAGCAATCGGTCCACCGAGGTCTGCAGCGCTTTGATGCGGGCGTCGAGATCGACACGCTGTGCCGTCACATCCTCGGAGCTGGTTTCGGCCGACTGCACGGTCCCGAGTGTCTTGAGCTCGCGCACCACACCGTCGAGCTTGTCCACCGGGACGCGCAGGACGACCGAGGTGCGCGCCAATCCCGAGTCGGACCCCGCGTTCTCGCTGCGGCTGTCGACTCGGCCGTCGGCATCCTCGACGATGACCGCCGCCTTGTCCGCGGCCTCGGACGTGTTGGACACCGTGATGGTCATCGATGCGGTCTTGACGACATCGCGTTGGGCGTCCTGCACCGGCGCGGGCTCCTGAGGCGGCGGGGCCTCCGGTGCGCCGGCGGCGGCGCCATCGGTGGTGAACTTCGACGCGGGCGCGTCGTTCTCGTGCCGCGACGGGCCCGACCCTGCGCACGCCGTCACGAGACCCAGTGTTGCGATGCCGGCAATCGCCACCGCCAACCATTTGCGGTACAACCTGCTGGAAGTGCTGCTCATGGCAGCCACCATGCCATTAGCTGTGAAGTTCGACCATTTTCGCTGGTTGGATAGGGAAATCAATGAGCTCAGGCGTGACGCGAAGAACCGATGCACTGGGGATGTCGTAGAACAATCCGACGACCTCCAGCTGAGTGCGTGTCCGAACGAGCGGGTGCCGCTGCAACGTCTCGACTTGGGTGGCGACGCTGACCACGCTCAGC
Source organism: Mycobacterium sp. NPDC051804 (assembly GCF_044452905.1). NCBI lineage: Bacteria > Bacillati > Actinomycetota > Actinomycetes > Mycobacteriales > Mycobacteriaceae > Mycobacterium > Mycobacterium sp. NPDC051804. The sequence goes on along the minus strand of NZ_JBITCD010000004.1, from coordinate 571,666 downwards.
TGATCCACGCGACCGAACCCCGCATCTGCTGCCGACCGTGCCACCGGATGGTTGCCGTCGTCGAATTCGATCAGCGCGGCATCCCCGTGCTTCAACCATTCCGACAGATGTTCATCGGCCTCACTGAGCGGGGCACCACCATGGAGAATCGCGTTCATTGCGCCGCAGCTGGAGTGTCCGCAAACCACGATCGACGTGACTTCGAGCTTGTCCACCGCAAAGGCGATCGCAGCCTCGATCGAATTGTCCCGCCGGTCTTCTGGGACCAGGTTACCGACGTTGCGCACCGTGAACAGATCGCCGGGGCCACTGCTCGTAATGATGTTCGGGACGAGACGGGAGTCGGTGCAGGTGATGAACAGCGTCTCGGGGCGTTGCGCGTGCGCGAGCCTTTCCATGTGTGGCTTCAGATAAGGAGCGGTGCGGCGCTGGTACACGTCGACACCGGTGAAGACAGCGGCGTCGACGCTGTTCCCGTTCTGCCATGAGCTCCAGGGCACCACACCGGAGCGCACGTCGAGCGGCGTAATTTCCCGTACCGGAGGTCGCTCCACGGCGCTGTGCATCTCAACGGAGCCGACCTCGCAGATCTCCACGGTCCCACCAGCATTGCGATGCTGACGGCACCAGTCCTCGATCACCTCATGCGCCGCATGATCGATATAGTCCACCGACAACTCGACCGTCACCGCCGACCCGGCCGGGACGGTGGCCAACGTCTTCGCCAGGCGCGGAAGCGACAGGAAGCTGCAGGAGCCCTCGACCAGGACGCGCCACTCCCCGTCACCGATCGGTTCGGCTTTGATCCGCGCGCGCACCACGCGCCAGAGTACGAGAACGATGGCCAGCGCCAGTCCGATCAGCACGCCCTCGAGTAGGTTCAGGAACACCACGCCGAGCAAGGTGACGGCGTAGACCGCAATGTCTCCCGTGCGGCGCGCGGTTTCGATGTGAGCTCGCTTGACAAGCTGGATCCCGATCACGATGAGGAGCCCCGCCAGTGCGACGGTCGGGATCTGCTCTGCCAAGCCTGCGAACGGCAGCGCGAAGATCAATACCCACACTCCGTGCAGGATCGCCGAAGCACGCGTTCTCGCACCGGAATTGACGTTGGTCGAGCTTCGTACGATGACTCCTGTCACCGGTAATCCGCCGATGGCTCCAGAGGTGATGTTGGCGGCGCCTTGGCCGATCATTTCGCGATCGAAGTTCGTTCGTGGACCGTTGTGCATGCGGTCAATCGAAACAGCCGACAAGAGGCTTTCGACGCTGGCGATGAGTGCGACGGTCAGCACGCCCACCGCGAAGGCGCCCCAGTTCCCGTCCGGAAGACTGGGCAGAGCGAGCGCGTCGAGGAGCGATCCGTCGAGGCGAACACGTTCCACGTCGAGTGCCAGCACCGCAGCGAGTACGGTTGCCAGCAATATCGCGACCAAGGGACCCGGCACCTTGGCAAGCGGCTTCGGCAACCACCGCCACCCGGCCAGGACAGCGATCACCAGCGCACCGAGTACCAGCCCCGGTCCGTGCGCGTTCATCAGCTGATTAGGCAGTTCGGTGATGTTGCGCCATGCCGAGCTGTTGATCTGTCCGCCCAGGAGTACATGGACCTGCTGTAACGCAATGGTGAGGCCGATTCCCGCAAGCATCGCGTGAACCACCACCGGCGAGATGGCCAACGCCGCGCGTGCTACTCGACTCATTCCGAATAGCACCTGCAGGACGCCTGCCGCCACTGTGATTGCGCACGTGACCTTCCACCCGAACTGCGCAACCAGGCTGGCGACCACCACTGTCAGCCCGGCAGCCGGACCGCTGACCTGCAGCGGCGATCCGCCCAGGGCGCCCGCGACGATACCGCCGACGATCGCAGCGATCAGCCCGGCGAGGGCAGGAGCGCCCGAGGCGATGGCAATGCCCAGTGACAGAGGCAGCGCCACCAGAAACACGACCAGCGAGGCCGGCAGATCGTAACGAAGGATCGGCGCCAGTCGGGCACCCGGTTTTACTGTCGAATCTACTTGCAACTTCGGCTCCTTTGTTCATGTGGCTCGACCGATCAAGGAGCGAAAGTAGCTCGCCCACTGGAGGATTGGAGAACATCTAGCTGGAACTAAGTCGTGGGGGGGGGGGGGGGGGGGGGGGGGGCGGGGGGGCGGGGGGGGGGGGGCGGGCGGGGGGGGGCGCTCCCACCCCCCCCCCCCGGGGGCGCCAAGCGGCCAGACCCCAACCC